>NZ_JBCNKH010000001.1:0-462613 GCF_039596135.1 Chitinophaga sp.
CGGCAAAAGTGTTTGGAAGTTGAGAGGCGGTCCTGCGGACGGCTTAAAAAGTCTATTTGATTACGAGCGGGCGTCTTCCATGTTTTTGAGGAAATTGTAGAGATCATTCATGTTAGTAATTTTAGTTGCTACTAACATAAAGTTCGTACCTAACTGCTTCAGCTTTGCATTGTTCACCCGCGTCTGTACATAGTTCAATATATGATCAAATGTAGGCGATGTAAAGTAAGGCGAATCAGGGTTGTTGATAAAGTAACAACGAAGTGTCTCATCTTTCAGGATCATCTTCTCAAACCCTAACTTAATCGCCATCCAGCGGCAACGCACCAGGCATAACAGTTCCAGTACCGGGTCAGGCAATGGACCGAATCTATCTTTCAATTCCTCTTCAAATGCAACCAGCTTACTTTCCAGCGTGATGTTATCCAGTTCCTGGTACAGGTTCAAACGCTCCTGTATGCTTTCTACATAACTATCAGGAATGAGAATTTCCAGGTCTGTATCGATGGTACAATCGCTTACATAATCCTTCTTCTCTTCCAGCTGCTCTTTAAAGAGATCTTTAAATTCATTCTGCTTCAGTTCGCGGATGGCTTCGTCCAATATCTTCTGGTACATATCGAACCCGATATCTGACATAAATCCACTCTGCTCACCACCTAAAAGGTTACCAGCACCGCGGATATCCAGATCCCGCATTGCAATCTGGAAACCGCTACCCAGTTCACTATGCTGTTCCAGTGTTTGCAGGCGCTTGCGGCTATCAGCAGGCAATGTACTCATGGGCGGTGCCAGCAGGTAGCAGAATGCTTTCTTGTTACTACGTCCTACACGGCCACGTAACTGGTGCAGGTCACTCAATCCAAAGTGATGCGCATTGTTGATGATAATGGTATTTGCATTTGGAATATCCACACCACTCTCTACGATGTTTGTACATACCAGCACATCGTATTTACGGTCTATGAAATCAAGGATCACTTCTTCCAACTGATGTCCTTCCATCTGCCCGTGGGCAGTAGCGACAGATAAGTCAGGGCACAGCCCTTTAATGAGACTGCTGATCTCGCCCAGGCCTTTCACACGATTGTATACAAAGTATACCTGCCCGCCTCTTTCGGTTTCGTAATAGATCGCATCACGAATCATGTCATGATCAAATACGTGTACCTCTGTTTCAATCGGCTGCCTGTTAGGCGGTGGTGTATTGATTACAGAAAGATCTCTTGCCCCCATCAGGGAGAACTGCAGGGTTCTCGGAATAGGCGTAGCCGTTAGTGTCAATGTATCTACATTCAATTTGATATGCTTCAGCTTTTCCTTTGCTGCCACACCAAATTTCTGTTCTTCGTCCACGATCAGCACACCGAGGTCTTTGAACTTCACATCCTTGCTCAGCAGGGCATGCGTACCCACGATGATATCTATCTTTCCTTCAGCGAGTCGCTGTAATGTTTCTTTCTTTTCCTTCGCCGATTTGAAACGGTTCAGATAATCCACTGTGCAGGGGAAATCTTTCAATCGCTCTGCAAATGTTTTGTAATGCTGGAAGGCGAGAATGGTAGTAGGCACCAGTATGGCCGCCTGCTTGCCATCTACGATAGATTTGAAGGCTGCACGTACTGCTACTTCCGTTTTACCAAAACCCACATCACCACATACCAGTCTGTCCATTGGTGCCGGCGATTCCATATCTCTCTTCACATCGGCAGTAGCCTTGCTCTGGTCAGGGGTATCTTCATAAATGAAGGATGCCTCCAGCTCTGTTTGCAGGTAAGTATCCGGTGCATGCTGAAACCCTTTCTGGGCCTTGCGTGCTGCATACAGTTTGATCAGGTCTTTGGCGATATCTTTAACCTGTGTTTTCGCTTTTTCTTTCAGCTTATCCCATGCATCACTGCCCAGTTTATTCACTTTGGGTTCTACCCCTTCTTTGCCGGTGAATTTACTGATCTTGTGCAGGGAGTTGATGTTCACATACAGGAGGTCGTTGTTCTTGTAAATGATACGAATGGCTTCCTGCATTTTGCCACCTACTTCTATTTTCTGTAAGCCGCTGTACATACCTACCCCATGGTCGATGTGGGTCACGAAGTCGCCTGACTGCAATTCGCGCAGGGTCTTCATGGTAAGTGCCTTATTCTTGTTGTATGCCTGCTTTACCTTGTACTTGTGGTAACGCTGGAAGATCTGGTGATCTGTATAGCACACCAGCTTCAATGAATGATCGATGAAGCCATGGCTCACCGGCACGGGGATTGGGAAGAATGTAAAGGTCGCTTTCAGGTCTTCGAAGATGCTGCGCAGCCTTTCCAGCTGACGGGCATTTTCGGCGAAGATGAAGAGGTTATATTTATTTTTATTATGCGTTTCCAGGTCTTTGATCAGCATTTCAAACTGCCGGTTAAAGACGGGTTGCTCCTGTGTTTCGAAGTTCAGGGGGGTGAATGCACGGTTGGTTTCTTCCCACCAGAGCCTGGAGCCAAAGATGATGCAGTGCCTTTGCAGTATCTGCTGCATGAGCAGGTGTGCTTTTACAAAATCTTCCTGCTGCAGTTCCATCTTCTCGTCTTCGTCAATCCTTACCTGTTGGCCGGATTGCAGGAATGCTTCCATCTTTTCTTCCAGCTGCAAAATCACATCCTGCACATATGCCGGGTCTTTCATCCAGATGACGGTATTGGCAGGCAGGAATTCCAGCAGGGAGGTCTTGTGATGGTCCAGGTTATGGGTATCCATATTGGCTATCAGGGTGACCTGGGTGAGTTTGCGTTCACTGAGCTGGGTTTCCGGGTCAAAGATGCGGATAGAGTCGACATCTTCTCCGAACAGCTCTATACGGTAAGGTTTTTCATTACCGAAAGAGTAGATGTCGAGAATACCGCCACGGAGGGCATACTGCCCCGGTTCGTATACGAAGTCAGTGAAGCTGAAGCCCCAGCTGACGAGCTTTTCCAGCAGATCGTCCACTTTGAGCACATCGCCTACCTTCAACTGGACCATGTTGGTATTGAAAGCTACGGAGGCTGCTACTTTTTCCCAAAGTGCTTCGGGGTAGGTGACGAGGATCTTTTTATGGATACTATTGCTATCGCCGGAAAATTTCATCAGGGCTTCGGTACGCAGCATGCTATGGCTGCTATTCAGATCGCTGAACTGACCGGCCTTTTTGAATGAATCCGGGAAGTAGAAAATATCGAGTGCCTGACTGAGTTGCTCAAGGTCATTATGAAAATAGGCAGCCTCTTCTTTATCATTTAAAATGAACAGGTGATTAACGGAAGGCGCCAGTTCCCACGCGCCTGCTGCGATAAATGTGGGGGTGCTACCGGTTAATCCTGTTAGTTGGAAATACTGTGGATCGGACAAATGAATCCCTTTCACCAGCTGTTGCAGGCGGGTGTCTCGCTGGTACAGTTGTAATACAGCCTGTATATTCATGAGGGGAGCAAAGTTACGAATTATTGATCATTCTTTGACCTGATGAAAGCGGCCTTTCGTTTCGGAAAAAATCGTGGGCGGGCCGGAGGGAATGAGTTTTTTCGCGATATTTAAGTAACAAATTCCACTAAATATGCTGGACCACTGGTATACTGGTTATGTGACCCGGATTGTACAGGAGACACATAACACAAGACGGTTCTGGATACAGATAAGGGAGCTGGAAAGATTTGATTTTAAACCCGGACAATTTGTAACCCTGGACTTACCTATTCATGAAGAAAAGAAAAAGCGCTGGCGAAGTTATTCTATTGCTTCGGCCCCGGATGGGACGAATGAGTTTGAGTTGGTGATTGTGCTGCTGGAAGGTGGGGCGGGAACGACTTATCTTTTTAATGAGGTAAAAGTAGGGAGTGAGTTTCCTGTGAAAGGGCCGCTGGGGGTGTTTACACTACCGGAGACGCTGGACAGGCATTTGTTCCTGATTTGTACGGGTACAGGGGTGGCGCCGTTCAGGGCGATGGCGCATCATATACATACGCATCAGATACCGCATCAGTCGATACATTTGATTTATGGGTGCAGGAAGGAGTGTGATTTGCTGTATGCGAGGGAGTTGTGGCAGTTGGAGCAGGAGATGGAGGGGTTTACTTATAGTCCGACCTTGTCAAGGTGTGAGGATGGGTGGACGGGGAAGAAGGGGTATGTGCATTTGGTGTATGAGGAGTTGTTGGGGGTGAATAGGGAGCCGGCGTATTTCTTTTTGTGTGGGTGGAAGAATATGATTGATGAGGCGAAGGGGAGGATATTGGGGATGGGGTATGATAGGCATGATATTCATCAGGAATTATATGGATAGCAAAAAAATAGCTGGGACCTTCGGTCCCAGCTATTTTTTTGAGGGGCGAATGTAATCCGGCCTGACGGCCGGATTACATTCGCCGGATATTCGGAGTGAATATGATTATTCGTTGATTTTGTTAAGAACGAGTTCTTTTATCTTGTCTAATGGAATTCTTTCCTGTTCCATGGAGTCGCGGTAGCGGATGGTAACGGTGTTGTCTTCTTTGGTCTGGTGGTCGATGGTTACACAGAATGGTGTACCGATCGCATCCTGACGGCGGTAGCGCTTACCGATCGCGTCTTTCTCTTCATAGAAGGTATGGAAGTGTGGCTTACATACATCCATCAGTTCTTTTGCTATTTCTGGTAAACCGTCTTTTTTAGTGAGCGGGAAGATTGCCAGTTTCATTGGCGCCAGTTTAGCTGGAAAGCGCATTACTACGCGGCTATCTTCTTTACCATCTTTGGACAGGTCTTCTTCTTCGTAAGCGTTGCATACGGTGAGGAGGAACATACGGTCCAGACCAATGGAGGTTTCGATTACGTAAGGAATGTAGTTCTGATTGATTTCAGGATCGAAATACTGCATTTTCTTTTTGCTGAATTCCTGGTGTCTGCCCAAATCGTGGTCTGTACGACTATGGATACCTTCTACTTCTTTGAAACCAATCGGAAATTCATATTCGATATCTTCAGCAGCATCTGCATAGAAGGCCAGCTTTTCGTGTTCATGGAACTTATATTTGCTTGCATCTACACCCAGGCTCAGGTGCCATTTCATACGCTCATTCTTCCAGTATTCAAACCACTCTTTCTGGGTGCCAGGGCGTACAAAGAACTGCATTTCCATTTGCTCGAATTCGCGCATACGGAAGATGAACTGACGGGCCACGATTTCGTTACGGAAAGCCTTACCTACCTGTGCAATACCGAAAGGTATTTTCATACGGCCGGTTTTCTGCACATTCAGGAAGTTCACGAAGATACCCTGAGCTGTCTCAGGGCGGAGGTATATTTCACTGGCTTCGTCGGTGACGCTACCTAACTGAGTAGAGAACATCAGGTTGAACTGACGTACATCGGTCCAGTTAACGGTACCGCTGACAGCACATTTGATTTTGTATTCTTCAATCAATGATTTCAGGCCAGCCAGATCATCAGCAGCCAGGAGGGCGTTCATTTTAGTGATCAGGGCTTCTGCACCCGCAGCATCAAGCGTTTCTGCATGTGCTTCGATCAGGTGGTCTACACGGTAGCGCTTTTTGCTATCCTTGTTGTCAATCATAGGATCGCTAAAGCCGTCAACGTGCCCTGACGCCTTCCAGGTAGTCGGATGCATAAAAATGGCCGCATCGATCCCCACGATGTTTTCATGCATCTGGGTCATGCTCTTCCACCAATAATCGCGGATATTCTTCTTTAACTGCGCCCCATACTGGCCGTAGTCATATACCGCACTCAAACCGTCATATATCTCACTGGACGGGAAAACGAAGCCATATTCTTTACAATGCGAAATAATCGCCTGAAATTTGTTCTGATCTGTTGCCATAATGGCGCAAATATATATAACTTTTTTGTGCCTGCTCTTATGGGGTAGAAGGCTTTTTTTCGGCGGCGGCCAGATTGGTTTCCAGCTCTACAGGGACCTCCTTTACATAGACTGCGTACTCATTGGGCCTAATCTGCTCCCCATTATACCGCACGTAGACCTGTGTAAACTCTGCACCAAAGTAGAGGATAATGGCCGAGTAGTATACCCAGAGGAGGATGATTACTATACTTCCGGCCGCACCATAAGCAGTACCCACCTTGCTGGTACCAAGGTAGAAGCCGATAGCAAATTTGCCTATCATGAAGAGGACAGCGGTGGTCATGGCCCCCACAATGACGTGTCGCCATTTGACCTTTGCATCCGGAAGAACCTTGAAAATGATGGCAAACAGGAGGGAGATGATCGCAAAAGTGAGGCCCAGGTTGATGACATAGACCAGTATCACGGTCACTTCGGGGAGCAAACGGGCCAGTTGCGCGCTGAATAACTCAATCAAACCGTTCAACGCCAGGGATACCATGAGAATAAATCCTAAAGAGATCACCATGGAAAAGGAGAGGAGGCGGTTGATGAGTATTTTAAGAAGGCCGTTTTTGGGTTTGGCTTTTAGCTGCCAGATGAAGTTGATAGAATCCTGGATTTCTCCGAATACACCGGTGGCGCCAAAGATGAGGGTCACGATACCGACTACTGTCGCCCAGGTAGAATCACCGGAGAGGGCGGCATTTTTGATCATCTGCTGGATCTGGCGGGCGGCATCGTTGCCTACAAATGAATTGATTTGCCCGTAGATGCTGCCTTCGATGGCTTCCTTGCCCAGGAATACTTCGCATAGTGTGATGATCACTATGAGCATGGGGGCGATGGAGAAAATCGTGTAGTAAGATAAAGCGGCACTGAGTTTAAGTACCTTGTCATCTAGAAAATCGCTGGCGGTTTGCTTCAGGATTTGCCAGTATTTCGTAAAAAATCCGGGTTGCTGCATATAGTTGATTTAACAAAAAACCTGCCTAGAGTAGTTTTTCATTTTCCTTGTGCCGGCTGGCATCGCGGATGTTCTTTTTGTCGAAGTTCTGCATGAGGGCAGCGGTCATGTCGATGCCGGTTTGGTTGGCGATGCAGAGGAGCACCCACATAACGTCTGCCAGCTCATCGGCGAGGTCTTTTTGCAGGTCGGAGGCTTTGGAAGATTGGTCACCGTATTTGCGGGCCATGACACGGGCCACTTCGCCGACTTCTTCGGTGAGGATGGCCATGTTGGTAAGTTCACTGAAGTAACGTACGCCTACGGTTTTGATCCAGTTGTCGATCTGGTCCTGCGCTTCTTTGATAGTCATGTTTTGGAGTGTTTTGCTTGTTAATTTTCGAAAAAATTGCTGATACCTTCGGTATCAGCAATTTTTTCGGGCGGTGGTCGGGCCTGCGGCCGGCTTTCGGGAAGTTCGATTCCCGGATGCGGGCGAGTGGGCCTGCGGCCGGCCTAAAATTTATTCCTTGTTTTTTGTATCGATCAATATTGTAACGGGGCCATCATTCAGCAAATCAACTTTCATATCAGCGCCGAAAATACCGGTAGCCACCTGCTTTCCGAGGTCCTGGCTCAACTGTTGTATCATCTGCTCATACAGTGGTATGGCTATATCCGGCTTACTGGCCCGGATATATGAAGGCCGGTTCCCCTTCTTCGTCGCGGCAAAGAGTGTGAATTGACTCACTAATAGTATGCCACCATCTACATCCTTTACCGACAGGTTCATCACTCCCTCTGCATCAGCAAACACACGCAGGTTTACGAGTTTATTACTCAGCCATGCAATGTCTTCCGCATTGTCTGCATCTTCGATTCCTAACAGCACCAGCAACCCTGTCTGTATACTGCCCGTGACCTGGTCGTCCACGGTCACGGAGGCCCTGGTTACCCGTTGTATAACTGCGCGCATTATGTATTTGTTTAGTTACTCCCTGTCTGTAATCTCCATGATATCTTCTGCTTCCAGTTCAGGATAGAAAGTCTCAATTAAGAAATAATAATACAGGTATATCAGTGCAAGATAAAATATAAAGTAATCATTGAAAGCATAAGCCACCGTCAATATATTCAATCCGATCACAATGTACACAAATGTCTTACCAGCAGAGAGTTTCAGGTAAGCACCAATTTTGAGCAGGTATAAAAATGCGAGTATACTGATCGCTACCAGCCGCAGTCCCGTAGGTACAAAGAGCATGGTATAAATGTTATAACCTGTGATGACGATGCCAAGTACGATCATTGCAATACGTGCATACCGGCGCTTTGCCTGCAGGTAGCTCGCAGCATTCTTCATATGCGTTTCTCTTTTTTCAGGTGCTAAAAAACAATAAACGGCGGCACCGGTATTTACCACCGGCAACAAATGCAACAGCAACACCCAGGGGCTATAATGCCCGATAGTCAAGGCTCTGCCAGTAATTACATTGCGCAGCATAATAGCACCCACATATAAAAAGAAGATGGATGCGATCATAAAGAGAATACTCATCGGCGTAGATTCTTCCGGCATCTGTTGCCCTTCAAAGAGCATGTGCACACGGGTACTCAGGTCTCCAATACAACCCATGTAAGCAAAGAACAGCACCATCCACATAAAGAGGTATTCCCACCGGTTGTATACCTGCACCTTAGATGGCAGGCGCTCCATGAAATGGCGCAGGCGGTAACCATTTTCTACCAGGAAGAGAATTACATAATAACACAGCACTTTCATGTACAGCAATATCAATGTAGACGCCAGGTATACCACCTCTTTCAAAGTGCCTGTGAGGAGCGCATTGCTGCTGAAAGGATTGCCCGTCTTTGGTAATAAATAAAATATAGCGGTTGCCAGCAGGCCGGCAGAGAATTTAGTTTCTATCCCCATCAGGTGATAATGGGTTGTAATGGCGACCATCCAGGCGGCAAACAGGTTCAGGTGTCCCAAGGCCCCGGCGGCTGCCGGGTTGCCATCCGGCAAATGGTGCATCAGCACATGCTGCAGGGAAAATGCGATACCCGATACCAATACCATGATAAAAAAGTCTTTCCAGCGACGGCAGACTACAAACTCCCAGCTTAACAGACCTGTGATCGTGAGCGTGTTGACGATATAACCCGGGGCATGTGGAATAAAAAGCAGCAGCCATGTAAGAATGGCCATGATCCAGCCGGATTTCAGAACGCGGAGTTGGGCAGGGTTGAAAAATGTCATAGTCCAGGGTTTTGGTTAATATATTGAATACCCGTAATAATTGTACCTTTATTAAATTACAATAAACAGTTATAAAGAAAAGTTAATTTAATGGACCTGGATCTCACGCCCGAGATTACCTTCCGGACTGCACGCAGCGGAGGTAAAGGCGGACAAAATGTGAACAAGGTAGAAACGATGGTAGAGGGCTACTTTGATGTAGCGGCATCCCAATTGTTAACCCCCGAACAAAAAACCCTTGTATTAGAAAAATTAGCCCACCGACTGACGAGTGAGGGCCTGCTACAGGTAAAATCGCAGGAGGAACGGACCCAGCTGGGCAACAAGCAGCTGGTGATCAAAAAAATGAACGAGCTGGTGCAGAAAGCGATGATCCGACCCAAAAAACGCGTGGCCACCAAACCTTCCCGGGCCGCCAAAGAAAAGCGGCTGAACCTGAAGAAAAAGCAATCTGACAAAAAACAGCTTCGCCGGAAAGGGCTGGAATAGTTAATTTTGGTAAAAATACAGGGCATTGAGTAGTATTAAATCACTGGCAGGACAGACCATCTATTACGGCTTTAGTAACATCGCTAGCAAGTTGCTGAATTACTTTCTGACTCCTCTTTACCTGGAATTAATGACCCAGGCAGCATATGGGGAAATGTCTACAGTATATGCCTATGTTCCTTTCATGAATATTATTCTCACGTATGGGATGGAGACTGCTTTCTTCCGCTTTGCAAAGCAGGAGAATAAGACGCAGGTGCTTAGTACCACTATGTTGTCCCTGATTTTTACTACCATTGGTTTTACCATACTGCTGCTCCTGATGCAGGGAACGGTCGTCAATTCTTACCTGGGTACCCTGGGGGGCTTGAAGGGGCATCCATGGTTTTATACATGGGTGGTGTTAATTATGGCCTTTGATGCGCTCACGGCGATTCCTTTTGCACAGCTGCGACTGGAGAACCGGCCTATTAAGTATGCCACAATCCGCCTGTCAGGTATCATCACCACAATTTTATTCAATATTTTCTTCCTGGTCGTACTGCCTAAGTTTTCGCCAGACCTGGTGAATAGTGGCAACCAGGTAGGATTTATTTACCTGAGCAATATGCTGGGGAGTGGGGTAACCTTATTATTATTTTTACCGCAGTTACTGCAAATAAAGCCGGAATTTGATCTCTCCCTGTGGAAGAAGATTCTCAACTATTCTTTGCCACTGGTCATTTTCGGGATGGCGGGCATGGTGAATGAAACATTTGACAGGGCATGGTTCCTGCCGGAATTCCTGCCTGGCAATAATATGGAGGTGAAGAAACAGCTGATCGGGATTTATGCGGCTAACTATAAACTGGCTATCCTGATTACGATGTTCATACAAGCTTTCAAGTTAGGTGCGGAGCCTTTCTTTTTTAAGCAGGCAGAGGGGAAAGATCCACAGCGGACGTATGCGAGGATTATGAAATTGTTTGTAATCCTGTTGTGTTTTATGTTTTTATTCGTGAGTCTTTATCTGAATATATGGAAGATCTTCCTGCGGAAACCGGTATACTATCCGGGTATGAAGATCGTACCGGTGTTGTTGCTGGCAAATATGTTCCTGGGTATTTATTATAACCTGACCATCTGGTTTAAGCTGACGGACAAGACGAGGAGCGGGGCGGTAATTACCCTGATTACTGCGGCGGCTACGTTCTTTTTTAACTGGTGGTGGATACCGATATTTGGGTATTTTGGTGCAGCGCTGGCTACGATGGTGTGTTACTTTATACAGATGGCAATTTGTTATTCATGGGGGCAGAAGCACTATCCGATTCCCTATCATTTGCCGAAGATTATTACCTATATAGGGAGTGCGGTGGTCGTGTATTACCTGTTTGATTGGCTGAACAGGACGATTTTGTCGCCGGGGGATGTGTATGCGGCGAAGCCAGCGAATCTTTTGGTGGCCACGGTGTTGTTTTTGGGGTATGCGTGGTTTTTGTTGAAGATGGAGAAGAGGGAGTTTGGGAAGTTGCCGGTGGTGGGGAAATATATTGCGAAATTATAATCGTTTTTATCGGGCAGAGCTCCGCTCTGCCCGATAAAAACGGCGGCGGGCTTAGTGGAATTGCGGAGCAATTCCGCTAAGCCCGCGGGGATTATAAGAATGGGTTATGCTTCTTTTCATACCCTATAGTCGTATCTTTTCCATGACCGGGCCAAACCCGCACTTCATCCGGCAATACGAACAATTTCGTCTCTATGCTGTTAAGTAAAGTTTGATGGTCACCACCAGGCAGGTCAGTTCGACCAATGCTCTGGTAAAACAACACATCTCCGCCAATCACAAACTGCTGCTCTGCACAGTAAAAACATACACTTCCGGGAGAGTGCCCAGGCGTCAGCAACACCTCCAGCTCATTGTCTCCAAACCGGATCTTTTCACCATCTACCAAATAACGGGCAGGAGCAGGAGAAGCCTCAAATGGCACGCCATACACTTTCCCTAATTCCGGTGAGCGCTCCAGTACCACCGCATCCAGCTGGTGGATCTCAAGGCCCACCCCATACGTATCAGCTACCAGTTTGTTGCCAAAAATGTGATCCAGGTGACAGTGAGTATTCAGCAAACGGGTAACATTTAATCCCTCTTTTTCGATATATGTTAGTAATTCTTTTCTTTCCGACTCAAAATAACAGCCCGGGTCTATAATTATACATTCCTTTTTTTCGTTTAAGAGCAAATAGGTATTTTCCTGAAACGGATTAAAGGTGAAATGTTTGATTTCAAGCATTGTTACCGATTTTTGTTACTTTTAATTAAGAACGCAATATTATCAATACTTTCTGTATGAACAGACTTATTACCAGGTTATTATTTACCGGTACCCTATTACTTGGCCCGTTTCTCCTCATGGCGCAGACGAATAGCGTGGAATTTGGACAAAACCGCATACAGCATAAGAACTTTAAATGGCGTTATTATCAAACCAGCCATTTCAATACTTATTTCAGCCAAAACGGTCTTGAATTGGGAAAATACGTCGCTCAGGTTGCAGAAAAGGAGTTGCCCCAGCTGGAAGAGTTTATGGAGTTCACCTTCCGTCAGAAGGTGAACATCGTTGTTTACAACTCCTTTGGGGAAATGAAACAATCCAATATAGGCATTGGCGTAGACTGGCAAAACACCGGTGGAGTAACCAAGCTGGTGGGTAATAAGCTGATTGTATACTTTGATGGTGACCATGAGCACCTGCGCTCCCTCATCCGCCAGGGTATTGCCCGCGTGATGCTCGAAAACCTCCTGTTCGGGGAAGACATCGGGGAGTTCGCCGGCAATGCGGTGCTGATCGACTTTCCAAAGTGGTATACAGATGGATTTATTGCATATGCTGCTGAAAACTGGAACACCACCCTCGACGATCAGCTCAAGGATGCCATCCAGTCCAACAGGTATAAAAACTTCTACCAGTTCGCCTACGAACAACCTTTGCTGGCTGGTCACGCGTTTTGGTACTATGTAGAAAGTAAATATGGTAAAGACGCCGTTCCTTACCTCATGTATATTTCCCGCATCAACAGGGGTTTGAAAAAAGGCTTTGAGCAGGTGCTGAACACCAAGCCGAAAGCTGCCCTGAAAGACTTTTTTGCATACAATGCCAAGCGCTACCAGGACGATAACCGCCGCCGTCGCCAGTCGACCAAAGGCCGTACCATCGCCGTGAAAGAGCTGGGCAAAACCGATTACTTCCGTTTCCAGGCCAATCCTAAGAATGCCAGCTTTGCGGCTGTTGCTTATACCAAAGGATTCTACAAAGTACAGCTGCAGACAGGGGAAGACAAACCTACCACATTGCTGAAAAACGGTGTGCGTATGCAGGCAAACCAGATGGACCCGAACTACCCGCTGCTGGCATGGAACCAGAAAGGTAACCGCCTCGCTATCGTATACGAATCAGAAGGTATGACCAAACTGATGGTATACGACCTGATCACCCGAACAAGAATGAAGTATGACCTGAATAAGTTTGACAGGGTGATCGATATGAAGTACTTCTTTGAATTCGATAACTCCCTGTTGCTCTCCGCTGTGAAAAATGGTCATACTGATATCTACGTTTACAGCATCAACAAGAACACGATCGAGCAGATTACCAACGACGTGTATGACGACCTGGATCCGTCTTTCGTAGCCTTCCCTGGTAAGAGCGGTATCATCTTCTCTTCTAACAGACCTTCTCCTACTGCCAGAGGTGGTGATACGACCCTGCCGGCAGGGCACTACAACATCTTCCTGGTTGACAACTGGAACAAGAGCGCGGACAAGCAGATCACCCAGCTTTCTAACATGAAATATGGTGATGCACGCAATCCGCTTCAATATAACACCACTCACTTTACCTTCGTATCTGACGCTAACGGTATCCGTAACCGTTATGCCGGTTTCTTCAAGACAGAAAGAGCCGGAGTTGACTCCCTCTTCTTTGTGGGCAATGAGATCCTGCACAACCCTGATCCGCTGGAACTGGATTCTGCCCTGCAGGAATATGGTACCAATGCACCAGATAGCGTGATGGCCGTATCTATTACAAAAGACTCTACTTATACTTTCCCGCTCAGCAACTACTCTTACGGCATCAAGGAAACAAGAGGCGCCGGCGATCAAAGCGAGGTTTCCCAGGTGATCCAGCAATATGGCTATAAGATTCTGCAAAAGCTGAAAGTAGATACCATCGCACTGAAGAAGCGTAATGTGAGCGATCGCCCTACTGCTTACCGTGCATATGTAATGCACCAGGATAGCATCCGGTTGGGCCTGCCTACTTACCAGAATATAAAGGCGCCCAAAAAGGATACTGTGAAACACAACGACTTCTTCCAGAGTGAGTTTGGCAATGAGCCACAGGATACGACCAATAGCAATCCTACCGGCAACAATGCCACCGCAGATATGTCTGGCAACGGTAACCCGATCAAAATACCTGTGGAACCGCTGCTGAAGAAAGCGAAGCTGCTGCCTTATAAGTGGAAATTTGCTTCTGACTACCTGATCCTGCAACTGGATAACTCTGTACTGATAAACAGGTATCAACCGTTTACCGGCCAGCCTTCAGGAGCAATACAGTTGGCAGATCCGCTGAATGGTATGATCCGTTTGGGGGTGAGTGACCTGATGGAAGATGTCAAGATCAATGGTGGCTTCCGTATTCCATCTTCACTGGATGGTACTGAGTACTTCCTGTCTGCTTCCTATCTGAAAAAACGCTTTGACTATAAATTCACTTACTACCGTAAGGTGGCGAAATATACTGGTATTGGTACAGATAGCAGTGGTACGGTGTTGATTGATTATCCTGCCAAGATGAAGACGAACCTGTGGCAGGCAGAGATCAAATACCCGTTTGACGAAGCAAGAAGCATTCGCCTGCAGGTAGGTTACCGTGTAGATAAATTTGTGATTGCGGCTTCTGACCAGAACTCGCTGAAATGGCCTGATTACCAGGATAAATATGTGCTGACCCGTTTGGAATATGTGTATGATAATACCATCAATCCTGCCATCAACATCTGGCATGGTACCCGGTATAAGATCTATGGCGAAAGCTGGGCAAAAGTAGCTGGCAATATCAATGAGGCATTTGGTACCACGGACGCTGCCGGCAAGGGTAGGTTTACTTATAACATGGGTATCGATGCCCGCCACTATGAGTCTATCTATCGCAACTTTATCTGGGCGACCCGTTTCTCAATGGACGTATCATGGGGCGACAGGAAGTTGCTGTATTATTTAGGTGGTACGGACAACTGGCTGAATCCTAAGATCAATACAAATACACCGGTAGCAACGAATGCAAGTTATGCTTACCAGACACTGGCTACACCACTGCGTGGGTATAAACAGAATGCAAGGAATGGTAATAATGTGATGGTGTTTAACTCAGAGTTACGCTTACCAGTGTTTGCAACATTCCTGCAAAGGCCGATTAACTCAGCGTTGCTGAGGAACTTCCAGCTGACGCAGTTCATTGATATTGGTACAGCCTGGAACGGGAAATTGAGCTTTAAGGATGCGAATTATACTTATTATACCGGCAGTGATGGAACGATTAGTGTGAAGGTGAAGGAAGGGTTCCTGGGGCCGTTTGTAGGGGGATATGGATTTGGTGCGAGAACGACGATTGCAGGGTACTTCCTGAGAGTTGATGCAGGCTGGCCGGCGATTGCGTTCTTTAGAGGAAGCCCGATCTGGTATTTTGGTATGGGGGTAGACTTCTAAAACATTTGATAATATTGCAAAATAAAAGCGCTTTTGCCTTCGGCAAAAGCGCTTTTATTTTGGGATGGTTTAAAAATATGGGATGAAGATGATTGCCCCGACGGCGAGTGCTGTGATGGCTGCTATTAAGACAGCACCTGCTGCCACATCCTTAATCCACTTTACACGGGGATGATATTCGGGCGCTACGTGATCCATTACCTTCTCTAAGACAGTGTTCAACATCTCTGTGATCCATACAATTCCTATCACTATAAGGAGGGCAATCCACTGCATTTCCGTGATGTGGAAATAAAGGGCAGCGGCTATGACGATCACCGTTGCAATGAAGTGCAGCAGGGCATGTGGTTCAGTGCGAACAAACGCGATGATACCAGCAATCGCAAATCCAAAACTGCGCAGTCGTTTTTTGAAATAACTCATAGTTTTCAAGCAATCTTATTCATTACCTTTCAGCTCATTCCATTTGATTCTACGGCTAAAGTACATTACAATAGCGAGTATAATGAATAATCCCAGGCTACCCATCAGCAAAGACAAATCTTCGGCACGGAGAATGACATAAATAGCCCCATACAGTATGGCTAATGCCCCACCAATGCCAAGCCCCACACGGAGATTACCAAAGATACTTGCCGTATATGCGGTGACAAGGGCAATGGTCATACCACTTGCAATCAGGTAGGCCATACCGAAATTGAATTGTTCTGCGAGGGCAATTAACAAGGTATAGAAGAGTACCAGGGCAAACCCGATCAGGATATATTGTAAGGGATGTACATACAGGCGCTTCAATAATTCAATAAAGTAGAAAACAAGGAATGAAAGGCCGATAATGAGGATAGCGTATTTTACTGCGCGGGTAGACTGTTGATACCCATCGACAGGCAGGAACAGCTTGATACCAAAATCATAGCTACGCAGGTTTACCTCATCTTTTGTGGTCAGGGATTGGGGGAAGTTGCGGTTCAGGTGCGATACCTGCCAGGCAGCGGTAAAGCCGGTAGATTTAACAACGGATTTCACAGGCAGGAACTGACCATCGAACTGGGGATTGGCCCAGTTGGAAGTGATTTTGACCTCGGTGGTTTTACCAACAGGGGAGAAGTGCACCTGGCCGGAACCGCGAAGATCAAGGTTGATAGAAAAATTACCTGCTATCCAGCCACTATCGGTTTTGGTCAATGGAATCCTTGTTTGCATACCATTATTGAATACACTTTGGATGGTCACCCCCGGAGAAAAAAGGTAGTCTTTGCCATTGAGCTGCATACTGGGTTGGTTACTGATACCTCTCATATCACTGACCCCTACGGCAATGACAGCTTCATTGATCAGTAATTTATCCGCAGGAATGTCCGTAGTGAGGGGGGCAAAGTTGCCTCCGATCTGGAGATGTGAACTGTATACAACGGTTTCATAGATGCCGCGGTGGCGCATTTCGGGCAGCAGTTCACCATTGATGCTCAGTTTGTCCGGGAGGAATAGCGCGTAAGCACGATGACCGGGGGTATCGATGTAGGGTACAATGATGATAGGGCCGGTAAGGGTTTGGGCATCGCCCCATTTGCTGCTGATTTCGGCGGTCGCTTCGTTACTGCGTTGTTCTCTTTCCCTGATCAGTTCCATGATCATGGCGGTGGGGATGAGGAGGAGGAGTACGAGAACGCCGATGATGAATGCCTTGATGGCATAAGCATATCGTTTTAGAAAGGAGGGTTGTTCCGGGAAAAGCTCTCCCTCTTGGGCAGGAGAATGGCTCTCCTGTCCTGCATTTGCAAGATGTTGATGTTCCATGATTGTTTTCTTTTAAAGTGCTTTGTATTTCAAAGTATAGGGATAAAAAAAATTTACTCGATAGAGCGAATCATATTTTCAAGCGCAGCGAGGTGGCCTTTGAAGGCTTTTTCGCCTGCTTTGGTGATTTGATAAGTTGTATTTGTTTTGCGGCCGATGAAGCCTTTGTGAACTTTGAGATACCCGTTTTCTTCCAGTGTGTTCAGGTGCGAGGCCAGGTTACCGTCGGTAAGTTCCAGCATTTGTTTTAAATCGTTGAAGCTGACCTCATCGTTGACCATAAGTATGCTCATAACACCAAGACGGATCCTGCTGTCGAAAATTTTATTCAGATTACCTATGGGATTGTTTATGGCCACTACTTACCAGATTCAAAAGTTCAATTAATAAAGCCTTGCCTGCAGCTGGGGTTTACCCTTCTGATTCAGCATTGCGCTCATACTTCCACCACATCATCACACCGTACACGATGTGTAATACACCGAAACCGAAGGCCCAAAAATACAGACCACGGCGCAAATAGAAAATATTGATAATCCCCAGTATGATTTGAGCGATCCCAAAGTATTTGATGTCTCTGAATGTATACTTGCTGGCATTGACCAATGCCAATCCGTAGAAGAGGAGGCAGGCGGGCGCCACGAGTACTTCAAGATTATTGTAAACCATTCCGGCAATGAATGCAGCGCCGGCTAGCATGGGGATGAGCCCACTGTAGAAAACGTTGCGGGAGGTTTTGTCCCAGATGGGGAGACCGTCTTTCTTAGCTTTGCGCCAGGTAAAGTAGATGCCGCCACCGAGGGCGATGGCCATTACGATGAGGCCGAGAATGGTGAGTTTTATTTTTAGTATGTTGAAATCTTCTCTTACAAAGATACCGGAGGTGTTCCAACGGATGTAATAGTCGCGGATCCAGATGTAGGCAACAGTGGCACCTATGAGGCCGGCTACGCCAGCGCAGACACCGCTTAAGCCACTGAGAGAGATGAAGCGGCTGCTGCGGTCCATGATACGTTTAATATCACTTAAGGTGTTTAGATGTTGCTGATCGGTCATACTAAAGTACTTTGGAATTCAAAGTTAGTATTTCGGATGGAATTACAAAAGGTTTTTATTGGTATTTGTTTTAAAAAGCCAATCCTGCGGGAAATCGCTTCGCGATTTCCCGCAGGATTGGGGGGGAACGGTATTAGATACGGTCGCGTAAGGCGACCGTATCTAATACCGCGAGGATAATATCAGATGCGAATTTAATCTCGTCTTCGGTGATAATGAGCGGTGGCGCAATGCGCAGGCATTGCGGGGCAAATAAGAACCAGTCGGTCATCACACCTTTCTCAATGCAGGCATCGATCACCTTTTTATTCATTGCAAAGCTTTCCAGCTCCACAGCCATCATCAGCCCCTGAGAACGGATTGCTTTGATAGCCGGATGCTTAAGATATTTGTGAAATAAGGCTTCTTTTGCCCGGACTGTATCTGTGAGCTTTTCTTCCAGCAATACTTTGAAACCCGCCATCCCGGCAGCACAAATCACCGGGTGGCCCCCAAAGGTGGTCATGTGACCTAAAACAGGGTTATTGGTAAGGGTCCACATAATTTCCCTGTTGGCAATGAAAGCACCCATTGGCATACCGCCCCCCAGCGCTTTACCTAACAAGAGAATATCAGGAACGATACCGAATTGTTCAAACCCCCAGAGGGAACCATTTCTGCCCAAACCACACTGGATCTCATCTAATACAAGCAGGGTACCGGTTTGGGTACATTTTTCCCGCAGGGCTTTCATCCATTCCTGCTGTGGTACGATCACCCCTGCTTCGGCCTGCACCGTTTCTGCAATTACACAGGCCGTTCTTGTTGTGATACGATCGATCGCCGCCCAGGTATTATATTTCAGGTGTTGAATGTCAGGTAATAATGGACGATATGCATTCCGCCATTCCTCATCCCCCATAATACTCATCGCCCCCTGTGTAGAACCATGATAACTATTCTCAAATGCAATAATTTCGGTTCTGCCCGTGAAGCGCTTGGCCAGTTTCATAGCCCCTTCTACTGCTTCCGAACCACAATTGGTAAAATATACACTATCTAAAGAAGCTGGTAAATGCTGTGTGAGCAAAGTAGCAAACGCTACCTGCGGCGACTGCACCAGCTCTCCATATACCAGGAGGTGCATATAACTCGCGGCCTGCTCCTGTATAGCCGCCACCACTGCCGGATGGCAATGCCCTACATTGCACACACTAATCCCCGCTATCAGGTCCAGTAATTTTTTCCCGTCCACATCCCACATGTACATGCCTGATGCCTTCACCATCTCAATTCCCAACGGCGCGTCTGACAATTGCGCTACGTGTCTTAAAAAAAGTTGCCTGTTATTCATTTGCCTGCAAAAATACGAAAATGATATGCCCATGCGTATTTAATAAGTATACCTGATCCGGAGCATCTGTTTAATCAATTGTAAGTGGTAATTTGCCAGCAAAACATAAGGAAATGCCATACATTCTGCCGGTAAAAGGAGTAATGCCTGAAATGGGAAAGGACTGTTTTATAGCTCCAAATGCGACTATCGTTGGTGATGTGATCATGGGAGATAGTTGTAGCGTTTGGTTCAATGCTGTGATCAGGGGAGATGTAAACAGCATCCGCATGGGCAATAAAGTAAATGTACAGGATGGTGCCTGCATTCACGCCACTTACGAAAAGACGAAAACCATTATTGGCAATAGTGTATCCATTGGCCATAATGCGATTGTGCATGGCTGTACTGTGGAAGATAATGTGCTGATTGGGATGGGTGCGATTGTGATGGATAATGTACACATCGGCAGCAATACTATTATCGCTGCAGGTGCTGTGGTACTGGAAAATACACAGGTAGAAGGAGGCGCTATTTATGCCGGTGTACCTGCTAAAAAAGTTAAAAACATCAGTGAGTCATTAATCAGTGGAGAGATCGACAGGATCGCGAATAATTATATTATGTATTCCAGCTGGTTTAAGGATTTGCCGGAAGAAGGGGAATAGGATCCTTTGGACGTTTGTTAGCTGAGATCTGCTGAGAGATGACGGCCTGCTGACCCGGCGGGCAGAGGATGGGTATTATCTAAAAATGACATATTTTAATTATCTTGCATTTAATATCCTTACCCTATGCAGAAATTAATATTACTCCTGGTGCTGGGTAGCATTCTGGCTATCAGCTGTCAATCAGAGCAAAAAGGCTGTCCTAGCAGCAATTATTACTCTAATAGGAATATCAAGCAGAACAAGCATTCTTCCAAACAAATGTCTAATAGGGTATTCTGATGATACGTACGTTTTTTATTTGCATGTTCGTGCTTGTTATGGGGTTGAGTTCCTGTAGGACGAGGAAGACGGGGTGTCCGCAACCGAGGAGTAATTGGGGGGCGGAGAAGGTCTTGGATGAGATGCAGGGGAAGCATCATAAGAAGAATAAGCATTGATTGATGGAGGAGGGGGATTTCCTTCGGAAAACATGTAGGGAAATTTTATTTTTCCCGAAGGGTAGGATCTGGTAGCCTCTTACATTTTGAGGGGGATTTCCTTCGGAAAACATGTAGGGAGATTTTTTAAGTATTCAGTAGGTTTTCTCCGAAGGAAGGGAAATTTTATTTTCCCCGAAGGGTAGGATCTGGTTGCCTCTTACGTTTTGAGGGGGATTTCCTTCGGAAAACATGTAAGGAGATTTTTTAAGTATTCAGTAGGTTTTCTCCAAAGGAAGGGATCAGTAGCTTTCTTCCTGTATTGATTCCAGGATCGTAGCATAACTCACATACCTCTCCATATCTATTTCCCCTTTTTCCACAGCAGCCTTCACCGCACAGCCAGGCTCATTGATATGCAAACAGTTATTAAACTGACACTTTGAAAGATAAGGCTGCATCTCAAGGAAATAATGCGACAACTCCGGCTTATCGATATCTACGATACCGAACTCTCTTACACCAGGAGTATCTATCAACCGGCCACCCTGTGGCAGATCATACATCTCTGCATAGGTGGTGGTATGCAAGCCTTTTCCACTCCACCCGCTAACTGCTTTTGTACGCAGTTCCAAACCAGGTAACAAACGATTGATCAGGGAAGACTTTCCTACGCCGGAATGGCCAGACACCAGGGTAGTTTTGTCCTTCATCATTTCTCCCAGTTCATCTACCCCCTCGCCGGTAGCGGCAGAAACCAGTTTTACAGTATAGCCTATATCTTCATACAAGGCTGCTAATTCAGCAAACCTGTCTATTTCTTTCTCTTTGTAAATGTCTTTTTTGTTGAACACCAGGATGACCGGAATATGGTAAGCAGCAGCTGTAACCAGGAAGCGGTCCATGAACCCATTGGAGGTTCTGGGTTCTTTTACCGTGCAGATGAGCATAGCCTGATCGACATTGGCAGCTACAATATGCTTCGCATTTCCTTTTTTATGTGGGGAGCTACGTACGATGTAGTTACGTCTTTCGGCAATGTCGGTGATCATAGCATTTTTTGCACTGGCATCGCCCTCTTCAGGAACGATGTCCACAATATCACCTACGGCTATAGGATTGGTAGAGGTAATGTCCTCATCCAGTTTCAGCACACCTTTGATACGTGCCTGAAATGTTTCGCCGGTGGTAGTAGTTTTTACGGTGTACCAGCTGCCAGTGGATCTGTAGATTAATGCCTGCAAATGCTTTATTTATTATTATGAGGGTGTAAAAATACAAAAAACTCGCTTCTGCCTTCGGCAAAAGCGAGTTTTTTAGGAGGGATTAGCCTTCCGCTGTCGCGGAAGGTTAATCTTTTAGAGCAACCTACCTTTGTGGCGGAAGGTCAATCTTTTAGAGCAGCGTGCCTTACGGCAGGCTGCGGAATATGGTATATCGCAGCACTACTTCCAGCAGCATGCAAGCTAATGCCAGCATTACAA
The DNA here is from genome assembly GCF_039596135.1 of Chitinophaga sp. GTDB lineage: Bacteria > Bacteroidota > Bacteroidia > Chitinophagales > Chitinophagaceae > Chitinophaga. The sequence goes on from NZ_JBCNKH010000001.1 coordinate 22,047, forward strand.
ACGGGAAGAAATGCTCGCCAAATCGTTTGTAAGAAGTGATCTCCACCTTTGTCTTTTCCAGCTTATCGATCTCATCATAAATACTTTCCAGGTCCTTATTGTTAGTGGCCCTGAAATATTTCCCACCAGTTTCTGTAGAAATCTTCTTCATCAGCGGCTCGTCCAGCTGTACATCCTGCATTGCCATCTGGATACTACCATCCGGCATCGTCATAGGGAACGGCGCTTTCCCGATGGTACCTACACCCACTGTATATACTCTTGTCTTGAATGCCTTTGCAATTTCCAGCGCGGTGAGCGGATCTATCAAACCCACATTGTTCACACCATCTGTCAGAAGGATGATCACTTTACTCTTGGCTTTACTGTTTCGGAGGCGATCTACAGCCGTGGCCAACCCCATTCCAATCGCAGTACCATCCTGCAGCATACCACTCTTGATAGCTGCTATCTGGTTTTTCAATACCGCATGGTCAGTGGTAATCGGACATTGCGTGAAGCTCTCTCCCGAAAAGATTACCAAACCTATACGGTCACTGATACGGCTATCCACGAAGTCGTTCGCTACTTTTTTGGCAGCTTCCAGCCTGTTTGGCTGCAGGTCTTCGGCCAGCATACTACCTGAAATATCTATTGCCAGCACAATGTCAATCCCTTCACTGTCTATACTTTCAGATGTATTGCTGGTCTGAGGTCTTGCCAGTGCCACCACCAGCGCACTAAACGCCAGCAGTCGCAGTATCAGCAGGAGGGGGCGGAACCGCACCTTCCAGGATACCGGCAGTCCCTTCAATCCCTGAAGGGAAGACATATCCATAGCCACCTGTTTCTTCTGCTGCTTTGCATAGTACCAGTAGATCATCACTGGCACCAGCACCAGCAAGCCAAAGAAGGCAGGATGGGCGAATTCAATATTTTTCCAGACTGAAAAATCCATGTATCTAAAATAATTTCCTGGTTCTAATTAGTTGCCTACGCCTTCACTTTTCTCTTTCTCTGCTTCTTTTGCTTTCTCTACAGCGGGTTTGGTCCATTCCACAATCTCAAATGCCTGTGACAGTGCGCGCTCGTGCTCTTCAGGTGTAGGATTGAGCTTCGCAAATTTAGCCAGGTCAGCTATGGTCAGCAGGTCTCTCAACCTGTCGCGCTGCTGGTTCAGGACCGTCACCGGTTTGATGTGTTGCAACAGTTCCTCGCTGGTTTGCTCCAGGGCAGGGATATTGAATTGCTGTTCGAAGTATGCGCGCAGCACATCTGTGATGCGGGTATAATATTGCTTTACATCTCCCTGTTGCCACAGTTTCTCTTCTTTCAGCTGCTTCAGTGCCAGCAGTGCTACCTCGTAAGGTGGTACGGCGGCAACCGCAGGTTTCACCACTTCTTTCTTAGGACGGCCGCGGAAATATACCCACAATCCGATGCCTATAATAATAACGGTGATACCGATGGCGAAGTACAGCCAGTAATCCCAGAAGCTCCAGGGTACTGTACGTACGGCTTTGATAGGTTTGAATGCTTTGGTAGTATCTACCTGCACGGTACCTACCTCTATACGCAGAGAATCGGTGAAAGCAGAATCAGTCACCGCACCATTATTGAGCACCTCAAATTTTAAAGCAGGGAGATCCCAGCTACCACTGTCAAAGCTGGTGAGCACAAGGGTTTGTTGCAACACCTTGTTGCCATTGGCAGCAGCAGTATCGAGACCGGTACGGCTCACTACTTCCCAGTGAGTGAAGGAATCGGGTAACTGCGGGAAAACGACATTGCCAGCGCCCTGGTTAGGTACGGTGGCAGACAATATGAGTTTTACCTGCTCACCTATACGGATTCTGTCTGTATCTGTACGGGCGCTCACCTGTACCTGGGCCTGTGAGGCAAGCCCATAACCCAGCATTACAAATAAAAGAAGTGTTTTAACTATGATCTGTTTACCCATGTTAATTTGCTCATCTTTAAACTATCACCTGTTTGTAAAGAAACCCCGTAAAGCCTTTACATAATCTTCATCCGTACGAATGCTGATCAGGTCTGCGCCGCTCTTCCTGAAGGAATTGCGGCAATACTGTACGTGCTGCTGGAACTGTTGGGTATAATATTGCTGCACCTGTTTGTCAGAAGCATCAACCCACTGGCGTGCACCGGTTTCAGAATCCTGCATCTGTATCAGGCCTACCGGTGGCAGTTCTTTATCACGCTGATCGTATACATGCACACCTACCACATCGTGGCGCCTGGCGGCAATGTTCAATGCATCCTGGTAGTCGCCTGTCAGGAAGTCGCTCAGCATGAATACAATGCTTTTTTTCTTTGTTGCATTGTTGAAGAAACGCAGTGTTTCCCTGATATTGGTTCCCTTGCGGGAAGGCGTAAATGATAGCAGCTCGCGAATGATAAACAGGATATGGGATTTACCTTTCTTAGGCGGGATATATTTTTCCATACCGTCGCTGAAGAAGATCACCCCCACTTTATCATTGTTGTTGATAGCGGAGAAAGCCAGTACAGCGCAGAGCTCCGTCATCATATTCCGCTTGTTTTGCCGAACGGTACCGAAGAGGGAGCTTTCACTCACATCTACCAGCAGCATTACGGTGAGCTCACGTTCTTCTTCGAAAACCTTGATGAAGGGATGGTTCAAACGGGCGGTCACATTCCAGTCGATAGCCCGCACATCATCGCCTACCTGGTAATCACGCACTTCACTGAAAGACATACCACGGCCTTTGAAGGCGCTGTGGTATTCGCCCGAAAAGATGTGATTGGAGAGACCCTTTGTTTTGATCTCTATCTGCCTGACCTTCTTAAGTATTTCTGCAGTATCCACCGGTTGTACATTAACTTTTAACAAAACTGTTTGCTACAGGGGAGCCGATTAAGGCACTTCTACAGCATTCAGAATTTCGCTCAGGATGTTTTCGCTGGTTACGTTTTCAGCTTCTGCTTCGTAAGTGAGACCTACACGGTGACGCATTACGTCGAAGCAGATGCTGCGCACGTCTTCAGGGATCACGTATCCACGACGCTTCATGAAGGCATAAGCTTTAGCAGCCATTGCCAGGTTGATGCTCGCTCTTGGAGAACCACCATAAGCGATGAGTGGTTTCAGTTTCTGCAGTTTGTATTCTTCAGGATTACGGGTAGCAAATACGATATCGAGGATATAGCGTTCGATCTTTTCATCCATGTATACTTCACGCACCAGGTCGCGTGCCTTCATGATGTCGGCAGGCTGAATGATGGGACTGATTTTCTGAGAAGGCTGAGGGTTCAGGTTCTGGCGGATGATCATGCGCTCTTCTTCCTTGGTAGGATAGCCAATCACCACTTTGAGCATGAAACGGTCTACCTGTGCTTCAGGCAGTGTGTAGGTACCTTCCTGCTCAATTGGGTTCTGGGTAGCCAGTACCAGGAAAGGTTCTTCCAGTTTGAAAGTATTATCACCGATAGTGATCTGTTTTTCCTGCATGGCTTCCAGCAGGGCACTCTGCACCTTTGCGGGGGCACGGTTGATCTCATCCGCCAGGATAAAGTTGGCGAAGATAGGACCGCGTCTTACCACAAATTCATTCTTTTGCTGGTTGTATATCATAGTACCGATCACGTCCGCAGGCAGAAGGTCCGGTGTAAACTGAATACGGCTGAATTTTCCATTAATGGCAGAAGAGAGGGATTTGATGGACAAGGTTTTTGCCAGACCGGGTACACCTTCCAGCAATACGTGGCCTTGTGCCAGCAGCCCTATCAATAGTCTTTCTACCATGTAACGCTGCCCTACGATGACTTTGCTCAGTTCCAGGTTAAGGAGGTCTACAAATGCGCTCGCCTGGTGGATTTTCTCATTTAGTTGACGAATATCATACGAAGTATTCTCCATGCTTATTTATTATTTACAAGTTTGCTAAAGTAAAACTTTCTGCCAGTAAAACACCGCCAGATAAGCTGATATGGCCGTTAAAATGCTGTTAAGAATAGGATTATAAATTAAAAATTACAAATTACGATATGGTTCTCAGATACATACATTTCTTAATCTGTAATCCTTGCATTATAAATAACGTATGTGACCACCAAATTAATAAAGCCCCCGCATATTTATATCATCTTTTTTTATAACGTACATTTGCAGGGATAGAAGGTTCATAATTAAAAGATTATAAAATGGCAGAGGAATTTGAGCAGCAATGGAAAAGGGTACTGGATATGCTCACTGAGCGATTTGGGAAGACCCCTAATATGGAAGCAATTCTCTTTTTAATAGGCATCCAGGAACTGGGACACCTGAAGCGGAAGTTTACCAAGGAGCAGAAACAGGACCTGATGCATGTGGCAACATGCACTCTATTGAGTCAAAGCGGGTATTTTGAACTAGAGGGGTATGACAAGGATGGCTGGCCCCATTTCAAAGAAGCACAGCCTGTACCCAAAATGAGCATGCCGGAACAGGAAAGATTTTTGCAGGAGCATATTATTGCATACTTTGATGACCAGGAGGGACGGTAAAATTCCCTTCATGATATAAATTATACACACCCTGGCTATGGATACATCATTACACGTTGTGCCCGTTTCTTCTGAATTGATGGATTTACTGGTTATGCTTGAGCAGCGGACGTTTACCGAAACATTTGTTCATCAATACAACCTGGCGGACTTTAATGCTTTTATGGAAGAGAAAAAATCCAAAAAGGCACTGACAGCTGAAATGGCCGCTCCCGGATGTTTATATTACATTCTGTACGAAGGCACTTCACCTGCGGGCTTTTTGAAGCTCAACTTACACAAGCAGCCGGATCATAATGGTCCCCTGGCTCCCACACCGGTCATGGAGCTGGAAAAGATCTATGTGCTGAAAGCATTTCAGGGCATGAAAGCCGGACAGTTTTTACTGGACTACGCGCAGCAAGTGGCGGTGCAACATGGTATAAAAACGGTCTGGCTTGGGGTTTGGGAGTACAACACCAAAGCTTATCAATTCTACGAGAAGAATGGCTTTGAAAAATTCGGCAGCCATATCTTCATGATGGGGAACCAGGAAGATACGGACTGGCTGATGCGCAAACAACTCTAAAATAATCATACACCCCCATGAAACGATTGTTACTCTTTGTGTGTCTAATACTCACACTACCCGCTATGGCAGCTAAACCCCGCAAGGTAAAAATCATTACGACCTATGGTACAATGGTGATTGAGCTGTATAATACCACACCAAAGCACAGGGATAATTTTATCAGGCTGGCCAGGCATCACTTCTATGACAGTACGTTATTTCACAGGGTGATCAAAGGCTTTATGATACAGGGTGGCGACCCTGATTCAAAGCATGCGGTGCAGGGAGCCATGCTCGGTAACGGAGATGTGAACTACACGATTCCCGCTGAATTTCAGTTAAACCTGTATCACAGAAAAGGTGCGCTGGCTGCAGCGAGAGACAACAATCCTGCGAAGGCAAGTTCCGGTTGCCAGTTTTATATCGTACAGGGAAAAGTATGGACGGATGAAGAACTGGACAAACTGGAGAGGGGCAGACTGGGAGGGAGGAAGATCCCGGTGGATCAACGTGAGTACTACAAAAAGTATGGAGGCACACCACAACTGGATCAGAGCTACACGGTGTTTGGACAGGTTGTGGAAGGCCTGGACGTGATCGATAAGATTGCAGGAATGAAGACAGATGGAAATGACAGACCACTGGAAGATGTGGCAATGAAGATAAGAGTGGTGAAGAAATTTTTGTTCTTTTAGGTTTTCCTTAATTTTACCCCTTAAAATCAAACTTGCCATGAATTTTCCGTCAAATCTGCGTTACACCAAAGATCACGAATGGCTGTTACTGGAAGGTAATACAGCAATTATCGGTATCACTGACTTCGCTCAGCGTGAACTGGGAGATATCGTATTTGTAGACATTCCTACCGTTGGTAAATCATTGGGTGCAGAAGAAGTATTCGGTACTGTGGAAGCAGTAAAGACTGTGTCAGACCTGTTTCTGCCAGTAGCCGGTACTGTTAATGAAATCAATCCTGAGCTGGATGGTTCTCCTGAACTGGTGAACACTGACCCATATGGCGAAGGCTGGATGATCAAGATGACAGTATCTAACCCTGCAGATGTAGACGGACTGCTGGATGCAGCTGCCTATAAAGCACTTGTTGGCGAATAAGTCCAATAATTAATAAAAGGTTAAAAAAAATGTGGAGGTATAAGGTTCAAAAGTTGGGAACGACTTTTGAACCTTATACCTTTATGATTATTAATAATTACCAAAAAAAACAATCGGACGTGCCAGCAATGAGGATTATCAGATATTATTGGCCTGCTATCTTATGGATATTGCTGGTGCTATACTTGTGTACTATTCCGGGAAGTAAGCTCCCGAAAGATCCGTTCTATGAGAAAATACATATGGACAAGATCGTTCACCTGGGATTGTTTGGTTGTACAGTGCTGCTGCTGTGTATAGGTTACTACAAGAGTAAAGGACACATTTCTGCGCTTACGCTGGCGCTGATCTGGTTCACCGCTGCATTTTATGGTCTTGCTATTGAATTTATCCAGAAATACCTGGCAGTAGACCGCAGTTTCGACATGATGGATGTTGTAGCTGATTCAATAGGTGCTTTATGTGGGGTCATTGCTTTCTTATTTGTACGAAAGTGGTGGTTGAAAAAGTAATTCAACTAAAAAGGCCGTATCCAACGATACGGCCTTTTTCATATATATGTGTATGAAGGAAATCCTATTATTGTCCTGATTCTTTCTGCGCATCCTGCTTCATCTTATCGTTTGCATAGATAGCGAATTCCACACGACGGTTCTTAGCCCTGTTAGCATCTGAGTTATTAGGTGCTACTGGCTGTTTGGAACCATACCAGTATGTTTGAATACGGCTGGCAGCTACATTCTGTGTTTTCAGGTAGTTTGCTACAGCGGTAGCACGTCTTTCAGAGAGTGCATTGTTGTAAGCATCGGTACCAGTGGTATCGGTGTGACCTTCTACCCGTACATAGGTATCAGGATATTTATTGAGAACGGCAGCCAGCTGCTGAATATTTTGCTGGGCAGTAGCTGTCAGGTCTGATTTATCAAATCCGAAGAGGACGCCGGAGTTGAAGGTTACATTGATACCCTCACCTACACGTTCTACGGTAGCATTTGGTACGGTTGTTTTGATTTCCTGTGCCTGTTTATCCATTTTTTTACCGATCAGTACACCAGCTCCGCCACCTACGGCAGCACCGATGATAGCGCCCAGGGCAGTGTTGCCTGCAGCTTTACCGATTACAGCACCGGTGGCTGCACCACCACCTACACCGATGGCTGCGCCTTTTTGGGTGTTGTTCATTCCATTCCATGTGCTACAGCTAAATAACATGGTGGCAGACAATACTACTGCTACGATAGGATTGATTCTTTTCATTGTATACGATTATTTATTACTGAGAGATACGAGACAAATATGCTGCCAGATTTTAGTAGATCAAGGCAAACATGAATATAGGTATTAATGAAAAAGCAAATGTAATATTAATGCTTCATATCTGACGAATGCAAAACAAAAGGGCTTTTGCCTTTTGTTTTACATTCATTATTGCCTGTAGCTTAGCTACCCATTTTCATTTTTTCCACATTTTCTGCAAACTGTAACGCCTGTACCATTTCCTGGATATCGCCACTCATAAAGGCATCCAGGTTATATACAGTCATGCCGATACGGTGATCTGTAACACGACCCTGCGGGTAATTGTAAGTCCTGATCTTTGCAGAACGGTCACCGGTAGAAACAAGGCTCTTACGCTGTGAAGCAATCGCTTCTTCATGCTTACGTACGGCTGCTTCATAGATACGGGTACGCAACATCTTCATAGCGATATCACGGTTTGAGTGCTGGCTACGTCCTTCCTGGCATTCTACCACCACACCGGTTGGTATGTGCGTGAGACGAACGGCAGACTCAGTTTTGTTTACGTGCTGCCCACCCGCACCGGATGAGCGGAACGTATCCATCTTAATATCTGCTTCTCTTACATCCACATCCACTTCTTCCGCCTCAGGCAGAATTGCCACTGTAGCGGCAGAAGTGTGCACACGGCCGGAAGTTTCTGTAGCAGGTACGCGCTGTACACGGTGTACACCTGATTCAAACTTCAGGGTACCATATACATCATCCCCGTTTACTTCTACCACCACCTCTTTATATCCACCCACTGCACCGGGGGTTTCGCTCATAATATTGGTACTCCATCCCTTGGTTTCACAATAGCGGAGGTACATGCGCAGCAGGTCGCCGGCGAAGAGGCTTGCCTCGTCACCACCCGTACCACCACGGATTTCAAGAATTGCATTCTTTTCATCCTGTGGATCTTTCGGGATCAGCAGGTTGCGAATTATCTCCTCCTGCTCAATTTTCTGATTGGCCAGTGCTTCGGTTTCTTCCTTAGCCAGCTCCCTCATTTCTTCATCGCCACTATCCAGCACTTCCTTGTTAAAGGCTATACTGTCGAGCAACTTTGTATAAGTATCGTATGCCTTCACGATTTTTTCCAGCTGACGGTACTCCTTGCTCAGTTTGCTGAACTGCTTGTTGTCGCTCACTATTTCGGGGTTGGTAAGGGCAAGGGAGACCTGTTCAAACCGGCCTTTGATCGCTTCTAGTTTATCTATCATAGTTATCTTTGTTGAATGGTCGATGGTCTGTCGACTTATCAATTGCCGGCAAAATTAACATCTTTAGGATAATTATGACCCAACAGCAAAAATTTAAAGGAACAGCCCTCTTTGACGGGCAGAAAATATTATCAGCAGACAAGGTCCTGATCCTCTCCGGAGACGGGACTGTGGTGGATATAGTACCAGCAGAACTCGCCGGCGAGGGGGTGCAGGAAGTAGAGGGGATACTCAGTCCGGGGTTTGTAAATACCCATTGTCACCTGGAATTGTCACATATGAAAGGGGTGATTCCCGAAGGTACCGGGCTACCGGCGTTCCTGACACAGGTGATGGAAAAAAGGGGGCAGCAGGACGACACAGCTATGAAAACGGCTGCGGAATTCATGTGGGAAAGCGGCATTTCGGCGGTGGGTGATATTTGCAATGGCACCGCGACGCTTACTCATAAACAGGGGTCACCAGTTTACTACCACTCCTTTGTGGAAACGATGGGATTTGTACCAGTGGCAGCTCAGAGCCGGCTGGATTACAGCCTCTCTGTGCTGGAACAATTCAGGCGCCTGAATGGTGATATGCATTCCTGCTCGGTAGTGCCACATGCCCCATATTCTGTGAGTGAAGCGCTTTTTTCCCTGCTTTCTGTGCTGCCGGACAATACCCCTATCAGCATTCATAACCAGGAAACAGCGGCCGAAAATCAATTGTATATTGATAAAACAGGTGCTTTCATGGACTTCTATCAGCACTTTGGGATGGATGCAAGTGCATTTGTGCCCACAGGAGGTACAAGCTTACCGGCATGGTTACCCTATTTCAGGCACCTGCCTGTGGTACTGGTACACAATACTTTTTCCACAAAAGAAGATGTGGTATTTACAAAACAACATGCCCCAAATGCATACTGGTGCTTATGTCCGCAGGCGAATTTGTATATAGAAAAACGGCTGCCGGATATTTCATTATTACGCAGTGAAGGGTGTACCATTACGCTGGGAACAGATAGCCTGGCTTCCAATCATCAGTTGTCTATCTGGGAAGAGATACAGGCAATACGTACGCATTTTCCGGAAATTCCATTGGCCGAAATACTGCAATGGGCTACGTTGAATGGTGCGAAAGCATTGGGAATCGCGGCCAGGTATGGCAGCTTCGAAAAAGGGAAGCAACCGGGTGTAATCGCTATTACTGACAAGGGTAGCCGAAGAATATACTAATATTGTAATTTCGCGCCATATGAACAATTTACTCGACAAGGTAATACTGGGCAACCCTATTCAGAATTATTTTATTCTGGCCATTGTGCTGCTGTTTGTCTCGATGATCAAACGGTATCTTTCGCAATGGCTGGCCAGCCTTCTTTTCAAAGAAGTCAGGAAGTGGGCGCCTGATATTGGCCAGCATGAATTCTCTCACCTGCTGTTGCGACCATTGGAATACTTCTTCCTGCTGGTTGCCTTCATGCTTACGATCGATCACCTGAATTTTCCTCCGGAACTAAACGTCATGGTTTACAATGGGTTTAGTTTGAAGGGAGTGTTGAACACACTGCTGGAGCTTGCGCTCACAGTGTCTATCATCTGGATCATTCTTCGCGTGATCGACTTCATATCGCTAATGATCAGTAAGAGTGCCGATTTGCTGCAGGACAAGACGGACAACCAGTTCATTGTCTTCTTCAGGGATTTCTTCAAAGCTATTGTCTTTATTTTCGGCGCCGTCGCCTTTATCAGGATTTTGTTTGGGGCGGTGCTGGTCAATAAAATCATTGCGGGTCTTGGTATCGGTGCTGCGGCCCTTGCTCTCGCTGCCAAGGAAAGTATTGAGAACCTGATCTGTTCTTTCATCATCTTCTTTGATAAGCCTTTCCGCGTGGGAGACACGGTGAAGGTAGATGCTTACCAGGGCGCTGTAGAAAAGATTGGGCTGCGCAGTACACGTATCCGCACACAGGACAAGACTTTCGTGACAGTGCCCAACAAGAAAATGGTGGATAGTATTCTTGATAACATTTCGCTGCGTACCCAACAAAGAGTGGCATTACGCCTGGAAGTAGCGGGCGATACCCAGGCAGAGAACCTGCTGCAGGTATTGCAGGACATCAGAAACCTGCTGGAAAGGAATGAAAAAGTTGCGGATGGCTTCATTGTGAACCTTCACGACTTTACCAGCACTACTTATGTGATTCAGATTATTTTCCTCACCAATGTAATTGAGAGTATTCCTTACAACCAGTTGCGCAGTGAGGTGAACCTTGGAATTATCAATATATTGGAAAGCCAGGGTGTGAAATTATCCAGCACGACGGTGGAGATACACGAGAAATAAGTTATCCACTGTGCATAAAAAAAGCCGTCTCAGGATGCTGAGACGGCTTTTTTGTCAGTTTCTTTTATATCAATCTTTATCTTTTCTGTTTGCTTTCAGCAGGATTTTAGCGATATCGCCTTCGAGTGTATCTTCCAGGTCTCCGGAGATGCGACCGATTTCTTTGCCTTCACGAACCACGATAAAGGTAGGCAGTTTCTTTGCCTGGTAGCCTACCGCGGCACCTGTTTGCAGCTTTTCGTCAGCACCATAAGTGATGATTTGTTCATCGGGACTACCGGCCAGGATCATAATTTTGTAAAGGGCAGGCAACAGGCGGCGGCTATCATCGTCCCAGGTACCTACTACCGCTACCACATTGAATTTACCACGATTGTCTTTGATATAATTCAGCATGTTATCATTGGGCTGATACTTGTTTACACCGGCATAGAACCATGCAAACGAACTATCGTTCATCAATGTTTTCATTTCAATCTTGCCTTTCAGAACCTTTCTTCCGTTAGATGCTGTGGATTGTGCATAAGATAATGTGGTGGCGGCCAGGAGACATGCCCCCATGAGTAATAATTTCAATCGCATAACTTTTTTTTATAATTGTTCCTTCAGTTCAGTTAAAAATCCCTTTACCTTCAGCAAAGCCTGTACCATTTCAAAATTACGGGCTGCCAATTTACGATCTTCTTTTAACTTTTGCTTAGCACCTTCAATAGTGTACTTACGCTCACGCAAGAGGTGGTAGATCAGTTTCAGGTGTTGGATATCTTCCTGGCGGAACAAGCGATCGCCTTTTCTATTCTTTTTGGGTTGGAGTATATCGAATTCGTTTTCCCAATAGCGGATCAGCGAGGTGTTGACTTTGAACATCGTCGCTACTTCGCTGATGGAATAATATTGTTTATCAAGCGGGACTGTTTCCAGTGTTTTGATCAGGTCCGGGTCGTCAGACACTTCTTTCAGCGATTTGCGGCCCCGTTTTTTCTGGGGGGGCTGAGAGGCAGTCACAGACTGACTGGATACCGCCACTGGGGGTGGTATATCAGGAGGCAACTGTACCTGGATCCTGCTGGGTATGTTTGGTAAATCATTAATCTCTGCCATCTTAGGTCGCTCCACAACTGGTTTCTGCTGCGGCTCCGGTTCCTTTTCAGGAATTGGGGGCGCAGGGTCTGGTTTTTTAGGCTCCAGGTTAGAAAATAGATCCAGCTGTTGCATCATATCCATTATATAAATACCAAATTACAAAATTCCGGGGGAGTTTGAATTTTCTCCTTTTGGTATTGACTCAAAAAATTACCGTCATTGATTACTGATACCTACGGCATCAGTAATCAATGACGGTAAGATGTCCCTGCGGCCGGCTTTAACATCAAAAATGAGTCAATGACGGATTAGTCAAATGATTGGTTGCCGGACCTTGCTATTTTCAGCATTCTATCAAACTCTTCCGGAGAAAGGTCGTTGAAGAAGAAGTAAACGGGGTCTACTTTTTCCCCGTTCTTTTCCACTTCGTAGTGGCAGTGAGGGCCTGTAGACTTACCTGTGCTTCCTACCCAACCAAGTACATCGCCTCGTTTTACGGCAGTACCTGCTTTTACTTTTATCCTAAGCATGTGACCATAGCGGGTTTTGTACCCATAGCCATGGTTCACTACCACATGGTTACCATATCCTACATCGCTCATGCTGGCTTCTTCGACCACGCCATCGCCGGTGGCGTAGATGGGGGTACCGGCAGGCGCTGCAAAGTCAAGCCCGGAGTGGTACTTTACAGTTTTGTAAATGGGATCGATTCTATATCCAAAACCGGAGGCAATACGCTTCAGGTCTTTGTTGGAAACTGGCTGGATGGCCGGAATAGAAGCGAGCATTTTTTGTTTATTCTTTACCAGGTCATCGATCTTTTCGTACGATTTAGCCTGAATACCAATGCGATGCACTAATTCCTGCAGTAAAGACCCGGTGCTGGCAATGATTTCGCTGCTGGAGAAAGAAGCCATCTGGGTGAGCTCTTCTTCCTTGGCCATATTGCCGGCCCTGGTACTATCGGGGATAGGGGAGGCTTCGAATATGACACGATAGATCTCATTATCACGGTGTTCCAGTTCGGCCAGCTGGGATTTTACTTCCTTCATGCGGCCTTGCATTTCTTCGTATTTCTCGTTCATCACTTCCAGGTCACGGCGCAGGTTTTTCTCCTTGGGGGAATCCAAGACTCTATAAGATATGGACAGAAAAATAAATCCTGTGACAATGGTGGCTGAAACAAATCCAAGGATACGTAATACCTTGACGCGCAGGGATATTACGAGTTTTTCGTACTTGAGCGTCTGTGTATTATAAAAGTATTTTACCTTCTTCATGTGCCGGGCTTATGCTTTAACAGCAGTAGTAATTTCTTGGGAGCTATTCAGACAATGAGGATGAAGTTGGGTGCGGCTTTTCAGTAATTCTTCGCCATTCTGACTTTTTCAATATTTTTGCACTCCTTTCGCTCGTGCGACAGGGTGTGCAAACCTAAGGGAATTAGACTAAAAGGGCAATCTTTTGAGTGTCAATTTTCTAAACACCACTAGTTGGCTTAAAATACAAATTAAAGCCATTTAGGTGACACAAAATTATAATACATACTAATTTTTTCAAATACTTATGACTGCTTCCGAGATTCGCCGGCAATTCCTGGAGTTTTTTAAATCCAAAGGGCACCATGTAGTGCCATCCGCTCCTATCGTGGTTAAGAACGACCCCACCCTGCTGTTTACCAACGCAGGTATGAACCAGTTCAAAGACTACTTCCTGGGTAACCAAACCCCTGCCTGGACGAGGGTCGCGGATACGCAAAAGTGCCTGCGCGTAAGCGGAAAACACAACGACCTGGAAGAAGTGGGCATCGATACCTACCACCATACCATGTTCGAGATGTTGGGTAACTGGAGTTTTGGTGACTACTTTAAGGAAGAAGCGATTGCATGGAGCTGGGAACTGCTTACAGAAGTGTACAAACTGCCAAAAGACCGTTTGTATGTAACTGTATTTGAAGGAGATAAGAAAGAAAACCTGGAAAAAGACCAGGAAGCTTACGACTTCTGGAAAAAACATGTTGCAGAAGACCGTATCCTGCTGGGTAACAAAAAAGATAACTTCTGGGAAATGGGTGATACCGGTCCCTGTGGCCCCTGTTCTGAAATTCACGTAGACTGCCGCCCTGACGAAGAGCGGAAACTGGTGGATGGCGCCAGCCTCGTGAACAAAGATAATCCACAGGTGATTGAGATATGGAACAACGTATTTATGCAGTTCAACCGCCTGAAAGACAAGAGCCTGGAGCCACTGCCAGCTAAGCACGTGGACACAGGGATGGGCTTTGAGCGCCTGGTACGGGTGATCCAGGGTAAATTTTCCAACTACGATACTGACGTATTCTCCGGCACTATTGGTTATATCGAAAAACTGACTGGTGCTAGATATGATGCTACCGACAGCAAAAAAGATGTGACATTCCGTGTGCTGGCAGACCATATTCGTGCTATCAGCTTTACAATTGCTGACGATCAGCTGCCATCCAATACAGGCGCTGGTTATGTAATACGCCGCATTCTGCGCAGAGCAGTAAGATATTACTTCACTTACCTGGATTATAAAAAACCATTGCTGCACGAACTGGTACCCGTACTGGCTCAGCAGTTTGAAACCGTATTCCCTGAGCTGCAAAAGCAGGTGGACTTTGTGAAAAAAGTGATTTTCGAAGAAGAAAATAACTTCCTCCGCACCCTGGATAGCGGTATCCGCCGTATTGAAGACATCATAGCGGCAAATAATGCAACCAAATCTATCGATGGTAAGACTGCTTTCGAACTGTTGGATACTTATGGTTTCCCATTCGACCTGACCAACCTGATTGCTACCGAAAATGGCTTCAGCGTGGATGAAAAAGGTTTCGAAGCTGCCATGAAAGAACAAAAAGATCGTTCCCGCGCCGCTACCGAACTGGATATGGGCGACTGGACCATTCTCGAAGACAGCGGCACCACCTTTGTAGGCTACTCCCTGGATACCACCCAGACCAAAGTGACCAAATACCGTAAAATCAAAGCCAAAGGCAAGGAACAATACCAGCTGGTACTGAGCCAAACCCCTTTCTACGCTGAAAGTGGCGGCCAGGTAGGTGATACCGGTACCCTGGATTTCAATGGTGAAAAGATCAGCGTAACCGATACCAAAAAAGAAAACGACCTGATCGTTCACTTTACTGACAAGCTGCCTGCAACGATCAATACCACTGTCACCGCGACTATCAATAAAGATAAACGCCAGCAGACCACGCTGAACCACTCTGCTACCCACCTGCTGCACGCTGCCCTGCGCCAGGTACTGGGTACACATGTAGCACAGAAAGGCTCCCTGGTAAACCCTGAAGCCCTCCGCTTCGACTTCTCTCACTTTGCAAAAGTGACTGACGAAGAACTGGCCCGGATTGAAGATATCGTGAACGAAAAGATCCGTGCTAACATTCCTGTTGTAATACAGGAACTGCCTAAAGAGGAAGCTATGCAACTGGGCGCTATGGCCCTGTTCGGCGAAAAATACGGGGATATTGTGCGCGTGGTGATCATGGATCCGAACTACTCTGTAGAGTTCTGTGGTGGTACCCACATTGGTAGCACCGGGGAACTGGGCCTCTTCAAATTCCTCTCTGAAGGCGCTGTAGCTGCAGGTGTACGCCGTATAGAAGGTGTAACCGGCGCTCATGCACTGGCTTATGTAAATGAGCAACTGCAACAGCTGAAAGAAGTAAAAACAGCCCTGAAAAATCCAAAAGAACCAGTAAAAGCTGTAGAAACCCTGATCGCTGACAAAGCTGGCCTGGAAAAGCAACTGGAAGTACTGGAACAGGAGAAAGTAAAGCAACTCGCTACCGGTCTGCTGGAAAAAGCAGAGAAAGTAAACGGCATCAACTTCATTGGCAGCGTAGTGAGTGTGAACAGCGCCGACGCCCTGAAGCAGCTGTGTTTCCAACTGAAAACCGAACTGGCTGACTATGTATTCGTCTTCGCTGCCAATATAGGTGGTAAAGCAAACGTAGCTGTGATGATCGCTGATAATTTAGTAGCAGACAGAGGACTGGAAGCACCTAAAATTATCAAGGAAAAAATTTCCGGCCTCATCAAAGGTGGTGGCGGAGGTCAGAAATCCTTTGCATCGGCCGGTGGTCAGGAAACTGACAAGCTGGACCAGGTGATCAAAGCCGTTAAAGAAATACTCTAAATAGCTCTCTATAGCGCCCTCCAATTGGAGGGCGCTTTTCATTTCCCCCTTGTCGATTTTAACTTTTCCTTTATACCTCCCCCCTCTAAATTTGTCCCTGTAAAACATATACATATGAAAAAGCTCTTCCAAAAATTCGTTTTTGCGGGTTTTACCTGTCTTGCCTTTAGCATGGCCTATGCGCAGGAGCCAGCACCCAAGGGCGATAAACTCGGCGAGTACGACGAAATCATTATCAAAAGAAACAACAATAAGGACGGAAAAGTAACGGTTGAAATCAAGGATGGAAATGTGCTGGTGGATGGCGAAAAGCTGGAATCCTACAAGGATGGAGACATCTCTGTATACCGTCGCAAGATTCGCCCGATGGACGGTAACAATTTTAACTTTCAACCACATAGTGGTGGATTGCAGTTCTTCAACGAAGCCCCCGACAATATTCGTCCAGGCAGAGCGCTGCTGGGTGTGCTGACTGAAAAGAAAGAAGCTGCAGGCGCCACTGTAAAAGAAGTATCCAAAGAAAGTCCGGCTGCTAAAGCTGGTTTGAAAGCAGGAGATGTGATCACAAAGATAGATGCAGATAAGATCGAAGAGCCAAAAGATCTGTTTGAGAAAATTGGCGCTCACGAACCAGGAGATAAAGTGACGGTGACCTACCTGCGTGATAAGAAGGAAAACACTGCTACCGTGACGCTGGACGAAAGAAAGCAACCTGAATTCGGTTTCAACCGTGGTCGTGATAACAATGATGGTCCGGAAAATTTCTTCCGTATGATGCCGCCAGATGGTGGTGGCCGTTTTGACTTCCGTGAAGATGATGGTGACGACGATCGTCGTGCTCCACGCAGTTTCAGCTGGGAAGACCGTCGTGAAAATGATGTGAAACTGGGTCTGTCTGTACAGGACACTGAAGATGGAAATGGTGCTGTGGTACTGGCTGTAGCCCCAGGTTCCGCTGCTGAAAAGGCAGGTTTCAAACCGAAAGATATCATCACCTCCCTGGCCGGAACCAGCATCAGCTCTACCCGCGATGTGACCAATGCTTACAGGGAAAACAAGAATAAGGGTACTGTGGATGTACAGGTGAAGAGAGATGGAAAATCACAGACCTTACAGGTGAAAGTACCAAAGAGATTGCATAAAGCGGATTTATAGGGCAAGCATATTGTTCCGCCTTTAGTAAAAAGAGGATGTCTCCATGAGCGGAGGCAACCTCTTTTTACATTTTATTTCATGAGTCTTTTCAGGAGTCCCAGCCCGCGATAAGGGGGGTATTTCAATTTTACATCCAGCCAGGTGCCGGTTTTCATCACGGCTTTGGCATGGGTAAAAGTCAGGAAGTTATATTTGCCATGGTACTGTCCCATACCGCTGTATCCCACTCCACCAAAGGGCAGTTCTACGTTGGTGTAATGCCCCAATACATTGTTCACACAACCACCACCAAATCTCAGTTGTTCTATAAGCGCCTTTTCCGTACTACTTCTCTTTGTAAACACATACAGTGAGAGCGGAGCAGGGTACTGCCTGATATACTGAATGGCGTCGCCCAGATGCTCGTAGGTTATAATAGGCAGAATGGGACCGAATATTTCATCGTCGATTGCTACATTCTCCATGAGGGTAGGGCCAATATATAAGGTGGAAGGATCTGTATCTCCACCATGCAGAATTGTACCTTTTGAAAGATAACTATTGAGGGTATCGAATCGCTTTTTGTTGATGATGCGGGCATAATGATTACTGGTAGCTGGATTGTTGCCATAGTAGCTGGTGATCGCCTTTTTCATGGCAGCGATGAGCTGTTCTTTTACTTTAGCATGTACCAGTACATAATCGGGTGCGATGCAGGTTTGACCAGCATTGAAGCATTTGCCCCAGATGATTCTTTTGGCGGCTACCAGGATATCTACCTTGTCGTCTACGACACAGGGAGATTTGCCACCCAGTTCCAGTGTGACAGGAGTGAGATGAGGGGCTGCCATTTCCAGCACTTTCCTGCCCACATTCGTACTGCCGGTGAAAAATACATGGTCGAACCGGTGCTGCATCAATGCCGGAATGACTTCACTACCTTCTCCTTCTACAACGGTGATATAGGCAGGGGCGAAGGTTTCCTGTACCAGGCCGGAGATCACAGCAGCCGTATTGGGGGCCAGTTCTGAAGGTTTCAGGATGGCGCAGTTACCACCGGCAATGGCACCAATGAGTGGGGTGAAGATAAGACTGAAAGGATAATTCCAGGGGCCGATAATGAGGGTCTGGCCCAGTGGAGCGCGATGAATTTTGCTTTTGGAAGGGTAGAGCATGAAGGGACTGCTCACAGGCTCCGGGCGCATCCAGCGCTTCAGGTGTGTTAAGCAGTATTTGATTTCACCATACACCAGTCCTATTTCGCCGCCGAAGGCTTCCATTGGCGGTTTGTGTAAATCGGCATGCAAGGCGGTCAGAATACGGCGCTCATAGCGCTTTACGGCCTTTTTCAGCAATTTCAGCTGTTTCCGCCGGTAAGCGTAGGGGAGAGTAGCACCGGAGGCAAAAAAGACCTGCTGTGCCTGATAAGTGTTTTCAATACTCATGATTGAAAGTTACTAAAAAGGCACAACCCATATTTTTAAAGAATAGGGATAAATAGTGGTTAAATGGTAAATCCCAACTTCGAAAATCGCTACACAGTGGCTAATTACCGCTTTAAACAGGAAAAAAGGTTAAATGCTGATGGCGTCAGAAAAAATATAGGCCAAATGGTATGGCAAGTGGTTTAAAAAAGTGGAAATACAGATTAAACAGTTGCTAATGCAAGTTTAATAAAATTTTGTTAAAATTCAATATTCCGTTTCAAAAGGGTAAACATTCCCCTTTCTACCCGTCATTTTCTATATTTGCGTTCACAGCATAACAATAATATGAGCGCAAGCATTGATTTTGACAAATATGAGGTAGTGATAGGCCTGGAAGTACATGCCCAACTGCAAACAGAGAGCAAACTATTCTGTGGTGACAGTGCTGCTTTCGGAGGCGCTCCCAATACGCATATCAGCCCTATTACCCTGGGCCACCCGGGTACCCTGCCCAAACTGAACAAGAGGGCAGTGGAATACGCCATCAGGCTGGGTCTGGCCTGCGAATGCCGTATCGAAAAGGAGAACTACTTTGCCCGTAAGAACTATTTTTATCCTGACCTGCCAAAGGGCTACCAGGTATCCCAGCATACTGCCCCTATCTGTGTAGGTGGCCGGGTAGTGATTCCTACCCCCGATGGTGAAAGAGCTATAAAGCTGAACCGCATTCACATGGAGGAAGACGCCGGCAAATCTATGCACGATCAGGATCCTGCCTTTACCATGGTGGATTATAACCGTGCAGGCGTACCCCTGCTGGAAATTGTGACAGAACCGGACCTGCATAGCAGCGATGAGGTATATGCATTCCTCACCGTACTCCGCCGCCTGGTACGCTGGGTAGATGTGTGCGATGGTAACATGGAAGAAGGTAGCATGCGCTGTGATGCCAACATCTCCATCCGCTTGAAAGGTGAGACCAGACTCGGCACCAAAGTAGAAGTAAAGAACCTGAACTCTATCCGCAACGTAAAACGCGCGGTAGAGGGTGAAATAAAACGCCAGATTACCCTGGTAGAAACCGGGGGCACGATCGTACAGGAAACCCGCAGCTTTGATGCTGGCAATGGTACTTCGTTCTCGCTACGCTCCAAGGAAGAGGCAAACGATTACCGCTACTTCCCTGAGCCGGACCTGGCGCCATTTTCTTTCTCCGACGAATTCCTGGAAGGCATCCGTGCATCACTGCCTGCACTTCCGGAAGCACTGGTAGAGAAGTATGTGCACCAATACGGACTCTCAGACTATGATGCCAGAGTAATCTGCGATGACAAAGCCACTGCTGACTACTTTGAACAGGTAGTAAACCTGATCCCCAGGCATAAAGCCGTGGCTAACTGGCTGCTAGGCCCAGTGAAATCTACCCTCAATGATAAGGGTATTGATATGACGGCCTTTCCACTGCCTGCCGGGGCACTTGCTGCACTCATTCAGTTGGTGGAAGATGGTAAAGTGAACTTCTCCATCGCCTCCTCCCGCATCTTCCCGGAACTGCTGCAGGAACCGGCTACGGCACCGCTGGATATCGCTACCCGTCTCAACCTGTTGCAGGATAATAATGCAGATAATATTTCCCCCATCATTGATGAGGTATTAAGTAAATACCCTGATAAGGTGGCAGAATTCCGCAAAGGGAAGAAAGGCCTGATGGCCCTGTTTGTGGGTGAAGTCATGAAAGCATCTAAAGGTAAAGCCGATCCGAAACTGACCAACCAGTTGCTGGCTGAAAAACTTAAATAACAACTGATCTATATGAAGAAATTAGCATTATGGGCGATAGCCTTCGGTTTTGTACTGGCGGGTTGTCACCAGCAGACCGAGAAAGGAAATTTTGTGATCAATGGTAAAATCGATAATGCACCTTTAGGTACCGTTATACTGGAAGAACTGTCTATGGATACCCTCAAAATAGTGGATTCTGTGACGCTGAAAGACGCCAGTGGTAAATTTACCCTGAAAGGCATGCTGCCAGAGCAGGGGCTGTATCGTATTCGCTTTGGCCAGGATGAGCAGCACTTCATTCTGCTGGCACTGGATGCCGGTACCATGACGGTGACTGGTGATCTGAATAACCTGGAACTGGTGAAATTTGAAAACTCTGAAGCTTCTTCCGAGCTGCAACAGCTGCTCAATGATGTAAGCGCTAAGAGTCGTTCACTGACTGAAGAAAATATAGCACTGGATAGCCTGGCAAAGAGCGGCGCCAGTGATAGCATAGTACAGGCCAAATCCAGCGCGCTGGAAGCAAAAGAAAAAGAAGTGACCGACTTTGTAATGCATGCGGCTACTACTTCCAAAAATCCCGCTGTTGCCGCGTTTGCACTGAGCATGATCAATCCACAGTCTTTAATGAACAGTGGAAAGGAAATTGCTGAAGTAAAGGCGCATTTCCCAACTAACACATTGGTAGTTGGATTGACCAGTAAACTGGACCAGATGCTGAAACAGGCTGCGGGCGAAGTAGATGCAAATATGACTGCATTGCAGGTAGGCCAGGAAGCACCTGATTTTTCTTTGCCTGATCCTTCTGGTAAGATGGTGAGCCTGAGTTCTTTCAAAGGCAAGTTTGTATTGGTTGATTTCTGGGCAAGCTGGTGCCAGCCATGTCGTATGGAAAATCCGAACGTGGTGAAGGCATTTAATGCTTATAAGGATAAGAATTTTACTGTACTGGGTGTTTCTTTAGATAAGAAGAAAGAAGCATGGGTAGAGGCAATCCAGAAAGATGGTTTGACATGGACACATGTGAGTGATTTGAAATTCTGGGAGTCTGCGGTGGTGCCTTTGTATGGAATTAATTCTATTCCTACGAATATGTTGCTGGATCCGGCTGGAAAGATTTTAGGAATTGGGCTGAGAGGTGAAGCGCTGGAAGCGAAGTTGAAAGAAGTGATAAAATAACTGGTATTTAATATCAAAAACAAAACGCTTTTGCCTACGGCAAAAGCGTTTTGTTTTTGGCGGCGGCCAGAATGCGGGGGTATTAATAGCCCTGGTTTTGTTTTATGTTTTTGTTTACATCTATTTCCCTTTGTGGTATGGGTGCTATTACTGTTGGCGATGTAGCCGGATATGTACAAGCGGGAGTATTTAACTCTAGCGGATCGTCACAAAATGTTCTGACTATATCCTGTTTGTTCCTCAATAAATCGAAGTACCGATGCCCTTCGAACATCAGTTCTTTCCTTCTCTCTAACAATACATTTGCGAGTACATCTGCATCAGGAATATTGATAAGATCCGCCTGGTTCCTATTTGCACGAATGGCATTTATATCTTCAATAGCAGCCGCATAATTACCCAGTTTTGCATTCGCTTCTGCACGTACCAGGTATTGTTCTGAGATGCGTAAAATTTTAGGGCTATACAATCCTGAGATACCATCCTGGCCGTAGAATTTTTCATTTTCATATTCAGTCGGACTGCCACTGAATGGGAAGATATAGGCCTTATAGCGTGCATCAGCTGTATCAAATACATTTACTATATCAGGCGATACCCGGATATCGCCATATCCAGGCTTCAGATAGATTCTACCTACATCGTCAGAGCCTAATGATTCGGTAGACAATACCATGAGTGTGAAGATATCTTCACTTGTACCAGGTGTGTTGTAGAATTCAGGTAAATCTTTTGCAGCGACTATAGCATATTCATTGGAATTAATCACGGCAGCGGCTTCCGTTATAGCATTGGCATTATCACCTTTGTAAAGATACACTCTTGCGAGTAATGCAGAAACAGCATATGCATTGGCGTTATATGGATTGCCGGCATCGGTTCCCAATAGTGATTTTGCTTGTGTAAGATCATTTATAATCTGTGTATACACTTCTTCCACTGTATTTCTGGCAGGTGAACCGACTTCAAATTTAGTCATGACAGGAATGCCTGGCGCACTGCCGCCACCAATAGCATAAGGCTGTGAAAAGATGCGCAGCAGATCAAAATGGGTGAGTGCCCTCACAAATAATGCCTGCCCCAATGCATCATTCTTTTCCGCTTCTGTTCCATCTGTTAATGCAGGAATACTGTTGATGATATTATTGGCTCTCAGCATCACAGCATATGCCTGATTCCAGAGACTGGTGATGTCAGGGTCAGACGTGAGCCAGGTGATACGAAATGTAGAACCAAAGCGATTACTGTTGGTCGCAGATAAATATACATTATCAGCAGCTAATTCAGGTATCACTAAAAAATTTCGCCCGTAATAGTTAACAGAACGCATTCCGGCATACATACCGCTAATACCGGCTTTTACACCAGCAATATCAGTAAGTGCATCTTCAGTAGGCAACTGTACGGCAGGTGACAATGTGAGTTTATCATTGCACGCAGTAAAGGATAGTAAAAGGAATATATAGATGATAGTGTTTCTCATGTTTCAGCAGTTTAGAAGTTTACATTTAAGCCCAGACTTACGGTCTTTGAAGGAGGATACCTGAAAGCTTCATTAGCCGCTATATCCTGCTCCGGATCCCAACCGGTATATCCTGTCCATGTAATCAAATTTGTACCGGTAGCAAATACATATGCTTTGGCAATTTTTGCATGTCTGAGCCACCGGGCAGGCAGGTTATAGGAGAGTGTTACATCTTTCAAACGAAGGAACTGACCGTCTTCCAGGAACCTGGTAGAAGTAGCAGAATTTGCAGAGTTGTTACCTCCTTTTTTAGGCTTGGGCCGCTCTGCAATATCGCCTGGCTGCCGCCAGTAATTTTGCCCTTGCTGCCTGCTGTAATTGTAGCCAAAGTATACACCATCTGCATCGGATAATACTCTTGTCTGGTTCAGTACTTTGTTGCCTGTCACGCCGTAAAACATGAATGATAATCCAATGCCTTTGTAAGAGAACCTGTTGGTCAGTGAACCAATGTACCGGGGCTCTGCATTGCCTGCTATTACTTTGTTTGCAGCATTCAGACTGGTGGTTGTTTTATTATCGGCAGTGAGCCATAACGGGTTTCCATTTTCAGGGTCAACACCTGCCCATCTGGCCATATACCAACTAGTCACATGGTAACCGACACGCTGAATTGAAATAGAACCTGTGATATCCTGACCACCATACAACTCAAGGATTTTATTCCTGTTCAGGGAGAAGTTGAGTTCTGTTTGCCATTCAAATCCATTGAACTTTACATTCGTGCTGGTGAGCATTGCTTCAATACCTTTGTTCTGAACCCTGCCTACATTTGCCTGCTGCTGTGTGAAGCCACTGGTGGACGATACAGGTGTATTCATCAACAAACCATTTGTGATACGTTTGTAAATATCAAAGGTCAGTTTAAGCCTGTTATTCAGCACAGCTGCTTCCAGTCCTATGTTAGCAGCTTTGTTCTTTTCCCAGGTCAGGTCTTTGTTGCCAATGGTGCTGGGAGCATTGCCTGGCGCGCCATTGTAAGAAGTATTATATGCATACAATGCAGTAGCGACAAAGTTGTCAAAGTCTGCATTGCCTGTGAGGCCATAGCTACCACGCAGGCGAAGATCAGAAAGCACTTTCTGCGATTGAAGGAAAGGTTCATCTATCAGGATCCATGAGGCACCGACAGAGTAGAAATTACCGAAACGTTTGTTCACACCAAAACGGGAAGAGCCATCGTTGCGATAGGTTGCATTGAGTGTATACCGGCCTTTATAGTTATAGTTGAGTTGGCCTAAGTAAGAGACAAAAGTATAATCAGTACCGTTACCATTCACATCCTGCGGTGTAGAGGTAACATCCAGTACCTTGAGTTTGCCGGATACAAGACCGATACCTTCTGCACCAAAGCTGGTATTGGAAAAGCGGTCGTATTCCATCAGCGCGATGTAATTGAGGGTATGATCTGTTGCAATCGGGATAGTGCCTGAAGCGGAGAGCTGATTGGTAAGCGTTGTATTGCGCACCAACTGGTTAAAGATATCACCGCTCTTCAAAGGTTCTGCGCTATTATAGCCATCGTGGGTAGTAGGATCTGTAAACAGATGTGCGTATCCATATACCAGGTCCATATTTACCTTTTCAGATATTTTGAGCCAGTCAGTAAATGTATAGGAGACCGTCAGGCCACCCAGGCCCCTGAAATTATTCAGCTTATTCGTATTGCGGGAATAGGAGTAGAGGAAGTTGTTCTTGGAAGCTGCTTTAAACGCTGTTTCATTGCCCGTATACATGCTTCCGTCTGGCTTGTAAGGACTCTGGAAGGGAGAGACAAAATAAGCGCCTAAAATAGGGCTGGAATAGAAATTTCCACCACCTGCCGAATTATAGTCGGTATAAGAAAGATTCAGGTTCAGTGCCAGGTCAATCTGGTTATTCACTTTTGAAGTGATGTTGGACATGACGGAGTAGCGTTTCATACCAGTGCCGATCATGGGTCCGTCTACTTTTTCATATCCACCGGAGGCATAGTATTTCGCTTTTTCAGTACCGCCGGAACCGGTGACACCAATTACCTGGTTAGTACCTCTTCGCCAGCCGGCTTTGCTCCAGTCAAAGGCATTGTCAAGAAGCGACATGGGAAACTGGGCATCTATATCTGCCTGAGATGTACCATTGATGGCCAGCAGATCTCTGTCGTAGTGCAGGGCTTCGGCAGGTGTCATTAGTGCGGCATGGCCCCTGGTCATTTCGGTTTTACCATATTGTGCATTGATGCCGAATGTAGAGACACCTGATTTACCTTTTTTGGTAGTGATCACAATTACGCCGTTGGCACCCCTGGAACCATAGAGGGCGGTAGCGGAGGCATCTTTCAGCACGGTGATGGTTTCTACATCGTTGGGGTTCAGGTTCGCCAGCAGGTCGTTGCTTTGCACACCTATTGAACCGGCAGAATTCAGGTCTCTGCCATCGATGATTACACCATCCACAACATAGAGGGGAGAGGAACCGGCACTAATGGAGCCTATACCCCTGATCCTGACCGTTTGAATGGCGCCGGGCATACCTGAGTTACCACCAATGAATACACCGGGTGTCTGGCCCTGTAATGCCTGATTAATGTCTACATAGTTTTTGTTCTCCAGGTCTTCGGCAGTGACTTCACCAACAGCGCTTGTTCGGGTTCGTCTGTTTGTATTGGTGTAACCCGTGGCGATGTATTCGTTTAATACGTTTTGGTCCGTCCCCAATGTTATGGATACATTTGCCTGTCCGGTCACGGCGATTGATACGGGTGAATAGCCGACAGACGATACCTGCAGGGATTGTCCTGCTTCGACACTGATAGAGAAATTACCTTGCTGATCGGTGGTAGTTCCTTTGTTTGTTCCTGCTACTCTAACGGTGGCGAGGGGAATAGGCTGGCCGTCGTGGGCATCGGTTACTTTTCCTTTGACGGTACGGGTTTGAGCATGCGTGGATACCACGCTGATGGCTAGCAATAGCCATAGGAGCACAGATGTTTTCATGAGGGATTAATTTTTAATCAAAGTGGGTTATGCTACATGCATGCATGAGGGAGCTGCACGCCACAAGGGCACAATGATGGCTACAAATAGGTATTCCTGGTTTTAAAAATTGTATTTAGATTTTGGTTCTTAGCTATTTTGAGTTTTGATTATTAGTCTGTACTAATATAAAAAATTCGGAGGAGAAATTGCAATAAAAAAAAGGGCGCGTATCAGAGATACACGCCCTTTTTGATATGAAGAATTGAAAGGATTACAGGTTATCCCACCATACTTTCGCGAAGATATCTGTTACGTTAATAGCGTTTGCTTTGTTGTAAAGCAGTTCGTTATTTTCAGTAGGCAGTCTTCTTGGAATTGCGTTAGTACCGGTTACGTTGTCTGCATTTGGAGTCAGGGTTGGGTAACCAGTTCTGCGCCATTCAGCCCATGTTTCGATCTGTGTGAACAGCGCGATGTATTTCTGAGTAGCGATCTGCTCTTCTGTGATAGTCGCAGCAGTAGCAGAAGCAAAAGCAGCGATGAAGGTAGCATCAGGAGCTGAACCAGTTACCTGGGTTACAGCTTTAATTACAGCCTGGTTGTAGTAAGTAGCTGCTTCAGCCAGGTTACCGAGACGGAAGTTAGCATCAGCTTTGATGAACAGCGCTTCAGAATAAGTAACCAAAGGAATGGAAGCACCTTCGCCAGCGATGTAATCACCAACTTCAGAAGCTGAAGTATTTTCAGAAGAAGGAGCAGCACCTACATAAGTACCAGCAGCTGTTTTTGCTGCATAGTATGGTAAGCGGGGGTCGTTGTTAGTCTGCAATAAATCAACCAGGTATTTACCCACTTTGAGGTAGTTAGCTCTGTCTACTTTGAAAGCATTCCACTGGTTGAGTTCAGCGGTTACTATACCGTAGTTAGCCATAGCATCACCAGCATCCGTTACGTTTGCGAGGTAGCCCAGTGCTGTAGTTGCAGAACCGGTAGCATCACCTTTGCTCAGACGGTTAGCGAAACGAGCCTGCAGGATGTGAGCGGTATTTAACCATTTAGTCAGATCACCATTAAAGATGAAGTCGTCAGAACCAATGGTGTAGTTGTTAGTACCACCAGTAGCACTCAGGGTAGTAACTGCTTCGCTCAGCAGTGTCTGAATGTAAGTATAGATAGATTCCTGTGTATCGAATTTAGGAGTCAGGTTACCGGTAATGTTACCCAGACCAGCTTCAGTAGCAGGTACATCGCCCCATACATCGGTAGCGATACCCAGCGCCATTGCTTTCATAATTTTCATTACAGCAGCATACTGTTCGTTGGTTGCTCCATAATTTTCGATCAGGTCATTTGCAGGCTGAACGATGTTGTTATAAAGGTTGTTCCAATCGTTCGTATTGGCTGTATTCAGCAGCTGGTACTGATCGATTTCCAGCATCTGCGCCTGTACACCACCAGTCTGTTGGGTCAGGGTTGCAGAGACTCTTGCCAGGGTACCAGTGTAGGTACTGTAAAGACCCAGTTCTGCTGCTGACAGGATCAGTGGAGGAGTCGCTTTAGTTGGGTTATTAGGGCTTTCACCATAACCTTCTGTGAACTTTGAGCAGCTTTCCGCCATGAATAACAGCGGTAATGCTAAAAATATAAAGACTTTTTTCATGACTTAGTCGTTGTTATTATTTTCAATAATACCTTTTAATACACCTTAGAATCCAACTCTCACGCCAACTGCATAAGTTTTAGTACCTGGGTTGTTGAAGTAATCAAAACCTGTCAGGTTAGAACCAGCACCAGTTAAGCTTGTTTCAGGATCTACACCTTTGTAGTCAGTATGTAACCACAGGTTACGACCAGTCAGTGTCAGTTCTACAGATTTAATTGGGCTATTGCCTGGGAGGATGTATTTGTAACCCAGGTTCAGTTCACGCAGACGAACCCATGATCCATTTTCAACAGAGTTTTCAACTGCAGAACCAGCTGCGTCACCTTTATAAATACGGTAGTATTGCTGTGCAGTAACTGTTTTAGTGTTTTCAGTGTATTTACCATCAGCACCTAATACCACACCTGGAATTACATAGGTTTTTTCACGATCAGCAGATTCTTCAGTTCTACCCAGGTTGTTCATTCTCGCATGGGTACCATCCCAGATCTTACCACCATGTCTTACATCCAACAGGGCAGACAGGGTAATGTTTTTGTAAGTGAAGGTAGTTCTTGCACCACCAGTCCAGTCTGGGAACGGATTTCCGAGGTTACCACTTGCAGCAGCAATTGAAGGTAATCCATTAGCACCGATTACGAGCTGACCCGCATCGTTACGTACCCATTTAGAACCATACAGTGCACCATAAGCCTGACCTACGATAGCATAAGAACCGATAGAAGTAAATGCAGATTCAACACTGATCTCGTCTACACCATTCGCCAGTTCCAGCACTTTGTTTTTGTTCATTGCCCAGTTTACCTGAACATTCCAGGTGAAGTCTTTCAGCTTCAGCACATCAGCAGATGCTAACACTTCCACACCTTTGTTCTGCATTTTACCAGCGTTATCGAGGATGCTTTGGAAACCGGTAGAACCAGCTACTGGTCTTGCTACCAGGATGTCTTTGGATTGCTTATCGTAATAAGTCAGTTCCAAATTCACACGGCCGAATAATTTAACATCCAAACCTATTTCTTTTTCCACGCTTCTTTCTGGTTTCAGATTTACGTTACCCAGCGCACTGCTCAGGCTCATACCGTTCTGACCTTTGAAAGGGAAGGAGTTACCATCGGTAAAACCGTCGGCGAAGTTAGGGTTGGTATATAATGTGTTAGCAGCATAAACACTTGGGCTCTTACCACCCGCTGCGATAGCAGCACGCAGTTTACCGTATGTGATTACATTGTTAGCAGGTACAATTTCAGTGAATATCCAGCTACCACTTACTGAAGGGTAGAAGAAGTTGTTTTTAGAATTACCAAAAGTGGAAGACCACTCGTTACGACCTGTAGTAGTCAGGAAGAACTGGTTTTTGTAAGCAAATTCCAGATCATAGTACAGCGCAGACGTTCTCTTGATAAAAGAAGAGTTATCAGCGTACAGGGTAGAAGCGTTATTCAGGTTATAATAATTAGGAATAGACAGCTGTGTACCCTTAGCATAATCGTTCTGACCTGTTTCCTGGTTCAGGTTACCACCCAGGTTAGCGATTACATCGAACTTATCATTGAAATTCTTATGACCAGACAGGATCAGATCTGAGTAGATGTTTCTGTTGGTGTAAGTATTTTCTTCGATCTGACCCAGGTAGTCGCTCACAGCGTTTGATCCGATTGCGAACACCTGTTTGCTGAACTGAGTGTACATATCCACACCGGTACGGTTATTCAGTGACAACCAGTCAGTGATTTTGAATGATGTATTCACGTTACCGTAGAAGCGGTCAGTTTTATCTCTATAAGGGTTGTTGTACAAGCTCCAGTATGGGTTGTCGTAGAAGAGGTAATAGTTCTTGCTGGAACCATCTTCATTCTGGTAATCAGCCAGGTTCCAGGATGCTGGGGCTCTCATCAGCGGCAGCATTACACCGGTAGTGTTAGAACCATTCTGTGCTTTAGTACCTTCAGTCAGTACATAAGATGCAGAAACACCCATTGTCAACCTGTCAGTGATTTTAGAGTCCGCATTGATACGAACGCTTGTTCTCTGCAGATCAGTGGTAGGCACTACACCTTTCTGGTCTACACGGTTCAGAGACAGACGGAAAGTAGTGTTATCGTTACCGCCGGTCACAGATACATCGTGTGTGAAGTTGGTACCAGTCTGGAAGAATTCTTTAGTGTTATCGTATACTTTGGCACCGCTAACAGAGCTGATAGCAGGACCCCAGCTATATGGAGTACTGGTAGCCAATCCACCTGGATCGTATACTGGAGTAGCACCAGGAGCACCCTGGCTATAAATATGCTGCTCTTCAGGCAGTTTGCTTACTTTATCGAAACCGGCATTGAAGCTGTAAGCTACTCTGGTTGCACCTGCACGACCTCTTTTGGTAGTATAGATGATAGCACCGGAAGCAGCGCTTGCACCATACAGGGCAGCAGCAGCAGGGCCTTTCAATACTGTTACGGAAGCGATATCATCAGGGTTGATATCCAACGCACGGTTTGAGTTATTTACCCCCTGCAGGTTAGAGTTGTAAGGGTAGTTTCTTGCAGATGTAGAATTGGTGCTGTTATCAACAGGCACACCATCCACAACGATCAGTGGTTGGTTTTCTCCGGTAAAGGTAGCGTTACCACGGATGATGATCTTAGTAGAAGCACCTGGAGTACCACCGGAACCAATTACCTGCACACCTGCAGCTTTGGAAGCCAGGGCCTGGATAACGTTGTGCTCATTAGAGTTGATCAATTCATCAGAACCGATCTTCTGCACGCTATAACCCAGTGCTTTCTTTTCTTTCGTGATACCCAGTGCGGTTACCACAACCTCGTTCAATTGTTTATTATCAGTACCCAGGGCAACAGAAATGTTTGCTGCACCGCCTACGGCTTTTTCCTGGTTAACGTATCCTATGAAGGAGAATATCAGCGCATCATTTGCACTGGCGTCAATTTTATAACTACCATCAGCACCTGTTACAGTACCTTTAGTAGTACCCTTCACTATAACTGACACTCCAGGTAAGGGAGACCCGTCTTTGGTATCAGTTACCTTTCCCGTAATTGTTCGTGTTTGTGCGAACGTGTGTAACACGCTCATGGCCACGAACAGCCATAGGAGTAATCCTTTCTTCATAAAAGATAATTGATTTGATAAAATGAACTTGTTAACAATTATATCAGTATTCCTCATAAGCAATTTTCAATTCATAAAAAGCAAAAACCATTTCCCACGCCATCTACGGCGCATAACAAAGCAGTACAAATTCATAAGCAAGCAGGCAATTCCCTTGTTCATTTTAACGTCTCACGTTCTCCCCCGTTACTGTCAATGCTGTTTAAATAGAATACAAGCGATCCCTAATTCTGTGTAACCAAATAATAATAAAACCGACTTTGTTAGATCATCTTCAAGCAAAACCAATAAAATTAACCGTATACTACACGTTGCCATGCAATATATCCGGGCACCAAAATTCAGTTTACTAGTTTTTGTTCAGCAAGCACCTTACGTGATTATGTAGTCATAATGTTGGGTTGTATGCACAATACATATCCGTCTCAGCGGCTTCTTTCATCGACAATTGATTTTGGCTTAGATTTCTGTTGTTGTAATGTTACTTTATTATTATTTAATAGGTCGGCAAGATACTTAATAAAATGTTAAACCCCACATACAATTTTCATGTTATCTAGGGTGTATTTTGTCATGAAATTGTAATAACGGACTAATACAGAGGGTTTCAGGAAGCTACTTGTCTAAGTTAAGTTTCAACATATTGTCAAAATAATGTTATAGAAACCCTTTCTTTTTATCTTGATAAAGTCATATTAAAAAAAACAATAAAGGCAAGCGGTAAGAGTACCGCCTGCGCGCTCATCAACCAAAATCTAAATCCGGGTTAAACCAGATTTAAATAAAAATGTACATCTAAATAACAGTTTAAAAGGAGAATTGATTAGCATTCCACATGTGCGCACGTCGCTGACCGGCCCTCTCTTAAAGGCTGGCAGCGCTTCCTCCCCGAATTTTTTCTTTTCCTACGACAGGCTTAGTGGTTGTGTCTTCAACAATTCCAGCAGCGTTTCATAGATATCCTCATTCCTGTTGTTGTAACGGAACTCACATTCCTTCAGGTGAAGATAAACTGTGCTGCGGTTCAGCCCCTTGAATTTGGCCAGGCGATGCTTGGTCAACCCCCAGAATGCATCTACATCCTCAGAAGCATTGTTGGTTCCCTCATTTTCCAGATTGTAAAGCCTGTATTGTCCCAGATCGGCAACATTGCTGAAGCGCCTGATCTTTTCTGCTGCACTCTGAGTCTCCAATATTGATCGGTTACTCCTGACTACAGAATGAATCATGGAACGGCTTACATCGGGCAAAATCTCAGTGTGCAGGCGGTCAGATGCGCGATAAATACCAAAGACAACTGGCTTGATATTCCGGCTGACATCTGTTTTTACGGAAACTGGGGAGTCGGAGTCTTGAGTGGCTGGGACTGCTTTCCGTTCAGTAGTAGTTGAACGTAAGGGGTCGGTTGGCAATAAAGATTCACAATGCCGGGCTATCTGTTGTCTGATTTTCTTAAGATAACTGTTAACAGTGACCCGGCTTACTCCACTTATGCTGGCAATCTGAGTGGCCGTGAGATCCTCGGCAAATAGCCGTAGTATCTCCTTAAATTTACGCTCGGATAAATGAGCGCCCTTTAAGTATTTGTTTTTCATGAACTAAAAGTGGTTAGAATGGCATCATAAACCTCTTATTTTTTAATGGGTATAATACATCCTTTTATACAAACGGCTAAAACGGGGGGATGAGTGCCTTGCACTAGATTATTTGAAACTAAAAAGCTCAATGCCAGCGCACTGGCATTGAGCTTTTAGCTATTTTGGATATTTTTTTGACGCTTATTTCTCGCCTTCTTCCCGGTCTTTTAAGCCCAGTTTGGACATTTCCACATCCTCTTCGTCATCCAGCGTATTCCATAACTGTTTCTTCTGCGCCTTCCTGATCAACGCCTTCTCCATCCATAACAACAATGCAGGCAAAATTGTTAAGTTCGTGATCATTGCCAGCATCAATGTCAGCGATGTGAGCCAACCCAATGCCTTGGTACCACCAAACTGAGAGAAACTGAAGATCATGAAACCTGCAAACAGGATCAGGGAAGTGTAAATTATACTCAAACCCGTTTCGTGAATAGTTTGCTTCACTGTCGCAGAAATATCCAGGTTATGATGTGGCAACTCCTGCTTGAAGTTCACCAGGAAACGAATCGTTACGTCGATCGCTATACCCAGCGCCACACTGAACACCAGCACTGTAGACGGCTTAAGCGGTACACCCGCCCAGCCCATCACACCTGCTGTGAGTGCCAGGGGAATGATATTTGGGATCAGCGAAATGATCAGCATCTTGAAGGAACGGAACAGGTACAACATACAGAAGATGATGAGTATAAAGGCCAGCAAGATACTTTCCATCAATCCATCGATGATGAAACGGCTACCTTCCAGGAAGATCACCGTACTGCCTGTATATGTCACCTGGTAATGTGCCGTATC
This sequence comes from Chitinophaga sp., assembly GCF_039596135.1. Lineage (GTDB taxonomy): Bacteria > Bacteroidota > Bacteroidia > Chitinophagales > Chitinophagaceae > Chitinophaga. The sequence continues at coordinate 55,538 of NZ_JBCNKH010000001.1, forward strand.
GAATATTTCATTTACTCTTGGTTTCAATGAATCCAGGAGGATTGGTAAACGGCGGGAACCCACATCAGCCATATTCACACTCACCCTGGCTACCTGGCGGCTGCTATCCATAAAGTTGGCTACCAGTTTGGTAAACATGGCCGCTTCCTTGCTTGCATTACCCGTATTCTTCATGCGCAGGTAAGGAGCCAGGAAACCGATATCAAATGAGTTAGGTACTGCATAGTTAGTGCTGTCTCCATTGTAATAAGCCTGCTTTGCAAACTTGATACCCTGTACTACTGACAACGGCTGTGCAAAGTCTGGTTGTACTGCCACCAGCTTCGACAACTGATCCAGTTTATCCAGTGTTTGCAGGTTGATTACACCATTCTTCTTTTTGGTATCTACTGCTATTTCCAGCGGCATTATACCCTTGAAATTCTGCTCAAAGAATTTCAGGTCTTTATACAACCTGTGTTCCTTCGGTACATCGTCCAGCATAAAGCCTTCTGACTTAAGACGAAGCATACCGGTAACAGCTACGATCACCATCACCGTTGTACCAATGTATACCGCAGGTCTGTATTTAAATACCAATGCATTCAAGCCATCCAGGAATGTGCGGAATAAGCGGTTGTTCATGTAGCTGGTATGCTTCATCTTAGGTGCTGGCAAATAGCTTAGTACTGCAGGCAGGAAGATAAAGGAGATCAAAAAGATCAGCATAATATTCAGACCGGCTACGATACCAAATTCTTTCAGCAAAGAGCTCTTGGTAAAACAGAATACACCGAAACCAATGGCAGCCGTCAGGTTCGTAAACAGGGTCACGATACCCATACGCTGAATCATGTGCACCAGTGCCCTGGTCTTGTTCTGATCCTTGGCGTATTCTGTATGATATTTATTGAGGAAGTATACACAGTTCGGTATCCCTATCACCACTATCAATGGTGGAATCAGGGCTGTAAGCAATGTGATCTTGTAACCTAACAATACAATCGTAGCTACTGACCAGATCACCCCCATCGCTACTACGATCATTGACATGAGCACAGCACCAAATGAGCGGAAGAATACAAACAGGATCAGCGCTGTCAATACGAATGACAGAATCAGGAACATCTTCATTTCTTTGGCTACCATCACCGCCATGATTGTGCGGATCAGTGGCAAACCACTCATACGCACCTGTGTATGATGCCGGGCGCCGAAATCATCGCCAAGTTTCATGATGTCATTTACCACTTTGGTACGACCCGCAGAGGCCATTACCTCCTTGTTCACACTGACCATCATGAGATAAGCATGTGTATCAGGATTGTACAGCAACCCTTTGTAGAAAGGAAGGTTATGAAATACATTGCTCAGACTATCCAATACCACCTGGTCCTGGATATTACCTTTAAATAAAGGCTGTGCGACAAGTTTGTGCGTACTGTCATTCTTTATCAGATTGATGGCAACAGGTACACTCAGTACATTCTCTACATGAGGCACTTTTTTGAGATCCTCATTGAGCTTTACGTAGTCACTGAAAAATCCGGCATTAAAGAAGCTGTCCGATTGAACGCCCAATACGACCATGTTTCCATCCTGACCAAAGAGTTTTGTAAATCCCAGGTATTCCTGGTACTTCGGATTGTCTGTAGGAATGGCTTTGTTGGACTCATAAGATAACTGGACCTTGCTGGCGAAATATCCCATTACTGCGGTAGCTGCTAATAATGCTATCAGCAGTGGGAGCCTGAATTTTAGTACGAAACCCGCTAAGCGTTGCCACATAAGCATCGTTGAATTTAGTAGGTCGTAAAGGTAATCAAAGTTGTCTAAAAAAAAGGGCCACTTAGCCTATATCACAGTAATTGTCATAAAGTAACAACATATAACTATTTTTGATGCATGTACCGGTTCCTGCTCTCCCTGTATCTTTTGTGCCTCGGCCCGCTGCTGTTAGCAGCACAAACCCTTATAGGACAATGGCAGTCATGGCTGCCCTCCCTGCCAGCTATCGCTGTAGCCCAACAAGGGGACAAGGTCTATTGCGCTACCAGTTCCGGGTTGTTTTCCCTGACTACAGGCGCTGAACAGGACATTACCTGGTATAGTAAAGTCAATGGCCTTCATGATATAGGCATCCGCACCATCGCCGGCAATGAGAATGGGATACTGATTGCCTACCGCAACAGCAACCTCGACTTCCTAAGGGGAAGCAACAGCTATAACCTGCCTGACCTGCTACGCAAACAAACCGCTGAGGATAAGACGATTTACCGCATTTATACAGGCGGAACCAATGCCTACCTGTGTACTGGCCTAGGGGTAGTGGTGGTAAATACAACAGTACCTGAAATTGCGGCGACATATGCCATTGGTACTGTATATGGGTTTACAATTCAGCACAATCAACTGTATGCCGCTACGGCAGCAGGAGTGAAGACGGCCCCCCTCACTGGCAGTAACCCCGCCGATTATAGAAACTGGTCTTCGATGGGACAGTTGACTGATACAGTCAACAATATCGTTTCCTTTAATGGCCAGTTGATTTGTCAGCAGGGTCAGGAATTGTATGTTTTTAATAACAACGAATGGACGCCTTACTATTCAGGCGCTACCAATATCGCCGTACAGGGTGACTACCTCACTGTTTCCAATGATACCAGTATCGTGTATATAGGAAAAGATGGAAGTGCTGGCCTCCCCATTCAAAATGCCTTATTAAAAGCGATCCGCCAAACAACCGGAGATAACCAGTATACCTGGGTGGCAGACTCCCTTTCCGGGTTGCTGCAATACGATGGGCAGGAATTTTCTGCCATCCGCCTTAATGGCCCTGCCAGCATACTCACAGGGCAGTTACTGTTTTACAACAATACATTGTATGCCCCTGCTGGCGGAGTATCCGACAACTGGACTGCCAATAACAACATGGGCGTTTATTATACCTATAATAACGGCGAATGGCAGCAATACACCGATAACCTTCACGACATTATTACCATGGCCCCAGATCCGACAGGAGATGGCATGTACGCCGGCTCCTTTGGGGGTGGATTGATCCATATCGCTGCAAATGGTACCCGTACCTATGCCCTGCAGGGGCAAAAAATCAGCGGCCTCACCAACGATGCCTCCGGTAATCTCTGGATAGCGGTCTATGGCGCCACCTACAACCTGGTATGCAAAAAACCGGATGGCACCTACCTCTCCTTCCGTAGTACATATGCACAAAGTGGCAACGCCATCAGCCAACTGATAGCTGATGATGCCGGGCTGATTTGGATCGTATCTCCGCAAAGCAACGGCCTCTTTGTATACAATACCCTAACTTCTGAATGGAAACAATTCAGGCAGGGGAGTGGACAGGGCAACCTGCCATCCAACGATGTGTACTGTATGGCAAAGGATAAGAATGGCAGTTTCTGGGTAGGAACAGGTACAGGTATCGGCGTAATTGGCTGTAGCACCTGTGATGCCGTCTGGCCAATTATTCAGCAGGACAATTTTGCCGGTTACCTTTTCCAGGATGAGCAGGTGACTGCCATCGCCGTAGATGGCGCTAACCGTAAATGGGTAGGTACGCACAACGGTGTATGGCTGGTGAGCGAAGACGGCACCAGCATCGTAGAAAATTTTACTGCTGACAATAGCCCTTTACCCGGCAACCGCATCTACAGTATCTCCATCAACCCTACTACAGGAGAGGTGTACTTTGCCACCGATCAGGGCCTGATGTCGTACAGGGGTACCGCCACCGAAGGGAAAAAAATGAGTAAAGATTCCGTACTGGTATTTCCCAACCCAGTACCACATGACTATAGCGGCAATATTGCCATCAATGGTTTAGCTGAGAATACATTGGTGAAGATTACTGATATAAGCGGCAGAGTGGTATATCAAACGAGGAGTAAAGGAGGACTTGCATTATGGAACGGGGTAGATTATACAGGACACAGACCTCAAACGGGGGTCTACCTGGTATTTGCTGCTAATGCGACTATGGGAGAACATCTTGTAACAAAGATAGTGTTTATTAATTAGCCTATTTTTGTGGTGTAATGTTACACAAAACACGTGGTATAGTCCTCAGAACGGTCAAGTATGGCGAAACCAGCGCCATCGTCACTATTTTCACAGAACTGTTCGGTATCCAGTCATACATGGTCAATGGTGTCCGGTCTTCGAAGCCAACAGCCAAAGGTAACCTGTTTCAGCCCGGGAATATACTGGAACTCGTAGTGTACCATTATGAGCAGAAAACTATTCAGCGGATCTCTGAGTTTAAGCTGGGGTACATCTATACCTCTCTGCACTTCAATATAGTAAAGAATACGGTTGCCCTCTATCTCATAGAATTATTACAAAAAAGCCTGAAACAACCGGAGCAACAACTGGAGCTTTATTATTTTACAGAAACAGCACTGGCGGCACTGGATCAGGCGCCATTGGGTATTGCAGCAAATATACCTTTGTATTTTACATTGAAACTGGCGGAACAACTAGGTTTTCGCCTGAATGGGCGTTACTCGGAATATGCCCCGTTTCTCGACCTGCAGGAAGGTTCATTTACTGACCTGCCCCCACATCATAACAACTACCTGGATGCAGCGAATAGCGAAATCACAGATCGCCTGTTCCAATGCCAGGCATGGGAGCAGTTGGGTGAGGTGGTGATGAATAAAGATAAAAGAAGGCGGTTACTATATGCTTACCTGGACTTTTTCAAGCTACATATGCCTGACTTCCAGGAAATGAATTCTCCGCCTATTTTGCACGAGATTCTTGATTAGCGTATTTCAGGGTAGTAGTTTTGCCATCGAACTCTGCATACGTAAAGTAACGCAGCCAGTCGCCCAGGTTGATATAGTGACTGTCAGGTCCTACCTCCAGGTCTAAAGGCAGGTGGCGATGACCGAATATAAGGTAGTCGTAGTGGGTCGTTTTTAAAATGTCTTTGCTGTACACAGCCAGCCACTCATTTTCTTCTCCCAGAAATTTTTCGTCATGTTCTCCGCCGGTAGCCGCACGGCTCTTACGACTGAAGTAGTTGGCAAGTCCAATTCCCCATGATGGATGAATAAGAGAAAACAGCCAGCGGCATACAGGATTACGAAACACTTTTTTCAGCATCTTATAACCATGATCTCCGGGACCTAAACCATCTCCATGACCGATGTAAAATTGCTTACCTGCAATATCGTAAGTCTGTGGTTCGTAATATACCGGGATATCCAGTTCATCTTCGAAATAGCCATTCATCCACATATCATGATTACCGATGAATACAGAGATGCCAATGCCCCTGTCACGCAGCTCTGCCAGCTTACCCAATAAGCGGGTATAGCCTTTGGGAATTACCTCCTTATACTCAAACCAGAAATCGAAAATGTCGCCTACGAGGAAGATATGTGCTGCATCTTTGGATACCTCATTCAGCCATGCTACGATCTTTCGCTCCCTATCCCTGCTGCGTACCATATCTGGCGCACCCAGGTGAAAATCTGAAGCGAAATAAACACGTTTGCCAGCTGGAAGTTGAATATGATGATGCATGAGCCTTTTAATTGCGCCTGCAAAGATGAAGAAAAATTGTGATTACCTGATACCGGCTTCCTGTACAGCGGTTTCGATATCTGTAATATCAGCCTTTACCGGATCATTGTAGCTGTCGAACAGGAAGATCTCCCAGGCATATTTTTCATGCATGAGGTTAATGTCTACATCTTCGCCGTTCTTCTTGTGAAACTTCAGTTTTAGCCTGGAGGTACTGACAATCTTTACACCCAGTTTAGCGAGGTAAGCACTGTCTGCTACCAGGGCAGCATTGTTGGATTGCTCCATGGCAGCAAAGGAGTTCTTACTGAACGTATTTTTCAGGTAGGTCAGCTTATCGCCTGCAGGATGGAAAATAACGGCACAGGTATCAGTAATGACGAGGGTGGTGGTAGAATCCTTAAAGTTACCACTTCCTCCACTGCCACAGGAGGCGCACATGACGATAATGGAAATAAAAAACAGTAACCGTGTCACTTGCTTGATTATTTAAAAGAACAGCGCATGACGAGGTCACGCGCTGTACGAATATTGTTAACTGATAATTGACTTATTCATCTACCAGGAATACATACACTTCTTTCGGACCATGTATACCTACTACCAATGTTTTCTCAATATCTGCCGTGCGGCTTGGCCCAGAGGCAAAGTGAATAGAGGAGGGGAGGTCTCCCTGGTATTTCTCCTTCATTCTTGCGATGGCATCTTTCAGGTCGAACACCAGCTGATGGGTATAAGCCACTACCAGGTGAACTGGTGTATATACCGGCAACGCTCTTCCTGAAGACTGTGCTGCACTCAGTACGATGGTACCTGTACGGGCTACCAGCATTTCGCAGTCAGTGATGGCTGCATTTGCGGAGTGCATATCACCTTTGTTCAGGCCAGAAAGCTGACTAAGTTGCAGGTCTTTGACCAGGGTAGGAGTCTGGCAGATAATATCCGACCATTCCCGGGTGGAGGCCAGTGCCTGCAGGTTTTCCAGCAGTTCGGCCTTACTGGTACAAAAAACGAATTTGCCCTGCAAGCGGGCAAATTCTTCTGCAAATTTCATTTCCAGCCCTTCGTGTTCCTTCACGAAGACGGAGTTGTTGCCCTCCGAGTTAGGGAAGGGCAACTGCACCGACTGGCTTAATGCATTTCTTACTCTTTTGAGAATATTTTCCTTGGCAGGAGATACTTTCATATCAACTTACGCATTAGCAGCAGCTGGAGAAGGATTGATCAGGTCAGTAGGATGTACGCCGTCAGTAGTCATACCTTCGTGGTTTGCTACATGCTCCTTGTGCACATCGTAAGGACGTTTACCAATCAGTCTTTCCAGGTCTGCCTGATACAATACTTCTTTTTTCAACAACTCGCCTGCAAGCACTCTTACATTTTCGATCTTTTCGGTCAGCAGGTTCTTAGTACGCTGGTAAGCTTTTTCGATCAGGAGACGTACTTCTTCGTCAATCATTTTTGCCGTCTCTTCAGAGTAAGGCTTGGTGAAAGACTGATCACTGTTTGGATCATAGAAGGATACGTTACCCACTTTATCGTTCATACCATACACGGTTACCATCGCATAGGCCATACGGGTGATTACCTGCAGGTCATTCTGGGCACCGGTGGATACTTTACCGAATACGATGTCTTCTACTGCACGGCCACCCAGGGTCATACAAATATCGTCCATCAGCTGTTCGGTGTTATAAAGGTATTGTTCTTTCGGTAGGTACTGTGCATATCCAAGGGCAGCCACACCCCGGGGAACGATGGTTACTTTCACCAGTGGATTAGCATGCTCCAGGTACCAGCCACAAATAGCGTGACCAGCTTCATGGAATGCGATGATCTCTTTCTCTTCAGGAGAGATGATCTTGTTTTTCTTTTCCAGACCACCGATTACCCTGTCAACGGCATCGTTGAAGTCATCCATTTCTACTTCCGTTTTGCCTTTACGTGCAGCGATCAGGGCTGCTTCGTTACATACGTTGGCAATATCGGCGCCGGCAAAACCCGGAGTCATGGAAGCCAGTTTCTTGATATCGAGGTTTGGAGAAGTCTTGATTGGTTTCAGATGCACATCGAAGATGGCTTCACGACCAGCCAGATCCGGCTTGTCGATAGAGATCTGACGATCAAAACGACCTGGACGCAGCAGCGCACTATCCAGTACATCCGGACGGTTAGTGGCAGCAAGGATAATGATACCACTGTCGGTACCGAAACCATCCATTTCTACCAGCAGCTGGTTGAGGGTGTTTTCACGCTCATCGTTGCTCATCATTACGTTTTTACCTCTTGCACGACCGATCGCATCAATTTCATCGATGAAGATGATACATGGTGCTTTTTCACGCGCCTGTTTGAACAGGTCACGTACACGGCTGGCACCCACACCTACGAACAGTTCTACGAAGTCGGAACCGGACATAGAGAAGAATGGTACCTGTGCTTCGCCGGCCATTGCTTTGGCCAGCAGGGTTTTACCGGTGCCCGGAGGGCCTACCAGCAGTGCACCCTTTGGTATTTTACCACCGAGGGAGGTGTATTTTTTCGGATTCTTCAGGAAGTCTACTATTTCCATTACTTCCACCTTCGCTTCATCGAGACCGGCTACATCACTGAAGGTGATGTTTACGCGGGTACCCTTGTCGAAGAGGGTTGCTTTGGACTTTCCGATATTGAAGATGCCGCCTGGGCCGCCACTGCCACCGGCAGGTCCGCCCATTTTACGCATCAGCAGTATCCAGAGACCGATGAGCAGTACCAATGGTAACAGTAATTGAATGAATGGTTCAAACCAACCCTGTCTGTCTTCATAGGTGACCTTCACCTGGTCTTCCAGTGGGGTATTGGCCTGTGCCTTATCCATATCTGCCTTGAAGCTTTCTTCACTACCAATAGTAAAGCGATAATGAGGACCTGGATTTACACGACCCAGGTTGCCCTTGGATACTTTGTCGAATTTAGGCTCATTAAGACGGTCTCTCTTTATGTAAACCTCTACTGATTTCTTATTTACAACCACCAGTTTATCTACATCACCTGGTTTCAGATAGTCAAGCTGGAATTCCTGCCAGCTTATATCCCTGGGCGGTGGGTTGAAGGGAAACCAGTTCATTGCCAGCAGGGCAATACCTATAAAGGCATAGACCCAGTATATATTGAACTTTGGTCCTTTTTTCGGCGATTTGTCTGACCCCTTGTTGAAGTTGTTGCCTCTTTCCATAATCTTTCGCTCCTTTACGGATGTCGGGTAATAGTTAAAAGTTATTAGTTAGTCTCATTATGCTCCATTCGTTCGGCATCACTCCACATATCTTCCAGGCCGTAAAATTGCCTGGTTTCCGGTTGGAATACATGCACCACAACATTCACATAATCTACAAGAATCCATTGTTGTGCGGTAAAGCCCTCATGCTTGTAAGGGGTTTCTCCAGTATGCTTTTGCACCTGATCTTCCACGAAATCAGCAATAGCCCGCACCTGGGTGTTGGAGTTAGCCTCACATATAACAAAGAAATCAGCCACAGCTTCAGGAATCTGGCGCAGATCCAGGGAAACTATGTTTTCTCCCTTTTTTTCCTGGATGGCCTTGATGATGGTGGAAAAAATCTCGCTTTCTCTACTCAGGCGCGCAAGCGCTTTCTTTCTCGTACTCAGAACGGTTAAGGGTGCCAATAAAATCTCTTTTGGTTAAAAATAAACTTTAATTGTCAAAATTACTAAACAAGCCTGAAATAACGCCGGAATAAAACGAATGTACCACCAGGGGATGATTGACCGTTTACCGGGTGTTAATGCTTAAGAACCACGGACTTGCTATGGCTTTCGGCGGTTTAGAGTGAGCTGTTTGATGACTGTTAAGGAAAAGATAAAATGAGTTACTTTGCCTTTCCAAAATAATTCAATCAGTTTTTCCCAATGACAGGACAGCCTTTCTATATCTTAGATTCAGTAGACAGCACCAATAACTATGCCATGGAGCAGGTAAATACAGGCACGGTGACACCCGGTACAGCCTGGTTTGCAATGGAACAGACCGCCGGAAAAGGACAGCGCGGAAAGCAATGGTCATCAGCCAAAGGAGAAAATATTGCCTTGACGATAGCGCTACAACCCAATATGCTACCACTTTCCAGGCAGTTTATGCTGAGTGTGGCAGTAGCGCTTGGTGCAGCAGATTTCTTTACAAAATATGCAGGTGATGAGACAGGTATTAAGTGGAGCAATGATATTTATTGGCGTGACAGAAAGGCAGGGGGCATTTTAATCGAAAATGTACTGCGTGGCAATACATGGCAATATGCCATAACAGGTATCGGGCTCAACATCAACCAGGCCGCTTTTCCGTCACATTTGCCAAATCCCGTGTCACTCAAACAAATTACCGGGAAAACGTGGGATTCAGTAGAGTTAGCAAAAGATCTGTGTACGTTTCTGCACAAGAGATTTGAGCAGTTACATCCTGCACATTATAATGAGCTGCTGGAAGAATATAAGAGCAAACTGGTACGTATGAACAAGCCTGGCTTGTATCGTAAGGATGGGGAGATTTTCGAAGGTATTATCAGAGATGTACTGCCAGATGGCAAATTATGTCTTGAAAAAGCAGGAAATATTTTAGCACTCGGATTCGGGGAGATCGAATTTATTTTTCCTAAGTAATATTTGTTCGGTTTTGATTGTAGCGAACACTTAAAAATGATACGGATTACGTGCCGCAGTCATATTTTAGGAATATAGGTTGGACGACGGGGTCACGTAATCCGTTTTAATATCTTGTTTACTGCCGGGAGGGTAGTTGGTTGTTGTTTCATAGCAGTTCATCAAAAAGCCAGATGAAAACAAGATTTTGGTTGATAAAGGGTAGAACTAAATTGTGAAAATTTTGTTAATTTATCAAATTAAAAATTGCAACTGCGAAACATATAATTTTAATTATTAATTGTTTATAACTTATTTTCTATTATTAAAAGGAAAGTAACGGCTGCTGACAGCTACCCTAAGTTATTTGGCCTTATACCCCCAGTCCTGCAGCCATTTGATTACTTTCTCTTTGTAATCTCCCTGGATCAGGATCTGGCCATCTTTTGCACTGCCACCGGTACCGCATTTTGTTTTGAGGTCTTTGCCCAGTTTTTCCAGGTCTTCGTCTTTGCCTACAAAGCCATCTACCAACGTTACAACTTTACCTGCACGCTGCTTCGTATCCAGCTTTACACGCAACTGCTGCTGAGCAGGAGGGAGGGTATTTATTGCTGACTGGTCATCATCATTATTACCCAGTGTAAAATTGGGATCTGTGGAATAAACGATCCCGCCGCTGTTATTTCTCTTTTTAGACATAATACTAGTTTTAAATTATGCTACAATCACCTGCAGGGAAGCGGGTTCTACCCTGAAGAGTACCTGCCCCTGGCTGGTCAGTGGCACTGCATCGCCATCTACCTGTAAATGGGCCAGTTCCGGACTTTTGACCAGGATTTGTTTACCCATGTAATGGTTCATGTAACTGGTCTTGTCAATATTACCCATCAATGAAAAGAAACCTAATGGCACTAATCCAAAGAATGGCATGGGTGGTACCACACAAACGTCCAGGTTGCCATCAAAGACACTTGCATTTGGTGCGAGCTTGAACTCATATCCAAACTGGTTGCCATTGGCAACTGTGAACATAAATGCTCTCTGCTCCAGTTGCTGCCCGTCAATATCGATTTTATAAGAAGGTCCTTTGTATTTGTTGAAACTGCTGATCACCAGCTTGGCATAGCCCCATAATCCTCTCTTCTTCGTATTTCTGAACTGGTCGGCGATAAGGGCATCGAAGCCAACGCCGGCATTGCTCAGGAACAGGTGTTCGTTAGCATATCCTATGTCAATGGGCTTGCGTTTTCCATTAGCGATCAGTTCCAGTGCCAAAGGTACCTTCAGCGGAATCTTCAGTGCCCTGGCTAAACCATTACCACTGCCCAGCGGAATCACAGCGAGTGCTGTATCTGTACCTACCAGTCCCTGTGCAATTTCATTGATGGAGCCATCTCCACCTACTGCCACGACTGTATCCACACCCTGGGAGACTGCCTCGCGCGAGAGGTCGGCACCATGCCCCAGGTATTCCAGGTGTTTGATTTCTACTTGAAAGGCCTTAGGTGTCAGGTATCGCCGGATCACTCCTTCTAACCGCTTCTCTCTGTCTGTACCGGCTTTCCGGTTGATGATAAATAATATCTTTCTCAACGCTAGGGATATTTCTGTTTTAAATAGCTTTCAGACTCAGGTCAAGACTTACCGCATGGTGAATGACAGCTCCTGCTGATACGTAGTCGACTCCCGTCTTTGCGTACGCTTCGATCGTATCCAGGTTAATGCCTCCTGAAGCCTCTGTTTCATATTTCCCGTCTATCAGTAATAATGCCTCATGCAATTGTGCCGGCGTAAAATTGTCCAGCATAATGCGATGTATCTTTCCAACAGTCAGTGCTTCTTTTACATCATCGAGATTACGGGTTTCCACTTCTATTTGTAAGGGTAATCCGTTTTCTTCCAGGTAAGCGACTGTTCTGTTCACAGCGGCAGTGATACCACCTGCAAAATCAATATGATTATCTTTCAGCATCACCATATCATATAATCCCATTCTGTGATTGACACCGCCACCTATTCTAACCGCTTCTTTTTCCAACAGGCGGAAGTTAGGTGTCGTTTTACGGGTATCGAGCAGTTTGGTATGGTAGCCAGTCAGGCGCTGAACATATTGACTGGTGAGCGTTGCAATGCCGCTCATGCGCTGCATGCAGTTCAGCACCAGTCTTTCGGCCATGAGCAGGGTATGTACAGAAGCATGTACTTCAAAGGCTGTTTCGCCGGCAGTCATGGCTTCACCATCTTTCTTCAGGGGAGTAAACACGGTTTCCGGATCCAGCAGGCGAAAAATGGTAGCTGCTACTTCCATTCCTGCTAAAATGCCGTTTTCTTTGATCTTCAACCTGGCGCCACCTTTGGCAGTTGCCGGTATACAAGCCAGGGTAGAGTGGTCTCCGTCTCCGATATCTTCTGCCAGTGCGCTGCGAATAAGGTTTGTTAATGCTGGTTCCTGTAACATACTATTGCTTTGAGACAACGAAAGTAAGCGAATTTTAACTCACGTTTTCAAACAAAAAAAGTCCGGAGATGTGCTCCGGACTAAACAATATCAATCTTAACAATCACTACTTGTTTTCAAAACGAAGCTCATTGAGTACCATTGAGCCTCCCTTTTTTTGTAAGAAAAAGGAGGTACGATAAGAACCGCCGGAGGTACCCATATTACCGATACCGAAGCGGGATCCACCACCACCTTCGCCCTGGTGAATCAGTTCGAAGGACTTTACCTGATTCTTCGAAAAAAAGTCTTTCAATATAATTTCAGCCTGAGACTTGCTATAAGAGCTGGATTTACCTGAGATGTTGATTTCAACAGTATTATCAAGATAGCGGGAGAGAGAACTAACGTCGCCCGATTTGATGGAGCTGACTACATCTTCAAAAGGTCCTGCAGCAGCCGGGTTCAAAGCCGACGCTGACATTGTAAATGCAGTGACAATGCCTGCTAACAGCACCACTCCCAGCACGTACATTATCTTTTTCATTGCCAGTATTTTATTAGATAGTAAAGTTTTCATCATCAGTGTGAAATGGGCTAAAACTATGCCAAATTGCGGGTTGACGCGGAAAATACAATTATCGTTGTATCATCCAATTGGTAATTAATGCAAATTTAAAAATATATAAAATTAGAATAAAACTTAAGTGCATGTTGTGACATCTAATTTCAAACAGAGGCTGATATGAATTTTGTTATCAAATGATCAAATTACTATTGGAATTGAAGTATGCTTGTTAACTTTACGACCTTACTGCTTTAAAATCTCAACCGGATATATGGAAAAGAAAAAAGCCATGCTCGTTATCATGGATGGATGGGGACAAGGACAGGTTCCTTCCGCTGACGCAATAGCAAATGCCAAGACACCTTTCGTGAGCAGTCTTTATTCAAAGTACCCACATAGTACACTCGTAACTTGTGGCGAACAGGTAGGCTTACCGGATGGACAGATGGGTAACTCAGAGGTAGGTCACCTCAACCTCGGCGCAGGCCGCATTGTATACCAGGAACTCCAGCGTATCAATGTAGCTATCCGCACCGGAGAGCTGGCAGCTAACCCTGTGCTGCAGGAAACTTACAACTACGCTAAAGACAACGATAAAGCCCTTCACCTTATTGGCCTGGTGAGCGACGGTGGTGTGCACTCTCATATTACCCACCTGAAAGCCCTGACCCAGATCGCTAAGGAAAAAGGTCTGACCAAAGTATATATCCACGCCTTCACCGATGGCCGCGATACAGATCCTAAAGGTGGCCTGGGCTACTTCGCTGACCTGCTGCCTCACCTGGCACAAACTACCGGTCAGGTAGCCAGCATCACCGGCCGCTATTACGCTATGGACCGCGATAAACGCTGGGAACGCGTAAAACTTGCTTACGACGCCCTGGTAAATGGTACAGGTACCCCTGCTACCGATGTACTGGCAGCCGTAAAAGCTTCTTACGAAGCAGGTGTAACTGACGAATTTATCAAGCCGGTGGTCATCACTGATGCTGCTGGTAACCCAGTTACCACCATCCAGGAAGGCGACGCCGTTCTCTGCTTCAACTTCCGTACAGACCGTTGTCGCGAAATCACCCAGGTACTTACACAACAGGCTTTCCCTGATTTCGGTATGAAACCACTGAACCTGTTCTACACCACCATGACCGAGTATGATAAAACATACAAAGGCGTGCACGTGATCTTCGAAAACGATAACCTGGTCAATACCCTTGGCGAAGTGCTGGAACAAAACGACCGTACCCAGATCCGTATCGCAGAAACTGAAAAATACCCGCACGTATCTTTCTTCTTCTCCGGTGGCCGCGAAAAAGAATTCAAAGGAGAACGCCGCCTGATTGTAGCTTCTCCCAAAGTAGCTACTTACGACCTGCAACCCGAAATGAGTGCATTCGAAGTAACCGATACTATCGTTGCTGAAATAGACAAGAAATCAGCTGACTTCATCTGCCTCAACTTCGCTAATGCTGACATGGTGGGTCATACAGGTGTTTGGGAAGCCGCTATCAAAGCAGTTGAAACCGTAGATACCTGCGTAAGCAAGGTAGTTACTGCTGCCCTGGCTAACGGTTACACCGTATTCCTGACAGCTGACCACGGAAATGCTGATTACATGGTAAACAGCGATGGCACTCCTAATACCGCTCACACCCTGAACCTGGTACCTTACTTCATCATCAGCAATGATTTCAAAGGAGCAGTAAAACCTGGTAAACTGGGTGACGTAGCTCCTACCATCCTGACCCTGATGGGATTACCAATCCCTAAGGAAATGAGTGGTAATGTCCTGGTTTAACAGATGCACTGACAATACCGAAAAGGCCGTTCTGTGGTATACAGAACGGCCTTTTTATTTTTCGGCATTGGCTGTAACTATTCCATTAGGTAAACCGTTTTACGTTTTTAGTGCTCTCGACAGATTTGCTCATGCATCAGATGCGCCGTCTTCACGGCGCATTATTTTTTACTCCCAACTGTAGCAGCAGTTCAGTTTGCTGTTCATTTCAATTCCTTATACTTCGCTACCTTTGCTGCATGAAATTTTTCTGGACATTACTGACTGGCACTATACTCTTTACCTCCTGCAAAACCGGCTCCTCCACCCCTCCGCCAATCGGCAGCGGATACAGGGATCTGAAAGGCTACTTCCAGGATGAACTCAACGGACTGGAACAACAAAAACCCGGGTTATTCAAAACAGTTTCACTGAATACAAAGCATGACAGTGTCACTATTGCCGCCCCCGATTCCCTGCAACTGCATAATATGCTCGCACCCTTTATGGATGTAGACCTCCACAAACCGAGTTTGCAGGGCGCCTACGATACCATTCTGTTGGCAGATCAGTTCACCGGTAAGCGTTCCCTGATGTACAAGGCAAAGGATGATGCGACCCTTCCGCAGGAAATCATTCTCGAGTTAGACAATGCACAACATATTACTGCCGTACAGCTGAACAGGCATGTACGCAACCTCGTTTATGAATACGAACAAAACCTCGAGTATCAGCACAATCATCACATCCGGATCACGACAAGACAACATATCGCTTTCCTGCCCGAAAAAGAACTGGATGTAAAGATTGCAATGATGCACCTTTAATGACTTTATTGATCAGATGACAGCAACGGAGTTTTCACAGATATCACATACGATTCCCCTTCAACCCGGTATTTACAAATACTATAACGAAGGCGGCGAGCTCCTGTACGTAGGAAAAGCGAAAAGCCTGCGGAAACGGGTGAGCTCTTATTTTGTAAAGAATCACGATAACTATAAGACCAGGAAACTGGTCGAACATATCCATCATATTGAGTTTACCATTGTAGGCTCCGAACAGGATGCCTTTCTGCTGGAAAACTCATTGATTAAGCAGTTCCAGCCCAAGTTCAACATCAACCTCAAGGACGATAAAACGTATCCTTACCTCGTAATCAAACATGAGGCCTTTCCAAGGGTGTTATTAACCCGGAATGTGGTCAGGGACGGGTCGGAGTACCTGGGCCCCTATACCTCCGTATGGAGAGTAAAAGAACTGATGGAAGTAATCAGGTACAATATTCCTTTGCGTACCTGTACACTGAACCTTTCTCCACAGAATATTGCGAAGGGCAAATACAAAGTATGTCTTGAATATCACCTGGGCAACTGTAAAGGACCTTGTGAAGGCTTGCAGACGGAGGAAGATTACAGGGAAGGATTGTCGCAGGTAAAGAATATCCTGAAAGGCAACCTGTCTCCTATCTTACAGCTGTTCCGCGGGCAGATGCAGGAGTATGCCATGAACATGGAATTTGAGAAAGCGGAGATCATGAGAAAGAAGATTGAAAAGCTACAGGATTATCAATCCAAGTCTACCATTGTGAATACAAAGGTGGGCAATGTAGATGTCTTCTCTATTATCAGTGAAGGGAACCATGCATATGTGAATTACCTGCGGGTGCTGAACGGAACAATATCAGATACAAAAACGGTTACACTGGAGAAAAAGCTGGAAGAAGAGAATGATGAAGTACTGGCATATGCAGTCAGCTACCTGCGGGATGCATTCAAGAGTATGACCAGGGAGATCATCGTGCCGATTGAAATAGAGTATCCGGAAGAGCATGTAGTAGTCACGGTACCGAAAGGAGGGGATAAGAAGAAACTACTGGAACTCTCTGAGAAGAATGTAGATTACTTCAGGGAAGAATTGCATCGAAAAAAGATCCTGCACCTGGAAGGTAAGAGTGATATGGAGAAGAAGAAAGTGCTGTACCAGCTGCAGGCTGATCTTGAACTGGTAGATTTACCAACGCATATTGAATGTTTCGATAACTCGAATTTTCAGGGTGCGTATCCGGTATCTGCATGCGTAGTATTTAAAGATGGAGTAGCATCCAAAAAAGACTATCGTCATTTTAATGTGAAAACGGTAGAAGGGATCAATGACTTTGCTTCGATGAAGGAAGTAGTATTTCGTCGTTACAGCCGTTTATTGGCAGAGCAGCAGTCGTTGCCACAGCTGGTAATCATAGATGGTGGAAAGGGACAATTGGGGGCAGCTATGGAAAGCATCAGGGCATTGGACCTGGTGGGAAGTATGACTGTGGTGGGGTTGGCTAAAAATGAAGAAGAGATTTTCTTTCCGGGGGATAAGGATAGTATCAAATTGCCCTATGACAGCGAAAGCCTGAAACTGATCAGAAGAGTGCGTGATGAGGTGCATAGATTTGGTATTACATTCCACAGGAATAAGCGAAGTAAAGGAACGTTTAAAAATGAATTGGAAGGTATAAAGGGAATAGGGGAGAATACAGCGACCCAGTTGTTAAAAACGTTCAGGTCAGTGGCAAAAATTAAGTTACTTACGGAGGATGACCTGGTGAAGGAAGTAGGGGCAGCGAAAGCGAAATTGATCTATAATTATTTTCATCCAAAAGAATAAAAAAAGGGATCGCGGATTGCGATCCCTTTTTTCGTTTAATCTTTATCTGCGAGCAGTTATTAATACTGCCACATATCCTGTTCTTTGTTGAAGATTTTATCCTTGATAGACTGACCTTCTAACAATCTCATAGTACCGTCTTTGATGTAGTCTTTAATCTCGCGGTTATAAGTATTGTTTTCTTTGGTAACGTAGCTGGTGAAGAAGCGCATTTCAAACAGATCTTCCCAACTCATAGTAGCCGCATCGTTATTCTGGTTGTATACATCGTATTTAGCCAGGATAGGACGCATATCAGGATAATATACCCAGAACAGCGGAATAGCTGCACGGAAGGAACCATCTTCGTTCATACGGGATACCATTGGAGCGATACCGAGGATACGAACTTTCAGCTGGGACGCTTCTTTGTCGAATACCCAGATTTCTTTGATCTTGTACTGAACTACAGTACGGGGATCGAATTCATCACGGGTAGTTACCATCTTCTCTTCACCTGTTACAGGGTCGATACTACGGATGGTTTTTTCTTCGCCGCTCAGTTTATTCTGGATTTCACCGTAAGCAATAGGAGTAGTAAACCTGTCGTCGATAGGACTGAAGGCTTCTACCTGCTTGCTCTTGATAGCATCGAGCAGGATATTAATGAACAGTTGGCTTGTACCATTTTCATCCTCAACATTGTACTGAAAAGGAAGGTTCATCTTTTCGCGGGTATCTATCACCTGCCAGATCTTTTTTTCCCAGAATTCGTCATCTGAGCGAATGTGATCGTAGATAATAGGCGTACGGTCTTTGATGAAGTTCTTTTCAGAGATACCATCGATACGCTGTGACTTGCGCGGTGTATCTACCGGCATACTCAGACCATCAGGGCGCAGTGAAGTTCCCGGGGGTGGTGGAGGGGGCGGTGGCGGCGCAACGCTGTTACCTGTAGCAGGATTTACAACACTGGCATCTTGAGTAGCTGCTGCATCAGGAGTCGTCGGTTTACGACGTGTACTGCCTCCCCGACGTTGTGCATCAGCCTGAGATGCCAGCAGGATCACCAGCATAAGGGAACACCAACCAATTTTGTTAAGGATGACTGCTCGCATAGAAAATATATTAGTTTATCTTGAAATTGATATTGCTCATATCTCTTACTTTACCATCCGGACCCTTTACACGAACGTTATCGAAGTAAACCTGGTCGCCTGGTCTCAGGCTACGGATAGCACCCATTACAGAGCTAGGGAAGTAAGCGGAATTTGCCTCACCTTCAACATAATCGCCGGAACGAGGTTGGATACCGATACGGTAGCTAACTACATCGTATTTTACACCGTCGAATACGAAGTCTTCCAGATCAGCACGCAGACCGCCCTGTACTTTGAACTCAGCAGCTTTCATAGATGGGCCTTTGCTCAGACCAACTTTCAGCACTGGGTCAGGGATGTATTTGATACGGAATTCTTTAGAACCTAAAGTCTTTTGTTTACCATCAATATTGGCACTTACGGAGATCACTGCTTTACCTGGAGAGCTTACGATTACAGCGTATTCACCAGTAGCTTTCTTCGTCATAGAACCAGCAGAGATGCTTGCGCTGATTGCTTCACCTGGTACACCACCTGCAGATACTGAGATTGGGTTTGATAAACCAATGTACAGTACGTTCATCTTATCGGCAGAGATAGAAGTAGTAGAAGCACCTACGCTATAAGGCTCATTGAAAGGCAGGGTCTCAGCTGTGCCATCTGGTTTCTTGATAGTTACAGTACCAGAGATAGTTTTTTCACCGATACCGGAAACTGGCATAGTATAAGTACCCAAACCGTCTACCGCAGTAATGTTTTGACCATTTACCACGATTTCTGGATTCACAGTGCTGCTGTATGCACCTACTGCGATCTGAGCTGTCAGTGTTTGACCTTCCATCAGATTTTTGGAATTCAGGGAAACCAGTGGTCTGATCTTGTCAAAGCGAATGATGTTTTTGCTAATCTGGTTCAACAGATCATCGATGATCAGTGACTCAGAGTTTTTAACGTCGTTCTGGAACTTACTCAAAATGGTAACAGCTGCGATAGTTGGCACCATTTCGAAGTGATAGCTGGTCCAGTCTTTCTTTTTAGGTCCGTGGCCGCCGTGAGACTCACCTACAACTATTCTCAGTGGTAAGGATTTGTCAAAAGCAGCTTTATCCTTAGGATCAACGTAAGTAAGCAGTTGCTCGCGCAGTTCTTTCAGACGTTTTTCCAGTTCAGGTCCTTGTTTGCGATTTTCCATGACGCGTGTCGGAGCGTCCAGGTCAGATTTAGATTTGATATCACCGTACTCGTCCAGTCCACCTGATTCTCTGATGATCGTGTTCTTTAACGTATCGAGATATACATACATTGCCTCAGAAAGTTTTTTTACTTCTTCAGCTTTTGCCTTCAGTGGACCTACTTTTCCCGGATCAGATTTCATCTGATCTTCGAAGGTGAGGTAAGTGTTATCATTCTTGTCGGTAATCGACTTATTCGACGTAACGATTGAGTTGTTTACTATATTAAATGCGTTCAATATCTCAGCAGAAACGTTCAATGCAAGCATGGCCGTCAAGACCAAGTACATGATATTGATCATCTTCTGCCTGGGATCTTTAGGTAGTGCCATAGTTTGTTTTCAGATTAAATGATTGTCTGTTGTTAATTCCAAAACTATAAGCGTACCTTATCTACCTGCACCGTGCATAGCGCTGAGCATGTTACCATAAACGGTGTTCAGATTGCTCAGATTTTTAGCGAGCTGGGAGATTTGATCCTGAGTTTTACGCGCGTCGTCTACGCTGCTTGTCATAGCTGAAGAAACTTTGAGCAGATTTCCGTAGAAATTGTTCATTGCCTTCAGGTGGTTGTTAGTGTCCTGGAGTTCCAGTTCATAGATAGCATTCAGAGAAGCCAGGTTTTTGGTCATACCCTGCATTTGCTCATGGAAGCTCCTTGTAGACTCAGAAGCACTGTTGAAAGAAGCAACAGCCGATGCTGCTGTGGTGTAAGCGTGAGCAACGTTAGTAATTGCGCTGGCAGCTTCCCTTGTTTTCTGGGTGTAGTCGCCTGTAGCCGCAACAACGTCGCTAATGTCCCTCATCTTATCTACAGTGGTACCTAACTTCTGGAAGTTCTCGCTCAGGCGCTGCAGTGATACAGGAGTGATGTCAGCTTCTTCCAGCATTTTGTCCAGGCCAGCCAGAGCAGGGCTACCACCGGCTACAACAGAAACGTGTGTTTCACCGTGATCTCCGCCACCACTATCTGGTACGAATGCATATACAAAGAAGATTAAAGCCTCCGTGCTCAAACCAACGATCAGGGCGATATCCGCGCCTGGCCAGTGTTGCAGTTTGAACAACGCTCCGATAATTACTACTGATGCCGCGATACAAACAAAGAAATTAAGCCATTTCGATGTAGTAGGATTCATAGCCATAGGTCAAAATTTACTGGTTAAAGTGTTAAAGGTTAAATTGTTGTTATGGAATAGTTGTTGCTCATCGATGATTTGCGGTTTCCCAATGTACATCTTACGGTTTCTCATGTTGAACATATTTTAAGTTGTTTAACACATCACTACATGCCTGTCCCAAAGGCACTCGGAAATAAATCCCCGGTACTGCTTCGTTCTATGCCTGTGTCCAGCCCATCTATCCGTAATGCTGATTATACTATTGAATACTTGCCAGATTAATGGTGACCAAAATCATTTTTAGAACGGCTCAGGAATGCAATCGTACAACGGAAACCAATGTAAGATTTAGCACTGTCCTGATATTCGTAAGAGCGGGTACCTGTTTGAAGGAAATATCCGATGTCTTTCCAGCTACCGCCTCTTACAGCTTTACGCTTCATTTTTGGTGGTGCATCATCTGCTACGTCCATACGGAGGTATGGGTTCATGTCAGATGTGAAGGAGTAGGCATTCTCATAGAAGATATCCTGTGTCCATTCCGCTACGTTACCAGACATGTTGTACAGTCCGTAATCGTTAGGCCAATAAGCGTCTGCTCTTACAGTGTAGAAACCACCATCTTCAGGATAGTTACCACGACCTGGTTTAAAGTTTGCCAGCAGACAACCCTTCTTGTTGCGGATATAATAACCACCCCATGGATAAGGAGATTGCTCTCTGCCACCACGTGCAGCATATTCCCACTGTGCCTCGGAAGGTAACTGGAATTTATCTTCAGTAAACAGATTCTTGGAGATACGGTAGTCTTCCCAGAACTTACTACGCCATTCAGCGAATGCGTTTGCCTGGTGCCAGGTTACACCTACTACCGGATAGTTATCAAATGCCGGGTGCCAGAAGTACATTCTCGTCATAGGCTCGTTGTAAGCATAAGAGAAGTCTCTGATCCAACACAGCGTGTCAGGATAGATGGCTACATCTTTCTTTACAATGAACTTAGAACGTGGCTTGTTAGCGTTCTCACGCAGCTTAGCCTGCTCCCAGTTGAAAGTTTCTATGTGATACACCAGTTTGTGTACGTCGAATTCCTTACGACCGTACAGGCGATCCTCAGGAGCGTAGGTCATTTGCTCCAGCTTATCCATGGTGCCTTTATCCTTATAGTTGATCTTCTGCTTCCAGTCGATCACATCCTGTCCACCATCACTCTTTACATGGCTCAGCAGAATGTGTGCGATAGAGTCTGTCACCCATTGTACGAACTGACGATACTCGTTATTTGTAATCTCCGTAGCATCCATGTAGAAGCCGGAAATAGAAATAGACTTGTTACGAGCAGTGTACGCATAGTTCAGATCCTCATCGCTGGGTCCCATATGAAATGTACCTGAAGGCACATACACCATTCCATAGGGTACAGGAGGGAAATACTTCGGTCTGGGACTAACTCCAATCAGCTGTCCTTGCGCATTTTTGGGGGTTTTACTACCACCGCAGCTGGCTAGCAGGCTAACCAGCAATACTGCTAACAGACCACTTGAAAAATTAAGCTTCATAAGGGTAGCTTTCATTGAAAATCATTTATTTCGATGAGCGACGCAGTTACATTGGCCGAAATGAAACTGCTTGCTGTCGCTAAGTTCTGAAACATGGCCGAAGTCTTCCCGGACCCCCGGTTAGACTGATAAGCCAACCAGCCATTCACATTTTTTGAATTCTAAATGACTCTAAAGCTGCTGATTTATAGACAACTCCAGATATAACTGGTTGTTTACTTGTTGGTTTCTTTAATATCTTGCCCGATCAGGTCGTGTTCTCAGAATCAGCACCTTTTGCCCATCACTCACCCATTGAATCTTAAGTAAGATAACAAATGTAACGATTAATTTTAATCCGTAGTTAGTTTTTAGCCAACTTTTTCATTCGCTCATAGGACCGATGACAATTAAAATAAACGTATTTTTTAACATTTTATTATATCTGACGAAAAATCCTTTTTACCGTTTCCTGTTTACAGAGATATGGTCATGCAAGATACATAAATATTATTTCAAATTAATAATTTCATCTATATAATTCACAGGTTTAATGCAATGATAATCTTCGCAAACATAGATCAGCGTCTCGTTCGCCCGCTCCCGGTGTGACAGTAAGGGTTTTCCAGGATCATCATGCGTCGCTCCCAACAATACTTTAAACGGAATATAACGCTTATTAGTATCCTCCATTCTCAACTTATAATCCGGCCCGACTATCGCAATTTCTTTCACGCCTTGTACACGCTGCAATAGCAACCCCGCCCATACCCCCAGCGAGGTTGGATACCTCACCGTAGTTTGCGCCTGCCCAGCCTGCATTTTAATGGATCTTTCCGCCCATTCTTTTTGGTCGAATACTATACCCAGGTACCATAAGTTGGCCGCCATCACTGCATTGCCACTTGGAGTTGCCCCATCGTATACTTCCTTTTTCCTGACGATCACATCAGATTGACTTTCAACAGTATAAAAGCAATATACACCGGTTTCGTCAGAAAAATGCGCCAATACAAAACTAGTTAGCGAAAAAGCCTTGTCCAGCCACGTTTTCTCCCCGGTTACCTCCTGCAGGGCAATCAGGGCCCTTATTAACCAGGCATAATCATCCAGGAATGCCGGATATTTTGCCTGCCCATTTTTGTAGGTGTGATAAAAGGAGTCCTCACCATCTTTCCGGAAATGTGTCCAGCAAAAATCCATCGCCTTTAGCGCCATGTTCCTGTAGCTTTCTTCGCCTGTAGCCGCAAAAGCTTTACAGCAGGCATGTATCATCAGGGCGTTCCAACCTAGTAAAAGCTTGTCGTCCAATCCCGGTCTTACACGCTGGCCTCTTACTTCCATCAGCCTGGCCAGGCCAATGGCCAGTTGTTCCCCCAGCGCTGTTTCATCCAGCTGATTCTCAGCGGCAAAGGTGGATAAGGGCTGTTTAATCCATAGTATGTTGGTCTCCTCCCAGTTGCCGGCTTCACTGATATCGTAAAAGCGACAGAATACATCTGCATCTGCGCCTAATATTTCATCTATCTCTGCCTTACTCCAGGTATAAAATTTACCTTCCACACCTTCTGAATCTGCATCCAGTGCGGCATAAAACGCACCCCCTGCTGCTGTCATTTCCCGCTGTATAAAGGCTAGGGTTTCTGCTATTGTAATGGAATACAACGGGTTGCCTGTCACCTGGTAAGCTTCACTCATTACATCTACCAGCAAGGCATTGTCGTACAGCATCTTCTCAAAGTGCGGCGCCAGCCATTTTGCATCGGTGCTATAGCGGGCAAAACCGCCACCAGCCTGGTCGTAAATACCGCCCTGTATCATTTTGTCCAGCGACAGCAGCGCCTGGTCCAGGGCTGCCTGCTCACCGAAACTATGATAATAGCGCAACAGGTACTGAATGATGAAAGTACCGGGGAACTTTGGAGCATTTCCAAATCCGCCCCATTCCTTATCTGCCTGTTGCATGATGTTATGGAAAATGATATCACATTGGTTACGGGTGAACTGTTCTTCTTTTGGCAGCAGGTTGATTGTACTTCCAAATTTGCTGGCCTGTGCCAGGTGGTCACGCATGTTAATAGCCTGTGTCTCAATGTCCTCGCGCCTGTTTTTGAAGGCATCTGCCAGGGCCAGCAGCAGTTCCTGCCAGGAAGGGCGGTTGTAAGCCTTCACAGGAGGGAAGTAGGTACCTCCGTAGAATGGCAGTCGCTCCGGAGTCAGGAACATATTCAGGGGCCAGCCGCCAGATCCGGTCATGGCTTGCAGGGCATCCATATAAATATGGTCAAGGTCTGGTCGTTCCTCTCTGTCTATCTTGATATTAATAAAGTGTTCGTTCATGATCCGCGCTGTTGCTTCGTTCTCGAAGCTTTCGCGTTCCATGACGTGGCACCAGTGACAAGCGGCATAGCCAATGCTAACTAATATTGGTTTGTCTTCTGCTACTGCCCTCTGTAAAGCCTCATCGCCCCAGGGATACCACTCTACAGGATTGTGCGCATGCTGTAGGAGATACGGGCTCGTCTCGTTAGATAGTTTGTTCACGGTTATGGTCTTCCTGTAATTCCTTTTCCAAAAATAATAAGGGACAGCGATTGCTGTCCCTTAAGGTATATTAATTTCCTGTTTTTTTTACAGATTATTTTCCTATTTACCCTGATTAGCAGGCGAAAAACTGTTATTTCGGGTCAATTCTTCCTGAAATGAGGAGGATTTATTTCTTATTGGTATTAGCCAGGTATTGTTCCAGGGCGGCTACCATAGAAGGTGCCTGTGGCGCAGGGGCTTTTACATCCAACCTGAGGCCGGCTTCTTCCACAGCGGCAGAGGTGGTAGGACCAAAGGCGCCGATATGTGTGCCATTCTGCTCAAACTTTGGCACATTTTCAAATAGTGACTTCACTCCATACGGGCTAAAGAACACAATCATGTCGTACACTTTGCCTGTAAGTACTTCCTTTACATCGTTTGAAACGGTCTTGTAAAGGGTAGCAGTTGCGTATTCACATTTGTTAGCTTTGAGCCATTCTTCAATGTCTTTCCGCTGGCTGTCGGAACTGGGGAAGAGGAATTTCTCGTTGTCGCGATGCTTATTCATCACCTCCAGCAGACTTTTGGTAGACCCATCAGCCCCATAGAACACTTTACGCTTGCGGTAAAGGATGAATTTTTGGAGATACAACGCAATTGCTTCTGTAATGCAGAAATATTTGCAATCCTGCGATACTTTGATTTTCATTTCTTCGCAAATGCGGAAGAAATGGTCTACAGCATTACGGCTCGTAAATATCACGGCTGTAAAAAGCTGTATGTCAATTTTCTGTTTCCTGAAATCTTTCGCGGACAGTCCCTCCACCCTTATAAACGGATAAAAATCCAACTTCACATTGAATTTTTTCGCTAGTTCAAAGTATGGTGATTTTTCTGTTTCAGGCTTAGGTTGGGAAATTAGAATTGACTGAATCTGTTTCGCTTGCAAATCTTTTTTTGGCCCGCCTTTAATCATACGTTTTTTTGCTCTTGTGTTAACAATAGGAGATCAATGACCGCCAGTTAACCAGACCAGCAGCACCTTTGTAATTATTAATACCGGCGCTACTTCGAATGCGCAAAGGTAAAGAAAAAAATGTAATCTGCTGAAAGATAAGTATTGCTTTACCACTGAATAAGACCTGATATACCTGTATGCGACCAATATGACTATGAAGAAAACCGAAATGTACAGGAAGGCTTTTGCCAGTTCAGGCCTGCAAAAGGCCAGGATAACGAGGAATGGCACAAGCAAAATTCCCAGTACTTTATTGATCAGATACAAAATAAAAATATATGCATCTGCCAGCTCTGCACTACCAAATAACCAGCCACAAAACCGTAGCATCACGTATTTTATACTATAAACCAGTGCTACCAAAACGATCAATGCGGGTATTACCATCCAGGCGTTACTAGCAGGTATATAGTTTTGGCGATACATCAGGAGGTAGAGGTACATAGCCAGGCTAACCACGAAAAAAGTATTCAGCAGGAAGTTTGGGAAAGGGCTTTGGGACAACTGATCCTTTAACTGACGCTGGCTCAGGGTTGGGTTCAGAAAGGCCCTGAACAGGTCGGTGAAATACTTCAGGTAGCTCAACCGGATTATACCGAGCAATAAAACTACTCCTGCCATAACATATACCAGCCAGTCGAGGTCTTTGTATACACGGATTGGATTGAGGTCCAGCCTGTGAGGCTTGTTCTGTTTCAGAAATATATTGCTGGTGGTCAATGTCTTTAAATACTTCTCATAAACCGTTTCCTGATGCAAAGGTACGGCCTGCGCCTGCGGAATGGTGTCAGCCCGCAGGGTGTCAGTACCTGCTGTGGTGGTGGTCGTAGCTGGTTTCCCTGCAGTACTTACAGGCACAGTTGCAACCTGGCTGGCGGTAGCCGGCTTAGGTGATGTTCCGCCCGGTGTAGCCGCATTCACAGCAGTAGGTTTTACACCCGTACTATCCTTCTTCACCACAGGCACTTTCTTTTTCACCGGCTTTACGCTTCCTGTATCCTTACGGACCTGGCTGTCTGTAGCCATAGGGGTCGTATGCCTGACTGCCGCACTGTCTTGCGCAGCCATCCGTAAACAGGGTATTATGAACAGGAACAATAACCAGCGTCGCACCTCAAATATTTTTTTATGCTGAAATATGATTGCTGGCAAAGATATAAAATAAGTACGTCGTCTATAAGTGCTCTGCATCTTTTCTGTATGATCCGGGCTGTATCCCTTTGCGCTGTTTGAAATAATGTGATAAATGACTGGCATCTGTAAAGCCAAACTCATCGGCGATCTGCTTCATCGTCACTGTACCCGAAGCAATCCGGTTTTCAATCAGCTTGATCCGGTAGTCGTTTACATAATCCCGGTAACTGACATCGAAGTTTCTCTTGAAATAAGCACTGAAATAATTAGGGCTGATATTGAAGTGGCTCGCAATATGCCGGATCTTAATTAAAGAAGGGTCGTATATATGCTGATGAATGTAGGAAATCATTTCCTCTTTATCAGGCTGGCCCTGGTCAATTCTCACGTTCATGCGAACCATCGCTTCCCTGATCAGCCCGAAAATCGACAGTACCTGGAAGTACATCAATGCCGAGTTCGACAGATCCTTTTCCTGCTTCCAATAAACGAGCAGGTTATCGATCGTATTGCGCAGCACTACTTTTCCCGCCTCATCCATCACCGGCTTCATTTCCTTCAGCAACGTGAGGCGCATGATCTTTTCAGGAGAAGCAGACAGGGACAGATAACTTCGTCCACTGAAATAACTGTCTGTAAACTTGATGAAGATAAAACGGCTACGCCCACCAACTTCAAAATAATGCTCATCCTCAGGGGAGATCAAAAACAAGTCGCCCGCTTCATATGGTATTCTGTTATTGTTATGCTGATGAATGCCACTGCCCTTGTATACATAGATCATTTCGTAATAAGTATGGCTATGCACCGGCAAGTGGTAGACATCTGTATCCATTTCGTCTAATTCCAGTGGCTCAAACTGTCTCCGTTTCATCTATTAAATTTACAATAATATATCCTACATATACCATATTCCCCAAAGAATACTACAGGAACTTTGCACCTGGGTGTAGCGCTTATTAGCCTGACTCCCCTTAAAATAATTGAATATGCAAACAGCACAAAATGCTGGTGTTTCGTTGTTGAAAGTCCGTTCGACCATAGCGGAATTCGTCGCCTTTACCTTTATTGGATACTTTACCATTGGCCTTGCACTGGCGGTATTACCATTTTTTATTTACCATGACCTGGGGTTTAGTACGATGACTGCAGGTGTGGTGATCAGTCTTCAGTACATCACAACGTTCCTGTCCAGGGGATATGCCGGAGGCATCGTTGACAAACAAGGGCCTAAACCCGCTGTCATGATGGGGATGATAGGCTTTGCTGTAAGTGGTGCACTCCTGGTCATTGCATATTTCTGCAAGGGCATTCCTGCGCTCAGTCTATCTTTGCTGATTATTACCCGTCTTGCCACCGGATTTGCTGAAGGTATGATTGGAGCAAGTCCTATCAACTGGGCCATCCTGGCTGTAGGAGATGAGCATACCAGCAAGGCTATTTCTTATAATGGGATTGGTAGCTATGGCGCATTGGCCATAGGGGCTCCTTTTGGCGCCATGCTCCACCACAATTTTGGGATGAGTGCCATGGCGGTTCTGATTATGATCTGTGGCATAGCCGGATACTATTATGCAAAAGGAAAGGCCCCATTGAAATCTACATCTACCGCTCCCAGACAACCTTTTATGGATGTGTTCAAACTGGTAACACCCTTTGGTGTGTGCCTGGCGCTGGGTGGCCTGGGTTTTGGTACCATTTCTACATTCATCACTTTGTACTATTCTCAGCTGGGATGGCAGGGCGCTGTGATGTGCCTGTCTACATTCAGTATCAGCTTTATCCTGGGCCGCCTGTTTTTCGAAGACTATATCAACCGGTATGGTGGTATGAAAACGGCGATCTTTTGTCTGCTCACAGAAGCCATTGGCCTGGCTATTCTCTGGCAGGCATATAGCCCGCACATGGCACTGGCAGGCGCTTGCATTGCCGGGTTTGGTTTTTCGCTGGTATTCCCTGCACTGGGAGTGGAGGCAGTGAGACTGGTGCCGGCGTCCAATAAAGGGGCGGCTTTGGGCGGCTATGGATTGTTTATTGACCTTTCCCTGGGTATTACCGGACCGCTGGTAGGCCTTGTAGAGAGCACTTTTGGCATGGGACATATCTTTATGTTCAGCATGGTCATGGTGTTCACCGGGTTTATCATTGCCGTACTCATAAATTACTGGCAGCACAAAGGCGAAATGACGATGCGCTAAAATCGGGGATAAATACCCACCTTTGCAAAATGGCGGGTATTTATTTGCATATTCCTTTTTGTAAGCAGGCTTGTTACTATTGCAATTTTCATTTTTCTACTTCATTGGCGCAGGAGCCGGCAATGGTGACAGCCTTATTAAAGGAGACTGAGTTACAAAAAGAGTACCTGGCTGGCGCACCGATAAATACAATCTACTTTGGAGGCGGTACGCCGAGTTTGTTGCCCGAAAAAGACCTGCTCCGTTTACTAGCAGCAATTCATAAAAATTTTACGGTTAATGCTGATGCAGAAATAACACTGGAGGCCAATCCGGATGATTTGACGCCCGAAAAATTGCATATGCTGCAAAGTGCGGGTGTGAATAGGCTGAGTATTGGGATACAGTCATTTCATGAGGAGGATTTGAAATGGATGCATCGGGCGCATAATGCGGTGCAGGCGAAAGCATCTATTCTGCATGCCCAGGATGCGGGATTTGAAAATATTACAATTGACCTGATCTATGGTGGGCCTACCCTGACTGATGCAGGGTGGGAACATAATGTACAACAGGCAGTAGAACTGGGAGTACCCCATCTTTCCTGTTATGCATTGACCGTGGAACCGGGTACGGCACTGGATCATTTTATCAAAAAGAAGAAGATGCCTGCCGTAGACGCAGATAAAGCAGCAAGGCATTTTGAGCAGTTACTGAAATGGACTGGAGAAGCAGGATATGAGCAGTACGAGATTTCAAATTTTGCTAAAAAAGGATGGCATTCGAAGCATAATAGTAGTTATTGGCAGGGGGCGCCCTACCTGGGATTAGGGCCGTCAGCACATAGTTTTGATACAAAGTCAAGACAGTGGAATGTGGCCAATAATGCACTGTATATAAAGAGTTTGGAACATGGGCAGTTGAATTTTGAAAAAGAGGAATTGACGCCGGTAATGATGCTGAATGAATATTTGATGACGTCATTGAGAACTTCTGCGGGGTGTGATTTAAATGTCATTTCAGACAGATTTGGGAAGGATAAAAAAGAAAAAATACAGAAAGAGGTTGTGAAGTATTTGAATAAGGGCTGGATGTATGAGGCAGGGGAGAGGTTGATATTGACGCCGGAGGGGAGGTTGTTTGCAGATGGAATTGCTTCGCAATTGTTTTTTTAAAAAAGCCCCCCACTGGGTGGGGGGCGGGATATGATAAAATTATTTAACTCCAAACTTATAAATACACTCAGAAGTATAAGTAGCACCCGGTTTCAGCACCACACTTGGAAACGCCGGCTGGTTCGGAGAATCAGGGAAATGCTGTGTTTCCAGGCAGAAAGCCCCACGATGTACGTAAGTCTTATCATCCTTGCCCTTATCAGTACCATCCAGGAAGTTACCACCATAGAACTGTACACCTGGCTCAGTCGTCCACACTTCCAAAGTGCGACCACTTGTAGGCTCTTCTACTTTCGCTGCCAGAGACAACTCATTTCCTTTCTTATTCAGCACATAGTTATGATCATAACCACGACCAAATTTCAGCTGCTCAAAGTCTGCATCTACTCTCTCACCAATCCTGGTAGGCGTAGTGAAATCCATTGGTGTACCCTTCACGGCTTCTAACTTACCGGTAGGAATCAGCGTGCTGTCTACAGGTGTAAATTTATCCGCATTGATAGTCAGGATATGATCATTGATATCGCCATTACCAGCGCCATGCAGGTTAAAGAAAGAGTGGTTTGTTAAGTTAACAACCGTTGCTTTATCTGTAGTAGCTGAATAATCAATTTTCAGCTCATTGCTGTCTGTCAGCGTATAAGTGAGCGTGATATCCAGGTTACCAGGATAACCTTCTTCACCATCTTTTGACAGATAATGCAGTTTCAGTGAATTAGGAGCTGTTTGTTCTGCATCCCAAACTACATCATTGAAACCTTTTTTACCTCCATGCAGGTGATTCTGGTTATTGTTGGTAGCCAGTGTATATTCTTTGCCATCCAGTTTAAACTTTCCTTTTGCAATACGGTTACCGTAACGGCCTACGATACCACCATAGTATCTCTCTTTGGTGCTAACATAGCGGGAGATGTTGTCATATCCCAGCTCCACATCTTCCAGCTTGCCCGATTTATCAGGAGCCAGCAGGCTTACGATTTTTCCGCCATAGTTTGTAATGGCAACCTGCACATTACCTTTACTTTTCAGGTAATACAATTTTGTCTGTTTACCGTCTACCGTGCTGTCGAAACGTGCAGCAGGGATCTTCCCTTCAATGGAAAGGCTGTCTTGAGTGGTCTGCATACTGTCTACTGAATTATTATTGGATTTTGTACCAGACTGGCAGGCGCTTAAGCTAACAGCGGCTGCCACCGTGAGTAGTGGAATAATGTTTTTCATGCATTGGAAGTTATAAGGGTACAATATACGCTTTTCTCAAATACCTGCTATTGCCTACAGGCGAAAAAAAATGGCTTTTACCTTCGGTAAAAGCCATTTTTTTTGGGCAGGGCCCGCGGTCGGCAAATACAAGTATTACCAACCCAGCAAATAAGAGAATATCAGCGGTGCTACAATCGTAGCATCAGATTCCACGATAAATTTCGGTGTATTGATATCCAGCTTCCCCCATGTGATCTTCTCATTAGGCACAGCACCTGAATAAGAACCATAAGAAGTAGTAGAATCAGAAATCTGGCAGAAGTAGCCCCAGAAAGGAACATCATGCCATTCCAGGTCCTGGTACATCATAGGCACTACGCAAATTGGGAAGTCGCCAGCAATACCGCCACCAATCTGGAAAAAACCTACGCCTTTGCCAGCAGAGTTATTTCTATACCAGTCAGCCAGCCAGATCATGTATTCAATACCGCTCTTCATGGTAGAAGGCTTCAGTTCACCCTTAATGCAGTAAGAAGCGAAGATATTACCCATAGTACTATCTTCCCATCCTGGCACTACGATAGGAATATTCTTTTCAGCAGCAGCGAGCATCCAGCTATGCTTTGGATCGATCTCGTAGTGTTCTTTCATCACACCGCTCAGCAGCAGCTTGTACATATATTCGTGGGGGAAGTAACGCTCACCTTTATCTTCCGCATCTTTCCAGATCTTGTGAATATGCTCCTGGATGCGGCGGAAAGCTTCTTCTTCAGGGATACAGGTATCAGTTACACGGTTAAAACCATCCTGCAGCAGGTCCCACTCTTCCTGGGGGCTCAGGTCACGGTAGTGAGGTACTCTCTTGTAGTGTGTATGCGCTACGAGGTTCATGATATCCTCTTCCAGATTTGCCCCGGTACAGGAGATGATGTCCACTTTCCCCTGACGGATCATTTCCGCGAAGG
Organism: Chitinophaga sp.; assembly: GCF_039596135.1. Taxonomy (GTDB): domain Bacteria; phylum Bacteroidota; class Bacteroidia; order Chitinophagales; family Chitinophagaceae; genus Chitinophaga. Next base: position 88,313 of record NZ_JBCNKH010000001.1, read on the forward strand.
AGATACCCAACTCGGCAGTACTCATCGCACCTGCCAGCGATACCAGCATTTTGCCCCCTTCCAGTAAGTGAGCTTCATATCCTTTAGCAGCATCCACCAGTGCAGCCGCGTTAAAGTGGCGGTAGTGGTGCTGGATAAATTGAGAAATTGGACCTTTGTTCATTTCCGTTGTTGAATAAGTTTAAATCTTGAAACAGAGGGGCAAAGGTAAGGATTTTGAAAAGATTTCAATTCAGGCGCAGCTGGGTAGAAGATTATGCTTTTGCTAAGGATTTCTAAAACAAAAAACCGGGGCAATCAATACCCCGGTTTACAAAATAAACAATAGTCTTCTCTAACTTAAAAGCAGGTTATGCTTTTTTCAGGCGCTGGTGTACGCTCAGGTCGCCGTTAGCGCTTGCTTTGATCACTTTCCAGGTATTGCTACCTTCCAGTGTTACATAGTACGCTGTATTACCCTCACTCTGGAACTCTACTACCCAACGGATAGCTTCGTTTGGATAACGCTGTGCCAGTTTTGAGGAAACAGACAGCGGGAGGTTTGTTGCGTCAATATAACGACGCGTAGCCAGCAGATGACCTTCTCCATCAAAGTAAGCCGTTACGTTACGCTCATTCAGCATGAACTTAGCCATAAAGGTCTTGTTGTCATCACTGTACCATTTGATGCCGGAAGCACCATTGAACTCCTTATTCAATGCCGACTTCAGTGTACTGGAAGCTTCCAGCTCTTTGGTGCCGGTACCTGCAAAGGAGTAGATAGAGGTAAATACAGCTATTGCTACCAGGAGTAACAACTTTTTGAAACGGCCAATAGGCCTTACACCCACAGGTGTAATGTGGTTACTGATTTTTGAACTGATTTGTTTCATGGCGGAAACGTTTTTGTTTGATGACTCAAAGGTACATGCTTCCAGGCTGGTAGGTCAAGGCTTTTGTTACAAATGGAGGGCCACTGGATAAGATGTGCACAATCTCTTGTAATATTGGGGTCGTATTCCTTTGCCATACACGATATACAAGCTTTGCCACCGAAGAGTTGCACAGGAAGAAGGAAAGTTGCAGGTACCAGCGTTAAGCTTTTGTTAAACTGGACAAGGAAAATAAAATCTATCTTCGCTATATGAATTTTCTCGCTCATGCATATTTATCATATCACCAGCCTTCCATTACCACTGGCAATATGATTGCCGACTTTGTGAAAGGAAAAAACTGGCAGGACTATGATACAGGTATACAGCAGGGCATACAATTGCATAGACTCATTGATTCTTTCACTGATACACATCCCGTCACACTGGAAGCGAAGAAATTCTTTCAACCCGGTTGTGGCAAGTATAGCGCCGTATTCATAGACATCGTCTATGACCATTTCCTGGCCAACGATGCATCCCGGTTTCCCGACGATACACTGGCTGCCTTTGCACAGGAAGTATATACTGCAATAAAGGAACGACATCACCTGTTACCCGTTGGTTTTCAGGAAGTATTCAGGTATATGAGTGAACAAAACTGGCTGCTGGGTTATCGCTACAAAGATGGTATTTACAAGACCTTTAGTGGTATCGTCAGAAGAAGCCGTTACCTGGAGGTAAGCGCCGACATACCATTTGCTGTACTGGAAGAAAACTATGATGCACTCGCTGCCAGCTATCAGCGCTTTTTCCCGGACCTTGTCAACTTTGTGCAAAATGTACCGCCAGCCCCTACATCTGTATAACTTTAGTCGTAGGTTTGCGCAACTATTTTTTTTGAACATTTAAGACCTATTAATGAAGCAAGTATTCATCGCCGCACTGATTACCCTGTTTGGCTGTAGTGCTGTGTTTGCACAGGACAAAAAACTGCCGCCACTGGATTCCAGCCCTATGGACATGGCGTACTATCCTGTAATGTATCCTTACGTTGTAAAGGTAAAAGGAGAACCTGGCGCCCTCGTGGCCCGTGTAATCTACAGCCGGCCACAAAAGAAAGGCAGAAAGATTTTTGGTGACCTGGAACCATATGGTGAACTCTATCGCCTGGGTGCGAACGAAGCCACTGAAGTGGAATTTTACCGCCCGGTTTCAATCGGTGGCAAACTGGTGCCCAAAGGCCGCTATACCATGTATGCCATTCCTAACGAATCAAAATGGACGATCATTATCAACAGGGATACTGACATCTGGGGGGCATTCAAATACAATGCAGCAAAAGATGTGGTGAGAACCGATATCCCGGTGACCAAAGTGGATACCCCGGTAGACCCTTTTACCATGGTATTTGAGAAAGCTGATTATGGTGCAAATCTAATTATAGCATGGGATGTAGTGAGTGTGAGCCTGCCTGTGAAGTTTAGTAACACCGCTCCTGTAAAAAAATAAAAGGCGGTAAGAATACCGCCCACGAATTTTAACCATATCCTATGAAAAACCTGAACCAAATTTAGCCGGAAATACTGCGGGAATACTACGGTACCAGCCCAACGTGCAAAATTAGTTCGTGAACGTAGCGAATTCATCCGTGTAAATGATTCAAATAGCGATTTTTGACTATATGCGCTTTTAGTATGCGTAGTTCTACGCATTTTGCCGTTTGTGAGATGTACCTGAGGATCGTACCTTTGGTCCTTTCCTAATAAACTACTAAATCTTACAGGCATGAAGCTGGGAACTAAACTCATTCACGCGGGTGTAACGCCGGATCCGTCTACCGGCGCCATTATGACCCCCATATTTCAGACCTCCACTTATGTTCAAAGCGCCCCCGGCCAACACAAAGGATATGAGTATGCCCGTACCCAAAACCCAACCCGTGACGCCCTGCAAAATGCACTGGCTGCCATAGAAAATGGGAAATTCGGTATCTCCTTCGGTAGTGGTCTGGCCGCTACTGATGCAGTGATGAAACTGCTGAACCCCGGTGATGAAGTCATTGCCAGCAATGACCTTTATGGTGGTACTTACCGCATCTTCACGAAAATATTTGAGCGCTATGGAATTAAATTCCATTTCATTGGTATGCAGGATGCCCGGAACATCCGCAATTATATCAATGCCAATACAAAGCTGATCTGGATAGAAACACCTACCAATCCGCTGCTCAACATTATTGACATTGCCGCCTGTGCACAGATTGCCGGCGAGCATAAACTGCTGCTGGCGGTAGATAATACCTTTGCCTCTCCATACCTGCAGAATCCACTGGACCTGGGTGCGAACATCGTAGTACATTCAGCTACCAAATACCTGGGCGGGCACAGCGATGTAGTGCATGGCGCCATCATCGTAAAAGATGAAGACCTGGCAAAACAGTTATATTTCATTCAAAACAGCTGCGGGGCAGTACCTGGTCCACAGGACTGCTTCCTGGTACTGCGCGGCCTGAAAACCCTGCATGTACGCATGCAAAGGCATTGTGAAAACGGGGCCGCAGTAGCCCACTTTCTACGCCAGCATTCCAAAGTAGCCAAAGTATACTGGTGCGGATTTGCCGACCATCCAAATCATGATATTGCTAAAGAGCAGATGCGTGGCTATGGCGGGATGATTTCATTTACACTGAAAGATGACAGTATAGAAGCAGCAACGAAGGTATTGAGTGGTACTCACCTGTTTTCCCTGGCAGAATCGCTGGGGGGCGTAGAATCGCTAATAGGCCATCCCGCATCTATGACGCATGCGTCTATTCCCCGTGAAGAGCGCATCAGCAATGGTTTGGTAGATTCGCTGATTCGATTGAGTGTAGGGATTGAAGATGCGGACGATTTGATTGCAGATTTGTCAAAAGCTATTGGATAAGGTGATCGCTTCTGCCTGTGGCAGAAGCGATTGTTTTTTGGGGGGAATATTAGTTTTCACAATTTTACTTATTTTCAATGCGTCATGCTGCAACCTAATGCGAGCCTACAGACACCTAATCGAATGACCACCATGAAATTCCAGCAACTGAAGGCGTTTTTGGATACCAAAGCGGCATATTACAATACTCCGGATTTTATAACCGGAGATCCCATCACGATCCCGCACAGGTTTTCCAAATTACAGGATATCGAGATCGCAGGGCTTTTTGCAGCAATACTTGCCTGGGGCAACCGAACCACCATTATCAATAAATGCACTGAACTGATGAAGTTGATGGACAACGAACCCTATGACTTCGTCAAAAACCACCAGCCCAGGGAACGTATGAAGCTGATGCAGTTCTGCCACCGGACCTTCAACGGGATAGACCTGCTTTACTTTGTCGAGTTCCTGCAGCACTATTACAGCAACGTCACTTCCCTGGAATTTGCCTTCAGTGGTCACCTGACCCCCGAGGACGAAACCGTTGAAAAAGCCCTTATTGGGTTTCAGAAGATATTCTTTGCCATGGAGCACCCGGAAAGGACCCGGAAACACATTTCCACCCCCGCCCGGAACTCCGCATGCAAGCGCCTGAACATGTATTTGCGCTGGATGGTCAGAAAAGATGAAAATGGCGTGGATTTTGGACTATGGAAGCACATCAGCCCTTCACAGCTGGTATGCCCTGTGGATGTGCATGTGGGCAGAGTCGCTACCAGACTGGGATTGATCTCAGCCGCCAAATCAGACTGGCGTACTGCGCTGGAACTGACAGCAAAACTAAGGCAGCTGGACCCGGAAGACCCAGCCAAATACGACTTTGCGCTGTTTGGCCTCGGCGTCATTGAAAAATATGTTTAATAAATATAGCGTAATGATGAAGCGATTTTTTGTGTCAATGGCCCTGGGCGCTACCATGGCCATACCGGCATTTGCACAACAACAGGATGATAAAAGAGATTATGTAGACCTGAGCTACAATTTTCTCAAAGGCCAACAGTTCGAGCTGAAACAGGAAAGCCGCAGCGAAACCTATACGACAGTAGATGATATCATGCAACGCGTGACACGCGACTTCAATAATACCATTGCTATCGAGGTGACCGAAACTACAGATGGCCATGCCACCCTGACTTTCAGATACAAAGAACTGAAGTTCAATTTCAATGCACGAAATCAGAACATCCTCGTGGATGCCGCCGTGCCTAATGAAAAAGAACCTTTTCAGGCTGCCCTGAAAAGCATTATTGACCAGCCGTTTTCTGTCGACATATCGTCCTCAGGATACATCAATAAGGTAATGGGACTGGACGATCTGCTGGAAAAAGCATCGGCCACCTTCTCCAACCTGAAACCTGATGAGCAGACTGCCTATAAAAAGCTGATGAAAGACCAGTTTGGAACCAACGCATTCCATACCTGGTTAGAACAACTACTGGTAATCTATCCTGTACGCAGTATTAAAACGGGTACCCGCTGGGAAGAAAATGTACCTATCCGCACCGGACTGGTAGGAGATATTTCTCTCTACTGGAACCTGCAGACATGGGATGCCCAGACTGCCAAGATCAATGGTACAGGTAAAGTTGTTACCAACAAAGTTGAGACTTTCACGACCGATGATGGTATCGTAGCAACCGCCGAAATCAATGGTGATATCATGACGAACTATCTCATCGATCGTACATCAGGGTTCCCAAGTATTGCTTCGCAGAATACTGAGATGAATGGTACGTATACTTACAAAGCGAATAAAGCGAAGAAGATTAAGAGTGATGTGAAAGTACCGGTGAAGATAGTGACGAATGCATCTTATAAAATTAAAAGAATGAAATAGCAGTAAATCACTTTTACTGCCCAAAAAAATTGCTGCTGCCAATGGCAGCAGCAATTTTTTTTTGATGAATAAATTAATACTGATACAATGCAGCTCTTACCAGAAACAACGTTACAAATTGCAGAAGATACTTGCCTTGCCCTGCCGGAGCACATCACTTATGAACAACTGGAATCACTGCTCGCCGCAAAGCTTGAAACCATGATCGGCAAAGACTTTCAGCAGTTCGTACTATTGTTATATAAAATCGATGTAGCCGAAAATAAAGTAAGACAGGTACTGGCTGATGATACAACCGGTGATGTCTATAAAAAAATTGCTGCCTTACTCATAGAGCGTCAGCAGCAAAAAATTATCTCCCGCAAAACCTTTACCAAACCCGCCAGCGATCAGGATGGAGAAGAAAGGTGGTAATCTATTTATCAAACATCAGTTCGCGCACTTTCGTCTTATCTTCCTTCTCTTTCTCAAGGTCAAATGATGTTCCAAATACCCTGTCCCACAAAGAGGAACTTACCCCAAATCCTTTCTCTTCTGCCTTATAGTGATGCAAATGATGATTGCGCCACAAAGGCTTCATAAATTTAAACGGCGGATTCCATGCGTGAATCGCATAGTGCATGCTGCCATAAATCAGGTAGCCTAACATGAATCCCGGAAAGAACATATAAGTATACTCTCTCAGAAAAATATACTGTACACCAAATATCGCAGATGCCAGTATCAGGCTGGGCACAGGTGGCATAAACAACCGTTGCTTGTCGCGTGGGTATTCATGGTGATTACCATGCATCACATAGATAAACCGCTTTATTTTGGGATTCTCACTACTAAAGTGAAATAAGTAGCGGTGCATGATATACTCAAAAAATGTCCAGAAAAACATCGCCCCAAAAAAGATCGTTAATACTGTAATAATACTAAATCCTAATGAGGTGTTGCTGTAGTAAAGGCTATACCCAATAATCGGTATGTACATGCCCCATATCACCAATGGATGTGTTTTGGTGAGCATTTCTAAATATCTGCTCTCAAAAAGCCTCGCCTGTCCTTTGTTCTTAATCTTATCAAACTTCATAACTCCCTTTAGATTTTTATGCAAAATAAATAAGCCTCAAAACCCTTTTTCTTCTCGTAAATTCATTCGCCAAAATGCTATTCCACTAATATTATGCCGATATTACCTATCCTCTCCGTACGTTAATTTAAATTCAGAGAGGTCCGGTACATGCGCCCTTTTTCGGTGTAATTCATATTGATAAATTATCTCACCTGTCTCTCTGAAGAAGGGATATCCTTCCTCCTCATATTCATATTTATCATCATTCACAATTCCATCTCTATTCACGTACAGTGTCGCACTGAGCATGAATTCTACATTATTTTTTGTATCAATGATGTATGCTACATCCGTCAGAAACCCATAAGACCATCCAGGTTTATTAAAGATTCTCATATATGATGGTGGTCGTTGTTTTTTATCCTTAAAAAGGAAAAACTTAACATAACTATCAAAATATGTTGCAGTGTCATAATGTGGATTTGCTACCTCAGAAGGGTAGGCGGACATATATGTATACAGAAAACGATAGTCATTTGTTGTAAGATGAAATCGTTGTCCTGGGGGAACAGATGCAGGAAACATGACTGATTGCAGCATGTGCTGCAAATCTTCCAGGGGCACATTGTTATGTTTTGTAAAATCCATCGGTGTCATGATCAGGCTATCATGCTGGTCCCAGTGTCCTTTCCCAATTTCGATATTTTGACTGAAATCATATGTCAATGCACTGCGGGCTGGTGGCTGTTTATATACATTTCCAAATGATACTGCAGGAGTATTTCTATTGCCTTCTTCATTCAGCGGCATAAATCTTCGTACTATGCGGGTCCGCGGATAACCTTTCCCCCACAGCTTTTCATGAATGGTTTGCTGGCCCAGAAATTCATACAACCGATTGTACGCATCATTGTCACTCACCAGAAAAATTTGCTTCAAATAATACGCGATATCATGCTCCACACTATCTATCCGCATGGGCGTATATTTATCCAGTCCTTTTATATGCAGGTCATTTAACTTTTCAAGTGCAAGAAATGCAATGGGCATTTTTACAGTAGATGCCGGATTAAAATACTGATTGGGGTCTACATGCAGATAATACTGTTTGAAATGAGGACGATTCTTCGCATCCCTGTCAATCTGTGTATAGATCAACTGGTAGCGGAATGAATCAGGATACTGCAATATATGCTGCAGGGCCGGAGATCCCTGGCTAAAGAGTCTTTGCAATAATGTATCCGTGCGGGGTTGAGCTGTAAGCGATATGCTACTCAACATGACTACCATTAAAATGTATAAGCTATATTTACACATCATACAACCAGAACGTTAATTTATGAAACTTGTTACTTACCTCCGGGAAGAGAGCGACCAACTGGCGATATTAGTAGACAACCAACTCTACAACACCCAGGACCTTCACCCCAATCTTCCCAGCAGTATGCAGATGTTCCTGCTCATGTGGGAAGACGTGATCGATATTGCAAAGGAAGCCGACGCGCAATTAAAAGCCGGCAAACATGTAGGCACCGCCAGGCCTATTCCACTGGAAGGCGTTACACTGATGGCCCCTGTGCCATTCCCCAATTCCTGCCGTGATGGTTACGCCTTCCGTCAGCATGTAGCCTCTGCCCGTCGTAACCGCAGGGTAGAGATGATCGCAGAATTCGACCAGTTCCCCGTTTTCTACTTTACCAACCACAATGCTATTCAGGGACCCGGTAATGTTTATTGCATGCCTGATCACTTCGAAAAACTGGACTTTGAACTGGAAGCTGCTATCGTGATCTGTAAAGCCGGTCGCAACATTCCTGCCGAAGAGGCAGACGAATACATTGGAGGTTACATGATCATGAATGATATGAGCGCCCGTACCCTGCAAATGGATGAAATGAAACTGAACATGGGCCCCTGCAAAGGCAAGGATTTCAGCACCGTGATCGGCCCTATGCTGGTAACACCCGATGAACTGCAACACCTGCTCACTGCTCCTAAACCCGGTCATACCGGCAATGCCTATAACCTGAAAATGACCTGTCGTGTAAATGGCGTACAGGTAAGCGAAGGCAATATGGCCGATATGGACTGGACATTTGCCGAAATAGTGCAACGCTGTTCTTATGGCGCGAACATTATGCCCGGCGATGTTATCGGTAGTGGTACAGTAGGTACCGGCTGCTTTCTGGAACTAAACGGCACCGGCAAACTCAATAATCCTGATTACCCTGAACAATGGCTACAGGCCGGCGACGTGGTAGAACTGGAAATTGATGGCCTGGGAAAACTGACCAATACCATCGTTGCAGAAGATTCAGATTTTTCGATCCTCAAACTTAAGAAATAAATGCAGATCATTCCGGGGCAGGTAACCACCGCCGTACTGCAAGGTTATTTACAGGGTGCTATCGCTCCCAGACCTATCTGTTTTGCAAGCACGGTCGATAAAGAAGGAAGACCTAATTTATCGCCTTTTAGCTTCTTCAATATCTTCGGTACTAACCCTGCTACGCTGATTTTTTCGCCGTCGCGCAGGGTCAGGGACAACACGACCAAACATACCCTGGAGAACCTTTACGAGGTAAAAGAAGTAGTTATCAACATGGTGAATTATGCCATGGTACAGCAAACTTCTTTAGCCAGTTGTGAATACCCAAAAGGGGTCAATGAATTTGAGAAAGCAGGTTTCACCGCTCTGGCAGCTGAAAAGGTACGGCCTTTCAGGGTGAAGGAAAGTCCTGTGCAGATTGAGTGTATTGTAAGGCAGATTATTGAAACAGGTATGGAAGGTGGTGCGGGCAACCTGGTGATTTGTGAGCCGGTTATGATTCACATTAATGACGAAGTGCTGAATGAGAAAGGAGGGATTGATCCGCACAAACTGGACCTGGTGGCAAGAATGGGAGGGGATTACTATTGCAGGGCCTCCGGCAATGCAGTGTTTGAAGTAGCGAAGCCCAATACGGCATTAGGAATTGGGATTGACGCCCTGCCTTTGCATATACGGAATAGCAACATTCTGACAGGAAATAACCTGGGACAATTGGCGAATGTACATGAGTACCCGGTAATAGATCCGGCATTTGAGGATGAGCACCTGAAAAATATTTTCCAGTATTATAGCATTACACCCGATGAGATGGAAAGGGAGCTGCATGCTTATGCACAGCGGCTATTAGATGAAGGGAAAGTTAATGAGGCATGGCAGATATTACTTGCCGTATAAACCAAACGGATTTCTGCCTCCGGCAGAAATCCGTTTGGTTAAATTCTAAGGTCTGCCGGATGGCAGACCTTTTAAAAAATTATTTAGACGTTACACTTCCAAACACCTTCTTCAGCAAATCAGTAGTTCTCGCTGCCGGATTAGCCCTGATATTCTTCTCTTCATTCTTAATCTGATCAAACAGCGCATTCACTGCCATACCAGTCACATAGTCCTGCAAATCAGGATTTACTTTATTGAAAGTAGTAGGCAGTTTATTGTAAGAAGTCACAATATTACCATAGTACTTAGTTGCACTTGTGCTATCCAGTGCACCCTTCACCACAGGAGAAAATGCAGCCTTCAGCTTTTCAGTTGTCTTACCCTTGAAGTATACAGTAGCTGAACTATCACTTCCCTTCAACAGGTTCAACGCATCGGTAATGGTCATTTCCTTGATCGCATCCACAAAGATGGGCGCTGCATAACCTACTGCTTTTTCAGCTGCACGGTTGATAGACAGAATCGCTTTATCTACCTGGCTGCCCAGACCTACACTTCTCAATGTATTACCAATCTTTACCGCATCAGGAGGTAATAACAATTTGTACACCTCACTACCAAAGAAACCATCTGTCTTGTTCAGTGAAGCAATACCTTTTTTTACACCATTTGACAATGCCTCCTTGATTGCATTCCCTGCATCTGTCTGGGAAACACCTGAAGTACTACCGGTTGTGCTACTGGCAGCACTACTTACAGCCTTGCTCAAATTCTTTAATAGCTGGGCCTGAGATACCGTCCCTAAAGAAATACCTGCCAAAAACAGAAGACATAGTTTCTTATACATATTGTTGAAGTTGTGGTTTACATGCAAATTAGTAACAATATTTATTCTACCAATTCAATTAGTGATGAAGGGTAGCGTTTCGCACAGCAGCCCCGGCTCGCAATGCGAGCCGGGGCTGCTACAGGGTATAAAAATAACGTATTTTCCTATTCATGTATTGCCAGCAATGGGATATGGCTATGAAAAGCCAGCTGTGTGGTCCGGCTCCTTCTGAACATACCTTCAAAAAGACCATGTTTGCGGGGAATAATAAAGATCAGATCGGCGCCTTCCTCCTCTGAAAAATTCACAATCCCGTTCACCACATTCTCATTGTCCACAAAGTGATAAATAGGGTTATACCCTTCCAGCAGGGTATCCAGCAGCAAACTTTCCATAGGTGTTTCACCCGCCAGTCCTTTCCCGGAATGATCGATATTCAGCACATGCAGCTCGGCATTAAAGGTCCTGAGCAAACTCTTCAGGGGCCCAAGGGGCGTATTTTCCCCTATATGTTTAAAATCGCATGCAAATACGATCTTCCTGATAGGGTGGAAAACTGCATCTGCAGGTACAATGATCACCGGGCAAGCTGTATGTTTGGCCACATCTACCGAATTGGAGCCAATCAGAATTTCTTCGAGCTGACTGCCCCCTTCTGTACCCATCACGATCAGATCGGCATGCTGATCGCTGCAAAATCCATCAATATTCGCTGCCAGCAAGTGATTCTCTGCCTTCAGATCCAATATTACATTATCGGGAACTTCGCTTGCCAGCTCCCGCTGCATCTTTTCCAGCCCTTCCATGCTGGCGGCTTTCAATTCCTCCGGGTCTACCATTGGAATGGCCGAAGGCATATCCGGCACCGGCACTACCAGCTCATATGCATGATACAATACCACCCGGGTTGCCTCCATCTGGCCTGCCAACCCCAGTGCATAGCGGGCACCATTATATGCGGCTGTTGAAAAGTCCGTAGGAACAATAATAGTTTTCATCTCATTACTGTTTTGAGTGTGGAATATGTAGAACCTATGGAATAAAGAGAAAAATTAATGCCAAAGGGCAGAAAACTGTTATTTTTGCACTCCATTATTGTAATTCAGTATTTACATGACATCACTATCTGAGCAAGAGATCATACGCAGGGAGAAACTGCAGGAACTGGAAAAACTGGGCATCAATCCTTATCCAGCGGAAGAATATCCCGTAAACAATACCGCGGATAACATTAAAGCGGTATATAGTGAAGAAACGAAAGACCAGTTGCAGGACCTCTGCATTGCAGGCCGTATCATGAGGATCCGTGACATGGGTAAAGCAGCTTTTATAAGATTGCAGGACCATACCGGATATATTCAACTGTACATACGCCGCGATGACATCAGCAATGGCGAGGATAAGTCCATGTATGATACCTTGGTCAAAAAGATACTCGATATTGGCGATATCATCGGTGTGAAAGGCTATGCCTTTGTCACCAAAACAGGCGAACTGTCTGTACATGTTACCAAACTCGATTTTCTCGCAAAATCATTGCGTGTACTGCCAGTTGTAAATGAAAAAGACGGTGAAACCTTCGATGCCGTAACCGATCCTGAATTCAGATACCGCCAGCGCTACGTAGACCTGATCATCAACCCTTCAGTAAAGGATACCTTTATCAAGCGTACGAAGATCATGCAGACCATCCGTGATTTCTACAACAACCTGGGCTACCTGGAAGTAGAAACACCGATCCTCCAGCCTATTCCTGGTGGCGCTACTGCACGTCCGTTCAAGACACACCACAATGCACTGGATATTCCATTATACATGCGTATCGCCAATGAGCTGTACCTGAAACGCTTGATCGTAGGTGGTTTCGATGGAGTGTACGAGTTTGCCAAAGACTTCCGCAACGAAGGGATGGACCGTACCCACAACCCGGAATTTACCGTAATGGAAATGTACGCCGCTTACAAAGACTATGAGTGGATGATGCGTACTACAGAAACCCTGCTGGAAAAAATCGCCCTCGCCCTGCACGGTACCACCCAGGTACAGGTAGGAGAGAAGGTGATCGACTTCAAAGCACCTTTCAAACGCATCAGCATGTTTGACGCGATTAAGGAACATACCGGTATCGATATATCCAATATGGACGAAGCACAGTTGCGTGACACCTGCAAACAACTGGGTATCAGCGTGGCGCCTAGCATGGGTAAGGGTAAACTGATCGACGAGATCTTTGGTGAAAAAGCTGAGCACAACTATGTACAGCCTACCTTCATCATTGACTACCCGGTGGAAATGAGTCCCCTCACCAAAAAACACCGCAGCAAACCAGGTCTGGTAGAACGCTTTGAACTGATGGTAAACGGTAAGGAACTGGCCAACGCTTACAGCGAGCTGAATGATCCTATCGACCAGCGCCAGCGCTTCGAAGACCAGGTGCAACTGATGGAAAGAGGGGATGACGAAGCCATGTACATCGACTACGACTTCCTTCGTGCCCTGGAATATGGTATGCCGCCAACCTCCGGTATCGGTATTGGCATCGACCGTTTGACCATGATCATGACAAACAATCCATCCATCCAGGATGTGCTGTTCTTCCCGCAAATGAAACCAGAGAAGCTCCAATAGTCTTCTCTTTCTACCTTATATCAAGAAAATCCGGCTCTTAATGGCCGGATTTTTAATTTACAACAAATCCGATCTATGCAATTACGTCACTTCTCCAGGTGCATGGCAGCCCTGGGACTTTTATCCGCACCACTATGCGCCCAGAATAAAAAAGACCTTACTTTCGAACAGATCTGGAAAAATGCGCCTTCCGGCATTTCCCAGCCATTACCCAACATAACCGGTTGGGCAGATGACACTCATTATATCGAAGTGCGCAATGGCAAGTCTTACAAAGTAGATGTTAAAACCGGTGCTGCTACCGACTATAGCGAAGGTGGTATTTCCGTATCTGTACAGAATCACGACATTATCTACACAGCCGCCGATGGTACCACCACACAGCTCACGAACGATACCCTCACTGAGAAAAATCCCACCCTTTCTCCCGATGGAAAGTATGTGGCCTTTACCCGTCACAACGACCTTTATAGTGTAGAAATAGCTACCAAAAAGGAAACCCGCTATACCAGCGATGCCTCCGATGTGGTGTACAATGGCTATGCCTCCTGGGTATATTATGAAGAAATCCTGGGCCGCGCCTCCCGCTATCGTGCATTCTGGTGGAGCCCGGATAGCCGCTACCTGGCTTATATGCGCTTTGACGACTCACAGGTACCTGTATTCCCTATTTACAGCGAAAAAGGGCAACATGGCTTCCTGGAAAACACCCGTTATCCAAAAGCCGGCGACAAAAACCCTGAAGTGAAAGTAGGCATCGTACCCGTTGCCGGTGGTACTACCACCTGGGCAGCTTTTGACGAAAAGGCAGACCAGTACTTCGGCACACCTTCCTGGACACCCGAAGGCCACCTGTGGATACAATGGATGAACAGGGGACAGGATAACCTGAAAATCTATGACATAGACCTGGCCTCCGGCGCTAAAAAGGAAGTGTACGATGAAAAGCAATCTACCTGGATCGACTGGTTAGCAGAACCGGTTAACCTGGCAAAAGGCAAAGGCTTTATCCTGAAAAGTGATAAATCTGGCTGGGCACACCTCTATTGGTATAATAACGACGGTAGTCTCAAAAAGCAACTGACTACCGGCAACTGGACGGTGAACTATTCCGTAGCCCTCGATACAAAACAGGAACAACTCTACTTCGTAGCAAGGAAAGAAGCGGCTACCCGCACAGACTTATATAAGGTAAACCTGAACACTGGTGCGATCACCCGCCTCACCTTCGGAGAATACTACCATGCTACAGCTGTAAGCCCACATGGAGACTATTTCATTACCACCTACTCCAACCTCACCACACCTGCCCGCCTGGCGCTGGTAGACAATAAAGGGAAGGTAATCCGGGAACTGGGCGACAGCAAAGGCCCTCAATTAGCAAATTACAACCTGGCGCTGCCCAAATTAATGACGTATACCACCCGCGATGGGTTGACACTGCCAATGACGGTAACCATGCCGCTTCATATACAGGAAGGGAAAAAATACCCTGTGCTGATCAGTATCTACGGAGGCCCTAATGCAGGTACCGTATACGACCGCTGGACGAGCAACCTGACAGCACAATGGTGGGCAGAAAAGGGCATTATACAGGTAGTCATTGACAACCGTAGCTCAGGCCAGCTGGGTAAAATGGGAATGAACTATATCTATCGCAAAACGGGTATCTATGAAATTGAGGATTATATGGATGCCACCAAATGGCTCCGTTCCCAGCCTTATGTAGACACCAACAAAGTTTGCATCACCGGTGGCAGCTTTGGCGGTTACATGACCTGTATGGCCCTGACTTATGGCGCATCTGTATTTAACTATGGTATGGCGAACTATGCGGTAACCGACTGGCAGCTCTACGATAGCCACTATACAGAAAGATATATGGATACTCCTGCCGAGAATCCGGAGGGATATAAAATCACCACACCTATGCACTACCTGGATCGCTACAAAGGCTTAATCAGGATCGTACATGGCACCATGGACGATAACGTGCACATGCAAAACAGTATCCAGCTCGTCAATATGCTGGAAGACATGAACCTGCATTTTGAATTTATGCTATATCCGGGAGAACGTCATGGGTGGAGAACCAGTATCAAGATGCGGCATAGTGATATGGAGATGTATAGGTTTATCTATCGCTATTTACTGGAAGAGCCGTTTCCGGCAGAGTTATAAAAAAGAAACGGGGCTGCAAGACTACAGCCCCGAAAAATTTTAACCATATCTTTATTGAAAAACCTATACCAAAGGTGGGCTTATTTTGCATACGTACAAAACCCATTCTGGTGAATGCTATATTTTTGTTTGGGAACGCAATGAAAAGGAAGTTAAACGTAGGGGCTTTTGAAGGGAAAAATCGGTTTTTAAGGGGTGAATGCAAAAGATGAGCTATTAATGGCAGTACCTGCCTAAAATATAGAAGGGCGGTAGGAATACCGCCCTTGTAATAATTTTAACCATATCCTATGAAAAACCTAAGTCAAAGATATAGTCTACAAAAATGAGTTATCTTCCCATTTCCGTGAACGTTATAAAATAGTTCGTAAAACGGTAAGAATGAAGAGGTCAGTCGATATATCTTAAATAAGATAATATTAATTAAATTTTAAATTGTAATTATTTCTAATTACTAAGCAGCGCGCCCATTACCCTATTTGCAGGCCATTCTGCACTGCCCTGTCTGGTTGCAACAACACTATTTCCTTGTCTTTCCCCACTACCCCCAGCACCAGGCATTCAGAGAAGAAGTTAGCCACCTGCTTTACAGGAAAGTTTACCACCGCAATTATCTGTTTGCCAATTAAGGTGTCTTCACTATATAATTTGGTGATTTGGGCAGATGAACGTTTTATGCCCAGCTCAGGCCCAAAGTCAATTAATAGCTGGTAAGCGGGGTTTTTCGCCTTGGGGAAATCGGCTACTTCAATAATGGTTCCTACCCGGATGGCTACCTTTTCAAAATCCTGCCACGTAATCTGTTCCATAATATTATGATATTGAGACCTTAAGATAATAAAAAATGGTGGTAAGAGTACCGCCTGATAATTTAACCATGTCCCTGCCATTTATGGAATGTTATAATTTTCCCGGTAAGATGATTCTATAAACATATGCCAGAGTATCATTATATTATAAAATACATGGCTGTGACCACATACTTAATGGCATGGTTCTTGCGTTTTTATAAAGACAAAATTTTAGGTTAAAAAATAGGTTAAAGCGAAACGGCCCATCATTGCATACGCGATGATGGGCCGTTCTCGTTGAGGTGAATATCTTTAGTCCAGCATGGTAGTATCCTGCACTACAAATGGACCAGTAGGATGCATGATAGTATAGTTTGTAAAGTCCTGGTTGGAAATCAACCCGGTACCATACAGGGTATCTGTTTCAGTACTGATCCGCACAGGTGTATTGGAAATGAATTGTTGTTTTTTGGAATCCCAGTTCAGCTCTTCGCAGTCCAGTCTTTCCCCTTTCTTGTTGATAACCACCACATGATCTTTCAAAAAAATGTTGGCATCATTCTCAAAATATTTGCCATAGCGGGCTGTCAGGGTGCTCTCTACGCTCAGGGTATCATTGTAAAACAATACCTTCAGCCCGTTATTGAACTCTACATAGATAGGGTTTGCCAGGTGGCGAAGCATAGTAGGGGCTGTCAGATTGGCCTTTACATGACCATCCTGACTATACAGGGAGTTAATATTCTTCCCTTCTTCTACAGCGGCTGCTTTTTTATCGAGGCTCATCACAGCCTCCATATCGTTTTCGCACGATGCGGCGGCCATCAGGACCCACAGGAATGCTAAACGCGTAATGATCTTCTTCATATAAGTACTTCGGGCAGCAAAATTATACAATTCCTAAATATCACCTGCTGACAGGTTTCTAAAATGCCCATTCAAATTCACGCGGTCCTTTAGCCGTTCCATTTCCGCCATGACAGGCACGACTTTTAGCAGGTGTCGCTTCAGGTATTCCAGCCGCTGCAGTTCCTGGAACAGGTGCAGCACCTCATATTCCTCATGCAGGGACAAACCTGCATGGTGGGCAATGTCGTAGGAGAGGAGGTCATCATCCCCCTTTACGAAGTTTTTGTTTACCTGCAGCAGGTGGTGCAGCTCTCTTAATGCCTGCAAAACCTGTTTTTGTAAACGCTCGTTGGAGGTAAAGTGATTTTCCGGGTAATTGACAATGGCGCCTGAGTATAACTTCTCAGGAATGGATTTGATCACTTCCAGTATGCGAAACACTTTTATCCCCCTGGTTACCACATCCAGCTCCCCACTTTCGTAAGACTTTTCCACCCTTACCACATCTACAAGGGTACCGTACTCTACTATCTTATTGTTAATCACAGCCGGAATTCCAAAAGGTTTCTGCTCAGCAATACATTCCCGGATAAGCTGTTTATATCTCGGCTCAAATATATGCAGGTTCAACTGCTCTTCAGGGTAAACCACAATACCTAGCGGAAATATTGGAATGAAATTCGTCATGGTTTCTAAATTATAGAATATATATTTAACCCCCAATTACCATTCAAACTTATATGCCGCGACTTTTACTCGACTGTGAAAAAATGAAATACGCCAATACAGGACTCTTTGAATTCTGTAAGCAGCTGGGGCATGCCCTGCTGAAAAACAAAGCGGCCGATGAGGAAATGGTATATTATGTTCCGGAACAGTACCAGGGTTATTTTGGAGAGAATGCCACCTATATCAAAAAGAATTCCCTCCATAAATACTGGATGCCTACCTACTTCAGGCCGGCAGTATGGCATACCACCTTTCAATCGTCCAGGTACACACCACAGGCAGGCAATACCAAAATGGTCTTAACTATCCATGACCTGAACTGCATTCATGAAAAACAGCCTCCCGGGAAAGTCAAAGCTATCCTAAAATCCGTCCAGAAAAATATCGATCGGGCAGATCATGTTGTGACTATATCGCAATTCGTCATGAACGATGTGAAAACACACCTGCACCTGAAAGATAAACCAACCAGCGTCGTATATAACGGCGGCCACCTGGACGCCTTCCCCGACTTTGACGCGCCTGCTTACCGCCCTGCTAAACCATTTCTGTTCAGCCTTGGCGGGGTTAATGCAAAGAAGAACTTTCATGTACTGCCGGCCCTGCTGGTTGGCAATGATTATGAACTGATCATAGCCGGTCCCATCCTGGATGAGCACTATAAACAGCGCATCCAGGTAACCGCCCAGGAACACGGTGTTGCCGACAGGGTAAAAATTACCGGTGCTATATCTTATCCTGATAAATACTGGTACCTTCGCCATTGTGAAGGCTTCCTGTTCCCCTCTATTGCAGAAGGTTTCGGGATTCCCGTCATAGAAGCGATGACCATGGGTAAACCATGCTTCCTCTCTACCAAAACAAGTTTGCCTGAAGTTGGAGGACCGCTTAGTTACTATTTCCTGGATTTTGAACCAGCTGGTATGCAGGAGGTTTTCCGGAACGGCATGCACGATTACCGGCAAAAGAACCCTGCCAGTGCAATTCAGGCATATGCAGCGCGTTTTAGCTATGATAATATGGCAAAAGGTTACCTGGATATATACCGCAGCCTGTACTAAATCTCAATCATCATTTTTTTATGCACCGCATCGGTCTGGATTTCGAGAAATTAAAGTATCCACACAACGGTCTTTATACCTTCTGTTTACAATTAGGACAACGACTATTGAACCTGCAGCAGCAGGATGAACAACTGCTGTATTATATGCCTGAATCCTTTAAGGAATTTAACGGGCGATATGAAACCATCCCTTATAAATGGTATGACAGATATGCCTTCTTTCCTGAAAAGATGGATGTATTCCATGCTGTACACCAGACAGGGAACATCTGGCCCAGGAGGCAGGCGAAAAAAACGGTGGTAACAATTCATGATCTGAACTTCCTGTTCGACCAACGGCTAAAAAACTGGCAAAAGCAGTATCACCTGCGACGGTTGCAAAAACAGGTGGATGAAACGGATGTGGTAGTATCCATCTCAAAGTTTACGCTGAGTGTAATCAGGGAACATATCAGGGTGCCTGAAAGCAAATGTCAGATCGTATACCAGGGCTCTGAAGTAAAACAGTTCCCGGGGTTTGATACCCCATCATATAAGCCGCAAAAGCCTTTCCTGTTCTCTATTGGCATGCTGACGCAAAAAAAGAATTTTCATGTGCTACCTGCATTGCTGGTAGGGAATGATTATGAGTTGATCATTGCCGGCAGGCAACAGGGAGATTACGTCAAAAAGATTGAAGCGGCAGCTGCAGAATTGGGGGTGAGCAACAGGTTGAAACTGGTAGGGGGTATTACCGATGAAGAGAAATACTGGTATTACAGCCAGTGTCTGGCCTTCCTGTTCCCTTCGCTGGCCGAAGGTTTCGGTGCACCTGTAGTAGAAGCCATGCATTTTGGTAAACCTGTATTTTTGTCTGACAAAACGAGCTTGCCCGAAGTAGGAGGGGATGTTGCTTATTACTTCCGTGATTTCGCACCCGATGCCATGCAGGATGTATTTGCAAAAGGACTGGAACATTTTGCTGGCAATGATCGGGCAGATGCCATAAAAAAACATGCCCTGCAATTTAGCTGGGATGCTAATGCAAGGGCATATTTTGAATTATATCGAAGTCTTTATTAAGCAGGCCATAGGCCCACTCCAACAAAAACGCTTTTGCCTTTGGCAAAAGCGTTTTTGTTGTTAAATTATCTTATAATTTCTATAATCGAACAGTCGTTTACCGGTTCTTTTTTCTATCCAATACAGGATACTATCTTTAAAACCAAACTTCTTCCTGCTGATATCGTGCTCAAACTTCCAGTTCTTTTCCTCAATCCGTGACTGCATCACTGAAGGATGCGTGCCCCTAAATAGTTCCAGGCTATCCACCACACCGTAATCAAACTCCTGGATATTCACTCTCTTCTTCATCTTCTCATCGTTCCCGCCATGATACAACTGGAATGAATTATTCAGTTTTCTTGCCTGTGCTTCAGGATCCTTTACCCATCCATAATGATAGATGTGTGCATCTATCTGTTTCACATGCAATTTCTCACCTTCTTTTCTGAATCCCTGTGCATCGCGGTAAGAAGAGATCTTTTTGTCATTTCTAATCACCCTTATTTCATTCTTATACCACACTCTTGAATCTCCAATGTAATCGTAGCTGCCAAAGAAGTGCATATATTCAAACAATAATCCTTCTACTTTAGGATCATCTTTATATTTCTCCATAGCAGCCCTTATCGTAGCATAATCATTTTCATGTACCACTTCATCTGCCTGGATATAAAAACACCAGTCTGCATCGGGGCTCACATGCGCAAATGCCTTATCTGTTTCTACAGCCAGTATACGTCCTCCTTCTTTCAGCGAATCATCCCATACAGAATGTGTGATCTTAATTTTAGGAGAATCGATTGACTGAATGAGTTCCAATGTACCATCATCAGAGTCTCCTACACTTACAATCACTTCATCGCACAGTGGCAGGATAGACCTGATAGCTGCCAATACAGGATAATCATATTTAACGGCATTGCGAACAAAAGTGAATCCGGCTACTTTCATATAATAGTTATATTGGCTGCGAAGATAATCCGTTATTCGTAATTTAGAAGATGCGTTCTCTATTGACAGCCCTGTTACAGGGCTCACCCAGGGCATTGGCCCGATGTATCACACTGGTGGAAAATGAAGCCAATGGGTACGAAGGGCTGTTGGCAGACCTTCCTGCCAATGAGCATACCCGGGTAATCGGGATTACCGGCCCTCCGGGTGCCGGCAAAAGTACCCTTGTGAATGGGTTGATCGAACTGCTGCTGGCACAGGGAAAGAAAGTGGGCATTATCGCGGTAGATCCCAGTTCCCCGTTCAATTACGGCGCATTGCTGGGGGATAGGATACGGATGGCCCAGCATTTTAACAACGACAATGTATTCATCCGCTCTATGGCAAGCAGGGGAGCCCTGGGCGGTTTGAGCCCAAGGATCATTGAAGTCAGCGACCTGATGAAAGCCGCTGGTTTCGATTATCTCTTTATTGAAACGGTGGGAGTAGGGCAGAGTGAAGTGGAAATAGCAGGGATTGCTACAACTACGGTGGTAGTGGTCGTGCCGGAAGCGGGGGATGAAATACAAACGATGAAAGCAGGGCTGATGGAGATCGCCGACATTTTTGTGGTGAACAAAGCCGACAGGGATAATGCGGATGCATTTGTAAAAAACCTGCGCACACTGGCACATAGCCGTGTACAGGAAACAGCTGTTTTAAAAACAGTCGCTACTACCCATGAAGGGCTAACCGGGCTATTAGCAGCCATCGACCATCATCAACAGCAATTGACCCAACATCCTGAAAAACATGCTCAACTGCTGACTGAAAAAGCCTGGCTGCTTATTCAGCGCCAGCGCATGCGGGCGTTTAACAGGCAGGAGCTATTCCTGCAAATCAAGGCAGAACTTGAAAAAGGAGACTTTAACCTGTACCGTTTTCTCCGATCAGGCCAATATTTTTCACATTCTTAACTTCCGGTTATGTTAATGATTAGTTAACAAAAATGAGTGCTTCTTTAAGATCAAATTAATTCCTCATTTATTATAGTCTAATAATAAAATTATTATATCGAGAATGGCGGCATCACTTATTTGAGTAATCTTTCGTCAATAGCAAGTTAAAAATTTCATGTCCTTTATAGCCATCCCTACTTTTGTCTCACCTAGATTACTGTTATTGATTATTAATGCCTTATCATGGAAGTTGCTATCTTTGACACCTATGTAAAACGCCGGGAAGGAGGCTATATGCATTTTGACATTATTGTCTCCGTTGATACTAATTACGAAAGCGTCCTCACTTTCGGTAATGCTTACCTCAAATCCCGCTCACTTTCTGCTCCCGTTATTTCATCCCGCGATTGCAGGTTTTGCCATATGCAGGAGACTGTGCCCTCATGGGAAAAGAATATCCAGCAGCAGGGTTATCATATTTACGAACTGGAAGGTTGCAGGTAAATCTATAACCACAAAGGGCTGACCATTACTGATCAGCCCTTTGCTTATTATGATTTGTAATAGTTATTGCGCTTGTTGCCTGTTATTTCTGTAATAACGGATACCGAGCAGGGAAATGATGATGAGTGGCGTTACTGCCAGCATTAAAATTCCTGCATTTAGTCCCTTGGCAGGTCCTTCTCCCAGTTGTTGTGCTGTCTTGGTACAAAGAGAGCATTGTGCCATGGTTTGGGTGGTCAGGGCAAGGAGGAATATTGCTATTTGTCCAATCTTTTTCATGCTGCTAATTTACTAATAATTGCGTATGCCTTCGGCATAAGATGTAAGAAAGGGGGGCTTCGTAGAAGCAAATCAATAATAAGGCGAAATCATTACATACACAACCACCCCTGTCACTGCCACATAAAACCAAATCGGCCATGTAACCCTCGCAATCTTCTTATGCTTCTCAAAATCATTCTGAAACCCACGCAGCAATGTAAACAACACCAGCGGAACAATAATCCCAGCCAGCACAATATGCGTAATCAGGATAAAGAAATATACATACCTCAACCCACCTGCCGCCGCTTTCTCTGCCTCTGTTACAATATAATCATGGTTCACATCCCCATACATAGTAGACTTCACAAAGAAATGATATGTCACATACGATACCAGGAAAATAGCTGACAGCGCCACCGCAATCAGGTTCGCAGTCTTGTGTGCTTTAATGTGCTTTGTTTTGATAAAATAAAGACTCGCCAACAACAACACTGCCGTAGCTGAATTCAACGCCGCATGAAACAACGGCAATATCGTTACATTAAACCCCGCTTCCATATGCTGGCGCGGCAGGAACATCAGGAGCGCCACTACTACCGGTATCGCTATTGAAACAATCGCAATCGGCAGGTTTAGATTTTTGTTTGTAAGACTCATATCTCAGGATATTTAAAAGCAAAAAGTGAAACGGCAACGCTATTCTTAGCGCTTACACATTTCACTTTCATGCTTACTTTTCATTTTTTTATTTTTCTTATTCAGTGCCGGGATTCAAAATCCTTTTCAGGAAAGGAGGACGATGTTTTGCCTTCTCCAGGTGCAATACAGCGATATCATTTGCGACCTGACGAACAACATTACTGTCTGTTCCATCATAATAGCCCCTGATCTGACGATCCTTGTCCAGTAAGATCAGTTTCTCTGTATGAATAAAATCATCCGGTCCGCCATCTCCCTCTGTTACACTCACAAAAAATTCATGCCGGGCCAGATCATAAATATCCTTCTTACTACCAGTCAGCAACCACCAGTTATCAGGATTAATGTTGCGTTTTAAACCATATTGGCGCAGTGTCTCAGACGAATCTCTTTCCGGGTCTACTGTCAGCGACATTAGTTGCAGTAAAGTATCGCTCTTGATATACGCCTTTTGCAGCTTTTCCAGGTTTGCCATCATCTTAGGGCAAATGCTGGGACAGGAAGTAAAAAAGAAATTTACCAGCACCATCTTGTTCGGCACGTCATGCAATGATACCTGCTGACCCATCTGGTTGGTAAATGTAAAATCCTTTACCGTATGGTACACTGTATCATACGTTTTCTTCCCATCTTTCATCACAGTATCTACACGCTCCGCAATATAATGGCGGGGGAGTGGTACTGCATCTTCCCGATAGTGATCTACTATCAGGTAGCCCACCAATGGCAACAGCACGGCGAGTACTAATCCTAAAAGTCCTTTCTGTGTGATGGCGTATGGTATTAAGTGTGAACAAAAAATTACGCTTTACAATATCCGCATCGCTGGGGACAATGTAAAGCGTAACAGTATAAATGTAACAACTTATTCGTGATGTCCTCCCTCTTCATGAATCACCTGCACTTTCTCAACAGGCTTTGCAGTACCAGGAGCCAGGTTCTTGCGCATGTTCTTCCATGAATCACCATCAGCCAGGAAAGCGATGATAAACCAGATAAACAGCAGCAATGGCATCATGATAGTCATGATCAGGTTCTTAATTTCATGACCAAGGTGCATGAACTCAGCTACGATGAAGAACGCCTTCACAATGGTCAGACCAATGAAGATAGAGTTTACCAGCAGCTTTGGAGGGAAACCTGTATTCAGGTGAATCAACGCCAGCGTGATTTCAACAATCGTGATAATCAATAAAATCCAAAACGTTTTCCAGATGGTCTTGGTAGAGCTATCTGCTACGTGAACGTCCTGACCCGCGTCTGTATATGTTGTATTTGACATGTGTTCTCTTTTTAAAAATTCCAATTTACTAAATTCTCAATTCCGGTTAGAGCAGGTAGAAACAGGTGAATACGAATACCCAAACCAGATCTACAAAGTGCCAGTACAGACCAACCTTCTCAACCATTTCGTAGTGACCTCTGTCTTCATAAGTACCTTTCAGTACGTTAGACAGGATGATGATGTTCAATACCACACCGGAAGTTACGTGCAAACCGTGGAAACCAGTGATCGTAAAGAAGAAGTTAGTAAAGTTGCTGGTAGCAGCAGTACCATCAGCATTTACAAAAGGATTACGACCCCACCATGCACCTTCGTGATACAGGTGTGTCCACTCCCATGCCTGACAGCTCAGGAACGCGATACCACCCACAATCGTCCAGGCAAGCCACTTAGCTACATCCTTCTGACGACGCTGGTGACCGGCATGCACAGCCAATACCATGGTTACAGAACTCATGATCAGAATGAATGTCATCAAGCTCACAAATCCCATTGGAACATTTGCATGCCCCAGGCCTGGGAAAGAACGGAACACCTCGTTAGGGTCAGGCCATGAAGTACTCATGAAGCGGATCGTTCCATATGATATCAACAATGCTCCAAAAGTGAAGGCATCTGACAACAGGAAGTACCACATCATCAACTTTCCGTAGCTCACATTAAAAGGAGAATGTCCCCCGGACCACCATTTTTTCTTCGCTGTAACTGCTGTATCCATTGTTTGTTTTGTAAATTAATTTTTAGAAAGTTTATCTGGCGATACTCAGAAAAATCAAGAGGTAAATCCACAGAATGTCGACAAAGTGCCAGTAAGTAGAAGCTACCTCAATCGGAACTGAACTGTAACTCAATACTTTGGTTCTGAAGGCCCTGCCAAACAAGACCATCAAAGCGACTACTCCACCCAATACGTGCAGCAGGTGCACACCTACAATCACATAAATGAAAGAAGCAGATGCCGGACCATTTAAAGGCAGCCCATTATGTGCCATCTGTGAAAACCCAATCCACTGACACACTGCAAAGGCTATTCCTAACAGGGCTGTCAGCGTGATCAGCTGTTTGTATGCCTGCATATGTCTGTTTCTGAACTGCCTCACAGCCATCTGAACAGTTACACTACTGGTCAGGATGATTGCAGTGCTTGCCCAGAAAATCATAGGCAGATCGAACGTGATCCAGTTTGCTTGCGATCGCTTTACTACATACGCACTGGTAAAACCAATAAACATCATCGTGATACTCCCCATAGCTATCCATAGGGAATATTTGTGTGGATGTATCTTTTTGCGTTGTTCTAAACTCATCGCCTGCATCACTATTTATTCTTTAAAACCTTATTAAATATTATGCACTTTGTCAGCCAATAATGCCAACTGCATGATTGTAAGATAAATGTATGATCCAAACATCAGCTTGCGCGCTGCCGGAGCATCACATTTCCTATACAGGTTTACCGCACGGTAAAGGAAGAAGAGCGTAGCCAGCAATACGATGATTGCCGAAATGCCACCGCTGATTCTGAAAAGATAAGGAAGACCACCCAGTGGAATCAGGAGGAATGTATACATTACTGCCTGAATAGCGATCATCCTGTTAGGCTCCGAACCGTTTGGTAATAATTTAAACCCGGCGTTTGCGTAGTCTTTATGTCCAACCCATGCAATTGCCCAAAAGTGAGGGAACTGCCACACAAATTGAAGCGCATATAAAGACCATCCGCCTGCACCCAGTTCATCAGCACCAGCTGCCCAGCCAATTAACAGCGGCATCGCTCCCGGAATTGCACCCACCAGCACTGCCAGTGAATTCCATTTTTTCCAGGGTGTATAAATAAAGGCATACACTACCAGCGATAACAGGCTCAAACCAGCACTCAGCCAGTTGAATGCCCATGCCATAATCAATACACCAGAGATAGCTGTTGTAAAAGCCAGGATCCTGGCTTCTGTTTCAGAAACACGACCAGCCGGCAGGGGCCTTACGGCGGTACGTGCCATCAGCTTGTCTGTCTCTATCTCCAGCAACTGGTTGATTGTATTAGCTGAGCCGGATACCAATAAACCACCGGCAAATAATTCAACAATCTTTATCAACGAAAACTCCACCCCAGGCACAAGCAGGTAACCCACTACACTGGAAAACACCACCATAAAGGTCAGGTTAAACTTCATCAGCTGAGAATAATCCTTCACCTTACTGGCTACAGCATACGACAACGATAATTTTATGGAGTTTTCTCTAATCATTTCTTAGTCCATATCTGTGAGGTGCGCGCTCACATGGGTCCAAAAATATCAATCAATCTTCACTTTCGTATTTGAGGTGCCCTCCCTTTTAATGGGGGAGGGCAACCGGCAGGTCAGGATTAGTGACCGCCCTGAGCTTGTTCTTCAGGAGACAGTGGAACGGTCTGAGGAATGAAGTCCTGACCATCCTTGCTGTAATCGTAAGGCCAACGATGAACTTCAGGGATTTCACCAGGCCAGTTACCGTGACCAGGATTGATCGGAGTAGTCCATTCCAGGGTAGTTGCATTCCATGGGTTGGTTGTAGTCACCTTACGACCTTTGAAAATGCTATAGAAGAAGTTAAATACAAACAGGAGCTGAGTAGCAAATACCAGGATCACCACGATAGAGATGAAGTGGTTCAGATCAGCGAACTGTTTGAATGACTCCCAGTTAGAGTAGTCGTAATACCTTCTTGGCATACCCACCAGACCTTCGTAGTGCATTGGCCAGAAGATCAGGTAAGCACCACACAGGGTGATCCAGAAGTGGATGTAAGAAAGGGTATTGTTCATGTAACGGCCAAACATTTTCGGGAACCAGTGGTATACACCGGCAAAAGTACCGAAGAAGGCAGATACACCCATTACTATATGGAAGTGCGCGATTACGAAGTATGTATCGTGCAGGTGAATATCGATAGAAGAGTTACCCAGCCAGATACCAGTCAGACCACCGGAGATGAATGTGCTCACGAAACCGATAGAGAACAGCATACCAGGAGTAAAACGGATGTTACCTCTCCAGATCGTAGTGATCCAGTTGAACACCTTGATAGCGGATGGTACCGCAATCAGCAATGTCAACAGTACGAAGAAGGCACCCAGGAATGGATTCAGACCAGTTACGAACATGTGGTGCGCCCATACCAGGAAGGCAAGGATAACGATCGCGAACATGGAACCCACCATCGCCAGGTAACCGAAGATAGGTTTGCGGGAGTTAACCGCCATTACTTCAGATACCATACCCATTGCAGGCAGGATGATGATGTATACCTCAGGGTGACCCAGGAACCAGAATAAGTGCTGGTACAGGATGGCAGAACCACCTTCGTTGCTCAGTGCTTTACCATTTACGAACAGTTCGCTCAGGTAGAAGCTGGTACCACCGTGGCGGTCGAACAGCAGCAGGATGAAACCTGACAGTAATACAGGGAAGGAAAGTACGCCCAGTACAGCGGTGAAGAAGAAGCCCCATATAGTCAGCGGCATCTTGGTCATAGCCATACCTTTGGTACGCATGTTCAGAATAGTAGAGATATAGTTCAGACCACCCAGCAGCTGAGACACTACGAACAGTGCCATAGCCGACAACCAGAGGTCCATACCTATTTTAGAACCGATAGAAGCATCGCCCAGCGCACTCAATGGCGGATAAGAAGTCCAACCACCGGATGCAGGACCAGTCTGCACGAACAGGGAGCTCATCATCACCACGCTGGCCAGGAAGAAGAACCAATAGCTCAGCATGTTCATGAATGGAGAAGCCATATCGCGGGCACCTACCTGCAAAGGAATCAGGAGGTTGGAGAAAGTACCACTCAAACCGGCAGTTAATACAAAGAATACGAGGATTGTACCGTGCATAGTTACCAATGCATAGTAAGCTTCGTCAGTAATACGGCCACCTTTAGCCCATTTTCCCAGTATGCTTTCCATCCAGGGGAAAGTAGCATCAGGGAAACCCAGTTGCAAACGGAACAGTACAGAGAAGAAAGCACCAATGATAGCCCAGATGATACCGGTTATCAGAAACTGCTTGGCGATAGTTTTGTGATCCATGCTGAAAACATACTTCGAAATGAAGCTGCCTTCATGGTGCGCATGATCGTCGTGACCGTGGCCATGATCGTGCCCATGGGCGCCGTGCATTACCTCCTGTTGACTGTGCAATGTTGCTTCGTTACTCATAATCGGTGCTATTTATATAAAACTGATGTGCGTTCAGTTTTTCTTACAATTATTAAATGTCCTGTGCGTCTTGTGTGCGTCTAAAAATTTTTCTCTGGCTACAAAGTTACTACTTCACTAGTTTTTAGCCACCGCTTTTTGAGTGCTGTCGGCAGCTGCAGCGGCAGGAGCGGGAGTCGCGCTCTCATGTGCAAGATCATATTGAGCTTTCTGTTTTGCAGCCCAGGCATCGAATTCTTCCTGAGTTTCTACCACGATATTCGCCTTCATAGAGTAGTGACCTTTACCGCACATCTGATCGCAGGAAAGTTCATACACATAATCAGGATTGTCCATCTTTTCTCTCATTTCCTTTGTGGTATACTTTGGAGTTACCCACAGGGTAGTAGGGATACCCGGAACAGCATCCATCTTCATACGGAAAGCAGACAGACCTACGTCATGGATTACATCGCGGGAACCAATGATGAATTTCACAGGCTTGTTTACCACCAGGTGAATTTCGGTAGCCATATAGTCATCCTTATTCAGCTGATCATCCCAATCCTGACCCACAGGGTTGTTGGCATCGTTGATGTTCTTGAAGAACTTACGGCCCAGCTGACCATCTTTACCAGGGTAACGAACCAGCCAGTTGAACTGCTTGCCAGTTACTTCTACCACCATTGCATCTTTCGGTGCATCGGAGGTAAGGCGGAACCAGTGTCTTAAGCCGATTGCTACCAGGATTGTAAGAGCAATAGCAGGAATTACGGTCCAGATTAATTCCAGTTTATTGTTGTGAGGAAAATAGAAGGCTTTCTGACCTTCTTTTTCCTGAAATTTAAATGCGAACCAGAAAAGGAGGATCTGGGTGATAACGAATACGATACCAGTGATAACCAGTGTCCACTTAATCATGTTGTCGATACCTTCACCCTGTACAGATGCTGACTCAACACCAATCTTACCTTTCAGTAACTCATTACAGTAGTAAACACCTATCAGGCCTACCACCAGGAACACGATCATCAGGAAGCCGTTCACCTTGTTAGATTGCTGGCGCGACTTCTTTTCTCCCTTTAATATCGACACATATTCGCTGGCCTTCGCAATCTGGAAGATGACTACGAATATGAGCACAACTACTAAGACTGCTAAATATCCTGACATTGCTATTTTGAATAATTAAGTTATCTAATGCTTTACGATTTTACCTAAATCTATCTCCCGGTACTATTACCAATTAGGTGTGGTGGATAATACTTTCTTTCAGATAAGGGTGGTTCTTAGGAACCAGCGGAGCTTTAGTGAGCTGTCTTGCTACGAGGAAGATGATCAGACCAACAAAACCTACGCCCAGCCCCAGCTCATACCATGGGAACACCAGGTGCTGATATGTACCAGGACCTACCATCTGCCAGAAATCCATCCAGTGACCAGCGATGATCAGCACAGTGATGAAAGTCATGGAAGACCAGTTACGTTTAGTATCCCTGCTCATCAGGAACAACAGCGGCGTGATGAAGTTGATGATCAGGTTCAGGAAGAAGATAGGTCTCCACTCTCCCCACAGACGAGGTTTGAAATAAATAATTTCTTCAGGCATGTTAGCATACCAGATCAGCATGTACTGGGAGAACCAGAGGTAAGTCCAGAAGATGCTGAAACCGAAAGCGAATTTACCCAGGTCATGCAGGTGCTCTTCATTCACCATAGGCAGGTAGCCCTGGCGTTTCAGATAAATAACCCACAGTGCGATCAGGGAAATACCAGATACCCAGCTGCTCACGAAGGTATACCAGCTATACATAGTAGAGTACCAGTGTGCATCGATACTCATTAACCATAACCAGGGAGTAGTAGAACCCACGCTGAGTGCGTAGATAACTACGAAACCACCGCACATTACAGTATTTCTCCAGAGAATGCGTTTACCGTTTTCTTTGGAAAGATCCCATCCATCTTCTTCGATGGACATGTTGCGGAGTTTAATAGTAAACAGAATCCAGAGACCGATAGTCAGGATAGCTGCCACTGTGAAGAAAGTTGGATTGAGGAACGCGGATTTCCAGCTCAGGATTGGATCGTGAGCTACATGTTCTTTGTCAAGCCAATGGTAAATATGACCTGCCTTACCATACACCAGGCACATCAGGATTACGAAAAAGATACCACCCAATACAGGAACAGCCATAGAGATGGCCTCCGGTACGCGACGGAAACCAACCTGCCATGCACCATGTGCCAGGGTAGTGGCACCAATAAAGAAGGTACTGGCTAATACTACAAGTAGAAAGAATGAGCTGTTCTGCAGGAGGCCAGCCCAGAAACGTGTGGAGCCATGCTCACCACTGAATGCGAAAAATCCGATCAACAAAGTCAGCAAGCCAATCCCCATTAACACGAAGCTGGTCGTCTTTAATCTTGCCGGTACTACAAATTGGTCCTTCATTACTGTATATTAAAATACTTGATTAATGCTATTTTATTCAATTACTTGGTTGCAGTGCTGTCCGAAGTAGGAGCGGCTGCTGCAGAAGCAGGTGCAGGAGCTGCAGCTGGTGTGGTTGCATCACCGTCCACCAGAGCAGGAGGATTAGCGCCACCATTCTGCACGCTGCGGATATATGCAGCTATTTTCCAACGCTGTGTTCTGTCCAGCTGGCTGGCATAGCTACCCATCACGTTGTAACCATAAGTCATTACGTGGAACAGGCGGCCTTCGCTGTAGCTGGCTTTTGCACCGCTGGCCAGGTTGGCAGGAGCTGCTACATAAGGACCAGTTCCGTCCTTATACAGTGGACCATTACCATCCAGCTTAGCACCATGGCAAATAGCGCAATAAATATTGAATAAACGTTTTCCTTCCTCCAGATCCGCTTTCGCCAGAATCAGTGGATTTTTAACACCGTTAGCTAACGCAGTATCTTCTGCTTTCAGATGGTAAGGCAATAACTCTCCTCTCTTCACGGTGCCATCCACAGGTTTCATAGATGATACCTTCTCATTATAGAACTCATATGCACGGGATTCATACATGTCGGGCATGTAAATCCTACCGGGCTTTCTGTTATGCTCTCCCCTGTTGCATGATACCGATACCAAAGCTCCACTTACCAAAGCAGCTGCGATCAATATGTTGGAAGTCCTTTTCATCTGTTTATTATAATTCAAGCTTATATTCTGTATACTTCCCTGTAAGTCTGCTTTACAGCGAAGTTTTAAAATCGTTGTTTACGCGTTTACAGGTGCAATCTGTGCGTTCTTGTACAGGGTAGCTTCATCATCCTGATCGAAGCGACCATACCACCATCCTGCTTCCGCACGCTGCTCGTTGATTTCCAGACCACCAGCTTTTGCCAGCAGGGCTTTCACTTCTTCAGCGTTTGTTTTAGCAGTTACCTCGATAGCCATTACAAACAGATCATCTGTCTGACGTGGATGGAAGATGTGTTTCTTCACACCTGGCATCAGGTTACACAGGTAGCAAAAGGTCATTACCATACCTACCGCAGCGAACAGTACTGTCAGCTCGAAGGTGATAGGAATGAACGCTGGCAATGGGAAGTGTGGCTTACCACCAATGTTCAGCGGCCAGTCTGATGTAAAGATCCAGCTCATGCAGGATAATGCTGTCGTAGTACCACAGATACCATATATGAAACCGGCAGTATGCAGGCTGGTTTCACGGAGACCCATTGCATGATCAAGACCATGCACAGGAAATGGTGTGTACACATCATGGATTTTGTAGCCCGCAGTTCTTACTTTCTTAACTGCCGGAAATAATACCGCCTCATCATCAAAACTTGCTACAACGAAATTTTTAACCGCCATATGTTTAAAAAAATTCTAAGTCTAAAATGTCTATGTCCAGATTTCTTACAGCTATCAAATTAATTGTGAGCTGCATGTGCTACGGCATGACCTGCATGTCCGTGGTCGTCATGATGGCCATGAGCTACGTGCTCAAATTCTTCAGCAGAAAGTGGCTCCAGTTTCTCCATGTTGTCTCTCTTGAAGCTCTCACCGGAAGTTTTCAGTACGAACTTGATTTCCGCTACCGCAATTACCGGGAAGTATTTAGCAAACAGGAAGAAGCAGGTGAAGAACAGACCGAAGGTACCCATGTAGAAACCAACTTCTGGCCAGGATGGACGATAGTAGCTCCAGCTGGATGGCAGATAGTCACGATACAGGGAAGTACAGATGATTACGAAACGCTCGAACCACATACCGATGTTTACAATGATAGACATCACGAAGGTAACTACGATGTTTCTTCTCATTTTACGGAACCAGAATACCTGCGGTGTGATTACGTTACAGGTCATCATGATCCAGTAAGACCAGCCCAGCGGACCAGCTGCACGATATTTATAGAATGTTGCAAACTCGTAAGGTACAGCTGCATACCATGCCATGAAGAGCTCAGTCAGGTAAGCACAACCTACTACAGAACCAGTCAGTACAATTACTTTGTTCATGGCTTCCATGTGGCCCATGGTAATGTAATCTTCCAGTCCTAATACTTTACGTACTATGATCAGTAGGGTATTTACCATCGCAAATCCGGAGAAGATCGCACCCGCTACGAAGTAGGGCGGGAAGATGGTAGTATGCCAACCAGGTATTACTGAAGTTGCAAAGTCAAAAGATACGATGGTGTGTACAGAAAGTACCAGTGGGGTAGACAGACCTGCCAGTACCAGGGACAGGGCCTCATGACGCTGCCAGTGTTTTGCAGAACCGGTCCAGCCGAAAGATGCTACACCATACAGCAGCTTGCGCAGTTTGGTCTTTGCCCTGTCACGTACAGTTGCAAAGTCAGGCAGCAAACCTGAATACCAGAACAGCAGAGATACTGTGAAGTAAGTAGAGATCGCAAATACGTCCCAGAGGAGTGGAGAGTTAAAGTTCACCCACAGTGGACCACGGGTGTTTGGATAAGGCAATACAAAGAAGGCCATCCATACACGACCCATGTGGAAGATCGGGAACTGACCGGCACACATTACCGCGAAGATCGTCATCGCTTCTGCAGCACGGTTTACCCCTGTACGCCATCCCTGGCGGAACAGCAGGAGGATCGCAGAGATCAGCGTACCCGCGTGACCAATACCTACCCACCATACGAAGTTGGTAATATCCCAACCCCATCCAATTGTTTTATTCAGGTTCCACACACCTGTTCCATAATAAACTTCCCAGGTCACGGAGAAAACACCCCATAACAACAACGCTACGGAAATGAAAAAGCCAGCATACCACAGTTTACCAGGCTTCCCTTCAATCGGGCCGATGATATCTTCTGTTACCTGGTGGTAATTCTTCTCCCCATCAACTAATGGTTCTCTTAGTGTGGATTCGTACTTTAAATGCATAATTCTTTAAGCTTTTACCCCTAACCTTGGCTCTCGCTTCAGAATAAGGAGCTTTTATTGTTCTAAACTTAAAACTTTATCTCTCTGTTTATCTTTCGTTCTCTTTAGCAAAAAGCCAGCTTACGCTGACTATGCTTCGTGATGAGCAGCTTCTTCCTTCTTACCTTCTGCCTTAGGCTCAGCATCTTTGTTTCTGATCTTAGCCAGGTAGTTGATGGAAGGCAGCACGTGCAGTTGTTCCAGTACATAGTACATTCTGCTCTTCTGCTCTTCGTTACGCACTTTATAGATACGGCTTTCTTTATCGTTCACGTTACCGAATACGATTGCATCTGCGGAACAAGCCAGCTGACAAGCTGTTCTGGCTTCACCATCCTTCATCGGACGACCAGCTTTCTTAGCAGTCAGTTTAGCATCCTGCAATTTCTGTACGCAGAAAGAACATTTTTCCATTACACCACGGCTACGAACCACTACGTCAGGGTTCAGTACCATACGTGTCAGATCATCGTTCATACCACCTACATCGTACAGGTTGTTCTCGAAGCTATCTGCACCATTCCAGTCTCTCCAGTTGAAGCGACGTACTTTGAACGGACAGTTGTTAGCACAATAACGGGTACCAATACAACGGTTATAAGCCATCTGGTTAATACCTTCAGAGCTGTGGTTGGTAGCTGCTACCGGACAAACGTTTTCACAAGGAGCGTTGTCACAGTGCTGGCACAGCATAGGCTGGAACACTACTTCCGGGTTGTTCTCATCACCGCTGAAGTAACGGTCGATGCGGATCCAGTGCATTTCGTGCGCCTTGATCACCTGTTCTTTACCAACTACAGATACGTTATTTTCAGCCTGGCAGGCAATGGTACAGGCACCACAACCAAAACAGGTGTTTAAGTCAATTGACATACCCCATTTGATACCATGATACTGGTGAACATCCGGGTAGAGAGTACCATTCTTAACGAAGTTGCTGGTAGTATCCTTTGGATTGGATGCATCATAACCAAACTGATCCAGCTCTTTCCTGTCTTCGTTTACTTCCTCTGGGTTCTTGATGAACTCTTCCAGGGTAGTTTCTTTTACGATAGGACGGCCTTCGTAGCTGTTGTGAGTCTGGGTTACACCAATCTCATAAGTCTGGTTTGTTTTCTCAACTGCAACTTCAGGAGAGAAATAATCGCGGGTTGTACCGTTGAAGCTTACGAAATTGTAAACATTCTTACCTACACCAGCAGCAGCTTTACCTGCATTAGCGTTACGGCCATAACCTACTGCGATAGCGATCACTTCAGGATGGATACCTGGCAGGATCAGCAATGGCAACAGTACTTCTTTGCCATTTGCTTTTATTTTCAGAACGGTCTTATCGTTGTTGATTTCGTAATCATCACCCAGCTCACTACCAAAAGTTTTAGCGAGGGTGTTGGAGATTACAGCGTAGTTATCCCAGGTAGAACGGGTGATTGGGTCAGGCATTTCCTGCAACCATGGGTTGTTGGCTTCCTTACCATTACCGATTGCTACTTTTTCGTACAGTACCAGTTCCAGTTTACCGCCTTTCTTCGCATTGCTGATTTTAGCAGCTGCATCAGCTACATTACCAGCAAAAGAAGCACCACCTAATGCAGGAGCAGTAGCTGGTTCGATAATACCATCCTGCAGCACTTTATCCCATGCTTCCTGGCTACCCAGTTTGGAGATCCACTCGTTTTTCAGGAAATCTTCCCAGGCAGTAGTGTTGCCACTCCATGCCAGGAGGGAGGCTTCGAATGCACGTGTTTTGAACAGCGGCGCAATGGTAGGCTGTATGAAGGAGAAATATCCGGTGCGGCCTTCAGCATCACCCCAGCTTTCGAGGAAGTGGTGAGCAGGAGCAGCGAACTTAACGTTCTCGGAAGTTTCGTCTTTGTGAGAGTTGAAAGAAACAGTCAGTTTGGTTTTCTTCAGACCTTCGGTGAAAGCCGGAGCATTGTAGTAATCGTAGCTTGGGTTCACACCGTAGATGAACAGACCGCCCACAGCACCTGCGTTCAGATCTTTCACCAGTTGTTCCATTTCGCTATCGATACCCTGACGGTAATTAACGGTAGTGTTCCAGTCGATAGTAGTACCGTTAGCGCCGATCTGGCTGTTGATCGCATTTACGATAACCTGTACGTTTACATCGTTGGAGCCTGCTACTACAATGGCTTTACCATTGTTTGCCAGCAGGGCTTTAGCAGCTTTCTGAATACCATCTGCCAGGCGCTTGTCAGCAATGGCAGGAGCGCTTACTGCACCACCTACTGCATTCAGCAGGGCGAGGGCAACAGCACCGGTTTCAGAAGGCTTGTGGGTATATCTTTCGTCAGCATTTGCACCGGTTACACTCATCATGCTCTCGAAGTGGAAATGTTTGCTCATTTCCGGCTTCTTCTCATCGATTTTACGTGTAGAACCGTATTGCTTGCTATACTCAACAGGGTTTAACCAGGTACCCAGGAAGTCTGCATTCAGGCTCACGATCACTTTGGCATTTTCAAAGTGGTAAGCAGGAAGTGCACGCTTGCCATAAGAGGCTTCGTTAGCCAGCAGCATACCGGAGTAAGAAACTGCATCGTAAGTGACGTGACGGAAGCTTGGATATTTAGCCTGGAAACCAGCGATTACTTTTTTAGTAGAAGGGCTGATGATAGTAGAAGTCAGCAGTACAATTGGTGCACCTGCCAGACCGGCGAGGGCAGCGCCTACCTGTTTGTCCAGTTCGGACCAGGTAGCCTCAGCGCCTGCGATAGTTGGGAAACGCAGACGGGCCGCATCGTACAGGCTCAACACTGAACCCTGTACTCTTGCAGTTGAGGAAGTACCGGTGATAGAAGACAGTTCGTTACCATCCACCTTAATTGGACGACCTTCGCGGGTTTTTACCACCAAAGGAACGAACTCACCATCAACAGCGTATGTAGAAGCGTAGTAGTTAGGTACACCTGGAGTGATTTCCTCAGGCTTATTTACATAAGGTATTGCTTTCTTCACAGGTATTTCACAACTGGCAGCGATGGTAGCCGCTGCAGTAGTGAACCCCAGATATTTCAGGAAGTCCCTGCGTGGGGTAGTAGCATTCAACAGGCTTTCACTCTCCTCAAAAGGCAGATCCTCTCTAAATTCGTTATTCACAATCTCCTGATGTTCCTTGGTATTGTGCAACTCCTCCAAGCCTTTCCAATACTTTTTTTGCTCCATGTTATTTATACTAACGAGTTACGGATTATAATTAGCACTATGAAGAATGATGTATGAAGCTGGTATAACGATCTGTTTTACGCTACTACTTTGCTTCCTCCACCAGATTTTATCTTCACTTCTTATATTAATAGTGACATTTCTGACATTCAGTACCACCGACCATTTCAACAGTTACGCTGTCGATCTTGCCATCTTTAACATCCTGGTGGAACTTCTCGAAAATGCTGTAGTATTTGTTGTCAGCAAACTGCACCTTGGTAGTACGGTGACAGTTGATACACCAACCCATTGACAGGTCCGCGAACTGATGAACTTCATCTTCTTCGGTGATAGGACCATGACATGTCTGACATTGTTGCTTACCAGCTACTACGTGTTGAGAGTGGTTGAAGTAAACGTGGTCTGGCAGGTTGTGGATCTTAGTCCATGGAATTGGTTTACCTGGTTTGGTGTAAGCTTTAGCTGTAGCATCCCAACCTACGTATTCATATAATTTGGCGATTTCGGCTGTACCGTTGATCTTCTTGCCTTCAGCATTGAACAGATCACCACCACTGTATTCGCTGATCACTTTGTGACAGTTCATACAAATATTCTCAGAAGGAATCATTGCGTGCTTACTCTTCTCAGCACCAGCGTGGCAGTACAGACAGTTGATCTGGTTCATACCAGGGTGAACTTTGTGAGAGAAGAAGATTGGCTGCTCAGGCATGTAATCTTTTTGACGACCCAGGTTGATCGCACCATTGATAGTGAAATAACCACCAACGATGAAGAGGAGCAGGATCACCAGTGCGATGTATGCTTTGTTCTTGTAGAAAGGAACAGGTTCTGGAACTGCTACGCCTTCTTTATCAGCAGCAAGTTTGTTCAGGTTGCTGTTGATCTGGAGGAGAATCAATGCTACTACTGCAAGGATCAGCGTGATGATACCAAAAAGGAGACTGTTGTTAGCACTGCCTTCTTCAGTAGTCCCGGTTTGCCCAGCTGGAGTTGCACCACCTGCTTTCGCAGTTGGATCATTCTTTTCCTCAACTGCGATCCAGGCGAGGATGTCATCAATATCAGCATCGGACAGACTTGGGAAAGCAGTCATCTGAATTTTGTACTCATTGAACAACGCATTAGCGTATTGGTCACCAGTGGCCAATACAGCCGCTGAGTTATGAATCCATTGGTGTAACAATTTCTTATCACTCCAACGGCCTTCAACACCCGCCAGGGCAGGACCAGTTAGTTTCTTATGGACATTGTGGCAAGATGCGCAGTTGCTCTGAAACAATGCTTTACCCTTGGAAGGATCGGCAGCCCTTACTGAGAAGGAAGCAATCATACCAACGCATAGGACAAGAACACTCACAAAATGCTTACGCATACGGATGGAAACACGACGATACACAGCCTATTTAGTTTAGATTTGACCTTAAGTTTCTTTAAAAAGTGCCAGCAAAAATAAGACACAATATTGACAATTTATCAACAATTATAAAAAAATCTTACTTGCTTCACTAATTCCTTTTTCCTATATATGGCGCGGCAAAGCGCGTAATGATCAGATACTTTTGCATAAGAAAAAACATGATAAATGTCATAAACTACATACCGGTTTCTGAGTTTCCTTGCAAACCTATATATTATCATGTATTATAATATGGTAGAGGGAGGGAAATATAACTCCAGAGTTGTGCTTCAACCTATTTAACCTCATTTCCCTGTGATTGGTTCAAATATACTCCGAAAATTCTGTGATCAAAACAGGCACTGCCAGACATCTGGCGATATTTATCTAATTTTGCACTTTATTTAAGTAAATAAACATCTTCTTGAAAAATATAGCCATCTTCGCTTCCGGTGCAGGTAGTAACGCGCAAAAGATCATAGACCACTTCAGAGGCTCCGACAAAGCCGCCATTACCCTCATCCTGTGCAATAAACCCGGGGCCGGAGTATTTACGATTGCTGAGAATGAACACATCCCTTCTATATTAATAGATAAAGAACGCTTTTTCAGAAGCGATGACTATATTCAGATATTAAAGGAGGCAAAGATAGACCTGATCGTATTAGCTGGTTTCCTTTGGAAAGTGCCGGGCAACCTGGTACAGGCATTTCCAGACCGTATTATTAATATACATCCGGCACTGCTACCTAAATATGGGGGTAAAGGTATGTATGGTCACTTTGTGCACGACGCTGTGATCACCGCCAAAGAATCTGAAAGCGGCATCACTATCCATTATGTCAATGAAAAATATGACGATGGCGCCACTATCTTACAGGAACGTTGTACCATCACCCCGGATGATACCCCGGAAACCCTCGCAAAGAAGGTACAGGTGCTGGAACACAAGTATTATCCATTAATTGTGGAACGATTATTGACTTTATAATCAGTCATACTTTCAGCTAAGAAGCTGGTAACTAAACTTTATGAAACAACCACTGCTTGTTACATGCCTGTTTCTCCTGGGCGCGCTTTCTGCCGTTGCCCAGGATAGCAAATTCCCCTTTCGCCGGTCTACCTACATCAAGGTAAACCCTACTACACTTATTAATGAACTGGATATATCCATCGAACAGGAACTGAGCGAAAAGCTGAGCCTCGAAATCGGTGTATCAGGTATCTATACAGATTATCCCGATTACATCCTGTCTAAAAAAATAGACATCGGACAAAAGAAGCCGGATATCAGCACCGAACAGTTTGTAGATGGACGAGGACTGGGGTTCAGGGCCGGCCTGCGGTGGTACCTGTTTTCTGCAAGAGATGGTTTATACAGGGCCATGGGTACCTACTTC
The DNA here is from genome assembly GCF_039596135.1 of Chitinophaga sp. GTDB lineage: Bacteria > Bacteroidota > Bacteroidia > Chitinophagales > Chitinophagaceae > Chitinophaga. Next base: position 128,597 of record NZ_JBCNKH010000001.1, read on the forward strand.
GAACCTGTTTTATTATATAAGAAGGTATTTTACCCCAACCAGGATGTAGACATCAATGACAATAAATACAAACGCTCTGCCACCAAAGATGTATATGGTTTCCAGATCCTGCTGGGCCGGCAGATTACAAAAGATAAAATCATCTTTGATCCTTACGTAGGGCTGGGCATCCGTACCAAGGTCTATCGCTACCAGAACTTCACTGAAAATAATGGGGCCACCCAGTCGAATGATGGCAGACTCGTGAGTGTACTGCCAAGCATTCAGTTGGGTATTAAAATTGGACTGAAACTTTAATACTGCAATTCCGACCCATATTATAGATACCTGATCGCCCATTCGGCGAAGCAGTATAATACTCAAAATATTTTAAGCGGTTCATATTTGCCTGGTACGCAGTGTTCAGCACATTGTCTACCTGGAAGAACAGGTCAAACTTTTTGGCAATAGTGCCTCCCGCTCCCACATTCAATAATACATATCCATCTGTAGCCGTCTCGGTATTGTCTACTGCGTAAAAGTGATTTTGCTTTGCGTAGCCGTCTATTTCCACCCTGCCATACATTTTCGGGAACACCGCCTTCCACTCTGAACGCGCATGCAGCGGGGGGATGAAAGGAAGGTACTTTGCCTGATCGCCATGTTCCCTGATTAACGCTGAATTTTGATTTAACCCGGTTGTATACGCAACACTATTATTGATTTTTAGCCAGTTGATAGCACGGGGATGGAGGTTAATACTGAATTCTCCTCCATAGAGCCTTGCCTTTGACTGCTGGTATTGATAAGTCGCATTGCCTGGTACAATCACTACATCATTGAGACGGGCCTGGTAGATGTAGTTGGTAATATTATTATTGAACAACTCCACACTGATATCCACATCCTCCAGGTAGGCGAGGAAACCAATGTCTTCCTGCAAACTGAATTCAGGATTAAAACTGCGATTACCCAAATACACAATATGTGCACCGGGATCAAGACCATTTGATCCGATCTCTGTAATGTTGGGTGCCCGGTACCCCCTGGCAATATTAGCCTTCAGCAATAAGCGCTCGCTGAGGTTGTAAGTAGCGCCCAGGCTGCCGGAGATGCCATTATAACTATGGGCAAAGGCGGTAAACTGGCGAAAATCGTCCCAGTATATATGGCGATGATCATAGCGGATACCACCAGATAAATCTACAGGGCCAAATGATTTTCTCAGGAAATAAAAGGCCCCGATATCAAACAGGTTGTAATCGGGGATCGGGAAGTCAGTGGCATTTTGACTACGATTGGTTTGATACATCCCATTGGCACCCACTGTCATTTCTATATTATGTACGGTGGGGAGGTTGTAACGAAAGTCGTAGTTCAGGGTATTCAAAATTAAATCCAGCCCCGGCTGTTTAGGTTCAAGGGGATGATTGTACTCCTGGCGAACACTTTGTTGTAAAGCGATGGAAGAAAGGAAGTTACCTATCTTAGTGCGGTTATATAACCTGTAATGACGGATGTGCTGGTGAAGGTCCGCAATGGAATAGGTCTTTAATAAATGATCAGGCACTATAGGACGGTTTTTGATGTCGTCATTTTCACCTTCCGCCACCTGTATGGTGAATTTACGGGTGAGGGAGTCACGGCTGCCATCCGGAATTTCCTGTAGATTATTATATAAGGTGGTGGCGAGCAGGGAATAACCCCATTTTTTGTCTACACGCGCCATGGCAGTACCGTTTAATTCACGAAAGGCAGTGCCGTACACATAGCCATCCACGGCATTGCGGTAGTTGTGGGCTATCTTGCCACTAAGGCGAAAAGCATAATGCCAGTCATTTTTGTGATAGGAGAGGCCGAGAGAGGAGCCAATCATACCATTATTGGATTGGTACTCTGTCAGAAAATTGCCTTTGAGTTTTCCATCTTCGCCATTGGGCAGGTCCGGAATCATGTTAATCACACCGGCGAGGGCATCGGAGCCGTAAGTGAGACTAGCCGGGCCTTTTACAACTTCAGCACGGCCTATACCATATTGGTCTACTTCAATACCATGTTCATCTCCCCATTGCTGCCCTTCCTGCCGAACCCCATCATACAAGGTAAGTACCCTGTTATAGCCCAGCCCCCTGATAAAAGGCTTTGAGATGTTGGGGCCGGTGGTTACAGCAGACACCCCGGGAATGGATTTGGTAATAGCATCAATAAGATTGGTATTGAGATGGGTGATCATCTCTTTTTTTGTGATGATAGAGATAGGGACGGGATTCTTTCTTACGGTAGTGGCACGGGTCACACCGGTCACGATCACCTCATTGAGGTGGGTGGTCTGGAGCGAATCCGTTTGGGCAAAAGTAGCCATGCTACAGAGTATGAGCACTGCAGTTAGAAATCGAAACATGTAGCTTGAATTTTTTACGAAAGTATTTTTTTAATTTTTCATTGCAATAAATAATTTTTAGATAAGCCTAAATTATAGGGTAATAAAGAAAACCCCTACCTTTGCATTATACAAATAACAGATCGGCGATTATGTCTAAGAAGAACGTCTTTTTAATCACTTTTTTCGTGCTACTGGCCATAGCCTTCATGGGATATTCCGGCTATGTGATCAAAGGAGAACAGGGTGATTTCTTTGGCAGGGAAAAACTGCCAGTGCTGGGAACAAACGGTCATATTGTAGGGGGCTTTTCATTTACTAATCAGGAAGGGCGTACCATCACAGCCAAAGATGTGGAAGGCAAAATATATGTAGCAGAATACTTTTTCACCACCTGTACCGGCATCTGTCCTAAGATGAACAAGAACATGGAGAAAGTATATGCCAGATATAAAACCGAACCCAGGTTCAGAATCCTCTCCCACACCGTAGATCCTGAAACTGATAGCATCCCTGTATTAAAGAAATATGCTGAAGAGCATGGCGCAGACCCATCCAACTGGTGGTTCCTGACCGGTTCTAAAAAAGAATTATACAAACTGGCACGACAAGGTTATCTTGTAGATGACGGTACCTATGCCGGAGACGAAGACTTTGTGCATACCCAATGGTTCGCCCTCGTAGATGGGAATGGCCGTATCAGGGGATTATACGAAGGCACCAAAGCCGCTGACGTTGACAAGCTGATCACTGATATAGACAGGCTGCTAAAGGAGGAATAATTATGGACATCACACACAAAACACATATCACGGAATTGTTGAGAGCAAGCAAACTCAGCATAACAGATACGCGGTTAAAGATCCTGGAGCTGTTCATGGAGAGCAGTGGTGCACTGGAACATAGTAGTTTTGAAAAACTCGCCGGTCAGTCTTTTGACCGTGTGACCGTGTATCGCACATTACAAACTTTTCTTGATAAGGGACTGATTCATACCATTCCCACTACCGATACCAGTATCAGGTATGCCCTGTGCAAATCTGACTGTTCAGAACATGATCATCACGATCACCATATTCATTTCAGATGCGAGCATTGTGGCACCACGATTTGCCTGGATGAAACGGAGATTCCTGTGATACAGCTACCGAAAGGATATGCTGCACATAATATAGATGTAGTAGTAAGTGGAGTATGTAAAGAATGTAAATAATAATTACGCCCTGCAAAAAAGGATCGCTATGCGATCCTTTTTTGCAGGGCGTAATATCTATAATCAGATCTTGTCTATTTCGGCCTGTACAAAATCTGCCAGCTCCTTCACATAAGCAGGAGAGAAGTCGAACTTAATCCCCGCCGCTTTGTACAACTCCGGCAATGTGCGGGTACTACCCAGGCTCAATGCCTTTACATAGTTATCAAGTGCCTGCTGTTTATTTTCCTTGTATTGTTTCCACATCGCAATCGCACCCAGCTGCGCAATACCATATTCGATATAATAGAAAGGCACTTCAAACAGGTGCAACTGGCGCTGCCAGCTAGCCGCTCTTGACTCTTCCAGCCCGGTGAAGTCTACTACATTTGTTGAAAACTCCTCCAGTATAGATAGCCATGCAGCTGTACGCTCTTCCACTGTATGCTGTGGATGCTCATACACCCAGTGCTGGAACTTATCGATAGTGGCAATCCATGGGAAGATCACAATGGCCCTTTCCAGCTGTTGCAGTTTAGCACGACGCAGTTCTTCCGGATTACTGAAGAAGATATTCCAGTGATCCATGGTAAACAGCTCCATACTCATACTTGCTACCTCAGCAATCTCCATTGGATACTCCTTAAAGAAACTCAGTTTCAGGTTATGGCTCAGGAAGGAATGTACCGCATGGCCACCTTCGTGTACCATGGTTGTCAGGTCCTTCATCTGCCCCGCTGCATTCATGAAGATGAAAGGTACCCCGGTTTCGGCCAGCGGACAGTTATACCCACCCGGTGCTTTCCCTTTACGGCTTTCCAGGTCCAGCCGGCCCATTTTCTGCATTACGCGCAGGCAATTGCCAAAGAACGGTCCCAGCTCATCGAAAGTTTCGATGGCTTTGTTAATCAGTTCTTCCCCGGTATGGAAAGGTTCCAGTGGTTTCACACCTGCAGGTTCTGCCTCACCATCCCAGGGCCTCAATACGTCCAGCCCCAGTTTCTGACGTTGTTTTTCCTGGAAGTTCTTTACCAGCGGCAGGATGTGCTCCTTTACGGCTGCGTGGAACTGGAAACAGTCTTCTTTGGTATAATCGAATCTGCCCAGGTCTTCAAATTTATAATCCCGGTAGTTGGCAAAACCGGCATTCTTTGCTACCTGGTCGCGTTTTTGTACCAGGGTGGTATACAGCTGGTCCAGCTGATCCCTGTCCTGGAGGCGGCGGGCAGAGGTTTTGCGGTATACATCTTCCCTGAGGGCGCGGTCGCTGCTTTCCAGGAAGCGGGCAGCCTGCTGCAGGGTATACTCCTGGCCATTTACATTGATGGTCATTTTGCCTACAATCGGGCCATATTGCTGGGATTGTACGCTCAGTTCAGCCAGCAGGGGCACATTTTCCTCCCGGAACAGTTTTACCTGTTTCTTTACGCTGCGCAGGTAAGTAGCATACAGGTCCTGGTCCAGCTGGTTCAGGTATTCGCTTGCCAGCAATTTTTTGTTCAGCGCGTCTGTATAAGGCTGCAACTGGGGCTGTATTTCCATACAGAAGTAGGCGAATGCCTCTTCCAGGGATTTGTCGGTGGTATCGCAGGTCATGCGGATCTGGCGCCAGGCCACGTCTTCGCTGATCACTGCATCCAGTTCGCTGATGTCTTTCAGCCATTTTTCCAAAGTAGCCACACTATCTACCGGTCTTGCTAATAATTCGTCAAAATATGGCTTCAATGCGTCCCACGTAGTCACTTTAAAGTCTTCAGACAGAAGTGTACGTGGCTGTTTATCAATGTTTGCGTCTAATGTCTTCATAATACTAAAATAAGAAATTAATATCAGAGCCATACCTTACTCTTAGCATAGATAGTGCATCAAAAGATCACCAAAAGGGCACTTCAATATCCCCGGGGATAATGAGGTGCCCTTTTGGTGACCTTTTGGTGATCTGTTAGCAGTGAACCTATACTATAGCTTAGTCGAAGAAGCGTCGAAGAAGCGTCGAACAACAGTCGAAGGAGATTCGAACAACAGTCGAAGAAGCGTCGAACAAGACGTGGACCTATAACAATAAAAATGCCTGACGGAAAACGCGATTGCGCTTTCCGCCAGGCAACATTTTATTCCTGGAAGGAAATACTATTCCTCAGTCTTCTTTTTCTTAGGAGCAGCCTTCTTTTTAGGCGCTTCCTCGCCTTCAGCAGCAGGCGTTTCTTCCTTCTTAGCCTTAGTCGCTTTTTTAGGTTTAGCAGCTGGTGCTTCTTCACCTTCAGCAGCGGGTGCTTCTTCCTTAGCTGCAGCTTTCTTAGGCTTCGCCGCCTTCTTAGCAGGTTTGGCTGCTTCTTCTTCAACAACCGCAGTTTCGGCAGCTACTTCTTCAGCAACTGCTTCTTCCGGCTGTTCGTCGAATTTCAGCAGGTCATTGTTTTTGAGGATGGTATACCATTTTACCATCTTCTTCATATCACTCACATACACCCTTTCTTCATCGAATTCAGGGAATACGCTTTTGAAGTAAGCTTTGATCGCATTATTGTCGGCCTTAGCATCCACCAGGGCCGTTTTACCATCTTGCTCCTGCATAGCCTTGAATACTTCCGCCAGGTTTACATTTTCACCTGTTGTAAATACTTCAATGCTTTCCAGGGGGGTAAAATTATGGATGCGCGAACTCACAAAACGCGTACTCTTGTCTTCCAGAGATCTTACAATGGCACCATCCTGTTTGCTGGCGATCAACTGAAATAAACCGCCCAAACCGGTTACTGCAACTATTTCTCTATACTGCATGTTCAAATTTTTAAGAAGCGCAAATATAAAAAATCGTTTTTATCCGACAAATTGATCCTACTTATACTTTAATTTTCTTCCTAATGATCAACTTCCCTGACTATTAATATATTAAAAAAATATTTGCCATTAGCAACTATAAAAGTTGACAAAATCAGGCATTTTTTCTCTTTGCCAATACCAACGGGAGCTTCCAGCGCTGCACATCTCCTTCAGGATCAAGGAGGGAGGCAAATACAACATATAGGCCAGCTGGAGCTAAATTGTGTGCATCATCTGTCCCATCCCAGGTAAAAAATCCTTTTGGAGGGAGTAAAAAACTATTGCACACCGTTCTGACTAACCTGCCCGCAGCATTATATATAAATATATCTGCTACCGATCCGGCACCATTTAGTGCATAACTGATCAAGGCCACATCATCTATTCCATCATTATCGGGTGAAAACACTTCTGGGGTCAGGGTCAACTTGCCGGTCAAATCTACTGCGTTTAACTGCTGGGAATTTTCAATTCCCGGTGTCGCATATCCCACCGTTGCGGACGCAGAATGCCAATTAGAAATTTGTTGTGTCGGTGCATTTACATCGAGTCGTTCCAGAGATACCCCTTTTGTGCTTTTTGCCAAAGGAAAATGCATCGCATCTGAATAGTGTAATGCATCTATTGTATCCCCACTTTTGTCTGTTATAAATATATCCCCACTTTCATTTGTCAATGCAGGCAGTGACATCTTATATACATGCATGCTATGATACTGTTGATTCAATGCATCGGGGTCACTTGTGAATGCAGCATATGCACCCGGCTCCAATGTGCCCGAAGGAAATGCAACCGGGTCTGTCAACCCTCCATTTGTCTTTCTTCTGACAAAAGATAATTGTGAAAGTGACACGGGTGATACACCATTATTATATAACTCTATAAACTCAACGACTCCATCATATAATATTTCATTGATCACGACCTGCATTTTTCCGGGTGTACCCACGATCACGTCATCGAAAAAATGCTTGCCTGCAAAAGAAGCAGTGGATTGCCGTACTGCAAATCCCATCACAGTTGCAGCAGCGTACGTGCTATCTGTTGCATTACCTTCTATTACATCATTGACCTGTAGTGTCCATTCATATTGTTCATTGCATGTCACTTTTACATTTAATATATTAGTTGTATGGTCAGTGACCCCATCTCTGCCATCGATGAGTAGTACAGGCGTTGTATGCGGATCTTTCCGGTATAAACAGACTTCATCTTTCGTGTTACCTACCCTTACGAAATACCCGCTGAGTAAGGAATCCAGCAGGTCACGTTTATCGGCACACAAATATGCATCTACATAGTTTAAAGATGAAGTATTGAAGTTGAGCTGCATGTACCATTGCCAGGTATTACCTGCGGGTGGTGATGAAATAGTGGATATATAAAAATTACTATTAATCTGTTCGAAGTTACTTTTCAATTGTCCGTTTTGAATTGTCCACGCGGAGTCAGTGCCGTACCATCGCGAGGCATCTTTCATATCTTGATAATTAAAATATTCTTCGAATTGGGCATGAGCGGAAAGAGCATGCAAAAGCATGCAAACACAAACAATGGGAAACCTCATTTCTTAATAATTTACAAATGATTCAGGGCCAAAATTAGTGATTTTCTATGATTCATAGAGATACATTGAAAACCGATAAGGTTGTAGTAAATTTGCATCTCCAAAAATTTAAAATGTAAATACAATGAAAGTTGCCGTAGTAGGAGCTACCGGACTGGTAGGCTCAAAAATGTTACAAGTGTTAACGGAAAGGAATTTTCCGGTTACAGAACTCATACCCGTAGCGTCTGAGAAGTCAGTAGGTAAGGAAGTAACATTTAAGGGCAAGCAGTATAAGGTAGTCAGCGCAGATACGGCAATTGCCATGAAGCCAGCAGTAGCACTATTTTCTGCAGGTGGCAGCACTTCCCTGGAGTGGGCACCTAAATTTGCTGCAGCAGGTATTACTGTTATTGACAACTCTTCTGCATGGAGAATGGATCCTACCAAGAAACTGGTAGTACCTGAGATCAATGGTAAAACACTGACTCCTGAAGATAAGATCATTGCCAATCCAAACTGTTCTACTATCCAGATGGTACTGGCATTAAATCCACTGCATGAAAAGTATAAAATCAATCGTGTAGTAGTATCTACCTATCAGTCAGTAACCGGTACTGGTGTAAAAGCAGTAGAGCAGTTAATGAATGAGCGTAAAGGAGTAGAAGGCCCTAAAGCTTATGCACACCAGATAGATCTGAATGTGATTCCGCAGATCGATGTATTCCTCGACAACGGATATACGAAAGAAGAGATGAAGATGGTGAATGAGACTGTAAAGATCATGGGGGATAGTAACATTCGTGTCACTGCTACAACTGTTCGTATTCCTGTAGTGGGTGGTCACAGTGAATCTGTGAACGTTGCCTTCGATAATGAGTATGAATTGAGTGAAGTGCGCAGCATATTGGAGAAAACGCCGGGTATAATTGTAGTAGATGATCCTACCAATGCAAAATATCCAATGCCAAAAGATGCACATGAGAGAGATGAGGTGTTTGTAGGCCGCCTGCGTCGCGATGAGACCCAGGAAAAGACCTTAAACATGTGGATTGTCGCAGATAATTTGCGTAAAGGTGCAGCTACCAATGCAGTGCAAATAGCAGAATTTTTACATGCACAGAAATGGATCTGATTAATACGTCCATGATATTCGCTAACGTATATACGTTATAACATAAACTATTGAGAGCAAGTGACCTATCACTTGCTCTTTTTGTATCAATTAGTATTATTCTGATGAGAAATTTGTATCACCGAAACAAAAATTACACAGAAGTAGTATTGATTAATGAAGGATAAAATTCAATTTTGGTATCAATAATCCTATGCCAACTTACTTCTGCCAAAAAAGTTCAAACTTAAAGAAAGTAAGGTGCTGACAGAACTAAAATTCACAAATCCGTAAACACCCTTAAGTCCTATGAAAACCAACGCCAATCGTGAGCTTTTATTGATGCACAAATTTACTGAGGAGTGGAGCAACAACTTTTCTTCACAGGTATCACGCATCATGAACATTGTAGATCAACATGATACACTGGATGGCATTATCCCAATCATTGAGGTAGCCAACGTGTATAACCAACGTTTTGCGCATACTAAAACGGACAAAGAAAATCTGTTGAAGAATCGTAAGGCAAGGCCATTTGAGTTCCTGATCCACAAAAACTAGCCTGCAAAGTACTTGTCCCGTATTTATCTGTTGGCCGCTTTAACATGTGTATATGTCAGGTATACATATCCGGCAGATAGGACTACAGACGAGTTTATTTTGTAATGGGGATTGTCTAAGAAATCGAAGAGTGTATTGTAGATGAGCGTTAATTGCCTGTGCCCCGAGTATTGCACAGGATTAGAATTTTTTGTCCTAATGAAAATGGTGTTTTGAACGGAAAAGGGCTGACTAAAAAGCCAATACAGTGTCATTGCACAGTGAGTGCAGCAACCATAGCTCTTTAGTCAGCCCGGAGATTGGGTGAAAATGGAACCATTATTCCAGGTCCAGTGCCCGATCCATGAATTTTACAAAAGGCTGCATGACAGCAAAGATTTTCAGAATTTCTCTAACAAGTGCAGGCTGTAAGGTAGCATCGTCCTGGATGTGGTGCCATACGGTGAAACTTTTTAGTTTCAGGTAAGCTATAGCCGGATTGTCTGGCTGGTACCCCTGCGGCACGGTCTTAAGTGCTTCTCCCTCTATTTTCCCAAAGTAGCGGATGAATTCCTTATTGGATATAATCTGCTGGAATTCCTCAAAATTGTAGTCTATTTCCTGTCTTACTTTCTTTAATACCGAGGCTTCGGGCATCCAGAGGCCACCGCCTGCAAAGCTATTGCCCCCTGGCTCCAGGTGGAAATAATAACCCGGACGGGGTGTTTTGCGACCACCAGGAGCAAATGCTGCCCCCATATTCGTTTTGTAAGGGGTTTTGTCTTTTGAGAACCTTACATCTTTGTATATACGGAATGTACAGTCCTTTACCTGTAGCCCGATCAGCACAGGATCCTGTTTGCAAAGGCCATCCAGGATCTGCTGTACCACACTATCAAAGTCAGACTTTGCCTGCTGATAGTCCCCTTTATGGTCATCGAACCATGGTTTATTGTTATTCTTGCTAAGTGATTTCAAAAATTTCAACGTGGTGGGCTGTAACATGTATCAGATTTTGTACACAAAATATAAAATAGCTTCTAAAAATGATACGTTGCAGCCACTAAAACATTGGGCGATGTGCTCGCAGGCGCGCCATCGTGTTTGTTAAAAATATCTACAGATGCTTTATCGAGTCTGAATTCAGGGATAATAGTCAGGTTCCCTACTTTATAGTTCATAGAGACCGTACCTGCCATTACATGTCCACCACTGGTGCCGGCAAAGGTTTTGAGACCATCGGCATCGTCAAAGTATTCACCCCTCAGCGTTACACCCAGTCTCTTGTTGAAATCAATGTTCATATATATAGCTGATCCCCACCATTTGGCTGTGTTGTCGATCTCCTCTTTTTCACGGGTATTCTTGTAGGTGCTGATGGTACCATTGTAACCAAAGCCAATTACATCGCTCACGTTATAGAGCGCTACAAAGTCCAGCTGATGGTTCTGAATACCAGCCGTATCGCGTCCTTCCAGGTAGTTCAGGTACAGCTTGAGCGGCGTGGTATTGGCACTATACCCAACCTGTGCACCAATATATTTACTGTTCGACCACGAAGCAGATTTGAAATCGGTTGGATTGAATACCCCGATCATGGCAGACAGGTGATCATTGATCGTGATGTCGGCCTTTACACCTGTATTGAAGAACGGACCATTGCTGAACATATAGCTCATGCTGTAATTCCTGTTCTGATAGGCGTCTACAAGCTCATAACCTACGTGTGTGGCAAAACTACCCATGCTGATCTTCAGCTTATCCAGTACCTGGTAACTAAGGTAAAGTTGTTTGATGGCCATTTCCATACTTCCTTTATCATCAGGATGCTCATTGTACGAAAACTCCGCAGCTCTTCTGCCAAATCCAAGATCGGCTACGATGCTACCCTTCTGAAATGTATGCTCAGCCTTGAGCGAGAACATACCTAGTTCAAAACTATTTTGCGAATTAGTGAAACTTGTCTTATTGTCCGTGCTGTTACCATTGAAATTATACTTGTAATAAACATCTGCTGAACCAGAGATATTCACTAATGGGGCTTTGGTAGTATCTACCGTTTGAGAATAGGCAAAAGAAATCTGGCTGGCAGCAAAGGCTGCCAAAAAAAGTTTTTTCATGCAGTAAAATTTGGATGATAAAAGAGTGTGCTAAATCTACGTGGTAGCTGCTTCTAGCAATAGGAACAATAAGGCAATAAAAAAGAATAGCTAATAATTAACCTCGGGAAAGGAAAATTTTTCACACGAAACGAATAAGAAATTGGTTGATAAAAATACTTGGTTGATAAAATGATACTATCTACAATTTCCCGTGTTAATTATTAGCTATTCTAAATGTTTTGGGTATTTCAAACGCACTATATAATCTTCATTAGTCTACTATCGGCTCTTCCTTGAGCGTGCCGTTGTCGTATACGCTCATCATATTTGGATGGTAGCTTTCGTTGTGCTGTGTAGCATCCAGACCCAGTGCTTCTTCTTCTTCGCTTACACGGAGAGGATGGAATGCATCAATCAGTTTGAAGATACCGAAAGATACAACGAAGCTGTATGCCACTACGATTGCCAGACCGATGAACTGAGTTTTGAACAGGTCGAAGTTACCATAGAACCAACCATCTACTACGTTCACAGCTTTGGTAGCGAATACACCTGTCAGCAGCATACCTACCATACCACCGATACCGTGACAAGGGAATACATCCAGTGTATCGTCGATAGCGGTTTTAGATTTATAGTGAACCATCATGTTGGAAACGATCGCAGCAAGGAAGCCAATGAAAAGGCTCTGTGGGATACCTACGAAACCTGCAGCAGGCGTGATAGCTACCAGACCAACTACGGCACCGATACAGAAGCCCAGTGCAGAAGCTTTACGACCACGAACTACATCGAAGAAGATCCATGACAGACCAGCAGCAGCTGCAGCAGTATTAGTAGTAGCGAAAGCAGAAGCAGCCAGACCATTTGCAGCTACAGCAGAACCGGCGTTGAAACCGAACCAGCCGAACCACAGCAAACCAGTACCTAACAGTACAAATGGAATGTTTGCAGGTTGCAATTCTTTCTTTTCAATATGATCTTTACGGCGCTTAAGTACCAGGGCACCAGCAAGTGCAGCACAACCAGCAGAGATATGTACCACTGTACCACCTGCAAAGTCAACTACACCGAGCTTGAAGAGGAAGCCATCCGGATGCCATGTCCAGTGTGCAATAGGACAGTACACCAGTAAGCTAAAGAGCACCATGAATAATACATAAGATGTGAACCTGATCCTTTCAGCAGTAGCACCTACTACCAGGGCAGGTGTGATGATCGCAAATTTCAACTGGAAAAGCGCGAACAATAATAAAGGAATGGTTGGAGCGGCAGCCCATGGTGCGCTGGATGATACCCCCTTAAAGAAGAAGAAGGTAGACGGATCTCCGATGAAACCGTTAATAGATTTACCAAAGGCAAGGCTGAAACCTACAGCTATCCATAATACACTGATCAGGCCCGTAGCTATGAAGCTCTGCATCATGGTGGAGATCACGTTTTTACGGTTCACCATACCACCATAGAAAAATGACAAACCAGGTGTCATAAAAAATACCAGGCAGGTTGATACCAGAATCCATGCGATGTCACCATAATTGTATTTTCCCTCAGCATCTACAAAAAGCGGCTCATTTTTCATGAATAGACCAATAATTGCCACTAATCCCAGAAAAAGAAAGGGTAAATAGTCTTGGAATGATGTTTTCTTCATAGCAATGCGATTTTAAATTTCTTCAATAAAAGTATGAATAAATTTAAATCATCAAATAGAGCGGGTCAAAAATAGAAATGATCGAATAAATACCCGTGAATAACGGTCAAATACTAACTATATTATAAATAATAATAATATCAATATTAATTTTGGCTATTCTTTGAGTGGAAGATTGGTCTATAATAAACTATAAGTAACTGTAAATGAATAAATTGATTGGTACTTAAGTAGGAATTAACAATTTTCTAACACAGGGCTTTTGAGTATTACAGCAATTTAGCAACAAGGCTTATAACAATATAATAAACAGATAAATAGATATTAAGTCAATTTTTTTATATAGTCCAGGAAAGAGGAAAAGTTCATATCACATATAATTAAATTTAATATCAATTTCACTACTTAATGGTTTCCTGCAGGAAGTGACTTTCACTTTTGGGTTCATTTTTTAACCTTTTTTATGACAATGATCCTTAAAAAAAGGTTTTGCTGATAGCAAAACCTTTTTTTAGGAGCGAGAGATTCAAAAATTTAAACAATATCCTCAAGTAACTGTCGTATTAAAATAATTTAACTATGACTCTTTCATAGCATCCAGCTCACGCTGCAAAGCAAACATCTGGTCGCGGAGTCTGGCTGCTTCCATGAAGTCCAGGTCTCTTGCTGCCTTCTCCATATCCTTCCTGACTTTGACAATTGACTTCTCCATTTGAGGGATGGTCCTGGCCGCTGCTTCCTGCCTGGCGTAGTCCACGGCATTCTCTGCTACCAGGGTTACCTCATCGTGCACTGCAATCGGAGAGTTTTCATCAAAGTTCTTGATTTCCAATACGGAAGTCTGCCCCAGGATCTGTTCCTTACTCTTCAGCACCGTTCTTGGCGTAATGCCATGCAGGTGGTTGTAGGCAATCTGCTTCTCTCTACGGCGATTCGTTTCGTCTATAGTACGCTGCATACTGTCTGTAATCTTGTCGGCATAAAAGATTACCAGACCATCTACGTTACGCGCCGCCCTACCTGCTGTCTGGGTCAGGGAGCGCTCATCACGGAGGAAACCTTCCTTATCCGCATCCAGGATAGCGACCAATGTCACCTCAGGCAGGTCAAGCCCCTCACGCAGGAGGTTCACACCAACCAGTACATTAATATTACCTAAGCGCAGGTCGCGGAGGATTTCTATTCTTTCCAGGGTATCCACTTCGGAGTGGATATACCTTGACTTAATATTAATACGGTGCAGGTACTTGTCCATTTCCTCGGCCATACGCTTGGTGAGGGTGGTGACCAGTACGCGGCCGCCATTCAGTACACGTTTGTCAATTTCCTCCAGCAGGTCGTCTACCTGGTTCATACTAGGCCTTACTTCGATAGGGGGCTCCAGCAAACCGGTGGGTCTTACCACCTGTTCTACCACCACACCTTCTGTCTGGCGCAGTTCGTAATCACCCGGGGTGGCACTTACAAAGATGGCCTGGTTCACCAGGTTCTCAAATTCGAAGAAGTTCAGCGGCCGGTTGTCCAACGCAGAGGGGAGGCGGAAGCCGTAATCTACAAGGGTGAGTTTACGGGAGCGGTCGCCACCATACATACCGCCAATCTGGGGAATGGTCACATGGCTCTCGTCTATCACCAGCAGGTAGTCTTTCGGGAAGTAATCCAGCAGGCAGAATGGGCGGGTGCCAGGTGTACGTCTGTCCAGGAAGCGGGAATAGTTTTCAATACCACTGCAATAACCCAGTTCCCTGATCATCTCCAGGTCATAATTAACCCTTTCTGAGAGGCGCTGGGCCTCAATATGTTTGCCTTCTGCCCTGAAATAATCTACCTGGGCTTTCAGTTCATCCTGTATTTCGAATATGATCTGCTGCATCATATCCTTAGGCGCCAGGTAGAGGTTGGCGGGAAAGATAGCGGCATTTTCCATGGTGCCGATCCTTTTCCCATTCTGTACATCGAAACTTTCGATTTCTTCTATTTCATCACCAAAGAAGGTAATTCTGTAGGCATAATCTACATAAGGCAGGTTGATGTCGACCGTATCTCCTTTTACGCGGAAATTACCACGGTTGAAATCGCCGGTGGTACGGGTATATAGTGAGTTGACCAGGCCATGTAAAACAGTATTACGACTAATCGTCTGACCTTTGTGCAGGCGGATGATACCGTTTTCGTAATCAGTAGGGTTACCCATACCATATATACAGGATACACTTGCTACCACGATAATGTCTCTGCGACCGGAGAGCAGGTTGGTAGTAGCTCTGAGGCGCAACTTATCCAGCTCTTCGTTGATAGCGAGATCCTTTTCTATGTAAGTATCACTTACCGGCATGTATGCTTCAGGCTGGTAATAGTCGTAATAAGAAACGAAATATTCAACAGCATTGTCGGGGAAGAACTGGCGGAATTCTCCGTAAAGCTGAGCTACCAGTGTTTTATTGTGTGTGAGCACGAGGGTAGGGCGCTGTACTTGTTGGATCACATTGGCGACGGTGAAGGTTTTTCCGGAACCGGTTACACCCAGCAGGGTCTGGTAAGGAGCTCCATCCTGCACGCCTTCCACCAGTTGTTTGATTGCTCCCGGCTGATCGCCGGAGGGAGCGTAAGGTGAATGAATTTTAAATGGCATATTCAAATTTACTAAGAAATGTACAAACGATCGCTACCGCCTTCGGCATCAGCGATCGTTTGTATGGCGGGGCCTGTGGCCGGCTGGAGATGGGAAATGGATCACTGGCTGTGGGTAGCATAAAATGGTTTTGAGGGTCGCTGATGAGAATTGGATGACTGGTCGGTAGTATCAGTGATAAGTCATTACCTTTATCCTTTAGTGACTTAACCAGCTCATTTATTTTTTATGCTTAAGAAGTTATACCTGCTAGGTCTGGGCCTGATATTACCGCTCATTCCGTTATCTGTTTTTGCCTGGGGCGTGACGGGACATCGCATTGTTGCTGAAATTGCTTACAGACACCTTACACCTAAAGCTTTAAAAGCCGTACAGGCGATTCTTGGAAAGGAAAGTATGGCAATGGTATCTACATGGCCTGATTATATCAAGAGCGATACAACACATACTTATGATCATCGCTATAGCTGGCACTTTGTAGATTTTCCTGCACATGTAGATAAAGCAGGGATGGAAGCGACTTTGAAAACAGTGAAGAAAGAGAATTTGTATGATGAGACAGAAGCGTTGATCAGCGAGTTGAAATCCCGTAAGGGCACGAAAGAAGAACAGTGGCTGGCCATGACTTACCTGATTCATATGATAGGCGATATGCATCAGCCTTTACATGTGGGCAGAGATGAAGACCAGGGAGGAAATAAGATCCAGGTGATGTGGTTTGGGAACCCCTCTAATTTACATAAGGTGTGGGATGAGCAGCTGATAGATTTTCAACAGCTGAGTTATACAGAATATACAGCAGCGCTGGATACAGCGGATGCAGGACAGATAAAGGTGATGCAGGGTGGAAGTGTGAAGGATTGGTTGTTTGAGTCTAATCAGTTAGCAGATAAGATTTATGATAAGACACCAGCAGGGGAGAAGTTGAGTTATAAGTATAATTATCTTTTTGTGAGGGATTTGAATAGCCAACTTTTAAAAGGAGGTTTAAGATTAGCAGCTATCCTGAATGAGATTTATAAATAGCAAAAAAAGCTGGTCACTACGTGACCGGCTTTTTTTTGAGATGCCTGTGGCAGACTATACTAAATCGATGTCGAAGTTTACTAATTCTACAAACTGATCCAGTCTGGCTGCAATATCCTCCTGCGTAATTGTTTTCAAACGATCTGCCCCGAACTTCTCCACACAGAAAGAAGCCATTGCAGAACCTACAATAATTGCAGTCTTCATATTTTCAAAAGAGATATCTTTTGTTCTTGCCAGATGGCCAATGAAGCCCCCGGCAAATGTATCGCCAGCACCGGTTGGATCATATACATCTTCCAGTGGCAATGCAGGTGCAAAGAATACATGGTTCTCATGGAACAGCAATGCACCATGCTCACCCTTCTTGATGATCAGGTAACGAGGTCCCATTGTCAGGATCTTACGCGCAGCTTTCACCAATGAATATTCACCAGACAGTTGACGAGCTTCACCATCATTCACCAACAGTACATCTACTTGTTTCAGTACTTTTTTCAGATCATCCAGCGCCACTTCCATCCAGAAGTTCATTGTATCCATTACAATCAGCTTAGGCCGGGTCTTCATCTGGTTGATTACAGACATCTGGACCTGTGGTGTCAGGTTACCCAGGATCAGGAACTCACTACCCTGGTAGCTATCCGGAATCACAGGGTTGAAATCGCCCAGTACATTCAGCTCAGTGATCAGGGTATCGCGGGTATTCATATCCATATGATACTTACCGGACCAGTAGAAGGATTTATCATCTTTTTTTACCTGAACACCTTCCAGTGCTACACCCTTGGCTTTCAGGGATTCCAGTTCTGCTTCAGGGAAATCCCCACCTATCACAGATACCTGGTTAATAGGTTGTACGAAGTTGGATGCCGCCCATGCAATATAGGTAGCAGAACCACCTACAATTCTTCCGGACTTTCCAAATGGGGTTTCTATATCGTCAAATGCCATAGTGCCTACAACTGTGAGCGACATGCGTAAATCGTTTTTAAATGAGTTTAGTTAGATATTTTGAACAGGCGCAAAGGTAATTAAACTTTTACCCGCTTCCACCATCCTTTCCGGAATATGATGATTGACGCTACCGCCATCACGGATTCCGCGGCTGCTATGGCTGTGAAAACCCCGGCCGGGCCCCATTCCAGGTGTACTGACAATACCCACGCCAGTGGCATCTGCAGCATCCAGAAGCCAAAAATATTGATGATAGTAGGCGTACGGGTATCGCCTGCACCATTAAATGCCTGCGACAGTACCATGCCATAGGCATAGAAAATATAGCCCAGGCTTACTACCTGCAAGGTCTGGGCACCGTAAGCCACAACCGCCGCTTCGTGCGTGAACAACAGGATGATCTGCCTGGCTGCCAGTATGAAAAAGAGCGATACACAACCTAAAAAGATCATATTGAAATACGCCGCTCTCCATACAGAACGCTCTGCCCGCTCAGGCTGCCCTGCACCCAGGTTCTGCCCCACCAGCGCAGCAGCGGCATTCGCCATACCGCTCGCCGGCAGCAGGGTAAAAATTACCACCCTGATGGCGATGGTGTACCCCGCCACCGCCTCCTCGCCAAAACGTGCGATCAGGCGTACCAGGAAAATCCAGCTGGTGGTATTAATCAACAACTGGGCAGTACTACCCGTGGCTATTTTCAGCAACCTGCCGATCAAAGGAAAATCCAGTTTCAAATGATGGGCAGATATCTTTATCAATCCCTTGCCACCAAAAAGGTTATATAATTGATAACATACCCCCACACCACGGCCTATACAAATAGCCAGTGCCGCGCCCATTAATCCCATAGCCGGTATTGGGCCAAAACCATTGATGAATAACGGACATAAAATGATGTTCACAATATTGGCAATCCAAAGGGAACGCATTGCCATAGCGGCATCACCCACACCTCTGAAAATACCATTGATCAGGAACAATAATACGATCACCAGGTTGCTACCCATGATCATACGGGTATAAATATTACCATGCTCCGCCACTTCAGCAGGAGCGCCCATCAGTGTGAGTAAATCCTTTGCAAATACGACACCTGCGATACTAATCAGCACGGAAAAACCCAGGGCAATGTACAATGACTGCACCGCGCTATGCGCTGCCGCATCCGGGTCCTTTTCACCCGTACGCCGCGCCACCACTGCCGTGGCCGCCATACTCATACCAAACGCAATGGTGTATACCAGTGTCAATATAGATTCAGTTAACCCTACTGTTGTGATAGCATGGGTACCCAGTTTGCTCACAAAAAATATGTCTACTACTGCCAATAGTGATTCCATCACCATTTCCAGTATCATGGGTACCGATAATAAAAAGATGGCCCGGTTTATACTACCGGTCGTAAATTCAGTCTCTGTGCCGGATACTGCCGATATAAATAACCGGAATACCCTGCGCAGACGATTGTCAGCTGCCTGCTGCATTGTCAGATTGTTAAAAAAGTTAGCAATGAAAGTTGGTACGGCTGTACCGCAAAATTTGGAGGTCGAAAGAGGGATCACGGACGTACCGGATCGGGAATTACATTTTCATAGTTCGTAGATTGAAGACTGCGAAGGTAGTTTTTTTCTTCTAAAGCTGATAAGAAGACTATCATATTTAAAAACAAGATAATCTTGTGATACTGTAACTTTTTATTCCTGTATTCGTTTTACTGATACTTTACGGAACCATTTAACCTATATTTTTTTCTCTCTAACCCTGACATAAGTGCGGGAATCATGCTTTACACTTTATATAAAAACAATGGCCGGTCTTACAACCGGCCATTATTATGATGGTCCTCTTATCTTTAGGATATGGCTCCCACCTCGTGATGGGTTTAACCGTCTTTATAAGATTACTGCGATAACTGGGTTACGCGCAATACCTTGAATTCTGTTCTTCTGTTCAGCTGTCTTCCTTCCGGATTATCCTTACCATTAGGCAGGGTATTCGGTGCAATCGGCCTGGATTCACCATAACCTTTCGCGATCATACGGGAAGACGGGATACCTCTGCTGATCAGGTAATCAACACAGGATTGTGCCCTGCGCTGGGACAACTTCATGTTATATTCATCCTTACCCTTACTATCTGTATGGGCGCTCATTTCTATGATAATATTCGGATTATCCTGCATAATAGATACTACTGTATCGAGTACAATCAGTGATTGCGGACGCAGGGTCGCCTTATCAAAGTCATAATAGATATCCTTCAGGATAATTGGCTTTCCTATTTCGTAACGTTTCAGGCAGATGGTGGCACTTTCCATGGAATCCACCTTCTCCAGCTGGTCTGTATTGATATAGATTGCTTTGGAGAAGTAATTTTCTTTCTCTGCCATGATCTTATAATTCATTTTCGGCTCTACCTCAAAGCGATAACGGCCTGTTTCATCCAGGGTTACCTGTTGTAGTACTTTTTGCTGAATGGTATCGATCAGGGTGATCTTTGCACCTGACAATGGCAGGTTATTATCACAATCCATCACCATACCATGTATAGACTTGGATATTCTCCTTACGTTAAACAGTTCCAGGCAGCATACTGATTCCCTGTCAGAGCTGATGTAGCCGCTATTCATAGGATGTGCCCAGTCAGAAGTTGCATAGTAGATATCATCCTTTGGAGAGTTCAGCGGGGCACCTAAGTTTTTAGGCACTGCCCAACTGCTAAAATCACCTTCGCTGGAATAGAAATCCAGCCCACCCAAACCTACTCTGCCATCTGAACTGAAGATCAGCATATGCCTGTCTCCATCGTAAAAAGGGGACTGTTCTTCATCGCGGGTATTGATACCGGTGCCCATATTTCTGGCAGGACCCGGATTATTTCTATCCAGCATGCTATACCAAAGGTCATTCTTACCCATACCGCCTGGCCTGTTGGAAGCGAACAGCAGGTACTTGCCATCTGCAGTTACAAAGGGCTGCATAGAGCTATAACCATCTACGTTTATATTTGGGCCTAATGTCTTTGGCTCTGACCATGCAGTGCCGGTACGGGTACTTGAATAGATCGCCGCTGCTTTCACCCCATTTTTATTCGTCCAGCGAGTCAGGAAAATGGTATTGCCATCTGGCGTAATCGCAGCCACACCCTGATCTACACCCTTTACTTCGGGTATTGCCAGGGGTCGGCTATTGCTGAATGCAGCATCCTTTCCATCGGCCTGAAATAAGCTGTTGATATAAGGATTCTCCTTTTTCTTCTTTTCCAGTACAGTAGTATCGGGGCGGGAAGAAGTATACAGCAGCACATTTTTCCCCAGCAGGGCAGGGGCATAGTTAGCACCACCTACGTTTACATCACCATTCAGTTTGGTGACGATGTAACCTGGTGCATGGCTGGCTTCTGAGATCGCAAATTCACAGCTGGCTATTTCCAGCGCTACACGTGCACTGATATCGTCCACCTTGGTATACTTGTCTTTAAATTGTTTGAACTGTTCAATAGCTTCGGGATACTTACCATTTGCACGCAAACATACTCCATACCAGAAGCGGGCAAGTGGAAACAACTCATTGTTGTTATAGCTCACTACCTCTTCATAATACTTTGCTGCATTGCCAAAGTCATTGTACATGCGGTAAGACTCTGCCAACCTGTACTGAACTGTTTCATAATCTTTGATCTTTCCGGTCTCTTTGCTTTTGGTTCCCGGCTGATAGGGCAGAATTTCATTAGCATTTATCTTAAACGTACCCAGTGCTCTGTTGTAATACTGCGCAGCAGAATAATAGTCTTTGGCTTCATAATACACATCGCCTGTTCGCTTATAATCGTAAACGTACTGTGCTTTTAAAGAGTTAACTGTAAATAAGCAGCAAACGATGGCCAGCCAATAGTGTGCAATTTTTTTCATCCGTTATTTTTTTGTTTTACAACCGTGGGCATATGAAGTATTCCTCTCCATACACTTTCTTCTTACGGCTGATGAAAGACAAAGAGATTTCGAAACTGTTGCTGCCATTTACCAGTCTTCTGAGATTGGAGGTGTTGATATCGTAACTGAGGCCCAGTACGAAATTTTTGAAGTGAAACCCGGCAAATGGAATAGCAGAATCATGCCAGCGGTAGTTGCCTCCTATAAGAAAATCGAAGTCTTCATTTACCAGGACGGTTCCATATACACCTGCTACTTTTTCTTCGGCATTGCCCTGTCGCAGGTACATTCCATTTGGGGTAAGGCTAAACACATCATTCACTTTGATACGGGTACCACCATGAGCCAGGTAGCGGACAGGCAATTTGCTGTTAGCCCCTGTCACGAATGGATCTGTCGGCTGTGTAAGGTGGGCCGCAGAAACCCCTACGAATGGGTTGAACTGGTGATTGGGATTACCATCAAAGAACATTGCACCGGCTGCCGCATCAAATACATTGGAAGAAGTAGTATTGATATTTTCGCCGCTGACTTTGGAAGGGTCGAAGCCAATCACAGGATCATACTGGCTACCCAGCTGCCACTTGGAAGGATCAATACGACGATTGATCATACCTGCCTGCACACCGAATACCAGCTGGCTGGTACCGGTAGCGCCAAAACGTACGCCCCTGTAGGAGAAACTGGCCATTCCATTAAAGTAATTGTAACCGGCATCACCTGCTTTCATGTTCGTCACATTGATACCAATCCCTACATTGTTCGCAGCTGCTGCATCAATTGAGAAGCCCATAGTAGAGAAAGGTTTACCAACAGTCACCCATTGGTTACGATAATTGGCACTGGCTCTGTAGTCTCCGTCTATTACACCTGTCAGTGCAGGGTTCAGCCACAACGGATAGGCATAGTATTGAGAAAAATGGGGATCCACCTGCGCCCTGGTTACTCCTGGCAGGAACGCTGCAGCCGCCATTAATACAATAGCGAGTATATTCTTATTCTTCATGGGAAGAGGTTTATCATTTGGTATTAATAACCGGGATAGTGTCTGCCACTATCCCGGTATCTGTATTAGTTATCGTACAATGGTTACGGTACCTTTCCTGTTAACAACTGTACCATCCCGCAGGGTAGCTTTCAGTACATAGATGTACACGCCTACCGGCTGCATACGGCCACTCATCGTACCATCCCATCCTCTTGCCTGATCCTTGGTTTCAAAGATCAGCTGACCATATTGGTTATAGTACATCATTACAATAGAGGCGATCGTATTGCCATACACATAGTGGATATCGTTGACGCCATCTCCATTCGGTGTGAACACATTCGGAACGAAGATCTTGTTGCCTTGCGGGTTCTCCGATTCACCGGTTACAGCATTGGAAAGTGCACTTGTTTCACAACCTTCAAGGCCCAGCGCTCTTACCTGTATAGTCACTGTCTGAGCAGGAGCAAGGCCAGATATTGTATGTGTAGTACCTGCACTGCCGGAGCTTGGTGCGGTGTAAGTTGTACCATTGTCAGTGGTCACTTCATAACCGGTAGCACCAGGTATAGGATCCCATGTGAATGTCACAGCATTGGCAGTGGTGAGTGCAGTATCAACACTTACTACCGGTGCATCCAGCGGTTGTATTACAGTTACTGTAGCTGCCACCCTGGTACCGCTTGTACAACCACCTGAAGAAGCTACTTCCACATAGTAAGCAGTGGTCGCGCTGAGGGCAGGAGTGATGAATACGCTGCCGGTTGCTATAGCTGTACCGCCGGTAGCCGTGGTATACCAGCTAAAGGTTGCACCTGTTGTAGTAGATGTCGCAGTCAGCGTTGCAGCCGAACCAGGGCATATACCCACTTCTTTGCCGGTGACTACTGCATCGTTACCAGGTGCGCCAACGGATACTGTCACTGCCGTACGTGTATTGCTTGCACAACCGTTCGGATTCTGTGCTTCTACATAGTACATGGTAGTACCTGTGATAGCAGGTGTAGTGAAAGTAGATCCTGTGCCCACAGCAGTTCCACCTGTGTTGGTAGTGAACCACTGGTAGGTAAGACTTGCATCCGGATTTTCTACCTGCAGTGTTGCAGTAGCATTTGCGCAGGTTACGACTGCGGAATTTACTACTACTGGTGCCGCAGGTGTAGTATTCACCGTTACCTGTACTATCGTGCGGCTTACGCTTACACAACCACCGGTTGCTGCTTCCACATAATAGGTTGTATTAGCGGTGAGCTGCGGTGTGGTGAAGTTTGCACCAGTGAATACTGGTGTGCCACCGGTAGCGGTTGTATACCATTTATAAGAGTAACCTGATACAGGAGTAGTCACAGCGAGTACCACAGAGTTGCCGGAGCATACTGTAGCACCACCTGCCACCGGTGCATCGATCGTATTCACGATTGTCACCGTTACACCTCTGCGAGCCAGGCTGCTACAGCCGGAGCTATTCAGCGCTTCTACATAGAAGGTAGTATTGGTGCTGAGTGCAGCCGTTGTATAATCAGGACCTGTAGAGAGCAGGTTACCACCGGATGGTGCATCGTACCAGCGATAGGTGAGAGATGCATCCGGATTCTGTACAGAGAGGGTAGCAGTACCACCTACACAGGTTGTTACATTGGCAGATACCACATCAGGAGTTGTAGCAGAGTTGTCTACTACAATGCTGCCTGCTGTACGGGTGGCGCTTACACAGCTTGTACCGATCAGGGTCTGTACATAGTAAGTCGCATTTGCAGTCACTGCCGTTACATTGAATACAGGACCGGTGAATACCAGGGTACCGCCAGTAGCAGCGTCATACCATTGGTAAGTAACACCTGTCTGTGGATTGAGTACAGACAATGTACCGTCGTTGCCAGCACATACTTTCACACTGCCAGACACCAGGGTTGGTGCATCTGGTGACGTGCCGACTGTTACAGTAGCACTTACCCTTGCACTACCGCTGCCACAACCCGCAGTGTTCACCGCTTCTACATAGTAAGTAGTAGTTGCTGTGAGCTGTGGTGTGGTAAAGGCAGGTCCGGTGAATACAGGTGTTCCACCAGTTGCTGCTGTATACCAGTTATAATCTACGCCGGTAGTAGTAGATGTTACACGCAGGGTAACGGACGTACCGGAGCAGGTAGATACATTATTTGATTCGAGGGTCGGAGTCGGTGGCGGTGTTGCCACGAGCACACTTACTCTTGCTCTTACTGCACTGCTGCAGTTACCATTGCTGGCTTCTACATAGAAATCAGTATCAGTGTTGATGGCTGATGTAGTGAATGTAGTGCCGGTACCCAGCGATGTACCACCGGTAGCGGTGCTGTACCAGCGATAAGTGAATGCTGCATTCGGATTCTGTACAGAGAGCGATGCGGTGCTACCCTGACATACGCTTACTGAAGCAGCGGTCACAGTTGGTGTACCCGGAGATGCGATGGCTACTACGCTCACTTTTGTACGACCACCGGTGTTCACACATCCGCCGGTATTTACAGCTTCTACATAGTAGTCAGCGCTGGCTGTTACATTTCTGATAGTGATAGCCGCGCCTGAACCAACCAGGGTGCCTGCTGTAGCAGCATCATACCATTGGTAGGTCACTCCGCTCTGTGGTGTAGATACAGACAATACTGCATCCTGACCTGTACATACATCCACGCTTGTAGCGGAAACTACCGGTGCTGTCGGGTTCAGCGACACATTTGCCGTAGCAGCTACTCTTGCAGAGCCTGTAGTACAGCCTGATGCTGTGTTCACAGCTTCTACATAATATACTGTAGATGTAGTGAGAGCGCCGGTGGTGTAAGTTGCACCTGTGAATACAGGAGTACCACCGGTAAGGGCAGTATACCAGTTATATGTAATACCAGTTGTGCTGGATGTTACGGTAAATGTAGCCTGCTGGCCGGAACAGATATTTACATTGTTTGCCTGCAGGGTTGGAGTAGGAGCACCTCCACCAACAGTTACAGTCGCCTTCACTCTTGTAGCAAGTGTACAGCTGCTGTTGCTGGTTTCTACATAGAAAGCAGTATCTGCTGTCAATGCATTGGTCACATATGTAGTACCGGTGAACAGCAGGGTACCTCCTACAGGAGCGCTATACCACTTAGTTGTGATATTGGAACCTGTCACTGTAGCAGTGAGGGTGGCTGTTTTGCCGGAACAGATATTGGCGCTGGTAACTGTAGGCACGGTCAGCGCCGGTACTACATTCACAGCTACGGATACCCTGTTTGGATTCGCGCAACCATTGGATGTACGTACTGCCTGGGCATAATAAGTGGTATTGGCAGTCAGTGCCGGTGTAGTGAAGGTTGGACCATCGCCTACCTTAGTGCCGGCAGCATTGTACCATTCTATAGATGCTACCGCGCTGGCTGTAGCAGTAAGGGTAGCAGTAGCTCCACTACAGATAGTCATGCTTCTGACAGCAACCACTGGTGCAGATACCTGGCGGGAAGCATAGTAAACGCGGAGGTTCACCAGTGCGGAGATCGCACCACCTTTTACTTTCACCTGTACGCGGTCGTAAGTTGCACCTGGCGCAAAAGCTACGGTGAACTTATTGCTGCCGCTCAGCATGGATACATGCAGGTTGCTGCTGTTGAGCAGGAGTGCATCATTGTTTGCAGTAGCCCCATTGTAGCTGGATACTTCTATCGCACCCAGCAAGGAAGCGTCTAACACCTGTGCAGGCAGTTCCAGCACCAGTCTTACGCTATCGCCCGCAGCAGCAGTGGCCGGGAAGATGAGGGATTGCTGTACGCTTCCTCCACCAGCAGCCAGTGGCACTGACAAAAGGGAATAATTATCAGTATTTGCATCTGTCGTATTTGCAGCATCCTGTACAGAACACAGTACGCAGATAGCAGTTGTGCTATTAGTTTGTGCATTTGCAAAGTCGCACGCAGTATTTGGTACTACTGTCACTGTGAGCGGTACAGCGGTACGCTGGCTACCACAGGTAGCAGAATCTGCTACGGCTTCTACATAATAAGTGACATCACTGGTCAGTGCCGGTATAGTGAATACATTGCCTGTGAATACAGGAGTACCACCAGCAGCATCTGTATACCAGTTGTAAGTAACACCTGTAGCTGCAGGAGATACTGTCAGCGTAGCTGTCTGGCCGGATACAACCTGGCCGCCGGCTGGTGATACATTCACAGTTGGTGCAGCCGGAATTGCATTCACTTTTACAGTGGCTGCTGTTCTGGTAGCACTTGCACACGCACCTGCTGCCGCTTCTACATAATAGGTAGTAGTGGTATTCAGTACCGGTGTAGTGAATGTAGGACCTTCAAATACAGCTGTGCCACCTGTTGCAGTGGTGTACCAGCGGAATACTACGCCACTGGTAGCAGCAGAAGCCTCGAGTTGTACAGAGCTACCTGCGCACACCTCAACAGATCCTGGCGTTACAGTCACCACTGCTGGTTGTGCAATGACATTTGCAGTCACCATGGTGCGGGTAGTATTGGAGCAACCTGCGGAATTAGAAGCTTCTACATAGTATACTGTAGTTGCGTTTAAAGCAGGAGTAGTAAATGAATTGCCTGTAGCAATAGCCGTACCACCTGACAATGTGGTATACCAGCGATAGGTTACGCCTGTTACCGGTTTCACATTGAAGGTAGCTGTACTGCCGCTGCAAACGGTGATGCTGGTTGTATCCAGTGCCGGTGCATCCGGAACTGGCTCTACCACAGCAGTAACTGGTACTCTTACAGGATTAGGACAGGTCAGGCTTGTCTTCACTGCCTCTACATAATAAGTAGTGGTGGTATTCAGCGCTGGTGTCTGGTAGCTGGTGCCAGTGAAGATGGCTGTACCGCCTACAGCTGTTGTATACCAGCGGAAGCTTACGTTCGAAGGACCGGCTGCCATAAGGGTAGCACGGTTGCCAGCGCAGATCGTATCTCCCGTTACCACTGGCAAGCCTACCAGGCGGCTGGCGTAGTGAATATTCACTGCGCTCAGGGCGGTGACCAGACCAGAGTTGAGGCGTACTACGATCCTGTCGAAGAGCGCTTTAGGCTTGAAGCCTACCCGCGCCTGTGAGTTGCCACTGAGCAGACTTACATTCACCCCGGCAGCATTCAGCGCTACAAAATCATTGTTGGAAGTAGCTCCGTTATAAGAGCCGATCTGTATAGTTCCCAGCAAACCTGCATCTGCCAGTGAACTAGGGAAGGACAGGCTAATCTGTACGCTGTCATTCAGTTCACTCACCTGCGGGAAGATCAGGGTCTGCTGTACATAGCCACCAGTCAGGCCCAGTATCACATGCAGGGTTGAGCTGGTGCTGGTACTGTTGTCTACAGACAGGGCCGGGTTTTCTACATAGCAACCTATGCAGATACCATTGGCCGTGTTGGTTTCTGATGTAGCGGCATCACAAGGAACGTCGTTATTACCAGGAATCACGGTAGCGGTAACAGACACGCGGGATGGGGTCTTACAACCAGCAGCATTTACTGCTTCTACAGTGTAGGTAGCTGTTGCCGTGAGGGCGCCGGTATTGAATACGGCACCGGTGAAGATAGAATCACCAGCGGCATTATACCATTTATAAACCAGGTTAGTTCCGGTAGCATGCGCAGTGAAGGTTGCACTCTGACCACTGCTGATGGAGGTACCCATCGGTGTTACAGTGAGCCCGGTTGGTGCTGCATTCACTGTCACAGCTACACGGGTCCTTGTTGTGCTGACACAACCGTTATTATCTGCTCCCACATAGAAAGCAGTATCAGCTGTCAGTGCATTCGTCGTATAGTTTGGAGTAGATGCCAGCAGGGTGCCACCTGTAGCAGCAGTATACCAGCGGAAGGTAGCTCCGGATGGTGCTGTAGCCAGCAAGGTTACCTGATCGCCTGCGCAAATGCTCTTAGCTGCAGCAGTGGGCGCCACAGGTGTATTACCTACGCTCACCATCACAGGTACCCTGGTTGGGTTTGCACAACCAAAGCGACTGGCTTCTGCATAGTAAGTTACCGATGCATTGAGGGCTGCTGTAGTAAAGGTGTCGCTGGTAGCTACAGCTGTACCACCCACTGCACTGGTGAACCAGGCAATGTCCGCATCATTGGCAGATGTTGCGATGAGGGTAGCGGTATTACCACTACATACATTCATGGCAGATGCAGATACATCCGGTCTTGGTGTCACTACGGCTGCCACGTAAACATTCACAGAGGTGAGTGCTGTGAGCAGACCATTGATACTTACCAATACACCATTGAAGGATTTAGTGGTAGGTATGGTTACCCTGAACTTATTGCCGGTGTTCAGCATGATGAAGCGAATCGGGTTATCACCGAGATAACGCGCATCACCATTTGCAGTAGCACCATTATATGTTTCTACCCTGATACCACCCAGCAGCGTAGCATCCACTACTTTGCCAGGGACTTCCAGATCCAGCGTGATGCTGTCACCGGCAGGGTAAGTATTGTTATACCTCAACAGCTGACCGATGTAACCGGCAGCACTTAAGGTAGCATTGATAGTGGATGCAGAGTTCGCATTCTGATCTACTGCCAGTGCAGGATTGCTCACAGAGCACAACAGACATACACCGCTGATAATAGGACTTTGCTGTGAAGTAGCATAGCTACAAGGTGTTGGCTCTGTAGGCAGATTGATATCTACCCTCACTGCTGTGCGGGCAGAGCTGGTACAATTATTCACCGGATCTTTTACTTCTACGTAATAGATAGCGGCTGCAGTGAGTGCACCTGTAGTGTAAGTGGTAGCATTTGCTTTCACAAGATTACCACCTGCCGGTGCATCGTACCAGTTATATTCGTATGCGGGGTTAGGGCTGACTACCGTGAAAGTAGCCGTCTGACCGGAGTTGATAGTTTGAGTTGCCGGGTTCACCAATGGCTGTGGCAGACCAACTATTACGTAAACTGCTTTACGTACAGGGTTTGCACAACCACTGCTGGATACGCCTTCTACATAATAGATCGCATTGGTAGTTGGTGTTACAGTATAAGTAGCACCGTTAGCCAGGGCTGTACCACCCGTAGGCTGGCTATACCAGCGGAAGGTAGTACCAGGGCCTGTCGCTTTCAGTGTAGCTGCAGAACCAGCACATACATACACCGTATCTTTTTCAACAGTAGGCGTGCCTGCAAATATTTCGGCAGAATATACTTTCAGTGCTGTGAGTGCAGTAGCTGCCCCATTCAGCCTGATATTCACCCTGTCGAAGGCGGCACCTGGAGCGAATGTATAAACCAGGTCCCTGTTTCCATTCATCCATTGCAGGTTCACGAGACTACTGTTCAGGGTTACCGCATCATTATTCGCAGTTGCATTGTTGGAAGAGGATATCTGGATACCAGATAATGCGCTCAGATCTGTCAGGCCTGTAGTGAAGCCCAGCTTGATCCTTACACTGTCGCCCTTCACACCAGGTGCAGGGAAAATAAGGGATTGCTGTACATAAGAACCTACACCCAGGATGGTGTGGATCACAGAAGCTGTGGCAGTACTATTGTCCACCGCAGAATCCTGTTTCTCTACATAGCAACCTACGCAGATACCACTGGTAGTAGATACCTGTGAGGTAGCACCACCACAATCAATATCACCCGGAGGCGTTGGGCCACCGGTGCCATTCAGTGTGATAGCAACTGGTGTACGCAGGCTCTTACAGTTTGCATCGCTGAGGGATACTGCTTCTACATAATAAGTAACATTAGCAGATACCGGAGGCGTTGTGAACTGAGGCCCTACATATACAGGAGTACCGCCGGTGGGCACTGTATACCAGTTATACTGATAAGCAGCATTTGGCGATACGACATTGAAGGTAGGAGTAGCACTTTCTGCTACAATAGCAGAAGATGGTGTTACATCTACACCTGGCAGACCTACTTTTACCTGTACAGGGGTACGTTTTTCACTGCCACAACTATCGGCGCCCACGGTACCTACGAAATAAGTAGTGTCTTTGGTGATAACCGGTGTGGTAAAGGTGGCACCATAACCGACAGGAGTACCACCGGCGTAGGATGTATACCAACGATAGGCATAACCAGTAGGACCAACAGCTGTTAGTGTAGCAGATGTACCACTACATGCATATACGGTTGGTGCCGCCACCTGCGCAACCGGAGTTACCACCTGTGCATAGTAAACATTGATAGTAGAGAGAGCGGCCAGTAAGCCATTCAGGCGAATTTCGACACGATCAAAATCTTTGGTAGCCACAAAGGTGAAGGCAGATTGCTGCACCCCGCTGAACCAGCGGAGCGTCAACATATCAGGAGTCAATGATACCATATCTGCATCGGCAGGACGTGCACCATTACCCGTACCTACGCTTAAACCAGCCAGCAGTGAAGCATCCAGCAGACCAGTGGTAGTACCAAGGCCGATGCGGATTGAGTCGCCCGCTTTACCTGATGTAGGGAATATCAGGTCCTGGTAAATACCGGCAGCCAGGCCAACATTGACACGCAAACTGGAAGCCGTAGTCGGAGAAGCATCTACAGCATTGGCTGCATTGGTTACACCGCACAACAGACAGAGCAGGCCAGTGACGCCATTGTTCTGAGTAGTAGCACCGCTACAACTCAGGGCACCATTGGCGGTAGTATCCGTTACATTGACCGTAACAGCTGTGCGCTCAATGCTGACCAGTCCATCAGAAGGCGATAGTGCTTCTACATAGTAAGTCTTGCCGGCATACATGGGTGGTGTAGTGAACGAGCTACCTGTATGTACAGGAGCACCACCGGTAGGTACATCGTACCAGTTGAATACTGCATCAGGAATAGCAGGAATGCTTGCATTGAGCGTAGCCGTTTCACCTGCATATACGTTGGCAGGGCTTGGAGTGACCGTTACCGGTATCATCGCTGCAGCCTCATATATATATAATGCATTATCAGCCGCCACCAGGCTGCTGAGGTCTATTGTAGCTGCATCGAAGGTGGTGGTAACAGGGATTGCCACGCGCACCTTGCTGATCGTATCAGTTGACAGGACATTATATGCAAACAACGAAGAATTCAATGTTCTGCGGTCATTGTTGCTCACATTGTTCAGGGAAGTAGTGACACCAATATTTCCCAGCAGAGATGCATTGGCTATCGGATCACCTTTCACACCCAGTACCAGGATAATACTGTCACCAGGATGATATATACCAGGGAAGGTGATCTTCTGACCTACAGAAGTAGCAACGCCCAGTGGCAGAGACAAACGGGAAGCTGTAGTCGTATCACCGTCTACTGCCAACTGTGGGTTCTGTACATAACACAGTGCACAGGCTACCCCGGAAGTAATAGGAGAAGTCTGATCGGTGCCATAAGTCCATAATGGGCCATTACCACCACCTATGGTTACAGGAACTGCTGTACGCACAAAACTAGTGGTACCGGCAGGGTCCTGTGCTTCTACATAGTAGGTTGTATTGCGAATGAGAGCAGGACTTGTGAATGCACCGGCACCGCTATAAACCGGAGAACCACCCGTAGGGGTAGTGTACCAGTTATAAGTAGGGTTTGAAATTCTGATAGCAGGTGTTAAAGTAATGCCCGTGTTGTAAGCAGTTTTTGCCGGGTTAGGCGTTACTGATACAGGGATCATGGCAGCTACTTCGTACAGCTTGAGCGAGCCGGATACTCCCAGCAATCCGCCAAAGTCGACCTTCACACCATCAAAGGTATTGGTAGCAGGAATGGTAACCCGGAATTTGCGGGCGTTATTCAATCCGCCGCCAAGCAGTTGTAGTTTCACGGCTGCATTGTCCAGTGTTCTGGCATCATTATTAGACGTAGCAGGACCCGCAATGCTGTTCTGGTAAGTGGTCACTGTAACACGTGGCAATGCCACACCCGCTATATCTTCGGTAGGCACTTCCAGGAACAGAACAATACTATCGCCTGCCTGGTATACGCCTGGCAGTTTTACCAGCTGTCCTACAGTAGACAATACACCTAATGGTACAGTCAGTGTAGAAGCAGTAGTGGTATCACCATCCGAAGCGAAAGCAGCATCTGTCACAGTACAGGCAGCGCAGGCAATACCACCGGTAATGGGGCTTTCCTGGTCCTGACCATAGCTCCAGAGCGTACCCGGGCCACCCGCAACCTTGATAGTGACAGGAGTTCTGACATAGCTGCTCAGGTTATTAGCAGGATCATAAGCTTCTGCATAATAAGTAGTTGTTCTGGACAGCGCTGGCGTTGTAAACGGGTTACCTGTAGATATCGGAGATCCGCCCGTTGGGGTGGTATACCATTTAAATGTTGGGGTGCTCACTCTTGCATCGATGCTGGCAGTCAGGGTCGCTGTATTGCCGGCAGTAATAGTAGGTGCTGCCGGAGAAACAGTTACAGGAATCATGGCTGCAGCTTCATAAATGCGCAAAGCACCATAGGCAGCAAATGCGGTAGTAAGGTCTACTCTTACGCCATTAAAATCTTTAGTAACGGGAATCGTTACCCTGACCTTTTGTGTACCGCCCAGTCCAAGGCCGGAGGCCTGCATACGTACCAGGCTGTTATTGAGAAAAACAGGATCATTATTAGAATTGGTGCCAGAATAAGTAGATACCTGGATGGCTGATAAAGCAGTTCCGGATATTATCTGGCCGGGTATATCCAGGTCCAGCACAATTTCATCGCCGGCTTTGTAATTGCCGGGGAATGCAATGTACTGACCTACGCTGGCAAGTGCACCCAGCGGCATGGATAGGGTAGAGGCGGTAGTTGTATCCGCATCTACGGCATTATCAGCATTGTCTACCACGCAAAGCGCACAGGCCACACCGCCCGTCAGGGTGCTTACCTGCTGGTCGCCATACATCCAGAGCTGGCCGGCGCCACCGCCTACCAGTACTTTAACCGGTGTACGTACAGGGCTTACCAGTCCATCGGCAGGATTGGTTGCTTCGACATAGAAAGTAGTAGTACGGTTTAAAACAGGAGAGGTGAAGTTAGCACCACTGCCAACAGCACTACCACCTTCTGGTGCAGTATACCACTGGAAGGTAGCTCCTGGAATACGGGGCAAAGACGCAGAGAGTGCAACTGTACCACCAGTGACTACTGCAGGAGAGGCAGGGGTCACTATTACAGGCTGAAAAGCCCGCACCTCATAAACACGGAGTGAGGCGAAGGTGCTTATTACAGCACTTAAGTTCAATTGTACCTGGTCGAAAGTATGGGAGACAGGAACCACCACTCTGAATTTTGGGGTGCTGCCCGTGCCCAGTCCCAGCATCTCGACTCTGGTTATACTATTATTCAGTGAGATCTGATCGTTGTTGCTCACCCCAGCATTGAAGGTGCTCATAGAGATAGCACTCAACATGGAGAGGGTTACATTCTGATCGGGGATTTCCAGGTCAAAGGCAATAGCGTCACCTGACTGGTAAGTGCCGGAGAATGTGAGCTGAAGCCCTACGCCGCCTATGGCGCCGGCAGGCAGATTCATTGTTGCAGCAGTACTCGTGTCACCATCTACAGCATTTGCTGCATTGCTTACACTACAGGCAGCACAGGCCAGACCGAAGGTGACTACATTCGGATTCCCTCCGGAGCTCCAGAGGGGACCATCTGCGAAATAAGTACCTGAGGTAAACCAGGTTTGCCAGAGCGATCGCTTTGGTGGTACAGGCGCATAGGGGTGTAGCGCGGTGTACGCCTGTAACCATGACAGGGCGTGGTTGTTTTTAATGTCGTTGCTAAAGTTGGCAGCAACCGGCGTAGAAGTTTTCTCCGCAAAGGAAACTCCTGCCGGTAACCCAACCATGCAGAGACATGAAAAAACAGTAAGAATAAAAGCTTTTAGGGAGCCTTTAAGAGTAGCGTTAAGATGCATAGAAATCAATTGGTTCGGGTTATAAAGCGTGTATATTTTTCACAGTTTTTGTTTTCATCTTTGTTGTTTCGGGAATTCAGGTTAGCTATGCATCATATTGAACCTGGCGGCCAATGGCCACCCAACAGGATACACAACACAATAGTTATCATATTAGTGTCTATGCATTGGCAGGGCTATGAAGGGGATAGCAATAAATGATGATATGGTTAAAACAGGGGTAGTCTGATTCGGTTGATATATTCACGAACACACATTATAAGCATCTTTTTTCGGTCAGAATACGATGCGAATTTATGTTGATAGGGTGGGAAACTAGCTGTTCTTTTCGTTCAGTATTTGAACGTTATTCATTCTATTCATTTCTTAAATCTGAAAATCTTTTTATTCAGTCCACTCAATTCGATGACAAAATTTATTATAGTAGTATGATTCACAACGCATTTAGTTGGCAGTACTAATATGAAATCAAACTGATAAAATAAAAATTATTTTTAATTACTCCTTGTCGTCCTATTGTACAACGCTACTTTACAGCAATTTTCAAATTATGTTCATTTATATATATCCTGTTCATTTTGTTCATTTTTGTAAGAAAAAATCTAAAGTAAAAATCACTACGTAAGTTTATTCTTGATTACCAAAATCCGTTTACAAAAATCCATTCCTTGTCCCCATTATGATAGATCTCTCCTATGACTTTATCGTTACTCTGCAGAAAGAAGTTTCGAGACGTTTTGGTGTTGACTCAGTAACAGCTAGTGACTGCAAACGATTGTCGCTAGCCATATCCGACGAGACAGGCAAATTGGTTAGTGAGACGACGCTTAAGAGAGTTTTTGGGTTTGCTGTGACACAGCATAGTTTTTCGCGCTATACATTGAACACCCTGGCGCAATATTGTAGTTATAAGGACTGGGAAGATTTCCAGACACGACATTTCACGCAGTCCACTCCCGGAGAAGTAGTCAAAGATGGTAAATGGGCAGAACTCAGGAGCAAAGGAGCTGCCGTATCTCATTATACCTTAGTAACCCTGAAGAACCGCTCTGGTATTCCTTTTCAAAATACAGTATCAAGGGCATTCGGCGTTGCCCACATAGAGCGATTCCTGGAAGGAACGTATCCTGCTACAGCCCTCATCGCGCCAAGCGGATGGGGTAAATCAACTACACTCGTACACCTGGTAGAACACTTCTGGTATAGTAAAGAAGCAAGATATCCGCACGACATCTGCTGGTTCATCCACGCACATGCCGCAGGCAGTTTATTTCTGCGTGGCCTCAATCTCAGCAACTGGCTGGATGATCAGCTTAGCCTGGGACAGCGGGAAAATTTCAGGGAATACTTCAAAACACATTTTGATAAAATAGGAGGTAGGCTCATTCTCATTATCGATGGATTTGATGAAATCACCATGTCCAGCGATAAACTGAAACTGATGTATACCAAGCTGGAAGAATTTGTCTACTCCAATGATGAATTCCCCTGGATAAAAGTGATTCTCTCCGTTCGTAGCAATACCTGGTCAGAAATTTTTCATAATGACCAACGCATGCCCCCATTCGGGCGCTATTGGTACCTGGGTCCTGAAATGGATGAAGAAACCAATATCAACATTCCCCGCATGACGGAACAGGAAGTGAAGTCCGTGCTTTACAATCATCGCATGGACCCGGCTGTGGTACGTACTTTCAGCGAAGTTTTTCTGCAAAAACTGCGGTACCCTTTTTACCTGCAACTTTTCTGTCAGCTCAATACTGGTGAAAATTCATTTATTAATGAACACCTGAGCCTTTATGAAATGGTCTCGCGATTCGTGCAAATGAAAGTATTCAGCACGAACAACAATAATTTTAAAATCAATATCATCAATAAGCTGCTGGAGCTGCTGGACTATGGCAAAAAGGGACAATATGCAGACAAGAGTGCCCTCCTCAATAAGAATACTGAATTATTCTCCGCTTATAAAGAACTCCTCTCTGATAATATACTGGTAGAAGAAAACCTGAGCCAGGACATCATGTTCTATGTGAAGGTGCGCTTTGCCCATCAGTTCCTGATGGAATATTTCATGGCGATGCACTTTGTAGCACAAGGCCAGCACCAGACAGGTGAAAGGGTGTTTATGGACGTGATTAACCATCTACCATCTTCAACTTTCCGTACTGGCATCTTTAAATGGATGTTGCGCTATGCCGTCAACAACGGGCAGCAGGAAAACATCCGGCAGATGTTCCACCTTTCGTTATCTGATATTGAGAAATCACAATTGCTGGAATACCTGGCAGTGCATTATCAGCAGGAAGAGAACAAGGAAATGTCGCTGAAATCTATCTTCCCGA
The DNA here is from genome assembly GCF_039596135.1 of Chitinophaga sp. GTDB lineage: Bacteria > Bacteroidota > Bacteroidia > Chitinophagales > Chitinophagaceae > Chitinophaga. Next base: position 165,668 of record NZ_JBCNKH010000001.1, read on the forward strand.
CTGGCTACTTCAAAAGATATCCGCTCAGCAAAATCCTGAATGACAATTTTATTCATTTTGGTAAACGGAAAGTACTGGTAGCCTTGTTAGACCTGGCAGAGCTGCCGGAAGATAAATTAAAGATCAGGAGCATCCTCTTCATCATGTCACTCCTGCAGCTGGATGCAGAGCAATGCGAACAGGAACTGCATTTCATCAAAAAGATCGTTCAACGCGAAATGACGGAAGAAGAGCTGTGGGTCACGCCATACGACCTCTTTCTCTTCATATATGAATACCTGAAATTTGGCATCGTCAACGAAAGTATCAAAGATAAGCTCTACAGTTACGCACGATACCTGAATGGTAGCACCAGGCAGGCCCCCTCTGTGTCGCATGAACTGGTATTCCGGTTTTCCGGATTTGCCTTTGCACTGCTGCAGGACTATGGCCATATGGCGAATTATTCCAGACGAATTTTTGAATGCTATCCGGCACTGGTATATCAAAAACATGATCCGGTCAGACTGTCGTTGCTGAGCTGGCAGGCGTATGCAGCCATTGGAATACAGGATCTGAAAACCGCTTTCAGGATCAGCCGGCATGCGGAGCTGTTGCTGAAAAGTTATTCATTTGATCATATCAATGGCAGACACCTGGAAGTATTGAATAAATTGATACAGGGATATGGCTATATGCTTGAAAATGAGCTGAACAAAGCGATCCGGCTGACGGAAACTGCCATGGAGATCTCCCAGAAAATGGATTTGAAATTGCTGATGCTGATGGCCCTGCAATTATTACAAAAGATCTATACAGCTCTCAAAGCTGAAAAACAGTTATATATTACGCGGCAACAGCTGCAATTAATAGGGACAAGTACTTCATTTAAGCAGCTGGATAAGCTGTGGGGACAATAAAAAGACGGGTAGTATTCTCTCCGCCCGTCACATCGGCTTTCATTATCTGGCATAATTTTGCGTTATTGCATACCGTAATGGCCATAGATGAAAGTAAATATTCTTCTTTCCAGCAATTTCTGCTCAACCTGCTGAGCCTTTTGACGATTATTCCGCTGGCACCATATCTGAACCGGTACATTCCCCCACTGGTTGAGGATGGCTGGCACCTGGACATGCTGCTGGCTGTACTCGCCGCCTTCCTGTTCACCCGCCTACTGCTCTGGGTCTTCAAGCCGCTCATCATTCCTGCCTTTGTGCTGGTTATAGGCATCTTGTCTTTCAATTACTTCGCAGACAATTATTCCTTCAGCAATGTGCTGAATGATTATAAAGGCATGGTACAGGGCAACTGGGGCGCCAAAAACTATAAACAACTGGATATCCTCAGTTTATATCCCCGCCGTGTAGAAACCTACAGGGATAAAACGGTGCGTGGTATCCGGGATAAGGTCAACTATAAAGATTCCCTGGTACGCAACTTCTCAATTTACCACTCTGTAGAAGACTTTGACGAATATTTCCCCAAGTACGGGAAAGTAGCCCGGTACCTGGCATTGTTCAAATACATCAACAAAAATTTCCGCTGGGTACCCGATACCCGTCGTGATGAATATTTTGCCACTCCACAGGAAACCATCCAGAATGGCATGGGCGGAGACTGTGATGACCATAGTATCCTGATGGTATCCTGCCTGCAGTCTATCGGAGCGCGTTGCCGCATTGTACTGATCCAGGGACATGCTTACCCTGAACTCTATTGTGGCAACAAAGAAGATTTTGAAGTCATCAAACAGGCGATTATTACCTTGTTTCCACATCCTCCAATTAAGGAGGTCCACTACCACGAGATGAAAGGAGAATATTGGATAAACCTTGACTATTCTGCGCGCCACCCCGGTGGACCGTATCTGAATGATAAGGTATATGCGTTGATAGAAATTTGATAAAAAAACTAATGAGTCAATTTAAAAATATAAAGAAGTTTCACTCATTTTTGCGGTTTAAACGCGATTTTGAGCGATACAGCATGCGAAGGGTTCGAAGTTATGAGATCATTATTCACTGGCTGCATAGCAAAATGAACAGAAACCAGTTTCTCGTGCTTTCGGGTATCCTGGTTGGTCTGGTCGCTGGTTTAGCCGGTGTAGTTTTGAAAACACTGGTTCACTATATTCACTACTTTATTACCTACAAGGTTCACTTTAGTACACAGGTCTTCTTTTACGCAGTATTCCCTTTTCTGGGTATTGTAATCACTACACTGGTCGTTATTATATTTTTTAAGGGCCAGTCCCGCAAGGGGGTAGGGCTCATTCTTTACGAGATTGCACAAAATTCCAGCCTGATACCACCTGTTAAAATGTATTCACAGATCCTGCAAAGTGCCCTGACAGTTGGGTTAGGAGGCTCTGCGGGCCTGGAAAGTCCCATCGCGGTGACAGGGGCGGCTATTGGTAGTAATTATGCCCGCAATTATCACCTGGGCTATAAAGAAAGAACGCTCTTACTGGCTGCCGGCGCTACTGCCGGTATTGCGGCCTCCTTTAATGCACCTATAGCAGGGGTCATGTTTGCATTTGAAATTCTGCTTACAGGAGTCGTGTTTTCAGATTTCCTGCCTTTGATATTGGCGGCGATCTGTGGCAGTTTGCTGTCAAAAATCATCCTGCAGGAAGACGTGCTGTTTCACTTCGAGTCCAGGCAGGCATTCAACTATCATAATGTTCCTTATTATATCATCCTGGGATTATTAAGTGCTTTTTATGCGCGTTATTATATTGTCATTTCTCAGAAAGTAGAACATTTTTTTCACGGTCTTAAATGGAGCGCGCTGCAAAAGGCCATACTTGGAGGCGTGATCATTTCTATTCTTTGCGTACTGATGCCACCATTGTTTGGAGAAGGCTATTCCAGCATCAAGCAAATGGCCAACGGGCAAGCAGATGAGATCATTGCTCATAGTTTCTTCCGGTATATTCCAGCCAAAAACTGGGTATTACTGGCTTTCCTGGGATGTACCTGCTTACTGAAAGTATTTGCATCCTCCATCACCATTCAAAGTGGTGGTAATGGCGGGAACTTTGCACCTTCTCTTTTTGCAGGTGGCGTATTGGGATTTTTCTTTGCTATGCTGTGTACACAACTGGGATTTCAGGATGTACCTGTTACCAACCTCGTAATTGTTGGCATGGCAGGTGTAATGAGTGGTGTGATGTATGCCCCGCTTACGGCTATCTTTCTGATCGCAGAGGCCAGCTCGGGATATGACCTGTTTATACCACTCATGATTGTATCTTCCACTTCATTCCTGCTGGCAAAATGGTTTTCACCTATCTCGCCAGAACTTAAACTACTGGCTGACGAAGGCAAGATCTTTACAAAAGAACATGACAGGAACATCCTCTCCCTGCTTCGTACAGAAGAACTGGTGGAAGACAACATTCACCGCATAGACATGAATGCCAGTCTGCGTCAGCTCATAGAACTGGTGAAAAAGAGTACACGCAATGTCATTGCTGTAGTAGGCCCTGAAGACAAACTGGAAGGTGTGGTGACCCTGGATCGTATACGCCCCATTATGTTCAATCAGTTGCTCTACGATACCGTGACCGTAAAAGAAGTGATGCAGCCAGCACCAGCACTGATAGGCCTTCACGACAATATGGTAGATGTAATTGCCAGGTTTGACGAAATAAAAGAATGGATTCTTCCGGTAGTGGAAAATGAAAAATTAATAGGATTTATTTCCAAATCAAATATCCTGAATCAGTACAGGCTGCTATTGCAGGAGTACTCCGGCGAGGAAGTATAGAGGGCCGAATTATGTTTTACAAATCATCGATGAAAATCAATTTGTAAAACGTAATTCGTAATTTCCATCTTCTATGTCTAGAATTCTGATTTTATTCGCGCACCCCGCCTTTGAAAAATCAAGGGTTCATAGTCAGCTGCTGGCCACTATCCGCGGTATGCAGGGCGTGACTGTGCACGATCTGTACGAAACATATCCTGATCTCAACATCGATGTCAGACAGGAGCAGGGACTATTGCTGCAACACGATGTTATTTTATTTCAACATCCTTTTTACTGGTACAGTGCTCCCGCCATGATTAAGCAATGGCAGGACCTCGTATTGGAGCATGGCTGGGCCTACGGGCATACGGGTACGGCTCTCCGGGGCAAGCGGATTACAAATGTAATTTCAGCAGGCACCATGGAAACGGCTTACCAGGAAGATGGCTGGCACCAGCATCCATTGACCGATTTCCTATTGCCATTCAGGCAGACAGCTGCACTCTGTAATATGCAATACCTGGACCCATTCGTAATATATGGCACACACCGGATGGATGCCACCGGCATCAGTGAACAGGCAATCAGTTACAAACAATTTCTGGAAAACTTAAGGGACCGATAACTATGGAGCATTCATACTTTTTTATAACCATGATCTATCTCGCAGCGGCAGTGGTATTTATTCCCATTGCCAGGAAGCTGGGCCTGGGCTCTGTACTGGGTTACCTGCTGGCAGGGGTGGTGATTGGTCCTTCTCTCATGGGGTTTATTGGTAGTGAAGGACAGGATCTCATGCATTTTGCAGAGTTCGGGGTGGTGATGATGCTGTTTCTGATCGGGATAGAGTTGGAACCAGCTTTACTCTGGAACCTGCGGGCGCCGATATTGGGATTAGGGGGATTGCAGGTGTTGATCACCACCGCAGCAGTAGCGGGTTTAGCGCTGTTGCTGGGGCAACCACTCAATGCTGCACTGGCCTTGGGAATGATCTTATCGCTTTCTTCCACGGCTATTGTGCTGCAAAGTCTGAAGGAAAAAGGGCAGTTATCATCTGCTGCCGGACAAAGCGCTTTTTCAGTATTACTGTTCCAGGACATTGCGGTCATTCCAATGCTGGCAATCTTTCCATTACTGGCAGGTACATCGCCGGAAAGTAGTCACCAGGAATCTTCCTTAAGAGATAATTTACCTGCATGGGGGCAAACGCTGGTGGTGCTGGGTGCTGTGGTTGTGATTGTGGTAGCAGGCCGGTACCTGTTAAGACCCTTACTGCGCATCATCGCTGCCACAAGGGTAAGAGAATTGTTCACGGCGTTTTCTTTATTACTGGTAGTGTCTATTTCTGTGTTGATGTCACTGGTGGGATTGAGTCCGGCACTGGGTGCTTTCTTAGGTGGCGTAGTGTTGGCAAACAGTGAGTACCGGCATGAACTGGAAAGTGATATTGAGCCATTCAAGGGACTATTGCTAGGGCTGTTTTTTATGGCCGTAGGCGCGTCTATTGACTTCAGGCTGATACTGAGTATGCCCTGGGTGATATTAGGTCTTGTAGTGGGCTTAATGGCCCTAAAAGCGCTGATACTGTTAGGATTAGGAAAGATCTTTAAGATCAGGATAGAGCAAAACCTGTTATTTGCCGTAGCCTTGTCGCAGGTAGGGGAGTTTGCATTCGTTTTGCTGTCTTTTTCCAACCAGAATAATATTCTGCCACAGTCTACCGTAAGCATACTTACAGCAGTGGTCGCGATCTCCATGGCGCTGACACCATTGCTGCTACTGGCATATGAAAGATTGATCCAACCCCGGTTCAATGTACAGCCAGCAAATACCCGGGAGGCAGATGAGATCCAGGAAAAACATCCTATCATCATAGCCGGCTTTGGCCGCTTTGGAAATATCGTAGGCCGTTTTCTCAGGGTAAATGGGGTGAAGGCCACCATCCTGGACCTTGATTCTGACAGGGTAGATGCCTTGCAAAACCTGGGTGTGAAGGTATACTATGGCGATGCCTCCCGCCGGGATATGCTGGAATCAGCAGGAGCTGCAGAGGCTAAGGTGATCATCGTAGCGATGGATACGGTAGAACAGACACTGGAGGTAGTACGTGTAGTGAGGAAACACTTCCCACACCTGCAAATGCTGGTGAAGGCAGAGAATATACCGGATACTTTTGAACTGATGGACCTGGGGGTACTGCACATTTACCGGGAGACACTGGATACTTCCCTGCGCATGGGGGCAGATGCCTTGCAAATGCTGGGTATCAGGGCGTACCACGCGTACAGGAATGCAGGTACTTTTCGCAGGCAGGACGAAAAGGCCATGAAAGGTCTATCCGCTATACGCGACGATAAAAAGCTGTATATCAATACTGTGAAGGAACGCATTGAGGAGTTGGAGAAACTGATGTCCGGCGAAAGAACAACCCGGTTTAATCCATCTGGTTTAGGCTGGGACGAGCAGTCATTAATAGATGAAGCCAGGCAGGAGGAGTAAGGAGCCCTTACCCTGCCAGCGCCTCTTCAATCTTTTCAGCAATGAAGGCAATGAGTCCGTGATCAATATCTTTGGAGGAGTGTGGTACATCACTGATAGCACGCAGCCGTCCTTCTTCATCCTGTTCGAACGTGATATCGTGTTCTTCTACTGTAACTTTAAATGCAACTTTATAAGTCTGTACCCATGGCCGCACTTCAAGTATGTGCGGCTTTCCTTTGTACTCAAATTTCAGAATAAAATTCAAATCCTCCATCGAACTATTTCCCGGTGTTTAATGATGGCGTCGGTTAACAAAGGCCAGCAGCCGATTACACATCTATGCTTCCATCTATGTCCATAGTACGGTTGCGCATTCTTACTTTTTCATCTCTGGAAAGCTGATGTATGAACATCAGGGAGAAGAAGGCAGCAGCACTAATGATCAGGATGTAGCCGATGAAGCCCAGGGTATGAAATACCCGGAACCAGGCCCAATCGTTAGTGATAGCATACTGGGCTAATACGGCGAATACTGTTCCTATTGTAGCAAACGCAAATGCAATTCTCTTCATAAAGGTAAATTTTGGGATCCGGTTTTTGATCTTTTTCCTTTGGATTTACAATACTGTTCTGATTCTGTTAAACAATGACAATGCTAATGTTTAATATTTGGGGCAAACCCAATGCCACGGCATTAGATAGCACAAAGGTACTATACCCCTGTATTTCTTCGAGTATATTTTTCCACATTTGTGGTAAATAGTGAAAATGTGGATAACTATTATTGGCAAAGTGTACACATATGCGTATAGAAATTAATATGTCAGATCGAAATAAAAAGCCGGAGTAAGAATACCCCGGCTCATTACCTAAACCTACAACTGTTACACTGTTAGTAACATATCTTTAATATCTTTTAGTGCATTGCACTGGCGTCTAGTTTACCTTGTTGTTTGTTCCCTCTTACCATCAGTACAAAGGGTACACAGATGAGGAACAGGATACCGAGGTACAGGAACACATCCATATAGGAGAGTACTGTTGCCTGCTTGATTATGCTGAATTCCAGCCCCTGATAAGCACTACCCATCGCCGTTTTTGTATCCATGCCTTTGCTTGCCCAGTTACTTGCAGCAGATTGGACCCTGTGGATGACATCCGGGTTGTTCACATCCAGTTTACTCACCAGGTCCATACGGTGGAGTTCATTACGTCTTGAAACGAAGGTCGTAATCAGTGCCACCCCGAAGGAACCTCCCAGCTGACGCATCATACCTGTGAATGCAGCACCCTGACCAATCTGTTGTCCTTTCAGGGTAGAAAGAGACAGCGCTGTGATCGGGATAAACAGCATACCCATACCAATACCACGTGCCATCAACATCCAGAAGAAGTCATCTGCACCTGTATCAGGCGTAATGATCTTGTAACCCCAGAAGCTGTATACAAAGAACACCACCATACCGCCGGCTACCAGGTACTGATTAGGTATACCTTTTTCAAGGAGCTTACCGATCAGCGGCATCATAACAGCGGTCATCAATGCTGCCGGGATCATGAGCATACCTGACTGAGTAGCGGTCCATCCAAGCAAACCCTGTGTGTACAGTGGGATGATGAAAGTAGAACCGTAGAGACCGAAGCCCAGGAGAAAGGAGAGTAATGTACCTACCCGGAGGTTTGGATTCTTTAATACTCTTAGTTCTACGATTGGATTTTTATATACCAGTTCTCTCCAGATAAAGAAGAAGAACCCTAAAGCTGCGGCAATACCCAATACGAGGATGGTAGTATCGTTGAACCAGTCATCTTCCTGTCCGCGTTCCAATACATATTGCAAAGAACCAACGGCCATTGCAAGGAAGCCAATACCCCACCAGTCAATTTCATTCACTGACTTCTTCTCTGCATATTTAGGGCTACGCACAAACTGCAGGGTGAGCAGTGTAGCAATCACACCGATTGGAATATTGATGTAGAAGATATATGGCCATGCGAAGTTATCTACGATATAACCACCCAGGGGAGGGCCGAGGGTAGGGCCAATGATCACTCCTAAACCGTAGATGGCCTGTGCCATACCACGTTTTTCAGGCGGGTAGCTTTCAGTGATGATAGTTTGAGAAGTCACCAACAGTGCTCCACCACCTACCCCCTGTATGAAGCGGAACAATACCAGTTCCCACAATGCGTTGGCGTTACCGCACAGGAAGGAGGAAACGGTAAAGATGATTATGGAAACTGCGAAGTAGTTACGTCTGCCAAATTGCTGTGACAACCAGCTGGTCATCGGAACCACGATTACGTTACCAATCGCATAAGCTGTGATCACCCAACCGATCTCACTCAGGGTAGCTCCCATATTTCCGCGCATGTCATTCAGGGCCACGTTCACAATGGTGGTATCCACGATCTCCAGCAAGGCGCAAAAAATGGCAGTGATTGTAATGATGACCCTGCGGGCACCATATTCTACCAGATTTTCTTGTTGCATGATGTTAATTATTTTATAGTGATCAATCCGCAGATGTTCAATTACGAATTACAGCCAAGCGAATTATATATCCAGTCTAAAGAATTATTGTGAGTCTTTTCCCGTAATTCGTAATTGATCACCGGCGATTGAAAAATTAGTCGAGGTGAACATCAACCACCACGTTCATACCGGGGCGGAGTTGCTTAACTTCTGGCTGTGAAGATGGATTTTCGAATTCGATCTTAACAGGCAGACGTTGTACCACTTTCACGAAGTTACCAGAAGCATTATCCGGAGGCAGCAGCGCGAAACGTGCACCGGTAGCAGGGGAGAAGGAAGTTACTTTCGCTTTCAGAGATTTACCCGGGAAAGCATCTACATGTACTTCTACTTCCTGGCCCAGTTTCATTTTATCCAGCTGAGTTTCCTTGAAGTTAGCCACTACCCATACATCGTTGGACAATACTACGCTGAACAGGGATTGACCCGCCTGAACCAGCTGACCTGGCTGTACATAAATTTTTGAGAGTTCACCATCTTCAGGAGCGAGGATGATAGTATAGCTCAGTTGCAGTTTTGCATTATCTACCTCTGCCTGACGTTCTTTGATGGTCGCTTTAGCAGCATTGATAGATTCAGCAGTAGCATTTGCCTGGGAACCAACAGCGCTGGTCTGGCGGGCAGCTACTTCTTTCTGCTCCTGCAGTACTTTCAGCTGGCGCTCAGCAGTTTGCTTGGTAGCAAGTGCCTGCTCATATTGTTGCTGAGTGATAGAGTGATCTTTGATCAGGTTGTTGTAACGCTCGTAGTCCTGGTTTGCACGCCATACGTTTACTTCGGCAGCTTTGATCTGTGCATCTACTGCACCGATGTTAGCAGAAGAAGAAGCGATGTTGGAGCGGGCAGCATTGGTATTGGCAGTAGCTACTGATACCTGAACTTCGGAGGCAGCCAGTGCAGCTTCAGCCTGTTCCAGTTTTATTTGCAGATCCCTGTCATCGAGGATAACGAGGGTATCACCTTTCTTTACTCTTTGGTTATCTTTTACACGTACTTCTTTCACATAACCGGTTACACGAGGGATAACAGGACTCACGTTTGCTTCTACCTGGGCGTTATCTGTTTCCTCATGATGTTGTGCGTGGATATATTTAGTGATACCAAATGCACCACCACCTATTACCAACACGGCCAGAACGATGATGAAAGTGGAGTTCTTTTTCTTAGGCGCTTGATTTGATTGCGTTTCCATATAATGCGATATATGATATTAATAAGTTGTTACTGTGATAATTATTTACCGGTTGTAGTTCCTTCTGAACCTGCTTCATTTAGCACGCCTGCTGTTTCCAGTAATTTGGAGTAGGCAACCATGGCATCTGCTTTTGCGAAGGCATAGTTCAGTTTTGCCTGGATATTAGCTACGTCAGCTTCGAGCAGATCGGTAGTGGTAGCGAGGTTATTTTCCTGCTTGTTCTTTACGATCTTGTAGTTTTCTTCAGCCTGATCGATCGCTTTCTGGTACATATCGATCTTCTTATTATTTACCAGGTAATCCTGGTAAGCTCTGTTGATGCTGATATGAATGTTATCCTGCAGCATCTCCTCATTTACACGTACCTGCGCCAGCTGAATTTTAGCATCATCAACTTTCGCGCTGTTTTTCCAGAGGGAGGCAATATTATATTTTACGCCTACACCTGCATTCACCGCATTCATTACAGAGAAAGCATTTGGAATGGTCAGTGCTACATAACCACCGGTGATTGCTACGGAAGGATAGTATCCACCTTTTGCAGCTTTCACACCTGCAGTAGCAGCTTTTTCACGAGCCTGCAGTGCAGCGTTATCTGTACGGTTGGTCATTGCTACCTGCTCCCATTCTGCTACACCCTTGCTACTTGCTGCCACACCCTGATCGTAAGTATCAGCTACTGCTTCGAGATCAGTGGATTCCGGAATACCCAGCAGCAGGTCCATGGTGATGTTTGCGATTTTCAGGTTGCTTTCTGCTTCCAGCAGGGAAACTTCTACATTCGATTGCTGCAGTTGCACTTTCAGCAGGTCGTTTCTTGCTACCAACCCGTTTTTTTCAAGGTTAGTGAAATCACCCACACGCTGTTCCTGTTGTCTCAGGTTTTCCTTTACCAGGGCTACAGCCTGCTGTGCTTTGTACAGGTTGCTGTAGGCATTGATAGTGTTCTGAATCACCGCTTCACGATCTTTTACTGCATCCAGTCTTGCCGCTTCTGCCAGATATTTGGCTGATTCTTTCTGGCTCTGGATCATAAAACCGGAGAAAACCGGGATAGATACGGAGGCCATAGCATAAGCGACAGAGTTTACATTGGAAAAAGAACTACCGCCGCCTGAGCTGTCACTACCACCACTTAAGAGTGGACCATATATGTTTGGTGAGTTAACTCTGAGGTAAGAACCGGATACACTGGCGTCGGGTAACTGTGCATTTTTAGCTTCTTTAACTGAAGACAACGCTGCATCTATCTTCGTCTGGCTGAGTTTTAATTCTTTGCTGTTCTGAATACTAAGCGATATGGCTTCCTTCAAAGACAGGGTTCTCTTTTCCTGCGCCTGACTGCCAAGGTATGGCAACGTCAACAAAACTCCCACTGCCAGAGACCATAACCGCCTGTATGTGCTATTAAGCTTCATGGATAAGAATGGCTTTTAACAAATTTTTTAAATGATTACTGATATGTATAACAAGGTGCTGCTGTAATTGCTCATCTGTAAGATGCTCAAGCCCGGATATTCTCGCAAAATGATGCCTGGTTGACATTATATGGTTGGTTGTACCTACCAGCGTATTGACCATCATCAATATATCGACGCCCTCATTGAACACCCCTTTTTCCTGCCCTGCCTTGATAAAGGCGCTGATGATTCCGTGCACTTCCAGTTTATTTTGGTGGATCAGATCGTTCACCCCAAGATCTGCCTGAATCTGCGCGCGCATCATCATCAGATTAAAACAGGGGTTATTGAAAATCCGTCCAACATATGTTTCCACCAGCCGGTCAAAGCGGGTTTCAAACGAAAGTGACTCATCCTTTAAAACAGTTTCCAAAACTGATTTCCACCCTACGATCCTTTTCAGAAATATTGCTTCAATCAATTTTTCCTTTGAACCGAAGTAATAAGAAATCATCGCGATGTTCACATCAGCGGCATGAGCAATATCTCTGACAGAGGTTCCGTGGAACCCCTGGGAGGCAAACAGCTGTTCTGCTGCATCCAGGATTGCTAATTGCTTGTGATTGTATTCCATCTTCTACCGAATTGTGAGCACAAAGTTAAACAAACATTTAATTTAATCAAACGATCGTTTAAATATTTAGAAAAAAAAGGTGTTTTTAAGCTGATTTTAAGGTTCCTAACGGGATTGTGGGTTAATATAATATGACTAGGCACGCGTGAACAAAGTGGTCGGCTGGAAATCAAAATGAACGGAATGATTTAGTTGAGCCTGGTTAACTTAGAAAAAAGAGCTTATTTGATCATATCCATGAAAGTTCATTTTTAGAACATCCATTGATTGAACGTACCAACTCCGGAGCATTGTCCAATGCTCTGGCTTTTTAACTTAAAATCATTAATATGCGCCAGCTTAACAGAATAATCATGAAACCATATCAGGTAGCCTGCTTTGGAGAAGTATTATGGGATATACTCCCCGATCAGAAATTGCCGGGTGGAGCCCCGATGAATGTGGCTTATCACCTGCAGAAACTGGGAGTACATGTCGCGATGATATCGGCGACAGGTAATGATGCAGATGGAGACAACCTGCGGCAGGTCATGCAACAGCTACAGCTGGATACCACCTTTGTGCAGAAAGATCCGGTACATGAAACAGGAAAGGTATATGCCCGCCTGGCAGCTACCAATGAAATGCAATACGAAATCGTACAACCAGTAGCCTGGGATTTTATACTACCCTCGGCTGCCCTGCAGGAAATAGCAAATACACCGGGGTACCTGGTATTCGGAAGTTTAGCTTCAAGAAATGAAGTAAGTAAAAGCACCCTGTTCTCCCTGCTGGAAGGAGGTCGTACACTGGTGCTGGATATCAACCTGCGTCCACCCCATTTCTCACAGGAATTGGTAGAATTACTATTACAACACTGCCAGATTCTGAAAATCAATGAGGCAGAACTGGAATTGATAGGCAACTGGTACCAGCTCCCGGCTAATATGGAAGAAAGAGTCCGTGCACTCAGCCAGAATTATAATATACCTACCATCATTGTGACATTGGGTGATAAAGGGGCGGCCTTGCTCATGGAAAATACCTTTTACCAACATCCCGGATACCAGGTAACGGTGGCAGATACTATTGGGAGTGGCGATGCATTTCTGGCAGGCTTTCTTTACAACAGAATTATCAATACACCACCAGCAGTAACACTGGCATATGCCTGTGCACTGGGGGCATTGATAGCGTCCTATCCTGGTGGCTGTCCGGAATATAATCCGGACGAGATCATCGCCCTGATAAACAGATAAAATGATAGAATTTTCTTAATTCATCAACAATTCCTACCATCCATTAAGTTTACCGGGAAAACCCCGGTTGACTTTTATTATATTTAACTCATGTCTCAACTTATCCGTCATGTGATTGCAGGATTGGGATTGGCCTGTCTGAGCCTCCCTTCTTATGCACAAAAGAAAGCCGCCTACCTGGCGCCAAGGCAATATCAAGTTTATCAGACCACCACACCCATTAAACTGGATGGGAAACCAGACGAAGCAGCCTGGCAAAAGGCTGAATGGAGTCAGGATTTTACAGACATAGAAGGAGATAAACAGCCAGCTCCCGCCATGCGTACCAGGCTCAAAATGCTGTGGGACCAGGACCATTTGTACATCCTGGCAGAACTGGAAGATGCCAACATCTGGGCTACCCTCCACCAGCATGATACCATCATTTATCATGACAATGATTTTGAAGTATTCGTAGATCCGGATGGTGACACCCACCAGTATTTTGAATTAGAAATCAATCCATATAATACCGTGATGGACCTGTTCATGCCCAAGCCCTACCGCGAAAACGGAGATGCCCTCATGAACTGGGATGCACAAGGCATGCGCACCGCCACATATATCGATGGTACACTCAATAAACCAGGCGATAAAGACAAAAAATGGACGGTAGAAATGTCTATTCCATTCAGTGCATTTGGTTTCTTCAACCAGCACATCAGGATCAAAGACAGTACCATGTGGAGAATTAACTTTTCCCGGGTTGAATGGGATACTGATATCGTGAACGGGAAATACGTAAAACGTAAAGACAAAGCTACCGGCAAACCATTACCAGAACATAACTGGGTATGGTCTCCACAGGGCATCATTAATATGCATGCACCGGAGAAATGGGGTTACCTGTTCTTTGTACAACGCCCCGCAGGCAGCACACCTGTTAAAATGTCTATCCCTGCTATTGAAGAAGCAAAAGAAAATCTTTGGGAAGTATATTACAGGCAAAATACTTACCGCCAGTCACATGGTCATTACGCTGCGTCTCTGGGTGAACTTGGTATCACTGAAACGACATTTACAGTCAATGATATTACTTATACATTGTCTATCGAAGCAATTTCCGGGCAATATACCGCTACAATCAGCGACAAGACAGGCGCGCACAAAGCCAGTATCGATCAGGAAGGGAAAGTAACAACCACAAAACACTAACAACATTATTACAGGTCCAACATTATGAACAAACGTAATTTCCTTAAATCAGTCGGCCTTGGCAGCGTAGCCATGATGGGCGCCGGACTACCTGCTATCGTGAAAGCAGAAAAAGCAGCAGCTACTGCTGCTACGAAAATCAAACACCGTGTCTGGATCAATCCTGATGAAAAGGATACGGATGCAGACATTCGTCAGCGCTATGCGGCTTACCAAAAAGCAGGCATCGGCGACATCATGTTTGAAGCAGACAGCGAAAGACATTTCAGAATTGCGAAAGAAAATGGCATCAAAGCACACCGCTGGATCTGGACTATGAACAGGGGAGAGAAGGAGTTGCTGGCGAGCCATCCGGAGTGGTATGCGCAAAATCGCAAAGGAGAAAGTTGTGCTACTCATCCTCCTTATGTAGATTACTATCGCTGGCTCTGTCCTAGCAAACCAGAGACAATAAATTACCTTAAAGAGCAGGCAGAGGCAACCTTGTCAAAAGATTATGTAGACGGATTACACCTGGACTACGTGAGATATTGTGATGTGATTCTGCCGGTAAACCTGTGGAGTAATTACGGTATTGATCAGTCTAAAGAATTGCCGGAATATGATTTCTGTTATTGTGAAACCTGCAGAAGTAAATACAAAGAGCTGCATGGCAAAGATCCGCTGGACCTGCAACATCCTGATCAGAGTCCTTCCTGGCGTAAGTTCAGGTATGACCGCATTACAAATGTAGTGACCAACCTGGCAGGTGTAGCTAAGAAGCATAAGAAACCTATTTCAGCAGCGGTATTCCCAACACCTGAAATTGCGAAACGCATTGTAAGACAGGATTGGACTAACTGGCCATTGAATGCAGTATGCCCCATGATTTATCATGGATTTTACCAGGAAGATGTAAGCTGGATAGGAGATGCGGTGGCAGAAGGTATAAGAGGATTGGACGGTAGGTTCCCACTGTATGCAGGCTTGTACCTGCCGGATTTTCATGATAACATGGCTGATCTGGAGAAGGGTATCCGACTGGCGATTCAAAATGGTGCAGCTGGCGTGTCGCTGTTTGGCGGTGTCACACCCGATGTATTGAAGGCATTGCAAAAGGCAACTGTGTAAATATTTCATCCTGCATTTGGTAAAAAAAAGAAAGGTATCAAAAATAAACTCATAAGAATTGCTTAAACGGCTACCTGTTTCCATCAGGTATCTAAATAAAAAGGGGACTCTTTGCAGAGCCCCTTTTTTTAATTACCATAGAAAAACGACCCGTAATTTCAAAGACCAGAACTAGTCTCCGCTGTGATTAAATATGAGCCTTTGTATGTAACAATTCCTTTTCTCTCATTGGATAAATTACCTTTCTCTCATTGGATAGATTAAAACAGGAACCAGGAATGGTCCCCGGTTATATGGTCCTCGATTTTGTTACTTTCTGTAAAATATAGACACTACCCTATACCAGGAATGGTGTAAGGACTTCCCTTATGAGATTATATATGTTCATCGAAATATTTTTTTGAATAGTATTTAAAATAGCCGGATACCAGGATTAGTACCCGATAGCATATGAATTATCCCCTAATTTTAATTGTATTACTACCCTCAAAACAAATATCATCATCGTTAGAATAAATATCATCGTCATTAGATCATCCATTCGACCGAATACAAATTAATAGGAGGCCAGGTTTCAGGAATGAAGCCCGGGTTATGATCCATTAAGCTGTTGTTAATAGTTATTGCTATTAATAACATGTTTGTTATGAAAACATCTGTGTATGAACCCAAAATAAAAATCTATGCAAAACATGCGGGCGACAATACCCATCCCGCACTTCAGCGCCCAAAAAAGTTAGCGGTAATAGTCGTTCCCCTCTTCAACGTCAAAAGAGCAAGAGACATCACTCATCCCTCTTCTCAGCCTCAAAGGCGACAAGCGGTAAATAGCCTCCCCGCTTCAACTTCAAAAGAGTTAAAGACCAGGCATCAGGAATAATCCCCGGGATTTATTTTTATACTATACCCTATGAGAAATCAACCGACTTGAAAAACATAACAATGATATCAACATTCTTTTAAAACGCTGTTTTGGCAAATAATGCGGAACCGGAAATTTTGTGTATAAATGAATAAGCTGTGTCATTTTTAACATAGGTTTGGTTAACATTAACAATTATCAATCTTACAATACGAATTTACATCCTACTTTTCGGTTTTCCTCACACCATTTCGTTCATTCCTCCATGTTAGTGTTCATTCTGTTCATTCCCAAACTCAAAAAAAGGCCAGCCGGTTCAAACCGGCCAGCCTGTAATCTTGCCTGATCCCGGTGGAGGTAACCAATACCTACCCCCAACCGGGCAACAGGCTGCATCAAAATTCCACCACAATCCTATCCGCACTATTTTTCATGCTCAGTGTCTGCACCTGGCAAACAGCTGTTGTGGCATACCCACCCTGTGGATCAAAACGGGAAATAGGAGAGAGGAAATTGATGCGGGAAGATTGTATAGGTCGTACCCCGCCATTGACTTTTACCTGCTGCAATGGCCCAAATCCATGCAGTATCAGGCTGATATTACCAAACTTTGATGTATAGCTGCCATCAACTTTGTCAAGGACCAGTTGATGATCATAATGTATGGTACGCTTGTAATAACCACCTTTTTCGTAATCGTATGTCTGTCCATCATCTTCATAATAAACAATTGCATTGGCAGTATCACCTTTATACACATGCAGGTACAATGTATCGTTCGGGCGTTCCGCAGTAGTTTGCACCAGCGATTGCATCGGTACTATACTGCCCGCTTTTACATATACTGGTAGCTCATGCATTCCCAATGTACTCATCTTTATCTGCTCACCTGCTATCTGCTCATCTGTATACAAATCATACCATCCTCCCCGCGGAAAATAAATTTCTCCATACTGCTGGTTGCTTTCAAACGGTGCGATCATAAACGCACTACCCAACTGGAACTGCTGCTGGAAGCGGGAATCATACACATGTACATCCTGTGTGTAATCGATAGCCAGTGACCGCATCACCGGCATGCCCGTCTCCATCGCTTCATAAAATACACTATAGATATAAGGCAATAACCGATACCGCAGGTTGATATAGTTCCTCGATATCTCCAGCGCCTCTTCGCCAAATGTCCATGGCTCTGCAGACCTGGTATTGACAGCCGTATGATTACGGAAATAAGGCAGGAAAGCACCCACCTGCATCCATCGTGTATAAAGACCAACAGTCGCATTGCCTGTAAACCCTCCGATATCCATCCCGGTAAACGGTACACCACTAATGCCAAGACTATTCATAATACGTATACCGGCCAGCATATGGTCATCTTCCGACCTGTTATCGCCAGTCCAGATTGCAGAATAGCGTTGTAAACCTGCATACCCCGCCCTTGTGAGGATGAAAGGCCGCTTATTCATAGCAGCCCGCGCACCCTCATAACTCGCCCTTACCATCTCTAATCCATATACATTATGCGCTTGTTTGTGTGTGGTGCCATGTCCATCAAAATCAAACAACACATTATCCGGCATCTTTTGTCCCCAGGTTGCGATCTCATTCATATCATTCCAAAATCCGGCTACGCCTACATCTGCATATGACTTCAATTGCTGCTTCCACCAGTTACGTCCTTTCTCGCTCGTAAAATCAGAGAAGTGGCACCAGCCAGGCCATACCTGTCCGGTATACAATTGCCCATCCGGATATTTAATGAACACATCCGCCTGCACACCACTTTCATAAGCGGCATAACCCTTCTCTACTTTGATACCCGGATCATTGATCACAGTCAGTTGAAAGCCCTGTTGTTTTAGTTTACTGATCAATCCTGCAGGATCTGGGAAACGGACTTTATCCCAGGTGAACAGTTTATAAGAATCCATATAATGGATATCCAGTGTAATCCCGTCTGCCGGAATCTTCTTTTCCCTCAATGTCTGTGCAATACGCAATACCTCCTGATCAGGATAATAGCTATACCTGTTTTGCTGATAGCCCAAACTCCACAGCGGCGGCATATGGATCCTCCCCGTCAGCCCTGTATAAGCCTGGATGATACCACCTACTGAAGGAGCATGAATAAAGTAATAATTCATTTCACCTCCTCTCGCCGCAAACGAAGAAAAGCGATTGTTACTGGCGCCGAAATTGAAATCTGACTGATAATTATTATCCAGGAAGATTCCATAATTCAACCCATGATGAATACCTATGTAAAAAGGAATGGTACTGTACAGCGGGTCCTGATCCGTTCTATAACCAAATACATCCGAGTTCCAGTTTGTATACGCAGTACCAACCCTATCCAGTGGTCCGTTCTTTTCTCCCAATCCAATGAAGCGTTCTTCTGATTGCATTTTTCTATACGCCGTCACCGTATTATCCACCCATGAAGTCGTCAATCCGTTTTCCTCTTCGTTAATGGACTGTCCGTCCTGGGTATAAAACGAAATGGAGAAAGGCCGTTTACTGATGCGGGCTTGAATGAGTGCGGTGGTAACAA
The DNA here is from genome assembly GCF_039596135.1 of Chitinophaga sp. Taxonomy (GTDB): domain Bacteria; phylum Bacteroidota; class Bacteroidia; order Chitinophagales; family Chitinophagaceae; genus Chitinophaga. The sequence continues at coordinate 184,607 of NZ_JBCNKH010000001.1, forward strand.
TGATCTGGTCATTGGTCGTTTTGATAGTAGCTGCCCCCGGAGATGGATGGGCGATCACTGCATAAGAAAAATCATCACCCAGCGGCTGCCGGTCCATTCTTACCCTGATCACGCTATCATTGTAAACGCTTATCTGTATATAAGCATGTGTGGTAGTAAGGTTCACTTCACCTTTGCCAATACGTACCTGTTTTACATCGCCCGCATTCACGACACCATTCTGGGCAATGGCCGCCCTGCCGCCTGATAGCGTCATTAACACTACCATAGCAATCCAAACTAATCTGTTCATATAATTACTTTAACAACATCAGCTGACGGGCTACAGATCCGTCAGCTGATGTATATAATTAATAACCTGTATTCTGAACCAGGTTCTTATTAACCGAAAGGTCGCTGGTGGGAATTGGGAATAATAAATATTTAGGATCGTCAGATGGTTTCAGCTGCCATGTATCAAGGAATTTACCAAAACGGATCAGGTCCTGTCTGCGCCAGCCTTCCCAGTACATTTCACGACCTCTTTCGTCAATCAGGTTATCCAGGGTCAATGTAGTAAAGGCCGAAGCTCCACGTTTTACACGCAGATTATTCACGATGACCAGTGCTCCGGCAGCATCACCTGTGCGCAACATGGCTTCTGCTTTCATGAGCAATACATCTGCATAACGCAGGAATACGTAGTCATTGCTTGCATTGTTACTATTCCTGGATTCTTTGGAAGTCAGGTCCGGCGGATATTTCACCACACGAATACCCGTTACCTCCAGGGTATTGGGATCTGTTTCCTGTAGTTTCAGTTCTCTTGTAAATATGAGTGCATTGCCTTTTCTATCTTTCAGTGCCACACCGCCAGCACCATATTGCTGCCCCAACAGGAACCCCACTTTCAGACCTGTTACATCTGTCACACCTGCATAACTGCCCCCTCTGCGGGTATCGCTGTCTTCAAACTTATCATAGAAATCAGAAATAGTGGTGAACCCATTCCATCCGCTTGGATCCTGGTTATAGTGCAGGGTGGGCGCCCAACGGCAGAAAGAAGAGTTCCCGCTCCTGGTAGTGCTATAGCCGGGTCCATTGCGCTGGGTGAAGATGTTTTCTGTACCAATTACGTCATTATTGTAAGCGAAATTGGCAAAGAAATTATTTGCCAGGCTATATTTACCTGAGGCGATAATCTGATCGGCCAATGTAATCACCTGTTGCATATCCGCCGCATCAAAGGTGGGTGATTGCCTGTTCAGAAAAGCCCCCCGGTTCAGATACGTTTTCATGAGCAGCGCTCTTGCGGCATTTTTATTGGCAGTATAAGCATGTGCACTATCAGATAGTGTTGGAATAATCGCTTCCAGCTCACTGATAATAAAATTAGTTGCCTCATCTGCCTTCAATACTTTAGGTGCATTCAGCAGGGTATCTCCCGGGTTACGGAAAGGGACCTGTCCCCATCCATCCAGGGTAGCGAACATAGAAAATGCGCGCAGAAAACGGGCTTCTGCCGCCTGGGCATCACTTGGATGAAAGTTCAACACGTTCGTAGCCAGGAATTGCAACTGAAGGATATTGGAAAACGAGTTGCCGATAAATGTATGGTCTGCATTCCAGTTGTGCAGTTTCAGCGCACGCCATACGCCATTGTCATCCCAGTCACCACCACGGGTTGGAGCTACTGCTTCGTCAGCCGTCATTTCGCATAAAGCCCAGTAGTTGGATTGGTCCTGAAAAGGCAATTGAAGTCCATCATAAGCCGTCACCAGTAGTGCAGCTACTTTGATCACAGAATCTGCCTGTGACTTGGTTAATGTGGAACCTAATTTCTCGTCCAGTTTTGTACAGGACGCCATTCCACCTATTACCAGTACTAATATGATATATGCTATTTTGGATCGCATGTCAGTAATTTTTGGTCAGTGATTTATAACGAGAAATTGATACCAGCGAGGAAGCTCCTGGCTGTTGGATAAGGTGAGTATTCAATACCCAGAGATGTAACCCCATTGATATTCTTATCGGTGTTTACTTCAGGGTCAAATCCGGTGTATTTGGTAATGATAAAGAGGTTCTGGCCTGTTAAGTACACAGAAGCGCCCTTGATCACCTTTCCGATGTTCCCGATCTTATAGCTGAGGGTGATGTTATCCATTTTCATAAAATTGCCTTTTTCCAGGTAACGGCTGGATACTGTGATGGGGTTGGACAATGCCTCTTTGGTACCCACCAGTTTTGCTGCAATGTTCCTTGAGCCCAGGTTCCCGATAGGCAATACTGTATTGGCTGTGTTATTATAGATATCGAATCCGAAAGCACCGTGCATATTTGCACCAAGTGTCCAGTTTTTATAATTCACGGAGGTTATGATACCCATCATGGTCTTGGGGTTAGGTTGGCCCAGGAAGTACATGCTGTTACCATTATCCTTGTACACACCCTGACCATTGTCGTCGAAGCCTTCGAACTGCCTTACATAAAAAGAGTTCAATGGCATGTTGTTCACCAGGCGCTGTGCATAGGCATTAGACACACCCTGTCCGCTGATGGAACCTGTCAGCACAGGAGGACCATCGTAGTTTTTCAGCTCGTTGGTCAGGAAGGTAGCATTCACTCCCAGATCCCAGGTAAAGTCTTTAGTAGCCACCACATCACCACGCAGTACGATTTCAAACCCTTTGTTGATCACATTGGCAGGCAGGTTGATCCAGTAATTGGATGCTGGTGCCGGCTGAATGGCAGGGAAGTTGAAGAGCAGGTTCGTAGTATTTTTATTGAAGTAGTCTATGCTACCATACAATCTGCCGTTGAAGAAAGCATAATCAATACCGGCATTCAGCTGTTTAGAGCTCTCCCATTTCAGATTAGGATTTGCCACATTGCTCAGACTGGCGCCTCCGTTGGAGTTGAGGGTATATTGTTCCTGTGCGGCACCGGCAGGAAATTCCTGGTTACCGGTAATGCCCCAACCCACACGCAATGCCAGTTGAGTGACTGTTTTATTATCTTTCAGGAAAGGTTCATTGGCGATATTCCATTTTGCAGCGAAAGAAGGGAAGTAACCATATTTATTGTTCTCACCGAACTTGCTGGAACCGTCTGCCCTCAGGGTAGCGGTCAGCAGGTATTTGTCAAAGAAGTTCAGGTTAACCCTGCCAAAGAAGGATTGCAGTTCTGACTTCGGATTTTTGAAGGAAGAAATGAATGTATTGGTCTGAGTAGGGTTCTGTAAAATATCTACATACTTCAGCTCATCGGTAGTGAAACCCAGGCCACCCATGCTACGCCCTTTGTAGTTAAACTGCTGGCTTTCATAACCTACCACTGCGCTGAGGAACAGGGCTTTGATCACCTGTTTATTATAATTCAGGGTATGGGTGAACAACTGGGAAGTAAGGGTATTCACACCATAATAAGCCTGTCCGTTATCCTGTACACCTGTAATGTTAATAAAGGAAGCGATCTGCGTTTCCCTTTCTCCCACCTGGTGATTAATGCTGTATACAAAGCGGTATTCCAGGTCATCGGTGATTTTGATATAAGGGGAGAGGTTTGCCAGAATGCTGTTGATATTTACATCGTCGTCATAAGCCGCAGACATTGCTTCCGGGTTGATGGCAGAACCAGCACCCAGTAAATTAAAGGAGCCATCTGCCTTGCGAAGCGCAAGGGTAGGGTTCCATTGCAATGCCTGGCCGATGAGGCTACCGGTAAAACCGGCGTCATTGGTAATAGGCGCTATCTGCTCTGTAGTATGTGCTGCCTGAATTGAGTAGTCAATCCCTATTCTTTGATTGTCCAGGAGTTTAAACTGGCCATTCAGGTTCGCAGTATACTTTTTCAGACCGGTTTTCTTCACGATACCCTGCTGATCCAGCATACCAAAGGAAGCGCGGTATACACCATTTTCATTCCCACCGCTGAGGCCCACATTCACATTGTGGGTGATACCTGTACGGAGAATGCTGTTCATGGCATCTACACTGCTGCCTTCATCGCCTGCTGTGAGGTTATATTGTTTCAGGGCCGACCTGTACCCTGCGGCATCCAGTACATCCAGTTTTTTCAGGATGCTGCTGGCACCAACCGAGTAATTGACATCCAGTTTTGGAGGACCTGATTGGCCTTTCTTGGTAGTAATGATCACCACGCCATTGGCACCCCGGGCACCATAGATAGCAGTAGCAGATGCATCTTTCAGTACATCCATAGACTGGATGTCAAAGGAGTTGATAAAATTGAGCGGGTTGGCATCCGGCGTCTGGCCTAAACCATTTGCATTTACAGATGGCTTGGCGGTACGGCCATCGAGCGGCATACCATCTACTACGTACAGTGGCTGGTTCCCGGTTCTTACAGAGGAGTTACCACGAATTCTTACGGTAGTGGCACCACCTGGAGCTCCACTATTATTCATGACCATGAGACCAGCTACCTTACCCTGGATCAGCTGGTCCGGGGCAGTAACAATTCCCTTGTTAAAATCGGCAGACTTGATCGAGACGACAGAACCAGTCAGGTCTTTTTTGCGGGTGGTACCATAACCTACTACCACCACATCGGTGAGGGTAGTGCTGGTAGGCACCAGTGAAATGGAGAATTCAGATTTTCCGGCGATGCTCACTTCCTGGTTTACATAACCGATGAAGGAGATAACAAGCGTGTTCGCGTTGGCAGGAACATTTAATTTAAAAGTACCATCTGCCGTGGCAGCAGTACCAGTGCTCGTACCTTTTACCTGGATAGTAGCACCTGGAACCGGGTTGCCATTCTCGTCTGTTATTTTACCGGTAACTGGCCGGTTCTGGGCGCTGGCTATACCTGCTACTAGCAGTAATAACGAGCATAATAGCCGCACCTTACAAAACAGAAGATTGTTCATAGATCAGTTTTTATTGGTTTGTGGAATATTGATGCCGAATAGAATGAAATAAATGGAAGTACGGTCAGGCACGCTGACGTACGTAGGTCCATTAAATAAAAGAGAAAGACTAGTTTCAGTCCGCTACAGGACTGTCATCACAACTTGTTCTTTCATAACTGGAATTTTAAAAATGCTGCGCGTCCGGGTCACTACAGGTTACAATAAACTACAACACAGGCTTTGGTTGATGATTCAAAATAGTACGGATTAAACAGGCCGGCAATTTATATGGCCCTGATATAGAAAATAAAGCCTAAAATAGGTTTCCCTGCATAACAAATAAGTTAATAGTCAATTACTTGCGAACGAATTATTAATTTCTATATATAATGGTTATTATAGCGCTTTTATGTCCATTAACCGCTCTTCGAACTCCTCTTTTGGAATGATTGCCTTGTTCTTGATCTTGGTTTTATAAGTGTAAATCGTGTTAACTGAGTATTCCAGAATCTGGGCAATTTTCACATTGTCATTAATACCTATCCTTATCAAGGCAAAAATACGAAGATCTGTATTGAGCAGTTCATCTTCTTTTAGTTTGATCTGGTCTTCTTCTTTGAAAAAGGAATTAAATACGGTGACAAAGTTGGGGAAGATGCGGAGGAAAATCCGGTCAAAGTTTCTGAACAGCTGTTCTCTTTCATCCTTCAGGTCTATATTATTAACCAGGTATTTGACCTCACTATATTTATTATCTGACAATTTCTGGTCGGCCAGCTTCTTGAATTTTTTGATTTTGTCCAGGTAGGCAGAGTTAATCTGGAAGCAATAACCAATATATTCTTCTTTGATTTTATTCGCCTCCATCAGTTTCTCGTTAATTTCCTGTTGGGCGGCATGTGCTGCTGTGATAGCCTGCTGGGCAGATTGTAACTTTCTATATTGCCTGAGGATAATGATACCCAGCCATACCAGGGCCAGCAGCAGCAGGGTCACAATGGCAGCATATACGAACAGCATTTTTTTCTGTCCTTCCACCGTGTTTATTTTTTCGCCTTCTATGATGGGGAGGATGGCGCTTAACTGCACTTTTCTGAGCCGGGCGCCGTAAAACGAGGCATCGGCAACAGCATATTCTATGTACCGCGAGGCATTCTTTACATCCTGTTCTTTAAAAAGAAGGCTCGCCAGTATAAACATGGCGGTGGTTTCCTTGGTACTGGATTTAATATCCGCCATGGCAGCAGTAGCCATCATAATAATGGCGCTATCCTTTTTGCCGGTACGAATGAAAATGTTTCCCAGGGAGGAAGTAGCAATTGCCGTTTGGTGTACGGTCAGGTCTGTATGGGCCACCGCTAACCGATAATAATAGGCAGCGCTATCCAGGTTACCCGCTTTCTGATACATCAATCCATAATTATAGTCATAACTGAAACTATGGGGTTTAAAAAGTATCAATGCTGAATCTATACAGGCGCCCCCCAATTGTGTATAACCAGGGGCAAAATATTGGTCACTACTATAATCAGTAAGGTCATAATAATACCTGCTCTTCAATGCATAATATTCCGCCCGGGCGCTGTCGGGCAGTTTGTGCACATCAATCACCGCCAGGTAATCGCCGGTTTCTTTAAACATGCCTGACGACAAAAGAACAAATCCCAGCTTGACACCCGCATAATTGATCCGGCTGGAATCCTTCATTTTTTCTGCCAGCGATTTTAGCTGCTGGGCATATGCAAATGCAGAATCGAATTTAAAAACTTTGAACTGCTCATACAGCTGTTGGCAAATATCGAACTGTTCTCTGAGGGAGAGGGAATGTGTGCTGACCAGTTCAGCTCTCAATGCATTGATCTGCCTAAGCTTGTCTGCATCATATACAGAAGCCTGTTCAATGGTATGGTTTAACCGTTCCAGCAGGCTGTCATTTTGGGGAAACGCGTGGAGCAGCCCATAATGCATGAGCAAAAACAGCAAGATGATCTTACACTTCATTCGTTCAATTTTGTGGAATCGGGTAGGGGAGTATGGTTACTCCAAGGCACTACAATTTTCTACGAAGCTGCGCCGGCTTCCTTATCTTCCTCATCATAACCGGATATTCCATTTTTAAACTTCCAATATATGCGCTTTCTGAGACCTTCAGGTGCTAACACCCTCATTCCATCTCCATAACCCAGTATTTCCCTTTCAAGTTCCAGGTTCAGCTGTACCTTGATTTTAATTACAATACCATCCGCTCTGTGTTCAAGAATTTCCTGGGAATGGTGCATGGGTTTAGTGGCAATATAAGGCGCGTGCTCCTGGCTAACAAATAGTTTTACGTTTCTGGCACTTTTTTCATTAGAAACCGTCACGCCGACTACGTCCTGGTAAAATTCTGCAGGAGATATACGGCCATTTTCAACATAGAGCGCTTCCGGGCAAAAGCAGATGGATTCAATTCTGTCCAGCGCCAGGTTCTGGATTTGTGCATTTTTGTTTTTCACACCTACTGCAAACCACCTGTTTTTAAATTCTTTCAGCCACCATACATGGAACTCAAAAGTACTCTCTGACCTGGCTTTGAATGACTGGTAGGTAATGGTGACAGCCTTTTGCTGAATGATGGATTGATATATTATTTCCAGGTGTTCCAACCCTTTCAGTCTTTCGTTTTTTTCAAAATCAATCACTGACTCTGTATGGTTAGCAGCAGAGTAAACGTGGTCTTCCAGTTTTTGTACTACTTCATTCAGGTTAGTAAAATGGGAGAAGCCTTTAAACTGTTTCAGAATTTCCACCGCTTCATTCATCCTTCCCAGGTCTTGTTCACTTAGCGGAATGTTTGTGATGCTATAGTCAGCATCCTCATATGTATAATATTTTTTACCAACTACTATAATCGGTGCATTGTATCCCAGTTTGTCACTGCGCATAGTTTGAATATCCGCCTGAACAGAGCGACGGCTGATACCTTTATCAATCCCTTCATAATCGTACAGCGCGTCAGATACCGCATTTATCAGGTCTTCCAGGGTCCACTTTCTGCGGCGGTTTCTTAAGCAGGCATCAATAGTTTTATATCGGATTAAAGCATTTTTATTAGCAGGCATTTCCGGGATTTTTTCAAAAAGTAGGAAAAATAATTTATTGCGCAAAAAAACTGCGCAGTAGCTATAGACATTTGTATTGTCGAATTAACAATAACGACAACACGAACTTTTACGGCTTTTCGTCCATTAGGACCACTTTTCAAATTTGTGTCTTTTGGTTTAGGAGTGGCTTTTTTAGGCCGCTCCAATTTAACCCCAATCATATTAATAATCAGCCACTTACATCTCAAAAAAACAAAACCCCTGTTTTCAGGGATTCTCAGGGATCGTATTCCGACCTACTTTTACATCATGATCAGGTACGGCAGTATAGCACTAGTAATCTTGGCCCTGGCCATCGGAGGCTATGTTTTACTTGCCTACAAGTTCGACACAATTATCGTATATGACAGGGAAGCAGCATACACTACTGTTGGCCAGCACCTGTCAGTACAGCCGGAATTCATGATCAATGCCAACCAGGAAGTGCGGGTGAATATCAACTTCGAAGATATACACGAATCTGCCTTGCTGAAAAACCTGGAGGTGAGTCTTACACCAGCGGGAGACACCACTAAAACCATTCCGCTACTTTCTGTCACAGTCAGCGACTGTAATCCTGGTAAAGGAGCTACTACATTCACTGAACTTTCAGAAAATTGTAAGCTGCTACAACCGGGGTACTCAACTCCAACCAAATCTTTCACATTCGCCTTTGATGCGAATACCGTGCGCCGAAATGCTTATCTCGTAAGGATACGGGGTGACATTAACACTGATGGCAGCAATGCTGCGACTCCTTTCACAAAGGAGATCAGTATCGAGAAGGAAACGGTGCTGCGGGAAAGAAGCTGGTTGTATTAAACAGGAACGATTCCTATGCCTATAAAAAACCCGATTTTGAAATTATTCCAATCTATCCTATGACAACTACGCAGGTATTCTCTACTTTTCCTTCAATATCTGATCGGCGCCCTGACCTGCCAGGTCGCCGGTCAGCCTGGTAGGTTCACTCTTTCTGACCAGTGCAAAGGCAGCGGTAACTCCAGGCTGCTGAATTCAATATGAATGACCCGGCGGGGATGCTGATTGGTAGTGCGGCTGGACGCATGTAATAATAATGGCCGCATAATCATCAAGCCCCCCTTCTGTACTGCACACGTTTCCTCCACTTCTTTTTCCCAGTCAATCGTTTCCGGTCTGTATATTCCTTTCAGATGAGAACCGGGTACCACCCGCAATGCACCATTGTTTTCATCTGTGTCATCCAGGTGAATCCTGATGGTAAAATTATTTTCCAGTATAGACAAAGGAGGTTGTACAGCATATTGCTCCTGCTTTACCGTCCATGGGGCATAACCTTCCACAACAGCTTTTTCCTTTACAGAAATAGTCAGGTCCTGGTGATAAGAAACAAACCAGTTTGATCCTCCCGGCTTGTCGAAGTAGATAGACTTTACTACATGGTAGTCTTTTCCAAACAAAGTATCAATCACCTCCTGCAATGCCGGTATGAATACCAGCGGCAGGGCAGCGGGTACTTCTTTGAAGAATTGCGGATAGCAAAAAGATCTTTCGTTCGGCGAAAAGTATCTTTTACACTATCTGCCTTTTCTATGCATGCAATCAATGCATCTACAGCAGCAGTATCAAATACATTATTAATAACCGTAAATCCTTTCTCTGCGATGGCTGTGCTATGATTCATTATTGATAGAATTGTGTTCTGATAGTAACCAATAGCTCGTTGGTCTTTACCTCATCCGGCATCTCCGGCAGGTCTGACTGTTGGTAAAGTTGCTCTATCCGATCCAGTTTTTCATCTACCATATCCAGGAGATCGTTGTATTCAAAACCCCCGCTTTTTATTTTTAGCAAAAACTCTCTGTCCGGCCTTTCTACAATAACCTTTTTATGTACAGCAATTTCCTCCGCCATATTCAGCAGGCGGAAAGTATGCATCATATTCTTTGCATCATAGTTCTTACCATGGGAAAGGGTATTTTGGAAACGCACATCGTTCCTGTTGTCTACCCATTCCTGATATTCCTTGTATTCCCGGCAGTAAACGGAGTAACCATCTTTATTAAACTGCATCACAGCAACTGGAGACAGGCCCTTCGGGATACTGCTCAGGCGAACGTCATTGGCATCTTCGCCGGATATAATACCTTTTAAAGTACCTCCCTGTTGATGATAAACCAGGTACACATCCCGAAAGTGCGGTACACTGGTCAATCCACAGTCTTCCTGTTTATAATGATACTTTTCTAACCATGTAGCAAGTGGAATGCTGCCATTTTCGTCAATAACATAACAGAATTCGGGCACCCCCTTTCTCACTTTTTCCGCTGGGCGGTTGATCATTTTATTTAGTCCCTTTGCTTTTTTGATCTGCGAAGCAGCATAACCGGCAAAAGTATCCTTGCATAATTTAGAAAGAAAATCTTCAGGTTTGATAAGTTCCATGAGCGGGTGCCGGAATAGCACACAGCTTTCCGGCGTACCCAATAATTCCAGGATATTGGGATTATTCTTTTGTAATAGCTCCAGGAATCTCCCTATTTCAAAATATACTTCGTCGTTCGTTGCATTGTAGACCTGTGGCGTATAGGTAAAACCATACAACTCATATTGAGGTAATACATAGATACCTTTCAGGTCTGTATCTGAAGTGGCAGAATGCAGTTGTTGGGAGCGACTGCCGCTAATGGCCTTCAACAACAGGTGTTGAGGCTCATTCATTAATTGCTCAAAAGTCATAGTTACGAATATATTTTCTGAACAACACATCCAGTTCAATCGTATCGTTCTTCAATGGTAGCAGGTTGGCTGCTTTTTCATTACAATATTGAATAGTATCGGCTATCCATTGTTGAAGGGGATGGACAGGTGAAATCAATGTTTTCTCATCAGCTGCCTGTTTTTGTACCAACAGTGCATCGATGGTTTCCTGCCATTGTGCATCGGTGATCAATGTTCTCAGTATATGAAATTCCATGGGAGGCACCTGTCTTTTTTCTACAATCCATTTTGCAGCCAGTAGTGGCCGCAGTGCATAAAAATACTTTTTGATCCTCACTTTGTCTCCCTGCAGGTCATTCTCAAAAGTATTTTTTGCCATGGAAATGTAGTGATGACAACCCGCTCTTTCTGAGAAATATTTATTCGCCAGCGCCAGTAATTCAGTTTTAAATTCTTCATTGGCGATATACAATATAGGTGATTGCATCCATTCATATAGCGGCGCGTTCGACTTCAAAAAGAGTTGCAATGCTTTGCGTAAATCCCAGCCGCCAATGTCCAGTACTTCATTTACCGGCAACTCTATTACATCTCTTCTGTCTGCTATGCTTAGGTAATCATTTAACGGACGAATGTAAATGAACCGAACATCATAGTCACTGTCAGGCGAAGCAAATCCCCATGCTCTACTTCCTGACTCACAGGCATATATGATTTTTACGCCTTGACTTTTTTCAATCATTGACAATTGTTCTGCGATGATTGTTCTCATTTTTTTTCTCCTATTTTAAGGTCAACAACAATTTAATTTTCTGTTAATTAGCTACAGGAAAGCAATTCAAGCTAAAAAAATCTTTTGAAATATTTGTGTAGAATGAAAAATTTATTTCATCTTTGCATCGACAAAATTATTTAAACAAATCACATATGCAGCACCTCGTATTAAAAAATATAGACACAGTCGGTCTGGAGATCGACACCGTGCGCGGGGTGTGTTATGTTACGAAGTAGTATAATCAACTAATTCAATATAACAAGAGCCCTGCAAGCAATTGCGGGGCTTTTTTCATTTTTAAACCGACAAAAACTAATGCGCATGCAAATGCAGTTGTTATCCATACAATTCAATATGCTGGCCGGTCTGCGAGGATCAGGCATAGGGGAGATGTGTGCGTATACACCAGCAGTTGGGAAAAGTGAAAGTATTGGATTTGATGCGCCAGTTGGTGATGATCGTAAAGACAATTATAGCGCGACATATAAACGACTTAGTTATATCTGGACATAATTAACAATTATGTGTTCAGTAAAAAAACCCGGTCGTTACCAAACGGCCGGGTTTTTTTATTGGCCTGTGGCGCAAGGGTTAGCGCAGTTGCCTTATACGCAAACGGTTACTGGTTCAAGTCCGGTCAGGCCAACAAACAAAAATTAATAAAAAGGAAAAAACATGACGTAGCCATGGAAACTGTAAGAAGCTGGAGAAGGCTCAATGGAATGGAAATCAAAAGCCCTATCGAAGATGAAATCGAGCACGTACTGTCTGCCGAAAGTGGCGATGGCAATACACTGAAAGTGTGCATAGGTACAGATAGTCAGAAGAAGGGAAGGATCGTGGAGTTCGCCACCGTGATCGTTTTCCTGCGGAAAGGTAAAGGCGGATTTATGTATATACTGCATGATACTTCTACCCGCAGGATGAGTATAAAGGAAAGAATGCTCGCAGAAGTAGGCAAGAGTATAGAAGTTGCTTACTCACTGTGTCACCTCTTTACTAAATACAGTGTAGATATGGAAGTACACGCTGACATTAATACGAATCCAGCTTTTAAAAGTAACGATGCGCTGAAAGAGGCAATGGGTTATATCACAGGAATGGGATTCACCTTCCGGGCTAAACCACATGCTTTTGCAAGTACAAGTTGTGCAAATAAAATTGTTCATTAATCAAATCAGTATAATGATCTACCTAACTAACTTTATTTATGTAGACCTGAGTTTCGCTGGGAACGAAACAGTTGATAAACTTACTGCCAGGACCGGATCCGACCCCAGATCAACTGATGGATCCAAGCTGGCGACAACAAGCACGCACTGGGGTGCAAGTCTTGTTGATAACGGTGGAGTACCAATACCTTCAGGGTATAGGACTCTACCTATCCCCAAGTGGTCTGGATAGTAGTTTATCAGGCAAGTAATGTTGCTTCACCTTTAAAATAAGTTTTACTTATATGGTGAATGGCCTGAATGCTGGTACCAATATCCTGTAATATATTGGGCCAGGATTCAGCGCCTTTGCCCCCAATTTATACTGCTGCCAATACAAGCTATTGGAGTAGAATTTTTTTTATCTCATAAAAAGCATATACGCCGGCAAGAAATTTTCATACAATCGCGTTCATTAATTACGTACATTAAGTCTACATTATAACCCAAGCAATATGAAAAGAGTTCTTTTGACACTAGGCGTACTGGTACAATTGGCCTCTCTGAATTCATTTAGTCAGATAAAAGATCAGATCACTACCAGCAATGGTATCGTTCAGGGAGTACGGGAACCGGGATCATCTATTTTAATCTTTAAAGGCATACCTTATGCCCAGCCACCTGTTGGCCCTCTCAGATGGAAAGAGCCACAACCCGCTAAAAACTGGAAAGGCATCCGCAAAGCAGACCACTTTGGGCACAATGCGATGCAAAAAAACCTCTTTGGCGATATGTCTTTCCGCTCCTCAGGCATGAGCGAAGATTGTCTCTATCTCAATGTCTGGACACCGACCAAAACAGGTAAGGAAAAACTGCCTGTATTAGTCTATTTCTATGGCGGAGGCCTCGCTGCCGGCGATGGTTCGGAACCACGTTACGATGGCGCCAGTATGGCCCAAAAAGGCATTGTATCCATTACAGTCAACTACCGCCTCGGTATCTTTGGCTTCTTCTCGCACCCAGACCTGACGAAGGAATCTCCGCATCATACTTCAGGCAACTATGGCTACCTCGATCAGCATGCCGCCCTGGAATGGGTACGTGACAATGTCGCTGCCTTTGGCGGTGATCCCAATAAAGTCACCATCGCAGGCGAATCAGCAGGTTCTATCTCCGTATCTGTACAAATGGCCTCTCCACTGTCCAAAGGGCTCATTGCCGGCGCAATAGGGGAGAGTGGCGCTGCCATCAACCCTACATTGTACCCTGTACCCCTGGCAGAAGCGGAAGCACATGGTACCACATTCGCAGAAAAGATGAATGCCAACACGCTGGACGAACTCAGGGCTATTCCCGCAGAAAAACTGCTGGACTCTGTATTCTCCGTAGCCACTCCTTACTCCACTGCTACCATCGACGGTTACCTCATTCCCCGCTCACTACCTGAAATTTTTGAAGCAGGCGAGCAGGCACATGTCCCTCTCCTGGTAGGATGGAACTCCGCCGAAGTACCTTTTCAGGCAATTATGAGAGCAGAAGCTCCTACACCTGAGAACTATAAAAAAGTAGTAGAACAAACCTTCGGCGACAGAACCTCCCGCATCCTGGAACTCTATCCGGCAGGTAGCGAGGAAGAAACCATTCGCTCTGCCACCGCATTAGCAAGCGATCGTTTTATTGTATACAGCACCTGGAAATGGGCTGATTTGCAAGCCAAAACCAGCGGACAGCCTGTATACCGGTACGTATTTTCACGTATCCGTCCGGCAATGACGCCTAAAATGGGTAATGCAACCCCTGGCCTGGCCGGAGGCGTACAAAAAGGCGACAATGCCAAACCGGTACCACCTAAATATCCAGCCGTAGGTGCATCTCACGCTTCTGAAATTGAATATGCCCTGGGTAACCTTTATAGCAATAAAGTATATGCCTGGACAGCGGATGATTACAAAGTATCCGCCACCATGCTGGATTACTTTGCCAATTTCATCAAGACCGGCAATCCCAATGGTAAGGGCTTACCTCAATGGGAGCCCATCACCAAAGACAGTAAGCGCATCAACTATATGGATATCAATGTAAAGAGTGAACAGAAAGAAGAAACAGACAGAGAAAGATATCTATTCCTGGATAAGATTTATATGAAATAAAAAAAGAGGCTGTATCATAAATACGATACAGCCTCTTTTTATTCGGGTACCCGATGGAAATAAACGAATCTCTGGATGTTATTTTATTTTTGCTATATCCTCTTTTTAATTCGGATACCTGATTGTAGGCAGGTCATCATTTGAGCGATTCTCAGGAGGTTCATTTATTTTCGAAACAATCTCTTTTATCTTCGCGCCATGAAATTCCGCTACCTGCTACCTTTCCTTGGAATCCTCATAGCTTGTGGACATACTTCCAATCCACCGGAGGAGGTGTTCGCCTTTGATTATGAACTGTTGGAAAATCTATACTATCGGGCTGATTCCGTTATTGTACATGGCGATACAGTAGAGACGATCAACTACTCCCTGGATACCACTGTCATTCAGACGGGGATCTTTGCTTATATGCAGCACGATTTTGAGCTCTTTGCCCCCCCGAAACTGATCATACTCACCAGGCGGGCGCAGGCCCTCAAAAACCAGGGGAAAGACGCCACAGATGCGTTCAGGGAAATAGCGGCCGCCTATCCGGCTGAATTGGAGGAACGGCTCTATGAAACCTCAGATATGAACGACGTCTGCCAGATTTCAGTCAATGCTGCTATGCTGGGGGCTTATGCCAATGAACAACTCAATGAAATTGATTCTGCCATCAACATATTAAAACCACAACTGGATAATGTGGAATCCTGGAGCTCGAGAATCCACGAAATGTATATCCGATTATGTGTACAACGCTATGGAAAGGAAAGAGTGATACAGGAGCTGGAAAACTGCAAAGCGACACTACAGCGTACCGATACGCAGCCAGAGGTTGCGGAATGGGCTGTGTCGGTATTCGGGGCAAGGATAGGAGATACGGGTATGAATGGGATGGGCCCTGAAGAAGCACAAGCATCTGTCGATGAAATAGTGATCAATGATATCTGTAAACTGGTGAACTGACCTATGAATTTTCATATCAATGCCCGTCAGTTATATCTAAACCAATAAACTTTCTTATTTGCAGGCAACTTATGAGCTTTCAAATATTGTTCCTTTCAGCCAGTAACTATAGCCATCAATCGCCATCAACATTTCCTTTTTCAACTGCAAAAATTCTGCTGTATCTATTTCGCCATTCAACCGTCTTTCCTCCAGCGCTTCCATATCCAATTTCTTTTGTCTGCGCTTTTTTGCATATCCATACAATTCTGCCTCTTTCTTTCTTCTTGTTATATACTCTTCATGCTGCAAATAATGATTGGGTTGATCTGTGATCCTTTCGAGCGTATAACCACCTCTTTCAATACCAATAAAATGCCTATATTGAAAAGTAGGCTGCTGCCGTACGAACTGTTCATAGCCCTCACTTACAAAAGATATATCTCCATTACGCGTAACAATAGTCCAGCGATCACCTGATCTTTCAATATAATCGATTTGAAACGCATCACTCCTCACCACATCCAGATCGAATCTCAGATTCCTGATTTGTTTAAACACAAGCGTACAGGGCGCTATCCAGAAAGTAAACATACATCCTTTTACCTCCGGTTCATTCCATTTGAAAATATAATCAATATCAAATTCCAGATCCCCCTTCATGGCCATCTCGTATATCTGCACATCATGCCAGTTCATTGTGTCAAAATCAGCCTCGGTCCAGATTGACTTTTCTAATGTATATTCCATGCTGTATATTACCACAAAAATTAACCCATTGGTAAAAAAATTACTTACCCGGCCTTATCGCCTGTTTCTATACTCCTTGTATACTGTTTCCATACTCATTCTATACTGTTTCTATACTATTTCTATACTCATTCTATACCGCTACAAGCCTGCTACAATACTCCTTCTATACTCAAAACAAAAAAAGGCAACCATTTCTGATTGCCTTCTTCTATTGAACTTGATTCTTCTATTATCCCTTAATAAATTCTAATATATCCTTATTAATAGTAGCCGCCTCTGTCGTTGGCATACCATGCGGGAAACCTGGATAAGTAATCAGCTTACCATTCTTCAACAGTTTAGCTGCCTTTAACGCAGTAGTCTGGTAAGGTACAATCTGATCATCTTCCCCATGCAATACCAGCACAGGCACTTCTACGCTCTTCAGATCTTCTGTAAAATCAGTCTCTGAAAAAGCTTTGATACAGTCATAATGAGCTTTAATACCACCCATCATACCCTGGCGCCACCAATTGTCTTTCACACCTTGCTTTACATCTGCTCCTTCGCGGTTGTAACCAAAAAATGGAGTAGGAAAATCATGAAAATACTGTGCTCTGTTAGTACCAGTACCTACACGAATTTCATCGAATACTGATAATGGAATACCATCAGGATTGTTTTCAGTCTTCACCATGATAGGAGTCACAGCACTGATCAATACAGCTTTCGCTACGCGACCGTTACCACCGTGTTTTGCAACATAACGGATTACTTCACCACCACCTGTAGAGTGACCAATGTGGATCGCATTTTTCAGGTCAAGCGCTTTAGTCAGTTCTGCCACGTCTGCTACGTAAGTATCCATTTCGTTACCGGTAGCTGTCTGTGTAGAACGGCCATGTCCTCTACGGTCATGCGCAATTACTCTGTAACCTTTTTCCAGGAAGAACATCATTTGTGCATCCCAGTCGTCAGATGATAAGGGCCAACCATGATGGAATACAATTGGCTGTCCGGTGCCCCAATCTTTGTAATAAATCTCTGTACCGTCTTTAACTATAATCTTACTCATATACCAGTTTTGTTTAGAGTTTTTGTGATAATTAAAGTTACTTCGATATTCGATTATGGAAAGACCAGGTTAAATGCCATATTATCGGTTTTCTTGTCCGATTCATGGCTTATCTTAAAATAAATAATATGTAGCACCTGTAGACTTCCAATAAAGAACTTTGTAATATTTAGCTTCCTAATCCAGACAGCACTCAATACCAAACAGCATCCGACTGCTTATTGTTTATTCATGAATAAAAAACAGGACGACAATCATGATCCATCACTCGTGCAAATAGGCTAAATTTAGGCCCCCTAATACCTATGCTATGTTTAAGATAAAGGAACCAGAACGTTTTGAACTCGTAAACATTGATCCAAACGACATCTCCCTTTTCATTCCGGAAATTGAGGCTTATTTCAGGATTAAATTTTATGATGAGGAATTGCGCAGGATATTTACATTCGGTAATCTCTGTGATCTTATTATCAATAAACTGGAGGAAAAGGAAACAAATGACTGTACAAAACAACAGGCATTTTATAGAATCCGGAAGGCTCTCATTGAGGGGCAACTTTTTGATAAAAATATGTTGAGTCCCAATACCAGCCTGGAAGATATATTCCCTCTCAAACAAAGGCACCAGCTGATTGAAAAATTTGAAACTCATTTAGGCTTTAAAGTACAGCTGCTTGAGCCAGGAAAAGGCTGGCCATTATTTATATTCCGGCTCACATTCCTGGTATCCCTTGTTACCCTATTCTGTTCAATACCAGTCGGACTTTCGGGCCTGGTACTTTCTGTGGCAGCCATCGAACTGGCAAAAATGCCCAGGAATGAACTGGCAATAAAAACTATCAGGGAACTGGCAGAAAAGATTACAAATGAAAACTATAATCATATAAGACAGGCTCCTTCCGCCGTTAATCAGAAGGCGGTAGTCCTTAAGGTGAAGGACCTCTTTAAGAAAAAATTTGACCTGGATGATGATGCGCTCAGAAGAGATACAGTATTTTAATCTGCAACCCTCATCCGTAGTTTTTGCTTAGATATCACCAATCGGTTTCGTTTTATCTCCAGGTCAGCAATTCGTCATTATTTTTTTATTTATCCATTTCTTCTCTCTACTTTTTCTTCTTCCTTCCATTTCTTCCTCCTTTTCATTTCCGCCTCACTCGCCTCATTGGATACATACGATCCCAACCTCACCTCACCATCCGGCTCATATTTCGCAACAATAACACCGGTTGTAGAAATCGCCGACTCCGTCATTTTCCATTGCTTTGCAGCAGTCCCGTCTGCAAACAATTTCTTCCCCTTTCCCAAAGTGATTGGATATATCCATGTACAAAGCACATCCACCAATTGATTTGCAAACAATGTCTGTGCCAGCCCACCACTACCATGCACCAGCAAATCAGGGCCTTCCTGTTCTTTCAACTTTTTCAACTCATTCACCACATCTTTACTGATCAGTGTCGTATGCGCCCATGAGGTATCTATTGGAGTGGTCGCCACTACATACTTATTGATTTGATTGAACTTCTCACCAATCGGGTTATCGCCATTATAAGGCCAGTACGCGGCAAATATTTCATAAGTCCGGCGTCCCAGTAACAGATCAAATGGCGCTGCCATTATCTTAGTCATTTCATTTCTTATCAGCTCATCCGAATACCCAAATTGCCAGCCTCCCCATTTGAATCCATTCGTAGTATCCTCTTCCGGCCCACCTGGGCTCTGCAGTACACCATCCATGGTCAGAAATGTGGTTACAATTATTTTACGCATAGCTTATATTTTTATTTACCCAAAGCTAACTTTCTTCAAGGAATGGAATAGGGTAGAAGTGCGACAATAATACTGGGGAGTTGCGACAGAACAGGGTTTTCTACTTCTTATTCCCTGCTAATGTATAGGACGATAATAAGGACAGATACAGAGAGGTCAACTTAACCCAATAAAAAAAGGCCACATCTCTGCAAGCCTTTCCTTTTCGCGCTCCAAATGAGACAATTATCTAACCAATTTCTTCCAGATTTACTTGAATTTAACTCCCTAATTATAAATGCGCTAACATGATTTTCCATCTATTTACACTTAACAGGCTTACACTGTGTTCTACATTTCGGAGCGAGACACCTTTTAGGTTTCGTTGGCTTGGCTAAATAATCCACATTGAAATTGTCAAAATAGAGCTGTTTAGTTTCTTCAAATGCATTCTTTAGGTTTTGTTCATCCTCAGGTCCATTCATTCCAAAATAAGGAAAATGGTGCAGGAAGAATCCGAAAATCGCCTCACAATCTTTTGCATATTTTTCTGTATCAAGAATATGCTGATGCCAAAAAATATCAACATCGAGGTGTGGTACTATATCCTTTTCTGGATATTTCCTTTTCAAGGCTAGAAATCTTTTATATTCGATTTCTGCTATATCGGTTTGCGATGCAGACCAACCATGTCCTTCATAAGGCGGTTCCTGTAATTTTAATTTTACCATGCTGAAATCAATCGCATTGATATCCTCCATAAACGGAGTTTTCTCTTGTTTTAAAGATACAACTGTTTCCATTTTGAATTTGGTTTAGGGTAAAAAACGGCACGTCATATCCCTAAATTAAATGAAAGCCAGATCAATAATCGAAAAGGGTATACAGGAAAAATCCTGTTTTTATAATGCATGTGCTTGTTAAATAATTAGTAAGGCAAGAAGCTGGATGATTAACCTCCAACATAGCAAAAGAATAGCCAGCATTTCGCTTGTAAAAGCATCAAAAATTATTGCTCCAAGGGAAAAGGCTCATTAGTATGCCGATGACATCTACTTATTGTTTCATTTATAAGTTGTTTATAAAAAAAAATAGTACCTACAGTTGGTATTATATAAAATTGCTAGCTACTTTACTCATTTCTAATTTTATCTCTTCCCAACTTTTATTCTTGTAACAAATCGGGTCTGGCATTTGGTCTGCAATCGTAAAATCTGAAAGTCCTTTTAATACATCTTCTATTTCAAACCAGGGATACTTGTTTTTGTAAACTTCTAATAGATCATGAAATCTATGCGTCTCCAAGATCTCAGATAAATCCCAAAAATCCTTTTTGCGTCCACCTCTTGAAATTGTATCAAGCTTCATTGCTGCAATATCTTCTATGGTCGCCAATCGTATCCTTTCTTCTTCTATAGGTGGAAATAAAAATGGTGCATCCCAATAAAGAATATCTGTCTTAATTGCACTCTCCTCATCCTGCCCAATAAATAAATTAAATCCCCGGTTATTTACCAGACCAATAAATGGACTCGTATCTTCTACATATCGAAATTGAAGTTTTAACACTTCCAGTATATGATCAAAAGGAATCTCTCCATAAGGGCCGTCGCAAAACAAATCTATATCCACAGACTCTCTGTGTCCTCTTAACAAACTCAAAGCCGTACCCCCAACTAATCTGAAATCAGATAGCTCAGGTAAACTCATTAACCGACTTAAAACATTGAATAATTCTTCGCTCGTTGTGTTCCGGTAGAGCATTTAAAATCACTATTGTGAAGGTGGAAAAGCCTGCGTGAAATTACTTGTGCCCTCGGTAAAAGGCGTTCAGAATTGATAAGAATTAATTTTACTTTATCCCTGCCATAATAACGAATAACCTCTCTGATATCACTTAGGGTTCCCCTTTCCATGGCTCTAACAACAGTAAATTCCGGATAGCGATCAAAATCTAATCGCTTCAGGTCCACATCCCAGAAAGCTCTACGGGACAAGGCTGGTTTTGCTATGTTAGAATCCGTTTGCACCAATCAAATATACTAAAAACAGCGCAGACTAATACTATAATACTAGTACTATAGCACTAGTTAATATCTAGTAAAAACAAAAAAGGCCTGCATCTCTGCAAGCCTTTCCCTTTCCGCTCCCCCTGCTGGACTTGAACCAGCGACCCTCTGATTAACAGTCAGATGCTCTAACCAACTGAGCTAAGGAGGAGTGTATTTCCCGTTTCGGGATTGCAAAGATAGACAATTCTTTATTCCTGCAAAATATTTTTTAAAATTATTTTACCAAAACCAACAACCGCTCTCCCACAGCCCCCCTCCGCGTAGAAAAATTCACAAACTCCCCATCCAGCTTCGTCACCGGAAAATGCGGAAACACCTTCACCACCTCACACACATGCCCCTCCAACCCCAACGAATCCACCTGCTCCCTCGTCGTATATACCAACACCGGCGGCTGCATCAACGTATCCGACCTCAACACCGGCGCATCCAGGTAAAAATTAAATGCATAAGAATTCACCTTATACATACAAACCGCCCCACCCCTCAAATGCTCATTCGTATAAAACGCCGCCGAACTCCCACTCTGATACCCCAACACATCCGGATAAAACAACCCATTCAAAAACAAATTCAACACCACCGACATCAAACACGTCCTGAAAAACACCTTCTCTACCTTCACCACAAAAAACAATACCACCACCGCCGCCATCAACCCCACAAACACATAATTGATCTGAGGCCGATATAAAGCCCATAATCCAACTATCGCCACCGCCATAATACTCATGATCACCCGCTGCGTAATCACGAAAAATTTCGGCTTATTTAACGAAAGTATATACTGCGCCGTGAGTATCGCAAAAAATGGGAAAATGATATTCAGATAATGCGGCAACTGAAACTTCGACAAACTAAACAATAAAAACGTCGACAACGCCCCGCTAATGCAATAAAACTCCACCGCTACCTTACGCCTCCTGATAAACTGTACCACCGCCGCATACAACATCACCGACCACGGCAAAAACGCCCACAACACCGTATGGAAAAAGAAAGAAGGATCACCCGAACCCTTTATAGGCCCCGTATTCATAAACCGCCCAAACTGACTATCCCAAAAGAAAAACCGGATTCCCGATACCCCCGTTCGCCCAAACACCACCTTCTCCGGATGCGCATCAAACTGTATATACAATGCATACAACTCCGGCGTAATAAACACCAATACCAACACCCCCACTATCAACCACCGATAATGAAACAACTCCTTCCACTGCTTTGTAAAAATATACTGCCCAGCTATCGCAAACCCCACCGGCACTAACGCAAACGGCCCCTTCGTCATCACCGCACATGCCGTAAACAAAGCCCCCAACAGTAACCGGCGTTTATAAAGAAAATACACCGCTCCAATGATCAGACCCGTCAGGTAAGGCTCCGCCCGCACATCCGTACTGGATATCACCAGGTGCTCCGCCGTCAGTAAGATACATACCGACCACCGGGCTACCTTCTCCCCATACAGGTCAAAGGCAAACCGATACGTAAAGTACACCCCCATCATCAAAAAGAGGAAGGCAGGCAACTTATAAGCAAATGTGTTAATCCCGAAAATCTGATAGCTAAAAGCCATCATCCAGAAAGGAAAGTGAGGTTTGTCCAGCCAATCCTGGCCATCCGCAAACAGGTTCAGATAATCATGATGCTGCACCATATACTTTGCAATACCAGCATACAATGCGCCATCGGGCTCCATAATTGTAACAGACAATCCTGTAATGTGCATGAAGATAAGCAGGCCAATGATCCACCAGCTTATCTTCTTCTCAGAGAAGTTATCAGACATGCGCAAAAATTACATCGCCGAATCTGAATAGCAAGGTCTTTAATAGAAATTTAACACCGCTACCAGCCAAACAACCCGGACTTTTCCAGTCCCAGGTACAACCCATCCTCCCGCTGTTCTATCGGGTAGGTCTTCAAAAAATACCCCTCTCCACTGGTATTCCGCCCATTCTTTACACTAAACCTATACCTATGCAGCGGACATACCACATTCCCATCCTCATCCACCCAGCCATCCGCCAATATGCCGCTGGCATGGGGACACTTATGCGCAAACGCATACAAAACACCTTCATACCTGGTAAAAGATATCTTTTTCCCCTCTATTTCCAATATAGTCAGGTCCTTCTCACCAATTCCCGGATCAACAAATCGGTGCCATGTATACGTCTTCGCCATAAAATATTAATAGAAGAATTCTGATTTGTAAGGGTAACGCTCCCGGTACAGCTCTACCACCTTCTCCATGATCGTCTTACGCAGCTCATCTATGTTCCTGCGCTCCAGCGCTGAAATGAACACACAATTACCATGGGTCCTGGTTTCCCAGTCAGTCTTCAGCTGGTTCAGGATATCCTGCTTTACATCGTCCGCCAGCCACTGGTCAAAGGTATTCTTCTCATACAGGTCCATCTTGTTAAAGATCATGATGGTCGGCTTGTCAAACGCTTTCAGCTCATGCAGGGTGCGGTTCACCACCTCTACCTGGTCTTCATACTGCGGGTGAGAGATATCTACTACATGCAGTAAGATATCGCTTTCCCTCACTTCATCCAGGGTAGACTTAAAGCTCTCTACCAGGTGGTGGGGGAGTTTACGGATAAACCCTACCGTATCACTCAGCAGGAAAGGCGTTTGCTCAAATACTACCTTACGGGTAGTCGTATCCAGGGTTGCAAACAACTTATTTTCTGCAAATACCTCACTCTTACTCAGCGTGTTCATGATGGTACTCTTGCCTACGTTGGTATACCCCACCAGTGCCACACGAATAAATTCCCCACGATCCTTACGCTGCGTAAGTGATTGTTTATCAATCTCCGCCAGCTTCTTCCTCAACAGGGAGATCTTATCCTTTACAATACGACGGTCCGTTTCTATTTCCGTTTCACCCGGACCACGGCTGCCTATACCACCACCCTGTCTTTCCAGGTGACTCCACATACCTCTCAGCCTTGGCAGAATGTACTGGTACTGGGCCAGTTCTACCTGCACCTTTGCCTGTGCTGTACGTGCCCTGCGGGCAAAGATATCCAGGATCAGGTCACTGCGGTCAATAACCTTTATTTTCAATACATCCTGTATATTAGATATCTGGGAACCTGTCAGCTCATCGTCGAAGATGACCAGGTTGATATTTCTTCCTGTAATAAAATCCCTGACTTCTTCCAGCTTGCCCTTTCCAATAAAAGTAGCCCTGTCAGGATGCTGCAGCTTTTGGGTAAACCTCTTCACAGTCGTAGCGCCGGCCGTCTCCGCCAGGAACACCAGCTCATCCAGGTACTCCTGCACCTGGCGCTCAGTCTGCTCCTTATGTATCAACCCCACTATAACCACCCGCTCTTCCTGCTCAACAATTTGTTTTTTCTCAATCAATGTCTGTAATAATTTCGGCAAAGGTAAGAAAAGCCATCAGACTAACATTTTTCCTAAATTTAGCGTCCAAACAAAATCTGAACATGCATAAACCTCTTTTGTTAACATCACTATTCATCACAACTATGGCAATGGCCCAGGAGAAAATGACACCTGAACGGCTCTGGCAACTGGGCAGAGTGAGCGGGGAATCGGTTACAACAGATGGGAAGTCTGTAATTTTTGGCGTGTCCAACTACAACATCGCCGAAAACAAAAGTGAAAAGAACCTCTGGTCCATCCCCGTGACCGGTGGCGCTGCCAAACAGCTGACCACCTCCCCGGGCGGAGAAGGAGACGTAAGTGCCCTGCCAGGCAACAAAATCGGCTACTCCCTCAAAGGACAATGGTGGGAAATGAATGCCGACGGCAGTGGCGCTACCCAGAAAACACACGGCGAAGAAGCACTGTCCAACATCCGCATCTCTCCCGATGGCAAATACATCCTCTTCTCCAAAGAAGTAAAAT
The DNA here is from genome assembly GCF_039596135.1 of Chitinophaga sp. GTDB lineage: Bacteria > Bacteroidota > Bacteroidia > Chitinophagales > Chitinophagaceae > Chitinophaga. Next base: position 209,815 of record NZ_JBCNKH010000001.1, read on the forward strand.
TGCAGAAAGTAAGCGGCGCAGACCACTATCCCGACCTGCCTAAATCAAATGTGCAGATCTACGATAACCTGAACTACCGCCACTGGGATTTCTGGGAAGATGGTAACTTTCAACACGTATTCTACGCCACCTACGAAGATGGAAAAATCGGCACCCCTGTCGATATTATGCCAAACGAACCTTACGATTGCCCTACCATGCCATTCGGCGGTGCAGAAGATATGATCTGGAGCCCCGACAGCAAGAGCATCATCTATGTTACCAAAAAGAAGGTCGGCAAGGAATACGCCCTCAGCACCAACACCGACATCTACGAATACAACCTCGCTGACAAAACCACCAAAAACCTTTCTGAAGGTAATAAGGGGTACGATGTGGCACCGGCTTTCAGCCCGGACGGTAAGTCCCTCGCATGGCTCTCCATGGCCCACGACGGTTATGAATCTGATAAAAACGACATCACCATCCTGGATCGCAGCACCGGCACCAAAACCAATCTGACCAAAGACTGGGACAACACCGTCGCTTCTTTCCACTGGAGCAACGATGGCAAACTGCTCTTCTTCCTCGCAGTGATCAAAGGCACTGAACAGCTACACGAGCTCACCCTGAGTTCAAAAGCGATCCGCCAGGTAACCACCGGCGACTTCGATATCTCCGCCATCGTAGGCCAGGCCGGCAATACCCTGGTAGTAGCCCGCACAGATATGAACCATGCTGCAGAACTCTTTACCGTAGCCCTGCCAAAAGGGACCATTACCCCGCTTACCAGCGTGAACAAAGCCATCTATGACAACACTGCTATGTGTAAAATAGAAAAGCGCTGGACCAAAACTACCGACAACAAGGATATGCTGAGCTGGGTGATCTATCCGCCCAACTTTGATCCAAACAAGAAATATCCAACCCTGCTGTATTGCCAGGGCGGCCCTCAGTCTGCCGTATCCCAATTCTATTCTTTCCGCTGGAACTTCCAGCTCATGGCTTCCCAGGGCTATATCATCGTAGCGCCTAACCGCCGTGGTATGCCTGGTCATGGTGTGGAGTGGAATGCAAGTATCAGTAAAGACTGGGGTGGTCAGCCGATCCGCGACTACCTGAGCGCGATCGACGATGTGAGCAAAGAACCATATGTAGACAAGAGCCGACTGGGTGCAGTAGGCGCCAGCTACGGTGGTTACTCTGTATACATGCTGGCAGGTGTACACGAAAACCGCTTCAAAACCTTCATTGCACATGATGGCCTCTTTGACCTGAAAAGCTGGTATGGCACTACCGAAGAACTGTTCTTCGCCAACTGGGATATAGGGGCATACTTCGATCCTGCAAATGCCAATGCGTACAAGCAATTCAATCCAAGCGAGTATGCGAATAAGTGGAATACCCCCATCCTCATTATCCAGGGTGGCGTTGACTTCCGCGTACCGATCGAACAGGGTTTACAAGCTTTTCAGCTCGCACAGCTGAAAGGTATTAAGAGCAAACTGCTCTACTTCCCTGAAGAAAATCACTGGGTACTGAAAGCGCAAAATGCCCTGGTATGGCAACGTGAATTCTTCAAATGGCTCACTGAAACTTTATAATACTATTAGCCCTCCCTACATGAAAAGGGGAGGGCTATTTTTTTAAAAAACCACCCCAATGAACACAATTCTTCTCCACGTACAAGACAGTATTGCAACCATCACACTCAATCGCCCCGACGTTTACAACGCATTTAATGACGAACAAAGCTATGAGCTGCAGGACGCCCTGAAGCAGGTAGAGAAAGACCCGCAGGTGAGGGCCGTTGTCCTCACTGGTGCAGGCAAGGCATTCTGCAGCGGACAAGACCTGAAAGCTGCCATGGAAGCCGGCGACCGAAAGCTGAGTGAATCATTGCATAAGCGGTACAACCCCATTATCCGGGCCATCCGCAATATGCCCAAACCCGTAATCTGCAAACTCAATGGCGTAGCCGCCGGCGCAGGATGCTCGCTGGCACTGGCCTGCGATCTGATTATTGCAAGCGAAACCGCTTCGCTGATCGAGATCTTTATCAATATCGCATTGGTGCTGGATTCGGGATCATCCTATTTTCTGCCCCGTACTGTAGGCTACCACAGGGCATTTGAGCTGGCCACCAAAGCGACTAAACTCTCTGCCACCGAAGCCATGGAACTGGGACTGGTCAATAAAGTTGTAAAAGGAGAGGAGCTGGATCAGGCTGTGGCAGTTGAAGCATCGTTTTACGCCAATGCACCTACCAAAGCCATCGCATTATTAAAGAAAATGCTGACCAAAGGAATGACTGAAGACCTGGATACCGTATTGGATTACGAAGCCTACTGCCAGGAAATCGCCGGTAAAACTGAGGATAATAAAGAGGGAATCAAGGCATTCATCGAGAAAAGAAAACCCGCCTTTAAAGGAGTATAAAAACGCATAGCGGTCTGACCAAAGGCCAGACCGCTACAAAATAAGATATAATTATACGACTAGAGACCGCTCACGCTGATACCAAAGGAATAAGCGTTCACCGCAAATGAACTGTTGTCTTTGAACATGCCATTCAGGGCATAAGTACCAAACAAAGCCCAGTTGCCATAACCGATTCTTGCTGTACCTACAAAACGGAAAGTATTGAACCAGTACTTACTGCTTTCTTTTTCAACTACTTTAAATCCACTTTGGCTACCTACTGTGCGGGTATGTGCATTTAGCAGATACCCTGCTTTCAGACCCACAGCAGCCTTGAAGCCCTTGTTAGCATTCTCAGGCACCTGGCGAAAGCGCAGTTCCAATGGAATCTCCAGGTAAGTGGTAGCCAGTTTGGACTTTTTATACGCATCTGTAGACGTCCTGGAAGGAGCACTCGTATTCGTAATGTCCAATGTCATATTATTGAAGATATAGTTATCAGACCCTATTCCTAAACCCGGAGCCAGACTGAAATTACTACCAGTCAGCGGAATGTCGTACATCAGGGCAACATTGAGGGTCCGGTTAAACTTGGTATCGAGGTTACCAGCACCAGTACCGGTCAGGCCAACATAACCCAGCTCGATCACCAGAAAATCCTTAGAATGCTGAGTAGCACTCTTTGCTTTTGTCGAAATGAGCGTGCCGGCAGTGTTGTCCTGGGCAAAAACTCCGTAAGAAAGGCCCAGTAATCCAAGCGTAAAGAATATTTTCTTCATGTTTAAGTATAAAGTCTTGAAAAAGAATATTAGGCAAATTTAATGGAATAGGAATAAAACAAAGGGTTAAAATATTCCCAAAAATCCGATTCCACCTCAGACCACCCTTTTGTAAAATGAATTTTAATATATAACTTTTGCAGTTTAATCTGCTTAGCTACCTATGATCGAGAATGCCCCTCATGAACAGGAGCAGGATTACCCGGATGCCTGCTTTCAATGTAATAGCCCGGATTATGAACCCGGCTATGCCGTCAGATTGTGCAAAACATGCCGAAAACGACTTAGCCGCTACCCGTTAAAGAAAAATATCGTACTGGGAGCCGTCGGCTTAGGTATCCTCTTCGCCTTTTCTTTATACAGGTTCAAGGATTATTATAAAGCTGCTATCTCTTACGAAAAAGGAATCTCTTATGCTGATAACCGGGACTTTGTGTCTGCCGAAAAAGCATTTAAATACATACTGGATCTTTACCCACAGCACGAAGCATCCAAAGTACATTTACTCACTGCCTGTTACTACAATAATAAACCAGGAGAGGCTTTGGCAATAGGAGAAGATTTAGATAAAAATCCATCTTACAGGTATAAAGACGCCCTGGCAGAAGAAGTAGCAACAATAAGAGATCTATGGGCAAAAAACCAGCAGCAAAATGAAGATCTGACCACTGCTTCAATATACCTCCGGGATAATCGCCTGCAGGAAGCAGATAGCTTATTAAATAAAATCGCCCGCGCTAACCCCACAAACTGGGAGGCTTCCCTACTGCTCTCCAGATGCCTGAGACAGGAAAAAAAATACGCCGAAGCACTATCCGTATGTAACCACATGCTGTCTTATAATCACCAACTACCAGCTGCGCTCGCAGAAAAAGCGATCCTGCTGAAAACAGTAAAATAACTTATGATCATTGTACCCGGTATATACATCATGCTCATCACCTTCCCAGGTGTAGTCGTTCACGAATTCGCCCACCAGTTATTCTGCCGGATCTTCGGCGTTGCAATATTTGAAGTAAAATATTTCCAGATGGCTAACCCCGCTGGCTATGTCAGCCATGAACCGGTACATAATCCCGTTCATCAGCTGTTCATCTGCATCGGGCCATTTCTGATCAATACCCTATTGGCCCTGGCAATCGCCTTTCCGGCAGCTGTTCCGGTTTTTATTCTTGGAGAAGGTAATTTCCTGGATTTCGTTATGCTGTACTTTGGGTTCTCTATCGCCATGCATGCTTTTCCCAGCATCGCAGACGCCAAAATAATATGGGAAACCGTCTGGAACGGTGAAAACACGCCTTTATGGCTCAAAGTCCTTACCGTTCCCATCGTAGCATTGATCTACCTGGGTGCAGCAGGATCTATGTTCATGCTGAATTTACTGTATGGAATGGGAATAGCGTTTGGCCTGCCAGTGCTGATTATGAAGTTCCTGGCTCATTACTACTAACTGAAAAGGTACAATACATCTTCTTTCGTCAGCTTCTTGATAAAGCCGGTATCGTCAGCAATGATTTCCTTTACCAGCGATTTTTTACGCTCCTGCAACTGAAGAATTTTTTCTTCTACGGTATCCTTACAGATCATGCGGTAAGCAAAGATGTTTTTCGTTTGCCCGATACGGTGCGTACGGTCTATCGCCTGTTGCTCTACAGCCGGGTTCCACCATGGATCTACGATATATACATAGTCTGCCGCAGTGAGGTTCAGACCCACACCACCCGCTTTGAGAGAGATGAGGAATACACGGCAGTCTTCATTGTTCTGGAAATTCTGGATCGCCCGCTCACGCTCGCTGGTAGAAGTGCTACCATCAAAATACTCAAATGGTACTTTCATGTGCTGCAGCTTTTCCCTGATCAGTCCCAGCATGCCGAGGAACTGGGAGAAAATCAGCACCTTGTGGTTACTGATGTTCTCTGACATTTCGCGGGTCAGCTCATGCAGCTTCACGGAATGATTAGGATATTGCTCTGCCTCATTGAGAATAGCAGGAGAGTCACAAATCTGGCGCAGCTTCATCAAACCTTGCAGGATGGTGAGCTGTGAGCGCTCCATACCCTGATCTTCTATCACACCCAGGATCTTGCTACGATAAGAGTTGCGGTAAGCATCATAAATATGCCTTTGCTCCGCATCCATTTCGCAGAAAATCACAGTCTCAATCTTCTCAGGCAGTTCCTTCGCTACCTGCTCCTTGGTACGGCGCAGTATGAAAGGATAGATCAGTTTACGCAGGTGATCCTTACGCTCCTCGTCCTGGAACTTGTCAATTGGCGTGGCAAATTCATTGCGGAAGAAATCCACACTACCCAGCATTCCCGGGTTCAGGAAGTTCATCTGGGCATAGATATCAAAGGTGTTGTTCTGCATCGGGGTACCACTCAATGCCAGCTTATTGCGGGTGTTGAGCAGTTGTGCAGCCTTGGTCACCTTACTCTGCGGGTTCTTGATAGCCTGCGATTCATCCAGTACTACATAGTCCAGCGCCAGTTTCATCAGCAGGGTGATGTCACTGCGCAAGGTACCGTAGGTAGTGATCAGGATATCGAATTGTTGTAACGTTTCTGCATCCTTCAGCCGGGCAGGGCCATGATGAATATGATATTTCATGGAAGGGGTAAACTTCCTGATTTCATTTTCCCAGTTATAGATCAGCGTGGTCGGACATACTACCAGCGCCAGGCATTTACTTTCGTTCTTATTTTTGTAGTGCTGTATAAAGGTCAGCGCCTGAATGGTTTTACCAAGCCCCATATCATCTGCCAGGATACCGCCCCACTTCACTTCGTCGAGGTAGTTCAGCCACTGAAAACCACTTTCCTGGTAAGGACGCAGGGTCGCATGCAGGTTGTGAGGCAGGTCGATGTTGCGGATCTCGTCGAACTGCAACAGCTTTCTACGCTTAGACTCCAGCTCCATCAGGATCGCTTCGTCATCAATAAACTCATAGAGCTCATCAATTACGCTAAAGTTGTACTTGCTTAGTTTCAGCGCTCCCCTGTCTTTTTCTTCCCCAATCTTGAAGAGCAGGGAATATTTTTTCAGCCATTCTTCCGGCAACAGTCCCAGGGAGCCATCTGCCAGTTGTACATAGTTCTGCTTGTTGTTCAGGGCTTGCTTGATGTCGCGAATGCTCACCTTCTGGTCGCCATACAATACCTCGATCTGCGCATCGAACCAGTCGATACCGGAGCTGATCTGCAGGTTGGTGACTGGTTTGTAGGCACTGAACTTAAAGTTCTTCAGGTTGTCAAACCCAAATACCCGCACATTCATTTCCTTCAGGGCATCGAAGAAGAGGAAGAACCAGTTGTTCTTCAATGCCTCTTTTGCTCTCAGGAAGAAGTAGTTGTTATTGGTAGGTGTGGAGAAACTGGTATGCAGGGAAGACAGCTTTTCTACGAATTGCTGTTCCGCCTCTTTGTTACGGTGAATGATCAGCACCTTGTTCCCTTCCTGTACCGTAATCTTCGCATCATCATTCCACTCTACTTCCTGCCCATGATAGGCAAAGCCCGGCTGGATAATGAAGGTTTCACCTACTTCCCGCAGGAACACCCTGGCCTCAGGCACCACATCGTCTACTTCGGCCAGCAGGGTATGATCAAATTGTATATTATACTGTTTGCTCAGTGGCAACAGGTAATCTTTCAGGTACATACTCCACTCTGCAGCCTGAATGCGCAGGCGGCCCTGTTCGCGGAACAGTTCTACATGCAGTGCATCCTGTGGATTTTCGAACAGGTACAGCACCCCGTTTTTCAGGAACAGGATAGGGCTGTCCCACTCATTTTCCGATACATTCATCAGTTCACCCTGTATAGACACATGGCAGGTAATTTCAATGAACTCTTTGCCTGCATGGGTCTTGAAAATAGGTTGCAACCTTTCACCTGCCAGTTGTATGGTCTGAAGGTTCTTGGTTTTGAACTGCTGCCGGTTAGGTAACAGGAACAGTAATCCATGGGCGGCTATCTGCGGAAACAGTTTGGCAAGCTTGGGATGCAGGTATTCCAGCATCAGCTCCTTGGTTTCCGTAGGCAGGGCCGACTCGTTATTGTCGTGGGTGATGTTTTCCCAGATGCCCGCAAAAGGGGAATTCTTGCTCAGGAACTTGCTCACTTCCGTACCCTGCACCTTGCGGATAGGGGTAATGAGGTCACGATCAGGTTCTTTATATTGGTAAAAATCAACGTACTTGGTCAGGTCCAGTTTATTCACCAGCGACACAAAGGCATCCCCCTCATCGTTCACTTCCCCGCTCACCAGGTCAATCCGGAAGAAAGGGTACAGCGGTTCGTTGGCATTGAATACGATGCCCAGTCTATGGGTGATCACAGCCGCGGTTTCAGTAGGAGATGGCGGTGCTGGCTGGCGGCCGGCATTCAGTCCATCCACTCTTTTGATGCTGGGATCCAGTACCCGCAGAAATGGTTTCCCTTCCATGTAAGAAAAGGTAAACTTACCATCCAGGTCGTCGCTCAGAGAGTATCCATACAGCGCCAGCAGTTTGTTCTTCTCCTTATCCCAGTTGCGCAGACTATCGAAATAGTAAGGGCCCTGGGTATTCAGCAGGTGCAAAAAGAGGGCTGTTTTGTGCTTACAAATGGCATGTTCCGACTCATCGCAGGTACAGCTGGTATCGAAGAATCGCTCTTCGTTTCGCTGCAGAATAACAGGATATTCAGTACCGTTGTCTTTAACAATCGCTTCTACCTTCTCATCTTTGGCTGCCTGAATTTTGATGGCTTTGCTTTGTTTAGCCAGTTTCTCCGCTTCCGTGAACAGGTCGTTGGAGGTAAGGAGCTTCAGGGCCTTTATATCAATCGACTTAATTTTTACCAGCGTATGCTGCTGGTTATATGTAGTATCGAAACTTTCGAACTGGTTTTTATCCAGCATTTCCTGCAACTGGAACATGGCAGCAGCCTCATGGCGGCAAATGTCTCCCAGGTTGTAGGGGCATTGGCAGCGCACAGACATGTTGCTGGTCTCATGATATTTGTTGATGGAAACGCGATAGTAGTTAGCGTGGGTATCGCTCTTTACACGAAAAGTAGCCGATTTCAGAATAGGGTCGGCCTCAATCAATTCCACACCTCCGGTAGCAAATATGCGTTTCCCCCTGCGGATCACCTCATCGGTTCCGTTATTGTACACATATTTGAGCAACTGGGGTAGCGACATAAGTATCAGCTTGCCTTATTTTATTCTGACCACTTGCGGGTTAAAAACTAAAATATTTAGCAGATGGCTAGAAGGCAATTCACAAAAGTACACAGAAAAATCGTAAAAAAGATAGGCGAAAGGGATGCAGTGAAGGGGCAATAAAGGTTCTTGCATTCAAACCCCTGAACAGAAGAGGGTTTCAATAAAATAAGGAGTCCCCGGCAGTAAAAATCACCGGGGACTTTAAGAATTATTTTGCAATTACCAGCTCTCCATTTTTATAAATCGGAAGCACATTTGCCCCGTCGGGAGTCAGGCAATACTGAATGTCTTTTTGCAGACCAAACTTCGCCAGCCGCTTATAGTGCGATGCCTGGGTCATCATTTCCTGAATGTTGTCCTTATTGGAGGTATACAGCAGTTCTGCAGCCAGGGCAGCGTCGTCATTAATATGGAAGTGCTCCCTGATACGGCTGATCACAGCCCCGGCAAAGAGGGTATCTTCCAGGTTCACCTTATCTTTCCAGGCAGCGCAACCCAGTATTACAGGGCGCTTTTGCGCCACCAGGTAATCGCACACCGCAGAGAGGTTAGGAAAGGAACCTGTAACGATCTGTTCCGCATCCTTAGCCATATGCAACAGCTTGGTACCATTGGTAGTAGTCAGCACCAATGTTTTGCCCCCTATAAACTCACGGGAGTATTCAAAAGGGGAGTTGCCATGTTCCAGCCCTTCGGCTACCTGCCCATCTCTTTCACCGGCAGTGATAGCGCCCAGTTCGGCACCGATCCGGATGCAATCCGGCACGGTGGCTACCGGTATTACCCTCGCAGCGCCATTATACAGGGCAGTACAAATGGTGGATGTGGCTCTCAAAACATCGATAATCACTACGATACTACCTTTTACCTCATGCAGGTGCAGTAAAGCAGGCGATAAACATACTTCTAAAGATGGTAACTGTATTTCTTCTTTGCTCATTATCAATCTAGTATTACTCTCCATTTTTCGGTCTCCGCATAGTCCTTGATGACGTCATTGCGCATTTTCAGCAATTGGGTCATGTACCTGTTCAGGTAAAGCTTCTCAAACCATCTGCCCAGCCGCCCGTAAGGGGTACCAAATTCAAATACATCAATAGCGATCGTAGCATTCTCGATTTGCTTAAAATGATGCTCATGCTTCATATAGGTAAAGTCTCCTTCTACCATCTCATCACAGAAATACTCCTTGGGGCGCATCTCCGTAATGCGGGTGGTCAGCTGCCTGATTTTACCCAAATGTTTAGCTTGCCAGGTTACTGTTTCGTCAGCTTCAATCAGACCGTTTACACGGCCTTTTATCGCGTCTTCCTGCAGGTGCGACATGCTGCGCTTGTGCAGGGTAATGCTCCGGCTCAGGTCAAAAACCCTGTCCATTGGAGCACGAATAACAGTAGTCAGATGAATGGTAGGCATAGCGATATGGTTTTAAAAAGGTGTATTAGCTTAAGAACGGTACTTTCACCACCTTGGCTTTCAATAGCTTATCCCTTACAGCAATAAAGATCTCGGAATCCAGCGCGGCAAAAGGTGTTTGAACATAGCCCAGACCTATCGCTTTCTGCATAGAAGGCGATTGTGTACCGGAGGTAACACGGCCTATGACCTGACCATTGGCATCCTTTATTTCATAATCATGACGTGGAATGCCCTTGTCAACCATTTCAAAACCAACCAGTTTCTGTTTCACACCGGCTGCCTTTTGCGCTTCAAAGATACTACGTGCCGTAAATTCTTTTGTAAATTTCGTGATCCAACCCAGCCCTGCTTCAAGCGGAGAAGTACGGTCGTCAATATCATTGCCGTACAGGCAGAAGCCCATTTCCAGTCGCAGGGTATCTCTTGCACCCAGACCAATGGGTTTCAGACCTTTAGGGCCGCCCACCGCGAAGATGGCATTCCAGATTTTGTCTGCGTTGTCATCTTTATCTTCAAAATAGATCTCAATACCACCCGCACCGGTATAACCTGTAGCACTGATAATTACATTGGATACCCCTGCAAATTCACCTTTGGCAAAGGTGTAGTATTTCTGGTTTACCAGGTCTACACTGGTCAGGGATTGCAGCATGCTCGCAGCGTTAGGGCCCTGAATAGCCAGCAGACAGGTACGGTCAGAAATATTCTGCATTTCCACACCCTGGGTATTGAATTTGCTGATCCAGTTCCAGTCCTTCTCAATATTGCTGGCATTCACCACCAGCATATAAACCTTGTTTTCCTCAAGGCAGTACACCAGGAGGTCATCCACAATACCACCTTCTTCATTAGGCAGACAGCTGTATTGCGCTTTGCCAGCCGTCAGTTTGGAGGCATCATTGCTGGTTACCCGTTGAATCAGGTCCAGCGCATGCTCCCCTTTTAACATGAACTCACCCATATGGCTCACGTCAAATACCCCTGCATTCGTACGCACTGCCTGATGCTCATCATTAATACCAGTGTAAGAGATAGGCATATTATAACCCGCGAACGGTGCCATCTTAGCGCCCAGCGCTATGTGTTTGTTTGTAAATGGTGTGTTCTTCATAATCTAATGATCGGTACTTGTTTTGGGTATGCTTTTAGTTTAGTTTTTGTTTAAGCCCCGCAAAAATAGGCTGATTTTCCAAATTCAGCGAAATTGGACCAATAATTGCCTTTTCCGTCACAATAGTTATGCTACAGCATCATAATTTTGAACCGGGAATCTAAACAACGTATTGGTTATGACTGTTATTATCCCACAGTATGTGATTTGCTAACCAACAACTTAGATACCGGGTTATCTCTTGCTTGGAATGACTATCGTCTCTTGACCTCTTAAAAATATGCATACAACTGTGAAGCACACCATCTGGCTGCTGGCGCTCGCTTTGCCATCTGCGCAACTGACCGCCCAAAAGAAAGCCGACCGAAAAACATTGGGAAACCTACAGGCCCACATTACCTACCTGGCCAGTGACAAACTGGAAGGACGCCTCACAGGCAGTCCCGGTGAACAATTAGCTGCTGGTTATATATCAGCACAAATGAAACAGGCCGGCCTGGCCCCAAAAGGAGACAATGGCTACCTCCAGACTTTCCCTGTCAATGAAGGCAAAACCATCGATCCTGCCAGCTCCCTGATCATCAATAACAATACGCTGACTCCCGCTGAGCAGTACATTCCATTGCCCTTCAGCGCCCAAAAGAGTGCAAAAGGCGAGGTAATGCCAGCGGTAAATGAGCCGGACAATATCTGGTTGCTGAATGTGAAAGACATTGAATCAGATCCACATACAGCTCCGTTAGAGATCTACCGCCAGGCAGCGGCCGATGCAGCCAAAGCCGGTGCTACCGGGGTTGTTTTCTACAATGGCCCCGAATCTGCTGCCGATGTACGCAAATGGCTGTCAGGCGAAACCACCCCACTCACCATCCCCGTAATGTGGGTAACAGACGGCATCAGCAAAACAATGGAAAATGCAGATGAAGTAAAGGTGAGCATGAACGTGGCTTTTGGCACCGGTAAACGTACAGGTACCAATGTGATTGGTTTTTTGGACAATAAAGCTCCTTCCACTATTATCATAGGCGCTCACTTTGACCACCTGGGCAAGGGAGAGGACCATAACTCACTGGCACCCAATGAAAAATCTATTCACAACGGTGCCGATGACAATGCAAGCGGTACTGCCGCCCTCATTGAACTGGCCCGCTTACTGAAAGGTGCACATTTCAATAAATACAATTTCCTGTTTGCCGCCTTCTCCGGCGAAGAACTGGGACTTTTTGGCTCCAAATACCTCGCAGATCATTTACCTGTAGACCTGGGAACTGTGGATTATATGGTCAATATGGATATGATAGGTCGCCTGGATACTGCCAAAGGCTTACAAATAGGAGGGGTGGGTACTTCCCCCGTATGGCCGGAGGTCGTAAAGGCCGTAGCCCCGGCAGGTCTCAAACTGACTTATGATTCTTCAGGCACAGGCCCTTCCGATCATACCTCCTTTTACCTGAAGAATGTACCCGTGCTGTTCTTCTTTACCGGCTCCCATGCAGATTATCACAAACCTTCTGATGATGCAGATAAGATTAACTATAATGGAGAAATCATGGTGATAAAAATGGTGTATGATATTGTAGAGAAGACGAATGGCATGACCAAACTGGCATTTACCAAAACCAGGGATAAGCAGATGGGTACCAGCGCCCGTTTCTCTGTTTCCCTGGGTATTATGCCTGATTATACCTGGCAGAAGAATGGAGTGCATGTAGATGCAGTAACCGAAGGTAAACCCGCATACAAAGCCGGTTTGGCAGTGAACGACATTATCATCCAGTTAGGTGCACATCACGTTACTAATCTTGAAGATTACATGCAGGCCCTGGCTGCCTTCAAAAAAGGCGACAAAACAACTGTATTAGTAAAGAGAGGTGCTGCCGAAAAGAAATTCGACGTCCAGTTTTAGCCGGCCACAGGCCATACACGCTCACAAAAAACGCTTTTGCTATATGGCAAAAGCGTTTTTTGTGATGTTTTTTTTAAAACCGGTATCTTGCAGTTTCAATATCGTGATATGAAGCCTGTTTTGTTGATATTAACGGTAGCCGCAACTTTCTTTTCGTGTAATCAGTCGCGTAACGACAACCGGGATGCCTCCGCGTACGACGTCGTGACCGAGAAAAGCTATGTCCTGCGCAATACCCAACCCGTGAGTAGCGACTCCCTTACTAATATCGTCTTACAACGTCAGGAAGAAATGGCCCGTATCCTGGAAAGACATGGGTTCAAAAAACACCTCGTCACCAACGACAGCCTTCTCTTTCGCCGTGCAAACGGGCTGGAAGTAATGCTCGAACTGCCGGCCCCCGAAGATGCCTGGCAGGCAAATGCCATCATCGCATTTGACCCGCAGAAAAGCCCGCTGTTCATCAACCTGAAAAAGGATAGCACGCAGGTGACCAATTATATTAAATAACCCTCTTTCATCATTTGGGAACTAGACAAGACATACGACTCTGTGTTGATGCAGTTGTATTTGGTTACACTGCCAAAGAAAGCATATCCGTATTGCTAATCAAACGGACTATTGAACCCTTTATACATGACTGGGCACTACCCGGTGGCTTCGTGCTGAATGGCGAAACACTGGAAGACGCCGTGACCCGCGAACTGCTCACCGAAGCCGGTGTACACATCAACTACCTGGAACAACTATATACCTTCGGCAAACCAGATCGCGATCCCCGGGGCAGGATCATTTCCATCGCCTACTTCGGCCTCGTCAATCCTACCAACTTCAAACTGGCGGCCAGCTCAGATGCTGAAGACGCCCGCTGGTTCGATATAAAACATCTGCCTGCACTGGCTTTTGACCACGGCGAAATCGTATCTACCGCTGTCAAAAGACTGCGTAATAAAATCCGGTACGAGCCTATCGGCTTCGAACTGCTGGATAGAAAGTTCCCCATCTCTGACCTGGAAAAACTGTATGAAACTGTACTGGACCGCCCGATAGACAGACGTAACTTCCAGAAAAAGATGAATCACTTTGGAATCTTAATGGAACATAATGAAAAACTAAAACACCCTTCCGCCGGCAGACCCGCCAAGTTGTATAGCTTCAATGAAGAACGGTATTTTCAGCTGAAACAGGAAGGAATCATGTTCGAGATATAATCTGCCCATCCCTTTAAATTTATTCCGAACCGCCTTCAAATGAGTGACTCATTTGAAGGCGGTTCGAATTTTTTTTAAAAATCAAATAACTGGTAATCAATACATAATTCATATTTGCGTATTTTTTACCAAAAATATTTTGTGTATATAAAATAACCCTTTTATATTTGTGTAGAAGTTACACAAAACACTGGTATATGACAACGCTAAAACCGACAGGAGTCATCATCGCCCGCTTTCAAACACCCAGCCTTCATGAAGGTCACCTGGAACTGATCCGGCAGGTAAAGCAAAAGCATAACCGCCTTATCATCGTTCTCGGCGTAAGCCCGGTGAAAGGCAGCCGCAAGAACCCATTGGATTATTATACCAGGGAGAGAATGATCAAACAACTCTTCCCCGATGTCATCATCCTTCCGGCGAGCGATCAGGCAGATGATAAAGTATGGTCCCACAAACTGGATGAATTGCTATCGACTAACTTTCCCCACGAATCGTTCGTGCTGTACGGCAGCCGGGATAGTTTCATCCCTTACTATCATGGCCGTTACCCCACCAATGACCTGCCGCCTGTAAAGGACTACAATGCCACCGCCCTGCGCGAAGCTGTGTCTGACAAGGTATTCGATACCGAAGAATTCAGAGCCGGCATCATCTACAATACATACAACCAGTTTCCCAAAGTATACCCAACCGTAGATATCGCCGTATTCAGGCACAATCGTACCGAGCTGCTGCTGGGTCGCAAACCTGCCGAAAACGCATGGCGCCTGCCAGGAGGCTTCTCTGATCCGACAGACGAAAGCTTCGACATCGCTGCCCGCCGCGAACTGCAGGAAGAATGTGGTCAACTGGAAACCAGCCCTATGCAATACGAACTTTCTATGCAGATGGACGACTGGCGCTACCGCTCCGAAGTAGACAAGATCATTACCACCCTGTTCAGCACTGACCTGGTATTCGGAGAGCCCCATGCTGCCGACGATATTGCCGCCCTGCGCTGGGTACCGGTCAACAAAATCAGGGAAATGATCACTAACGGTGAAATCGTACCCGTTCACATCCCATTGCTGGAAAAACTCGCTGATAAATATTCTACTAACGCCTAAATCAAAGAATCATGACAAAGGAAAACCTCATCCTCTTAGCCGATGCCTATAAATACTCCCACCACAAACTGTACATACCCGGTACTGAATATATCTACTCCTACCTTGAAAGCCGGGGCGGCAAGTTCAACGAAACTGTATTCTATGGTCTCCAATACCTGCTCATGGAATACCTGCAGGGCGTAGTGATCACAAAAGAAAAAATTGACGAAGCAGAAAACGAATTGAAAGAAGTATTTGGTCGCAACGATGTATTTGACCGCACCAAATTTGAATATATCATCGAAAAACACGGCGGTCGCCTGCCAGTGAGAATCAAAGCGGTTCCGGAAGGAACAGTCACCGCCACACACAATGTGCTGATGACGATCGAGAACACCGATCCAAACTGTTTCTGGCTTACCAACTTCCTCGAAACACTGCTCATGCAGGTCTGGTACCCAAGTACCGTAGCTACCATGAGCCGTGAAATCAAAAAAGTCGTAAAGAAATATTACGACGAAACCGCCAGCAGCGCATCTTTCGCCGGTATCGACTTCGTGCTGAACGACTTCGGTTTCCGGGGCGCCAGCTCTGTAGAAAGTGCAGGATGGGGCGGCAGCGCACACCTCATCAACTTTGCAGGTAGCGATACCCTGATCGGTTCTACATTTGCCAAAAGATATTATAATGCACCTACCGCTCCCGGCCTCTCTATTCCTGCTACTGAGCACTCTATCATGACCTTGTTAGGCGAACCGGGAGAAAAAGAGATCTTCAAACACGTACTGGACACCTTCCCAACCGGCACCATTGCCTGCGTATCTGATTCTTACAACATCATCAGGGCTTGCTGGGAATACTGGGGTACTGAACTGAAAGAACAGATCCTGAAAAGAGATGGTACACTTGTAATTCGCCCTGATAGCGGCGATGCTGTACAAACCCTGTTGAAAGTATTCGAAGTACTCACAGAAAAATTTGGCTATACTGTCAATGAAAAGGGCTACAAAGTATTGCCGCCACAGGTTCGCGTAATACAGGGTGACGGTATCAGTTACTCTTCTATCCCCACCATCTACGAAGCATTGAAAAATGCAGGTATCAGCGCCGAAAACCTCGCATTGGGAATGGGTGGTGCACTGTTACAAAGAGTGAACCGGGATACACAGGAATATGCCTTGAAATGTGCTTATGCAGTTGTAAATGGAAAAGGTATCAACGTACAGAAAAATCCACTTGAACTGGATGCTAATGGTAACACCCGTATATCTTTCAAGAAATCCAAATCCGGTAAACAGGCATTAGTGAAGCAGGATGGCGCCTTTGTAACCATTCCTGAAAGCGAAGCTGCCGGCCTTAAAGATGAGTTGATCACCGTGTTTGAAGATGGAGAAATAAAAACTTCATATACATTTAACGATATCAAAATCAGAGCACAGATCTGACCTTTCATTCATTGTTTGTCACTTCATCCGGCCTGCGGCAAATCCTGAAATGCCCGCCGCAGGCCTCGTCCTTAGCAAAAAGAAACGCTTCTATACAGAGCTGGTACAACATCGCTCCCCGGCCGGCTTTTCAAATAGTTACTCCAGCATGGAGGCGTTGCTGCAAAAAAAGCCGGCTGTTGACCTTATTCACACCCTCTCCCTTACCTGTGTAAGGGAGAGGGTGTCTTGTCTAAATACTCACTGTTTTGTAATTTCCCTCCATGTTTTTACTTATACCGGGTAGACATCACCTATTGTCCGACTTTCAGTTCAAATACCTGCACAGATTATTGCAAAACCAACTGGAAGGCGAACAGGATGTTCAGGGTCAACCCATGCCAGCTTCAGCTATCACAGCGGTTATCTTTGCCGTTACTTCCGCCAATCACCTGGGTACCAAGCGTAACCCGGTTCCATTCTATCTCCGCTCCATGATCATCCAGGAATTTTCCAGCTACCTGGACATCCCTGTGTTTGTATATGGAATAGACGATGTGGGCGAGATCAATGACTTTGCAGGCTATACACTCAAAAGCATCCGTCATAGCAGCGAAGGATTGCACCAACTCACCCCGGAAAACACCGTGGTCATTTGCAGTACAGCCGTGAAGGATATGTACACTTCCCTTGGCTACAAAGTACTGCCAGCGGAACTGGATATCACCACCGGCAACCTGGAACATCCGCTGCCCTGGGACATTGTTCGCCTCATTGCCCAATCTCCGGACTGGCAAAAGGATAAAACGGTATTAGATCTCATCCATCCCGCCTCTTTCAAAATCTGGAAGCAGTACAAAATAGGAGAGAAGGTGCAGCACATTCTTAAAGACCCTATTATCGGGGCCGATGGCGACCTGACCGCTACCCGCGATTACAATGCCTATGTAAAACAAATGGACGAAATAGCTGCCCTGAAATACCAGGAAACAGCGCCGTATATACAACCCGGAAACATCGGTGACATTGGTTGTGCCGCCGGGTCATGGATCAAAATGGGATGCGAAGACGATCGCCTGCATGAATGCGATTTCTATGGCATAGAAGTGTCGCGCCACCTTTTTGAAATATGCTACCAGCGTAAGCACAATGGCGATTTCGCAAATCCGTCTGTATTCTTTTCCCAGAAAAATGCAGTGACCAGCCTCGTATTCGACGCCAGCAGCATGAATACCATTCACACCTCTTCGCTCACCCACGAAATTGCCTCTTATGGCAGTGAGCAGGATCTGCGTGAGTTCATTGCCAACCGTTACCAGGAACTGGCTCCCGGCGGTGTATGGATCAACAGGGATGTGGTAGGACCTGAGAACAAAGAAGAGATCGTGTTGCTCTGGCTGGATCACACTGATGGTGAAAACAAACTTCCCCCACAGGGCATCACTGACAACCAGGAACTGGCAGCCGCCCTGGAAAAACTCTCTACCCGTGCCAGGTTCATTCGCTTTGCCCAGGATTTCCGCCACCAGGAGGGCTATAAACTGGCCTACGAATGGGTCACAATCGGCGGGCAAACCTATTGCCGACTGCGCATGCAGGATGCCTGTGAATTCCTTTTCACAAAAGATTATACTGACAACTGGTTGAGTGAAATGCACGAAACCTTCTGTTTCTGGAGCTTCGCCGACTGGCAAAAGGAACTGGAAAGTGCTGGCTTCAGGGTAGATAGGTTGTCTAAGCCATACAGGAATGAATGGATTGTAGAAAACAGGCTGGAAGGCAGGACAAAACTTTTCCGGCAGGAAGAAGATCACCTACAAGAAATACCATTTCCCGTATCACACATGCTCCTCTTAGCAAGAAAATAATTCAGCCGGCCGCAGGCCCAACCGCCGCCCGCGAAAAAATCGCTTTCGCCTACGGCGAAAGCGATTTTTTCGCAATAAAAAACAAAAAGGCCGGAGTACGACTACTCCGGCCACTTCTTAAACCTACAACTGTTACACTGTGTTTGTAACGTATCTTAAATATCTTTTAAACTAATTCAATGAAGCCTCTTCAATCTCCGCTGCATAAGGCGCCACCAATCTCTGCCTGATCAATCGCTTAGCAGAAGGCTTATTCCATCCAAACCTGTCCATAAACCCATCCACAATCTTGTATACCACCGGTACCACAATCAGCGTCAGGAACATAGAACTGATCAGACCACCAATGATCACCCACGCCAAACCATTCTTAGTCGCAGATACACCGCCCGTTGCCAACGCGATCGGCAACATACCAATCACCATCGCAATCGTCGTCATCAGGATCGGACGCAGACGGGCATTGTTCGCATGAATCAGTGCTTCGTTCGTACTCTGTCCCTGCTCTTTCATCTGGTTCGTAAAGTCGACCAGGATGATCGCATTCTTTGCCACCAGACCAATCAACATGATCATACCCAGGATGGTAAAAATGTTCAGCGTATTATTCGTCAGCGCCAGTGCCAGCAAGGCCCCGATAATCGCCAGCGGAATAGAGAACAATACCACGAAAGGATAAATGTAGTTGTCATACAGCGCCACCATGATCAGGTACACCATCACAATAGAAATCAGCAATGCTGCACCCATTGTTCCAAATGAATCTCCCTGGTTCTCCGCATCACCAGCCCACAGGTAACTTACACCCACTGGCTTACGCAGTGGCTCAATCTTCGCTGCAAACGTTGCCTGCACTGTACCTGATGGTACACCTATCACCTGAGATTTTACAGATACTGATGTATTTTTATCCCTTCTCTCCAGCTGACTTGGGCCGGAACCTTCAGAAATAGTGGCAAACTGCGATAACTTGATCAGCTGTCCTTTATTATTTACAAACTGAATGTTTGATACATCATTCAGATTCTTTCTGTCAAAATCATCAAAGCGGATGTTGATATCATACTCATAATCTCCCTGCCTGAACTTAATCTTACTATCATCCGCCGTACCGCTGAAAGCAGTCTGCATAGTACCACCCACATTTTCCAGCGTCAACCCCAATGCTGACATCTTATCGCGGTCTACCGCTACATTGATTTCAGGGTTACCTTCTTCTACAGAGAGCTTCACATCGCTGGTACCATCGATGGTTTTCAACACAGCCATTGCCTCTTTTGCAAACACCATGGCACTATCCAGCTCTGAACCCATTACCACCAGCTCAATCGGCGCCGCTTCTGCAGTACCCAGGATGCTCACATCCATGGTTTTTACTTTCACACCCGGTAGTACCTTACGTAACTCCACTTTCATTTTTGCCGCATAGATATCTGCACTCTCCGCACGCTTATCAGCATCTACCATCATCACGGTGATCTCTGATTTATAGGCGGTAGACTGAGAAGTACCAAAACCATCCTCACTGGTCTGACCTACTGTTGTAATCAAACGGGTCACTTCTTTCTGTTTGGAGAGTAAGGCTTCTGCCTTGCGGGTAGCCTGGTTACTCTGTTCTACAGATGCATCTTTTGGCATTTCCAACACCACGATAAACTGTCCGCGGTCACCTTTGGGTATAAACTCACCCCCGATATAACCTTTACCTACCAGCATGAAGGAAGCTATCAACAACACAATTGCAGCCAGGATCGTCCAGCGCTTATGCGTCAGCGCCCATTTCAATATACCTGTCATCCACGCTGTAAAATTTGCCAGCTGACCTTCAAACCACAGGATGAATTTTTCAAACCAGTTCTTACCAGTAATATGTTCCAGCTTACCAAAGCGGGAAGATAGCAACGGTACGATCATGAAGGATGATAATAAACTCAACATCGTAGAGATCATCACCACCACGCAGAACTGGCGTACAATCTGTGATACCATTTCATTCGTGAGCGAGATCGGCAGGAACACCACCACGATTACCAGGGTAATGGAGGTAACGGTAAACCCAATTTCTTTCACTCCATCAAATGCAGCTCTTACCCTGTTTTTACCCATCTCCATGTGACGGTAAATATTTTCAAGTACCACAATCGCATCATCCACCAGGATACCTACCACCAGCGATAAACCCAGCAGTGACATCAGGTTCAGGGAAAAGTCCATCAGTTTCATACCGATGAAGGTGGCTATCAGGGAAGCAGGAATGGAGATCATCACGAAGATGGCACTCCGGATGCTGTGCAGGAACAACAGCATCACCGCAGCCACCAGCAGGATCGCGATCATCAGGTCATGAATCACAGAGTCGGCAGATTCCAGTGTAAAGTCAGAAGAGTCGTTCGCAATAAAGATCTTCAGGTGATAAGGTGCATAATCCTTTTCGATACCGGCAATTGCTTTTTTCATCTCTTCACTCACCGTTACTGCATTCGCATCAGATTGCTTCTGCACCATCAAAGCTATCGCACTGGAACCATCCACACGTGCAATGCGGTCTACATCTTTCTGTGCATCCTGTACATCGGCCACATCTTTCAACCGGATCTGTGTACCATCATCAGTTGTAGTCAGTACGAGGTTACGCAGCTGATCTACATTTTTATATTTACCTGCCAGGCGGATCAGGATCTGCTGATCCAGCGTCTTTACTTTACCGGTAGGGAAGTCGAGGTTCGCATTCGTCACTACAGAACGTACAGTATTGATAGACATCTTATAAGCTTCCAGCTTATGAGGATCTACGTTGATCTGTATTTCTCTCTCCTGACCACCGATCAGTGATACCTGTGCCACACCACCCAGGCGGGAGAGTAATGGCTGGATCTTTTTATCTACCAGGTCGTAGAACTGTTTGCTATCCATATCAGCGGTAGCAGACAAGGTCATAATTGGCAGGTCATCGAGAGAGAACTTAGACAGTGACGGCGTTTTTGCATCAGAAGGCAAATCAGACAGGATCGCATTCACTTTACGCTGAGCATCCTGCAGCGCAATGTCCACATTCGCATCATTACTCAACTGTACAGTTACGGTAGATAAACTTTCATTGGATTTGGAAATGATCTTCTTGATCTTTTCCATAGAGGCCACCGCATCCTCAATTTTCTTGGTGATGGTGCTTTCCACCTCCTTAGGCGAAGCACCGGGATATACGGTAGCAATCGTTACCACCGGTTGACTAAACTTAGGCAACAACTCGTAGTTGAGTGACTGATAACTCATCACCCCCAGCAAGGTAAGGATGGTGAATACCACGACTACGATAGTAGGTCGCTTGATGGATATTTCTGTAATCTTCATTGTTTTCTTTTTTTACCCGGAATGTCCTGATTATCCTTTCGCCTGTTGTTGCACGGTTACCTTAGCACCATCTGTCAGGTTGATCTGACCGGCAGTGATCACCGTTTCACCTTCATTCAGTCCTTCCCTTATTTCTACCTTTTCGCCGAAAATGCGGCCTGCTACTACTTTGCGCAGTTTGGCAGTATTGTTATCCAGTACGTATACCTGGTTGCTGTTCACACCACCAACAAAGGAGGTACGTGGAACCAGGATCATTGGCTCTACATTTTTGATATCGAAATGAGCGGTACCATACATACCGGCACGCAGTTGCTTACCGCTGATGTTGGTCACTTCCATTTCTACAGGATAGTTCAGGGTATTATCACCTTTGGCAGCAATGAAGGTGATTTTACCTTCATAGTTTACTTCAGGGAAAACATTGGTCGTTACCTTTACTTTATCGCCTTCTTTCAGGGAGACTACCTGGATTTCCGGTACAGATACAGCCAGTTTCAGGCGGCTTACATCCACGATGTCGAACAGTTTGTTGCCAACGGAGAGGTAAGCACCCTGTTCTATATATTTCTTATTGATGATACCGGAGATCGGTGCTTTGATATAAGTATCGCTTACACGGCGGGTAGCAGCAGTGTAGCGGGTTTGTGCCAGTTCGTATTGCAGGGTGGCATCGTCCACCTGTTTCTTTGTCACACCACCGGTTTTGAAGGCAGCTTCATATCTTTCTTTATCTACCCGTAGTTGTTCCAGGTTCACTTTGGCTGATTGCAGATCCGTACCCAGAATTTCGCCATCTACATAGGCAAGTACCTGCCCTTGTTTCACCACGCTACCTTCGTCTACCAGCAGTTTGGTAATACGGCCGGAAGTTTCCGCCAGGTACTCCAGCTCACGTACCGGATCAAAGTTCCCGTTTGCGAGGAAACCCTGTGAAAAATCTTCTTTGCTCACCTTTTCAGTCAGTACTGGTATCTCGCCGGAGTTGCTTTCTTTTACAAAATTGGTTTTGGCTTCGTTGGCTTTTTTATTGGCACCCAGTTTCCACATGATCAATATCACAGCGGCGATGGTCACTAAGGTCCAGATAATAATTTTTTTCATATAGTTCCAGTATACGGTTTTAAAGAAGGTGATTGTGTTAGTTCAACAGGGATTTAAGATTCCCGTTGGATTTGATAATGTCCAGTTCAGCCAGTTTATATTGCAACAATGCTTCGTTGTAGTTATTCTGAGCTTCTGTCAGGGATGTTTCTGAATCCAGCAGATCTGTAAGGCTGGCCAGACCCAGGTTGTAGTTGTTCTGGGTAGAGGTGTATACCTCATTCGCCAGTTCCACGTTTTCCTTTTGTGCACGGATGGTGCTCAGGTTGTTCTGGGCCTGCAGTTTAGCATTTTCAAACTGTGTGTTCAGGGCCAGTGCAGTTTCTTCTTTCTGCTTGCTCAGCTCTTTCAGTGTCACATTTGCCTGGCTTACCCTTGAGCGGCGTGCAAAACCATCGAAGATGGGCACCTTCAGGGTGAGGCTTACAGAAGCCATATCGTACCAGCTGGCAGTAGAGCCACCTGATTTGGATTTTAGAAAGTCGAACTTATTGCTGATACCATTGTAAGAATAGTTGCCGCCCAACTGCAGGGTAGGGTAGAACTGCGCGATGTACGCTTTCTTCTGATAGTTTTGCAGTTCCTCCTGCTTGGTCAGCAGTTTATATTCAATCCTGTTGTCCAGGGATACGGTTCCGAAATCGGCAGCAGTCGCTGTTTTGCTTTCGATTTCCTTGAAAGAGGTCGCAGGCAGTTCCAGCGCAGTACTCATAGACATACCCATTTGCATTTTCAGCTGGTTGGCCTGGATCAGGAATTGGTTTTGCGCATTCACGCGCTGAGTTTTATAGTTGGTGAGGTTTACACGCATTCTGTCCAGGTCTATCTTGCGGGCAAGGCCGTTTTCCACCTGGGTAGCAGTAGTGTTTACCAGTTGTTGCAGTTTGTCAATATTTGCATCCAGTACAGTGGTTTTTTCACGGCTTACCAGTGCTGCATAGTAAAGGCTGGTCACGTTGTAGATCACGGTTTCTTCACTCTGCGCGGTTTGCATACGGTAATATTCTTCCCCTGCTTTCGCGGCTTTGAGGCCGGTGAATACTGACTGGTTGTACACTTCCTGTGTTACAGAGCCGGAAGCTGCCAGATTGTGGGTCACACCTGCAGTGAGCAGTACGGTTTTGCCTGGCTCGCCAATGAGTTCACCGGGGACAGGCAGTACCTGTTTCTTGATGTTGTTGGTATAACTTCCGGTGGCATTGACTTGCGGCAGTGCCTGACCTCTTACTTCACTGGTCTTGAACCTCCCCATATCTTCTTCAAGCCTGGTGCGGGCCAGGGCCTGATTGTTGGCGAGGGCATATTTCAGGCATTCCTGTAAAGTCAGTGCAGATTGCGCATAGGAAGCCCTGATCCCCGCCAGGAGGACAAGTGTTAACATGATTTTTTTCATCCGTATGTTCCTTTGAATTACTTTTTTAGGTAGCAGATTCGGTTTTAATGAATGATGCCGGTTGTAGATGCTTCGTTTATATTTAAATATTGTGCTGCCTGTTTTCTTCCTTCCAGGGTAGCTACCCCCAGAATAAAATGTTTCGTCAGCTGTTCCAGTACCTCATGCATATCGAACTGCATGACCGGGTACTGTTCAGGATCGAATACGGTTTCGAGCTGTAGCTGCCGCATACGGCTTATGATATTCATATTCAGATCGCTTCTGTACACCCCTTCTTCAATGCCACGCTGTAAATTTTCTGTGATTCCCTGCAGTACACAATCCTTCTTAAATTCTTCGATGCGCTTCCAGATAGCCGGATGGTATTTTTGTATTTCGTACAGCATGACGGGGTTGATTGTTTTGCCCATCATCTCCATGTATTCCACTTCTCTGATCAGCTGTTCAATGGCATTGGCAGATTGCTGGCGAAAGTTCTGGAAATGTTCGATGTGACTGTTCAGTACGAATTTCATGCCTTCCAGCACCAGGTCTTCCTTGTCTTCGAAATGCTCGTATACCGTCTTTTTGGATACGCCGGTTTCTTTTGAAATGTCAAACATCGTTACGCTTTTGATGCCGTATAGCCGGAACATCCTTAGCGCCGTCTCCATGATCCTTTCTTTTACGCCCATGTTATGCTCATTGCTTTATGCCTTTAACAAATATCTCGGTGAGTAACCGCTGTTTATCTATAATTTTTTCTACTTCTTCCGGATCCATATCATATTTAGGACTGACGCAATCTATTACAGAAAAGCGCAATCCCTCCATTGCCTGGCTATACAAGGCTGCTATGCCACTGATATTGTCTATTTTAAACTCGCCTGCTGCTACCCCTTTTTCCATGATGCGGGTCATCATGGCCAGTTCTCTTTCTTTTATGATAGTCATGGCACGAATGGTCTCTGCACTATTATCATTCAGGATCTTGAACATTTCCAGGCGACAGTATTTGAGTACAAACTGGCGTTTTATTTCGAGGAGGTTCAGGAGAATGCTGGTGGCAGGCAGGTCTTTCTCCGCCTCTGCTTCCTGCTCTGATATGAAATACTCCCCGATCTTTTCGAGCACGGCAAAATGCAGGCTCTTTTTGTCGGAAAAATAATAATATAACGAAGCCTTTGAACAATGCAGATCGTCCGCAATCTCATTCATGGTAGTCTTGGAAGCAGTGTAATTAGAGAATCTCTTTAACGCTGCATCCAGGATCTTATCCCGCATTTCATCCTTGGTTTCTGCGATCATTAACTTTTTGACTTTTTTAGTTTCGAAGTCAAAAGTAGAAAAGTTTACGCAAATAGAGAAGAAATGGTGTCTTTTAACAATTGATTAACTTTTCGAACTAAAAAGTCAAAAAGTTAGACCAGGGGTTATTCAACTACAATTCAACTAGTTATATGTATCATAATATGTAATTGTTACAGGAAGACAGTTTATCAGGAGAATTTCTGGTTTAGCCGACACATTTCGACTATACATCTCAATAAATGAGATTTGTGCGCTTAAGGCATTCCTTTTGCCTTACATCAGGCAAATCGATCTATATGAAAAAGTTAATGTTCCTTTTAGTAGCAGTGATAGGTTTCACTGTAGCCAGTAAAGCCCAGGTAAATGTTTCTATCAATATTGGTGCACAGCCGGCATGGGGTCCTACCGGTTATGACCACGTAGATTATTATTACCTGCCAGACATTGATTGTTATTATGATGTACCAAACAAGGTATATGTATATCCTAATGGCAACAGTTGGGTAAGAGCGAAAACCTTACCTGCCCGGTACCGCAATGTGGATCTGTATACTGCGCACAAGGTAGTGATCAATGGCGATAACAGACCTTATCAGAATGCTGCCAGATACCGCCAGGAATATGGTGGGTTCAAGGGTAAACACGACCAGACACCGATCCGTGACAGCAAGGAAGAAAAATATTTCGAGAGCAAGGGACATCCTCAGCACGCACAGTGGAAGAAGGATCATGGTAAGAAAGGGAATAACAACCGTAACGACAGAGACGACCGCCCAGGTCCCGATCGCCACTAAGGCTGCCTTTTATCCCCCTAAAAACAAAAGCTTCTGCCATAAGGCAGAAGCTTTTGTTTTATAAAGAAATATTATAAAGAAAGGCCGTCCCGCTGGGGTGCAGGACGGCCTTTTAATTTGTAATGCTTGCCATACAAAATATCTTCTAAAAACTTAGCTCAGTTTCTCGAGCGCTGCTTTCAGGGTAGCCAGCATAGCTGGAATTTCTTCTTTTACACAGGTACCTACGCTCAGGCGATACCAGGGTGACTGCTTGCTTGCACCGAATGCATAGAAAGGAACCAGGCCCAGTTTCGCTTCGTTCAGCAGGTAAGATGTTACAGCAGCCTGATCTTCCAGTACTTTACCATCAGCTGTTTTCTTGCCTTTCAGATCGATCTTCAGGGTCAGGTAAATAGCAGCCTGAGGAGCAATTGCTTCTACAGAATGACCCGCTTTTTTCAGCGCATCGAAACCTTCATAGATCTTTTCCAGCCTTTCTTCAACTTCAGCCTTGAAGCTCTTGAGGTAAGTGTTCACTTCATCTTTACGACGCAGGTAGCGGGCAGCAGCATTCTGTTCTGCCATAGGGCTCCATGCACCTACGTGAGACAGGATGGCTTTCATCTTGCCAATTACGTGTGCAGGTCCCAGTGCCCAGCCCACTCTTACACCGGTAGCGGCAAAAGCTTTACTCATACCATCTATGAAGATAGTGTAGTCTCTCAGTTCAGGACGCAGCCCAATAGGAGTGTGGTGGTGAGTCTGACCGAAAGTGAGTACCCAGTACATCTGGTCAAACAGTATGTACAGTGGTTTCTCGTCAGCGCCACGGCTCTTGTTTTCAGCAATGACCAGGTCGCAGATTTCTTCCAGCTGCTGCTTGCCAAAAGCGGTACCGGTTGGGTTCTGCGGAGAGCAGAGCGCCAGCAGGGTAGCACCTTTCAGCAAAGGTTTCAGTTCAGCTGCTGTTGGCATGAAGTCATTTTCCGGCTTGGTTTCCAGTACTACGTGTTCAGCCTCCAGGAAGTGAGTATAGTGATTATTGTTCCAGGATGGAGTAGCATAAACTACCTTTTCACCCCGGTCCAGGATTGTTCTAAAAGTGGCATAAATGATAGGACGACCTCCACAGGAAATCACGATCTCTTTGGTCGGATCGTAGGTCAGCTGCTCATGTTCGGCAATGAACTCGCTTACTGCCTTTCTTAGTTCCAGGATACCATCTGCTGGTGGGTAGTTAGTTAATCCTTCCTTGTAGGCAGCAATAATCTCTTGCTCAAACTCAGCCGGAATGGGGAATACTTTGGGGTCAAAATCCCCAATCGTAAAATTGTAGATTTTCTCACCCTTGGCCTGCTTCTCCTTTATCTCACCGGCCAGCTTAATAATTTCAGACCCGATCAACGTTTCGGCTAAATGAGACAGTTTCATAACCCAAAAGATTTTTTAGTGTTTAATAGATTTTTTGCGCCCGCAAAGCTAACGGATATGCAACTCATTTAAAACAAATGCCGGATTTTTTCATAACATTCCAAATTAGGTCCATTATTTTTAATTTAATTCAATAAAACAACCATTTTACCGCATGTTATCTAACATAACATTTTGTTATAATGTAGCATGGTTTATAGAAGAGTACACATTGACATAGGTCTTTTCCACATACCCATGCAGGTTTCATGTGGAAAAAAGCTATAGAATGCTTGATTCTAACGCTGTTCGTAGATTGACAATTCTTTCTATCTTTGTTTGCTCAGGTTGTATAACCTCACCGCCTTCACAGCGGCAATTCCTTAGTAAGCATAATAACAACATATCAACATGAAGTTTATCGTTTCTTCCTCTACTTTATTAAAACAATTGCAGCAGATCAGCGGGGTTATCAACTCCAATACGGTATTGCCTATATTGGAAGATTTCCTTTTCATCATTGACAGGAACGAACTAACAGTAGTTGCTACAGACCTGGAGACTGTTATGAAAGTGAAGCTGGAGGTAGAAGCCAAGGAAACCGGCCGTATCTGTATTCCGGCCAAAATCCTGATGGACTCCCTGAAAAATCTGCCTGATCAGCCACTGACTTTCCACATTGACCTGAACTCTTACGCGGTTGAAATCACATCCGACAATGGTAAGTACAAGGTGATGGGCGAAAATCCGGAAAACTTCCCGAAAGAGCCGGCAGCAGATGATACTACCTCCTTTACACTGACCTCTACCGCACTGGTAACAGCGATCAACAAAACCCTGTTTGCCGTGAGTAACGATGACCTGCGCCCTGCTATGACAGGTGTGTTCTTCGAACTGACGCCAACCAGCCTCACTTTTGTAGCTACCGATGCTCACCGCCTGGTGAAATATGTAAGAACTGGCGTGGAATGCCCTAAAGCAGAGACCTTCATCGTGCCTAAAAAGCCTTTGAACCTGCTGAAATCAGCCCTGCCAGACAATGATAGCGAAATCAAGATCGCTTATAGCCAGAATCACTTCTTTGTAACACACGATGGTGCACAGATGATCTGTCGCCTGATCGATGCCCGTTTCCCCGATTACAAAGTGGTTATTCCAAAGGATAATCCTTATCGCCTTACCCTGGTGAAAAGTGATTTCCAGAACGCACTGAAACGTGTAAGTGTATTTGCAAACAAGAGCACTAACCAGGTAGCCCTGAGCATTACCGGTAGTGAACTGCAACTCTCTGCGCAGGATGTGGATTTCTCTTTCGAAGGTAATGAGCGCATGAGCTGCTCCTACACCGGCGATGATATGCAGATTGCTTTCAATGCGAAGTTCCTCATTGAAATGCTGAACGCTGCAGAAGGTGATGAAATTACAATCGAGCTGTCTACACCAACCAAAGCAGGTATCCTGAAACCTTCTGAAAAAGAAGAAAATGAAGATCTGCTGATGCTGGTAATGCCGCTGATGCTAAATAACTAACTGTTTTTATTTCTTCCGGCTACCGCCGGAAGAAATAAAACAAATCGCGAAAAAGTCACTTCTGCCGAAGGCGGAAGTGACTTTTTCACTTGATGAATAATTTTCTTTTAATACATAACCCCATCACCCACATAAGTCTGCCTAAATTATTGTCCCACAGCCACTTTCAGCCTTTTTATTCCCCAAATATTTCGTAATTTAATATAGCCATTGACCCATAAATAAATTCCCGTATATGGAATCGTTCTTCAATAACATTCCTTCTTACTACCGCACCGCAATACTTGTGGGTGGCCTGGTCCTCCTCTGGCTCTTCGAAGGCGCTTTCCCCAGAATATATTTTAAATCCAACCGCTACCGCCACGCCGGCACCAACCTCTTCTTCACCCTTACCACCGCCGTCGTGAACTTTACCCTCGCCTTCCTGATCGTCAAAGCATGCACATTTACATCCAACAACCATTTTGGCCTTCTTTACCTTATACCGTTACCTAACTGGCTGCACGCCATTCTCGCCATCCTCATGATGGACCTGATCGGGGCTTACCTCGTTCACGTTATCCAGCACAAAATAGCCTGGATGTGGCACTTTCATAAAATCCACCACATCGACACCGCTGTAGATGCTACCACCGCCCTCCGGCACCATCCCATAGAAAGCATCTTCCGCGTCGTCGCGCTCTTTGTTGCTGTCATCACCATGGGTATTCCCATCTGGATGGTATTCCTGTACCAAACCATCTCTGTATTCATGTCCCAGTTCAACCATGCTAACATCCACCTTCCTAAATGGCTGGATAATGCCCTGAGCTGGATCATTGTATCACCAGACATGCATAAGGTACACCACAGCCATTTCCAACCGGAAACGGACACTAATTACGCTAATATATTTTCAATCTGGGACCGCCTCTTTGGCACGTTTAAGAAGGTAAATGATACCACTTCACTGAAGTATGGACTGGATGAATACCAGGACGAAAGGTATCAACAGATAGGGGCATTACTCAAAGCACCATTTGACAAACCTTTAAATCAATAAATATATGCAACAGCACACCACCTCTTCCACGTCCACTAAAGTTGCCTGCTTCATTTCCCTGTTCGCAGGCGTATCTTCCGCTGTATATGCATTCGTGGCAAGAAACCCCAAAACAGGTCTTGTCTTTGCTATTGCAGCCATCATCATGGGTGGACTGTCAGATATAAAAGCCCGTAAGAGTATTGACGATATGCAGGTCGCTACTGCCGGTATATTCATGGCCGTTGTAGCCCTCGCTGTCACCTTATGGCAAATGTATAGCTGATAAACTCCGGAGGGAGATTCGTGAACTTACTTACGTGACTTCACTTTTTTCCCTCCCTTTTCTTTCCTGTATTTTTCAAGATACCCCTCTGCGGCTTTCACAGGGAACAATACCAGCGAAGTATCTGTGAGATCCCTGATAATAGCAGTATCTATGGTTCTTGTACTATCCGATGATTTTACTCCTTCTGCATGATTCCACAATAACAACGTATCATGTTGTAACTTCCATTTTTCATACACCAGCGAATACATGTTGATCGCGATCGCTTTCCTGTTCTTCTTCAATTCCATACCCTGCCACTCATTATCCTTCCCGGTTACAGGCTGCAACCACTTACCAATCAGTTTTGCCGAGTCGATCACAATTGTATCGGCTATGACCGTAACCGTTGAGTCTTCTACAATCGCAGGCGTAGTATCCACAGCAGGCGCATATGCCGGCGTATCTACAACAGCCTCCTCCTTCGCAGATGTACGCGGCTGATGACAGGCAAATGAAAAGAAGGTGATCATACCCACCAGCAAAATGCTATTTTTCATATGCTCAAAGATATGGACTTTTTCCCCTACCTTTATGCTCACTTTAGGGGTGTTTTCCAGGCCATCATACCCGGAAAGCTGAGATGAGACCCTCAGGACCTGACGCAGCTCATACTGCCGTAGGGAAAAGTACCTTCACAGCCCATATTGCTGTAGGGAAAGTATCTGAATCCTCACATCTTCTACCATCCTTAAAGTTTATTGTTTCACCTTAATTCATGCATTCATGGAAGTGACTGTAAACAATAAACTTTATGCGGTGCAGCAGGGAACAACCATCGCTGCACTCTTACAGTTTATTCAATTACCATCTGACAAAGGACTGGCCGTTGCCATCAACAGGGAGGTAATCCCTAAGCCCGCATGGCCGCAACATGTGTTGCAAACCGCAGATAGTATTACTATCATCCGCGCTACACAGGGAGGTTAATTTTTCCATTCAAAAATTTATGTGCACTGCAGGGAATCCCCTCGCAGCAAGACTTCCCATTTCTTCACCTATCATTTTTGTTGTATGAAAATCGAAAACATTTCACGCAATCCACTACCCGCATCCAGGAAAATCTACATCAATGGCGTTGCCATGAGAGAGATAATGCTAACACCTACACGCCTGCATGGCAGTAAGGGAGAAACCACACCGAATGAACCTGTTATTGTATACGATACCAGTGGCCCCTATACCGATCCGGCTATTGAGATTGACGTACACAAAGGGCTGCCAAAACTACGCGCAGCATGGGCGCCGCAAAAAAATGCCACACAGCTTCACTATGCCCGCAAAGGCATCATCACCCCCGAAATGGAGTACATCGCCATCCGTGAAAACCAGGGCGCCGCACAACAACATATTACACCAGAATTCGTGAGGCAGGAAGTAGCCGCCGGCAGAGCCATCATCCCTGCCAATATTAATCACTTAGAATGTGAACCAATGATCATAGGACGCAACTTCCTCGTAAAAATCAATGCCAATATCGGCAACTCCGCCGTTACCTCCAGCATTGAAGAGGAAGTGGAAAAAGCAGTGTGGGCCTGCCGCTGGGGTGCTGATACCATCATGGACCTCAGCACCGGCAAAAACATTCATGAAACACGTGAATGGATCCTCCGCAATTCCCCCGTTCCTATCGGCACTGTTCCCATTTACCAGGCATTGGAAAAAGTAAATGGTAAAGCAGAAGACCTTACCTGGGAGATATTTCGTGACACCATTATCGAACAGGCAGAACAGGGTGTAGACTATTTCACCATTCACGCCGGTGTACTACTGCGCTACATTCCACTCACCGCCAATCGTATGACGGGCATCGTCTCCCGCGGCGGCTCCATCATGGCCAAATGGTGCCTGGCACATCACCAGGAAAACTTCCTGTACACCCACTTCGAAGAGATCTGCGAAATCATGAAAACCTATGATGTCTCTTTCTCATTAGGCGACGGTTTACGTCCCGGTAGTATTGCCGATGCGAATGATGCCGCACAATTCGCAGAACTGGAAACCCTGGGCGAACTCACTAAAATCGCCTGGAAACACGACGTACAGGTTATGATCGAAGGCCCCGGCCATGTGCCCATGCACCTGATCAAAGAAAACATGGACAAGCAGCTGGAACATTGCCACGAAGCACCTTTCTATACACTAGGCCCGTTGACGACTGATATTGCGCCTGGTTATGATCATATTACTTCCGCCATCGGCGCAGCCATGATTGGCTGGTTCGGCACAGCTATGCTCTGCTACGTTACCCCCAAAGAACACCTGGGGCTACCAAACAAAGAAGATGTACGACAAGGCGTAATTACCTACAAGATAGCCGCACATGCAGCCGATCTTGCCAAAGGCCATCCTGGTGCCCAACACAGGGACAATGCACTCAGCAAAGCCCGCTTTGAATTCCGCTGGGAAGACCAGTTTAATCTTGCCCTCGATCCGGACACAGCCAGGTCTTATCACGACGAAACCCTGCCTGCCGAAGGGGCTAAGGTGGCTCACTTCTGCTCCATGTGCGGACCACATTTCTGCTCCATGAAAATCACACAGGAAATAAGGGAAGCCGGCATGGCAGAAAAAGCAACGGCATTTCGCGAACAAGGCAGCACTATTTACTCATAATCTGACAGTTATATAATCGCGGTACAGTTTTGGGATATTTTAATCAAACACCATTACTTTGATACAGATCATCACACACACTGGCAAGATCAATCACGAAACAACGCTCTGGTCACAACTATTACAGGAAGGTGCAGACAGCATACTGGTACGTAAACCAGGCTGGGAAGAGGCGGATTATGAGATGCTGTTGCTCAGGGCCGATCCATCCTGTTATCCTCACCTCATCATAGCCGATCATCCAATTTTATGTGAGCGATATGGCCTGCTGGGGATACATTTTGGGGAGGCCATCAGGGGATCGGTATCGCAGGAAGAGCTGCTTCGGTTCCAACAGTTGGGTTGCATACTCAGTACGAGTATTCATAGTGTAATGACCCTGCCCCTGGTGAGTAATCTCTGGAATCAATTGTTGCTAAGTCCGGTGTTTGACAGTATTTCCAAAGCTGGATATAAATCCGCGTTTGATACCAACTTCCGGTTGAACAAAGATGGGTATACAGGCAATGTCATTGCGTTGGGTGGCATCAATCAGCATACTGCTGACAAAGCCCGGGCAATGCGATTTGATGGCATTGCACTGCATGGCGCCATCTGGCAACACCCGGAACGTGCATTACGGAACTTTATCAGTATCCGTGATGCATGGTCAGGTAATTCATTCAGCTCATCATGATTCCTATTCAGTACATTTCGCAACAGACAAACACCTGCTCACATATTGACAATATCCGGATGGCCTGTGCAGCAGGTTGTCAATGGATACAATTGCGCATGAAAAATGCGGATATTCCGACTCTTACAGCGACAGCAACGTTGGCAAAAGAAGTGTGTGACGCATATGGTGCCACACTTATCATCAACGATCATCCTGACATTGCAGCCATGGTGGACGCACACGGCACACACGTGGGTAAAGAAGATATGACAGTCGCAGCAGCGCGGCGTATAGTAGGCCCACATAAAATAGTAGGCGGCACAGCCAATACATTGGAAGATATTTTACGGCATGTGGCTGATGGCGCCGATTATGTAGGCCTGGGTCCTTATCGCTTTACAACCACCAAGCAAAACCTGAGTCCAATACTAGGGTTGGAAGGGATTCGTCGCATCCTGTCTCAATTGCCGGTCCGGATACCAGTTATAGCCATTGGCGGCATCATGCCCGAAGATGTTCCTGACTTGTTCAGTACAGGTATTCAGGGCATTGCCGTGAGCGGACTCATTACACATGCGCCCGATAAGCGACAGTTGTTATCTACACTTTATCAAACCATCACACATGCAGGCACTTCAAATAGCTGATCATACATTTAGTTCCCGGCTTTTTACGGGTACAGGAAAGTTTTCTTCTTTACAATTAATGGAACAGGCCCTGCTGGCTGCTGCAACGCAATTGGTGACTGTAGCGCTCAAGCGGGTAGACATCCATGATACCGGCGATAACATGCTTCGTCAGTTGCAGGCTTTTAAGCTGATGCCTAACACCTCAGGTGTGCGTACAGCCAGCGAAGCGGTATATGCTGCACAACTAGCCAGGGAAGCACTGGAAACAAACTGGGTCAAATTAGAAATACATCCTGATCCAAGATAC
Organism: Chitinophaga sp.; assembly: GCF_039596135.1. Classification (GTDB taxonomy): domain Bacteria; phylum Bacteroidota; class Bacteroidia; order Chitinophagales; family Chitinophagaceae; genus Chitinophaga. Next base: position 244,654 of record NZ_JBCNKH010000001.1, read on the forward strand.
CTGATGCCGGATCCAATTGAGACACTAAAAGCCGCAGAAGAACTGGTAAAACTGGGCTTTGTTGTTTTGCCTTACGTACATGCGGACCCAGTGTTGTGCAAACGCTTAGAACAGGTAGGCGTAGCGGCAGTCATGCCTTTGGGCGCTCCCATTGGCAGCAACAAAGGCTTGCGCACAGCAGATTTTCTTGAAATTATTATAGAGCAGAGTAATGTACCTGTCGTAGTAGATGCGGGCATTGGTAGCCCGTCAGATGCTGCAAAGGCGATGGAAATGGGGGCCGATGCCGTACTGGTTAATACAGCGATTGCAATAGCGCACGATCCGGTAGCAATGGCCCAGGCATTTGCAACGGCGGTGGTGGCAGGCAGACAGGCTTATGAAGCTGGACTGGCGCCGGTGTATAAGCAGGCAGTAGCTTCCAGTCCCCTTATTGGATTCTTAGATGAAGTATAAGTATGGCAGATTTTAAATCACTCTTTTCCCAATATGATTGGGAGCAGGTCAAATCAGGCATCTATGCTAAAACGGCTGCCGATGTCGAACAGGCTTTGCATAGCAGGCGGCGTACACTTGAAGACTTCAAGGCTTTGATATCGCCGGCGGCCATGCCTTATCTTGGAGATATGGCAGCTTTGAGTCAACAGCTCACCAGGCAGCGGTTTGGCAATACCATGCAGTTGTACATCCCGCTTTATCTGAGCAATGAATGCCAGAATATCTGTACCTATTGCGGGTTTAGCCTTGACAATAAGATTGCCCGCAAAACACTGAACAGGGCAGAGGTACTGGAAGAAGTAAAGGCGATAAAAAAAATGGGATATGACCATGTACTATTAGTAACAGGAGAGGCCCAGCAAACGGTAGGACTTGCATATTTTAAAGAAATGCTGGAACTGATCCGGCCTCACTTTGCCAATATCTCTATGGAGGTACAGCCTATGGATCAATCAGATTATGAGGCCCTCATCCCTTTGGGACTACATAGTGTATTGGTCTACCAGGAAACCTACCATGAAGCGGATTATAAATTACATCATCCCAAAGGCCGTAAGTCCAATTTCGATTATCGCCTGGGTACCCCTGATCGTTTAGGCAAAGCGGGTATTCATAAAATAGGGCTTGGGGTATTAATCGGGCTGGAAGACTGGCGGACGGATAGCTTCTTCACTGCTTTGCATTTGCAATATTTAGAAAAAACGTACTGGCAAACCCGGTACAGTCTATCTTTTCCACGCCTGCGCCCATGTGCCGGCGGCCTGGAGCCAAAGGTAGTGATGAATGACAGGGAACTGGTACAGCTCATTTGCGCTTACCGGTTGTTATCCCCTGAAGTTGAGTTAAGCCTCTCCACACGCGAGTCTCCGCGCTTCAGGGATCATGTGATTCAGCTGGGTATTACTACTATGAGTGCGGGATCGCGTACCAATCCGGGAGGGTATACAATTGATGCTGATTCATTGGAGCAGTTTGAAATTTCGGATGAACGTCATCCATCTGCAATCGAAAAAATGCTTAATGATAACGGGTATCAGGCAGTCTGGAAGGATTGGGACAAAGCCTATTGATTATGTTTTCCTTAGCCCGCCGCAAGCATTGCGCCCTCGCGGGAAACTGCTTCTGCCGAAGGCGGAAGTAGTTTCCCGCCAGTTCGCCCCTTAATACAACAGTCCCGCCAGCAGGCAGGACTGTTATTTTTACCTAAATCCATTACTGAAATTTGTTACTTATAAACATAAGTAGCCGCTTATTCTTTGAATTCAAATGTAAGTTGCCCATAATGAACAACAGCATTACGCTTCATTTTGAACAAAAAGAACAACCATGTTTATAATGAACAACCTGTTCAGTGAACAACTTTTTCCAGATCACGATAAGTCCGTACAGTATCATGCGCACTTTTCAGCGCCCTGCGCTGATTTGCCACTAACTCCCGGATACTATATGGCATAGAGATATTAGACCCCAGCACATCTTCATAAGTGCGTTGTGTTGCATTTTCCCCATACTCACAGGCAGACAAAATAGAATGTCTGTCATGCCCTGAAAAAGTAGCTTTCACATCCATCCAGGTCCTGTACAGCTTACCATAAATAGTAGTATCGTGGGTAGGTTCGGCGCCCCCATCCTGCAATGTGCTATTCAGTTGATTTATATATGCAATGCTTTCTTCTTTCATTCTCTGGAACAGTGCTTTCAGATCGGCATCCTCCGTCTGATCAATGGCCTTACGATATCCTTCTACTCTGTCGTTATTGATCCTGATCAGATCATTCAGGGCTTCTATCAGTTTCTCGTTCAATTGCATGTTGATAGTTTTAAATGAATGAAGAATGTGTGTTCTTTAGATTCAAAAATGCGACCAGCCTTTTTCAGATACCGTGGTTGATGAGCTGGTCCGCAATGAATATACTTACTGCCGACGGAAAGCACTTATCAGTAGCGTACATTTTACCTCCCTCCGGGGAATATGTTCTACAAAGCCTTTTGGCCGCAAATGCAGTATGTATAAGGATTCCGGGGCGCTAAAACGGTTTATTCCGCTGTCAGAAGCACTTCTCAAAGCAGAGCTGCTTAACTGGCACAAAGTTTCTATTCCTTAAGTTAACTAAATCTTTTTGATATGAGCGGCTTACTTTATTTGATTGCGGTTATTCTGATCATAGGGTGGATTTTGGGCGTGTTTGTTTACTCTGCAGGCAGCCTGATTCACGCCTTGCTGGTATTGGCGATTATTGCCATCCTCGTAAATATAATACGCGGCAGAGCTGTTTAAACAGACTACCTTTGCCCGCATGAGAAAATATCTTTTGTTTAGCCTGCTCTTAGCAGCCTGCAGTACCTCCCGTCAATCTGTGCATACTTCGGATGTATCTCAGCTCAACCTCCTTCACAAGCACGTTGTTCCTTACAATACACCCTTCAACGGTACGACAATAGGAGGGCTCTCAGGCATCGACTACGACAGCGCCCGCAATGTATATTACCTCATTTGCGACGACCGATCCGAACATGAAGCAGCCCGTTACTACACCGCACAGGTACCTGTAAACGGCGATAAGGTGATCTTCACCACTGTGAATACACTTCCTATGCGCGACGGCCATTCTTTTCCCGCTACAAAAGACCTGGCACCAGATCCGGAAGCCATGCGTTACAACCCACACACTGCTCACCTTATATGGAGCAGTGAAGGTGAGCGCATCGTGAACGCCAAAGACACTATACTAAAAGATCCGGCCATATATGAAATATCCCCCGATGGACATTTCATCGATACCTTTCCTATCCCCGTGCAAATGCACATGCAGGCGACCAACAATGGTCCCCGCAAAAACGGCACTTTCGAAGGGTTGGGCTTCACCCCCGATGGCAAATACATGTTCGTCAGCGTGGAAGAACCCCGTTATGAAGACGGCCCCCGCGCAGGGCTGAAAGATACCACCGCCTGGATCCGCATTATCAAATACAACCTGCAAACCAGGCAACCCATTGCTCAGTTTGCCTACAAACTGGCGCCTATTGCAGCCGCACCGGTGCCCGCCGATGCATTTTCCATCAATGGCATTCCTGATATCCTCGTCGTCTCAGAAAACCAATTGCTCATTATGGAACGTTCTTTTTCCACCGGGGTAAAGAACTGTACTATCCGCCTCTACAAGGCGGACCTTTCCCATGCTACAGATGTATCGTCTATTCAGTCTTTGCAAACAGATACGCACTTTACACCTGTAGTCAAAAAGCCTTTGTTCAATTTTGAAAGTCTGCATACCTATGTGGATAATGTAGAAGGCATGACTTTTGGCCCCCGGCTGCCAAACGGCCACAGAAGCCTTATTTGTGTAGCTGACAATAATTTCTCAGACAAAGAAGAAACGCAGTTCTACATCTTCGAAATAAAATAACAATAGTATTTTACCAATGAGTGATATCATCTGGTTGTATAGTTGGATATCCAATTATTGTCAGCTATATTAGAGAATCATTCTAATTTTTGAATGTATAATCTATGCCAATTTTTAGGCTATCCGTGAAGACCCTATATTCCATTTGACGCAGTCAAAATAATAGGCTCCCCACTCGTTACGAGCACAGTGTGCTCATGCTGAGCCACGAAACTACCATCTTTGGTCACCAGTGTCCAGCCATCCCCCAATGTTTCAGCATAGTTAGCCCCGGTAGAAATAAAGGTCTCAATCGCTACCACAGAATTGCTGCGGAAACGGGTTCTGTTGAACCGGTCATAGAAATTAGGGATCTCTCTTGGTGCCTCGTGCAGGCTTCTGCCTACGCCGTGGCCGACCAGGTTCCTGATGACCCTGAACCCTTTTTCCCTGGCGGCATCTTCTACAATGCGGCCGATGTGGGCAAGGCGGATGCCATCGCTGATATTGCTGATGGCTTTGTGCAGAATTTCGATAGAGGCTTTGACAAGATGTGCATGCTGATGAATATCTTCTCCTAAAACAAAAGAACCGCCATTGTCGGCATAGTATCCGGCCAGTTCTGCGGATACGTCAATATTCACCAGGTCGCCGGGTTGTAATATTTTTTGAGCAGAGGGTATGCCGTGGGCAACTTCATTGTTCACGCTGATGCAGGTAAAACCAGGGAATCCATAAGTGATTTTTGGTGCTGATCTGGCGCCCATTTGTTGTAACAGGGCCCCGCCATACTCATCCAGTTCTTTCGTAGACATGCCTGGGGTGGCATATTGGCGCATCTGCTGTAACACTTTGCCGGCTACTTCACTGATGGCCTGCATGCCGGTTAGTTCTGCTGTGGATGTAATGGACATAATTCCTTCTTTTTATATCAGTTGTTCAAGGCTGGCTATGATACTGGCGTGGATATCAGCAATGGGCCGCATCCGGTTTGCCTCATCATAGCACACTATTTTGGTAATGGCAGGGTCTGTATCTGCCAGGATTTCGTATTCTTTTTTTACCGCGAGCTGGAGGGAGAAATCCTTTTCATGGATGTCTTCCTTACCGTTCAGGTAGCTGCGGTCTTCATTTTTCCTTCTTTTGGTCAGGGCCTGCTCGGTGTGGGAGAAAGGCACATCCAGGAAAACAGAGAGATCCGGCTGGGGAATACGGTTGTACTCATATTCGAACATATTGATCCAGTCCCGTAATTCCTGTTTTTCGGCCTCTGTGCTCAGTTTAGCGCACTGAAAGGCGATATTGGACAACACATACCTGTCTACTAATACAGTATAGCCACTGGCCAGCCATTCATTGATGGTGCTGGCAAAGTCTTTCCTGTCTTCTGCAAAAATGAGGGCCACCAGCTGGGGGTGTACATTTTTCACGTCACCGAACTCACCGCGCAGGAATTTGGCTACCAGGTCGCCAAATACACCTCCGTTCTGACTTCTTGGGAAGTGTACGAAGCGGGTTTCTATGCCCTGCTGGTGATAGTAATTGGTCAATAAGTTAATCTGTGTCGATTTTCCTGCCCCATCTAATCCTTCGATGGCTATAAATCTGCTTTTCTGCATTGATCTGGTTTAGGGAGTAAAGATATTACATCCCGTTCAGGTATAGTGTATCTGGCCTGCAACTATTGAGGTAACCCCAGGGTAATTTGCATATAAGCCGTAGATATCCCGTATCTATATAGATACGGGATATCTACGGCTTATCTACGGTTTATATACGGCTTATATACGGGATACCTCCGGGAAAGCGCTATGGTTATGGTATAGAGACGATACAGTTATTTTCTCTATAGGCTTTAACATAACCTTAAGGGAGTTAAATATTACTTTTAATGTCAATAACCCAATGACTGTATGCCCTTTATAGAAAAAGAGATCATCCGCTTATTTGACTATACCATACACCCTTCATCCAGTGAACGGCTGTACCAGATCTTTTCCGGCCCGCGATTGTCGCTTTCTGCCGCTTTGGAACGACAGCAGCTATTACAGGCATTCCTGTTTTATTGGGAGCGGATACAAGGGTTTACCTATCATAAGGCCGACTTGCAGGAGGTGTACCAGTTCACCACCTACATTGAGCAGCCTGAGAGTTCTCTTTCTCAGTATTTCGGGAAGGATAAGTACCAGTTGCAGGGGAGGTGTTTACAAACGATTCGCCTGCTTAGGAATATTTATGGAAAGTACCTGCACCCATTGCACAGCACTCCATTACTGGAGGATTTTGCAGGGCCGGCAAAGGAATTGTATGAGGCATTGGAGATAGACAAACTGCCTAAGGAGCTCACCTTTCAACAGACATTCGCTTTTGCCCGTAAGCTGGTCGTGTGTAGGGAAAGGAACCTTACCGGCAGGTTCTGGGATTCGCTGTTCGAATATGAGGCATGGTGGTCGCTGGCGATGGGTACGCGCAAGCATGGGTTCACTATTCCGTCTTTTTCTGCTGATGATTTTGTAATAGCGCAATTCTGGCATCCATTGGTGACGAACCCGGTCAAAAATAACCTGCAAACGACCAGTAATATGATCGTATTGACAGGGCCAAATATGTCGGGAAAATCGACTACGCTGAAGGCAATAGGGCTTTGTGTGGTTTTGGGGCATTTAGGACTGGCAGTACCAGCAGAAAATTGCCGGATACCATTTTATGACCAGGTATTGGTGGCCATTAATGTGACAGATGATCTGAAGAATGGATTTAGTCATTTTATGCAGGAGATTGTACACCTTAAAAACACGGCGTTGCAGGCAAAGGCGGGGCAGCGGTGTTTTGCAATTTTTGATGAGATATTCAGAGGGACGAATATAGACGATGCGATGGAAGTAACGTTTACTACAATTAAAGGGTTGAGCCAGTTTAGGCAGTGTCAGTTTATCATTTCTACGCATTTGTACCAGCTTCAAGGCTTACTACCTTTGGATTTATATGAGCCGTACCAGTTACGGGCAGGGATAGAGGAGGGGGTGCCAGTGAATTCGTATCGGCTGGATAGGGGATGGTCTGATCTGAAGTTTGGCAGGGTTATTTTTGAGCGGGAAGGGTTGAGCGAGTTATTGGAGTAGTTGATTTTGTTTTTGCCTTCTATTAGGGTAATACAGTTGCATGCTCAATTACCAATTCTCTTGGCTGCTATTTTCCGGTAAGCTTTCAGGTATTTATTGAGCCTGGCTACATCTTTTTCAGTTACTTCCGGAATGCGTTTTATATCCATATTATCCGTGAGGTCGTTCATTTTCACGGCACATGACAGTGGGTTTTGCAAGGTACGATTTACGAAGTGATCATAGTCTTCATCTTCTGATAATTTGGTAACACCTCTTAATGCTTCAATTAGTACAGGCGATAATCCCTCAGCAGCGAGCATTTCAAAAGTCCAGTCTGTATCTTCAACTACATCATGCAGCACACCCACAATTTTTTCTTCGGGTGTAATGCCCATATTCATGACTCTTAATACATGTTCGATGTAAGGGGCTCCGTACTTGTCTTTCTGGCCTTGATGAGCTATTACAGCTATTTCAATGGCTTTTTCTAATGTCATCATAAAATAGTTTTTCAACAATCATTCAGGGGAAATACACCCTTAAGTTAGTGTAATTTGCTTAATAAGTAACTCACCAGCAGCAGGAAGAAAATATTCATGCCTGTAGCACATCTATAAGCATGTAACCATTGTTGCCAACCGGGCACATCACCTGATATTTGTAAAAATAAACCACCTGTAATACATACACCTAATGCGATAGATATTTGTTGAAAAGTGACATAAGTACCAGCAGCAGTACCTGCCAGGGACAATGGTATCTTTCTCAATGCCAATGTCAATAGCGATGGTAATACAGCTCCACATCCTAATCCATATAAAAATAAAATAGCTACAAATAAATAACCTGTAGTTTTTATGAACAGTATATGCATGCATAACATCACAATCATCAATAATACACCTGTTTGCAATACTCTTTTTCCATACAATGCGACTAATTTTATAGAATAAAGTGCTGCAATGACAAACCCGATTCCCTGTGCTACAAAATAATATCCTGTGATGATGGAACTCAGTCCCATTCCTGATTGTAGCATCAGGGTATTAATGAAAAAATAAGAATCCTGCACAATGAAATATGCAATGACTGTACCGAGGCCAATATTAAAATCTCTGTTACGAAATAGTTTTAAATCTATGAGGGTTCCCTTTTTACGCTGGCTATTTGTAAAAACTATCAACAATAAAAATGATACAGGAATTAATGCTATGCTCCACAGCGGCCAACCGGTTTCTCTTCCCCTGATAAGTGGATAGATCAATGCCATTAGTCCTCCACTGAGTAACAATATGCCGGTATAATCCGGTTTGCCTTTTACAGTTTGCTTTGGTTCTTTCAACCAATAGTTTGCTATAATAGCGGCTATCAATCCTATTGGCAAATTCACGATAAACAACCATCGCCAGTTAGCCACTGCCGGCAGTATTCCTCCTAATGATTGACCTATTACAGAAGCGATACCGCCAATAGCACCATAGATACCTAATGCTTTTGATCTTTCTTTTTGTTCTATGAATAACAATTGAATAAATGCAATACTCTGCGGTACCATAAAAGCAGCAAAAGCACCTTGTGCAAACCGGGCTATGTTTAACTGCATTGCATTTCCTGCAGCAGCACAACAACCGGATGCAATGGTAAACAGTAACATCGACCGGATAAAGATCTTTTTATGTCCATAGTAATCCCCCATTCTTCCGCCTGTAACAAGGAAGATTGCATGTCCTGATAAATACAGTGCCATTACCATCTGGCTATCTCCATTTGTGCCATGGATTCCTTCTCTTATCGATGGCAAGGCAACATTTACAATGAATAAATCAAGTACAGATAAAAAACTGGCAGTGCATACGATCAACAGCGACACCCAACGATACGACATAATGAGTTACTTTTAGGTTGACAAAATTGGGCTGGGCCTGATTGTTAATCAAGTAGTGTTGAAGAATGTATTAAGTATGAAAAAAGATACTATTACTAAGAGTCAGACAGTTATCCCCGGAAGAAATATTGATTTTGACAATCCAATGATGAATGCGTTGCAGGCGATAGGAGGAAAGTGGAAGTTGTTATTGTTGGATAGTATACGGAAGGAGTGTCCCAAACGGTTTGGCGTGTTGCGCAGGGAGCTGGAATATATCACTCATTCTACATTGACGGCGCAGTTGCGGGAGCTGGAACGGGATGGGATATTGGTGCGGGAGGTATTTCCGGAGGTGCCGCCGCGGGTGGAGTATAAATTGACGGAGTTGGGAAAGAAGTTGATACCTGTGATGGATGCGTTGTGTTTGTGGGGAGAGGAGTATAGGAGGGGGAAATAAAAAAAGCAATCCTTGCCAGATTGCTTTTTTTGTGCTCCCAACAGGGCATGATCCTGTGACCCCCTGATTATGAGTCAGGTGCTCTAACCAACTGAGCTATAGGAGCTGTTCTTTTCAGAACGAAATTATATATGTAAACTTTCTCGGGTCCCTTTGCGGGACGGCGAAATTACTTAAAATTTATTCAATTTACCCAAACCTAAGGTAAAAATTTTTATTCTACCTCCTCCGTTTCTATATAGAACTCCTCGTCATCTATGTCGAAATCCGCTGCTGTCTGATTTTGAAGGACCAGCGTTTTCCATTCAGGACCAGGATAAATAAATCCCAGTTTTTTTACTTTCACCGGCATCCGGAAATCTGGCACATCGGCTACCCAACGATATCGAACGGTGAGGGTAGTGCCTTTTTCGGAAAGGGAATATTGCAAAAGAGGGATGCGCGTATAATGGAGGTATTGATTGAATAAATAATGGTAATCTTTTCCTGTAAAATCACAGATAAACTGCACCAACTCATCAGCAGATAAGGTCTGGTAGCGAAAATGTTGCTGAATAGCCAATAGTAACCGCTGCCAGAGCGAGGCGTCATTGATTACGTTTTGTAAGGTGAACAATAGCAGACTTCCCTTTGTGTACATGTCACTGATATCATAAAAGATGTTGTTCACATTGTACACCCCGGTGACCGGCCGTTTGTTTTGTACCTGCTCCCGCTGATCGTATAAAAACTCACGGGCGGCAGTTTCGCCATCACGGCAACCATAATAGATACCTTCTGCATAGGTGGCAAAGGCTTCATGGATCCACATGTCTGCCATATCTTTGCAGCTGATGTTGTTGCCCCACCACTCATGCGCCGCCTCATGCCAGACTACGGAGGCAAATTCGGGATGAGGGTCATTGGGAATCCGGCCTACACAAACACCGCTTTGGTGTTCCATGGGGTAGAGACTTTCCACTAAAGTAAATCCGTCTCTGGCAAAAGGATAGGGACCAAAATGCTGCTCATAACAAGAGAGCATCGAAGGAATTTCTTTGAAGTATACTTTTGCCTGTTCCAGGTGGTAAGGCATGACGTAATAATTCACTCCCTGATCAGTGTAATGAGTATATTTTCCAATACTAAAGGTCACGTTATAATTATTAATAGGGTAGCTGACCGACCATTCAAACCTGGTTTTCTGATCTGAAAGAGAGACCTGGCGTAGTAATCTGCCATTGGAAACTTCGGAAAAACCTGTAGGCACCGTAATCCAGATCTGCATACTATCCGGTTCATCTGATAAGTGATCCTTGCATGGCCACCATAAGCTAGCCCCCGAACCCTGGCAGACTACCTGCGCCCAGGGATTGCCCAGATCATCTTTGTCCCATATGACACCGCCGTTCATACTGATGCTTTTATCCGGGATTTGAGGGGTACCTTCGTAATAGATAGTGATTTCCGCTATGGTTCCGGCAGGTTGTACTCCAGGAAATTTTATAAAGACAGCATTCGCTTCGCGGGTAAAGGTCAAAGACTGACCCCGGAACAGGATTTCCCTGATTTTCATATTTGCATACAGGTCTACCTGCATTATATCGAAGGGGGATATGACATTGTAGCGGATCTTATTGTTCCCGCTAATGAAATGGCGATCCAGGTCGATAGCTGCATCCAGGTGGTAGAAAGTAACATCATAGCAGGTGCGGAGGGGGGACAACATTCCCCTGAGTGTATCCGCCCGGGAAAAATTTTGCTGATGGATAGCAACAAGTGTATCCTTTTGTAAAGCCCTCGATTTTACTGATAAAGAAAAATCTGCTCGCCAGGGCGCATCTTTTAAATGCCGTTTGTTACTATTTATAACCGTTTCCCAATGCCGCTTCACCTCCTGCAAATAATACTTCCCATTTTCCTGCTGATAGGTAACCATCATCCGGATCTGCTCAAAATCCATAGACGCTTTTATAAACTTAGACATCAACGTATACCTGATGCCTCCTCTACCATGTTTATTTACATGCCTGATCCCCGCAGGACTGGCTACCAACTCACACCTCACCAGCGCCAGACTCGCGGTATCAATATATAACCGTCCACTCACAAGCCCTTTCCTGTTATTGTTTTTAGGCACCACTGCTATCACCAGCTGATTCCCCCGCAAAGAGTCTACATAGTAATTATAATATCGGAAATAACCGGGGTTCAATATGGAGTACCTGGTATTCACATGCTTAATGAGATCTTCCCTGAGCGCACCGGCAGGCGCATTGGCAATATTACTTATCCAGTTATAAAATTGAAAATCAGGGTTTGAAAACATCTTCTTTCGGCCATATTTCGTCACCTTCCACTGGTCACCCTTTACCTCTAACTCGGATTCATTGTAGTTGAGCGTGTCATCCGCCAGCCGGATGTATTCCTTGTAAAAAGCAGCCATTGTCACATTGCTGGTATCGTAATTCTGAGGAATAGCTGCGATCATTTTTTTGACTATCTCCAACCCCTGGCCAGGGTGAATGGCTACCTCTTTAAGGTTAACTACCTGGGCGAAAACGGATGTGGGGAATAGCAGGAGAAACAAATACTTCATAGCGTCTTTTTCCTGCAAAACAACCGGAATCTCCGCCACCAGTCTACTCAAATCCGGATTTGATCAGTCATTTTGATGTATTCTTTTGGGGTCATCCCCACCATATTTTTAAATGCCCGCTGAAAAGTAGGGAGGGAGTTAAACCCACATTCCAGTGCGAGGCCCATGATAGTAAGATGCTCAAAAGACGGATCTGATACCTTTTCTTTGAATGCTGCTATGCGGTAATTATTGATAAATTCATTGAAGCTTTTATTCAAATGCTGATTTAAAACTGCCGAAATAGTTTTGGAGGGGAGCCCGGTATGCGCTGACAATAACCCAAGGCTCAGAGATGGATTCAGAAACACCCGATCCTCTTCCATGGCTTTTAGCAGGAGAGGTACGGCTGTGGTAATTAATCGTTCTTCCAACGGGGCTGGGGTAGCCCTTACTTCCCGCCCGGGCATCAACAAACCTTTTATTCCTAAAAAGTACACCATCCCCACCATCGGAATATACACCGGGTACCAATCTACCGCATTCAACACAGTATCAGTCAGTTGCGGAATCGTATAAGGTATTAAATACAGCAACCACACTGCCTGAAACCCCAGGAACACTCCTGTAAACTGCTTCATCCACTGCAGCTGGTCTTTGTGGAGGTTGAACCCTTCCAGGTAACGATATGAACGAAACAGGTAAATAGTGATGGTCAGCCAGCGGGGAATATCAGCATACACATTGTAAGTATCAATAAAGATAGCCCAGGAGCGGTTATTGTTCACGAACAGTCCTGTCACCACACCTACTACAAAAATCAGTGCCGTCAACTGGGGCACCACATCCACCACCACTGGCCAGAAATGCAGGCGATCCCGCCGCGTCAACCGGAAATCCGGATCGGTAACTGATCGGACGTAGAAATATAATAATGGACCAATGGGCATGATAATGACCAGGGGCACAAAATTTAACAGGAACCGGATTGGAAAAGGCAACCAGGATACCCCGCCCAGGTACATATTCAAACATGCCAGGGTAATACACAAGATCAATCCGCCCAACAACCGGTTGGCGTACTTATTTTTAGAAGCGTAAAAAAGCAATCCGCACATGATGAACCCCTGCAGGGTTCCCAACAACATCAAGGTATTGAAAGCGAGGTGCATGGAATCAGGTTAAACAACCTGAAAATAAATAAATTTTTCCGGCATAGACATTAATTTGCAACTGCACAGCAATAGCATTCAAAGTATGAAAGGCATTAAAAACATTATTTTCGACCTCGGCGGCGTCATTCTGAATATCGACTATCAGGCAACGTACAAGGCATTTTCAGATCTGGGTGTGGCAGACTTTACCAGCCTATACAGTCAGTTCAAAGGAAATAGATTGTTTGACGATCTGGAAACTGGTCGGGTAAGTAACGAGGAGTTTTTGAGAGAAATGCTGAAGCATACCCCCGAGGGTACCACTGAGCAGCAGATTATTGATGCCTGGAATGCCATGTTGCTTGATTTTCCCCTGCGCAGACTACAGTTATTACAGCAACTGAGACAGCATTACAACTTGTACCTGCTGAGTAATACAAATGCCATTCACCTGGCAGCTTTCAATAAAATTCTGGAAGAGAGCAGGGGTATCCCATCGCTGGGTGCTTTTTTTGACAAAACATACTATTCCCACCTGATTGGCTACCGCAAACCAGATAAGGAATCATACCAGCTGGTGTTGGATGAGAACGGGTTGAAACCTGAAGAGACCTTATTTATCGATGACACCCTTCCTAATATAGAAGGAGCTACAGCGGTAGGTGTGCAAACCATTCACCTGCTTGCACCCAGAACCATCACAGACATTTTCAGATAGGAATTACTTGATTTCCTCAAAATCGAGGTAATCCCCCTTATCTACTTTAGGTTTAGCCTGTTGCTGGCCGCTGAAATTATTCGGCTGTTGTTGCTGATAATACTGTTGTTCCTGTTCATATTGCTGGCGCATACGGTCCTGGATGTCTCCCATCTGGCGGCGTACCTGCCTGGCTGTCTGGTACATTGGTAATACCAGGTTGAATACGAACTTGTAAAGTATATAGCAAATAAATAATAAAAATATAATCTTGAACATGGAACAAAGGTAGCCCTTAATCCGGTTCAGGGGCTGAAAAAGGGGGGTATTTTAAGATTCCTTTAACAGGGTTAAGGTAATATAATAGCGCCGGCAGGTGCCGGCGCTATTATATTTTAATACATTTTCAACAGACTGGCGGCTTCCATAGCAGCTCCTTTATTAAATTCCCACGCCAGTTTGCGGTGATTAACAGCATCTACAATGGTTCCAATCAGGCACAGTCCGCCTGTGAATAAGTACAGAATACCCATTCCCACCTGGTTAAGAATGAAGCGGTGTATACCCGATACGCATACTAATCCCAGCAGGCAGCAGATGAGTACTGTTTGGGGATCTTTGCGGCGGGATTGATATAGGGCAATAAACTTCCGTTTATTGTCCTCGCTATAATCTTTGGTAAGTTCCTGTAGCCACAGGATCTCTTCCTGGTCGACGCCAGGTAATACGGCAAAGGAGAAATCGGTCATGTATGATGGTTTTTAAGTCTCAACTGTGATCTTCCAAGCTGAAAAGTTCTATGCAACAATACTGCAACAGCAAAGGGGCTTAACAGGTGATGGTGGATTGCATTCTTCCAGTCCCCATGTAATAAATAATGAATGCCATGTCCCAATCCACATCCCGGGCACCAGGTAAATCCGAGCCATTTGAACGGGCAGAGGCTAAAGTTGCCATCTGCTGCCGGATTCATACAGTACAGTAAGATTAACGCTACCGGCCATATGATCAATTCTTTATTAATTCGTTGTATGTGGTGAATAATTGACATATAACAAACGGCCCCACGAAGTTATTAGATTTTGTCGTAATCTGTACAGATAGTGGATTTCCTTGTCTAAATTATTTTGTACAAGTTAAAGAAAATGTGCTTGGATAAAAATAAAATCCTAATTTTGCATAGGAAAATGATTCTAACGAAGGGGACTGGAAGTCCCCTTCTCGTTTTTTGTATGGCAAACGAACAAGTGATAACAAGCATCCGGGAGCATGCTGACGCTATGCTCGCTGAATATCCGGAATATTTTGTGGTCGACATCAGGATTAAGCCCACTAATAATGTAAAGCTATTTGTGGATGGTGACAATGGTGTACCTGTAGATAAGCTGGTCTCATTCAACCGCAATTTGTACGCAAGGCTGGAAGCCGCGGCATTATTTCCTGACAACGATTTCTCCCTGGAAGTCTCCTCTCCCGGACTGGACGAACCGCTGAAACTGCACCGTCAATTCGTAAAGAACATAGGAAGAAAGGTAGCTGTAACCCTGCTGGATGGTTCCGAGAAGGAAGGCACCCTGCTGGCGGCTACAGAGGAAGTACTGACGATAGAAGAGACGATCGGCAAGAAAAAAGAGAAAAAAACTACTGACATAAACCTTAACGAAATCAAGCACACCAAAGTGTGCATCGTGTTTTAAAATATATAATATAAGCAAAACATGGCTAGTATTAATCTGATTGAGTCATTCACGGAGTTTAAAGAAGCGGAAAACATTGACCGCCCTACGTTAATGAAGGTGTTAGAAGACGTGTTTAAAACGCTTCTCCGTAAAAAATATGGCTCTGATGAGAATTTTGACGTGATTGTAAATACTGAGAAGGGTGACCTGGAAATATTGCGCCGCCGTACCATAGTTAACGATGGTGAGGTAGAAGATGATAATGCACAGATCGCTTATTCTGAAGCCATTTTAGTAGAACCGGATTACCAGGTAGGTGAGGATTTGTACGAGGAAGTTGAGATCATGGATTTTGGCCGCAGGGCCATCCTGGCTGCGAAGCAGACCTTGTCTGCCCGTATCGGAGACCTGAAAAAGAACATTTTAGTTAAGAAATATGCGGATAGGGTAGGTGAAATTGTAACAGGTGAAGTTTACCAGGTTTGGAAAAAAGAAGTTTTATTGCTTGATGATGAAAGGAATGAGTTAATTTTACCTAAATCTGAACAGATTCCTACCGATTATTTCAAGAAAGGTGAAAATGTAAGGGCAGTAGTAAAAAAAGTGGAGATGAAGAACAATGCTCCGCTCATCATTCTCTCCCGCACCCATCCTACCTTCCTCGCTAAATTGCTGGAAATTGAAGTTCCGGAGATCTTTGACGGCCTGATTGTAATTAAGAAAATCGTTCGTGAGCCCGGAGAAAGAGCTAAAGTGGCAGTAGAATCTTATGACGACCGTATAGACCCTGTAGGCGCCTGTGTGGGTATGAAAGGAAGCCGTATCCATGGCATAGTACGTGAGCTGCGAAACGAAAATATTGATATCATTAACTACACTGCGAATATTCAATTGTTGATCCAACGTGCGTTGACACCTGCGCGTATCAGCCGTATGGAAATAGATAATGATAATAAATACGCATCCGTTTTTTTAAAGGCAGATCAGGTATCCCTGGCTATCGGTAAGAAAGGGGTAAATATCAAACTGGCCTGTGAATTGACGGGATATGAAATAGATGTATTCCGTGATGAGGAACAGGAGCAGGCTGAGTACGATATTGACCTTTCCGAATTCTCAGATGAGATCGAAGAATGGGTACTGGATGAACTCAAACGTATTGGTTGTGATACCGCCCGCAGCGTATTGGACCTGACTGTTGAGGAACTGGTACGTCGTTCTGATCTGGAAGAAGAAACCGTAAAGGACGTGAGAAGGATCCTGCAGGAAGAATTTGACAAAGAGTAAGACCGCACCACCACTTCCCCGGGATGTGGGCTTACTTGACAGGATTTTTTTTAAGTTATTGTTAATTGTTAAAAAGGAGTCCCGTTGATAAACGGGAAAAAAGGGGAGGCCCGAGATTACAATATGCCTGAAGTAACAAACAACACGCCGCGATTGCTGGCTGCAGCGAAAGAGTTTAATATTGGAAAGGAAACGTTGATCGACTTCCTTTCTAATAAAGGCTATGACATGGATGGATTCGGTTCACCCAATGCCCGCCTGACCTCTCAGATGTACACAGCTTTGCAATCTGAATTCCAACAGGACAAGGCTAACAAGCGCAAAAGCGATCAGATAGCCCTGCCCAAAGGAAGCGTGTTAGATGCAATGAAGAAGAAGGAAAAAGAAGAAGCAGAAGCAGCCGCTAAGAAAAAAGAAGCAGCTGCCAAGGAAGAGCAGCCCACAGCCCCGGTAGCAGAGGTACCAAAACCAGAAGCTAAACCAGAACCAAAGCCTGAGCCGAAGGTGGAACAACCTAAAGCCGAGCCCAAGCCCGAACCAAAACCGGAGCCAAAGCCTGAACCTAAACCAGAGCCTGTAAAGGCCCCTGTAGCTGAAGTTCCGCCAGTAGCGAAGGAGGAAGTGAAACCGCAGCAACCGCCTGTAGCCCCTGTCGCTGAAAAAGCGCCGGAAACAAAGCCACAGCCGGAACCGCAATCTGAAAAGAAACAAGATGCACCAAGGATCAATGGCCCTAAAATCATGGGTTCCATAGACCTCGATGCCCTGAACAGACATAATAAAAAACCTCAGCCTGCAGCGGCCAAAAAGCCTGAGCAGGAAGAGAAACCACCGGTTGCCAAACAACCGGAACCGGTAGCTAAGGCGCAAGAGCCTGTACAGGCACCTCCTGTACAACAGCAGACTACTCCTCCGGTTCAAACTCCTGTAGCGACAGAAAAAACTGCCGAACCAGAAGTAAAACCTACTCCGGTGCAACAACAACCAATAGAAAAAGAAAAAATTACAGCGCCTGCTGCTGAAAAAACTGCTCCAAAAGCTGTAGAAGAGAAACAGGCGCCAGCTACCGAAAAACCGGCAGCTGCTCAGGAAAAAACAAAAGAACCGGCTGCAAAAGAACCAATTAAGCCGGCCGCACAGCATATGGACGTAGTTGCAGCAGCAGATATTACATCTGAGCAAGATGACAACACCGGTTCTGCCGTGATTGAAAATATTCAGGCAGAAAAATTAACCGGTCCTAAAGTCATCGGTAAAATCGACCTCCCCGTTCATCAGGAGAGGAGAGATCGTGATAACAAAGGCAATAATAACTTCAACCGCGGTGGCAATAATAATAATGCCGACAACAACCGTAAACGTAAGCGTATAATTGTCGAAAAGAAACCTGAGCCAATCCAACCAGGTGATGAAGCCAACAAGGGTGGCGAAGGTAACCGTGGTAGTCAGGGTCACCAGGGTGGTAACCGTGATGGTAATCGCAACTTCAACAGAGATAACCGTGGCGGTGGCAACCGGGATCACGGCGGCCATAATAACAACAATAATAATAACCGTCCAGGCGGTGGTCCTAGCAGACCACATACCGCTCCTAACCGTGACAACCGCCCAGGTGGTGGTCAGGGACACCAGGGTGGCAACCGTGGTCCGGGTGGTCAGGGTCATCAGGGCGGCGGCAATCGTCCAGGTGGTCAGGGACACCAGGGTGGCAATCGCCCGGGTGGACAAGGCGGAGGATATAACCGCCAGGGAGGCGGCGGCCAATACGGCAATCGCCCAGGTGGACAAGGTGGAGGATATAACCGCAACGCTAAACCTGAAGAAAAGGAAATCGACAAAAACGAAATCCAGAACAAGATCAAGGAAACCATGGCCAAAATGGGCGGTGGTGGAGGCCGTGGCAAAAACATCAAAGCCAAACAACGCCGTGAGAAACGTCATGAGCTTGCTGAGCAAATGGCAAATCAGGCCGGCGAAAACAACAAGCTACAGGTGACTGAGTTCGTTTCTGTAAGCGAACTGGCCAACCTGATGGATGTAAGCTTTGCCGAGGTGATCTCAAAATGTATGGGACTGGGTATCATGGTATCCATCAACCAACGTCTGGATGCGGAAGTAATCGAACTGGTAGCTGGCGAGTTTGGCTATGAAGTGGAATTCATCGGTGTAGATGAATCCGACGACATGGAAGAAGAAGAAATTCATGATAATGAAGAAGATCTGGTACCAAGAGCACCGATCGTTACCATCATGGGTCACGTTGACCACGGTAAAACTTCATTACTTGACTATATCCGTAATGCAAACGTAGTATCCGGCGAGGCCGGCGGTATCACCCAGCATATTGGTGCTTACCAGGTGACTACTGCAGGTGGCAAGCGCGTTACCTTCCTCGATACCCCAGGTCACGAAGCGTTTACCGCGATGCGTGCCCGTGGTGCCAAGGTTGCGGATATTGCAATCATCGTGATCGCTGCGGACGATGCTATCATGCCTCAAACGCGTGAAGCAATCTCCCACTCACAAGCTGCTGGCCTGCCAATGATCTTTGCGATCAACAAGATCGATAAGGATGGTGCCAACCCTGAAAAAATCAAGGAACAACTGGCAGGTATGAACCTGTTGGTGGAAGATTGGGGTGGTAAATACCAAAGCCAGGAAATTTCAGCGAAAAGCGGTCTGAATATCGACATATTACTCGAAAAGATCCTGCTCGAAGCAGAACTGCTGGAACTGAAAGCTAACCCGAACAGGGAAGCTTCCGGTAGCGTGATCGAAGCCTCGCTCGATAAAGGTCGTGGCTATGTAGCTACCCTGCTCGTACAGAGCGGTACCCTGCGCCAGGGCGATACCATCGCTTCCGGCTCTAACTTCGGTAAGATCAAAGCAATGTTCAACGAACGCGGTCAGCGTGTGGATGCTGCCGGCCCATCTACTCCTGTACAGGTGCTGGGTCTGAACGGTGCACCACAGGCCGGTGAGAAATTCAGAATGTTTGAAAATGAATCTGAAGCGAAGGAAACTGCAAACCGCCGTGCACAGATTATACGTGAACAGGGTATCCGTACCAAGAAACATATTACACTGGATGAAATTGGCCGCCGTCTGGCACTGGGCAACTTCAAACAGCTGAACGTTATCATCAAGGGTGACTTCGATGGTTCTGTAGAAGCGCTGAGCGACTCCCTGCAGAAACTGTCTACCGAAGAAATCGTGGTGAGCGTGGTACACAAGGCCGTAGGTCAGATCACCGAATCCGACGTATTGCTGGCTACCGCATCCGATGCGATCATCCTTGGTTTCCAGGTTCGTCCTTCTTCTCAGGCTAGCAAACTGGCAGAGAAAGAAAACATCGAAATCCGTACTTACTCCATCATCTATGACGCTATCGATGAACTGAAGAGCGCGATGGAAGGTATGCTGGAACCGAAGATCGAGAAGAAAGTGGTGGCAAACGTGGAAATCCGCGAAACCTACCGTTTCGACAAGGTTACCGTTGCAGGTTGCTTTGTACTGGATGGTAAGATCACGCGTAACACCCGTGTCAACCTGGTACGTGAAGGTATTGTGATCTACACTGGCGAACTTGCCTCTCTGAAACGCTATAAGGACGATGTGAAGGAAGTTGCTTCCAATATGGAGTGCGGTCTGAGTATCAAGAATTACAGCGACCTGAAAGTGGGCGATATCGTGGAAGGTTTCGAAGAAGTAGAAGTTAAACGTACGCTCTAATGCAGCCTGCACAAGGCTTTTACAGCAATAAAATTTTGTTAAAAAAATAAGCCGCTCCTATGCGGCTTATTTTTTGGTTATTTTTGAGACTCACTGTGCTATTAAATAATATGAATAAATTTTTGGCTTTTTCTGCAGGTGTGATGCTGCTCGGTCAGGTTGCTTCGGCGCAGCAGCGAATGGTGGCGGACAAAATTGCCGCTATTGTGGGAGATAAGATCATCCTGAGCTCTGATGTAGAAGGGGAACTGGTGAATATGCAGCGCCAGATTCAGGACGGTAACCTGCCTCCTGATGCGGCCTGTACCATTATGGAACAGATCATTGCCCAGAAAGTAATGGTGATTCAGGCAGAAAGAGACAGCTTGCCAGTAAGTGAATCTGATGTAGATGGTCAGATCGACAATCGTATCCGTTACTTCGAACAGCTGTACGGTAGCCGTGAGAAAATGAAAGAAGTAACCGGTTATTCCGTATACCAGCTGCGTGAGCGCTTCCGCCAGCCTATCAAAGAAGGGCTGCTGGCCAAGGCTATGCAGGACAAGATTACCAACGCTGTGAAAGTAACACCTTCTGAGGTGAAAAGATATTTCGACGGGATTCCTAAAGACAGTCTCAAATTCTATGAGTCTGAACTGGAAATCGGTCAGCTGGTTATCATTCCAAAGGCAACCAAAGAGATGGAACAATACACCATCGACCGCCTGAACGGGTTCAAAAAAGATGTACAGGAAAAGAAAGCCGACTTCGGCCGCCTGGCTATCCTTTACTCTGAGGATCCAGGTACCAAGGAAAACAATGGTATCTACATCCTGAACCGTACGGACAAACAGTGGGATCCTGAGTTCCTCGCAGCTTCTTTCAGGCTCAAAGAAAATGAGATCTCTTCTCCTGTAAAAAGCCAGTTCGGTTATCACCTGATTCAATGTCTGAAACGCCAGGGTGATAACATCACCGTACAGCACATTCTGCTCAAACCAAACGTTGGCAAGGCAGACATTGCTGCAGCAAAGACTAAACTGGATAGCATCCGTCAAAATATCGTAAACGGTAAAATGAGCTTTGGCGACGCTGTAAACAAATACAGCGATGAGCCGATGTCTAAATTTACCGGTGGTATGCTGCAGAATAATGTAAGCGGCGGTACCCTGATCACCATGGACCAGCTGGACCAGCCTTCTGAAAGAGATATCGTGCTCATGCTCGATACCCTGAAACCAGGCGGTATATCAGCTCCTGTACAGTATGTAGACGACGAGAGTAAGGCTACCCAGCTGCGTATTGTATACCTGAAAACACGTACCAACCCGCACCGCGAAAACCTGAATGATGATTATGCACGTATTCAACAGCGTACACTGGCCATCAAACAGGCAGAAGCAAGAGATAAATGGCTGAGAGAAACCATCCCTACATATTACATTCATGTTGATAATGAGTATAAGAAATGTGGGCATATAGCCAGGTGGATGGGAGCAGTTGCACAGAAGTAATTACTGAAAAGGCGGATCGATTTGATCCGCCTTTTTTGTTTAGGTTTTTTCAACGTAACTTTGCGCCTTCAATTCTAATGGGATGAGCGAAGCCATAAAACATGAATGCGGATTAGCATTTATAAGACTTAGAAAGCCTTTTTCTTATTATCAGCAACAATATGGAACGGTTTTCTACGGCCTCAACAAATTGTACCTGCTGATGGAAAAGCAGCATAACCGTGGACAGGATGGTGCAGGTATAGCCACGGTGAAGTTGAACACCGAACCCGGGGTTCCCTTCATGCACAGACTCCGAAGCAGCGCTCCCCAAGCCATAGGAGACATCTTCGGCAAGGTAAGAGAAGAAATCGACGAGATCGAAAAGTACCAACCCGAAATCACCAAGTACCCCGGCCTCATGAAAGGCCACATGCGTTTCCTCGGAGAGCTCATGATGGGTCACCTCCGCTACGCCACCCAGGGTAAAAACAACGTAGAACTCTGCCACCCCTTCGTAAGATATAACACCATCCCTGCACGCAACCTCTCTATCGCAGGCAACTTCAACCTCGTAAATGCTGATGAACTGTTTAAGTTCGTAAATGTAGACCCGGGAGAAACTCACCGTAACAGTGACCTCGCGGCGATGCTGGAAGTAGTACATCACTTCCTGTGCAAAGAGGACGAAGTACGTCAGAACGGACTGGATGTGAAAAAAATCCTGAAGGATGCTTTTTCTATGTTCGACGGTGGTTATCATGTATGTGGTCTGCTGGGTAGTGGCGATTCTTTCGTGATCCGCGATGCGCACGGTATCCGTCCTTCTTATTACTATGTGAACGACGAGGTGATCGTAGCCGCTTCTGAGCGCGCTGCTATCCGTACCGCATTCAACGTAGGTGAAAATGAAGTACTGGAACTGATGCCAGGTAACGCCCTGATCGTAAAAGAAAATGGTGAATACAGCATAGAGCAGATCCTGGAACAGAAGGAACGTAAGGCTTGTAGCTTTGAGAGAATCTACTTCTCCCGTGGTAACGACGAAAAGATCTATAAAGAGCGTTCCCGCCTGGGTTATAACCTGGCAGAGCGCGTACTCGCTGATATTAATAACGACCTCAAGAATACCATTTTCTCCTTCATTCCTAACACCGCTGAAATTGCTTTCTATGGCATGATCAAGGGACTGGAAGATTACCTG
This sequence comes from Chitinophaga sp., assembly GCF_039596135.1. GTDB lineage: Bacteria > Bacteroidota > Bacteroidia > Chitinophagales > Chitinophagaceae > Chitinophaga. The sequence continues at coordinate 267,748 of NZ_JBCNKH010000001.1, forward strand.
AATAAGATCAAGGTAGAAAGGATCATATCATGGGGCAAAGACTTTGATGAGGAAAAGCTGACCGAAATGGTGAACCGCCGCATCCGCATCGATAAGATTGCCATCAAGGATGTGAAGATGCGTACGTTCATCACTGCCGATACCAGCCGTAATGAGATGGTGCAGCACGTGTATGACATTACTTATGGTACAGTTCGTCCGGGTGTGGATACACTGGTGGTGATCGACGACTCTATCGTAAGAGGAACTACGCTGCGTGAAAGCATCATTAAGATGCTGGACAGACTGGGGCCAAAACGTATTATTATCGTTTCTTCTGCTCCGCAGATCCGTTACCCTGACTGCTATGGTATAGACATGAGCAAAATGGGTGATTTTGTGGCCTTCCAGGCGGCTATAGCCTTGCTGAAAGATCACGGTAAGGAACATATACTACAGGAAGCGTATGGTTTGTGCAATGAATTACAGCGTACAAACACATTGCATGCACAGAATGTGGTGAGAAATATTTATAAACCATTTACTACTGAGCAGATTTCTGCAAAGATTGCAGAGATTATCACACCGAAGGGAATAGGAGCAAAGGTAGACGTGATTTACCAGTCTATCGAAAGCCTGCATCAGGCTTGTCCTAATAACTTAGGGGATTGGTACTTTACCGGCAATTATCCGACACCGGGAGGGAACAGGGTAGTGAATAAAGCGTTTATGAACTTCATGGAAGGAAAGAACGAAAGAGGATACTAAAAATAAAGAAATAGCCCGTCGCTTCGCGACGGGCTATTTCTTTTGATAGCATGTATTAAATTTCCTTTAATTCCGCACTTTGGCCACAGGCCGCACCACGTAGAGATTCAGTAAAATCAGTAAATTAGTAAGTAACTAAAAGTCAATTATCAATTTAAGGATGAAAACGTTACTGCTGATCCGCCATGCAAAATCAAGCTGGAATGATCCGGATGTAGATGATTTTGACAGGCCACTCAACAAACGGGGCAAACAAAACGCACCAGAAATGGCTACCCGGCTGCGTTCCAGGGGAATCGTACCCGAACTCCTCATCGCCAGCCCCGCCAAGCGTACTAAGAATACTGCCCGTCTCATGGCCAAAGAATGGCACTATGACAAAGATGCCATCCTGCTGGAAGACGAACTTTATCTTTGCTATGCCTCCACCTTTCTGAAAATGATTACCAAAATTGACGATGATATAGACACCGTCGCCATCTTCGCTCACAATCCTGGTATTACCGACTTCGCCAACTACATCACGCAGGAAATCAGGATAGACAATATCCCTACCTCCGGCGTTTTTGCTGTAAAAGCTAACATCGATTCATGGAAAGAGTTTGACAGTGCCACCAAGCACTTTCTATTCTTTGATTACCCCAAAGCGGAAGTAGTCTAAGCCCCGTCCTGTTTCTCCCTATTTTAGTCTTTCTGAATCTTATTGTAGGATACTGTAATCCCTTTGATCAGCGAAGAGCTGAATCCCTGGTGTTCCATCTCGTTAAGACCCGCAATTGTACATCCTTTAGGGGTAGTCACCTTGTCGATCTCTTCTTCCGGATGGCGTTTCTCACGGATCAGTAATTCTGCCGCACCCTTTACGGTTTGTGCCGCAATCAGGTTTGCTGTGCGTACGTCAAAGCCTATTTCGATACCACCCTGGATACTGGCCCTGATAAAGCGCAGTGCATATGCAATACCACAGGCACCCAGTACTGTGGCCGCATCCATCAGTTTTTCGTCGATAGCAACAGTTACCCCCAGCTGATCGAACATGTCTTTTACATAATCCTGCAGCGCAGGTGCCACATTTTTATAGCACACACAGGTCATTGATTCCTGGATGGCAATAGCTGTATTAGGCATAGCACGTACTACGGCAATACCAGCACCACCTACCTTTTCAAGGTCATCCATAGACACCCCTGTCATTACGCTGATCAGCACCTGCCTGGATGGATCGAATGCGGTCTGCACTTTGCTCAGTACATCTTTCCAGTTGTACGGCTTGAGGGCGATGACAACGATCTCCGCACTGCGGATAGCAACTTCGTTGTCAGCAGTTGTATTGACACCAGCTGCCTGAAACTCTTTCAGGGCTGTCACGTTTCTCCTGGTAATAGTCAGGTCTGCAGGTTGTGAAAACCCACTTTTCAGTAAACCTTGTGCAATAGCAGCACCAAGATTGCCACCACCGATGATAGCTATTTTTTTGCTTGACATGTTGTTCACTATATGCTTTAAATCAAGGGGAAGGTATAACAAGATATGCAGATGTGCAAATGAATCAGGCACAATGGTTAGGCTCTTCGGGGGAAAATTTGTTACTTCGCATCCCTAAATCCTATGCAATGCCTACATTTCTTTTTAGAGTGATCATGTGTATGCTCCTATGTCTGTATACGCAGACGATAGTTGCCAGCCCTCCGAAGAAAATAAAAGGAAAGGTAGTGCGAATCATAGATGGGGATACATTTGAAGTGCTGGTAAAAAAAGAGACGTTCCGCATCAGGCTTTCAGCGATCGATGCACCGGAAAAGGGACAGGACTACTACCAGAAAAGCAAACAGGCATTGGCTAATTTGTGTTTCAACAAGATCGTAACGGTCGAGTTGTTACGAAAAGACAGGTACCAGCGGTGGATAGGAGATGTCTATAGCAGCAAAGGTGAATATATTAATGGCTGGATGATAGCCGGAGGTCATGCCTGGCATTATACAGAATATTCTAAAAGTGCGCCATTGGCAGCAGCGCAGGCCACTGCCAAACGTAATAAACTAGGACTCTGGAAGCAGGCAAAACCTATTGCTCCATGGGAGTTCCGCTCAGCCAAAAACAAAAACAGGAAGAAAAAGGCTGCCTGACCATGGCAGATAAATAGTTAACCTTCCAATTATGTCAGTGAATACCAGCGATAAGGCCCTCACCGGCCATATGTTGTATATGCGCCTGCTGGAGGCCGGAGATGGGCACCAGCCGCTAGCCACCCTGCGATTTTTGCGGGGTGTACTCGAGCAGTTATTCCGGCATCTCACCAAAAATGAAGCCCGCAGCTTCAGCAACCTGTTTGCCCGAATGCAGTTCTACTTCGATAAGCATGGGGTAGCGGCTGATCAACGGCGACAACTGACCATTCTGCGCATTCTTACCACTAAGGCCATGACGGGCGGCCTGCGCGCCGATCGGCAGGATGCGCTGCTCTGTATTAGTACACTGGCCAATGTAATTGAACAATATTACGAGGTTCCGCAGCCGGAGGCACTGCTGGAACGCTGTGCTGCTGTGGCAGGAGAAACCCTGACACAAGGTCCGGTCGATGATAATCCACTGGTACCATTGCTCAAATGCCTGGTCACCGGTGTAGGTCCTTTGCAAAAAACACCTGATGGGGTGGAGTCGTTTGTGCTGCAAGGCAAAGATGATGAGGCGGGGGAGTTCCTGATCAATATCTCCTCTGTATACCAGCCACATACCAGTGCCCTGCACAAACAGGTACGGGTATATGATACCCTCCATATTCTGCATGCTGACCGGCATACCAGCACGGGTCAATACGAAGCAGTGAAAGCTACCCGTTTTATACTGGAACCTGACCTGCTGATTGATATCAGTGACCTGGCAGAATGCTTTGGCCGCAGTGGACCCAATCCGTATTTATATTTAGTTAAAAAACTGGTTCCGCAAACGACAGGGTTACCTGCTTTTAAGGGGAATATTGTCAATTCCCTGTTGGACAATGTGCTGCGTCATCCGGAAATGAAGCTCAGGGAATCCTTTGTGGAAGCGGTAGCCGAAAATGTACTACAGGCTGCCGGCTATGGCAGACAGGAACTGAACAGCATGTATGCTGACATCAGGGAAACCCATTGGCCGAATTTATTAGAAGCATCCAGGGAACTGAAAGACCGGCCTGTGAGAATAGAGCCCACGTTCTTCTCTGCCTTGTATGGTTTACAGGGGCGTCTGGATATTCTGGCAGAAGATGATACTGACCCCGCCCGTAAGGAAATATTTGAACTAAAAAGCGGCAGGGCCCCGGATTACGGCGCCTGGAAGAACCACGAAATGCAGGTAACCGGCTATAACCTGCTGCTGCAATCTACTTTTGGCGATGAGCGTTGTGGCAGTTCTGCTATTCTTTATTCTTCTGCGTCCAATAGCCCGTTGCGCAACGTGACGAATAACCGGCCTGCAGAAAATGAGCTGCTCGCCCTGCGTAACGAAATCGTCTCCCAGCTATTAAGACTCTCTGCCGGAGAGTATGACATACTTGAAAAAATCACAACTCCCGCTGCCGAAGGTTTACCATCCTTCAGCGCGGTGCACTTTTCCAACTTCGAAGAAACCTATGGCAAGGCCAGCCCACTGCTGAGGAGCTATTACCAGCAGTTCCTTTCTTTCCTGCTCAGAGAGTTCCTGCTGGCCAAGTGTGGCATGTATGCCTCCATGCACCGGGAAGAAGATGCAGAAGGCTTTGCCGCCCTGTGGTTACAACCGGAATCGGAAAAACTGTCCCGGTTTACAATCATTCCTGGTCTCTGTTTTCAGAATTTTGACGAAGCGCAGAGTAGTGTGGTATTCACCATCCAGGAGCCGGTGAATCACAACTTCCGCCCGGGCGATACTGCCATCATTTATCCGAGAGATACGACCGGACTGGCCCCATTGCAGCACCAGATCCTGAAAGGCAGGGTAGATGAACTGCAAAAAGACAGGCTGACTTTTTCACTGAACAACCGCCAGATCACGCACGATTTCTTTGCCCACCAGCAACAGTGGGTGATCGAACACGATATTTATGAATCCAACTTCTGGACCTCAGCCACAGCGCTGTTTCATGTACTGGAACCCCGTTTTGCCGGCAGGATGGAGTTGTTACTGGGTATGCGGGAACCTGTAAGGGCGCCTTTTCCGCTGCCTGCTCCCACTATGTTCAACAGCAACCAGCAAGAGATTTTGCAGGCTGCGCTGGATGCTAAAGATTATTATCTGGTACAGGGCCCTCCCGGTACGGGTAAGACATCGTCTTTGCTCACAGCCATGGTGACTTCGCTCGCTGCTGCAGGTACCCAGATGATGATCGTAGCCTTTACCAACAAGGCAGTAGACGAAATTTGTAAGAAGTTGGAAGGTAAAGGTGTACAATACCTGCGGTTGGGCGGACGTCGTTCGGCAGCCGAGAACCAGTTGCGCACCTATTGCCTGGAAGGTGATATTGCACAGGCCAGGGAATACATTGCCAATCAGCAGATTTTTGTAGCTACGGTGGCCACGATGGCGACCCGCTTACCCAACCTGCAATTGCTGGGGGTTAAAACGGATACACTTATTGTAGACGAAGCTTCACAGCTCACAGAGCCACAGCTTTTAGGGTTGGTGTTGCCTTTCCGGAAATTCATCCTCATCGGCGATCAGAACCAGCTACCACCAGTGGTAGCGCAGGCAGATAATTTCTGTCTCACAGCAGCAAGCCTCTTACACAGTGTCGGAATTACCGATCTACGCTGTACACTGTTCGAAAGACTGATTCAGGCCTGTAAGCAAAACGGCTGGCACCATGCCTGGGGCATGTTGAATACCCACTTCCGCATGCACAATGACATTGCAGACCTGATCAATCACTATTATGCTCACCAGTTATCACCGGGTCAACCTTTACAGGCAGCTCCTTTTAAAAAACCGGATATGGCCGATGGCAACTGGGGGCAAATTCTGGCGCAGGGCAGAACGATCTTCCTGCCCAGTCCTATGGAGCCAACTTCCAAAATGCACATGACGGAGGCACAGCAGGTAGTATCGCTGTTGACCTATTTACAGCAGAGCAGGGGAGCGGCTTTCAACAAAGAAACAGTGGGCGTAGTAACGCCATGGCGCACCCAAATCAGCCTGATCAGGGAACTGATAGGGGCCAATGAAGCACTACAGGCCATCAATATAGACACCGCAGAGCGCTTCCAGGGTGCAGAGAATGATATCATTATCATATCCCTGGCGGTATATCATCCTACCCAGTTGAATATGTTGCAAAGCCTGGGAACTTTCCGATGGGAGGAGCATACGATAGAGGTAGACAGAAAGCTGTTGGTCACGTTATCCCGGGCGCGGCAGCAGGTGATACTGATGGGATATGAGCCGGCACTACGGAGTAGTCTGCATTATGGGAAGGTGCTGGATAAGATCAGGGCACAATAAAAAATAAAGCCACCCGCCGTAAGGCAGATGGCTATATGTCAGACAACATCATATGATCATTCCTGACTAGTCAGGCTTTAATCCAGAGTAACATGGCTCCAGTTTTCACCGCTTTTGATACGGTATAACTGCATTTCGCTGATATCGAATTGTTCAGCGATCTGTTTCATGGTCTTGCGACCAGGTTTAGCCAGTAAGCGCTTGATGCTCTTTACTTTAGTAATGTTCAGTTTCAGCCCTTTGACGCGGTTACGTTGTTTTTCCTTGTAAGCGAGTTTGGCGGGGCTGAATTGCTGGTGGGCTTCCATTTCTTCTTTGGTGGCCCATTGAAGGTTTGTGGCTTTGTTGTTCTTCTTGTCGTAGTCGATGTGAATCACATACTTGTGAGAGCGACCGGGTTTCTTGTTGAATAATTTCGCTACTTCTCTGTGGAGGTACAGTGACTGGTAACTATCAGCGGGTTTTACATTTAGCACGGTATAACCTTCGACGGTAGAGCCTGAGAGCAGCTTGCCGTCTGTTATATCTTCGTAATAGCTAATCACTCTTCCCATGTTAGATACTGCATACTTTTTACGCAGGGCAGATTTGTTTTTGATCTGCAAGTCTTTCCAGACTTCATTTTTCAGATTTTTAATCGTGGCCATGTGAAAGAAAATTTAATAGTTGAACCTGGGGTTTATCCGTAAACGTTACAATCTGCTACTTCATTGTCTAAGTTTACTGGCAGGCTGGAATTATCAGGAAGGGGAGAGGCCCTTTCTATAATGTGACCTTTGTAATGTTCTGCTATTGTATCTAAAACTTCTTCTACTGCTGCCAGTGTACTGCAAGTTACTAATTGTTGCCTGAATTCTTTTATGTGCGGTAACCCTTTGAGATAATTCGTATAGTGACGACGCATTTCGAGGATACCTACCACATCGCCTTTCCAGCTAATAGACTGGTACAGGTGTTTTTTACAAACATCGACCCTTTCCTGAACGGAGGGAGGGGCCAGGTGTTTGCCTGTAGCCATAAAATGCTTGATCTCATTGAATATCCACGGATATCCTATTGCAGCGCGACCTATCATAACGCCATCTACGCCATACTTCTGCCGGGCAGCAATGACTTGTTCGGGCGTAGTGATATCTCCGTTGCCGAATATAGGTATGTGGATACGGGGGTTATTTTTGACTTTACCGATGAGGGTCCAGTCGGCATGGCCTTTATACATCTGGGTGCGGGTGCGCCCATGTATGGTGAGGGCCTGAATACCTACATCCTGTAGTCTTTCGGCTACTTCCTCAATGTTTTTGGTATCGTCGTCCCATCCCAGGCGGGTCTTTACTGTTACCGGCAGTTTAGTAGCTTTTACTACTGCGGCGGTCAGTCTAACCATTTTGGGAATATCTTTCAGGATACCGGAACCGGCTCCTTTGCAAACTACTTTTTTAACGGGACATCCAAAGTTGATATCCAGCAGGTCGGGGTTGGTAGCTTCCACGATCTGGGCGGCCATGGCCATAGGTTCTTCATCGCCACCAAAGATCTGGATACCTACCGGGCGTTCTTCGGGGAAGATGTCCAGCTTTTGCCGGCTCTTGATAGCGTCACGTATAAGACCCTCCGAAGAGATAAATTCTGAATACATCAGGTCAGCACCCTTATCTTTGCACACTGCACGAAAGGGCGGATCACTTACATCCTCCATGGGAGCAAGTAATAAAGGGAAATCGCCCAATTGTATGTTACCTATCTTTACCATCTTTTTCTGTTAAGGGCTGACCAAGGTGCCGGAATTTCCCGGATTGCAATTGCCAACTCAATTTCACGCTGTAAATTTACGCAAAATTAATCTAAGACAGGTTATATGAAGCAGTATCCACCGTCCTTTCAATTTGTAATATTCATTGGCTTTTTCATCGGTTTCTACCTGCTTTACTTTCTATTTTTAATTATCGTTTTTCCTTATATCAGCGGGTATACCATTTTCACGCTGCAAAGTCTGGATTCGTCAGTTCCTAAAGTTCTCGGCTATAGGAAATTAACGCAAATACTTTACACTTTAGTCGTTTATCTTTTGCCGGCCTTAATTTTTGCCAGATTAGCTATGCCAAAACCCATGGAATATCTTTCCATGAACCGTGCGCCAAAGGTGGTACCAGCTATATTAGCTATTTTGATAATCCTTGTAAGTCTGCCAATGGTGGACTTTTCCGCTCAATGGAATCAAACCTGGCCTGTTTCTGAAACGATGCGTATGCAGGAAGAGGTAGCTGAGAAGATGACCCGCGATCTACTCAAAATGGATTCATTTTCTACTCTATTAGTGAACATTTTGTTTTTTGCTGTGATGCCGGCTATCGCGGAAGAAGCATTTTTCAGAAGCATTGTACAGCGACTCATGATCAAAATGATGCCGATAAAAAATGGAGCATGGATCGGGATACTGATTACAGCGCTGCTATTCAGCGCTGTACACATGCAATGGTTATCTTTTGTACCAAGAGTAATACTAGGATTTCTGCTTGGGGTGATTTATTATCTCACCGGGAACCTGTGGTTGTCCATTCTGGCGCATACCATCAATAATGGGTTGCAGGTAGTGCTCATGTATCTGTTCCAGATGCACCTGATGCAAACCGACCCGATGGCAAGCGGGCAATCCAGCTGGCTGGCGGCCATGGCAAGCCTGGTAGTGACAGGCCTGTGGGTGTGGGTATTACAGCGCCGATCAAAACCAGCAGTTCAATAGCAACCTGTTGAGTATAAGACACATTTAATTGGTAATTTTACAGATACCATTTGCATGGACTGTTTATTTTACCCATTTTTGTACAAACTATTCTCATTCATAGATGAAAACATTCTTTACCCGTACAGCTTCGGCGTTAGTATTTGTAGCGATCATGCTGACCGGGATCTTATACAGTCCTTTTACCTTTTTTCTATTATTCTTCCTGGTTAATTTCTTTGCCTTAAAGGAATATTTCAAACTCATCAGGCATATTGATCCCGACTATGGTGCTGTTTCCGGATGGCACAAAAACGGGGTGCTGGTAGCCAGCTGTGCGCTGATTATGTCCTTTACAGGTGAGCACTTTGCTCCCGGCGGCATTTCCCTTGGTTTTCTGGGCTGGTGGACTGCCATTCTTTTCCTGATGGTATTGCCCATCGGCGAAATCCTGCTCAGCAATGAGTTTTCCCTGAAAAATATCGGTTATTCCGCCCTGGGCCTACTGTACATCACAGTCTCCCTGGGATTGCTCATTCACCTGTGCCTGAATTATGACACCATTCGCTTTAAACCCGGACCAGATGGTGTAGGAACCGGACCTGGCTGGCTTATTCCTTTGCTCCTGATCATTTTTATCTGGATCAACGATACCATGGCCTACATTGTAGGTTCCCTGATAGGCAGAACTCCTTTTTTCCCTTCCATTTCTCCTAAAAAGACCATTGAAGGTACTGTAGGTGGGATGATCCTTGCCATTGCCGCTGCTGGTGTATATGGTTACTATTGGGGTAGTCAGTGGCTGGCTCTGCAACATTGGATGGCGCTGGCAGGCCTGGCGGCAGTAGTTGGCACTGCCGGCGACCTCATGGAATCTAAACTCAAGCGGATGGCGGGGGTGAAAGACTCTGGCAACATTATGCCCGGGCATGGGGGATTCATGGACCGCTTCGATTCTCTCATTCTGGCGGCGCCTTTTGCATGGATCTACATCCATTTCTTCGCAATGATTTAACTTTGTATTCGCTTTAACCAAACTATATCATCTAACAATTACAGCATGAAGATTCATCGAGAAGGATTGGCCAGTATTCTGATCGCCTTTGTTGTACTTGCACTGATAAGCAGTGCAGTCATTTATTTCCTCCCCGGTATGCCGCTCGTAGGCAATATCGTAGCTGCCTTTTCCGTGGTTTTGTTCCTGTTCATCGTTTCTTTCTTCCGCATTCCAGCCAGAGAAATGAAACTGGGAGAGAACCTGGTTATGGCTCCCTGCGATGGTAAAGTAGTCGTAATCGAAGAAACGTACGAACCTGAGTACTTCAAAGACAAGCGCCTGCAGATATCTATCTTTATGAGCCCTGCGAATGTGCACGTAAACAGAAACCCAATCAGCGGAGAAGTGAAGCTGTCTCAATACCATTCAGGGAAATACCTGGTAGCATGGCACCCCAAGTCTTCTACCGAAAATGAACGTCATACCGTGGTAATCGGCAACGGAAAGGCGGAAATCCTGGTACGACAGATTGCCGGTGCACTTGCCCGTCGTATTGTAAACTATCTGAAACCAGGTATGCAGGTAAACCAGAATGAGGAGTTGGGCTTTATCAAGTTCGGTTCCCGTGTGGATCTGTACCTGCCTATCGGTACTAAAGTAGATGTACAGCTGGAACAGGTAGTTCGTTCCGGCCAGACAGTCATCGCTACTTTATAAGCAGAAAAAGGTTAACTTTAAAAGGTAACTAAAATCATCCAGCCATGAAGAAGATGTTATTCAGTGCAATGACCTTGCTTTTCCTGACAGGTGCCGCAATGGCACAGGACAAACAAAAGGCAAAAGCCAGCTGTAAGAAGGATGCTACCGGAAAAAGTGCCTGCTGCAAGCAACCAAGTAATACGGCCAGCCTGCGGATGAAGACGGCCAAACCCGCTCCAGCTACCGCACAGGCTACGCCCGCAGCAAAACCTGCCAACAAGAAATAATTAAAAAAAGCCGGCTAATGATAGCCGGCTTTTTTTATGGGGAAATACCCTATAAAATATCTTTCAGCTCATGCAATCCCTGGATCACATAAGTCGGTTTTAATGTTCCCGTCACCGGCACCAGGTTATTAAAGTACACCTGATCCATCCCAACATTTTGCGCCCCGACAATATCAATATCCAGTGCATCGCCAATCATGATACTACTTTCAGCGGTAGCGCCTGCCAGTTTAATTGCATAATCAAATATTTCGCGGTAAGGTTTGAGGCTGCCCGCTAATTCTGAAGTGACTACGTGGGTGAAAAAATGGTCTATCCCGGAGCTCTTCATCTTAATCAGCTGCGTTTCTTCAAAACCATTTGTGATCATATGCATCGGGTAGTTCTTTGCTGCCAGGTATTCCAGTACTTCTATGGCATTGGGAAATAAGGCGGTTTTGTAAGGCAATATTTCCAGGAACTGGGTTCCCATGGTATGCGACAATTTATCATCGCCAATCTTGAAATCCAGCAGGGTCATGCTGAATCGCTTGAACCGGAGATCATTGCGATTAATGAATCCTTTGCGGAAGCGATCCCACAACTTATCGTTATGGATCATATAGGTGCGGTGGAATACCTCAAATGAGGGAACTCCTCTGCTGGCCAGCGTATGTGTGTGGTACAATTCTTCTAAGACCTGGTAAGCATTGGTTTCAAAATCCCATAATGTGTGGTCCAGATCAAAAAATATATGCTTGTATTTCATGTGCTGCAAAGATACGAAATCCACATTTTTTACTATTTTCCAGCTTCTAAACAGGATTTATGAACGCAGTAGTCACAGGTGCCAGTAAAGGTATAGGGAAAGCCATCGCCGAAAAACTGGCCATGGAAGGATTTAATGTAGCTATTTGTTCCAGGGATGCAGCCAAACTGGCTGCTGCCGCTGCAGACATTAAAGCAAAAGCGCCACAGGCAGCCGTATTGACATTCCCTGCTGATATGAGCAAAAAAGAAGACGTACTGGCTTTTGCCAACAAAATAAAAGAGACATTCCAGACGGTAGACATCCTCGTAAACAACGCAGGACTATACATTCCCGGCGCCCTGCACGAACAGGAAGACGGACTGCTGGAATACCTGATGGCCGTAAATGTATTCAGCGCACATACCATCACCCGGCAATTATTACCCTCAATGATCGCACAACGTAAAGGACACATCTTTAACCTTTGCTCGACCGCCAGCTACAATGCCTATCCCAATGGGGGGGCTTATAGCATCACCAAATTTGCCCTGCTGGGCTTCTCCAAAAACCTGCGTGAAGAGCTCAAATCTCACAACGTGAAAGTAACCGCCCTTAGCCCCGGGCCAACCCTCACTGCATCCTGGGATGGATGGGATGGCCCTGCGGACCGAATGATGGAGCCTGCTGATATAGCGAACCTGCTATGGGCAGCCTACACGCTCTCTGCTCAGGCCGTTGTGGAAGAAGTGGTCATGCGCCCGATTTTGGGAGATATTGGCTAAAACCCTTACGAGCAAGCGTTTAAGCCCTCATATCACTATTTTTTTAACTAACTTTTAACCGCGACAGCCTCGTTAAGGGGCGCCGTTTGGTTAAATTTGTTACACATTATGAAGGTCATTACTGTTAGTATAAAGAGGTCGCTACTATCCCTGCTGTTTTTAGTGGGTATAGTATCCAGTCTGCGAGCGCAGGAATTTAAATTCACTACCACTGTATCAAGTAATAAAGTGGCATTGGATGAACCATTCCAGATCCAGTTTATGCTGGAAAATGGCACGAATGTAACCCAGTTCACACCACCGAATTTCAACGACTTTGAACTATTGCAAGGCCCTAACCAGATGCAGGGTACTTCGATCGTCAATGGCAGACGTTCGGATTATATCGCATTGATCTACCTGATCAGGGCAAAACGGGTAGGTAACTTTACCATTCCCGCCGCGGCTGCACGCGTAAATGGTGATGTTGTGAAATCCAATCCTGTCACCATCGAAGTCATGAAGGGCAACAGCAATGCAGCTACCCAACAGCAACAACCACAACGCCAGCAGGTACCAACAAATCCGTTTGCAGGCATGGGCCAGCGTAGTGCTCCCAGTCACCAGGCAGAAGAAATGGAAGGAGTGATTAAAAATGGAGAAGACATCAATGCCAAGCTAAAAAAGAACATTTTTGTAAAAGTGGATGTTGACAAAACGTCCCTCTACGAAGGTGAACAGCTGACCGCAACCTACAAGCTGTACACCCGCCTCCCGACTAATGCCAGTGTGACCAAGGTACCCGCCTTCAAAGGCTTTTCAGCTAAAGACATAGAACTGCCAAACCCGCCACAGGCCAGTGAAGAAATGGTGAATGGCATTCCCTACAGGGTATTCGTGATCCGTAAAACCATGTTGTTCCCCATGCAATCGGGAACGCTGGAACTGGATCCTGTAGAGGTAGATAACCATGTAAGACTTGTGAAACTGGTGAAGAATGGCAAACGCAGAGACCCATTTGCAGATATCTTCAATGACCCGGCTTTCAAAGACGCGTTCAATGATCCTTTCTTCGATGATGTCTTTAATCGTCCGGAAGTAGAATACCAGGATGTACCTTACAAGATACAGACGGCGCCTGTAAAAGTAACTGTAAAACCGCTGCCCCTCGATAGTCGCCCTGCGAGCTATAATGGAGCAGTAGGTAAATTCAATATGACCGCTACCGTAGATAAGAATAGCCTGTCTACTGATGACGCGCTCACCCTGAAGGTGACCATCTCCGGCCAGGGGAATGTGAACCTGCTGAATCCTCCCAAAGTTGACATACCTGCCAGCTTTGATAAATATGATCCAAAAGTGTCTGACAATATTGAAAAGAACAGCAACCCACTGTCTGGTAGCCGTACTTTTGAATATGTGCTGATGCCGGTAGAAGCCGGGGAACAAACCATTCCACCGGTGGAATTCTCTTACTTTGACGCCGCTTCCAAAACTTACAAAACCGTTAGCTCCAGGCCTTTCACCATCCATGTAACGGCTGGTAAGCAAACGAAGAGAGACAAGGAAGACTTTAGTCTCAACAAAAACGCTATCACTAACAATAGCAATAGTGTGCTGAATTGGGTAAAACACAATACTTTCTTCATTACGTCTGCCTGGTTCTACCTGCTCCTGGCATTGCCACTGCTGCTGCTGATAGGTGCATGGCTGTATCGCCGCCGACTGGATTACCAGCAGAATAATGCTGCCTTCCTGAAACACCGCTATGCTAACAAGGTGGCACTCAAACGCCTGGAACTGGCCGCCCGCTATCTGAAAGAAGGTAAAGACAAGGCATTCTACGAAGAGACTTCCCGCGCTGTATGGGGCTATCTGAGTAACAAACTGCATGTACCATTCGCTGACCTGAGTAAACAACTGATCCAGGATAAACTGGCGCAGCAACAGGTAAGTGAGCAATATACCTCCGACCTGTTTGACCTGCTGGATAATTGTGAAATGGCGCTGTATACGCCGAACCACAACAACACAAAAATGCAGGGTACCTATCAACAGGCCGTGCAGGTAATCAGTAAACTGGAAGATGAACTGACAAAGGCGAAGAGCGCCGTTTAATTAAAATCGTAGTCAAATTGAAAAAGATCGTAACCGCTATACTTTTATGCATACTGATGAGCAGTACCCGCCTGCTGGCGGCAGCCGCTCCCCAGCAGCAGGATTTTGAGAAAGCCAACGCCCTTTTCAGACAGAAACAATACACTGAAGCTGCGGGTATCTACCAGCGACTGGTAGATGAGGGCTTTGATCAGCCGGAACTACTCATCAATACCGGCAATGCCTGGTACAAAGCTAACCGGACCGGTCTGGCTGTGTATTGCTATGAGAAAGCCCTGCTTGCAGATCCTTTCAGCAAAGCGGCGCTGCACAATCTCTCCATTGCCAACCAACGGGTGGAGGGATATGTTAATGAATTGCCCCAGCTGTTTTTCCAGCAATGGTGGACGGCTATTAAATACATGCATACTCCTGATGGATGGGCTACCGGCGCCATTATCTTTTGCTGGCTTACGGTGGCAGGCGTCATCTTACTGCTGCTGCGGCCTATGCTGCTGCCAACCGTTGTGAAGAGTGCAACAGGGGTATTGGGCATACTGTTCGCCTTTTACCTGTTTATGGGTATCACCACTTATGTAAATGCTACTACGCATGACAATGGCATCATCATGGGTAGTGTGGTAAAAGTTAAATCCGCTCCCGACCAGGATAGCAAGGATCTGTTCGAACTACACGAAGGCGTAAAAGTGCAGATTATTGACGGTACCAGTGAGTTTTGTAAGATTGAGTTGCCAGACGGCAAAACCGGCTGGATGGCCTGTGGGGATATCAAAAAACTATAAGCGCCCGATTCGCTCCATGAAATCCTGTTTCCTGTGCCGGGAGACAGGAATACAGCTTCCATCGTTCATAATAATCTCACCACCATCTCCTTTCACGTAACGGTCCATGTAGTTCAGATTGACTACATAGCTGTGGTGCACCCTGAAGAATCCTTTGTTTCTCAGTATATTTTCTATTTCCTTGAGGGATCGGTATACGATGGCAGGTGCAGGTGCAGACAACAGGTGCATACGGGTATTGATTCCATCTGCCATGCAATAGAGAATGTCTTTTACCAATATCATTCGTAATCCTTCAGGGCTGGGCAGTCCCAGTCGCTCACCGGGATGCAGGTGCTGGTGCAGCAGTTCCATGGCATTGCCTGAGCGGGTAGGTGATTTCTCTGTACGATGTGCCTGCCGGACCATGGCTTTGTCCACCGCTTCCTGCAGCTCTTCTTTGAGAATAGGTTTCAGCAAAAAGTCGACTACATTGTGGCGGATTGCCTGTATAGCATAAGCTTCGTGAGAAGTGGTGATGATGATTGCTGTATTTATATGGCCGCAGGCTTTTATCACCTCAAAACCATTCAGACCGGGCATTTCCACATCCAGGAAAAGCAATTCAGGCCGATGTTTTTCTACGGCTTCAAGCGCAGAAAGGCCATCCGCACATACAGCAACGACGTTAACAGAGGGGCAATGTTTTTCTAGTAATAGCTTTAATACACTCCGGCTCAGCTTTTCGTCATCGACGATGATGGTACGCATGATCAATTAATAATTCTTGTCCCTATGTATTTCCTCTATTTAGTTCAGGGCCAGGTAGTATAACGACTGGTTATTATTCTGCGTTGAAAATACAAAATCTGGTGACATTGAAACTATTTTTAATTTAACAGCTAAGCGTTAACCCTCATGAGAAGATGGCATTATACGGCTATTGACATGGAGCATAGAAATTTTGATACGATGGCCGGATGGGTCTTCTTCTTCGGCTATCTGGGCCTGGATGTGATATTTTTCATTAATTGCCTGTAATCTTTCGCCGGCAATGATGATGCCTTTGGTCAGGTAGGACTGCTGGTCCGGGTCGGGTGCTTCCTGGGGTACGCCATTATCTTCTATATACACGGCAATAGTATCTCCATCGCGGCCAATGGTGATATTGAGCATACCACCTTTGCCCGGCCTTAACAGCAGACGGCGCCAGATGACATCCTGTACATATGGCTGGATAAGCAGGGGAGGCACAAAAGTAAGCTGTTGAGACACAGCAGGAAGTACTTCCAGCTGGTAATCGAACTGTGGGCCGAACCGAAGCTGTTCCAGCTGCAGATAAAGTTCCAGCGCCTCCACATCTTCTTCCAGGTTCACCCATTCTTTGTTACAATTACGGATGATGAGCCGCATTAAGCGGGCAAAACGTGTAAGGTACAGGGATGCAAGATCCGTACTGGTAGTAAGGATGTAGTGGTGTATAGCATTCAGGCTATTAAAAATAAAGTGAGGGTTCATCTGGGCCTGAAATGCATGCATTTCAAGATGGATGAGTGCCTGCTGCCTGCTTATCTCTTTTGCCACATCCTTTCTCAGCTTATTTTCCCTGCTTCGGAACAGAATCAATACCAGGGTCAGGCTCAACAAAAAAAACAGCCAATATTGCCAGCCCGCTGCATTGAATAAATCAAAGCAAAAACTCACGCCTTATCGGTTTACTATTCCAAGGATACAATTAAATGCAACTTTGTCTGACTATGATTAACAATATCCGTTAAATCTCCCGAAGGTGAAAGCAACACTTCTTACAAGGCAGTAATTATGCTAAAACCGGTGTGATTTGGCAGGTAAGTGGTAGGGGAAGTAGGGGTTATAAAATAAAAAATTGCGAAATACGTGATCCGCACTTCGCAATTAATATAATTGGCCAGCTGAGGGGGCTATTCTGTAAACTTATAGCCTACGCCTCTTACTGAATGGAAATACCTGGAGTTTCGGCTGTCTTCTTCAAAGTATTTGCGGAAGTTGAGGATAAAGTTGTCGATCGTACGGGTGGTAGGGTATACGTTGTAACCCCATACTACCTGGAGGATTTTTTCCCTGGTGACTACTTCTCCTTTATTCTCGATCAGGAGTTTCAGGAGCATGGTTTCTTTCTTGCTCAGCTCATAATGTTTACCATCTTTGCCAATACATTCCTGTGCAGCAAAATCGATCTGGTTGTCACCGAAACGATAAACGTTCGAGACACTGTCCTTGTCCTGGATCTTCTTATTTTTTAAGATCAGTTTTTCTACACGCAGCAGCAGCTCTTCGAGGTTGAAAGGCTTGGTCATGTAGTCATCGCCTCCTTTTTTCAGGCCCAGCACGCGGTCTGCACTGCTGTTCTTGGCACTGAGGAAGAGAATGGGCACTTCATTGTTCTGGATACGGATGTTTTCGCACACGGCGATACCATCCATTTCCGGCAACATTATATCCAGTATAATCAGGTCGAAATACTCGTTCTTCACCGCCTTTAAAGCAGCGGTTCCATTATCTACA
Source organism: Chitinophaga sp. (assembly GCF_039596135.1). Taxonomy (GTDB): domain Bacteria; phylum Bacteroidota; class Bacteroidia; order Chitinophagales; family Chitinophagaceae; genus Chitinophaga. The sequence continues at coordinate 285,565 of NZ_JBCNKH010000001.1, forward strand.
GCTGTTACTTCATAGCCTTCCAGCTCCAGGTTCAGCTTGAGGGCTTCCTGAAGATTCTCTTCGTCTTCTACCAGTAGTATGGATGCTTTTGTAGCTTCCTTCATAGTTTAAATTTCGATAAGCTTAAATTACTGATAATGTAATTTACGCCGTTTGTACGGAATATACCGGCCATGTGATTTCAAAACATGCCCCGGCAGGTACATTATCCTTCACGATGATAGTGCCTCCATGTTGCTGTACGATCCTCCTGGTAAGGAATAGGCCCAGCCCGGAGCCTTTGGCTTTGCGGGTATTTTCGTTGCCAATGCGGTAAAATTTGAGGAAGATCCTTTCCCGTTCATCGACAGGGATGCCCGGCCCTTCATCTTTCACAATCAGTTTGAGCTGGCCGGCGGTTTCCTCTAACCGTACGTCTATGACCGTATTTCTGGGTGCATATTTAGCAGCATTCTCCACGAGGTTGTTCAGCGCGATCTGCAGCATGAACTTGTCACCATTCAGCCATACATCAGGCAAAATATGTGCCTGTATGGCGTGCGTGGCTATTCTGCTTTTGATTTCCTTTACGCCGGTGGCCACCAGTTCAGAGAAATTGAGGTCTTCGCGGAACAGCTTATAACGGTCTGATTCCATCTGGGATGCCAGCAGTATATTATTACAGAGCTGATCAAGACGATTGGTTTCGCGAATGGTATTGTCTAGTAGTTTGAGCCGCTTTTCCTCATCCAGTCTATGTTTACGAAGCGTTTCCAGATTGAGTTTGGCGGCAGCGATAGGAGATTTCAGTTCGTGTGTTACAGCCATCATGAAGTTCTGCTGCTGCAGTGAGAGTTTCATTTGCTTGTATATGGAGCGGTATACAAAGAACCCACCCATTAAAATGATGGCAAGAAAAATAATTCCTTCCCCGATAAACATGACAGTACGGCGGTATTCTGTCGTTTGTATCCGTGCCAGTTCCTGTTGATATTCTACCGGATGTGCAACACTGTCAGTTCTCAGTACCAGGTTCTGGATTTCGAAGCGGGAGATCTGTTCGCTTTGCATAAACAGGAGTACGCCCCACCATACGAGTGCCAGGATCGTGTATGCAAGTACAAACAGATAGATGACGGAAATGGCTTTTCCGTCCTGTAGTTTATTGAGTAGCTTTTTCATTGGTCCGTAAACCGGCTTTCTCCACCCGTAAGCCAACATTCATGATATCCGGAAGCGGATTTTGCCGCATGTTTTGTTCAAAAGTAAACTTGTAAACACCTGGTTTGTTCAATATTGCATGTTGCTGAATGGGAATCTGGTGTTCATAAATGTCGTCCAGTCCACTACCCAGCCATTTACCGGTCATATCAGCCAGGGGCAGTTCTACCCTTTGAGGTACTGGTTGTTCGCCCGGAAACTGGGTATTTATCAGCAGGTAAATATTACTATAGGGGTATGCATCTTTGTGGCGGATATTCACATAGATGTTATACAAATAAGCTGTATCTGCCGGTTGCAGGGTGACCTCAAATGCTGGCTTATAGTTGTAGGCCCATTCATGCCCCGGGATCTCCAGGTTCTTTTCATAGGTGTCCATCTTCATGGGCTCGCAGGAAGCTGCTACCAGCAACATTCCTATAGCCATCATCCGGAAGAATTTATTCATATACTATTGCGATACGGTTATTTATTACAACACATTCAGCACCTGCTCTTTCGCTTTCTCCAGTTCATCTTTCATGAGTACCACCCATTGCTGGATGTTGGCATCATTGGCTTTGGAACCGGTTGTATTGATTTCACGGCCTACTTCCTGTAACACGAATCCCAGTTTTTTACCTTTTGAAGGCTCTGCTTCTCTCAGAATTTCCTTGAAGTAACGGCAGTGGTTTTCCAGTCTTACCAGTTCTTCGGAGATGTCCAGTTTTTCTAAATAAAATATGAGTTCCTGTTCCAGTCTGTTTTCGTCTACGTTTTCTTTACCTACATATTCTGCCAGCAGGGATTCGAGCCTGGTTCTTACCCTGTCTTTACGCTGAGGATCCAGTTCTCTTACCTTGATGGTATAGTTTTCAATGTTCTCTATACGCGTGAGCAGGTCGGCAGCCAGTACCTGACCTTCGTCCAGGCGATGGGCGTCGAGGTCAGAAATAGCCTGCTGCAGCGCTTTTTCGACTTCCTGCCATTCTTCTTCTGAGATTTGCTCTGTAGCGGGGCTTACTACTTCCGGAAGCTTCATCAGCACGTTGAGCATATCTTCTTTAGGCAATTTCAGTTCATCGGCCAGGGTGGTAATGGACTGATGGTAGTACTTTGCCAGATCTGTATTAATGACCACCGGACGGCTTGCACCGTTTTGTCTGATATTAACACTGGCGTCCAGTGTACCACGTACTAACGTTTGTTGCAGCTGGTTGCGTATATCAAACTCGTAGGGCTTTAACAACGGGGAAATTTTCAGGTTGACTTCAAACTGTTTTCCATTCAGTGATTTTATTTCTACCACTATCGTTGTCTCTCCCCGGGTAATTTCAGCCCTTCCGAAGCCGGTCATTGATTTCAGCATAATAGAGATTTGTAAGCAACAAACCTACCTAAATTAGGCCAAAGCACAAAGAAACGTTCAAGATCAGGCTTTAAAGAGCAGGTCATAAAGTTCCTGCCTACTGTATTCTTTCATGTCGCCCGGCTGTAAACCGGCTATGGTAGCCTTACCTATCCGGTAACGTATAAGTCTCAACGTAGGGTTACCTACAGCAGCGGTCATTTTCCTTACCTGCCTGTTTTTCCCTTCCTTCAGCGACAATTTTATCCAGGGGGCAGGGATGCTCTTACGGAAACGGATAGGAGGGTTACGGTCAGGAACCAGGGGATCTTCCGTAAAAAGGGAGGCCTTACAGGGACGGGTTTTGTACATTTTGCCATCTATATTGATAGGCACGCCCTGGCTCAGCTGTTGGATAGCGGTATCAGTAACCGCACCATCCACCTGAACCCAGTATTCCCTTTCGTGTGCAAATTTCGGATCGAGGAGACGGTGATTGAGGGCTTTGTCATTCGTTAGCACCAAGAGCCCTTCACTGTCGTAATCTAAACGTCCCACCGGGTAAACATCCGGGGGAACTTTAAAAAAATCTCCCAGACTGGCTTTTCCTTCTTCTTTACCGAAGCGGGTAAGTACCTGAAATGGTTTATATATTATATAATAATTAAATGCCATAAAGAGCGCTCCCGGAATTGATTTTTTGCAGGTTTTAATTTACTAAATTAGTAATTTTGGGGATCGAATACTATGTGTACGACTTTCCATAATGCCTCGTGTATGAACTGTCAGGATCGTTTTGGGTCAATTTTATTCAAAGCGGAGAAGTGCAATCTGGAAGAGATAGACGCCGCCAAGGTCTGCTCCACCTATAAAAAAGGAGAAGTAGTATTCCAGGAAGGCACCTATCCCTTCGGCATTTACTGTGTAAATACCGGCAAAATAAAGCTCTCTCATTCCGGAGATGATGGCCGCGAACAAATTGTCAGGTTGGCTAAACCAGGTGACATTATCGGCTACAAGGCACTTCTATCTGCGGAAAGGTACACTGCTTCTGCCATCGCACTCGACGATTCTTCGGTGTGCTTTATTCCCAAAGATCTTTTCATGAGCATCCTGCAAAAAGACGCCAACCTCTCTTTTGAGATGATGCGCATCATTGCCAGCGAGCTCCGTAAGGCCGAAACCAAGATTACCCACCTGGCACAGAAACCTGTGCGGGAAAGGCTGGCCGAAACCCTTCTCTTCATCAAGGAAACTTACGGCGTAGAGCAGGATGGCACTACCCTCAATGTGCGCCTGAGCCGTGAAGAAATTGCCAACCTGGTAGGGACTGCCACCGAATCGGCCATTCGCCTGCTTTCCGAATTCAAAAAAGACGGACTGATTGAGCTGCAGGGCAAGAAAATCCGCCTGCTCAACCAGGAAGAAATCACCCGCACCGCCAACCTGCAGGACTAATTATCACCGTCCTGTCATTTCCTTTATTTCCTGATTGTTGTCACTCCCGCTCTTGACTCTTGTCATTTTTCCCCCTTTTCATTGCCGGTATTTTTGCACCAAATCCTTTATCATGGCTACATTTACCGCCGTCCCTGGTATAGAAGTAGAGTGTGAACATTGCGGAGAGGCCTGTGCTGATACTACGATCACTATTGGGGATAAGATTTTTTGTTGTCAGGGATGTAAACTGGTGTACGAACTGCTCAATGAGAATGACCTTTGCGAATACTATAATTTAAATAATAAACCCGGACTTGCTCAAAGGATTCCTGTGAGGAAGGACAAATTTGCCTTTCTTGACGATAACAAAATCCAGCAGCAGCTGATTCAATACCGGGATGACGATCATACACACATCACTTTTTACATTCCACATATTCACTGCAGCTCCTGCCTCTGGCTGCTGGAGAACCTGCACAAGCTGGATAAGGGAGTTGAAAGTGTGACAGTGACATTTACCCGCAAGGAAGCGCGGATTGTATATCAGCAGGCGGAAACCTCCCTGCGCCGCATTGCTGAAATACTGACCAGTATCGGGTACGAGCCCTATATCAGCCTGCAGGACATGCAGAAAAAGAAACCCCGCGTTCAGCGGGACCTGGTTTACCGGCTGGGAGTAGCCGGTTTTTGCTTTGGTAATATCATGTTGCTCAGCTTTCCTGAGTACTTTGGTAACTATGGCTATTCCGACGCGAAAATGAATGTGATGTTCAGAATGCTGAATGTGAGCCTTTCGCTGCCGGTGTTCTTTTACAGTGCACAGGTATTTTTCAAATCGGCGTGGAGCGGCATCAAGACTGGCTTCCTGAACATTGACGCCCCCATTGTATTGGCCATTGTAGTCACCTTTGTACGTAGCCTGGTCGATGTGATTTCAGGTACGGGCTCCGGTTATTTCGACTCCATGACCGGCATCGTGTTTTTCATGCTGATAGGCAGGATCCTGCAGGACAAGACTTACCAGGGATTATCATTTGACAGGGATTATACCTCTTATTTCCCGTTAGCCATTACAATTATAAAAGATGGAAAGGAAGTGCCTACTGCACTTCCTGACATCAAAGTAAACGATACCTTACTCATACACGACAATGAGCTGATACCTGCAGATGGTATCCTGGTACGCGGTACAGCCCTCGTAGACTACAGCTTTGTAACCGGGGAGTCGGTTCCAGTGAGCAAATCGATAGGCGAAATCGTGTATGCAGGTGGTAAACAATTAGAAGGGAACATCGAAATTCTGACCATCAAGGAAGTGGCGCAAAGCTACCTGACCAGTCTTTGGAACAGGGATGAACTGAAGCAGAAAGCTACCCGTCAGGAATCGTTCATTCACCTGGTGGCGCGCAATTTCACCTGGGTTTTGCTGGCGATCGCAGCGCTGTCTGCGCTGTACTGGTGGAAATTCGACCATACGAGGATCTGGCCGGCAGCCACGTCTATCCTGATTGTGGCCTGCCCGTGTACATTACTGTTAGCTGCTTCTTTCACCAATGGCCACATTCTCCGCATCCTGAGCAGGCATAAATTATACCTGCGTAATGCAGGCGCCATTGAAAGGCTGGCGGATATCACCGACATTGTATTTGACAAAACAGGCACGCTGACCGGCAACAAGGATATTCCTGTCACCTGGCATGGGCCTACGTTATCCAGGGCACAGATCATGAGCATCGCCTCTGTAGCCGCTCAATCTACCCATCCACTCAGTAAACTGATCAGCGCTTTTTATCACAACATTCCCAGGGTACCTGTAAGCGGGTTTAAAACTACTACAGGCATGGGCGTAAGCGGTTACATCCAGGAAGATGCAGTCCTGCTGGGCAATGCCGCCTTTACAGGCGCTCCAACAACCGTTCAGCACAACGATGGCAGCATCGTATACGTAGCTATCAACGGGCAACCACTGGGCTACTTCCTGATCGGCAACCAATACCGTGAGGGCATCAGCACCTTACTGCAAGGCCTGAGAACAAAAGGGTACAGGCTCTCCCTGCTCTCCGGCGATAATGACCGGGAAGCAGGCTATCTGAAATCATTGATGGGAGAAGATGCTACGCTGCGCTTTGCCCAGCAACCACAAGACAAACTAAACTACATACTGGACCTGCAAACAAAGGGCAGGCGCGTGTTGATGATCGGCGATGGTCTGAACGATGCAGGTGCACTGAAACAGAGTGATGTAGGTATTTCATTAACCGAAGACAGCAACAACTTTACACCCGCCAGTGACGGGATTTTAGAAGCAGGGCAACTGACGAGACTACCAAAGTTTATCAGGATCTGTATAGCGAACAAGCGGATCATAGTCATCAGCTTTGTCATTTCCCTGATCTATAACGTGATTGGGCTATCATTTGCAGTGCAGGGTATCTTATCACCACTCACAGCGGCGATTCTGATGCCGGCCAATTCTATCAGCATGATATTACTCTCATATGGCCTGAGCGAATGGGCCGACAGACGCTAAAAACAGGCCATCACCTTTTTCAAAAACCTGCTTTTGTCCTTTAGGGCAAAGGCGGGTTTTTGAAGGTTCTTCTAATCAATTTATTAAACAGGATACTGCTCAAGGGGTTCGCTGATTTATATCAGCGTATCGCTTGAGCGGCATCATCGTCCCCGCAAGCGTAGTAGGCTAGCTTTGTTCATGGAAATTAAAACAACTCACCATGAGCGTGATCATTTTATTACTAGGAGCCAGTCTACTGGTAGCGTTGTGCTTCCTGGCGGCCTTTATCTGGTCGGTACGAAGCGGACAATTTGAAGATCATTTCTCGCCGGCCCATCGCATTCTTTTTGAGCACAAGCCAACCGAACACGCCAGCGGATCTACACCACCAGCAACACCTTGTAACAACAGCACTGCCACTCCACCGAATTGTAAGCAATAAGTAATCAGCAACAGGAAGTTTAATTTTTTTCTACGATCAACTCGTCATCCGTAATCGCACAAATATGTCTCTTGAAAAATTTGCGTACGACAACCGTACCGTGAAATGGTTTGCATATGCCAGTATTGGCTGGGGGCTTATTGGTATGCTGGCAGGTCTTTGGGCTGCGCTGGCGCTGGTACTTCCAGACATTAATTTGGGGTTTGCACCCACGACCTTTGGCCGTATCCGGCCCGTTCACACCAATGCCGTCATCTTCGCTTTCGTAGGTAACGGCATTTTCATGGGTGTGTACTATTCGCTTCAACGCTTGTGTAAGGCGCGCATGTACAGCGACCTGCTGAGCAAAATTCACTTCTGGGGCTGGCAGACAATCATTGCCTGTGGTGCCCTTTCACTGTTCATGGGTTATACTACCGGTAAGGAATATGCCGAGCTGGAATGGCCACTGGATATTGCTATCACACTCATCTGGGTGGTATTTGGCGCCAATATGCTGGGTACGATTCTGAAAAGGAGAGAAGCCCACCTGTATGTAGCCATCTGGTTCTACATTGGTACATGGGTAGCTATCGCCATGCTGCACATCATCAACTCTTTTGAGTTACCGCTGAGCTTCATGAAGAGTTACTCCTGGTATGCCGGTGTGCAAGATGCACTGGTGCAGTGGTGGTATGGTCACAACGCAGTGGCGTTTTTCCTGACTACTCCTTACCTGGGCCTCATGTACTACTTTGTGCCTAAAGCTGCGAACAGACCTGTGTATTCCTATCGCTGGTCCATTATCCACTTCTGGGCGCTGATCTTTATTTACATCTGGGCTGGTCCGCACCACCTGTTATATACTGCTCTTCCTGAATGGGCACAATCACTGGGTACTGTATTTTCTATCATGCTGATCGCTCCATCATGGGGTGGTATGCTGAATGGTCTGCTCACCCTGCGTGGTGCCTGGGACAGGGTAAGGGAAGACGCGATACTGAAGTTCTTCGTAGTAGCACTGACCTGTTATGGTATGGCTACCTTCGAAGGTCCGATGCTCTCCCTGAAAAACGTAAACGCTATCAGCCACTATACCGATTGGACCATTGCCCACGTACACGTAGGTGCACTGGGTTGGAATGGCTTCCTGACCTTCGGTATCCTGTACTGGATGCTGCCACGTATTTTCAATACTGAACTGTACAACCGTAAATGGGCGAATACGCACTTCTGGCTGGGTACCCTGGGTATCATCTTCTATGTAATCCCAATGTATTGGGCTGCTTTCACCCAGAGCATGATGTGGAAAGAATTTACTGCCGAAGGACAGCTGAAATACCAGTTCCTGGAAACAGTGCATACTGTAGTTCCGATGTATGCGCTGCGTGCGGTGGGTGGTGTATTCTACATCTCCGGTGTGATACTGATGATCGTGAACCTGACCAAAACGGTAAGCCGTGGTACGTTCGTAGCTGACGAAGCTGCAGAAGCACCAGCACTGCCTAAAGTAATTGAGGTACATGGTAAAGCACACTGGCATAACTGGATCGAACGTCGTCCTATTCAACTGGCCGTATTCAGCCTGGTTGTAGTAGCGATTGGTGGTTTACTGGAACTGGTGCCTACCTTCCTGGTAAGAAGCAACATCCCTACTATCTCCAGCGTAAAACCTTATACTCCGCTTGAACTGCATGGCCGTGATATTTACATCCGCGAAGGTTGTTATACCTGTCACTCCCAGATGATCCGTCCTTTCCGTGATGAGGTAGCCCGTTACGGTGAGTATTCCAAAGCAGGTGAGTTCGTATACGATCACCCGTTCCAATGGGGTTCAAAACGTACAGGTCCTGATCTGGCCAGGATAGGTGGTAAGTATCCTGACTCATGGCACTACAACCACATGCTGGACCCAACCTCTATGTCTCCGGGTTCTATCATGCCTCAATACCCCTGGTTATTTGAAGACAGACTGGATAAGACCAAGACACCAGCCATGATTACAGTAATGCGTAAACTCGGTGTACCATACGCGCCAGGATATGAAAATCAGGCAAACGCAGACCTGGAAAAACAGGCAAATGAGATTGCCGGTTCCCTGGAAAAAGAAAAACTGCATGTAGGTAAAGACCGTGAAATCGTAGCGTTAATTGCTTACCTGCAGAGAATGGGTAAGGATATCAAAACGAAATAAACTGATTTATCATGAAGTTCATTAACTATCTGCAATCCATCGCCGGTGTAAGCATTTACCCGATGATATCGCTGGTCCTCTTCTCGCTGTTCTTTGTAGTAGCGGCCATCTGGGCTTTCAAAGCGCCCAAAGGCATGGTGAACCACATCAGTAATATCCCATTAGACGAAAGCTGAAACCTGACCAACAATGAAGAAAAGACTTTTTAATACAACACTGTTGTTCTCACTGCTGGCCAGCTTACCTGCGGCTGCGGAAGAATACACCTCCTACAAGCCAGATGGTCCATCAGAACTGGGCCACCCGGTAGCTATCGTACTCCTCACCGTAATCGTAGGCCTGTTCATCGCTATCTTAATATTGGGTAGTGCTGTTATCGGTGCCATGGACATCTATAAGGAGCGGCTGAAAAACAGTAAGGCACTCCTGATAGGGGGGTTACTGGTAGGTTGTCTCTTTTCAGCTTCTGGTGCTATGGCACAGGAAGCTGTGACATCAACAGCAACAACAAACACGATCAGCGGTCTGTCCAAATCCTCCTTTTACCTGCTGATTTCTGTAATCGGCCTTGAACTCCTCGTTATCATCGCTCTGCTGTATGCGCTTCGTATCCTGGTGGGTATTAAGAGCAGACGTAAAGTAAGAGCTGAGAAAGCTGAAAAAGAAGTAGCTGAAGGCAAAAAACGTATTCACTGGCTGGAAAAACTGAATGATACCAAGAGCCTGGATGCCGATTCTGAAGCAGAAGCAGACATGGGCCACGACTACGATGGTATCCATGAGCTGAACAATCCAACCCCGCCATGGTGGAGATACGGCTTCTACATTAGTATCGTCTTTGCAGCAGTATATCTCTGGCGATTCCAGGTTGCCCACTCAGCACCTTCACAGATAGAAGAACTGGCCATTGCCAATGCGAAAGCGGATGAAGCAAAAGCTGCCTATCTGAAAAATGCAGCGAACAACGTGGATGAGAATACAGTGAAGCAGCTGACCGATCCTGCCGACCTGGCTGCTGCCGCCAAGATCTTCGCGAGCTCCTGTGCTCCCTGCCATGGCCCTCAGGGTCAGGGTGTGGTAGGCCCGAACCTCACGGACGACTACTGGTTACACGGTGGCACTATTAATAAGGTATTCACTACCATCAAGTATGGGGTACCTGAAAAGGGGATGAAGTCATGGAAAGATGATTTCTCTCCTGTACAGCTGGCACAGCTGGCAAGTTATATAAAAAGTATCCATGGCTCCAATCCTCCTAATCCGAAGGAGCCACAGGGTACATTGGAAAAATAACCTTTCACGGGCCGGACTGACCGGTTAGACGGAAACCAGTCCCGGCCCACTTTTTAACGCGTTACAATGGATACAACGTTTCGAGACAGTTTGGCGACTGTGAATAAACAAGGGAAACGCAACTGGATCTATGCACAGAGACCTAAGGGTAAACTTTATAATGCGAGAAGTATTCTTAGCTATCTCTATTTCATTGCGTTTTTCGCCGGACCGTTTATTAAAATAAACGGCCGGCCCCTTTTTTTGATTAACGTAGTTGAAGGCCGTTTTATCCTCTTCGGCGCTATTTTCTGGCCCCAGGATTTCTTCATCTTTGGATTGGCAATGGTTGCCTTCATCCTCTTTATAGTCATCTTTACGATGGCCTTTGGCCGCCTTTTTTGCGGTTGGGCATGCCCCCAGACCATCTTTATGGAGATGCTGTTCCGAAAGATAGAGTACTGGGTAGAAGGTGATGCGGCTGCACAGCGGGTATTGAACCAGGCCCCCTGGAATACAGACAAGATTTTCAAAAAGACCAGTAAACACGTGTTATTTTATACGCTTTCATTCCTGATTGCCAACACCTTTCTGGCTTACATTATAGGTATAGACAACCTTTCGCGCATTATTACGGAACCTGTAACAGAACATATTGGTGGCCTTACAGCCATCCTCATTTTTGCAGGCATTTTTTATGGAGTCTTTGCCTTTTTCAGGGAGCAGGTATGTACTATTGTCTGTCCGTATGGCCGTTTACAAGGTGCATTGCTGGATAAAAACTCCGTTATCGTAGCGTACGATTACTCCCGGGGAGAACCCAGGAGTCACTTTAAAAAACAACAGGATGCCGCTTTCGGGGATTGTATTGACTGTGCACAGTGTGTGAAGGTGTGCCCCACAGGTATAGACATCCGCAATGGTACCCAGCTGGAATGTGTAGGCTGTACCGCCTGTATCGATGCCTGTAACTTTATGATGTCAAAGGTGAACAGACCTTTGAACCTGATCCGTTACGCATCTGAAGATGGTATTGCCAACAAAAAACCGCTAACCATCACTGCCCGTATGAAGGTGTACAGTACCATCCTGGTACTGATTATAGCAGCCATTACATTTATGCTGGCCAGCAGGCAGCCGGTAGGGGGCGACATTATCCGAACTGCAGGTATGCTGTACCAGGAGAGAGGGCAGGATAGCGTATCCAACCTGTACCGCATAAAACTGATCAACAAGACGACAAGCGAAATTCCGCTGACGTTGAGACTGGAAGGCACTGCAGGTCGTATACAATCAATTGGTGATCCTGTGATTAAGGTAAAAGCGGAAGCACAGGGAGAAGGTACCTTCTTTATCGTATTGCCCAGGAGTGCAATCGGGAAAAGAAAAACCGTACTGCATGTAGCACTATATGCAGGCGACAAGAAAACGGGTTCCATCAAAACTACTTTCCTGGGACCGATCCAATAACTATTACAAACTAATCATCATGAACTGGGGACATGGCATCATCGTAGTATTTGTTCTTTTTGCCGCCGGTATACTCACATTGGTTACCAAGAGTATGCATGCGCATGTGGAAATGGTGAATAATGACTATTACGCAGAAGAGCTGAAATACCAACAGGTGATAGATGGACGTAAAGAAGCAGCACTGCTGTCGGCACCGGTGAAGATCGATCAGGCCGGCGATCATATAGAAGTGACTTTCCCTCCTGAAATGCAGGGAACACCACTGAGCGGTAAGATCCTTTTCTACAAAGCAGCGGATTCACGCCAGGACGTAACAGTTCCTCTCCGCGCTGGTGTAGAAGGTACTGTAAGCATCAGCAAACAGAAACTGACAAAGGGCTACTACCAGGTTCAAATGGAATGGGATGCCAATGGCAAACACTACTTCCAGGAAGAGAATATATCGGTGAACTAAATTTAATCATCACACACCATGTTCCTGACATTTCTTTATGCGCTTTCGCTGGGTTTTATAGGCAGTTTTCACTGCATAGGTATGTGCGGGCCAATAGCGCTTACCCTGCCGGTTCAGCACCTGGAAGGTACGCGTAGGCTGGGAGGCATCTTACTGTACAATGCAGGACGTGTGAGCGCTTATACCGGCCTTGGCATCTTTTTCGGATGGCTGGGCAGGCAATTTTATCTGGGTGGCCTGCAGCAATGGCTTTCTATTACAGTAGGAGGGTTATTGCTGCTGGTCATTTTTTTTCAGTACGGATGGAGGTCCTTCCGTCTTCCTGAAATAGGAGGATTTTATACCAGGAGAATTAAATCGATTCTTGGCAACCTACTTCGCCAACGTCGTTTCAGTACACTTTATGCAATCGGTTTTTTCAACGGCTTACTGCCCTGTGGGTTGGTTTATTTTGCCATAGCAGGAACCATAGCTACCGGCGCTACCTGGCAGGGAGCACTGTTTATGACAGCTTTTGGAACAGGCACTTTGCCGGCGATGGTAGCGGTGAGCTGGTTCACAGAGCTGATCAGTCTGCGCTTCCGCAACCGCATCAGGCGCTTCATACCCGTTATAGCAGGCATTATGGCCATCCTGCTGATCATGCGTGGCCTGAACCTGGGCATTCCGTATATCAGCCCGGTTCTTTCTCCCCAGGAAGAGCGGGTTTCTTTACACTGTATTAAACCTTGACTACAATGACGCTTATTCAAAAATATAATACCGCTGCACCACGGTATACCAGTTATCCTACCGTTCCCTACTGGGATGAATCAACTTTTGAAGCTACGAGATGGAAACAATCCCTGCAGGAGTCTTTCAGGGCTACTAATTCAACCGAGGGTATCAGTATTTACATACATCTTCCTTACTGCGAAAAGTTGTGTACCTATTGTGGATGCAACAAGTATATAACCGTCAACCACGGGGTAGAAAAGCCCTATATGGACGCTATTTTACGGGAGTGGGGCCTCTACCTCAAACTGTTTGAAAAACGCCCGAGAATCCGCGAAATTCACCTGGGCGGAGGTACGCCTACTTTCTTCAGTCCGGACAACCTGGCGGTGCTCATCAGTGGCATTTATGAACATGCTGACCTGATCTCTGACGCCTCTCTGAGTTTTGAAGGACACCCCAACAATACGACTGTAGCACATATGCAAACCCTGTACAACCTGGGATTCAGGCGTATGAGCCTGGGTATACAGGATTTTGATCCTAAGGTGCAGGATATCATCAATCGTATACAACCTTATGAAACGGTAGAGCGGGTCACCAACGAAGCCAGGGAGATTGGATATACTTCCATCAACTATGACCTGGTTTATGGGTTGCCTTTACAAACCATGGCAAGTGTACAGGATACCATTAATAAGATTATCAACCTGGGGCCGGACAGGATCTCTTTCTATAGCTATGCGCATGTACCCTGGATCAAGGGGAATGGTCAGCGCAAATATTCTGAAGCAGATTTGCCTAAGGATGAAGAAAAGCGTGCCCTGTATGAGTTAGGCAAAACTATGTTTGCAGAAAATGGGTATACGGAAATAGGAATGGATCACTTTGCCCGTCCACATGATTCCCTGTACCGCTCAGCGCAGGAGGGTACCTTACACCGCAACTTTATGGGCTATACAGATCATCATACTTCCCTGATGATTGGTTTAGGTGCATCATCTATCGGCGATAGCTGGTATGCTTATACACAAAACGAGAAGACGATTGACCGCTGGATGGAACGGGTAAACAAAGATGAGTTTCCGGTAGTAAGAGGACATATTCTGAACAACGAAGACCTGTTACTGCGCCGCCATATTCAGGCACTGATGTGCAATTTTGAAACTACCTGGAACAAGGCAGATGTGCAGTGCGATGCGATTGTAGAAGGCTTGCAGCGACTGCAGGAACTTGAAAGGGATGGGTTGGTTGCTGTAAGACCCAGGAAGGTTTTTGTAACTGAAAAAGGACGTCCTTTTATCCGTAATATCTGTATGGCATTCGATGCTCGTTTATGGCGCAGACAACCACAATCACAGCTATTCAGTAGTGCTATCTAAATCTTATTGACTTCATTCTTACTGCTTTACGTTGAAAGCGCATCCGGAGATTGGAATTTTTTCCAAAATATGGAATAATCATAGTGTGATAAATTACCACATTATTGCGAGTTAATGATCAGCTGAAACATTGATGAATAAAGGGCTTTAGCGGGCATAAAAAAAGTCTGACCGTTTTTTACAATCAGACTTTCTTGTTATGTGAATGGGTTAGTAAGTACAGGGAACAAAAATTCCCTACACAATATTAAAAAGAATTTTATCACAAAAGAAAAAAAATGCAAACTTTTTTATTCACACCACTAAAAAAAGTGTGGATAACAACAGTTAAAAAGTACGGCTGAAAGATTTTTTGCACCGACAATCAAACCAAATTTACACAAACGATAATATCCCGATTCTCACCTACCTTTGTTGTACTAAACAGCAGAATATATGAAGTTCAATGCTCCGATCCCGGTAACCGAAATCGCCGCATACATAGGCGCAGCGCTGGAAGGCAACGATCAGCAAATGGCAACCGGCATTAACGAAATACATAAGGTTACTCCAGGTGATATTTCATTTGTAGACTTTGAAAAGTACTATGATAAGTGTCTGCGTTCCGCAGCAACAATTATTATCATCAATAAAAAAGTTGACTGCCCTCCCGGTAAAACACTGCTTGTGTTACCTGATCCTTTCAGTGCATATGTTAAAATTGTGAAAAGGTTCCGTCCTTTTGAACCAGCGACCAAACCCATCAGCGATACTGCGGTAATTGGGAAGGACACTATCATTCAGCCAAATGTATTTATTGGCAATCATGTTACCATCGGAGAGAACTGTCTTATTCATCCCAATGTTACGATCTACGATCACACTGTGATTGGCAACAACGTAATCATTCATGCCGGTACCGTGATTGGCGCAGATGCATTCTACTTTAAGAAAAGAGCGGACAGGGAAGTGATGTATGACAAGATGGAAAGCTGTGGTCGTGTGATCATTGAAGACGACGTGGAAATAGGCGCTGGTTGCACCATTGACAAGGGTGTAAGCGGGGATACCATCATTGGTCGGGGTAGTAAGTTTGACAACATGATCCATATCGGTCATGGTACCGTAATTGGTCGTAACTGTCTCTTTGCTGCACAGGTAGGAATCGGTGGTAAAGCACATATCGAAGACAACGTAATCCTGTGGGGTCAGGTAGGTGTATCCAAAGACCTGGTAATCGGTAAGGGAGCTGTAGTACTGGCACAAAGCGGTGTACCCAGTTCGCTGGAAGGAGGCAAGACGTACTTTGGCTATCCTGCCGAAGATGCACGACAGAAGATGAGAGAGGTAGCATGGATTAAACGCATTCCTGAAATATGGGAAAAACTGAAGGGTAAATAAACACTTTTGTAAATAGCTTCTGCCACCCGCAGAAGCTATTTTTTTATACATTTGGAACATGCTTTTCCGAACATTATTTCTCCTGTTTTCAACCCTGACTGCCGTAGCCCAGAAAGGGCTCACAGAAGTACCCGTCACTATCAAAGACGGCTGGTTTACCGCCAAAACGATTTCTTTCGATAAGTATACCACCAGCGATCGCAAAAATGGCATCGATCAACCTGCTTCTTTCTCCTTCATAAAGAACCCCATTGACGCCTTTAATTTCCTGCTCCTATGTGATACCTGCAAACACGATAGTAAGGCTCATATTCAGGCGCTATATACGCCTCGCATCGCTTTTTCAGATCGTTCGTTACCATCCGTGCTGGAACATGTTGATGCGAATAATAAACTGGCTTATATAGTCATCCAGGTTGCCGATTCTGCTTTGAATAACTGGGAAATGATTCTCCGGAATATGACTTACCTGGACCTGAACGACAACAAACAGGCAGGTATACTCCGCTCCTCACAGGGGGAGTTCAAAGTCACTGCCAATAACCATTTTGGTATCGTAAATTCTTATGAAAACATCCGGTATGAATTTGTGTACCGGAAGAGGGTAGTGGCGGCCGTCATACCCGGAAATAATCCCCGGGTATGGTTAGACCTGAGTAATTTAAAAGAGGAGCAACGCATTGTAGTTGCAGCAGCGATTGCTGCATTACTGCTGCGATGAGGGCTGCATCTTTTTCAGCCAGGCTTTACTCATGCGGGCAATCGTTTCTTTCATTGGGGTAAACGCAAAGTCTGGCAATGCTTTCCTGATCTTCTCGTTGTTGTAATATACCTTCAGCTGTGCGGTATGTGCTGTTTCTTTCGTTAACACCGCCTTTTTTCCTGTGACCTTACTCTTCAAGGTTTCTATGCGCCATATTATTTCTGCCTGCCACGGTTTCACCAGTTTATGCGGCGGCTTTTTGCCCAGCTGTACCGCCATTTCTGTAAACAGATCTACGTAGCTCCAGTTGTCTGCAGAGATTACAAAACGCTGCCCGGTTATATTGCTTTCCATCAGGCGGATCATTACTTCAACTACGTCTTCCACATCTGTAAAGCCAGTGATGCCTTCTGTATAATAAGGGAATTCTTTCCAGGCATTTTTGATGAGCAGACCGGAACCATCTTCCCAGAAATCTGGTCCCAGGATGATGGATGGATTTACGATTGCAGCAGGCAATCCTTCTGCAATACCTCTCCAGACTTCCATCTCTGCCCTGTACTTACTCACGGCATACTGTGAGTTGTGATGACTATCCTGCCATTCAGTATTTTCATCGATCATCTGCCCGGTCTTTGCACGACCCAGGGCAGCTACGGAGCTTACATGCACCAGTTTTTTCACACCGGCATCCAGCGCCAGGTTCACCACATTGGCAGTACCATCTATGTTCACTTTCATAATCTGCTCACGCGCTTCGGGGCGGAATGATACCACACCTGCACAGTGATAGACTTTCTCAACACCTTCCATGGCATCTTCCAGTGCACACACATCCAGTACATCTCCTTTGATCCAGGTGATTTTGTCGGCAATGTCTCTGAGCTGTTCAGGAATTTCCTTGCGGTATAATGCCCTTACAGGTATGCCTGTTTTCACCAGTTTCCGTAATAAATGACTGCCTAAAAATCCGGTTCCTCCTGTTACTAATATCATGTAATCTTGTTCCGTTTGTCTAAAGATAATTATAAAACCCTTTCCCGGTTTTCTTTCCTAAATCGCCGGCCTGCACACAGGCAATCTGTAATGGGCTCGGCGTAAAGCGGGGCGCCTTTTCAAATGCATCGTACAAGGATTGTGTCACTGCCAGGTTTACATCGTTGCCGATCAGGTCCATCAGGGTAAAAGGTCCCATTCGGAAACCTGCACTTTCCAACAGGCGATCTATTGTTTTGTACGGCGCGATTCCTGCTGCAGCTACCTGCATGGCTTCTAAATAATAATGCCTGGCCACCCTGTTTACAATAAACCCCGGGGTATCCCTGACCTGTACCGGCGTCTTACCCATTTTAGCGGCCAATGCATGCAACAGTTGTGCAACATTAGCCGATGTTTTTTCACCACTCACAATCTCCACCAGTTTCATCACCGGTGCAGGATTAAAAAAGTGCATGCCCGCTACCCGTTCCGGATGAGGCACTGCCGCTGCAATGGATGATATGGAGAGAGAAGAGGTGTTGGAGGCAAAGATCGTGTACTCATTATTCACAGCTGCTAATTCCCTAAATAATGCTGTTTTAATATCAGGTTTTTCTACGATGGCCTCTATGATCACCTCTGCCTTTACATCGCCGGTATGTGCCGTAAAATGCAGGCGCTGCATGATCCTGTCCGCCATTCCCTTCTCCAGCTTTCCCTTTTGCTCCAGGGTGGATAACTGACTACTGATCTGTTGTCTGGCTTTGTCCAGCATGGCTGGTTGTACATCGAACAATACTGTGTTGAAACCGCTTGCTGCGGCTACCTGTGCTATGCCGGCGCCCATTGTGCCAGCCCCGCATACAGCGATCGTTTGCATTTGTTCCAGGTTGATCATCTTCGTCTTTTGGGGTAGAAATGAAAACAGGAGAAAAGGCGTATGGATGATTCAGTTGCGCGCTTTTCTCCTGTCTGTAAATATATTCAAATATGCCTGTTACTAGACCGTTCCTTCAAATTGTTCCAGGAACCGAACATCATTTTCTGAGAACAACCGCAGGTCCTTCATCTGGTATTTCAGCATGGTGATACGTTCTATACCCATACCGAAGGCAAAACCGGTGTATTTTTCAGGATCGATGCCACAGTTTTCCAGCACTTTCGGATGCACCATACCACAGCCCAGGATTTCTACCCAACCGGTATGTTTACATACGTTACAGCCCTTACCGCCACAAATGAAGCAGGAAATATCCATTTCTGCACTTGGTTCGGTGAATGGGAAGTAGGAGGGGCGGAAGCGGATACGGGTATCTTCACCAAACAGCTCTTTCACGAAGTGATAGAGGGTTTGTTTCAGATCAGCGAATGAAACGTTTTCGTCGATGTACAATCCTTCTACCTGGTGGAAGAAGCAGTGTGCACGGGCAGAGATAGTTTCATTGCGGTATACCCGTCCCGGACAAATGATACGGATAGGCAGCTTACCCTTTTCCATCTCCCTTACCTGTACAGAAGAGGTATGGGTGCGCAGCAGCCAATCCGGTGCTTTGCTGATGTAGAAAGTGTCCTGCATATCCCTGGCCGGATGGTTTTCAGGCAGGTTCAGTGCGGTAAAGTTATGCCAGTCATCCTCAATTTCAGGCCCTTCTGCTATAGCAAAACCCAGGCGCTCAAATATGCTGATGATGTTATTTCTTACTATGCTGACAGGATGACGGGTACCCAGGCGGTGAGGTTCTGCCGGCAGGGTAAAATCGGCATCGGTAGCGGCAGCACCGGCACCATCTTTCAGGTGTTCAAATTGCGCATAGCGCTCCTCCACGAATTGCTTAAATCCATTGAGCAGTAAGCCGAATTCTCTTTTCTGCTCTTTGGGCACGTTCGCCATTTCTCCGGATATAGCTTTTACAATCCCTTTGGTTCCAAGGAATTTGATACGGAATGCCTCCAGGTCGGCAGCTGTGGCCGGTTCAATTGCCTCGATTTCCTGTTTGTAGGCAGCTATTTGCTGTTCTATGTGATCCATAAGACAGCAAAGATAATGATATACTCAGAAAATTAATTTATAACCCACGCCCCGGATGTTGACAATTTGCACCCTTGGGTCGTCTTTCAGGTAGCGGCGTAGTTTGGTGATGAAAACATCCATGCTGCGGGCGTTGAAAAAGCTGTCGTCGCCCCATAAGTCCAGCAGTACGACCTTCCTTTCTATCACCTGGTTCAGGTTTTCTGACAGGCGCCGCAGTATCTCTGCTTCCCGGTGGGAGAGGAAGGCGGTTTCCTGGTTGCGGGTCAGGGTTTGCTTGGTATAGTTAAACTGGTACTGACCGATCTGGATCACATCGGCACCAGAGGCTTCCTGCGCCGCCGGCTGATCAGCGAACCGCTGCAGCAGGGCTTTGATTCTTACAATCAGTTCATCCATACTGAACGGCTTTTTCAGGTAGTCGTTACCACCCAGTTCAAACCCTTTTACCACATCTGCGGTCTGGGATTTGGCCGTGAGAAAGATGATCGGGGTCACCTTGTCCTGTTTCCTGATTTCTGTAGTAACAGTAAACCCGTCCATGTTTGGCATCATGATATCCAGCACTACCACATCCGGTTTGTGCTGCTGGTACAAATCCAACCCTTCCTTTCCGTCTGACGCGTAGAGCATTTCAAAGCCACGCATTTCCAGGCTATCCTTTACGATTTGTCCCAGTTGCCATTCGTCTTCTATCAATAATACTTTAGCCATAGTAACAGATTTAGTCTCAAACAGGTATTTGGATGATAAATTCGCTGCCCTTGTCTGGTTCACTATGTACAGTGATACGACCACCGTGCAGTTCTACGATTTTTTTGACATAACTGAGTCCCAGTCCGAATCCTTTCACATTGTGCAGGTTCCCGGTCGGTACCCGGAAGAAAGTATCAAAAATACTTTCCTGGTATGTTTTAGGAATACCTATCCCATTATCTTTTACCCGAATGATTAAGTTACCGTTTTCTATGGAACTACGGATATGTACCACAGGCAATTCTCCCGAGTATTTGATGGCATTGTCCACGAGGTTGCTGATCGCATTTGACAGGTGAGTACGGTCTACATTCACAAGCCGGTCGCCAATCAGGTTATCATACCTGAACTGTACTGGCCTGTTGGTTTTGAGCTGATGATTGGTAATGATCGTATCCATGATCTCGTTCATATCAGTTTCCTCCCTGTACAGCTCTATTTCTTCTCTTTCTTCCGATGCTATGTGCAGTACCTTTTCTACCAGGTCTGACAGTCTTTGCAACTCCTGCTTGGAGATATCGAGATACGACTGCGTTTTGCGCTGGTCGTTGAGGGCGTTGAAATTCTGCATGGCTTCCACAGCTGCATATACAGTGGCGATAGGTGTTTTCAGCTCGTGCGTCATGTTGTTGATAAAATCATTCTTTACCTCTGACAGTTTCTTTTGCTTCAGGATGGTACGCAACATGTAGATAAAGCAGATGGTCGTCAACACAAGCAATACAAAAGAACCAACCAACGTCCAGACCATCTTGGCCAGGATATAAGGCATAGGAGATTCAAACACCGCCTGAACAAAAAGATTGCTCGCAGGGTTAAATGGTATCTTGCTTGTCTTTTGTGGGCCACGCCTGCGCAAGCTATCGCGGAAACTTTCCCTGGCAAAACCGTCAAAGTTGATGTGAAAAGTATCCAGGTGGAAGTCCGTTTTGATCTGGCGGCCGTGAAGTTCTGCACTGAAGATAGAATCCAGCTTTACCAGTTTGACACTGTCGCTGGTAATATTGTTCAGGAGCAGGAAATCAGAAATTTGCCTGGCCAGGGTATCGGCATATATACGATTGGGATTCTGACGCGGACCATTATGATCGTTCGAATTGATCATCATACGCTGGCGTCCTTCCCCTTCTTCAGGACCGGGAGGGGGAGGAATATCGCCACCAGGGCCTCTCAGGCTATCACCGTGCTCTCTGCCAAAGCGTCTAAAATAGCGGCGAACGTCGGCAAACTGTTTGTTGTAAACAGCAGTACGCAATGATTCGTTAATATCTTTACTGAACTGATCTAATTGTATGTGATAGGAGTTATATAACCAGTATCCCTGGAACATGTAGATGCCTAGAATGCATATACACATGAGTATCAGAATGTTTCGGATCCGCTGGCGCATTATTTCAATGAATTTATCATGCAAAGCTATTCGATTATGGGATTATCATGGCTATCCCCTTAACAGTAATTAACAGTAAATAAGGAACCTTAACCATTGCGCCCATATTATGTTCTTTCCTTAACAGTAATTAACAATAAATAAAGCTAATTAACCTGAATATGTGTGCTGAATAATGACTTTTGTGAGAGCAAAAAAATAAACACATGAACCATTTATCAAAAACCCTCTTTGGTGCCGCCCTGATAGCCTTCACTGGCTTTACGGCACAGGCACAGGACAAGAACAGCGGCGTGATCGACTATGAAGTGAGTCAAAAAATGCCTCCAAGAGGCGGTGATGGCGGCGATGAAGACGGACAGGTAATCACTATAAACCAACATTTCTTTTTCGCAGCCGGTCACGGTAAGCTGGAAACAGAACGTCCTAATTTTGGTGGCAACCGGGCCCCTCAGGGTCCTCCTCCAGGTGAAGGTGGTGAACAGGGACCTCCTCCGGGCGGCGGTCAGGGCGGCGGTGGCCGTTTTCGTGGTGGATTTGGAATGGGCATGATGGGTGGCGGATTTGTAGATCTGCAGAGCCATAAATACCTGCAAACATTTACCAAACCAGACGACTCTACTAAAACATTCTTTGCAGAAGAGGACTTCCGTCCTGCAAAAGATGTAAAGCCTGGTGATAAAACGAAGAAGGTTGCCGGCTACAATTGCAAAAAAGCAACTGTGACTGTAAGAGATGAAACTTACACTGTATGGTATACAACTGAGCTGCCTTTCAGCTACAGCCCTGTAAATGGCCTGCTGCCTGAACCCAATGGCGTAGTACTGGCAGCTGAAAGCAGTAACCGTTCTTTTACTGCAAAGAAAGTAGACTTTAAACCAGTACCTGCTGAAAAAGTTTCCCTGCCTGGTAATGCGGAGAAAGTGAGTGAAGAAGACCTGCGAAACATGCGGCGCGAAGCCATGCAGAAATTCCGTGACAGACAAAACAGGAATTAACAGACTACTTCTTTTAACTTACATCCTCCTCATGAAAAGGATCCCCCTTATGACTTTATGCCTGATCCTGGTTGCGCTTATATCCAAGGCGCAATCAGGTCAGGTTAAAGGACAACTGACTGATTCAACCGCTTCCCATCCCTTGGCTGACGCCACCGTTGCTTTGCTGAATGGCAAGGATTCTTCTCTTGCAGCGACTGCATTTACTGACAAAAAAGGAGGCTTCAGCTTTACCGGTCTCTCCGCTGGTGGTTACCGGGTATACATCACTTACCTGGGTTATAAGCCAGTCTTCAAAAGCATTACTATATCTGCTACACAACCTGTAGTGGATATGGGTACCATTCACCTCCGGGGCAAAGGTATCACCCTGGGTGAAGTAGAAATCATCCAGGAAGTACCACCTGTGGTAGTAAAAAAGGATACGCTCGAATTCAATGCAGATGCCTTCAAAACCCGCGAGAACGCAGTGGTGGAAGACCTGCTCAAAAAACTGCCCGGTGTTACTGTGGATAAAGATGGAGTGATCACGGCACAGGGCGAAACAGTGAAGAGAGTATTGGTAGATGGTAAGCCATTTTTTGGTGACGATCCCAAACTCGCTACTAAAAACCTGCCAGCCGAGGTAATTGATAAAATTCAGGTGATAGACCGTAAATCTGATCAGGCACAATTTACAGGTATCGATGATGGTAATACAGAAAAAGCCATCAATATCACAATCAAAAAAGATAAGAAAAAAGGTGTATTCGGAAGGGCTTCTGCCGGCTATGGTACTGATGATCGCTTTGCTGTAAATGCCAATGCAAACGCCTTTCGCGATAACCGTCAGCTCTCTTTCCTGGGTAGTGGTAATAACGTAAATAACATGGGCTTCACCATGCAGGATGTGTTCAACTTCTCCAGCAGCAACAACGGCAGTGGTGGTAGTAATGGTCGTAGTGGTGGCGGTGGCAGAGGTGCTGCTCAATCCACTATCAGCAACCTGGGTGGAAATAGTACCACAGGTATCACCACCAACTGGAATGCAGGTTTCAACTATAATCAGGACTTTGGAACGAAATTAAAAATCAATGGTAGTTACTTCATCAACGATGTAAAAACCGAAACTAAAAATCAGAACGCAAAGCAAACTTTTACATCTGATAGTTCTTACTATTACAACTCTACTACCGGTTCTCTTACTGAAAATAAGAACAACCGTCTCAACATGCGGATCGAGTATGAAATTGACTCTTTCCACTCTGTGGTTTTTACGCCCACATTCTCCTATACTGACGGTAGTACCAATTCAACCAGCTACTACCAACAGCAGGATATTAATAAAGTGACCTCTATCGATGGTTCCAATACGAACCGCAGCGGTGCTTCTTCTCCAAACTTTTCAGGCTCTGCATTGTACCGTCAGAAATTTCATAAAACCGGTCGTACCCTGAGCGCCAACTTCACGTTTGGATATAATACCACCGATCGTCAGAACTATTATAAATCGCTGGACACATACGTAGCTACAGACACTACAGATGCTTACAGCAGCGGGTATGACAGGAAGACGAATGCAAATAACCTCGGTAGAAATTATCAGGCAGCACTCACCTACACGGAGCCTTTGATGAAAGACAGGTACCTGGAACTGAACTATACATATAGCAATAATTACAGCTCTTCCAAAAACCTTACTTACGATGCGAATGCTTCCGGAAAATATGATGTGCCGAATGATAGTCTGAGTAACATTTTTGAGAACACATTTTCTACTAACCAGGCAGGTGTGAACATCCGTACGAACAAGTTTAAGTACGATTATACCTTCGGTATGAACGTGAAGTGGAATAGCCTTGTGAATGACAATGTGAGCAGAAATACACACATCTCTCAGTACACTGTGAACTACTTTCCATCTGCAAGTTTCAACTACAACTTTGAGCAGGGCAGAAGGTTCCGCTTCCGTTATAATGGAAGCACTACTCAGCCAACTATTTCACAGTTGCAGCCACTGCCGGATCTGACCAGTTCACTGTATGTGCAACAAGGTAACCCTAACCTGAAGCCCACGTTTACACATAGTCTGATGGCAGGTTACAACGCATTCAACAGAAGTTCTTTTCGTGGTATTTTTGTAAATGCAAATGCAACGTTTGCCAGCAACCAGATTGTAAATGCGAACCGCACTGATGACTCTACCGGTAAGCAATACACTAAACCGATCAATACGAATGGTGTGTATTCACTGAGTGGTAATATGGTGAATACTATTCCCATCAAAAATCATGTAACATCTCTGAACATAAGTACGAATGTTTCTTACAAAAGAGATGCAAGTTTTACCGGTGAGGATGAAAACTTTAGTGACATCAGGAAATACTATACCAGGAATTTCAGCCTGACTGAAGGCATTACATTCAACTACTTCTTCAAAGAATTATTTGATGTATCCACATCTGGTAGCGTACAGTATGCAGCAGCACGATACGACATCCTGCCAAGCAACAACACAAATTATTTCAACTATTCATTCTCCCTGGACTTCAACATCAATCTACCAGCAGGATTTCAGCTGGGCAGTGATATGACATATACATTGAATGCCGGCCGGGCTGCGGGTTACAACGTAGATTATACTTTACTGAATGGATATGTATCTAAATTTGTTGGGAAGAAAAAACAGGGGCAATTTAAATTTTATGCTTACGACCTGCTGAAACAAAATGTAAGCATCAGCCGTACTACGGGTGAGAACTACATTCAGGATACGCAGAACATGGTACTGCAACGTTACTTCATGATCAGCTTTACTTACTTCCTGCGTAAGTTCGGTACGAACAATAATAATAACCGCGAAGGTCCGCCACGCGAAATGCGATTTATGCGTCCTCCGGGTGGCGGTATGCCGGGAGGTCCTCCGGGTGGCGGCGGAATGTAAAACAGAAAAGGAGTGCGAAATGCACTCCTTTTTTTATGTATTATACATGTAAAATGACTCCGGATTTTTTGAAAGGTTGAAAGGAAATAAAGGTGACGGTGAAACATCTCCCCTCGTACCTTCAGCTTTATAACCTTACAACCTTAATAACTTTGTCGATTGACCATAAGGGTAGTACCATTGGATCATGCAACTTTATATTGCTGTACCTTTTGTGCCGGGGTTTTGCGATCTCTGACACCGTTAGTAATCCTGCGAACTATCCAGCTAAGTGTAAATGTCGGAATAAAGTCCAAACCGGGGAATAACTCCTCCATAAAGTTGAACACGCCTCCGAATGCGCCCATACTGCCACCAAACATCCTGTAAAATATGATAGCGGAAATGGGAGCCCAAATTACATCACTTACTTCGCCTAACACTGGTACCGCATAACTGGCACAGCCAATCAGGTCCATCAGTATACAAATCCATAAGGCAGGAGTAAATCTTTTTTCCATATTGACCTCCGCTTTAAATTGTGAACACAATAGTATAATCAAATAGCTTACCAATTTCAATTACGTGTGGTAGTATAGTAATTACGGAGTCGATGGTCGGGGTACTTTTTGGGAATAATGATTTGTGATACAATCCTTTAAAAAATGCTGATTTTTCCTCTACCTGGAATTACTCGTAATTTCTTCTTTAACTCAGGCGTAACTGTACTTCTTTAACGTTTGGTACTACTATAAAGTTACGAATTTCACCCCGGATTGGATGTACGCATTTCAAAAATGCGTAGTTCCACGCTATATTTATGAAAAATTCTATTGTTATATGTCCACTCCGCTCAAAGGTCGTATCCGTCATTCCGTGTGTGCCTGGCCTTATGAATCCATTCCACTGGAAACTTTTTGTAAAGGTGTTAAAGAAATAGGGCTTGAATCTATCGATCTTCTGTATCCTCATCAGTTTGATACGGCCAGGCAGTTCGGCCTCACCTGTGCAATGGTAGCATCTGTGAGCGACGAATGGAATATCACCAGGGGGTGGAACCGCGTGGAGCACCACGATGGCCTCATTACTTATTACCAGTACCTGATCGATGAAACTGCCAAAGCCGGCTTCCCATCCGTAGTCTGTTTCTCTGGCAACAGAGAAGGGCTGGACGACGAGCAGGGTATTGAAAACTGTGCCAAAGGATTACAGCGCTTACTGCCATATGCTGAGAAAAAGAAGGTGAATATCGTGATGGAACTACTGAACAGTAAGGTTGATCATCCTGATTATCAATGCGATCATACAAATTGGGGGGTGGCCCTGAGCCAAAAAATAGGCGCTGACCGTTTCAGCCTGCTCTATGATATTTACCATATGCAACTCATGGAAGGCGATATCATCCGTACTATCCGTGACAATCATACTTATTTCAGCCATTACCACACTGGCGGGGCACCGGGCAGAAATGAGATCAATGACAGCCAGGAATTATACTACCCGGCTATTATGAAAGCGATTTATGAAACAGGTTATAAAGGCTTTGTAGCACAGGAATTCATTCCTACCAGGACGGATAAACTTTCTTCGCTGAAAGAAGCGGTGCTGATATGTGATATCTGACCCTTACTTATATTAGTATTTCCAGTCATTGCGCAGCATGCCCATGACTACCATATCTACAAAATGTCCATGCAGCTTGGCATTGTGACGTAAGATACCCTCTTTCGTAAATCCCAGCCTGATAGGGATGCGGGCACTGCGATCATTTTCCAGCGCAAAGCGTATTTCTACTTTGTTGAGTTTCAGGTTTTCGAAAGCAAAAGAGATGAGCACCCTGCAACAGGCTACAGCAATGCCTTTGCCACGGCAATGTTCTGCCAGCCAATAGCCGATTTCAGCTTTTTGCAGCAGGTGATCCCAGCAATGTAAATCCAACACTCCGCACAGCTGCCCATCGTACCAGATACCAAAGGCAATGGCTTCCTGGTCTTCTGCTTTGCGCAGCATCATCTCTATAAAACGAAGGGAATGATCTTCATTTGTATTGTAATCCACCCATGGGAGGAACCGGCGCAGCGCCTTACGGGATGTATCGAGGGTGCGATAAAGCACCGGTGCATTTTCAGGTTGTAACTGCCTGAGTAAAATATGATCGTCTACGGCTAACTCCAGCATAAAAAATTAAGGTTTGGCCCTTATACCGGTTCTGGTATATTGGCCAAACCTCAAATATAGTAAACTTAACTTTTTGCAAACAACTGTTGCCGCTGCATATCCCGAACTATCTGGCGAGCGAACTGAGATGCCTGTTTGTAAGCCGTAGGCGGATCTATTGCTTCTGACTGGGCATTGTAGATCAGTTTTTTCTGTCCCAGGTCGTACAGGTTTGTATCCCATTCATACCGCACATTCGTGGTATAATATCCGGGAGTAAACATACCGCCGTACCATCCCCGGTAATAAGGGGTGTAAGGGTAGGGGGGCACATAACCCCTGGATTTTGTTTTATCTATCATGGCGATGGTGAGCACCTGGTCTACGTCACCATTCCTGAATTTATGCAGGGCAGCCTTCTCGTCGCCAGTTTTCGACAGGGCATCGTCCGGACCGTATTTGGCAAATGAAGATACTGCGTTGAACCCTTCCTTCTGTAGCTCATTTACCAACTCATTTTCCATTAAAATGCGCAGATTTTGATCCCTGGGGGGAACAAGGGCTATCACAATCATTTTTTTGCCGGTATCAAGCTTGGCATCCGGTGTTTTCCAGGACGAAGTTAGTTTGGTACTGGTGCAAGCTGTGATGGCCAACAGCCCTATACATAATAACAATACTCCTAGCCTTTTCATAATCTCCTCCTTTTAACTGTTGATTAGACGGGAAAAAAAGAGGAGAGTTACATTGACCTGTTAAAAATAATAGCGGCTTGCGACGATTAGTCGCAAGCCGCTATACATATATACATCAGTATTAATAATTAATCACCTGCTCCTGGATACCTGCCGGGATTTCCCTGAACTCGTACAACTGGGTTCTCAGTTGTGGCTCAAAGCCAGCTTCCCTGATCGCCTGCTGCATAGACCTGTAGGTAAACCTGTGCGGTGCACCGGCAGCACTTACCACATTTTCTTCAATCATAATAGATCCGAAATCGTTCGCACCGGCGTGGAGACAGATCTGAGCGACCTGCTTACCCACTGTAAGCCAGCTAGCCTGGATATTCTTAATATTAGGCAGCATGATACGGCTCAATGCGATCATACGGATATATTCTTCTGAGGTGGTCATATTGTGTACCCCCCTGATCCTGGACAACAGGGTATCTACATCCTGGAAAGTCCATGGAATGAAGGCAGTAAAGCCATAATGGCCTTCCGGCTTTTCGCTCTGCACCTGCCTGATGTCTGCCAGGTGTTCAAAACGCTCCAGTACAGTTTCCACGTGCCCGAACATCATGGTAGCGGAGGATGCGATATTCAGCTTATGCGCTGCACGCATTACATCCAGCCACTCCTGTGCACCACATTTCCCTTTGGAAATGAGCCTGCGCACGCGGTCGTTCAGGATTTCAGCCCCTGCACCTGGTAAGCTGGCCAGACCAGCTTCTTTCAGTGCCTTCAGGACTTCTATATGTGTACTTTTTTCCAGTTTTGTGATGTGTGCTACTTCCGGGGGGCCGAGGGCATGCAGCTTAAGGGTAGGATACAACTGTTTCAGCTGCTTAAAGGTATCCACAT
Organism: Chitinophaga sp.; assembly: GCF_039596135.1. Taxonomy (GTDB): domain Bacteria; phylum Bacteroidota; class Bacteroidia; order Chitinophagales; family Chitinophagaceae; genus Chitinophaga. The sequence continues at coordinate 314,830 of NZ_JBCNKH010000001.1, forward strand.
AAAAGGCCAGACCCAGATCCGGGTGGTGGCCACCCTGCAACAGTAACTGGTCACCGCCAAATTTCAGGGTCTCCTCGATCTTTACCTTGTACTCTTCAATTGACGTGATGTAAGCGTCTGCATGGCCCGGGATACGATAAAAATTACAGAATTTGCAGTTAGCCGTACACACGTTGGTGGTGTTTACGTTTCGATCTATCTGCCAGGTAACTTTCCCGTGTGGAACCTGCTGTTTACGAAGCTCATTTGCGATGTGCATCAGCTCCGTAAGTGGCGCTTTTTCAAACAGATATACCCCTTCCTCTGGTGTAAGCCACTCAAAATTTAATGCTTTCCTATATAGATCTTTCAGTTCCATGATAAACAAAGGTAGCAAAAAACAATATCCCGCCATTGGTGGATTTTTAAGCGGTAATCGGCTTTTTTAATCCTACATTTATGCAACTGTTATTCTGTCATTCTCTTGTATGCAAAAAGCAACATTGTCAAAGCACTGTTGTATCATTTTATTAGCGCTTTCTCTATTCCACGCCGCAACTGCTCAATCACAACTGCCCCAGGAAGAAGAAGGTACGCTGATCTGCCGCTTTCCGTTCAAACAATACTATGGAGGCGTAGTGGTGATACTCGCACAGATCAAAGGTTTTTCTGATACACTCCAGTTCATCCTCGATACCGGTAGTGCTGGCATTTCGCTGGACACCAGCACCTGTGTTCGTTTGGGTATTCCGCTCACCCCTACTGACAAAGTAGTGCGTGGGGTGGGAGGTTCCAAAAAAGTGGATTTTGCTATGGACCGGACACTGCTGCTCCCCGGGGTGGAAGTAGATAGCCTCAATTTCCATGTCAACAATTATGAGCTGATCAGCCAGGTCTATGGTTTACAGATAGACGGCATTATTGGCTATAGCCTGCTGAGCCGTTACAATGTACTGGTAGACTATAATACTGAAGAGATCCTGCTCTTTACCAAAGGGAAATTTAATTATCCTAAGGGAGGTTCGTTATTACATCCCACACTCACCCAGATACCTATCGTCACCGGCCAACTCCGTAATGGTTCAACCCAGCGTGGCAGCCGGTATTATTTCGATACAGGTGCCGGTATGTGCCTCCTCTTTTCCAAACAATTCGTGAGCGACAGTGCCGTACTTTCTACCCGGAAAAAAAAGCGGAAAGTGATTCAAACAGAAGCCCAGGGACTGGGAGGCAAAATGACCATGGATGTAACCACTATCGGAGAATTCAAAATCGGCAGTTTCAACTTCCGGAATGTGCCCGTATATGTATTTGATGATCAGACAAATATCACAGCTTATCCTTTTCTTGGCGGTATGATCGGCAATGATCTCCTGCGCCGTTTCAACATCTATCTCAATTATAGTAAAAAGGAGATCTATCTGCTGCCCAATAATCACTTCAGGGAACCTTTTGATTATTCCTATACCGGGCTGGTCATCTATATGATCGATGGAAAAATTGAAATCACAGACATTATCAAAGGATCCCCGGCAGAAAAAGCGGGTTTAAAAGCCGGAGATATCATCATAGCAATCAATAACCTCTTCACTAATAACATACAGGAGGTGAGAGAGCAGCTTAAAAATGTAGGTACCCGGCCCATGTTACTCATCAGCAGGAACAATGAGCTCATGCTGAAAAAAGTAGCCATCAAAAGTATTTTATAATACTTTGCACTATCTTTCGTTTGATGTGTAACGTGAAAAAGATACTGTTCTACATACTTACTGCTTTGCCGCTCCTGGCAGCCGCCCAGGCACCGCCTGTCACCGCCGAACCGGTAGTCGTTCTGCCATTCCGGGAATACAACCACTCTTTGATTATCAGTGCTTCGCTGAGTAGTACGGAGGATAGCCTGTATTTCATATTTGATACAGGTGCCGAAGCAACCACGCTGAGTAATGAAACAGCCAAAAAACTAAAACTGGAAACCAAAGAAGACGGAGGACTGAGTGGTACTGACGATATTGTGGTGCGGGTACCTACATCCACTATCAACCTGTTGTATTTTGGCAAAGCCCGGTTACCGCTGGTAAAAGTATATTTAGAGCCCCTACAGGAATTCAAAAAATCGCCTATTCATATCGACGGCATTATAGGAGTGGACCTGATCAAAACGTACATCGTCCAGATCGATTATACCCGCTCTCAGATTTTACTGTACCGTCAGGGCAAAACACCGATGAGCGTACCCGGCAAGCGCCTGGCCATGACCCTGAATTTTGATACCCCTGTTATAGAAGCTGTGATAGAGTTGCCGGATGGTCGCTCGCTAGGGAGCCGTTACCATTTCATTTCCGGTGGGGATTATGGTATCCTGTTCAACTGGCCTTTCGTTGAAAAGTATCACCTGAGAGAGATCCTGCCTATTGTTGGTACAGACAAGGTAGGGGATCTGTACCAGGAACTCACTTACCTCAATACCATCATTCCTTACCTGGCTTTTGGCACCGTCCGCATGGAAAAGGTCTCTGGTAGTTACTGCAAAGATGTGAATGATGTGGGCGGATTAACGGAAGTGGCCGGTTCTATTGGATCCTACATTTGGTCACAATTCCGCACTATTACCATCAACTATAAGCACCGGGAAATCTACCTCGATAAATAAGGGTTTAGCCTGCCTTTGGCAAAATCAATATGGACATTCCTCTTTATTTTTAATACCTTAACTTGCAGTTCTCATAAATAGGAATTATGATCCATTATAATAAATTCACTTTAGCCAATGGCCTGCGTGTAATTGTGCATGAAGACCATACCACGCCGATGGCAGTGTTAAATGTTATGTACGATGTGGGCTCCCGGGATGAAGATGCAGACAAGACAGGATTTGCGCACTTATTCGAACACCTGATGTTTGGCGGCTCTGTCAATATTCCGGACTATGATGAACCCCTTCAGATGGCCGGCGGCGAGAACAATGCCTACACAACCAGTGACCTGACCAACTACTATATTCAACTTCCCGCAGAAAATATAGAAACCGCCTTCTGGCTGGAAAGCGACCGTATGCTCTCCCTGGCGTTCAGCGAAAAAAGCCTGGATGTACAGCGCAAGGTTGTATGTGAAGAGTTCAAGGAACATTACATCAACAAACCTTACGGCGATATCTGGCACAAGATGCGTGACCTGGCTTACTCCGTGCATCCCTATAAATGGATGACTATTGGTAAGGAACTGGCGCATATTGAAGAGGCGAAGCTGGAAGATGTAAAAAACTTCTTCTTTAAATATTACCGCCCGGTAAATGCCATCCTGGTAGTAGCCGGCAAAGTGACCACCTCCCAGGTAAAAGCCCTGGCAGAAAAATGGTTCGGCGATATACCGGCAGGAGAACCTATTCAACGCAATATTCCGCAGGAACCTGCACAACAGGTGGCACACAAACTGGAGGTAAAAGCTAATGTACCGCTGGATGCCCTGTACAAATGCTACCATATGCCAGGCCGTGTGGACAAAGACTACTACGCAATCGATCTGATCTCTGATATCCTGGGTGGTGGCGCATCTTCCCGCCTGCACCAGGTGCTGGTAAAAGAGAAAAAACTCTTCAGCAATATAGATTGTTATCATTTCGGCACACTCGATGCGGGCTTGTTCACTATCGAAGGCAAGCTGGTAAAAGGCGTCAAAATGAAGGATGCCGAAAAAGCAGTACAGGAAGAGCTGGATAAAGTACAGCAGGAAATCATCCCTGAAAGAGAGCTGCAAAAAGTGAAAAACCGCGTGGAAAGCATGCTCGCTTTTGAAGACATGGGACTGTTGAACAGGGCGAACAACCTTGCTTTTTATGAGCTGATGGGCGATGCCTCTCTCATGAATGCGGAATTCAGCAACTACGAAGCTGTAACTGCTGAGCAAATGCACAAGCAGGCTGCAATACTCTTTGACGAGAAGAACTCAAATACTATTTACTATTACGCAGGCTAATATTCACTAAGATTAATGATAAATCGTAAACTCGCCCCTGAGATAAAAGATGCCGTTGATTTTGAAGTCACACTGAAGCCGTATGAGAAATTCACACTGGATAATGGCATCCCTGTCTACGTTATTGAATCGGACGAACAGGAAACCTTGCAGCTGGAAATGGTATTTCCTGCAGGTAGCTGGTACGAATCAGAAAACCTCATTGCATCTGCTTCCAACTTCCTGATGAAAAACGGAACCGGTAAGCATTCTGCATTGGAAATAAATGAAAGTATCGATTATTATGGGGCTTACCTGAACAGGAGCTGCCACCATGAATTTGGTACTTACACCCTCCACTGTCTGACCAAGAGCTTTAGCGCCCTGCTACCTACACTGCAGGAGGTGATCCTGGATCCTGCCTTTTCTGAAGAAGAATTGGCCATCTTCCAGCAGAACATGAAGCAAAGACTGGCGGTGAATCTGCAAAAATGTGATTTCGTAGCTAACAGGCATATTGACAAGTACCTGTTTGGAGAATTCCATCCTTATGGCCGCGTGAGCAGCATGGAGGCATACGATGCGCTGCAGACAGAGACACTGAAGGCTTTCTATCAGCAACACTACACTTACAATAACTGCCGCATTTTTGTAGCAGGTAAACTGCCGGATCAATTGATTCCTCAGCTGAACCAATACTTTGGCACCACCAAATGGAATGGAGAAGCAACAATCATCAAACCGGAAATATCTATCATGCCGGCGGAGGAAAAGAAATTCCGCATCTTCAATGATGAGAATGGAGTACAGGGTGCTGTGCGTGTGGCGCGTCATTTCCCTAATCGCTACCATCCTGATTATCCGAAAATGATGGTATTGAATACCATCTTTGGTGGTTACTTTGGTTCCCGCCTGATGAGTAATATCCGTGAGGAGAAAGGATATACCTATGGTATTTCTTCACAGGTATACAATTTCCGCCAGGCCAGTGCTATCAATATTCATACGGAAGCAGGCAGAGATGTGTGCGAGGCAACAATTGAAGAGATCTATAAGGAGATGCGCATTCTGCAAAATGAAGTAGTGGATGAAGAGGAAATGGCACTGGTACGGAACTTCATGATCGGGTCTATTTTGGGGGACCTGGATGGGGCTTTCCAGATTATACAGCGCTGGAAGAACCTGATCCTCAATGACCTGGATGAGAATTACTTCTATAATAATATCAGGACTATCAAGACGATTTCTGCTGAGGAGCTGCAGGTGTTAGCCAAGCAGTATTTCTCGCCGGAAGATTGGTATGAACTGGTCGTAATATAAATGGCTGGTCCTAAGGACCAGCCATTTTTTTGTGGGTGAATAGGAGATCATGCTGATGGTATGGCCTCCTATTCACATTTTAGTTATTATTGTTTTTTGCTATATTTGCGCACTTTAATCCATATCCTATGAAATTACTTTTACTATGCCTGCCATTGTGCATAAGTCTGACCGTGTTTGGACAAACTTCAAAAACTGCTGTAGACTCTATTGAAATGCGCTACCAGCAATGCCTGAGTCAGGGCGGAAGCTCTTACAACTGCGCGCTGGCCTACTACCAGCAGATGGACAGCCTCCTTGCCGCCGTTTACAACCAGATCTACAATAACCTGGACAATCCCCGCCGCGAAACATTAGAACTTGCTCAGGCTCAATGGACTGAAAAGAAAGAAGCCTATTTCAAAGACATCGAAGTCCGCGCTGAAAAGAAAAGACCTATGACCCTTGCTGGTCTGGACGACGATATGATCCTTACAGACAATAAAGCTGCCTACCTGAAACACAGGGTGATGGAGTTGCTCAAAAGCATTCACTCCTGATTAATGATGGGTGGCACGGCGCTTGATCATGCCTCCTTTTGTATCATTGATATTGTGTTGCACTATAAATGCTTTTTCATCTATTTTCTCTATTTCGTCAATGATTTTGTGCACTTCCAGGCGGGTGACAACGGTGTAGATAATGTCAATATCCTTATCCACGGCACCCCGCTTGCCATAACCGCTTTGCCCTTTGAATACGGTCACTCCTTTCTTCAGGGATAGCGTTAACGTTTTGCGTACCAGTTCACTTTCATTAGAGATTATCGTGAGCGCGATATATTCTTCAAAACCGGAGATCACATAATCTACCGTCTTTGATGCTGCCAGGTAAGTCAGTATCGCATACAGGGCGGTTTCAATATTAATGAGAATCGCCGCCACACTGAAGATAACCAGGTTGAAGTACATAATCACTTCGCCCATGGACAATACTGTCTTGCGGTTGATGTAAAGCGCCAGTACTTCCGTACCATCCAGTACGGCGCCACCTCTTACGGACATGCCTATGCCGGCACCCAGGAAAAAGCCGCCGAAAATAGCAATCAGCAGGCGGTCGCTGGTGATGGTCGGTACTTTGATAAAAACCAGCGCACAGGCCAATCCCACAATGGCACACATGGCCTTGATGGTAAATTCAACAGACAGCTGCCTGTAAGCAAGTAATATAAAAGGGATGTTTATGATGACCAGGAGTAAGGAGATATTCCAACCGGTCAACCTGTTGATAAGCAGGGAAATACCTGTCACCCCTCCGTCCAGAAATTCATTGGGCAGCAGGAATCCCTTTAGTCCAACGGCTGCCAGCAGTACCCCAATGGTAATCAGGGCGATATCCTGCAGGTTCTGGATCAGGTTAATTCGGGCGCGGGTCTCCTTTTTGTTCGGCATGATAGATACTATTTAATGACTGTTATATCCTTTGCCGTTCGTGGTGTTTACATCCGCTCCTGGTGGCGTAACCATCTCTCCGGGATCTCATTATTGCTCGCCAGCAGGTAATCGTTATAGGCACAGGGTAAGAATTCTTTCCCAGGCATCTGCATCCACCAGCGCCCGGTCTTTTTACTTTTCAGGAATACGGTTTCAATGTCCCCGCATACAATATTAAACTCCCAGAATGCTTCACGATCCTGTAACACGGCTTCCTTTTCCCGAATAGCCACGCCATCCATAAAGTACCACATCATCTGGGCGATCTGTTTAGCTGTCAGCTGGTTTCGATCCCTTTCAGGCCGGTAACCATAAATACCGAAGGAGCTCAGACGCGCGCTCATGCCTGCATAGCGGGAGAGCACACAGGCTTCATCGCCAGCCAGTCCGTTAGGGGAGAGGGTATTGGCAGGGGCATCTGAGTTTTTAATAATATTGATGTCCAGGCTCAGCATGTCTGTGTTCCGCAATACCGGTTCCATCTCATCCATGTTTTCTCTTACCTTGCCCAGGCGGTAGCAATCAAACCGGAGTTTATCTAATGTTTCCAGCATACGGGGATGTACAAAGAAACTCTGGAAACCAAGATGATTGTAATGGCGGATATAGTTGGGTTGTTCGGTGAACATTTCCATAAGGAAGCTGTCTGCCGGGATCGTTGAATCTTCTTTGAGGTCTATCAACGCATCTGCTACGGTGGCTTCAATCACATATTTCTGTGATGCGTAGGCCTTGTATTGTGCATAGGTCAGGTCGTGGGATCCTCCCAGTATAATAACCGTTTTATGAGAATTTACCAGTTCGGCCAGTACTGTTTTCAGGCCGGCATAGGTATCAGTAAGCGTAATACCAGGGCGAAGGTTGCCGATATCGGCAATCTTTACCTCTTTGTGCCAATAGAAAAGGTTAAAAAATTCGCGGCGGATGGCGTCTGCAGCATCGGGGCCTTTTTTGCCCGGGCCATATCCGCGCTCTTCTGAAGCTCCTAATAATATGATGTCAGCGGCGTCCAGATCAGGAATGTTTCCTTCTTCATAGCAATCACATAAGGCACCAACCTGGTATGCATCATATTCCTGTTCATTATTCAGGTCTGCTTTTGAGATGGGAATCAGGTAATCGTGAAGTTGCGCGAAGTCTGCCATCAATAGTAATTTGTTTGCTCGCAAACCTACGAATCAATTGTGAATTAACGACAAACGTGAATAAAGATAGTGGTCGGGTGTGCTACTGATAGGCGTAGCGATGCCTGACTGATAATATCAGGGAGTGTAGTGATGACCTGTCAGCCACCATATAAACTAGTTCTTATGTATGATGAATTCAAAAGGTTTGACATCCTTTCTTGACAACGCTTTTTGCAGTACCGGACGTTTGCTGCTGACTTTGTTCCTGTTACAATCAGCCACTTCCATTACATTACATAGATAGTCCATTTTTTCCACCACGGAAAGCATTTCGTTGATCTGTTTTACTGCATTTTGAATTTGTTTTTCGCTGTACCTGTCTTCATGCAGTACAAACAATAAATCCCTTTCAACCTGTTTCATTAGAATAAATTGATTGTTCCCCTAAATGTTGTTTAAAGGCGTTTTCAATAGGCGTAAGTGATTTGGTGTGCTCAACAACTGGATGTACAAGGTCTTTAAATTGCGCGGGAACGAATCCGGCTACTTTTCAATAAAGATCAGTGCATGCGTTTTTTATTCATAGTAGGACATCCGCAATCGTTTTTCTTTAAAACTTTACAGCTCTGTCCGATAATACTAATTGTGGCGCAAAGAAGAAAGATAGTCAGCCATTTATTTGATTTCATACTCTATGTTGTTTCCTCAAAGATGTTATTGATGCCAGTCTGTACGAGAGTTTACCTTTTCTTAACAGTGCGCATTTCTAAATTAAGCTAATTTCGTAAAAATTTCAAATATTTGCCTACAAAATCTGCGCGTAAAACAGTTCTGGTAGTCCCTCTGGACTGGGGGTTAGGTCATGCAACCAGGGATATCCCTATCATTCACGAATTATTAAACGCAGGCTGTAATGTAGTTATTGCAGCCGAAGGGAAACATGCTGCGCTGTTAGGCCAGGAGTTCCCACAGCTAACCATCCTGCCCCTTCCCGGATACCGCATCCAGTATGCTCAAAAAGGCTGGTTTTTTGGCCCTAAAATTATCCAGCAGATCCCTCAGATCATCAAGTCTATCAGGTATGAGCAACGATGGCTGAAACAGGTAGTGAAAGAACACAACATCGACGCTGTCATTTCCGACAACCGCTTCGGCCTCTATCACCGCGACATCCCTACTGTTATTATCTCTCACCAGTTATTGATCAAGACCCCGTTTGGCGGGATCATTGAAACAATTCTGCAAAAGATCAATTACAGCTACATCCGCAAGTATGGCGCCTGCTGGATACCGGACTATGCTGGTTCCAACAACCTTTCCGGCGTATTGGGTCATCCCAAAAAATTGCCTCCCAATACCACATATTTAGGTTGCCTCAGTCGTTTTGAGAACAGGCCAGATGTACCTAAAAAATACGACCTGCTGGTCCTGATTTCAGGCCCGGAACCACAGCGTTCCAACCTGGAAAAAATGGTGCTGGAACAGGTTGCGGAGTTGCCAATCAGCGCGCTGATTGTAAGTGGTAAACCCGGTACGCCTGAAACCAAACAGGTCACTGCACGTATCCAACAGGTAAACCACCTGAATGCAAAAGAATTGAATGAGGCCATGCTCGGTACTGATATGGTGTTAAGCCGTTCTGGTTATACCACCCTGATGGACCTTGTAAAGCTGAATAAGAAAGCGATATTAATTCCTACCCCAGGTCAGTCTGAACAGGAATACCTGGGTAAGTTCCTGATGAAAAAAGGGGTCTTCTATAATGTGAATCAGTCTGAATTCCGGCTGAAGCAGGCGTTGGAGGATATCAAAACATTCCCGTTCAAATCTTTTGAACATGAGGAAGATATGGAGCAATACAAACAGGTAGTAAGAGATTTTGCTGCCTCTTTATAAAATCAGGATTTGAGACGTTTGCCTTCGGCAAACGTCTCAAATCCTGAGGATCCGATAATTATTGCGACCGCTGGTCGCAATAATTATCGGGTTATTTTTTTGCAGCCGCTTCCAACCCCTCTACATTCTTCTTGTCACTGCCGATAAAAATCTCTTTCCCTACTATAGCCACCGGTCTCTTCAAAAAAGAGTACTCCTGCAGAATCAGATCACGATAATCTTTCTCTGTCAGCTCCTTTTCATGCAACCCCATAGGACGATACTTCTGTGATCTACGGCTAAACAATGCCTCATAACTTCCCGCCAGTTTATGCATCTCTTCCAGCTGCGCTGGTGTTATCTTCTCCGTCTTTATATCCTGCAACTCAAATCCATTCTCTTTTGCCTTTACCCCGTCAATAATCTTTTTGCAGGTATTACAGGTCGACAGATGATATATTTTTTTCATGTGCATTTTCTTTGATCGCAAAGATCCTAACTCAGGCGATAAATTTCACAATTCATAGTTATTTTTGGCAGATGCAAAAGAAACTTTTTTTACTGGATGCCATGGCTCTCATATATCGCGCTTACTATGGCCTGATCCGGAACCCTCGCCTCACCAGCACCGGGCGTAACACCAATGCCCAGTTTGGTTTTACCAACACGCTGATCGATCTGATCAAAAAAGAAAACCCCACACATATGGCGGTGGCATTCGATACACATGCCCCTACCGAAAGACATACCACCTTTGTCGATTATAAAGCGAACCGTGAAGACGCTCCTGAAGATCTGCTCGATGCTATTCCTGATATCAAACGCATCATCACCGCTCTCAATATTCCCTGTGTGGAATTGGACGGTTACGAAGCTGATGACGTGATTGGTACCCTTGCCTGGCAAGCCGCAGATGCTGGTTATACTGTATACATGGTAACCCCCGATAAGGACTACGGACAGCTCGTAAAAGAAAATGTATTCATCTATAAGCCACCTTACATGGGCAGCAAAGAAGAAATTCTCGGCCCTAAAGAAGTGTGTGAAAAATGGCAGATCAAAGATGTACACCAGGTGATTGACATCCTGGGTCTTATGGGAGACGCTGTCGACAACATTCCTGGTATACCCGGGGTAGGTGAGAAGACCGCTATGAAACTGTTAGCTGAGTACGATACTATAGAAAATGTACTGGCCAATGCTGATAAAATTGGCGGTAAAATGGGAGAGAAGATCAAAGCCGGTGCAGATAGCGCCATCCTCTCCAAACAACTCGCTACCATCATTACCGATGTTCCCGTGACTTTCCACGAAGAAGACTTTTGCCTGAAAGACCATAACAAGGAGGCACTTACAGAGGTATTCATCGAACTGGAATTCAAAACCCTGGGCAAACGTATCCTCGGCGATTCCTTCGGCGGCGGCAGTGAAACCGTTGCTACCGGCAAGGTACAACTGGACCTCTTTGGCAACGCTACCAGTGCTACCGTAGTTGTTACGCCTGAAGATAACCCGGAGCAGGTGGTAAGCATCCTCGTAGCTGAAAAAAATATCAACAATACACCACATACCTACCATCTGGCTGACACGGCTGAAAAAAGAGCAGAGCTGCTGGCCACCCTGCTCTCCAAACAGGAAATCTGCTTTGATACCGAAACAACCGGTACGGACGCAAATGCCGTAGACCTGGTAGGTATGAGCTTTGCATTTGCTGCCGGTGAGGCCTGGTATGTACCCGTACCTGCTGACAAAGCCGGTGCACAGGCCATTGTAGATGAATTCCGTCCCCTCTTCGAAACCACTCACATCGTATTCATCGGTCAGAACCTGAAATACGATATGCTGGTGCTCAAGTGGTATGGCGTAGAGATCAAAGCACCTGTTTTTGATACCATGCTGGCACACTACCTCATAGAACCGGAAGGCCGTCGCAGCATGGACCTGCTCAGCGCCCAATACCTGCAATATGAGCCGGTTTCCATCGAAACCCTTATTGGCAAAAAAGGCAAGGGCCAGGGCAACATGCGCGATGTGGAGATCGAAAAGATCAAGGATTATGCAGCAGAAGATGCCGACATCACCCTGCAGCTGAAAGAAAAGTTCGCCCCGTTGCTGCCAGCTAAGAATGTAGAAAAGGTATTTTACGAAGTGGAAAACCCACTTGTGAAAGTCCTCACAGATATGGAGTTCGAAGGGGTGGCCATCGATACCCAGGCCCTGGCAGACTACTCCCGCGAACTGGATGTCGAAATCAGAAGGGCGGAAGAAAGCGTATACACCCAGGCTGGTGTGCGTTTTAACCTCGCTTCTCCCAAACAACTGGGTGAAGTGCTCTTCGAAAAACTGGCACTCGATCCTAAGGCAAAAAAGACCCGTACCGGTCAATACGCCACAGGAGAAGATGTACTGGCAAAGCTGGCCAGCAAGCACCAGATCGTAGACGATATTCTCGTATTCAGGGAACTGAGCAAGCTGAAATCTACTTACGTAGACGCGCTGCCAACCATGCTCAATAAGCGTACAAACAGGGTACATACTTCCTACAACCAGGCGGTAGCGGTAACCGGTCGTTTGAGCAGCACTAACCCGAACCTGCAGAATATTCCAATCAGAACTGACAGGGGCCGGGAAATCCGCAAGGCATTCGTACCCCGCAGTGAAGAGTATACCCTGCTCTCTGCAGATTACTCACAGATAGAACTGCGCATCATTGCCGCCATCAGCGAAGATCAGGCCATGATAGACGCTTTCCGCCAGGGCATAGATATCCATGCTGCTACTGCCGCCAAGGTATACGGCATTCCGCTGGAAGAGGTGACCTCCGATATGCGTCGCAATGCCAAGAGCGTAAACTTCGGTATCATCTATGGGGTGAGTGCATTCGGCCTCTCCGAAAACCTGGGCATTGCGCGTAGTGAAGCCAAAACGCTGATCGACAACTACTTTGCGCAGTACCAGGCTATCAAGAATTACATGGATAAACAGATTCAGTTTGCACAGCAGAATGGCTATGTAGAAACCCTGCTGGGGCGTAAGCGCTGGCTAAAAGATATCAACAGCTCCAACGCAGTGGTAAGAGGCTATGCCGAGCGAAATGCTATCAACATGCCTATACAGGGTACTGCTGCCGACATGATCAAGCTGGCCATGATCTCTATTCACAAAACACTGAAGGAACAAAACCTGCGTTCAAAAATGATCCTGCAGGTACATGATGAATTGGTGTTTGATGTGTATAAGGATGAAATTGAAATTATCAAGCCCATCATCCTGGAAGGTATGCGCAACGCGCTGCCGCTGGCGGTTCCGGTAGAAGCTGAAATAGGCGTTGGTAGCAACTGGCTGGAAGCCCACTAATTACTAACAAAGTGTTAAAAATATACACAGCAGGGCCGGGCAATTGACCATTGTCCGGCCTTTGTTCATCATGGAGATTATAAGAAAAGACACTGCATTGCTGCCGCACTGGGTACTTACACCCCTCTTGTGTTTTCCAAATTCGTTTACTAGCTTTCGGCCATGATCCTGACCTCAAGGTTGCAAATATTGCCTTGTACCCTGCAGTACTTCGAAGCGCTATTACAAGGAAAAGAAACATTGGGCCATTTGTTGGATATTGATATACCTCTATTCTGGACAGAGTTTCCTGAAATTGTACTGGTATCGTACGACAAATTGCGCAACGACCCCTCAATGCTCGGCTGGTTTTTGTACCTGGTGATTCACCGGGAAGATAAGCGGCTAATAGGTACCGGTGGCTTCAAAGGCCGCCCGGACGCTGATGGCGTGGTGGAAATTGGCTATGAAATCACAACTGCCTACCGCGAACAGGGGTTTGGCACAGAGCTGACCCAGGCCCTGATCCGTTTCGCCTTTGGCCACTCCTACGTGACCCGGGTGGTTGCCCATACAGAAGAGGAATATACCGCTTCTGTAAAAGTGCTGCAAAAATCAGGAATGTCTTTTGCCGGCGAAAACCCCGACACGCAATTATGGCGCTGGGAAATATCCCGTGCACAATATGAACTCCCCCAGGACTAACAACCGTTTACCTCAACTTTCTTTCTGAGTATAATTGGTTTGGCTTACATTTGAAACCTCGTTTCCAAATCAAAACACCAAACCAAAATGAAGAAATGGATCTTATGCCTGGCCGTGTGCTATTCCACCACGACTGCCATGGCGCAAACCACTAACAAAGAAGGCAGCAAATACCAATTTACCGTAATCAGGAACTTAGATGCAGGTGATGTAGAGAACCAGGGTCGTACTGGTACCTGCTGGTCCTTCTCTGGTCTGTCCTTCTTTCAGGCCGAAGCTCTGCGCAATAACAAGGGCAAGGGCGTAAACCTGAGCGAAATGTTTGTGGTAAGGAGAATGTATCCTCTCAAGGCGGCGAACTACGTGCGCATGCATGGTAAAGCCAACTTTGGTGAGGGTGGAGGATTTCCTGACGATCTGCTCTGCCTGCGTGAATACGGCCTGGTCCCCCAGTCAGTATACGACGGCAACCGCGATAAAGTATATAACCACGCCGAAATGGTGTCTGTACTGGAAGGTCTGACCAAAACCATTGGCGCTGCTGAAGGTACCATCAATCCTAACTGGAAGAAAGCCGTTGATGGCGTGCTGAATGGCTACATGGGCGATGCTCCTGAAAAATTCGATTACCAGGGCAAATCCTACACTCCCCAATCCTTTGCAAAAGAACTGGGTCTGAATGCTGATGATTATGTACTGGTTTCTTCTTTCACTCACCATCCCTACTACCAGCAGTTTGTACTGGAAGTACCGGACAACTGGAACTGGGAAAGAGTATACAATGTACCGCTGAATGAATTTACTGCTATCGCAGAAAATGCGATCCAGACTGGTTATACCATCGCATGGGCATCTGACGTATCTGAAAAAGGTTTCAACTTCGGTGAAGGACTGGCTGTAGTTCCGGAAACTGACTGGAGCGATATGACCGCTGACGAGAAAAAGAAAGTATTCGAAGAACCAGTAAAAGAGAAAACCATCACTCCTGAACTGCGCCAGAAAGCCTTTGATAATTTCGAAACACAGGATGATCATGGTATGCATATCGTAGGTATGGCCAAAGACCAGAATGGTAAAGTATATTTCCGTGTGAAAAATTCATGGGGTACTACCAATCCGGGTAGTGGTTACTTCTATGCGTCTGAAAATTTCTTCGCTTATAAGACAACCTGCATCATGCTGAACAAAAAAGCACTGCCTGCCGATGTTGCTAAGAAACTGGGTATCAAACAATAGTCTTATATATCACCATAAAAAAACCTCTTTTCCCTTCGGGAAAAGAGGTTTTTTTATGGAATGATTTCTCATTAAAATTAATTGACAAAAGCAAACAATTTAATTGCTTTTGTCAATTAAAATTAGCTTGTTTCGCTATGAAAAAGGCTTTTCAGCCACAGAGAAAGTACACTTGTTATTTACCTTCAATACGTTGTGCCTCCTGGTAGGTCCCTAACCGGAACTTCAAAGGCAATTTTGTTCGCTGCTCAAATTGCCATTCCTTTTTGCAGAAATAACCGAAGCACTGATCATAATAGTCATGAGGAGTTAGGGGAGGAGTTGCTTTTGGAGTGAAAGCTACAACAGTAGCGGGTTTAGTAAAAGTAATTGACGGCGTCATCTTTTTTTGAAGCGGATATAACGGCGCTACAGAGAGCTTATTTTGCCCTTTCGCAACATTAAACCCTAAAAACAATAGCAGGAAAAAGCTACTTATTTTCATACTCAGAATGTTTAGATGATCTCTTCAAAGCTGCCAATGCCTTCTCTGATCAGTTCGGGTTCAGCGCCAGTGCAATCAATCACCGTAGAAAACTGCATACCACCAGGACCACCATCGACAACGATATCCACAATGTTTTCAAACTTCTCATGAATGATCTCCGGATCGGTATATTCTTCCACGTAAGTTTCAATCGGCAGCGACGTACTCAGGATAGGATTACCTAATTCCTTTACGATGGCTCTGCTGATATTATTATCGGGCACGCGTATACCGACCGTATCCTTCTTTTGCTTCAGCATTCTGGGTACCTGTCTGCTGGCGGGCAGAATAAACGTATAGGGTCCCGGCAATGCCTTCTTCAGCATCCGAAAGGTAGGTGTATCTACACTTCGTGCGTAGTCAGACAAATGACTGAGATCGTAACATATAAACGAAAACTGGGCCTTGGCAGGATTAATATGCTTGATGCGGCAAATGCGTTCTACAGCTTTGTGCTGGGAGATGTCACAGCCCATGCCGTAAACGGTATCGGTCGGATAGATAATCACGCCTCCATCTTTCAGACATTCCACGATCGTCTTTAAATGACGGGGATTCGGGTTGTCCGGGTGTAAAGTTAAAAGCATACTGTAAATTTACGATTATACCACCAATTACCAGACCAGCCCTTCTTATTTCCTTACAGCTAATGCACAATATTTGTGTTATTTTATTATACACAGCAAGGCGGACATTAAATAATCTTACTATCTTTCCGCCCAATTTCCAAAAACCATTTTCTGGATGAAGTTGAAAGGAATCGTTCCGAGAGTATGGCGGCGCCTGAAGAGAATTTTCCTGATTTTGTTTATCGCGCATCTGGTTTACCTCATCGCACTGAGATGGGTCAATCCCCCTATTACAGTCACGATGATTTCAAGCTGGATTGGCACATGGGGTAGTGATACAAAGTTTCACAAAACATGGGTAAACTATTCAGAGATCTCTGAATTCACCAAGCTGGCCGTGCTGGCCAGTGAGGACCAGTTATTTCCTGATCATAATGGCTTTGACTTTAAGTCAATCGAAAAAGCCATGAAGCATAACCAGAAGAGTAAGAAGATCCGTGGGGCCAGCACCATCAGCCAGCAGGTAGCGAAAAACGTATTCCTGTGGCAGGGGAGAAGCTGGTTCAGAAAAGGATTAGAAGTCTATTTCACCTTCATGATTGAGAAGCTGTGGGGCAAAGAGCGCATCCTGGAAGTCTACCTCAATGTAGCCCAGACAGGCGATGCCGTATTTGGCGTAGAAGCCGCTGCCCAGCAGTATTATCATAAAACAGCTGCGAGCCTCAATAGGGAGCAGTCTGCCATGATTGCCGCCTGCCTGCCTAACCCTGTTAAATATACGGTGGTTCCACCGGCAAGGCCTACCCTGTACAGGCAAAAGAAAATATTGGTGCAAATGCGCTTACTGGCCGGCGATCCGGATATATCAGAGCTGATTAGCGCCAAGTAACTGGTCTACTACCTTTACAGCTGTTTCCTGCCTTTCCTCAAATGTACCACGGATTTCTGCCCAGGGCACACCTGAAGATTGTACAATCTCTTTATAGACATTATAAAAGTATTCACGCATAACCGGGTCAGGGTGTTCCCTTTGTGGGTCATCTTCCCATGGAATATCAATATAGGTGAGCAGGTAAAGGTCGTATCTTCTCTCTGCAATAGCAGCCAAAATCCAGGGATCACATTCTCCATACTTATGTTCGCTCCATACTTTGATCACATGCAAATCGGTATCGCAAACCAGCAGGCGATTTGCCAGCTTAGCTCTTTCTGCTTCAAGTTCCAGCTGCCCCTTTGCAATAGCCAGCAGGTCGGATTGCTCATATGAACGCGGCAATTCTTCTATATACTGACGGGCAAACTCAGGCACCCACATCGTTTCATAATGCGACGCCAGGAACTCACTGAGCGTACTTTTGCCCGTGCTCTCCGGACCAATAACCACTACTTTGTATAGCTCTTCCATATCTTCTTCCAGGTGAAATAACCCATCACTGCTACAATAAACAGGAAGATGGTCAGTACCGCTGTCGCGACTAGTTTTTTATGAAATAATAATGGGACCGCTACCAGGTTGGATATATTCAGTAAGATCCAGTTTTCAATTTTCCGTTTGGCCAGCAACCACATACCTGCGCACGCTGTGGCGGATACAAAGGCATCTATCACCGGTACGTCTGAATTGGAGAAATGACTCAGCAGGTAATAAAACACTGCCCACCCAATCAATGCAATTGCCACTGTTATAACCCATTCCATCCTGGATGCCCAGGCAATCGGTACTTCGGGTTCAGCAGGTTTCTTCCTGGCCCAGTGATACCAACCGTAAACACTCATTATAAAATAATAAGCATTCAATGTCGCTTCCGCATAGAGCTTAAACTGCTCCCGGGATAACAGGTATACATAAATGCCGGTGCTGATCAGACCTGTAGGATACAACCAGATGCTGTTCTGTTTACTACATACCACGCTGATGGCCCCAAATATCGCTGCCAGGATTTCCAGCCAGCTCATGGCTTTTACTCCTTCTATCAGCGCCTGGTAAAATACATCCACATTCATGCCGCAAAGATAAGTGTACCAATCCCCTAAAAAAATCGGGGGGTAGCTGTTTGAAAATCAGTTTTTCGATTATAGAAGCGTCGAAGAAGCATCGAAGAAGCGTCGAACAACGATCGAAGAGCAGTCGAAGAACAGTCGAAGAAAGCTTATAGAATGGTGATGCAACATAATGACAACCAATCAATAAGTGTAGTTTAAATAAAAAAACGCCTATGCAAGAGGCATAAGCGTTTTTCAATACGTTATTTTTTCTCTCCCATTAATACCCCCGACACATTCCACGCACTGAACGCGGTTCCCTCTCTCTTTCCTAATGGGATCGCTACTTTAAATTCATGTACACCCGGTGCCAGATCTGGTAATGGGATATACACAGCCGGCGTCAGACTACCCGGGCACCAGTTGGACCTGCTAAGATCAGAAGATGATAACCCGTTTGAGAAATTGCCGGAAGATGGATTCAGCAGGCGGTAAGTACCACAATCCGTTCTCCATGGCACAAAGTGATATACACGCTTGCCATCTACGAATATTTCATTCAGCTTAGGCACAAATTCATCGCCATTGCCCCAGCCACCATGGCCAGTAGTGATATAGCGGAGCTGTAAGTTCGTAACCCCTTCCGGAATATTTACTTTCACCGTCAGGGAATCATGGTCGAACATAGTACCATATTCCTGCCCTGCCATCTCCATCACGTTAGTAGTATTGAAGATCGGCTGTAAATAGGCTGGCGCATGTAATCCTTCGTCCTCATTACCTTTAAAGTACTTCAGGCGCAGACTTACAATATGGCCCCCTTTATCATAGTTACCGATGAAGACCCCTAACCATACATCACCTTCCATTCCTGGCTGTAGCTCTGTAATCTCCTGGCGGAACACCGCAGAATCAGCCCAGTTATAACCGGCGATCTGGCTTCTTTCATTATAGTGATGAATGCCAAAAGGCGTAAAGAAACGGAGCAGCTCCATGGTAGGCAGGTAATCGTCAGTAGCGACTACGCCCTGGTATTTCTCCTTATAAACAGGTAGATCCTTCACTCCATTTTGCAGGCCATTCAGGAAAGAACGCTGTTTATTCATAGGAATCATAAATACAGAGCCGGTGCGGTCATAAGCATCCCCGTTTGAATACTGGGCCAGTTCTACAAACAGCTGGCGACCTGGTTCGTATTTAGGCAGTTTTACTTTTTTCAGAATTACGGTACCTCCGGCATAGTGATAGGTCACATCACCCTGATTCGCAGCTGGATTAGGTTTATCATATCCAAAGGATACCTGTTCTTTACTGAATACCGGGATGGTGGTATACCGGCTGTCTATTACCTCGCGGGTATAATTAGCCTGATCTACTAATTTACCCATGGTGCCGGCGTCGGGCCAGTTCAGGTCTTTTGGATTGATTTTGCCCTTTTTTACCTCGGTAGCCACTACCTCCATTTCTCCGTTTCTCACCGTCTTCAGCACAAGTCCCAGTCCGGGAGCCGTACCCAAACCCGGTGTGCCCTTTACATTCAGGGCATTGGTATACCATACTTCCACGGTATTGGAGCGGATGATTACTTTGGCTTTTTTGCAGAGATAGCCTGCGATAGTCGCTGTATCGGGCAATAGTTCAGGCTTTTCATAATCTTCGATTTTCTTTTTGAAGGTCACAGCGCTGCCATCCAGGCGTAGCACCTGCATGGTAACATTCTCTGAGTAGTCGATGTATTGCTGTTCTCTGGCATTCCGGTCCTCATCGTTGGTGATGTGAACTTTATTGCCATCAATGAACAATGTCGATGCATTCTTTTTTAGTTCTTCGCCATGATAGCGCACTTTGTAGTGAACCGTCAGGGCATTTTGTGCATGAATTTCCGTTGTAAACAGCAAGCTGGCTGCTATAATAAGATATTTCATAAGTAGGAGGCCTGATTTTGTAACGTTTGCAATATAGTCGCAAATAGAATAAATAAAAAAGCACAGTCAAAAAGACTGTGCTCATTTTTAACACTATCATTCTCTCAACTATGGCTTATTCCGCTTCAGCTACCACTTCCTTCACTTCCGGGATCATGCGCTTCATCATGCCTTCGATACCGGCTTTCAGTGTGATCATGGAAGAAGGGCAACCTGAACATGAGCCTTGCAGCATCAGTTTCACAGTTCCGTCTTCGTAGTCTTTGAACTGAATGGCACCGCCATCCATTTCAACTGCTGGCTTCACGTAGTTTTCAAGCAATTCTTTAATACGCTTTACCACATCAGTATCATCTGCACTTACTTCATTTCCGGCTACTGGTTTGTCAACGATTTCGTCTTCGTTAACTACCGGGCGGTTATCTTCCAGGTACTCTTTCAGAAAAGCTTTTATAGTAGGGATAATATCATTCCAATCAGTTTCAGGAGTCTTTGTCAGCGTGATAAAGTTCGCCATAATAAACACCCCCCTGATGAACGGGAAGCTGAACAGTTCAGCTGCCAGCGGAGACGGTTTTGCACTTGCTTCATCCGGGAAATCGATATGCTTACCTGGGTACAGGAGCTTGTTAGCAACAAACTTCATGGTTTCCGGATTCGGCGTCATTTCCGTATATATGCTGATAATGGGATTTCCTGTTTTAATCATGGTATTCTAAACTTTTGATGGAACAAAGGTAACTACTTTCAACTAGAATCTGAGGGAATTCAGCCCTTTTAACTATTACTATTTTCAATAGGGATATAGACAAAATCGTATTGATAAAAGTCGAATTATCAATGCCAAAAAGATACCGGTCCCGGCCGGTAATCAGGCCATGAGAGATTCTCTTTATTGTGTAAAAAAATATTACATGGCACATTATTCTATATATTAACTTTATGGAAAATAACGCCATCACTGAGTATGCCCACTATCAAAACATTGCATGCACGCAAAAGAATAGCACTGATCGCACACGATCACAAGAAAGCAGAGCTCATAGAATGGGCGCTCTACAACAAAGCCGTACTCTGCCGTCATGAACTATACGCTACCGGTACCACAGGCAAGCTCATTGAAGAAAACCTCGACGTACCTGTTAGAAAATTATTATCCGGACCGCTTGGTGGCGACCAGCAAATAGGCTCTTTGATCGCCGAAGGCAAAATCGATGTCGTGATCTTCTTTTGGGATCCAATGGAAGCGCTCCCGCATGACCCGGATATCAAAGCCCTGCTCCGCCTCGGTGTGGTATGGAATATCCCTATGGCCAGCAACCGGACCTCTGCAGACTTCCTACTTACATCTCCGCTCATGCACCAGGAATACGAAGTACGCTTACCTGACTATTCACAATATCTCGGTAGAAAAGTATAGTAATCATTTCGTCCTCATCTGACCTTATCTTTTCAATAATCTGTCTTTCTTAGAAAGATCGGCACCGTTTGTGCTGCAAAGTACTCCTTACTAACCAGTTAGGTGTTTTCACACACCTCGTTGGAGAGTAATCGGGTTTCCTTATTTTCGTAACTTTTCAGGTCTTAACGTATTGTAGAATGGTGAAACACTTATTAGTGGCCGCTTTCCTCCTGGCAGGCTTTTTCAAACCGGTTCAGGCACAGCTGCCACCCAAACGGGAATTGAGAGCGGTATGGATAGCAACAGTAGAGAACATCGATTGGCCTTCCCGCAGAGGGTTACCTGTTGAACAACAGAAACAGGAATTTATCAACCTTCTCAATACACAGCAGCGCAATGGCATGAATGCCGTGGTGGTACAAATCCGCCCGGTTGCAGACGCTTTTTATGCATCGCCCTTTGAACCCTGGTCCGAATACCTGACTGGCACACAGGGACAGGCCCCAAATCCTTATTATGACCCACTTCAGTTTATGATTGAAGAGACGCATAAAAGAGGGATGGAATTTCATGCCTGGTTAAATCCTTACCGCGCAGTATTCAATGCCAGCCGCAACAATGTGACGCCAAACCATATTTCCAGGATGCGCCCACAGTGGTTCCTCACTTATGATAACAAGAAGTACTTTGACCCCGGGGTACCCGAGGTGCGTGAGTATGTCACCCAGATCGTTCGCGACGTAGTACGTCGTTATGATATAGATGCTGTTCATTTTGACGACTACTTTTATCCATACCGGGTACCGGGCAAGGAGTTTCCTGACTATGCCTCTTACCGTCAGTATGGGCAGGGAATGGAAAAAGACGATTGGCGCAGGTATAATGTAGATACCATCATCCATATGGTGAGCATTGCTATCAAGCAGGAGAAAGCATGGGTGAAGTTTGGAATTAGTCCGTTCGGCATCTGGAGAAACAAGAATAAGGATCCGGAGGGGTCTTATACCAATGGCGGTACCACCAATTACGATGACCTGTATGCTGATGTGCTGAAATGGTTAAAGAATGGCTGGATTGATTATGTGGCGCCGCAGCTGTATTGGGAAAGAGGTCACCGGGTTGCAGACTATGAACTGTTGCTAAACTGGTGGGCACAGCATTCCTACGGACGTAATTTATACATCGGGCACGGGGCGTACCGGATTAATAGTAACGCGGCATGGAATAATCCGAATGAACTACCTGTGCAGATTACGGAAACACGGACCCTCAATACGGTGCAGGGCAGCATCTTCTACAGTGCTAAGTCCTTCAATGGTAATCCAAGAGGGATCGAAGATAGTTTGCGGAATCACTTCTATCATTATCCGGCTTTACGACCTGTGATGTCATGGCTGAATTTCAGCGCGCCGGAGTCGCCGTACTTTGCGGATGCTTTTGAAAGGGCCAATGGATTACATCTGCATTGGGTAGACGGAGATACTACCAGTCGTACCAATCAGTATGTGTTGTATCGTTTTGAAGGGCGGGAGGTGATCAACCTGAATAACCCGGAGAAGATCCTGACTATTCTGCCACAGAGTCCGGATCCGCAGTATGTGGATAGTACTTATCAGAAAGGGAAGGAGTATACCTATGTTCTGACCTCCCTGAATAGATTGCAGAATGAGAGCCTGGCGAGCGATCCGATGTATATTAGAATAGTAAAGGGGAAGACGAAATTTTATTTTGACCCTGAACCATAAAAGCTAACAGGGGGCGCCGTTGGCACCCCCTGTTAGCTTTGCAAAGAACATCCCCGGGGATGTTCTTTGCAATTATTTATAGACCTCCATCACCGCTCTTCCCACACAACCACTCGGCATCTGTATCTTCAACATTGCCGCCACTGTAGCCGCTATATCCGTCATACTCGTCTTCTCATTAGTATACCCATGCTTCACATGCCAGCCCATGAACACCATTGGAATATGTGTATCATAAGGCGCCCATGTACCATGCGTGGTTCCTTTCAGGTTACCTTCATACCATCCCGGATCGGGAATCATAATCACCGCACCATCGCGCTTAGGATAATATCCATTGATCGCCATTTGCTTAATTGGCTCAGGCAATGCACTGTTTCCAATATTGTCCAGGTCTGCGGCAAATTGAATACCCGGTACTGTTTGCAGGTAGTATACCGCTTCTTTTTTCACTGCATCATAATCCAGCTTCGCAGCTTTGATCTTCTGAACATCGAAGTCAACATGATAGTTGTTAGTACCTTTTACCAGGCTATCTGCACCGAATACATTTTTCAGATCTGCAGTCAGGCCGGATACTATCGCCTTGTCATTCACCAGTCCTGATGGAATATCATACTCTTTCAGGAAACCTACAGAATGAGAAGCACCATGATCTGCTGTCAGGAATACCAGGTAATTTCCCTTGCCTACTTTCTGATCGAGGAAGGTAAAGAATGCGGCCAGATCCTTGTCCAGGCGCAGGTAAGTATCTTCTACCTCAATAGAATTAGGCCCAAACTGGTGGCCTACATAATCGGTAGAAGCACAGTTGATAGTGAGGAAGTCGGTTACCGGACCACTACCCATGTTATACCCGTTCACAGCGGCTTTTGCAAAATCCAGTGTGAGGGTATTGCCACCTGGCGTAGAACGCAGGCTACCCTTGCTTACTTTATAGATAGCAGGCAAATCGTGGGGAAACTTAGGGCTGGTTTCGCCTTTGTAAGTATTCTCCCAGGTTACGTCGTCTTCAGAGCTCTGTACGTATGTATTGATAGGGTAGAGGGTTTCCCAGGGTTTGGACATCAGTGCTGCCGGTTCGTTTTTAGCATTGAACTGTTTTACCCACTCAGGGAGTTCTTTCATATAGTAACTGCTGGTCACGAAAGAAGCATTGCTGTCGTCCAGCCAGAAAGCACCGTTTGCAATATGGCCTGCAGGCAAGATGGAAGCGCGGTCTTTCAGGGATACGCCCACTACTTTAGAGCGGAAGTTAGTTGCCAGTCGCAGTTCGTCTGTGATCGTAGATGCAAGCAGACTGCGTGGAGACATTTTTCCTGCGTCGGTGGTAGTACCTACAGGGGTCACGGTAGAATCTTCTGTGCAATAGAATTCTCGGCCGGTGGCCTGGTCTGTCCAGCCATTGCCGGTGATGCCATGGATAGCAGGCACCGATCCGGTGAAAATAGTGCTATGACCTACGGCAGTGTAAGAGGGAAGGTGGGTAATGAATGCGTTTTCACAGGTGAAGCCTTCACCCAACAGTCTTTTAAAACCACCGGTTCCGTAGCGGTCAGCGTAACGGTATAGGTAGTCCCAGCGCATCTGGTCTACGACGATACCAACTACCAACTTAGGGCGGGCGACTGCTGGTTGTGTCTGTGCCATTACAGTATCTTTCTGGCCGAAGGTACAGGTGAGTACCACCGCCAGGGCGGATAATGTTTTGTTCATATTGCTCATAATATTGATAATTTCCTGATTGTCATCCGCAAAGATGTGTATTAATTAGGATAAACGACATCCATTCATCAAATGAACGAGGCGATCCTGTGGATCGCCTCGTTCATTTGAATTTCACAATAATGATTTATTTATATCTTATTGATCCTATCCGGATAATCCGTTATGATCCCATCTACTCCCATCGCCTTCAACCTTTTCATATCCTCTACATCTACCACGGTCCACGGCACAACTTTCATTCCTTTATTATGACAATAATCCAGCAAATCTTTCGTCACCAAAGAATAATGCGGGTTGTAGAACGTGGGCAAAAATCCCAGGCCATCCAGCTGCTGTGTAAATGTTACATTCTTATCGCCTGTCAGGAATCCCAGGGCCACCTTTGGATATTTTTTGTGCAGCACCTGCAATGGCCGCATGTCAAAAGACTGAATCAGTAACCTGTGCCCCAGTTTTTTCAGTTGTTTCACTTCCATCAGTTTCTGCACATATTCTTCCGGTGCAGGTTGTTCCTTGCCATCTGTCTTTTCAGAAGACTTGATTTCAAGTAAATAATATACTGGTTCCTTATGGTTTTTCTTATTATATGCTTCTACAGAATCAATCATTTCAGACAGTAATGGGGCATAAGTCCGCAGTCGTTGTTGCTGTGGAAATTTTGGATATGCCTTTTCTCCTATTCTGAAAGGTCTGATATCACTATAATTCATCTGGTAGAAAATATAGTTCCCTCTTTCGGAGGGCTGAATTTCGCTGCCATCGGGTTTAGTTGTATACGCCGGGTCAAATGAAGCATCGTGGTACACCACTACTTTTCCGTCTTTTGTAATGTGTACATCGAACTCTAAGGTATTGGCTTTATCTTCAATAGCTCTATACATGGCGGGAATCGTATTTTCCGGCATCATTCCCCTTGTACCTCTATGTCCTACCTTAAAAAACGTTGGCAGGGGCGAAGCAGCCATCACCGCGGGCATCACGGCTGCTGCCATCAACAATGTCTGTAAAGATCTCATCTTATTCATTTGATTTAATAACATTCTCTTTTCAAATCTTTCTTTTTATTTCGCCCTTTCTCCTGGTCCACTTTCGTTTCGACTTTCTATTCGGTGGCTGAAAATAATATTTTGTTAACTAGTTTTCAACACACTATGCCTCAAAAACGCTTTTATACATCAAAAAGCGCACTTTTTCCTAATATTTTTTTCTGTTAACATGTGTAAAATTCAACAACATGAAAGTAATTTTGTAACCAATTGAAGCAACAAAATCTTTTGCGCGTATGTCAATGATAAATATCGCTGAGCGACATAAATATATATTAGACCGGTTAGCGGAAAAAGGGTATGTAAATGTAATAGACCTGTGCAAAGAGCTTGATGTATCTGGAGTAACCATCCGGAAAGACCTCAAGTTACTGGAAGACAAGGCCTTACTGTTCCGTTCGCATGGCGGCGCTACAGTTAATAATCCTTATATCAACGACAAACCTGTAAATGAAAAAGAAAAACTGCGCCGGGATGAGAAGAATCTCATCGGTGCAGCTGCGGCAACCCTCATCGCACATAATGACGCTATAATTATTTCCTCTGGCACAACTGCCCTGGCCCTTGCCAGGAATATTCACCCCAAAGGCCATCTCACTGTCATCACCCCCGCACTCAACGTAGCACAGGAACTGCTACGCTATCCGGAAATAGAAGTATTACAACTGGGAGGCATTGTCCGCAACAGTTCTTCTTCCGTGACCGGTAACTATGCCGAACGCATCCTCGCCGATTTCTCCTGCAGTAAACTGTTCCTCGGCCTCGAAGGCATAG
Source organism: Chitinophaga sp. (assembly GCF_039596135.1). Lineage (GTDB taxonomy): Bacteria > Bacteroidota > Bacteroidia > Chitinophagales > Chitinophagaceae > Chitinophaga. Next base: position 341,529 of record NZ_JBCNKH010000001.1, read on the forward strand.
ACATTGAATTCGGACTCACAACCACAAATCTAATGGAAGCGCAGCTAAATCAACGTATGGTGGCTGCTGCACAAAAAACAATCGTCATTGCCGACTCGTCTAAATTCGGTAGGAGGGGGTTTGGTAAGATATGTGGCCTGGAAGATATCGATGAAATTATCACCGATAGCGGTATCTCAGCCCATATTGTAAAAGCCGTAGAAGAAATGGGGATCAATGTGACTATCGTATAGTCCTGGTCACCCACTTAATATATTATATAACCCCATTCTATTGGTTGCTATAGCAACCAGTGCGGATTTTCTATGCATATATTAAACTAATTCTCAACACGATCTACTTCACTGAGGGTAAAATACGTACACTTTTACCGCCCGCACTTATTATATTCTAACAATTGCCTATACTTTTTTAATCTTTTCTAAATTTTTAGTGTTATACGAATGTTTTAATAAAAAATACCGGCTTCCTTTAGTATCTTTATACCGTTCCCGAAACAATTACGGTACCTCCACCGCGCCCTGAGAAGGGTGAAGTGTGTGCCAAGGTCAAAAAATCTAAACGAATGCAAGAAGTGAAGCAATTGCAAGGACTGTACCACCCGGATTTTGAACATGATGCATGCGGAACAGGCTTTACTGTCCATATTAAGGGCCGTAAATCGCATCAGATCATCCGGGATGCGCTTACCATGTTGGAAAATATGGAACACCGCGGTGCATGTGGCTGTGAACAAAACACCGGTGACGGGGCAGGGATTCTTATCCAGCTCCCGCACGAGTTTTTGTACGACGAATGTCTGAAAATAGGCATCAGTCTGCCGGAATTTGGTAAATATGGTGTGGGTATGGTCTTCTTTCCAAAAGAACCACGATGGAGAGAAGAATGCCGCGAGATCCTGGCCCGGGCGGCGGAAAAACTTGGCCTCGATATTCTTGGATATCGTAAAGTTCCCGTTCGTCCCGATGGCATTGGAGAAAGCGCCCTTTCAGTAGAACCTGAAATCGAACAGGTATTTATCGCCTGTCCTCATCATATTGCCGACAACGACGAGTTTGAACGTAAACTCTTCGTGCTCCGTAATTATGTGTCCAAAACCGTTAGGAATACTGTTCCTAAGGAAAAAGCACTATTTTACTTTGCCTCCCTCTCTACTAAAACGATTGTATATAAAGGCCAGCTCACTACCTACCAGGTACGTCATTATTATGCTGACCTGAGCGACGAGAAGATGGTATCTGCCTTTGCAGTGATCCACTCCCGTTTCGCTACCAATACTTTCCCAAGCTGGAGACTGGCTCACCCTTACCGCTACATCGCGCACAATGGTGAGATCAATACCCTGAAGGGTAACCTCAACTGGCTCCGCGCCGGCGAAAAGGACTTCGTGTCCAAATACTTCTCCCAGGAAGAAATGGACATGCTGCTGCCTATCGTGGAAGAAGGTCAGTCCGACTCCGCCAGCCTGGATAATGTTGTAGAACTCCTGCTGCTCACCGGCCGTTCCCTCCCTCATGTTATGATGATGCTCATTCCTGAAGCATGGGATGGTAACGAGGATATGGATCCGGTAAGAAAAGCATTCTACGAATACCACGCTTCTATGATGGAACCATGGGATGGACCTGCCTGTATCTCGTTTACAGACGGTAAAATCATTGGTGGTACCCTGGATCGTAACGGTCTCCGCCCTGCACGCTTCGTTGTTACTAAAGACGATCGCGTTATCATGGCGTCCGAAGCCGGCGTACTGCCCGTAGATCCTAAGAACATTAAAGAAAAAGGCCGTCTGCAACCAGGCAAAATGTTCATCGTGGACATGGAAGCCGGCAGAATTATCGGCGATGAGGAACTGAAACAGAACATCTGCTCTCAGCAACCTTACGGCGAATGGCTGAACAAATACAAAATCCGTCTCGAAGAGCTGCCTGAACCACGTGTTACTTTCAGTCACCTGGAACCAGAACAGATCTTTAAATACCAGCGCGCCTTCGGTTATACCACCGAAGATCTCAATACCATCATCGCTCCAATGGCCCTGGATGGTAAAGAGCCGATCGGCTCCATGGGTACAGATGCTCCCCTGGCTGTGCTGAGCGATCAACCACAGCACCTGACCAGCTACTTCAAGCAGCTGTTCGCACAGGTGACTAACCCACCAATCGATCCGATCCGCGAAAGACTCGTAATGTCACTGGCTACCTATGTAGGTAACAATGGCAACCTGCTGGACGAAAATCCCCTGCACTGTCATGGTGTGGCCCTGCGTCACCCCATCCTGAGCAACTATGAGCTGGAAAAGATCCGTAGCATAGATACAGGTCTGTTCCAGGCGAAGACCCTGCAAACTTACTTCCGTGCCGACGGCAAAGCCGGCTCCATGGAAAAAGGCCTGCAACGTCTGTGCCGCTATGCTGTAGATGCTGTAGAAGATGGTTACGAAGTAATCATCCTCTCTGACAGGGCGATCGACTCCGAACACGCTGCTATCCCGTCTATCCTCGCTGCATCTGCCGTACACCACCACCTCATCCGCAAAGGATACCGTGGCCAGGTAGGTATCATCGTGGAAGCCGGCGATGTGTGGGAAGTTCACCACTTTGCCTGCCTGTTAGGGTTTGGGGTAACTGCTATCAACCCTTACCTGGCACTCAGCACCATCCGTGATATGAAGCTGAACGGCAAACTGGAAACTGAATATGATGTTGACAAACTGAAGAAGAATTATGTCAAGGCTGTCTGCGATGGTCTGCTGAAAGTCTTCTCCAAAATGGGTATCTCTACCCTGCAATCTTACCAGGGTGCACAGATATTCGAAATATTAGGTATCAACCGCCAGGTAGTAGATAAATACTTTACCGGTGCAGTATCCCGTATCCAGGGTATGGGCCTCGACGAGATCGCCCGCGAAACCCTCGCTAAACACTGGATGGGTTATGGCCGTAAAGAGACTCCTGTATCCCGCCTGGGTGTAGGAGGTATCTACCAGTGGAAGAGAAAAGGGGAGTTCCACCTTTTCAACCCAACCACTATCCACCTGCTGCAGTTATCTACCCGTATGGGCGACTACAGCATCTTCAAGAAATATTCCAAAGCGGTAAACGACCAGAGTGAAAAAGCTGCTACGCTGCGTAGCACGTTCACCTTCAAGCGTAACCGTCCGTCTATTACGCTTGATGAAGTAGAATCTGCAGAAAGCATCATGAAACGCTTCGCTACAGGTGCGATGAGCTTTGGCTCTATCTCTCACGAAGCTCACTCTACACTGGCAATCGCTATGAACCGTATTGGTGCCAAGAGCAATACCGGTGAAGGTGGTGAAGATGAAATGCGCTACGAAAAACTGCCTAATGGCGATAGCATGCGCTCTGCTATCAAGCAGGTTGCAAGTGCACGTTTCGGCGTGACCAGCAACTACCTGAGCAATGCAGACGAATTACAGATCAAGATGGCACAGGGTGCTAAACCCGGAGAGGGTGGCCAGCTGCCCGGCCATAAAGTGGATGACTGGATCGCGAAAGTACGTCACTCTACACCTGGTGTAGGTCTGATTTCTCCGCCTCCGCACCACGATATCTACTCTATCGAGGATCTGGCTCAGCTGATCTTCGACCTGAAAAATGCTAACCGTGCTGCACGCATCAGCGTAAAACTGGTGTCTAAAGCAGGTGTTGGTACAATCGCTGCCGGCGTAGCCAAGGCAAAGGCAGATGTGATCCTCATCGCTGGCTTTGACGGCGGTACCGGTGCATCTCCGATCAGCTCTATCAAGCACGCTGGTCTGCCATGGGAACTGGGTCTGGCTGAAACTCACCAGACACTGGTAAAGAACAAGCTGCGTGGCCGCGTAGTCGTACAGGCAGATGGTCAGCTTAAGACAGGCCGCGACATCGCTATCGCTACCCTGCTGGGTGCGGAAGAATGGGGTGTAGCAACTGCTGCACTGGTGGCTGAAGGTTGTATCATGATGCGTAAATGTCACCTGAACACCTGCCCTGTAGGTGTGGCGACACAGGATCCTGAACTGCGCAAACGCTTCAACGGCGATCCTGAAAACGTAGTGAACCTGTTCAAATTCCTGGTAGAAGAGTTCCGTGAAATTATGGCTGAACTGGGCTTCCGTACTGTAAACGAAATGGTGGGTCAATCTGACTGCCTGCAGGTACGTGAGAACATCACCCACTGGAAATATAAAAACCTGGACGTATCCCAGATTCTGTACAAAGAACCTGCTGACGAAACAACAGCGCTGTTCAAGTCTGAAGAACAGGATCACGGTATCAGCGAAGTGATTGACTGGCAGCTGCTGAAAGCTGCACAGGCAGCCCTCGACAAAAAAACCAGGGTATTCCAGCAGTTCAATGTTAAAAATACTGACCGTTCCGTAGGTACAATTCTGAGCAATGAGATCTCTAAACGTTATCAGGGCCCAGGTTTACCAGAAGATACGATCCACTTTAAATTCGTTGGTTCTGCCGGCCAGAGCTTCGGGGCATTCAACACCAAAGGTGTAACTCTGGAACTGGAAGGTGAGGCAAATGACTACTTCGGTAAAGGTCTTTCCGGTGCTAAACTGGTTCTTTATCCAAATGCGGAAGCAGGCTTCAAAGCGGAAGAAAACATCATCGCTGGTAACGTAGCCTTCTATGGCGCTACCTCTGGTGAAGCTTACATCCGTGGTAAAGCAGGTGAACGTTTCTGTGTACGTAACTCAGGTGCTACCATCGTATCTGAAGGCGTGGGAGACCACGGCTGCGAATACATGACCGGTGGTAGAGCTGTCATCCTCGGTGAGACCGGCCGTAACTTCGGCGCTGGTATGAGTGGTGGTATTGCTTATGTATACGATGTGAAAGGCAATTTCGCCGGCCGTTGCAATAAGGAAATGATCGACCTCGATCCCCTAGATCAGGAAGATGCTACCGCACTGCACGACCTGATCACTAAGCACCACGCTTACACAAACAGTACTGTGGCTAAGTTCATCCTGAAAGATTGGGAAAACCAGCTGCGTCACTTTGTGAAAGTATTCCCGAAAGAATACAAAGCAGTGCTGACAGCCTCCCAGGCAAAGGAGAAGGTAGAGAAGTAGTAACATTAACAATCTAACGACAACCAAAAATGGGCAAACCAACAGGATTCCTGGAATTTACAAGAGAGCTGCCTGGAAAGAAAGCTCCTCGGGAAAGAGTCCAGAACTATAACGAATTCGTAGAAAGACTTTCAGATACCAAGCTGAATGAACAGTCTGCGCGCTGCATGAACTGTGGTGTTCCTTTCTGTCACAGCGGTTGCCCGCTGGGTAACGTAATTCCTGAATTCAACGATGCAGTCTATCACAAAGACTGGAAAGAAGCATATGAAATCTTAACCAGCACTAACAACTTCCCTGAGTTCACAGGCCGTATCTGTCCTGCGCCTTGCGAAAGTGCATGTGTGTTGGGTATTAATCAACCTCCTGTGGCGATCGAAGAAATTGAACGCCACATCATCGAAATCGCTTTCGACAAAGGACTGGTACAGGCTAAAACGCCTCGTGTACGCACCGGCAAGAAAGTAGCAGTAATCGGTTCCGGCCCTGCCGGCCTGGCTGCTGCCGCCCAGCTGAACTATGCGGGTCACCTGGTAACCGTGTTCGAAAGAGACGATGCTCCCGGAGGCCTGCTCCGCTACGGTATTCCTGACTTCAAACTGGAGAAATGGGTAATAGACCGCCGTGTGAAAGTAATGGAAGAAGAAGGCGTAACCTTCCAGTGCAATGCCAATGTAGGTGTAAACGTAAGCGTGAACGACCTGCTCCGTGAATACAATGCGATCGTACTGGCTGGTGGTTCCACCATCCCCCGCGACCTGAATATTCCCGGCCGTCAGCTGAAAGGTGTACACTATGCAATGGACTTCCTGAAACAGCAGAACAAACGCGTAAGCAACCGCGCAGTGAGCGGTGAAGATATTCTGGCTACCGGCAAGCACGTTGTAGTAATTGGTGGTGGTGATACTGGCTCTGACTGTGTAGGTACATCCAACCGTCATGGCGCTGCAACCATCACCCAGCTGGAACTGATGCCAAAGCCACCCGGAGAACGTACTCCTTATATGCCATGGCCTACTTATCCAATGTTGCTGAAAACAACTACTTCTCACGAAGAAGGTGCTGACCGCCACTGGGCTATTGGTACCAAAGAGTTTGTAGGTGATGGCAAGGGCAACCTGAAAGGACTGAAACTGGTAGATCTGCAATGGAGCCTGGGCGTAGATGGTCGTCCCGGTGGATTTACAGAAGTACCTGGTTCTGAAAGAGAGGTTGCCTGCGAACTGGCTTTCCTGGCCATGGGCTTCCTGCATCCGCAGCATACCGGATTGTTAGACGATCTGGGTGTTGAGAAAGATGAAAGAGGCAACGTGAAAGCAGGAGAGAAGGCATTCCAGACTTCTATACCTAAGGTGTTTGCAGCAGGCGATATGCGCCGTGGACAATCACTGGTGGTATGGGCTATCAGTGAAGGCCGTGAATGCGCGCGTAAAGTAGATGAGTTCCTGATGGGTACTTCCCAGCTGGAAAGCAAAGATGCTTCTTTACCGGCAATGGCAGTGTAAACACATAGTCTAGATGTGAATGTGCGTATCTTTTTTCAAACCTGCTGATCGATACAAACACACATTAGTAATAAAGATTCTCATAAGCAGGTTTAGATTTTGTTGTAACCTTCAGCCGGGCCGGGTCTTTACCCGGCCTTTTCTTATTTTTGTTCATCATGAAAAAGATATTCATTTTTCTCCTTGTTCTCGGAGCCACACATACCGCCTTCGCTCAGATAGGTCATACTATCTACGACACTCACAACTATAAAAAAGGCATTTACAAGTCCTTCGAGGAGTTCCGTAACAACGAACCTTCCGAGACAGGCAATATTGTAATAAAAGGTAAAACCACTGCCGCCCAGGTTTATCTCATGTCTGCCCCCACAGAACTGATCGCCATCGACAGCACCGGAAAGGAACATAAAATAAAAAAATACTGGGGCTACTGCGACGGTACTAACTTATATGTCAGGGACAATGGGCTTCAAAAAATTGAGGAAGTTGGCTATTACTGCTTATACCAGGTTCGCGCCATTTCCTCCGCCACTCCTAATCGCGCCACCGACGGCATGGTATTCAGTAATACCCCGCCGGCCGCTGTAAACAAAAAGGTTATCAACCTCGTCACTGGCAACTTCTACGACCTGACTTTATATAATATGAAGAAATTCATCCTTCCACAGGATACCGCTTTAACAAGGGAATTCTACCAGGATCCTAAAAACAAAGAACGCCTGGTCTACTACATCCAGAAATTTAATCAACGGAATACCCCTAATTGGTAATTCCACCTATAAATACTCATAAAAAGCGCTTTTATCGACGGTAAAAGCGCTTTTTTAATTAAACCCCTGCTGTAGGTATAAATTTTGTTTAATAACTCTATGTTTAAACAAGGGTCCGCCTAATGCGTTTTAACTCAGTATTTTCTATGTAATCCTTTTAAATGACAGCACCCGCAACTAACGACGAAAAACATCACGGCCGGCCCTGGTGGCGTTGGCTTATATGGGGAATTGTTATCCTGCTGATCATACCGGTAATGGCTGTACTTGTATTGCAGCTGGAATCTGTACAGGATTTCATCCGTCGGCAGGGAGAACAGTATCTCCGGAAAAAATTGCATACAACTGTTCGTATCGGCTATCTCCGTGTACGCGGATGGCAGTACCTGGAACTCCGTAATGTATATGTAGCAGATACTTCTAACCAGGCATTGTTCTATTCTGGAAATCTGAAGGTCCGCTACAATTTGTTGGCTTTTCTCAACAATGAACTGCGGGTGAACGGCCTTGAATGGGACTCCGTCACGGCCAACGTATACCGTAACCCCCAGGACACTGTTTTCAATTACCAGTTCATTGTAGACGCCTTTGTGACCAAAGACTCGATCCCAGACACAGTGAGCACAGAAACAGGAACTACACTTCAGTTCCTTATCAAAGATGTAACCCTGAAACATGTATCACTTCGCTATGCAGATGCGCCCGGAGGTATGACTGCCGTGGTCACCTTTCATGAACTCCATATAGACCCGGATGACCTGCTCGTCAACCAGGGATTGTACGCCGTTCGCGGATTGAAGATCGATGGGCTCAAAGGTTTCTTCAGGCAGGATTACCGGCCCAAAGTGCTGGCTGCAACGGCGCCACCACCAGCCAAAGATACTGCCAGCTCACCCTTCCATCTCATTCTCAAGAAATTAGAAATTGAAAATAGCTCCTTCCTCTACGCCGACCAGGGTAGTGGCCTCAGCACCGGTTGGAAAATAGGCAAGTTACAACTCCTCAATTCCAGCATCGACCTGGATTCCACACTTATACAGGTAAGTGAACTGTCCATTAAGAATGCGGGAGGTATGCTCACCATGAATACCCCTAAAGATACTTCCACACCGGCAGATAGCTCTGCTCCCAATACCTGGAAGGTGCTGGCTACCAAAACAGAGCTGGAACACATCAACCTGCGATATGATAACAATACCGCACCTGCTCCAAGAGGCGCCGGTAAAAATGATCCCGACTATAACCACCTGTTCCTCAAAAACTTCGTTGCCCACGTGGGCAACATTAGTTATAATCCAGACACCATCAGTGCCGTATTGCACAAACTGTCCGTTCAGGATAAATCAGGTTTTGGCATCAGACAGGGCCACTTCGATGTATTGTATACCCCAACTACTATCGCCCTGCACAACCTCCTGCTCGAAACAAACCGGAGTATTCTGCGTAAACAGATTGTACTGAACGCTCCTGACTGGTCTACCATCTCTGACAATCCTGATCTCTTACAACTCCAGGCCAACCTCGACTCTACCCACATCACCCTGGCTGAGTTTCTGCCTTTTGTACCGGACAGCCGTAAGAGCCCGTACATGAAACCCCTGTGGGACAAGGAAATCCTCCTGACGACTTCCCTCAAAGGCAGCCTGGGAAAACTGATGATCGAAACGCTCAATCTCACTGACAATAAAGGCAATCGTATCAACGCCAAAGGGGAAGTTGGCCATGTGACAGATGTAGATCACTTGTACGCTAACCTGCCTTCGCTCTACATCCTTTCTGGTAATAAGGCACTCCGTTCATGGCTACCTCCGGGCACTATGCCGGATACCCCCAGACTGCCGGAGCAGATGATTATCACTGGCAGCTTTCTTGGTGGCATGAAAGACATGCAGGCGAAGCTGGACCTAAAGAGTAATGCCGCCAATGCCAGTCTGACTGCTCACCTTATCAACATCACCGATAGTATCCATAGCAGTTATGACCTGAACCTTGCCTCCTTCCGCGTGCAGCCAGGTTATTTTCTCTATGATACGACCATCGGCTGGATCGGTGGCCGTATCGTGGCCTCGGGCAAGGGATATACCTTCCCGGGTATAGTTGCCAACGCAGATGCTCATATCAATGAAGCAACTTACAACAAGTATACCTACCACGATGTAACCGTCAAAGCCAATATTGACAACCAACAGCTGCATGCCGAAGGCCAGAGTAACGATTCCAGTATCAATCTCACCTTCAATGCTGACGGTACCCTGAATGATACAACCCTTCAGTCTCTGAAAGCCAATGCCCGGATTATACGGGCAGACCTGTATACCACACACCTGTACAGCGATCCGTTTGAGCTGAAAGGAAATATGGATATGGATTTCAGCAGTCTTACCCCCAATCGACTGGATGGCAATGCTTTCCTGACTGGATGGCAACTGGCGACCAACGGCCAGGTCTTCGTATTGGATACTATCTCTTTATTAGCTGAATACAAAGACCAACAATACCTGAACCTTACCGGCCCTTTTGGTTTTATTAATGCTAATGGCAATATCGATTATACCAAAATTGGCGCTGCCTTTGGGCAGATTATCAACAAGCCATTGAGCCCTTATGATAGCGCCAGGCTGGTACAGGTGCCTGCTGGCCAGCTGTTATCATGGAATGCTTCTTTGACTTTTCCACGTAGCCTGCAGGCAATGGCGCCGACCTTGCGCATGGAATATCCATTACTCATAAATGGCCGTCTGAATTCTGACAGTAGCCTGCTGGTGCTCAATGCCGCTCTGCCTAAGCTGAGTTACGATTCTCTCTTACTGGATAGCCTGGCTATCAGCGCCAATATCGTAGATACCTCGCTCAGGGCACAGGTATCCCTGGCAGATATTCATCATAAGGTTATGCCCCTGTATCATACCTCCCTGACCGCAGCTGCCACAGGGGGAAAAGTGAACTGGGACCTGCTGCTGGATGATGTAAAACGCCATCCGAAATATAAAGTAGGTGGCTTCGTGGAGTTCCTGCCGGACAGTGCCCTGGCACTTTCGCTAAAACCAGACCTGCTGCTGAACCGCCAGAAATGGCAGGTGGATGAGAACAACCGGATCCACATCCGCAATGGTGGCCCCGATACAGCACACATCCAGTTATCTTACAATGACCAGTCCATCACCATCCAGACAAGATCTGATAGTAGCAGTGCCAATGGCAAACTACCCACCCTTGAAACCAATATTAAGAACTTCAAGCTTTCTACCATTACCGCATTGCTGGCTGCCGACACCTTACTGGCCAATGGCGTTCTGAATGCCCAGGCCACTGTGCGCAACCTGGATCAATCCCCGCTGATCAGTTCAAAACTCACCGTCGATAGCCTGACCTTCCGCGCTTCCAGCCTGGGTACGCTCACAGCAGAGGTGACCACGCCACAGGCAAACCAGTATGACCTGGATATGAGCCTCAAAGGTAATGACAACGACCTGCAGGTAAAAGGTACCTACGACTCTACCATCAATGCCACTTTGGATATCAACCAGCTGAACATGAAATCGCTGGAGTCGTTCACCTTTGGCAATATGAGCCGCATGCATGGTACCGCCGATGGCCACTTCACCATCACAGGTACTACCGACCAGCCGAAAGCAACCGGTAACCTGCACTTCAATGATGCGGGTGGTACTATTACCTACATAGGCGCCAGTATGACCATGCCTGATGAGAACATCATCCTGGATGAAAAAGGTGTACAGTTCAACAAATTTGTAATAGCAGACAGTTTACAGAATGAGCTGGTACTCGATGGTCGTATCAACACAACAGACTACGCTAACTATAACTTCAACCTCAATATCAACGCAGACAACTTTATGATCCTGGGTAAGCAGGTAGACCCTCAGCAATTATATTATGGACCAGCCTTTGTAGATACCCGTATCAGGGTAAGGGGCAACCTGGATCTGCCAAGAGTAGATGCTTACGTGAAGCTGCGCGACAAATCGAATGTAACCGTAACACTGCCTTCAGAAGAACCGGGTGTAGCCAACAGGGAAGGGGTAATCATATTCGTAGACAAAGACAATCCGCTGGATTCCTCGCTGGTGAAAAAGGTAGATAGCACCCGGCTGGAAAACCCAAGATTAAAAGGCATCAACTTCTCCGGCAATGCTGAGATCACACCCGAATCTATCATCCGCATCATCATTGACCCGGTGAATGGAGACTTTGTAGAGGCGAAAGGTACGGCCAGCCTTAACGCTACCCTCGATGCCAGCAGCAAAATGAGTCTGACAGGCCGCTACGAAATCTCTGAAGGTAAGTACGAAATGTCCCTGAACCAGCTGATTAAACGCTCCTTCTCCATCGAAAAAGGAAGTGCCATTACATTCAGCGGAGACGCTACTGATGCTGACCTGGACATCACTGCAAGGTATACCGTGAATGCAGAAGCTGCAGACCTGGTGCAGGATCAGCTGACCAGTCTCTCCCAGACAGACAGGAACAAGTACAAACAGAAATTGCCATTTTATGTATACCTCCATATCAAAGGCAACCTGATGAAACCAGATATCTCCTTTGAACTGGATATGCCTGAGGCAGAACAAAATGCATTTAGTGGTAGTGTATATAACCGTATCAAACAGATTAACCAGATTCCTTCTGAACTGAACAAACAGGTAATGGGTCTGCTGGTACTAAATAGTTTTATTCCTGAAGATCCCCTGGCCGGCGAGGGAAGCAGTGACTATGGCGTGAGCAATATGGCCCGTCAGAGTGTGAGCAAGATCCTTTCTCAACAGCTGAACAACCTGGCAGGAAACCTGATCAAAGGTGTGGACCTCAATTTCGACCTGGAATCGAACGAAGATTATTCTACCGGTTCTGCGCAGCAAACCACCAATCTGAAAGTAGGAGCTTCCAAGAGCTTGTTCAACGATCGCCTTTCTGTATCCATTGGTTCCAATGTGATGCTGGAAGGAGAATCGCAGGCGAATCCCAGCACCCTTGTAGGCGACGTATCAGTAGAATACAAACTGACTCGTGATGGCCGCTATCGTGTAAGGGTGTACCAGCGCCAGGATAATACCACCGTGATCGAAGGTCAGGTAGTAGAAACCGGCGTCGCCTTTGCATTAATTATGGACTATGACAATTTCCGCGAGATATTCCAGAAAGCGAAAAAAGATAAGAAATCGGAAAAACTCCGTAACCGGAAGAAAACCAGTACTAAGAAATAAGATGGTTAAAAGCTATAGACATATAACATCCCCAATCCTGGCGGCATTGTTCGTTATGGGCTTTTATGCCTGTAGTACTACTAAGTCTGTACCCGAAGGCGATCGCCTGTATACCGGTACAAAAGTGAAGTGGGAGGGCAAAAAGCCCAGGGATTACAGTACGCTAAGTGCCAGGCTGGAAAGCAGTGTAAGGCCAAAGCCGAACAAGAAATTCCTGGGGATGCCCATCCGGCTCTGGCTCTATAACTTAGGGAAGAAACCAAAAGGCAAAGGTCTCAATTACCTGCTGCGCAATAAATGGGGAGAAGCTCCTGTACTGTTAAGCACTGTAAAAGCGGATTATACTGCCAATGTGCTGGAACAATACATGGTAGACAATGGGTTCTTCCAGGCGCAGGTCACTTCGGAAATAAAAACTTCAGGAAGTAAAAAAGCGTCGGGGGTATATACCGTGACACCCAATCATCGTTACCGCATTAAGAGTGTAACTTACGAAACCGATAGTAGTGAGCTGGGTAAAGCCATTGCAGCAGCTTATAAAGGAACATCCCTGAAGATCAATCGTCCTTACAGACTGGATAGTGTTAAAGCTGAAAGGGTGAGAATCAATAATATACTGAAAAACAAGGGCTACTATTACTTTACCGCCGATCACCTGCTGGTGGAAGTAGACAGTACCAACAATGGCATGGTAGATTTGTACCTGAAGGTGAAAGACGAAACGCCACCGCAGGCGAAACGGCCGTACACGATGAAGAACATCACGCTATACCCCGATTATTCACTGGACCAGGATTCGCTCGCCCGCAGGGGTACACCGGTGATATATAACGGTATCCGTATTATAGATTCCAGCAAAAAGTTCAGGCCGAGTGTATTTGACCGCATGGTGTTCCTGAAACCGGATAGTTTGTACAGGTTGCGTAATCATGACATTACCCTGCATCGCCTCACAGACCTTGGTACGTTCAAATTTGTGAAAGGACAGTTCCGGCAAGTGAGGGGAGACAGTACCCGGCTCAATGCCAGTTTCTTCCTCACACCGTATCCAAGACGCAGTTTATCTGCCGAATTGAGAGGTACTTCCAAATCCAACAACTTTGCTGGTTCTGAATTGAAAATCACTGCCAAGAACCGTAACTGGCTCCATTATGCAAATCTGCTGGAAATATCACTCTCTGGCGGCCTGGAATGGCAGGTAGGTGGTAAGGGTAATACCACTGCGGTAGGTGGCAACTCATATAACCTGAAGGCGGAAGCGGCGGTAACTATTCCCCGCTTCTACCAGCCATTCTGGAACCTGAATGTACACACCCCATATGTACCCCGCACCCGTATCAGTGTGAGTTACGAACTGTATAGTCGCAGTCAGTTATACAACCTGAATGCTTACAACTTCCAGTTCCAGTACATCTGGCGCAAGACCCAGTACCTGGAACATAAGTGGGCCCCGGTATCCATCACTTATGTACTGCCTACCAAAACGACAGCGGGGTATGACAGTATATTACGGAATGACCCGAGCCAGCGTGCAGCAATTGAGAAACAATTCATTCTGGGCGGCAATTACGACATTACCTACGATAATAAAGCGTCCAATAAGGTACATACCTTCTACATGAATGGCAACATTGATTACTCTGGTAACCTGGCAGGATTGATCATTCCCAGAAATGATACTGGTATGAAGACCATTTTCGGTAGTCCATTTGCACAATTCATTCGTTTATCTGCCGATGTACGCCATTACTGGAAACTAAACCGGGGACTGACCTGGGTGAATAGATTTTTTGCTGGTTATGGTATGCCTTATGGCAATTCTACAACCTTACCATTTGTGAAGCAATACTTCATTGGTGGTAGCAGCAGTTTGAGGGGGTTCCGCGCCAGAACCCTGGGTCCCGGAAGCTATCGTGACACCAGTAGTAAATACCTGGCTAATGAAGCGGGAGACGTGAAACTGGAATATAATTCCGAAATACGTGCCCATCTTACCGGTATATTCAATGCTGCCGTGTTCCTGGATGCAGGTAATATCTGGTTAAAAAAAGAAGTACCTGAGAAACCGGGTAGTCAGTTCAGCACCGGCAAATTTATAAGTCAGATTGCGGTAGATGCAGGTGCAGGTTTGCGCGTGGATGCGTCTATTCTTGTGGTGCGACTGGATCTGGCCTTCCCGTTGCGCAAACCATGGCTGCCGGAAGGAGAGCGATGGGTTATGAAAGATATCAAATTCGGAGATCCGGACTGGCGCAAGGAGAATCTGATACTGAACATTGCAATTGGTTATCCGTTTTAATTATTGGTTTAACTTAGCGATATGCCTATGATTACAAAGAAACAGACCAGACGGATGTTCGTGCTGTGTAGCGCGATGCTTATTTTATTTTCATCCTGTAGCAGGAAAATTACTGAAAGTGGAAAAGCATCTTATTATGCTGATAAATTCGAGGGAAGGAAGACCGCCAGTGGCAGTATCTTTCATCAGAACAAAATGACTGCTGCACACCGTACCTTACCATTTGGTACCAAGGTAAAAGTGGTGAACATTGCCAATGGCCGCAAGGCAAAAGTGACCATCACAGATAGGGGACCATTTGCAGAAGGAAGGGTAATAGATGTATCAAGGAAAGCCGCAAAGAAACTGGGAATGATCAGTACTGGCGTGGCGCCTGTAGAAATAAAATATAAAAAGAAGAAATAAAAAATGTGGGCAGTAACAAAGAGGAATCCCTCCCGTACTGCCCACATTCTTTTTACATGCCTGCTTAGGCGTGAACACCTTCTCCAATCTCCTCCACCATTTTCCTGCAAAAAGCAGGCAGATCATGTGGGTTACGACTGGTAACCAGCCCATTATCCACTACTACCTCCTCATCAACCCAGTTGGCACCAGCATTCACCAGGTCCGTTTTTAAAGAAGGATAGGAGGTGACCCTTCTACCTTTCAGTTCACCTGTTTCAATCAACGTCCACGGACCATGGCAGATAGCAGCTATTGGCTTGCTATCATCAAAAAAGCCGCTTACAAAGTTTACGGCCTCCTGATTTTCCCGTAAATGATCAGGATTCATCACTCCGCCTGGCAATACCAGGGCATCGTAGTTTTTTGCATTGGCACCACTTACAGTCACGTTAACGGGATAGCTATTACCCCAGTTTTTTTCTGCCCATGCTTTTACTTCTCCATCATGGAGAGATACAACATCTACTTCCGCACCAGCATTTTTTAATGCTTCCATGGGTTTGGTAAATTCTACTTCTTCAAAACCATCTGCCACCAGGATGGCCACTTTCTTATTACTGAGCTTGTTTTCCATAATTCATGTTTTAAAAATGATGGTGTTTAAGTACTAATTATGCCAATACAAAAACCCTTCCTTTTAGCTATCCGCTACCAGCCTGACTTCAAACGGATGATTTCCCCATTTGAGTTGTCCACATTTTTACTCACATGCAGGTATCGTTACTCATTTTTCTTACATTTTTGTAGTATTTATTCTATTTTTTTTGGAATTCTTATGACAGTATTGTTATTTGCAATACAATCAGTGTGACCATATACCTTCTGAGAATGACGAGAAATACCATCACAACAAAATGGATGTGAGTGTCATGGGATGTGTTTGAAACTGACTTTTAATTTTTACCCAATCTTTATTTGTAATTCCCTTTTTTGGTACTGACGTATTTGTTGTTCCGTAAATTTTACGGAAGCGGAAGTATTATATTACCTGGTCTCCATATCCTATCTTAATAACCAATCTTTTGCTGCCGGTGGAACGTTCGCCGGCAGTACCTTTTACAAAGGAAAGGCACAACCATTATCTTTAGAAGCGCTTTGCTATATAGCAGAGCGCTTTTTTTGTTTACATTTATAACATGCGCAAGTCTAAGTCCATCATACCCATTCCCATTCCAGATGTACTGAACCCTTTCAAGGTAAGGAAGCAACGGATTATGAACTATAACCCTGTGACAGGCCCTGCTTCACGCCCGCCGGGAAGATGTGAGAAAGTAACAATTTTTGATTATACGCCTGTTCATGTTACAGAGAGTTCCGGCGAAGACCATCGCATGATCTTCAAATATATTGATACACCCGAAACGACATGGATCAATGTAGATGGAATCAATAAGGAAACAGTGCATGAGATCTGTACTAAAATAGGCATTCACCTGCTGCTGGAAGAAGATATCATGAGTATCGGGCAGCGCGCTAAGATGGATGAGATAGGGGTACACCTGTTTGCCTTGCTGCCCATGGCGTATTACAATATAGAAGCAGCAGCGATAGAATATGAACAGGTAAGCATTGTAGTGGGAAAAAATTATGTCATTTCCTTCCAGGAGGAAGCCACCAGAGACGTATTCGATCATGTAAGAGAAAAACTGCGAATAGATAATTCAAGAATCCGCAATGCAGGGGCGGATTATTTATGTTATACCCTACTGGATGTGATTGTGGATAGTTACTTCCTGATTCTTGATAAACTGGGTGACCGTATAGAACTGATGGAAGACCTGGTGCAGCACCAGCCGAATACCCGCACGCTGGCGCGGATCAACTACCTGCGCCGGGAGTTATTATTGTTTAAAAGAGCGATCTCCCCGGTACGGGACCTGATCAATGGATTTATGAAAAGCGAAAGTCCGCTGCTGGATGAGCGGACTATGAAATATTTTAAAGACGTGTATGACCATATCATACAGGCCAACGACCTGGCGGAGAACTACCGCGAGGCACTCCTGAATGTGCAGGAACAGTACCATACCCAGATTAACCTGAAGATGAATGAGATCATGAAGGTACTAGCGGTAGTGACCACCCTGATGGCGCCATTGACCCTGGTAGCAGGAATTTACGGGATGAACTTTGAGTACATGCCAGAACTGCATACGCATAACGGGTATTATATTGTATTGGGCTCTATGACCTTCATGCTGGTGGGCATGATTATCTTCTTCAGAAAAAGAGGGTGGTTCTGATTATTTCTTTTTGAAGATGGGTACGGTAGAGCAGGGTTCTCCGTACATGATACTTTTTGCCACCGGGCGCAGCAGACGGGTGATTTCCACATAAGCAGCTTCACCTGCGCCTTTATCTCCACAACCTTTTACAACTACTCGTTTGTCTTCGTAGGCAGTCATGTCTATAGCATTCAGGCGCTTCATGAACTGGGTTTTGAAGACTTCTTCTTTAGAACCAAAGGCAGCGTAGTGTGCAATAGGCTCCAGGTAGGTCATGACCAGCATGTAGGCCCAGAAGGGAATTACGGCATCTGCGGAGCAAATGATGGCGACATTCTTATTTTTATATTGTTCCCAGTCTAATCCTTGAAGGGCGGCACGGAAATCTTTTTCTTTCAGGATCATCTCCATGAAAAGATATTGTTTCAGGTCGAATACAACAGTTTCTTCCTGAGGATAGTAGTCTTCCAGATCTAATGTGAGGAGTCCACTTTGCGCTACTTTGTTTACTATCTCTTCCATGAATCAAATTTACTAAAATAATCGCGATGCAAAGTTTCGACCCCGGCAGAGCCGGAATCGAAACTTTGTCCAAATAAAAAGCCCCCGGTAAATTACCGGGGGCTTAATATCTATCAGTTATTACTATTCCTTAAAAGAATTTAGCACGATTGTCTTCAATCTTATTCAGTTTCTTCAGCACTTCATACAGCTGACCACCCTGATCCAGTGTACCTTTCACAGTTTGCTCATACTGAGTTGCGATAGAAACAGGATCCAGACTCTGCGTATTTGGTACGAAGTTGTCAACCTTCACTACATACACACCCGCGTTACCTTCAATTGGTGCGGTTACTTTACCCACACCCCATGCTTTATTGAAGATAGCACCTACTACTCTTGGTTCAAAACCCATAGAAGCAATAAATGGAGTAGAGAAATTTACATTGTCAGCTTTCAGCTGAGGCTGATTTACAGCAGCGGCAGCAGCTTCCAGGGTAGCTGGAGATTTCAGCTTAGCAATCAGCTGCTCAGCTTTCTTCTCTTTCTTCACCAGTCCTTCTACTTCCGGTCTTACTTCATCCAGCGTTTTAGTACCTTCTGCACGGATACCAGTCAATACAGCTACTACATATTTACCATCGAAGGTGAACACAGTGCTCACATCACCTTTCTTAGCATCGTAAGCCCAGCGAACCAGTTCACGTGCCTGGCCAATACCTGGAATTACGAAATCCATCGGACGGAGATTATCAGCAATACGTTTGTTCAGACCTTTTTCCTGAACAGTCTTTTCGAAAGTCTTTGCATCGTGGTTCTGTGCAGCAAATTCATTGGCTGCAGCATAAGCTTTGCTATCAGTTTCATTGCTCGCTTCAACTGGTTTACCCAGGTAAGCTACTTTCAGCGCAGGGCCAAAGTTCTTCTGGCTCATAATCTGGATCAGGTGATAGCCAAACTGAGTTTTTACCACTTTCAGTTCGCCAGTTTTACCATCCAGCGCAAAGTTTTTGAATTCAGGAACGAAGGAAGAAGACGGAGTTACATCATATTCACCGCCATTTTCTTTGCTACCTGGATCATCAGAGTACTGAGAAACCAGGGCTTTGAAGTCTGCGCCGCCTTTTACAGCTGATTCGATGCTATCGATACGGATCTTAGCCAGGGAATCAGACAGACCACCAGGGTTCTGAGGATTAGCAGAAGCAATTAATATATGACGCACCTTTACGCTATCTGGTAAAGTTTTGCGATCCATCATCTTTGCGTATACGATCAGGTTGTTGTCGTAATAAGGTCCAAACGTGCTACCTACTGGCAGACTAGCGATGGTATCTTTCTGAGGAACCATCAGTGCGGATTTAGCAACATAACCATCAAAGTATGGAATATCGGAATTGCGTTTTACGAAGTTTTCGATGCCCGCAACACCGGTAGTATCCATTTCATCTTTTGCTTCGAGCAATACTTTCAGTGCAGCAGCAGTATCCTGTGCGGAAGGCAGTGCATTGAAAGAGATATAGTCTACACGACGACCTTCTTCTGATTTGAAGTTAGCCTTATGTTTATTAATATATGCATTCAGTTCGCCATCGGTTACCGCGATAGTAGAATCCGGGATAGATGCATATGGAACAGATACATAAGATACGTTTGCAAACTGTGAATTATCTTTTATCTGAGCTTCAGCCAGCCATTTAGGATAATATACGCCACCTTTAATGAGGGATACATATTTTTCCTGCATTCTCGACCTTACAATATAGCTTTCCATTTGTTTCAGCGCATTTCTCATTCTGCCGGTCTGATCCTGACCTACAGAAGACAGTGCCTGCTGTAAAGCAGCGCGGTCAAACTGACCAGTTTTTCTGTCTGTGAACTGCTGTAATACAATTGGGTTCGGTTCTTTACCATTGAACTGATCTACCAGTTCATTTTCAGTTACCTGAATACCCAGTTTATCATACTGGGCAGTCATGATTTGTTCGCTCACGAACTGGTTCCAGGCCTGCTCACGCGCATACTGCTGAACTTGTTCATTCAGGGTACCGGTTGGGCTTTGCTGACGTGCAGCAGCTTCGGCATCCTGGATCATTTGCTGATACTGGGTGAAATCTAACTCTTCACCATTTACTTTACCCACTGTAGTAGAGCGGCGCATGAGGGAGTTTCTGCCGAAAAAGGCATCCTGCAGCAGGAAACTGACAATAGCCACGCAGATCACTACTACGATCACCACGGCATATTTATCCCTGATCTTCTGAATAACTGACATATATTATATAGTCTAAATTTTTTAAGGAAAGCAAAAATAGAATAAAATAACTGTAACTACAAAACAGTTTTTTTTGGCTCAAACCCAATACAGTAAAGGGTTTCATCGAAAATTACGGTATAAGTATTTTATCTTTCATTCACAGGTTATCCACATTAAGGTTAAAAAAGACAGTATTGTATACACTCTAAACCAGCTCCCAGAGGTCCGCTACTGACGTTTATTTCGGGCTTAAACCACTTAACGATTTTAAGGGTTCAATATTCACATTTTAGATTGTCCAGATTCTTGATTCACATCTAAATGTGTACAAAAGTGAAAGTAAAACTAAAAATGGGAAATGCATAGAGAAATAATTTTTGAGCTCGTTTTATCCACATGACCTGTTAAAAAACCGGCCTTTTGTGTTCAATAACCTCTGAAAAACCCAGGTTCGATGACCGTAAAACTAAATTTGTTATTTCTTTAAATGTTGGTCTGAAGAAAAAATGGCTCGTTTTGTGAATTGTTATACCCTGTAGTTAACATTTTTTTAATACTGGATACTCAAACAAAATATTCACGCAATACGAAATCCACCGATGTGGATATAAGTAGCAAAAATCAATGCTATGGCCGAAATGGGCTGTTAATTTCATGTGAATAGAACAGGCAAAAAGAATAACAACTACATTTGTACACGGTGGCAAAAATTACTTTCCCCATATTCACAGCCCTAATAGTAGTGGGTTTTTCTTTTTTAAAAAGAATAAATTATAAATATAGATATGATAAGGGAGCTCGAAATCGCAAAAAAAGATTTGCAACGAAAAGGTTTTTTGGATTTGCCGGTCAATTCGCATTTAGATCTTTTTGAGGAAATCGAAAGATTGAAAAAAGAAAAAAATGCAATCGTCCTCGCGCACTATTATCAGGAACCAGATATTCAGGATGTAGCAGATTATATCGGTGACAGTCTCGGACTTAGTCAACAGGCTGCCAAAACCGATGCTGACATAATCGTTTTTGCCGGGGTGCACTTTATGGCCGAAACCGCAAAAATTCTGAGTCCGCAAAAAAAGGTGCTCTTACCCGACCTGAAAGCGGGTTGTTCACTGGCTGACAGCGCACCTCCGGAGCTGTTCCGCAAGTTCAAAGAAAAACATCCGGACCACCTGGTTATTTCCTACATCAACTGTTCTGCCGGGATTAAAGCACTCAGCGACATCATTTGTACCTCATCTAATGCCGAAAAGATCATCGAGAGCGTACCGAAGGACCAGCCGATCATTTTTGCCCCCGACAGGAATTTAGGGGCTTATTTGGCCAAAAAAAC
Source organism: Chitinophaga sp. (assembly GCF_039596135.1). GTDB lineage: Bacteria > Bacteroidota > Bacteroidia > Chitinophagales > Chitinophagaceae > Chitinophaga. Next base: position 363,183 of record NZ_JBCNKH010000001.1, read on the forward strand.
GGGTAGAAACATGTTGCTCTGGAATGGTGCCTGCATGGTTCACGAGATCTTCTCCCTGGAAAAGATCTCCCGACTCAAAATTCGCCATCCAAAGGCCAAGGTGCTGGCACATCCGGAATGTGAGGCAGCTGTACTGGAAGTAGCTGACTATATAGGCTCCACTACCGGTATCCTGAACTTTTCCAAAAAGGATGACGCCAGGGAATACATCGTGGTGACTGAAACAGGGATCCTTCATCAGATGCAGAAAGAAAATCCGGGCAAAACTTTTATACCGGCACCGCCCAACAATGCCTGTGCTTGTAATGACTGTCCGCACATGAAACTTAATACGCTGGAAAAGCTTTACCTGTGTATGGAATACGAACAGCCGGAAATCACTATGAACGAACAACTCCGTATAGCGGCCAAAAAGCCCATTGAAAGGATGCTGGAGATTAGTGCCCAGGCTGGTTTATAATTTAAAATATTGAAATTCAAATAGTTACGAAATAATTATTTGAATGGAAGACCCGGTTATTCATTTAACCGGGTTTTTTTGTGCCCATGAATGCCCTGTAGTTTTACTATACTATATATAATGGTGGGGATATCTATGGGATTAAATTGTGGAAGGCTTCCTGAATGAACCGCTTGAGAATTGAATAAAATTTCAATGCCTGGGGGTTGGTAGGGTATATTTAATTCTCAGGGCCTTCACAAATGCAGATTATATACCCCTTTATCCACAGTTCATTCACAGAATGTGAAAATTAAGACTGAAAATAAAAATGAAGGCGCTGAGAATCGCGTAGAATTATTCTGTTCCGCCCATTGTCGACTTCGCTTCATTCTAAAGCCCTTCAATTACAATTTTACTTTTCTTATTAACAAAATTCTTACACGTCCCCTATGTGTATAATGAAATCAATAGGTAATTGACATATGATGTGTATTACCCTATAATTAAATGTGAAAGTATTGTTGAATGAAGGCCCTGAGATTTTAATGGAAAACGCAAACAAGGGTAGGGTAGTGTTTGTTTAATTCTCAGGGGCTTTAAAAAAGAAGGCTTTATAGTTGCGATGAAATTTGACTATCTGGGGTGCAATAAATGTCATTAAATTCTCAGGGTGTTCGTGTATAAAGGGCGTGAGAATTATGTGGAAATGTTAATAATGGGAATTGAAGAGGTCTATTTAATTCTCAACGCCTTCATAAAAGCAGATATTTTCCACTATTATCCACATTAAATTAACAAAGCGCGAGAAATAAATTGAAAATAAAAATGAAGGCCCTGAGAGTTACGCACAGTATGATCAACTGGGTATAACCCGGACTATTTGATTCTCAGGGCTTTCAAATATGAAATTAGTCAGTGCCTTTTTCCACAAATGTGGGTAAATGCCTATTCACAATTCACAAAAGTCCACCGTTTACATTGAGCACTGTACCGTTTATGTATGAATTATGCACAACTGTTTCGATGAGGTTAGACACATCCTGTGGATTACCTATTCTGCCTACAGCGATACCCTGTGCGTAGTTTTCAAAGGCAGCGCTTTTCTCCTCCTTGTTCAGAAAATTCCACCAATCGGTGTCAATTACACCTGGTGAAACGGCATTGATGCGTAATGGTTTCAATTCCTTGGCGAGGATAGGTACCATCAATTCCAGGGCGCCGTTGATGGCTGCCAGACCGGCTGTACCTGGTAGTTTGGCTGTGGAAGATGCTGCTGTGATGATAGTAATGCTCCCATTTTTGTCTAGCCAGGGAAGTGCGGCCTGAATTGTTTGCAGGTGTGGCCAGAATTTGCCTTCAAACCCGGCACGCAGATCCTCCAGGTCTAATGTGGCGAATGGGCCGCCTCCTTTGGCACTGCTCAGGGTAAGGATCAGGTGATGAAATTGGCCATTCCGGGTAAAGAACTCTTTCAATGCAGTAACATTAGCACTATCTAAAGAGACAGCAGTGATACCGGGGGCTGCCGTTCTGGCTGCAGCTAGTTTTTCTTCACTACGACCGGTGACTGTTACTGATGCACCTTTATCGGCAAGCAATTTTGCGGTAGCAAGTCCAATTCCGGATGTACCACCGGCGATGATTATTTTTTCCATTTGTACGTATTGTTTGTTTCAACCGTACAAAGTTGCAAAAGGAAGGAGGGAAGAAATTGTTCGGATGATGCGGAAAATTGATCAGATCATGCTTCTGTAATGAAGTGGGGTATTCCCGGTCAGTTTGCGGAAGAAATGATTGAAGGCAGCTGGTTCGCTGAAGTCTAACTGATAAGCAATTTCTGAAATAGAGAGGGCGGTATTTTGTAATAATACTTTTGCTTCCTGTACCAGCATTTCCTGGATAGCATCTGAAGCGGTGCGGCTGGTAGTATTTTTTATCACCCGGTTTAGGTGGTTTGGAGTAACGTGAAGCATACGGGCATAATCGCTCACTTGCCGGTATTGTAAGAAGTGCTGGCTCACCAGTTTATAAAATCGGGTGACCATATGGGTAGTTGCCGGGCCATCATTAACAGGTAATTGTCTTTCATAAGATCTCCTGGCGGTCAAAAGCAGAAGGTAAGCGTACATTTTGATAGCGGTCAGTTTACCTGAGTGGTCCGCCTTTAGTTCAGCATCTATCTTATTTATAAAAGTTACTATTTCGTTGATTTCCTGTTCGTTGCATTTTAATAACTGGGAACCTGAATAGTTATAGAACGGAAATTCAGCACCCATTTGTACATGTGGGAGCAGATCCTGGAGAAAGGAGGGTTCGAATAATATATAATAGCCAAAGATATCGGCACTGGCATTGGATTTACTGTGTACCTGTCCTGGGATAGAGAAGGTTAGACTAAAAGGTTCCACATCGAAATGTTCCAGCCCTAGTTGCATATGGATATTTCCCTGCAGGATAATACCAACTCTGTAGAAAGTAGATTTTGCCGGACCATAATCCGGAATCATGCCTTCGGATGAGTACAATTCAAATCCAGGGATCTGCTGTTGTACTGGTAGGTTGTTATATCCAAAGATCACATTGGAGGAGGTGCGGTGACGTTCCTTATGGAATGGATCCAGGTGATGGGTGGGCAAGGAATTGGATGAGGGCATGGGTCGATATTTTTGAGAAGAAGGATATCTTTAGGAGAGTTCTTCTACCCAGATATAATCTGCTTCTGTTTTACGGAGGGAAAGATTATATCCAGCAACCATGATTGAGATGGGATCTCCAAGAGGTGCAATTTTTTCAATCTTTACTGTTTCACCGGGCACACATCCCATTTCCATTAATTTGATATGCAAGTCATCACTTTCGAAAGCAGTAATTACGGCACTTTTTCCTATGGCAAGGGTGGACAATTTAATCGCACTTTTTTTCATCTCATGTGGTGTTTAATCGATGGTGCAAAGGTACTGGCTACTGGGGAGACCCCCAAAGATAGTGTGCTGTTAATCAGAAATTTCACTATACTTTTACATATAGAATTACATTATAAAACAGCGGTGGTATATGGCGATCAATTTTACTTCCCATGAGGTAAAGGTAAACCTAAAAAATAAGACCAGGTTAAAGGCTTACATTAAGGAGAAGTTTGCAAGGGAGGGGCAACAACTTAAGAACTTGCAGTATGTGTTTTGTTCAGATGATTATCTTTTAGAGATCAATCAGCAGTTTTTGCAGCATGATACTTATACAGATATTGTAACTTTTGAATTGGGTACTGATCCAAAGGTTACAGAAGGGGAGATCTATATAAGCATAGATAGAGTAAAGGATAATGCAGAGAAATTTAAGGTACCTGTGGAACAAGAGTTGCACAGGGTGATTTTTCATGGTGCACTCCATTTATGTGGGTATAAGGATAAGTCAAAGGAGCAGTCGGCTACTATGAGGGCAAAGGAAAATGAATGTTTGACGGAATATTTGGGTGTGTTACTATAGATGTTCCACGTGGAACATTTTAAAATTTGTTAAGGGCTACCTCATAGAGGTAGCCTTTTTTATTGCAACTTCAACATAGCTATAGTCTGGTCTTAGTGCCGAAAGATCACCAATAGATCACCAAAAGGTCACCTCAATATCCCCGGGATATTGAGGTGACCTTTTGGTGATAGGTTAGTGCGCTAGTTATGGTAAGACTATGCTATAGTTAGCATATAGTTTTAAATGTTCCACGTGGAACATAATATGTGCGTCCTTGGTTGTACCTTTGCATTTCTATTATAAATAAAGTTATGTTTCCATCTTACGATGTTATAGTGGTAGGCGCAGGACATGCCGGTTGCGAAGCAGCGGCGGCTGCCGCGAATATGGGTTCAAAGGTTCTTTTGGTAACCATGAACATGCAGACTATTGCCCAAATGAGTTGCAACCCAGCTATGGGTGGTATAGCAAAAGGGCAAATAGTAAGAGAGATCGATGCTATGGGTGGATACTCTGGTATCGTGACTGACCAGTCCATGATCCAGTTCCGTATGTTGAACAGATCTAAGGGGCCTGCTATGTGGAGCCCTCGTACTCAAAATGATAGAATGCTCTTTGCTGCCAAGTGGAGAGAAGCATTGGAACAAACACCCAATGTAGATTTCTATCAGGATATGGTGAAAGGTCTTCTTGTAAAAGATGGCATTTGCTATGGTGTAGTGACAGGCCTTGGACATGAAATCAAATCAAAAAGTGTAGTGCTCACCAACGGAACTTTTCTGAATGGGGTAATGCACATAGGCGATAAACAATTTGGTGGAGGTAGGGTTGCTGAAAAAGCTGCAACCGGAATCACCGAACAGTTGGTTTCTCTTGGATTCGAAAGTGATCGCCTCAAAACTGGAACGCCTCCCCGCATAGATGCCCGAAGTTTAGATTATTCAAAGATGGAAGAGCAAAAGGGTGATGATGTCATCACCGGTTTCTCTTACTTGGATATTGAGAAGATTAAACCTGAGCAACAAAGAAGTTGCTTCATTACCTACACCAGCGATGAAGTACATGAAATGCTGAAGACGGGTTTCGACCGGTCACCAATGTTCCAGGGTAGAATACAGGGTAGGGGACCCCGCTATTGTCCAAGTATCGAAGACAAAATAAATAGGTTCGCCGAAAGAGACAGACACCAGTTGTTCGTAGAACCGGAAGGTTGGAACACCGTAGAAATTTATGTAAACGGATTTTCCACTTCCCTTCCTGAAGATGTACAATATAAAGCCCTGCAGTTAGTGCCGGGTTTTGAAAATGTCAAGATGTTCCGTCCGGGTTATGCCATCGAGTATGATTATTTTCCACCTACCCAATTGCAGTTTTCGCTGGAGACCAAACATATTCAAAACCTGTTCTTCGCAGGTCAGATCAATGGTACTACCGGTTATGAGGAAGCAGCTTGTCAGGGTTTGATGGCAGGTATCAATGCTCACCTCAAGGCAACCGGCCAGGCACCTTTTGTACTGAAAAGGAGTGAAGCATATATTGGGGTTCTCATCGATGACCTGATCAACAAGGGTACAGATGAACCTTACCGTATGTTTACCTCCCGTGCAGAATTCAGAACAATACTCCGCCAGGATAATGCAGACCTGAGACTAACTGAGCAGAGTTATAAAATTGGTTTGGCAGGAGAGAACAGGATGGAAAAAGTGAGAACGAAATCAGAAGGCGTAGAAAAAATTAAAGCTATTCTGAAAGAACTACCGATCGATCCTGAAGATATTAACCACTTCATGGTAGAGAAAAATACCTCTCCACTGACTCAAAGGATTCGTGCTTACCAGATTTTGTTACGTCCATCTATGGATATTTTCTCTATGAAAAACAATGTAACAAAAATGAAAAATGCACTCGCAGCATTCGATGATGAAACTTTGGAACAGGCAGAAATCCAGATCAAATACGAAACGTATATCGAAAAGGAAAATGAACTGGTAAAAAGAATGAGTCAACTCGAAGACCTGATAATTCCAGATAGTTTTGATTATACAAAATTGGTATCTCTGAGTGCAGAGGCAAGACAGAAATTTAATAAAATCAGACCCCGTACATTAGGGCAGGCATCCAGGATTAGTGGGGTAAATCCAAGTGATGTACAGATCCTGATGGTATATATGGGGAGGTAAAACTCGTATTTTAAATTTTTATTTATAGAATAAAAAATACATGCTTTTGTCGGGCATGTATTTTTTTTTGACTATATTCGTTCTATAAGTACTGAATCATATCCCTCAATTAAACGACATAACTATGAGCACTGGACCAAAACATATTTTTCCTTTAGTATGATTCCTGCTTAAACCTTATGAAATTATCCACCTTTAGAAAATAATACTGAACATACGTTTTTATAAATTCCTGTATTCGTAGCTTAAGAAATTTGTCATGAAAGGTAAGGTATTGCCTTGCCTATATATTACTTAAAGTGAAGGTTAAATTAGAAGTATAAAAAACACCCGGTCCGTTTCTTCGGACTGGGTTCTTTTTTTAAAGAAGATCTATGAAATTCATAGTCGCCACCAAAAAACAGGACTTTCCCGAAGGAAAAGCCTTGTTTTTTTGTAATTAATTGAAAACCAATTTGTTGTATTTAATAAAGTCGACCTCATTATCTCCTTAAATTTCGACGATCATTGAATCGCCTTTATCTGAGTTCCAAAATAAGGGTCGAATTAAAATTACCCCCTTAAAATGCGTTTTCCTGATTTTAGATACTTTTAGTAATTTGTTTAGGCATAACAATTCCCGAATATGATAAAAATATTACTCACCAGCACAGCTCTACTACTTGCTTCTACTTTGCTTGCTCAAACTGATACATCTGCCGCTGAAAAGTATTTACTTATAGGTGCCTATACCAAAACACCGGATGAAGGTATCAGCGTCTATGCTTTCAATACCAAAACTGGTATCTTCCGTTTTGTAAGCACTGCCAAGAATGTAGAGAACCCTTCGTACCTCGTTATCTCCCCGGATCATAAGTATGTGTATGCGGTGAATGAAACCAATGGTAATAATCCGGGCAATGTGAGTGCATTTGAATGGGATACTATTTCCGGCCAACTTACTTTCTTGAATAAACAACCTTCAGGCGGTGACGACCCTTGTTACCTTACTACCGACCAGGATGGAAAATATGTGGTAGTTGCAAATTACTCAGGAGGTAGTTTCTCTATCCTGCCGGTAAAACCAGATGGGCGCCTGGAAGCACCTGTGCAAACTATTGAACACACGGGTTCCGGACCTAATAAAGAGCGACAGGAAAAACCACATGTACATTGTGTGTATTTTAGTCCGGACCATCAGCAACTATATGTATCCGATCTGGGCATCGACCAGGTAGCGATCTACAATTATCGCCAGGGCGATGTGCAACCACTGGTACCTGCCAATCCTGGTTTTGCACCGTTCCCTCCGGGTTCCGGTCCCCGTCACCTCATATTTCATCCCAATGGAAAATGGGTTTATGTAGTACATGAACTGGATGGAAAAGTCACTGCTTTCCATTATGACAAAGGCAAGCTAACACCTTTCCAGGCAGTGTCCATCCTGCCGGACAATTTCAAAGGCAAGCCATGGGCTGCTGATCTCCACATCTCTCCGGATGGGAAATTTTTATACGCTACCAATCGTGATCCCCTCAATAATATTCTGACTTTTTCTATCAACTCCAAAACGGGGAACCTCTTGAAAAAGGGAGAGACGGGGACAGGTGGAAAAACCCCGAGAAATTTTGTGATCGACCCGAGTGGCAACTATCTGCTGGTCGCTCATCAGAATTCAAATAATGTGACTGTTTTTAAAAGAGATAAAGTCACCGGGCTCCTCAAAAAACAAAAGGAAGACTTAAAGACACCAGCCCCGGTATGTTTGAAATTCATAGGCAGTAATTAAATCGCATTGGCATAACTTTTTCGGTGAATACTTAAAAGATCAAGCCATGAAAAATAAAGACTTAAAAAATAAAGCAGAAAATGAACACATTCCAAACCAGGATGAAATAGCAGCGAAAAGAGAGCAGACATTTCCGGGGTATCCTACTTATCCTGCCAGCGAAGACATTATGAACCAGGAAGAGAGAGAAGAACTGGATGTGGAAGGTGTAACAGGATCCCGTAGAATCAACAATGAAATAGCCCGGGAAGAAGGCTCCATTCCACAGGAATTTGATGATGAAGATGACCTGGATGTACCAGGCGGTGAGCTGGATGATGAAGATGAAATAATTGGTGAAGAAGATGAAGAAAATAATTATTACAGCTTAGGTGGAGACAGGCATGAAGACCTGGATGAAACGAACGAAGATGATATTTAATCACCTACAATAATGGTGTCAGCAATCTGCACACTGCATCTATAAAACGCTGCCAGATAGAACGGTGTTTCCAGGTGCGCCGATCAATTTGAACGGCATCCTGTAAATCCTGTTCAAAAGCAGCGTTTAACTTATGTACTATCGGTCGGTCATATAATACTACAGCAATTTCACTGTTTAGATAAAAGCTCCTGTTATCAAGATTGACGGTGCCTATTATGGCCAGGTTATCATCGACAACGATGGTCTTGGCATGAATAAATCCCTTTTGATAAAAATAGACTTTTGCACCTGCGTCTAACATGGGTTTCACATATGATTGTGCCGCATGTTGTACAAAAAAGGAATCACCTTGTGAGGGCAATAGCAACTCAACATTTTTTCCTGCCAGTGCAGCCATTTGCAATGCACTCAGAATCTGATCATTAGGAATGAAATAAGGATTACTGATGCGGATACTTCTTCTCGCTACATTGATTGCCATGAGAATAGTTTGCATTGACATGGGGAAATCTGAATCAGGTCCGCTGGCTACGATATCCGCAAAGCAATGTTCTTTGATACGGGAGCGATGAAAGTAAGGATCACTGAATGGAAATGTATTCTTACTGCAATAGCGATAACTCATCATAAACTGTAACTGCAACAGGTTAACCACATCGCCTTCCAGTTGTAAATGTGTGTCTCTCCAGAACACAGGATGCTTGCCATTGTTAAGATAGCGGTCATCCATATTAATACCACCCGTGAAACCGATATTGCCATCTATGACAATGATCTTGCGGTGATTACGATAATTTGCATTCAGGTAGAAGTTGATGAGTACAGGCGAAAACTTAAATACTTCTGCACCATGTTCTTCCAGCAGATCGGGGATGTCGCCGATATCACTGCAACCCAGGTCATCGTATACAAATCTGACTTCTATACCTGCTTTCAATTTCTCTACGAGTATGTTTGCTACCTCATTGCCTACATCATCTGCGGCAAAGATGTAGTACTCCATGTGTATATGGTGTTTGGCTTCCCTGAGTGCTTTCATCACGGCAGGAAATTTCTCTTCACCATTGAGTAAGATCTGTACTTTATTATTCTGAGACAGAACGGAGTTCCTGGTATTCAGCAACATAGCAGAGATTTCCTGTTTGCTGGCTACGTGATTGCGGAGAGCGAGCTGCATATGCTCAATTTCTCTACGCTGTGATTCCCAGTATCTTAGCATCAAAGTCTCGTCTTTACTGCCTTTTAGGGTAAAGCGGCGACGTTTGCGCAGGTCACGGCCCAGGTAGTAGTATACAATTAATCCGAGGATGGGGACGAACACCAGTAACATGATGTACGCCAATGCTTTAACAGGGTTGCGATTTTCCAGCAGGATAGTACCAACTACCCCTATAAAAGAAAGGCTGATCAATACATAGCCCATGATCTTGATGGCAATATGCCAATCCGTGCCCCAAAGAAAGTATAATACCTGATACACGTGTGTTGATGGTTATGTAATAAAGGTAATACTGAAAATTATAAAGTGTTAATTTTCTATCTCATCAGGTATTGTACCAAATAATTATTAATATCATTCGTTCTAAAATAATTAGTAATTTTTTTGTTGTAATAACAAACTGTACATGCAGGAATCAATCCTCTCCAAACTGGAAGCCTCAAGAAGGGAGCTACTCGACCTGGGACTGCGTAACCCTTTATTAAACTACCGCTTACCGGTTAGTCGTGGAGTTCATATCGATCAGGAAAAGAGTGCCAACGTATATGAAGTGTTGGTGAAGCAGGGAAAGGCGATGACGTTTTTACCCAAACCAGGAAATAAAGAAAACAAGGAAAAAGCTATTACCCCGGAAGATAATACAGCCAGTATGCTGGACGACCCCAATGCATTTTTGAAAGAAGAAGTATTGGTAACTCCACCTGCTACTGACAATGCAGAACTTCCGAAGGAAGAGCAAAAAGAAGGATCTACCGCGCTACCTGAAACAGTAGTGTATGATACCCGTTTGCAAACTACTGAAGCTGCTGCCGCACTACAAAACAGATTGCTCAATACTTACTATGCTGCACGTACCAGTTTGGAAGAACAAGGTGTGAATATTCTCTTCCTTACATTAGGTATGCTGCAGTGGTATGAAAAAGATAATACCAAAGAAGCAAGACAGGCGCCTTTGATATTGATACCGGTATCACTGGAAAGAAGTAGTGCCCGGGAACGTTTTCGTTTGCGCTATACCGGTAGTGATGTAGAAATGAACTTAAGCTTACAAACCAAAATTAAAACTGATTTCGGAATTGTGTTGCCTGACATGCCGGAAACGGATGAAATTTCTATTAATGACTACCTGCAGGAAATAGCAGATGCGGTATATGGTATGCCGAAGTGGGAAGTGAAAATGGATACTGTTGAATTAGGATTTTTCTCCTTCGGAAAACTAATGTTGTACCACGACCTGGATAGTGAAAACTGGCCTGCAGATGAACAACCGGTTGTACATCCTGTATTACAGAGTTTATTCGGTGCAGGATTCAGTGAAGGGGAATCTGGTGTAAGTGATGAAACATTTATCGACACTGAAACCAATGCCCATGAAATGCACCAGGTAGTAGATGCAGATGGTTCACAATTGCTTGCCATGCTCGCTGTGCAGGAAGGAAAAAACCTGGTGATACAGGGACCTCCCGGTACAGGTAAATCACAAACCATTACGAACCTGATTGCAAATGCAATTGGTGAAGGAAAGAAAGTACTCTTCGTTGCAGAAAAAATGGCAGCGCTGGAAGTGGTGAAGAGAAGGCTGGATAGTATTCAACTGGGCGATGCATGTTTAGAACTGCATAGTCATAAAGCAAATAAAAAAGAACTACACCAGGAACTGCGTCGTACACTGGAATTAGGTAAACCAGCAATCATGCAACTACAACAGGAAGTTGCGTTACTACATGAGTACAGACGTGAGTTGAATGATTACTGTTTAGCAGTGAATGCGCCTGTTGGTAAAAGTGGATTGACACCGCAACAACTGATGGGTTACCTGTTGCAATTAAAAGAAGCAGCAGGTGATCTGATTTTACCACGTATACCTATTCCTGACATTGCAAACTGGGAAGCCAGCAATATGCAACGTGCAGAGAATATGGCGAACAGAATCACTGCGCGATTAGGTGAAACAGGAATGCCGTCTGCATTATTGTTCTGGGGAAGTCAGCTAACTATATTAACACCATCAGAACAGGAGAAGCTCATACCACTCATGCAACAAACTGTTGCCACTATCAAAAGCCTGCAACATGAAAGTGCAATGATTGCTGCGCAGGTAGGTATGCCCATGCCATTGAATAAGAAAGATACAATGGATCTTTCTTATGTAGTGCAGATGGCTTCTGTACGTCCTGATCTGGCAGGTGTGAATATTTCGAATGTAGCCTGGCTGCAAAGAAAAGAAGACATCAAAGAACTGTTGCAGACAGGAAAAAGATTAGCACAGATTCGCCAGGTGTATGATTCAATACTGATACCAGAAGCATGGGAACAAAATGTGTTGGAGATCAGACAAAACCTGTTAGCATATGGTGAGAAATGGTTCAAGTTTGCTATTGGTGATTACAATCGAAGTAATCGCCAGCTGGCTGCTTTGTGTAGAAATGGTGCGCCTTCTGATGTGGCTGCGAAACTTGCTTGTGTAGACGCTATTATGGAAGCAAAGCGATTGGATAAACAGGTGCAGGACTACGAAACACTTGCCAGGGATTTGTTTGGTCAGCGCTGGCAAAAAGGATTCAGTAACTGGAATGAGCTGGAAACAATCTCTAATTATTTAAGTGATGTACACAGACAGGTTAATATAGGTTCATGCGATAAAGTGATTCTCTCTTATCTTGAAAAAAATGAACCGGTTGCTGCGGCAAAGCAATACCTGGATACGCTGTTAAAATATTTACAGCAACATGGTACTGCTATCGAACAAATAGTTACAGCGACTGCATTCAATGAACAGATTCGTTACAAAGAAATCACTCCTTTATTACAACGTTCTTACGAAGATCAGATTGTACTGTTGGAATCATGGATAGCAGGGTTGCCAGAAATCCATCTGATGATATCGTGGAATAATTTAGCAACATCTGCTATCAATGAAGGATTGGAATCTTTGATAGATGCAGTGGTTTATTGGCCGGAAGCACAGAAAGGATTGAAACCGGCTTTGCAAAAAACATGGTATGAATACCTGTATGAACAGGCATTGGTGAAGCATGCAGCACTGAGAAAATTTGAAAGAGCGAGTCATGAATCATCAGTGAAGCAGTTTGTAAAACTGGATACACTCGATCTGCAATATAATCGTGCGCGTGCTGCGTTGAAACATTGGGATGGTATACCACCATTAGATGCGGGTGGACAAGTGAATGTACTACGTACTGAATTCAATAAGAAAGCAAGACATATGCCTATCCGCAAACTGGTACAGGTAGCAGGATTGGCAATACAGGCTATCAAACCGGTATTTATGATGAGCCCATTGTCTATTGCTAACTTTTTACCACCAGGATCATTGCAGTTTGACCTGGTGATTTTTGATGAGGCTTCGCAGGTAAGACCGGTAGATGCATTAGGTGCATTGCTGAGAGGAAAGCAATTGGTTGTAGTTGGTGATAGCAAACAGATGCCACCAGGCAGTTTCTTTGATTCATTATTGAAAGAAACTGATGACGAAGAAAATGTAACTGCCGATATGCCAAGTATATTAGGGATGTGTGATGCACAGGGTGCACCACAACGTATGTTGCGCTGGCACTATCGTAGTCGTCATGAATCATTGATCACATTATCTAATCAGGAATTTTACGAGAACAAACTGGTGATCTTTCCAAGCCCTGGTGCTACACATCAGATGGGATTGATTTATCATCACCTGAAAGATACTGTTTACGATCGTGGTAAGACGCGTACCAACCCGCAGGAAGCAAATGCTATTACAGAAGCAGTGATCAGGCATGCAAAAGAACATCCTGATTTAAGCTTAGGGGTAGTAGCATTTAGTACGGCACAGATGCAGGCGATACAGGAATCGCTGGAAGCAGCGAGAAAGAAACTGCCTGAAGTAGAATCATTCTTTAAAGCACATCCGCATGAACCATTCTTTGTAAAGAACCTGGAAAATGTACAGGGGGATGAGCGTGATGTTATTTACATCAGTATAGGATATGGCCGTACGGCAGATGGATCTGTAAGTTTAGCATTTGGTCCTTTGAATAATGAAGGCGGTGAGAAGAGGCTGAATGTATTAATTACGCGTGCAAAACAGAGATGCGAAGTATTTACGAACCTGACGGCTGATGACATAGATCTGAACCGTACGGATAGTGAAGGTGTGAAAGCGTTGAAGAACTTCCTCTACTTTGCACAGCATGGACAATTGTATACATCATCTGCTGATGGATGGCCGGCAAGAATTCCTTTTGAGGAAGAAGTAGCGAAACACTTGCAGGCAGCAGGATATACTGTACATAAACAGGTGGGTAGTAAAGGCTTCTTTATTGATCTGGCTATTTCTGATCCTGAACATCCGGGTAAATATATTATAGGTATTGTGTGTGATGGTGAGGGGTATAATTCTGCACGTTCCGCCAGAGACAGAGATCGGTTGAGGCAACAGGTAATGGAAGATATGGGATGGAACTTGTATCATGTATGGAGTACGGATTGGTTCAGGCATCCTGCCAGGGAAATTAAGCGATTATTAGCTGCGGTTGAACAGGCAAAAACGAATGAAGTAATTCCGGAACCGGAGCAGGAGGTAGCAGAAGATTTTACTATGGTGAGAGAAGATGAAGATATGACGATGCCTGAATTACCATTGTATGAAACTGCCATACTGCCGATGGAAATATCTACGAAAGAATTGCATGCGCATGGGTTGGATAAACTAAGAAGCTGGTTAGAAAAAATTGTGCAGGTAGAGAGCCCGGTGCATACAGAAGAAGTAGCAAGAAGATTGATTGAGGCGGCAGGTGTAGCAAGAGTGGGTAGCCGTATACGTGAAACGTTGAAGCAGGCAATATCAAGTGCGGAGGAGAGTGGTAGTATAGTGGTGAAAGAACCATTCCTGTGGGATGCAAAAATGGAAGTACCGGTATTGAGGAATAGGGCGAATATGCCTGCGGCATCAAGGAAAGTAATGTATATAGCACCGGAGGAAATGACGGTAGCAATAGAGAAAGTAGTGAGAGATGCGGTAGCGATTACAGAAGAAGCCGTGATACCGTTAGTGGCGAAGGCATTAGGTTTTACAAGGGCGACGGAAGATTTGAAAACGGAATTATCAGGTGCGATAAAACAAGCGATTGAAGCAGGGGTGATACGTGAGGACGATGAATGGCTAAAAATAAATTAACAAAAAGGTCCTGCCAGAGGCAGGACCTTTTTGTTAATTTATTTTTTTAATACAAGATCTTCTCTTGCTGCCCAGGTATTTATATCCTGTTTACTCAACGCGGCTGCCATCATATCGGGAAACTTATCCGGCGTACATGCAAATACAGGAATACCCAAATTGGAAAGGAACTGTGCATTGTCATGATCGTAATAAGGTGCACCATCATCATTCAATGCGAGTAATACAATGACCTGTACACCAGCGGCTACTAATTCGGCAGCGCGCTTACGCATACGATCATTACTACCCCCTTCAAATAAGTCAGTGATTAACACTAATACGGTATCTGTTGGCCTGGTAATAATCTGCTGGCAATAATTTAGTGCTAACTGTATATCTGTGCCACCACCCAACTGTACACCGAATAACAAATCGACCGGATCTTTCAGTTCTTCTGTCAGATCAGCCACAGATGTGTCGAAGACCACCATCTTTGTTTTGATAGCAGGAATAGATGCCATTACAGAACCGAAAATACCGGAGTATACAACTGATGTACCCATAGAGCCACTCTGGTCCAGGCAGAGCACGACGTCTTTTAATGAGGTCGTTTTGCGGCCATAGCCAATGCGGGTTTCAGGAATAATTGTTTTATACTCAGGCTGATAGTGACGCAGGTTTTTTAAGATGGTCGCATGCCAGTTGATTTCATTATGTTTAGGACGACGATTCCTGATACTGCGATGTAAGCTACCGGTGATTGCCTGTTGTGTGGGCTGTGTGAGTTTCTTCAATAGTTCTTCCACGACCCTGCGTACTACCTGTCTGGCAGTATCTTTTGTTTTGTCAGGAATGGCGTGGCGCAATGTTAATAAGGTTGCTACCAAGTGAACATCAGGTTCTACATTTTCCAGCATCTCTTTTTCAAAGAGCATCTGTGTAATGTTCAATCGCTGCAGTGCATCGCGCTGCATGACCTGCACCACAGAAGCAGGGAAGAATGTACGGATGTCACCGAGCCAACGGCTTACGTTAGGAGAGGAGGGACCGAGTCCGCCTTTCTTTTCACTATCGTAGAGTGCTTCCAGTGCCTGGTCCATTTTCAATTCGTCGCCAGTGAGATTGAAACCTGTGCCGTCAGATTCTTTACCACCGAGTACGAGTCGCCATTTATGTAAGTTGTCCATTGATTTAGTTTTTAAAGCCCAGCATTTTCATCACAATCGGAATACCTTTTTCTGCACGTGTTGCATCAAAATGCACTTCGGCAGTTGTTGATACAGCATTGCCTGTAGTAACACCGCTCTTTGCTTTTTCACCGAGCTTTCTTCTTTCAGGTTTACTGAATCCTGAAAATGTTCTTCTCAGTAAAGGTAGCAATTGAGTAAATGTATCCTGGTTCAGCTGATTCATCCAGTTGTTTACCACTGTCCACAGATCATTGTCTACTAACAATAATGTGCCACTGCCTTTTAAGAAGCCTTCCAGCCATGCTGCAGCTACTGCAGGAGGATTGGCGGTAGACATGGCATAACTGAATGCTTTCACCAGCTCTGCACCTGTAATTTGCCTGTGATCAGACAGTAAGCGGGTAGCATATCCACCGATCACGGCGGAGGTGTTATTATTATGAGCGATATAAGATAATGTCTGTTGCCATTGTGTGCTAAGATCATCCTGTTGCAATAAGAGAATCGCATCGTTCATGTTGTAGAATAACTCCAGCAATTGTAATGCGGCATCTTCTGCAATACTTGTACAGGCAGCAGGCAAACTGATGCAGGTGCGGGTGATCATACCGTTAATGATACCTTCTACCAGCGCTGCGTCTGTTTTACGTACGTTGCCATATCTGCTTATTTGTACCAGGTTTGGTAGTACCGTCATTAGCTGCATGACATCGCCGGTAGCAGCAGCGAGGTTATTGATTTGCTGGATCAATAAGTCGATAGCAGCATCCAATTCGGCGGGAATAGCGCTTTCCAGTAAGTCGCATACTTCTTTCAGGGTAGTAGCTGATTGTGCCCGATATTTTACATAACTGTTGGTTGCCTCTTCTACAGTGTTGCCCCAGCTACCCCGTTCAATGATATCAATGGATAAAGACGGATCCCATTGTAAGCGCCATTGTTCCTTGAAAGTGCCTTTGCCGGATACATCGTATCGGTCCCCCCATTTGATACCTAGCAATTCCAGGCGGTGCAGGAAGATGCTTCGCTCCAGGTCATTTTCTTTTCTGAGGTCTAAAGTGTAATCTTTGAAATCGGCGGTCTGTGGTAAGCGCAGTTTCTTTTGCAGCTTTTCAATGTCTGTCTGTAATGGTGGACGAGGTACATCGATAGGTACTTCACCAATCTTATCACTGACGATCAATGCTTTTTCAATCAGTTTGACCAGGATGTCTTCCCCATTACACAATACACTCAACGTGGCTTCATTCAGTTCTTCCAAACCGGGTCTTGGTAAACCACGTAAGGATGCTAATGCAGTTGCCAGACGAACAGCTTCCATCACATGTGCAACAGAAATATCTTTTTGTTCTTCCCTGAAGAGTCTTGCTACGCGTGCCATCCAGCGGGAGCCATCATCGGTGGGATAGTGCCACAGGTGCTCATACCAACCGGGTGAATTGATGCCTGCACCATAACCACTGTTGTAACTCAAACGGTTATATGTCCAGGGTACCCACGATACCGCCGTTTTTACTTTGGGCAATCCTTTCAGCAGTTCATTGTCATCTTTTGCTTTGGGCATGTGCGTGAGTGCTGGTGCATGCCATGCACCACATACTACGGCAATTTCTGTGTACATTTCCTTTTCTGCCTGCCGGATGGTTTTACGCATCCAGGCTTCACGCAATTGTTCTTCCCTGTCGTAGGGGAGCGGGAGGTCTGTACGCAGGGCATGCATGCCTTCGGTAATGGCATCGAATACCTGCTCTTCATCCTGCCGGTATTCAAATTCATGTTCCCACCAGGTTTCTTCTTCTTCAAAACCGGCAGCAGCAGCCAGCCATGCAATAGGATTGCGCCTGAGCGTTTCTGCATCCGGAATAGCAATGCTATTATTTAAAGAAGAATCAGCAGTAGGTTGATGACGCAGGTCAAACTGATACGCCATTGGCAGATCCATGAATTTAACAGGAATCTTATTTTGTCTTGCATATAGTATTGCCTGCCACTCCGGAGAGAATTCCGAGAATGGATAGAACACTGCTTTTTTTGGATCATCGGGTTGGAATACGAGAATCGCTACCGGAGGTTTCAATTCATCATGTCCCACCCATTCCAGTATACCATCGGCATCTGGCGGGCCTTCTACCAGCACGATGTCCGGTTTGATCTTTTCCAGGGCAGCGCGCACTCTCCTGGCAGAGCCGGGACCATGATGCCGTATGCCCAGTATATGAGTTGACATAATATGCGTTTACAGGTCCCGGAATGCCCGGTAAATATCTTTCCACTCGTCTCTTGTTTTGATGACAGTTTCGAGGTATTCCTGCCATACAATTTTATCCTGCACAGGATCTTTGATTACAGCGCCGATAATACCTGCTGCAAGATCTGCTGCTTTGAGCGCGCCATCCCCAAAGTAAGCCGCCATTGCCAGCCCATTGTTCACTACAGAAATAGCTTCGGCAGTGCTGAGTGTTCCGCTTGGTACTTTGATCTTGGTCTTGCCATCGGCAGTAATACCGCTACGCAGTTCACGGAAGATGGTAACGATACGACGAATCTCTGCCAGTGCTGGTTTTTCGGCCGGGAGGTCCATTACTTTTTCATAGCTTTCTACTCTTCTCTTCACGATGTCGATCTCTTCTTCCATATTGTCAGGAACAGGAAGAATAACGGTATTAAAACGGCGTTTTAAGGCGCTGGAAAGGTCGTTTACACCTTTGTCCCTGTTATTGGCTGTGGCGATGATATTAAAGCCTTTTTGGGCCATTATTGCTGTGTTCAGCTCAGGGATAGGGAGTGTTTTTTCAGAGAGGATGGTGATGAGTGTATCCTGTACATCTGCACCGATACGGGTCAGCTCTTCAATACGGGCGATCTTACCATCTTTCATAGCGCGCATCACGGGTGTTTCCACGATAGCGCCTGTGGTAGGACCTTCTGCCAGCAGGCGGGCATAGTTCCAGCCATAACGGATGGCTTCTTCACCGGTACCGGCAGTACCCTGTACGATCATGGTAGAATCACCGCTAATAGCTGCTGCAAGATGTTCGCTCACCCAGCTTTTGGCAGTACCTGGCAAACCGTAGAGCAACAATGCCCGGTCGGTAGTAAGGGTTGCTACGGCGATTTCCATGAGACGGCGGTTACCAATGTATTTAGGTTGTACTTCAAATCCATTTTTCAGGGTACCACCAATGAGGTAAGTAACAACAGCTTGTGGAGATAGTTTCCACATATAAGGACGCTTTTCAGTATCCTGCTTTTGCAGTTCTTCCAGTTCCTGTGCGAACAGCTGTTCCGCGTGTTGACGTAAAATGTTGGACATTTTTTATCTGCTTAAAAAGGTGATCATTTTGTATTCAAGAAAGCTTTATTGATCGCTGCTTTGCAGGTCAATAATCTTTTGATATGTTCTGAGGTATTCTTCCAGGTGGCCTGGTAGGCGGGTAGTTCAGGGGTAAAGCTTTCCAGTTCGCCTGCGATTAACAAGGGTATATTCTGTACCTGCTTGTCAAAGAAGTTGCGGTTGTACTGGTAAGGGTTTTTAGCAATCCATTTGAACAGTTCCCTGGTAATGGGCAGGCCCCATTCATAATCGCGTTCGCTGAGAAAGCGGATCATGAATTGTGGTTCTTTTTCAAAGTATTTGAGCGCATAAGCTTCCTGTTCGTGAACGGGTAATGCCTCCAGCGCATCTTTGAAAAACTCTTTACTTTCTTTCAGGATCAGCTGTAGCCATTCCAGGTCTTTGAAGCGGATAGCTGCTAAACCTAATGCCTGCATGAAATGCTGTGTGATCTCTGTATTATTAAAATAAGAGAGTACGCCTTTTTTATCAGTGTCCAGGTAGTTTTCCCACCAGGCAGGAGGTACATAAGTCGTGAGCTGAAAGAGAATGAAAGCATCGTCGCTCACACTTTTGGAACTACTTAATAATTGAATACCGGAATCAGCAATCCGTTTATCAGAAGGGAGTTGCAATGAGATGTCCAGCGACTTTTTATTCAGCAATCCTTTTTTAGTAGGGGTGATGCTTTGTTGTAATAACTGCCAGTAAGCCTGGATGATAGAAGACGTGGGCAATTGTTTGAGCAATGTCCAGGTTTCGTCTTTTACTTTTGAGCTTTTGTCAGTGAGCAGTGTTTCCAGCCAGGGCACATCTTCTTCGCCGGCATTGATTTGCAACACTTTCAGGAGTTCGGCACGGGTGGCAGCGTTTTCCTGTGACCATGTTTGCTGCAGCCATTCCCTGGCTTGTGCGGGGTTTTCCTGTCTTATAGTAGACAGTACCTGTTTGCGATCTTCCAGTGATCCTGTCTGCCAGTGATCTTCGTTGGTATCTGCTTTTTTGAATGCCCAGGCAGGATTGAGTTGCCCCAGCCATTCACCTCTTTTACCACAAACGGTGACAGTCAGACTTCTCCATTGTTTTTCCCTGATAGACATATCCATCAGGATAGGAATGAATTCAGGTGGCGCCAGTTGTTGTGCTGCTGCGCAGGCTTCCATCCAATAGAGGATCAGTGCCTGCAGACCCATGTCGATGGCAGTGTATAATGCCTGCCATGCAGCAGCACTGCAATAGGGCAGTACTTCGGCAGGTGCAGCTTCGAGGGTGACGCTACTGTCCTGCAGGGCAGTGACGCCGCTCTGGCGATAGTTGAGCGCAATAGCGGCAAGGTGCAGAAACTGTGTTTCCACATCCAGCGATTTATCTCCCAATACGGTATCAGCTACAGCAGATAATGCAGGGGGGAGATCGTCTTTGCGCAGTTGTTTTTTGCCTGTACCTAACAGGACGGTGTTAACAATATTATTCCACATAAGTTTTGTCCCGCGATTACAATAGTTTATAAGAGCCGTTGTGCCATGCACCTAAAGGTTCGTATTGTTGTTCTTTGCCCAGCAGCGCCATGTTCAGCGGTTGACCGCCGCTGAGGGCGAGTAGCTTCCAGATGTTTGCATAGCCGGTTTTCAGTGGCATCAGTCTTTCTTCCTGGTCTTTGAGCCACCATTGCAAATTGTGTTGTACAGGGGTTAGTTGCTGTACAATGTAAGGTCGCTCGCTGCGCACAGGCATCAGTTCGAACAGTGAAGTTTCTGTATCTGTGACCTGTGTCCAGCCTTGCATACCTGTTACTTCAGGCAGGGAGATGTTGGAGACAGGATATTTAATGATAGCTCTGAGTGGCGTAGGTGAAGGGAAGTAGACCAGTTCGCCCAGTAGTGCAATACCCGGTGTAATCAATACTTCGGGCCGGGTCTGGTTCTTGACATAAAATTGTAGTACCAGGGCAGACCGCTGACTATGCTGACCATAGAGCCAGTAGCGCTCTGTGACCAGGTTTTCTTCTTCATTGATCTGTTTACTGAGTACCAGCCAGGTATCTTTGATGCCTGTTTGTTGCTTGAGGGCTTCCTGGTTCTGGGTAAAGCCGATTAACGTGCGGAGTTCCTGTTGTAGCGGTTCATTCAAACCAGCACTTTGGGTATACCCCTGTACTACAAGATAGATGCGTAGCAGCTGATCGAGAAAGGCATTCTGCCAGCCTTCGCTATAGAAGTTCGTTTCGCCAAGGGCGCGTACCATTCCGGCAAGACCGGATGCCTGTGCATCGACCATTCTCCTGGCCATATTTTCCCAGTAAGCGTCTCCTTTTTCAGGGATCTGCAGCAGTCCATTGCGAACAATGTCTTTCATCCAGAGCATGAGTTCTGTGATACCATCAGCTACTTTTTGCTGGCGTGCCTGTAGTCTTTTGGCCTGTGCATTTTCGTCTACGGGTTTATCAGTTTTTTCTACTTTCTTTTCAGCCCGTTTGGATAGCCATTCACTCACCCATGCAGGAGGGGTATTGTCTGTGAAGGTATCTTTTTGCCGGGCATACAGGAGCATGAGTCCAATACCGTGTTTGCAGGGGAATTTACGACTGGGGCAGCTGCATTTGAAGGCTACGTTTACGATGTCTACCTGGGTTTGATACGGCTTGCTGCCGCTACCCTGGCATTCCCCCCATAAGGCGTCGGTGTTGGCGCCTTTGCTTACCCATTTTCCCGGACTTGCCAATGCGGATCCCGCTTTTCGGGAAGCGTCGTCCGGGGCTAAACCTATTACATGTTCTTCTGTCAGGAGCAATGGAGTAGATATTTAATTATACAAAGATGAATGAATACAGCCGGACGTAAATCATGACGATGTACGCCAGCAGGATGACTGCGTTCAATACCAGCAGCCAGTTGTAATCAATGACGGAGTATTTCTTTTTGATCACAAGAATGATCAGGGTAAGCAGACCTACAAAGAGCAGGGCAGGAGCAATCAGGGTTAGTTTATTTGGGATGACGAAGTGTGCATTTTCCAGTCTTTTGCTCCACGGTTGTTCGCCGGTGATAAAAGGGAGTGCGCCTACAAATACGATGATGACAAATAAACGGATAGCCGATTTTGCTGCGATTTTGCTGATCTTAAGAGCCCTTGTTTCCTTTTCCATGATTGATTAATTAGTGGTCACTAAGTTCGGGATTTAGTATTTAAAATCAATAGCCAATGGATAAGCGTTCCTGCGAATAGGCTCAGTACGCTGAGAAGGGTCATCCATGTATTTTCTTCGGCAAAGCCGCCAATGAATAGCCAGCAGAAAAAGTAGATGTGGAACCATGCGGGCACCAGCCAGGTGATAAAGGGTAGTTTGAACGGTTGTCGTTTCATTTTAATGATCTCAATTGCGGTTAGTATTGCAAAGAAAAGGAGGGTAAATACCAACTTATCTGCGCTCAGAATATTAAAATGATTTTTTAGAAAAAAAGATATGGGAAAAAGGGTAACATATAAGGCGACTTGTGAAATAAGGATGGCGAATATTGGAATGGCTATTTTCCAGGTGCGGGTCTTTTCGAGATAGCGGGAAAAGAGGGAATAGAAGAATACGACACATAACCAGCCGTAGAAATTACCCCAGGGTACACCGAAGTATTGAGCGGTAAGGGCAACGGATGGATTGATGATGGTTTCCCAGTTCCAATGCCACATGTGCAGGCGGTAGGCCACTACATCCATGCTCCAGTCAATGTTCAGGGCGAGCAGTGCTTCCATAGCGGCGGCGGGCCAGATGCGCATGTTCATACTTTCGGTGATCAGGCGGGAGGTGTACATGATGATGCCCCAGCCGGCGCCGATGCCTACCGGGATGTCACCGATCATGAGGAGGAAGTGACCGTATCTGTAACCGGCATTGGCTCTTACATTTATATATTCCAGGAGGAGGCCGAAACCAAGCCCGCCGAGGAGGTAAGCGAGTTTGGAGATGCCTTGTTTACAGGCGTGGTACAGGCATAATAAAAAGAGGATGTACATGCAGATTTCGGTAAGGGGATAGCAGATGGCGGGGGGATAGCCGTAAGGCATATCGGCAAATGGACGATTCATTATAGTAGATTTTGATTGGCCTGCGGCAGCAAGGAAGAACCATTTTTTTAGGCAGACGCCTGATGTGAGATTTTCTTTGGCAGCAGCGAGGATTTTTTTTAGGTTAATGCCTGTGGCAAGTTTTCTATGCAACAGGGAGGAAAATCTTTTTTAGGTTAATGCCTGAATTGAGATTCCTCTTTATTCATATAAGAAGTCTGCCTGGTATCGCGCAGGAACACATATACTACCAGGGAAATGAACACACAGATCGTCACATACCAATAATACCAGGGTTCATGCCCAATTTTTTTACAATACAGTGCAATGTATTCCGCAGTGCCGCCAAAGATAGCGACCGTCAGTGCATAAGGTAAGCCTACACCTAATGCCCGTACCTGCGAAGGGAATAATTCTGCTTTCACCACTGCATTGATAGAAGTATATCCACTTACTATCAGCAGGGCTGTCAATAATAAAAGGAATGCAGCCGTCTCCGAGCTGGCATGACTCACCGCAGTGAGGATAGGTACTGTAAATAAGGTACCTGCTACCCCAAATGTTATCAATAAAGGTTTCCTTCCTATTTTATCACTCAGCAGGCCACAGAGTGGTTGTATGCAGGCGTAAATAAGCATGAGCCAGAAGGTGAGTACAGTTGACCTTTCTTTGGTAAGGTGTACTGTATTCACCAGGAACTTTTGCATATAAGTAGTGTAGGTATAAAATGCCAATGTACCACCCATTGTCAATCCCACTACAGTCAGAATTGCTCTTGGATGTTCATTAAACAGTACTTTCAGTGAACCGCGTTTTACATCATCTTTCTTTACGGAGATGGTTTCCTCCATATGGCGGCGGATGATTAGTGCAAAAAGGGAGAGGAGTGCGCCGATTACAAATGGTATACGCCATCCCCAGGTATGCAGTTGATCGGGAGTAAGAAATACTTTTTGCAATACTAATTGTACTCCCAGTGCGATGAGTTGTCCACCGATGAGGGTTACATATTGAAAGCTGGAATAAAAGCCTCTTTTATCGGGGGTAGATATTTCACTCAGGTAGGTAGCAGAAGTTCCATATTCCCCACCCACGCTCAGGCCTTGTAATAACCGTGCCAGCAATAATAATACAGGGGAAAACAAACCAGCAGTCTGATACGTAGGAGCGACGGCAATCATGAGGCTACCCAGTGACATGAGTAATACAGACAATGTCATAGCCGTTTTGCGGCCTGTACGATCAGCTATAGTTCCAAAGAGCCAACCACCTACCGGGCGCATGAGAAAACCAACGGCAAAGATGGCTGCAGTATCCAGTAGCTGAGCAGTAGGATTCCCTTTGGGAAAAAAGGAAGGAGCAAAGTAAATTGCAAATGCAGCATAGGCATACCAGTCGTACCATTCTACGAGGTTGCCAATGGAACCGGTGAAGATAGCCCTGATACGAAGCAGTGTAGTCATTGATCCCTTGTGCGAGTCGATATTCATAGTGTGGTGTAAGGTGGATCGTAAAAATAAGGCTTATATTGCTGTACACTAGCATTAAATTTCAAAAGAGTCATACACATGGATGCAATCACAAAAGCAAAGAAAGCCGCTGGCGAAAAGGCCGCTGCTTTGGTACAACCAGGTATGCTGGTAGGATTGGGTACAGGATCTACCGCTTACTGGGCGATCGAAAAGATCGGTCAAATGGTAAAGGAAGGATTGAATATTCAGGCAGTGGCAACCTCCCTTGCTTCGGAAAAACAGGCGCTGGCACTGGGTATACCGATTACTTCGTTTAGCGAAATCCAGCAGCTGGACCTGGATATTGACGGGGCGGATGAAATCAGCGAAGAGGGACAACTGATAAAGGGTGGCGGTGGTTCCCTGCTCAGGGAAAAGATTGTGGCACTGGCCAGTAGAAGACGTGTGATCGTGGGTGACGAAAGAAAATATGTAAAGACGCTTGGAAAATTTCCATTACCGATAGAAGTCGTACCTTTTGGCTGGGAGCTGGTGTTTAAAACACTGCAGGCCCTGCAGGGACATCCTACCCTTAGAACGAAAGACGATCAGCCTTATATTACGGACAACAGCAATTACATTATCGATTGTTCATTTGGCATAATCCGCGAACCGGAACAGCTGCATCAACAATTAAAAGCGCTTACCGGCGTTGTAGAGACAGGCCTGTTCCTGAATCTGAAACCCACTGTGATCATTGCCTATGAAAACGGAGATGTAAAAACCATCTGAGAAGATTGAGCGCCAGACCTTTTGAAAAACCTGCATCTTTATGTTATACACAACAATTGTCGCTATCTGGCTGGCTTCGGAGATTTTTCTGAACCGTATTTTCCGTTCCGGTCCCCAGGAAAGACAGAAAGCAGACAGAAAATCGTTGCTTTGGATATGGGTGACGATTATGGCTACGCTGCCACTGGGATCTTTTGTAGCGGAGCATACAGCAGCCCCGATCACGAGCTATCGTTATATTTCTAAAGTCGGCATAGCGGTGATAGTATTAGGTATGTTGTTCCGGTTCTGGTCGATCTATACGTTGGGACATTATTTTACGGTAGATGTAGCGATCCGGGATGATCACAGGATAATACAACATGGAGTGTATAAATATTTGCGGCATCCGGCGTACCTGGGATCGCTGGTATCTTTTGTAGGGAATGGAATTGCGATGAATAATTACATTGCTTTTCTGATTACCGTATTACCTGTCACCGGTGCATTTTTGTATAGAATGTATGTAGAGGAACAGGTGTTGATTAATAACTTCGGAGAGGAGTATCTACAGTATAAAAAGAAAACATGGCGACTGATACCGTTCGTGTTTTAAAAAATAAAAAGAATATGAGCTATACTACTTTCATTCAGCCGAAAGAGGCCCTTGAAAATTTACATGATCCTAACTTCCTGTTTGTTGATTGCAGCTATTCCCTGGCTGATAAAAAATGGGGTATAGAGGAATATAAGAAAGCACACATTCCGGGTGCGGTCTATGCTGACCTGCATTATGACCTGTCCGGCGAAATTATAGCTGGTAAAACCAGCCGGCATCCATTACCAAAGAAAGATGCTTTGGTAAAGACTTTTTCGAAACTGGGTATTGATGCAGATGTACAGGTAGTGGCATATGATGCGACTGCGGGTTTCATGGCGGCTGCCAGATTGTGGTGGTTACTGCGCTGGGCAGGGCATGAGAAGGTAGCGGTATTGAATGGTGGTAAAGGAGTATGGGCAGCGCAGGGATATCCGTTGACGGCTGATATTATGCCTACGCAGCCAAAGCAGTTTGTAGCGCATTTTAATGATAATATGCTCGCTTCTGTGAATGAAGTAATGGCTTCTATTGAAGCTGGTAATACCTGCCTGGTTGATAGCAGAACTGCAGATAGATATGCGGGTCAGAATGAAACGATCGACCCGGTAGCAGGTCATATTCCAACCGCTATCTCTAAACCATTCAATGCGCAGATTGGTACAGAAGGTGTAGCAGCAGCTGCTGTATACAAGGAGCATTTCAAAGATGAATTTGCAAAAGGGAATGTGGTGTTTTATTGCGGCTCTGGTGTAACGGCAGCCTACAATGTATTGCTGTCGGTATATGCAGGGTATCCTATTCCCAAACTGTATGCGGGTTCATGGAGTGAATGGATCACAGATCCTGCACGCCCTGTAGCATAATCAAAACAACTGTAATATGGTCATTATTGCGAAGATCTTTGTAGGCCTGGTCGCACTTGAGCATCTGTATATTTTATGGATGGAAATGTTTGCGTGGGAAACTGCCGGGAAACGAACTTTTAAGCAGTTGCCTGCTGAGCTATTTAAACCAACCAAAGGGCTGGCAGCTAACCAGGGATTATACAATGGATTTTTATCGGCAGGGTTAGTCTGGTCATTCTTTATCAGTGATCCTGAATGGCAGAAAAATGTAGCGGTGTTCTTTTTGAGTTGTGTGGTAATCGCTGGAGTCTTTGGGGCCCTGACGGCGACTAAGAAAATCTTCTTTGTGCAGGGGCTACCGGCATTGATTGGATTGGTACTAACTTTGTTAGCCTAAAGATGTATTTTTGGTGTCACTATGAGAAATGTAAGCAAAGATTTCAATCCGACCATCAATCAGTCGTTCTACATAACCCGTAATCTGTTGATCAGTAATCTGAAGAAACATTTTAACGTGCTTCATGGCCGTATGTTGGACTTTGGTTGCGGTAGCAAGCCTTATAAGACCCTTATTAACGTAGATGAATATATAGGCGTAGATTTTCAGGGTGAGGGACATAGCCATGAGAATGAGCAGATAGATGTGTTTTATGACGGCCTTACATTGCCGCTGGAAGACAATTCGTTTGACAGTGTATTGTCGACCGAAGTGTTTGAGCACGTATTCAACCTTGAGGATATGATTTCTGAGTTGCACAGGGTAATGAAGCCGGGCGCCACAATACTGATTACGATGCCGTTTCTGATTGCTGAACATGAGGCACCGAATGATTGCAGCCGTTATACTTCCTATGGATTAAAGAGCCTGCTGGAGCGTAAGGGGTTTGAAATTGCTTACTACGAAAAGCTGGGTACTTCTATTCAGACACAGGCCCAGATCAGGATGTCGTATATAGATAGTTCTATTTTGTCCAAGCTGAATTTCTTTATGCCATTGAGGAAACTGGTGACTAATGTTACTTTTGCTCTGATGAATATATGGGTAATGGTGTTGAATGCGATTTTGCCGAAACGATATGATGCGTTTTTGAATCATATTGTGATCTGTAAGAAGAAATAAACTACTGATATAAGGGCCATCTGCAAGATGGCCTTTTTTATTTTTGAAGGTTGGATATAGAGGTGTCGAACTAGCATCGAAGAAGCGTCGAAGAAGACGTGGACCTATAATAGACATAAAAAAAGCGATTACTATAGTAATCGCTTTTTTTTCTGTGGTGAGGGCCGGAATCGAACCGGCGACACAAGGATTTTCAGTCCTTTGCTCTACCAACTGAGCTACCACACCATCTCTTTTCTCACATCCTTCTCTCGAAGGGAGTGCAAAGATAACAAAATATGATTTTAAAATCCAAATATTATTCTAAGAAATTGTTGCAGTTGCACGAATTTCCTCCAAAATTCCTGTCCACAGTGCATTTCGCTGCTCCAATGCTTCGCGGCATGCGATAGCAGCTTCTTCCCATTTGCGGCTATCATCGCCACAAAGCTCCTGTACCATCTCCATTCCGAGGTGACTGTGGTGATCGCCATCCACTTCAATATGACGCTCCAGGTAATACTTGAACAGGCTGATCTGTCCGGGGAACTGCTTGTCCAGATCGTTTACCAGTGCTACGAACATATCAGGGATCAGGTCTTCCCGCCCAAAGGTGAAGACAGCGGCCTGCACATGTATCGGGGCTTTTTCGATCAGGTCAAATGTATGCTGCACAAATGCTTTGGCAGCAGGAGGGAAGGTGTTGAATATATCGCTAAGGGCTATATCTTTTTGCAGGGACAGCAGGGCATTTTCCATTACGGATGTATCAGCGCCTACCTGTTTCATGGCATCCAGGTACAGTTCAAAATGGCTCACCCGTTTGCCATCAGGATCTATATCACTCTCCTCGCCGGTAACGATCTCATTGATCAGAAAGCGGGTGGCAGCACTCCCTACGGGTACCCATGGCAGGTTGGTACAGGTGAGGTTGCGTTGCAATGATTTTAAGAGTGACATGAAATCCCATACGGCAAATACATGGTACTGCATGAAAGACCGGATGTCGTCCATGCGTTGCATTTCAGTGTATAATGAATGTTGAATAATCTGTTCCCTTACAGGAGCAATTGCTGCCCTGATAATATTATGTCCCATAGTTGGTTTTTTAGTTCCCGTATACAACGAGGAACTTAATACGCATCAATTTCAATTGTTCAAGAGTGTAGTCGCTATCGATGAGTTCTTCGCGGGCCAGGGCCAGACTGGAAGTCTCACAGCCTTTGAAGTAGTCCATTATTTCGTCCTGGGCGTAGTCGTCCAGTTCCTCGTCGATGCAGTAGTCGAGATTAAGTTTGGTACCGCTTGCCACGATAGTTTCCATTTCGTCCAGCAATTGGGGAATAGTGAGTTCCTTGTTGCGGGCGATGGTTTCCAGCGGCATTTTCTTATCGATATTCTGGATAATGAACACTTTCAGACCGCTCTTATTGACCACGCTTTTCATGACAAAATCGTCCGGTTTCACGATGTCATTTTCCTCTACATATTTAGAGATAACATCTACGAACTGTTTGCCATAGCGAACGGCCTTTCCCTTGCTCACACCCTGTATTTTTTCCAGTTCCTGTACGGTAGTAGGGTACTGGGTAGCCATATCTTCGAGAGAGGTTTCGAGGAAGATGACGAATGGCGGTAGGTTCTTTTCTTTTGCTACCTTTTTACGGAGCTCTTTCAGCATTTCGAAGAGAACAGGATCGGCAGAAGCCTGGGCTTCTGCGGCTACTTCGTCTTCTTCATTGCCTTCTTCTTCAAATTGGTGGTTGAGTGAGACCATGATAGAGTAAGGAGTTTTGAGGAACTTTTTACCCTTATCAGTGATCTTTAGCAGGCCATATTCTTCGATGTCTTTAGCGATCAGGTCTTCCAGCATCATCTGACGGATGAGGGAATTCCAGAAATGTGCATCGAATTCTTTACCCTCGCCGAACACTTCCAGCTGGTTGTGCTGGTAGGTAGTGATCTGCGGGTTGATTTTGCCGGTGATGATATTGACAACGTAGTCAGTGCCAAAGCGTTCTTCCAGGGACTGGATGGCTTTGAGTACAATGACTACGCGGTTTTTGACTTCTATTTTCTCTTTTGGATTGCGGCAGTTATCGCAGGCGCCGTTACACTGGTCTTCCTGGTATTTTTCACCGAAGTAGTGGAGGATTACTTTACGGCGGCAGGCAGAGCTTTCGGCGTAGGCAACGGTTTCGTTGATGAGCTGGGCGCCCATTTCCCTTTCGCTGAGTGGCTTGTCGCGCATCAGGTGTTCCAGCTTCTGCACGTCTTTGTAAGAGTAGAAGCAGACGCAGATACCTTCCAGTCCATCACGACCGGCGCGGCCTGTTTCCTGGTAGTAGTTCTCCAGGCTCTTAGGAATGTTGTAGTGTATAACGAAGCGAACATCTGGTTTATCGATACCCATACCGAAAGCGATAGTAGCCACGATAACCTCACACTCTTCGTGCAGGAACATATCCTGGCGCTGTGCGCGGGTGCTTGCATCAAGACCTGCATGGTAAGCGACGGCTTTAATATTATTGGCCGTCAGCATATCTGCCAGTTCTTCGGTGGTTTTACGATTCAGGGTATAGATGATACCGCTTTTACCTTTATGCTGGTGAATGAATTTGACAATTTCGCGGATGGTTTGTTCCTTTTTCCTTTTGGGGCGGATCTCATAATAGAGGTTGGGCCTGTTGAAGGAGGAAAGGAATACCTGGGGATCGCGGAGGCCCAGGTTTTTGACAATATCGCTTTGTACTTTAGGAGTTGCGGTGGCGGTGAGGGCGATGATAGGCAGATCGGAGTTAATCATTTCTATCATTTCCTTGAGGCGGCGATATTCAGGGCGGAAATCGTGTCCCCACTCTGAGATACAGTGCGCTTCGTCCACTGCTATGAAAGATATTTCCAGTTCCTTGAAGAACTCCAGGTTTTCGGCCTTGGTCAATGTTTCCGGGGCTACGTACAACATTTTAGTCTTTCCGGAAAGGAGATCAGTTCTTACTTTCTTGATTTGAGCTTTAGAAAGGGTAGAATTCAGAAAATGCGCTACATTATCCTTGCTACTGTAGGAGCGAACAAGATCTACCTGGTTTTTCATTAAAGCTATGAGCGGAGAGACGATCAGCGCACATCCTGGACTCATTAATGCCGGTAGCTGGTAGCAGAGAGATTTTCCACCGCCTGTTGGCATTATTACAAAAGTATCTTTGCGGGCAAGAATGCTTTTAATGATAATTTCCTGATTCCCTTTGAAAGAATCGAATCCAAAATGTTCCCGCAATGCATCTATCAAACTTACCTTTACAACAGCCATTGCATTCAAAATTTAAAACAAATAAACTCTAAAGAAAGTAACAAATTATGGATATTGTTTATGTGTTTTTTAGGGGACACGAAGTTAATTAAAAATGCATTGACACCCAATTAAATTTATCCGAAATGAGGTACAGTATTGCTTTAGCATGTGATTTTGTGGCAGGGTCAACAGGTAGGGGCTGCGGCAGGTGTAGGGGGAATGGGGTAGGGGAATGATTCAGCACAACTCATTATAAAATAGGTCCATGTATAGGACTTAATCTCCCTAATACTGGTTAACTTTGCACTGCTCATGAAAAACAGAACGGATATTAATATAGCAGCTATAGCAAAAAGGACACTTCAGGTTGAAGCTGCGGCGATAGACAATCTACAGAAGTTTATCAATGCTGACTTTGAGCAGGCGGTGGCACTCATAGCCGGTTGTACCGGCCGGGTAGTCATCACTGGTATAGGCAAGAGCGCTATCATTGGCCAGAAAATTGTGGCTACACTTAATTCCACAGGTACACCTGCCCTCTACATGCATGCAGCTGATGCTATTCATGGAGACCTGGGTATGATCAGGGACGAAGATGTTATTCTTTGTATTTCGAAAAGCGGCAATTCGCCGGAGATCAAGGTACTGGTACCATTGGTCAAAAGTTTTGGTAACAAGCTGATTGCCATGACGGGCAATATTGAGTCATATCTTGCCCTGGAGGCAGACCTTTTATTAAATACCACCGTTGACCAGGAGGCCTGTCCCAACAACCTGGCGCCTACCACGAGCACCACTGCCCAATTGGCAATGGGGGATGCGCTGGCAGTGTGTTTAATAGAATGGCATGGTTTTACGGCAGCTGATTTCGCAAAATTCCATCCGGGGGGTACACTTGGTAAAAAATTGTATCTCAAGGTATTGGACCTTTGCCGTCAGCACGATGCTCCCAAGGTATACCTGGACAGTTCATTGAAAAATGTAATCGTGGCTATTTCTTCCGGCATGCTGGGAGTAACGGCCGTTTTGGATAGCAATGATCAACTTAGTGGGATTATCACAGATGGTGATCTGCGCCGTATGTTGGAAAAAAGTATGTCGACTGACAATGTGACTGCCAGTGATATTATGTCTCGCAACCCTAAAACGATTCAATGTGATGAACTGGCGGTAAATGCCCTGGAGTTGATGAGACAACATGATATTACGCAGTTGTTAGTGCTGGAAGACAAGAAGTATATAGGTATTATTCATTTACATGATTTAATCCGGGAAGGAATTATTTGACACGATGACTTACGTGAACAGGCATTTTTATGTAGCCATTATGGCCGGAGGTATAGGTAGCCGGTTCTGGCCCTTTAGCCGGACTGAATACCCAAAGCAGTTCCTTGATATTTTGAATACCGGGAAGAGCCTCCTGCAATGGACATATGAGCGATTCTCCCAGTTTATTCCGCGGGAAAACATTTTTGTAGTTACGCACCAGCATTACATTGGCAAGGTGCAGGAACAGCTGCCGGACGTGATTGTCGATAATATTGTCAGCGAGCCATCCCGCAAGAACACTGCACCCTGCATTGCATATATTTCGCACAAGATCTATAGACAGGACCCCAAGGCAAACATCATTTGTGCGCCGGCCGATCACCTGATCATGGATGCGACCGCATTTACCAGTACCTGCCTCAATGCCCTGATGTTCGTACAGAAACACAGCGCACTGGTGACCCTGGGTATAAAACCAACGCGCCCTGATACGGGATATGGGTACATACAGTTTGAAACCCAACAGGTTGCAGACAATGTATACCCCGTAAAAACCTTCACAGAAAAACCTAACTTAGAACTGGCCAGGACCTTCATGCAAAGTGGAGACTTTCTCTGGAATGCCGGTATCTTCGTCTGGAACGTGAAAACGATTCTCGCTGCCCTGAAGACCTACCTGCCAGAGGTAGACGAACTTTTTGAACAATACAGCGCCGCCCTGAATACCCCTGAAGAAAAAAAGGCCATTGAGACCATCTACCCTCAGTGTACCAATATCTCAATAGATTACGGTATCATGGAAAAGGCTGATAACGTGTACGTGATTCCTGCCAATTTTGGATGGAGCGACCTGGGTACCTGGGCATCTGCCTATGAGAACCTGGAAAGGGACGAAGCGGGCAACGCCATCCAGGGAAAGAACGTGATGATGATCGATGCAACCAACTGTATGGTAAAGGCTCCCCACGATAAATTGCTGGTATTACAAGGTCTCGATGATTTCATCGTGGTGGATACCAACGATGTATTGTTGATCTGTCGCAAAGACAACGAGCAGGCAATCAAGGAATACGTGGCAGAAGTAAAGCGCAACAAAGGAGAGAAGTACCTTTAAGATATGTCCAAATTACCCAATGTAGGAACGACGATTTTCACGGTCATGTCGGGCCTGGCGGCGCAGCATGCTGCCATCAACCTGTCACAGGGCTTTCCGGATTTTGATTGTAACGAAACCCTGAAGCACCTTGTAAACGAAGCCATGGAAGCAGGCTATAACCAATATGCTCCTATGCCGGGTATTCTGCCCCTGCGCGAGGCGATTGCTGAAAAGATCCGTTCACTGTACGGGCAGACCGTTAGTGCAGATACGGAAATCACCGTGACCCCGGGAGGTACATATGCGATCTTCACCGCCATTGCTACCGTGATTGGCCCTGGCGATGAGGTGATTATCTTTGAACCAGCCTATGACAGCTATATTCCCAATGTACTGGTGAATGGCGGTGTTCCGGTTCGTATTCCCCTTTCATTTCCTGACTATCATATAGACTGGTCACTGGTACGGAGTAAGATTACGCCCCGTACTAAAATGATCATGCTGAATACACCACACAATCCAACAGGCAGCATTCTCACAGCGAATGACATTGCCGAACTGGAAAAACTGGTGGCGGAGCACAATATCCTCATCCTCTCTGACGAAGTATATGAGCACCTTGTATACGATGGCAGGGAGCACCTGAGCATTCTGCGTTATCCTTCTTTACTCAGAAACAGTTTTGTTACTTTCTCATTTGGGAAGGTATTTCATAATACAGGCTGGAAAATGGGTTATTGTGTAGGCCCGGCTCACCTGATGGCAGAGTATAGAAAGGTACATCAGTACCTCTGTTTTTCTGTGAATACACCCATGCAGTATGGCCTGGCTAAGTTTCTGCAACAGCCGGATCAATACCTGGGCCTTCCGGCATTTTACCAGGAAAAACGGGATTACTTCCTGTCGTTGATGAAGGATACCCGGTTTACGCCCTTGCATTCTTCAGGCAGTTATTTCCAGTTAATGCGGTATGATCGTATTTCTGATGAAGGAGATAAGGATTTTGCAATTCGTATTACCAAAGAATATGGGGTTGCGAGCATTCCGGTATCAGCTTTTTATGAAGATGGCAAAGACGATCATGTAGTCAGGTTCTGTTTTGCCAAAAAGAATGAAACACTCGAAAAGGCTGTAGAGCGCCTGAGAAAGATATAAAAAAAAGCCGCCCTGTATCAGGGCGGCTTTTTTTATGACTACACGGTCACGACTTCCAGTTGCTCTTTGGCCACTTTTTCACCGATAATCAATGTATTGTCCAGGAAGGTAACCACGCCCGTTTCCACATCATACAGGGCCCCGATTATACCTACTTCGCCAGACAGGATCAAATCGCGTAAAATGTGACTTTGTTCCATAATAGCCTGTACAGAACGTTCTGTATGAATATGTGTTACTGCCTCCACGAAAGCAGGGTTATGAGAAGTTCTGTCTTCTTTGATGGTTTTTTCCGCGTATACGGCAGGGGTGATTTTACCCAGCAGCGCTGTCAGGTTACCCATTTCTACTTTGTCGCAAGCACCTTTGATAGCGCCGCACTTGCTGTGGCCCAGCACAACGATGAATTTGGAACCAGCTACTTTACAAGCATATTCCAGGCTACCCAGTACGTTTTCAGAGATCACTGCCCCAGCAAGGCGGATACTGAAGATGTCGCCCAGGCCCTGGTCAAAGATCAGTTCAGCAGAAGTACGGGAATCCATACAGCTCACGATGGCGGCCATAGGCCATTGACCATCGCTGGTTTCATTGATCTGATCCAGGTGATCACGGTGCAGGCGAAGGTTTTCCACAAAGCGTGCGTTACCGTTCTTCAGCAGTTCCAGGGTAGTAGCTGGAGTCAGTTTGTCTTGCAGAGATTTATTTAAAGTTTTCATTCTATTCACGGTTTTAATTGGTTTTTAATGGCGGATTAACAATAGAATTAATTCAGTTGCAATTCCTTCAATAATTGTTCATGATTACCGGTGGATATTGTATGTACATGTCCGGAAGCAATATTGGCCTGGTAATCAGCTGGAATATTTTCCGAATTCTGTATTTTATATACATCTTTAAACCCCGTAAGCACCACGTTAATATTCTTCTGAGCCGCTTTTACATCTTTAAATTCCCGAATAGATTCCAGGACGTCGAAATCTATATAGGTTGTATTGCTTGCATCGATCACCACAGTGGTATTTTCAGGCAGGTGATCCAATGTGAGCAGGATACTGGCTTTATTCAGGAAAGATACTTCCTGTGCCAGTTCCAGCTTGATGCTGTCTCCATTGTGGTACTTTTCTTTACGGAAGTAATAAGAGCTACGCATGTTACCTCTCAGAATAGCAATCACACTTACCGCCATGCCAAGTGCGATGCCGATCAGTAGGTCAGTAAATACGATAGCGACTACGGTTACCACGAAAGGCACCCACTGGTACTTACCATTTTTGAACATCTCTTTGAAGATGGAGATTTTGCAGAGCTTATAGCCGGTCACCAGCAGTACGGCGGCCAGGGTAGCCAGCGGAATCTTGTTCAGGATGGTAGGAATCAGGGCAGCACATACCAGGAGCAGTGCACCATGAGTAATGGTAGCGAGTTTGGTACGGCCACCTGCATTGATATTGGCAGAGGAACGTACGATAACGGAGGTGATAGGCAAACCGCCGATCAGGCCACTTACGATGTTACCGATACCTTGTGCCTGCAGTTCCCGGTTAGGAGGCGTGTATCTTTTCAGCGGATCCAGTTTGTCAGTTGCTTCCACATTAAGTAATGTTTCTACCGAAGCGATGATTGCGATAGTGACGCCTACGATCCATACATCCTTGTTGGTGATGGAGCTGAAGTCAGGAGTGGTAAATTGTCCTATAAAATCTCCGAAACTCTGAGGCACTGGCAGGCTCACCAGGTGAGAGGGAGCGATGGCCAGTTTGCTGTCCAGGGCAATGAAAATACCATTCAGTACTACACCGGCAATTACGGCTACGAGTGCTGCGGGAATCATCCCTAGTTTAGGAATTTTGTTCCAGTAGAGGATGATCAGCACGGATACTATGCAAATCAAAGTCGCACCCAGGTGAATATGGTTGATAGTGGACAGCAAAGCAGTCAGACTGTTATGGCCGTCTACCTGGATAAAGGTAAAGTCTCCTTCAGAATCAGCATCATAGCCAAAGGCATGAGGAAGCTGCTTAAGTATAATAATGATACCGATGGCGGTAAGCATCCCTTTGATCACATTGGAAGGGAAGTAGTTAGCTACAGAACCTGCTTTGAGGAGCCCCAGGCCTAACTGAATTACGCCACCGATCACAACTGCCATGAGAAATACGTCGAATGCGCCAAATTTGGTGATGGCAGAAAGCACGACAGCGGTAAGGCCGGCGGCAGGGCCGCTTACGCTCAGCTGTGCGCCGCTCAGGGAGCCAATCACCAGGCCCCCGATAATGCCGGCGATCATACCGGAGAACAGGGGCGCTCCGGATGCCAGGGCGATACCAAGACATAAAGGCACCGCAATCAGGAATACAACAAGACCCGAAGAGAGGTCGCCTTTGACATTCGAAAATATATTTTGCCTGCTCATCGTCAATAGGATTTAATTACGCTTGCGCGTGGTTGGTCACAGGAATAGTGATGCCGGGGTGCCTTGTGGCACGGGCATGACATTCCCATTGGAATTTTGTGTTTGAGTAGTAAATGTGTAAAAGCGGCATCCAGAGGCATATTATGCCTGATGCAATAGAAGAATTAAAGAAAAATGAGCAGTTAGCAGTTTGGAGGGGGGCAGTGTATTTCCCTGGCGGGTCCTTGGGGAACAGCTTCCATTACTGTATAATGGATCTTGCTGAGATAAAGGGAAGGTTCGTGGAGAGAGTGATCATGGTGCTTCAGCCATTTTAAGTCTTTGGCGAGCTTTACTCCATCATCACCCGAGCATCCATCTGAGGGGTGTTCCTCCACAATCTGATTATTAAACAATAACCTCCCCATCTCCTTTATTGGAAGGAGTTGGATACACATTAGTGTAAGAAGGAATATGCCGATAATCTTTTTCATGTCTTTACAAAAATAATAAAAGCTCAGACGTATCGTAAATGTACGATTTAAAAATATGTTAAAGCGTGTTTTTTCTTACCACTCATCATTATTTTTTTATTACCAGAAAATATTAAATCATTGAATATTAAGTGTTTATTTCTTTTTGGGTAATAAACTAAGCAAATTATTTTGTTTTAAAAGGTATTGTGTATTGCATAGTAGTATAAAACCCCTTATCTTTGTATTGTAAATATCAAAAACCAATCATTATGCAAATAGTAAGACAAATAATAAAGCTCACTTGCCATGAACATAGATAACACACAATCACAGATGCGAAAGGGCGTGCTGGAATTCTGTATCCTGAGCATCATCAAGCAAGGAGAAGCTTACCCTTCAGATATCATAGAAAAGATGAAAGAAGCGCAGCTGGATATCCTGGAGGGCACTCTTTATCCTTTATTAACACGGTTGAAGAACGCAGAATTACTGAAGTACAGATGGGAAGAAAGCAGTTCAGGTCCCCCAAGAAAATATTTTTCCATGACCGACAAAGGGGAGAAATTCTATCTGGAACTGGAAAAGACCTGGAATGAACTGGCAAACGCGGTACATCAGCTCACAAGTAAATAACAAATCATCCAAACTAAAATCTAAAAAATAGCAAACAGTAATGAAAAAGATTATTAACATAAACCTGGCCAGCCGCCTTATTCCCATTGAGGATAGCGCATATGAGATATTGCGGCAGTACCTGGACAGTCTAAAAAAATACTTTGCGAGGGAGGAAGGTGCGGATGAAATTGTGAGTGATATTGAAGGTCGTATCGCAGAGATATTCCAGGATAAAATAAAAAAGGGTGCTCATTGCATCACAGATGATGATGTAGTAGCCGTGAAAGCGGTGATGGGTACACCTGACCAGTTTGAAGAAAGCGACGATACCAATACCAAACAACAGGCAGCTCCTGCCAGTGACCCTATCTACGATAGCTTCCGTACCCGTAAGCGTTTATACCGCGACCCGGATGCGAAGGTACTGGGAGGTGTATGCGGCGGTCTGGGTGCTTACCTGAACGTAGACCCGGTTGTATTCCGCATCATCTTTGCCCTGCTGGCGATCGGTGGTTTCGGTTCCGGTATCCTGGTATACTTCATTCTCTGGGTTGTAACACCTGAAGCTAACACTGCCGCTGAAAAGCTGCAGATGAGAGGAGAGCGCGTAGATGTGAACAACATCAAAGCTGCTGTACAGGATGAAATTAACGCCACCAAGGCCCACTTCAAGAATATTGGAGATGAGATGCGAAATTTTTCTCAGGGCCGGGGAAGACAAGTTGGAAATGATATAGAACGTTTTGGCCGTAACTTATTTGACGTGTTGGGCCGCATTCTGATCGTTCTGACTAAGGGCTTCTTTTACTTCCTGGCTGTAGTCATTCTTCTCATCCTGCTGTTAGTAGGTGTAATGATCACAGTTGCTTCTCCGGTCCTTCTGCCATTTAAAGCCCTGCTGCTGGCAGGCACACTGCAAAATCTGCTCTTCTGGCCAGCTGTATTCCTGCTGTTAGGCGTACCGGTTGTAGGAATTATTATATTCCTGATCCGTAAGCTCACAGGTGTAAAACAGACTAACCGCTATGTGGGCTATACCCTCAGCTTTCTCTGGTTTACCGGCCTGGTGTGTGCCATACTGGTAGGGGTGTCTGTGGCCAAGGATTTCAGATTACGTAATACTGTAAAAGAAAATTTTGCCCTCGTGCAACCTTCTAAAGGGAAGATCGTCTTTAAAGAGGCAGAGAACCTGGTTCAGGTAGAAGAAAGCTTCTTCGATGACGACCTGAAACTGGCAGACGACACTGTAATTATTAATAACTATCGTTTAAGTGTCGAGAAAAGCAACAATGACAGTTTCTATGTTGAAGTTCAACGTAGCTCCAGAGGACGCAGCATTGCACAGGCCAGGATGTTGGCAAGAGAGATCTCTTATCCGATCGCTCAGCAGGACACCGTTATTTACCTGCCTGCTGGTATCTCTATTCCAAGAAACAGCAAGTTCCGTGACCAGCGCGTACGTATCATCGTACGGGTACCGGTCAGCAAACAGATAGAAATGGACGACAAGGTCCGTGACCATTACCACAACTGGAACTGGGATTGGGATAACGACTGGGATGATCACCACCGTTGGGACGATAATGACGACAACGATGATGACCATGGCGTACATGTGCTGAAAATGACACCCGACGGGATCGATAAGAAAGACAACAACCGTGCAACAGACAAAGATTCTTTAGAAAATAATTATCGCTACAAAGGAAAACAGGAGCGGAACACGACCCCGGTAGAAGATACCAGCAAGTCAGCGGCCGCTACTGGCAAAGGAAAAGTAGCCTTTGAAGGTGGAGATGCCATCAGCTACAGCCTTTTCAATCTTTTGAGCTAAATTTTTCATCACAATAAGTTCAATAGTTAAAGAAATGAAAATTACCACGGTCTTCACCGTGGTTTTTTTATTTAACCATCTTTTTCCCGAATTGATCAAACAGCTGCCATATAAATGCCTAGTTTTGTTTTTTTAACCGGAGACGATAAGGAATGCAGGCTATAAAAAATGGAAAGATCAATATTGCGCTGGTAGGGAATCCGAATAGTGGCAAAAGCTCGTTATTTAATGCTTTGACAGGACTGAACCAGAAGGTTGGTAATTTCCCGGGGGTGACTGTTGACAAGAAAACCGGTGCGGCAACCATTTCGGCCACACTACAAGCCAACATCATTGACCTGCCCGGTACCTACAGCCTTTATCCCAAGAGTGCCGATGAATTAGTAACGTACGATGTGCTGGTAAATCCTCAGGGCGAGGAGCTGCCAGACATTATCCTCATTATTGCCGACGCTTCCAATCTGAAACGCAACCTCCTCTTTTGTTCCCAGATCATAGACCTGAAAATACCTGTTATCATAGGCCTGACCATGATGGACATTGCCCGTAAAAAGGGTGTGGAAATTGATGAAGCTGGCCTGGAAAGAGAATTGGGTGTTCCCGTGGTATCCATTAATCCCCGCAGGAACAAAGGGATCCCGGAACTGAAAAAGATTATCGAACTCGTAACCCGGGAAAAGCTGTCTGCACCTCCCCGGGATTTTATAGATAGCCGTGCATTGGCCCCCGAGCTGATCACCGATATCAAAAAGGTAGTACCTGTAAAGAGTGATTATGCTGCCATGCACATAGCAGTGAATCACAATGAATTGTACTTCCTGGACAAGGCACAGAAGCAGGCCATTACCCAGGCAGTTCAGACCCACCAGTTCAATAAGACCAAAGTACAGGCAGACGAGATCATGCAGCGCTATGCGCGTATCAAGCATATCATGCGCAACTCGGTAATAGAGGCAGATCCTTTGCAGAAACAGTTACAAACGGAGAAGATCGACGACCTGCTCCTGCACCGTTTCTGGGGATATGTGATTCTGCTGGCGATTATGGCCATCATGTTTCAGAGTATTTTCTGGCTGGCATCTTTCCCGATGGACTGGATTGAAGGTGGTTTTGGCGCACTGAGTGGCTGGCTCTCTGACGTGCTGCCTCAAAATCAAATTTCCGACATCTTTATTAATGGTATCATCGCCGGTTTGGGAGGAATTGCAGTATTTGTACCCCAGATCATGATCCTCTTCGGGTTTATTACCATCCTGGAAGATACCGGCTATATGGCCAGAATCAGTTTTCTTACAGATCGCCTGATGCGCCAGGTGGGATTGAACGGAAAATCGGTGATGCCACTGATCAGTGGAGTGGCTTGTGCTGTACCTGCTATTATGGCGACCCGTAACATCGAAAACAGGAAAGAAAGGCTGATTACAATTCTGATTACACCGCTCATGAGTTGTTCTGCCCGCCTGCCTATTTATACTGTAATGATTGCCCTTGTGATTCCTGACAAACCTGTATTGGGATTCCTCAATTTGCAGGGGTTAGTGATGATGGGGTTATACCTGTTAGGTTTTGTGATGGCACTGATTATCGCAGCGATCCTGAAACTGTTTGTCAAAATCAGGGAAAAAAGCTATTTCATCATGGAACTGCCCGTATACCGCGCACCACGGTGGAAGAATGTAGGTACGACCATGGTACAGAAGGCCAAAATTTTTGTTACAGATGCCGGTAAGGTAATCATGGTTATTTCCATCATCCTCTGGTTCCTGGCATCGTATGGGCCTTCGAAAAAGATGGAGGCAGTATCTACAAAATATGAACAATTAAAGGCAACACAACCAGATAAGACGGAAAGCCTGGATAGGGAAGAGGCCATGGAAAAACTGGCGAATTCCTACGCCGGAGGCCTGGGACATGCAATTGAACCAGCTATTCGTCCATTAGGTTTTGACTGGAAGATCGGTATTGCATTGATTACCTCCTTTGCCGCCCGTGAGGTCTTTGTGGGTACGATGGCCACCTTATATAGTGTAGGTGAATCGGAAGAAGACAATGACGCGACCCTTCGGCAAAAGATGAGCAGCGCCACCTGGCGGGATGGCCGCCCCGTGTACACACTGGCCAGTGGCATCTCTCTGATGTTGTTTTATGCCTTTGCCATGCAGTGCATGAGTACACTGGCCATTGTAAAGAGAGAGACCAAGTCGTGGAAAATGCCCGCCATTCAATTTGTATATATGACAACGCTGGCTTACCTGAGTAGTTTGCTGGCATTCCATCTGTTGAGTTAATACTTTTTTTCGGCAGGGTGATAGCGCAGTGAAATAGTTTATATTGCGAACTATCATCCAGCTGATTATGAAAACAACCATACTTTGTTGCCTGCTCCTGACAGGCTTACTTGCGAAAGCGCAGACCAATATCGACTCTGTTCAACTCATTAAAGACATCCGCACTTTATCTGCCGATAAATTTGAAGGCCGCCGCACAGGTACCAAAGGCAGCCGGATGGCCCAGTTCTATCTCATAGATCGTTTCAAACAATCTGGTTTACAACCCTTTCATCATACCTACGAATATCCGTTTTATTTCAGGGAAGCAGACAAACAGGTAATGGGTACCAATTTGTACGGCTATATCAAAGGCAAGTCAGATTCCATTATCGTGATCACTGCACACTACGATCACTTAGGTATTAAGAAAAATCAGGCAGGGAAGGATAGTATCTACAACGGTGCTGACGATAACGCTTCGGGTGTAGGTAGTTTGCTGGCCCTATTGGGATACTTCAAGAAACATACTCCTCAACATACTCTCATCTTTGCAGCCTTTGATGGCGAGGAAGAAGGACTGAAAGGGGCAGAAGCTTTTCTGAAACAGCCTCCTGTACCAGCCAATCGCTTTATCCTGAATGTGAATATGGACATGGTGAGCCGCAATGACAAAAATGAACTGTATGTATGCGGATTGACGCCCTATCCTGCCCTGAAAGATTTTGTCAGTATTGCTGCGGCAAAATCCAGCTCAGTAAAACTGATAGCTGGTCATGATCGTAAGGAAGACGCCGGCCAGAACTGGATTAGCCAGAGTGATCAGTATGAATTCCATAAACTGAAGATTCCATTCTTATATTTTGGGGTAGAAGATCATCCTGACTACCACCAGCTCTCTGATGAATTTGACCATATTCAACCATCTTTTTATTACCAGGCTACGAATTACATCCTGAATGTGGTGCTGGCAGCGGACAAGGGGTTATAAGGTTTTGAGCGAATCAGTAATCGCCTCCCGCCACCGTAACTGGGCGGCATGATTCAGCCCATGGCTGGTTT
Source organism: Chitinophaga sp. (assembly GCF_039596135.1). GTDB lineage: Bacteria > Bacteroidota > Bacteroidia > Chitinophagales > Chitinophagaceae > Chitinophaga. Next base: position 406,653 of record NZ_JBCNKH010000001.1, read on the forward strand.
CGTTGTCATACGCCTCCTGTAGCCGGTTCATTTCCCTGAAGGATTCGATGTATTCGTATTGAATCATACTGTCGTAGTCATCGGCAGTGAGTTCCATATTAGTGATCTTTTTTCTGAACCGCAGGGCTACCAGCCAGGTGATGTCGAAGTGAAGTTGCTCATGAGCCAGGCTATAATCGTCCCGTACTGCAGGAGTAACCCAGGAGGCGCTTTTGATATGAAATGCCTGCAAGGTGAGGTGGATGTAAAGGGTATCTTTTTTCCGGATACTACCTCCTACATAAGCAAAGCTGCTATAAGATACAGCGCCGCTTTTGGGATGGGCCGGTGGAGCGGCCTGAAAATCGGACCATTGTAATTTTCTATCAGATTGATAAAAGAGTGTATCAGATTGAGAATTCTCTGGCCTGTTGTCAGGTACGAAAACTACTTTGATGACTGGTGGGGTACTCATCAGCGATCCCAAAAGGCAACAGGTCCATATGATTTTACTGGGCACACAATAAAGGTACATTTTTCGTAACTTACAGGTTACCAAAACAATCACACTATGTACGGTGGTGGATACATCTTTGAAGAGCCGAAACGGCAACCCCAGTCTACACAAGACCAAGACGACCCCGAAAAACTGGCCGCTTTTGAGAAGCGTATTGCCAACGGGGAAAAAATCGAACCCGGCGACTGGATGCCGGCCGAATATCGCAAACAGTTGATCCGGCTCATAGAGCAGCATGCTCATTCCGAAATCATTGGCGCCCTGCCAGAAGGCACCTGGATCACCCGTGCTCCCGGTTTCAAACGCAAACTGGCACTCATTGCCAAGGTACAGGATGAAATCGGTCATGGGCAGCTGCTATACAATGCAGCAGAGACCCTGGGTAAATCCAGGGAAGCCATGATCAATGACCTGCTCAGCGGCAAGTCTAAATACTCCAATGTATTTAACTATCCGGCAGAGACCTGGGCGGATGTTACTGTGATCGGTTTCCTTATTGACGCGGCGGCTATTGTGAACCAGGTGGCGAATGCCAAAGGTTCTTACGGCCCTTACTGTCGTGCATTGGAACGCATTTGTTATGAAGAAAGTTTTCACCTGAAGCAGGGATATGACGCCTTTATAACACTGGCAGCAGGTACGCCTGCGCAAAAAGCGATGCTGCAGGATGCGCTGAACCGCTGGTGGCAACCGATCATGCACTTCTTTGGCCCGCCTGACAAAGCTTCTAACCACAGCGAAAAGCTGATGCAATGGAAGGTGAAGATGGCGAGCAATGATGATATGCGTAACCAGTTCCTGGATACATATGTTCCAAAGATATGGGAGCTGGGACTAACCCTGCCAGATCCATTATTGCGAAAGAACCCGGATACCGGCAAATGGGAATATTCCGACCCCGACTGGGACCTGTTTTTCGAAGTGATCAAAGGCAATGGCCCGTGCAATAAAGAAAGGCTGGGCGTAAGAAAATGGGCAGAAGAAAACGGTCGCTGGATCAGAAAAGCCCTGATGCGACCAGAAGAAAGTAAACGACAAACAGCCCCTGTAGCTTAACAAGTATTTTTTTCACGATTATGACTGACTCATTAGATCCACGTGTCAACCGGCTCCGGTTGAATAATATTGACGCTCCCTTTACCATAGAAGAAGGAGAAAACTGGCAGGCCTATGAAGTATTTCATCAGGAAAAACGCGGCGCCCACCATGAACATGTAGGGTGTGTACATGCGCCGGATCCGCAGATGGCGCTCATCTTTGCCAAAGAACAGTTTGGAAGAAGGAAGAAGTGTGTGAACCTCTGGGTGGTACGTAGTGCCGACATTCTGGCTTTTGACCTGGAAGACGAAGACATGTTTGCCAACAATATGGAAAAGACCTACCGCGATGCCAGCGGATTCAAGGTGATGGAAAAGATCAATAAGTTCAAAGGTAAGCCCTGACAATAATGGAACACTTAATAAAAGAACTCGTCACCAAAATGGCTGACGACGCCCTGATACTGGGCCACCGCAATTCAGAATGGACAGGACTCGGTCCTGTGATGGAAGAAGACATTGCTTTCTCTTCTATGGCACAGGACAAGATCGGACATGCCTGGGCGCTTTATCGCATCCTCCAAGAAATGCCGGGAGGTCAGGATCCAGACCAGTTTGCATTTCTCCGGCCTGAAAGTGAATACAAATGCTGTCATCTCTCAGAAATGCCCATCGGCACGTATGAATTCAGCCTGATGCGACATTTTCTTTTTGACCATGCAGAAACAGTGAGATACAATAGTTTGCTGGAAAGCAGCTTTGTACCACTGCAACAGCTGGCAAAAAAAGTAAAAGGAGAACTGAAATATCATACGCTCCATGCGGCTGCCTGGATTTTGCAGCTTGGTAAAGGAGGAACAGAGAGCCATGGAAAAATGCAGGCGGCGCTGGACAATTGTTTTCCGCTGGCCTGCGGCATTTTTGAACCAGGCCCGGACGATGTGCAATTGAGCGATATATATCCCGGTGAGCGGGCGCTTTATGAGCAATGGCTGGATAATATTAATCCCATTCTTACCAAAGCTGCCCTGAAGCTTCCTGAAAATGTAACGCCGGCTTACGGTGGCAGATATGGTCAGCACACGCCTCATCTTCACTCTTTACTAAAAGAAATGGGAGAAGTATTCAGACAGGATTCCGCGGCAGCCTGGTGACCATTTAACCGGAAGTATATGGATATGATCAAGATCATTTATCAATCTCTCGAAAAGGTCATGGACCCGGAAATTCCTGTATTGAACATACTGGAAATGGGAATGATCACAGATGTACAGCAGGATGAAAAAGGGATTCATATAAAAATGATCCCTACTTTTTCGGCCTGTCCGGCTATATCACTGATCAAACAACAGATCAGCGATACAGTAAGTAAAGATTTGCAGTTACCGGTAGAAGTTACCGTAGATACTGCTATACAATGGAATAGCAACCGGCTAACCGAAACTGCGAAGGAAAAACTCCGCGGATTTGGCATAGCGCCGCCACCTGTGCATCATGGTGAAATAGATGCAGAGATGCTGATACATGTGACCTGCCCATATTGTGGAAGTGAAAATACATTCATGCGTTCTCCCTTCGGAACGACGCTGTGCAGGGCTATGCATTTCTGCCGTCAATGTGGAATGATGTTCGAACAGTTTAAGCCCCTTACCTGATTTTTCCTCATATTTATTTACTTTCACGCTTCAAAAAGCAAGGGGCATGAAGATAGGCTTGTATTTTGGATCCTTTAATCCTATACATACCGGTCATATGATCATCGCGAATTTCGTGGCATATCATACGGATCTGGACAAAGTGTGGCTGGTCGTTTCTCCACAAAATCCATTAAAACCATCGGCAGCATTACTCAATGAACATAACCGTTTCCACCTGGTAGAACTGGCCATACAGGATGAGCCAAAGCTCAGGGCCAGTAATATCGAGTTCTCGTTGCCAAGACCATCTTTTACTGTCGATACTTTAGCTTACCTGACTGAGAAGTTCCCGACGCAGGAGTTTGCGATCATCATGGGGAGTGACAGTTTTCAGAACATTACCCGCTGGCGCAACTATCAGCACATTGTGAGGAACTATCCTATTTATATATATAAGCGGCCGGGGCATGAGGTGACAGAGACACATGGTGCCACGGTAAAAATACTGGAAGCACCTATGCTGGATATATCAGCAACTGATATACGGAATTGGATCAAAGAAGGAAAATCAATCCGCTACATGGTTCCGGACAGCGTAGCAGCATATATTGCCGCCAATAACTACTACAAGTAATTACTTTTCTATCCTTACTTCCCGCTTTTTCACGAGGAATTCATTAGAATAGATTTCCAGCAGCAGGATGAACATAGATATCAACAGAGGTCCGAAGATCAGTCCTATAAACCCGAAAAGGTTCACGCCAACCAGCACACCGAATACGGTAATCATCGGGTGTACATCACCAATCTTTTTAGCCAGTAAAAGTCTGAAGATATTATCTGACGTACCCACTATGGCAAATCCGTAGACGAGTATGGCTACGCCCTGCCAGGTATTGCCGGTACCCATCAGGTATATTCCCAAAGGAACATATACGGCAGCTGCGCCCACTACAGGCAGCATGGCGGTACAACAGGTGACAGCAAACCAGAAAATAGGTTGGGGTACTTTGAAAATAAGGTATCCTATGAGGGAAACAATACCCTGGATGATAGCAATAAGTGGAATTCCCACCGCATTGGCAATCACCAGTTTGCGGAATTCTAAGCCCAATCTTAGTACATTTTCATCTTTCAGCGGGATATATTCATAAAGGTAGGCTTCCATTTCCCGGGCGCATACCAGCATAAAGTAGAGAATAAAATAGAGGATGGCGATAGTCGTGAGTGTATTGAAGGTCGCACCCAGCAGGCGGGGAAGGACAGCGGCGAGGTAACCTTGCAGTTGTTCCAGTTTTACCTGTGAGAGGATGTCTATTTTGGTAGAATGATGTATGCGGTCATTAAGTGTTTTGAGGCCAGTGATCAGTTCTGAGGTGTGTCCGATAGCATATCCTACTTTGTCAGTGAGCATATTGATCATAAGACCAACTGGCAGTAAAATGATAATGAAGGAGAGTACCATTAGCATGGCAGCGGCTAAAGGCTTTTTCCAATGGCGCTTTTCAACCAGTCTGAACATGTAATTGCGGCTGATTACATAGAGCGTGACGGCGCCCAGGAAGCCGGGAAAAAATGAATATAGCTCCATGAAAAGGAGGGTAGCCAGCAAAATGATGATCAACAGGAAGCAAATCTGTTTCAGGCGTTCGTTGTCAATGACGCTCATAAGGTTGATAAGTTAATGTGATAGAAGGTGATACAAAAAGAATACCGTTCGCTGCCATTTTGTTCATTCATAGACTCGCAGGTTTAGCAACTGCCTTTGGCTGTTGCCAACCTGCTCACCACAGGGCAGTATATATTTTTTAACATGTATTTTTCCTTAATTTTTAATTCTTGGAATAGTGTTTGTACCTCTCATATTCCAATTATGTTAATCTAATTACTCACCTTAAAAACCAGAAATTATGGCAAGCAACGGTTCAAAAGCGGTTGTATCATTCATTGTTGGCGCAGCAGTAGGTGTTGCTGTAGGTTATTTCCTGAACTCTGACAAGAAAGATGAACTGGTAAACAAGCTGAAATACCAGGCAGACAAACTGAAAGATAAACTGAAGAAGAAAAAGGAGCAATATGAGGATGCCCTTGAAAATGAGCTGGCTTAATCCCTTATTGCACTAAAATCATTTGCATGGAAGATAATTTCAGCAACTATTTTAACCAGACAGGTAAGGTTGCCAAAGAATATCTGGAAACCCGTCTGGACCTCATTAAGCTCCAGGCAGCAGGAAAGCTATCAAAGGCCCTTGGGCTTTTTTTCTCTTTGATACTGGCTTTCCTGCTGTTCTTTTTTGTCGTTGTATTCCTTGGAATGGTAGTGGGCTTCTGGATAGGAGAAATGACCAATAGTTATACAATTGGCTTTTCCTGTTCTGCAGGGCTTTTTATCTTTTTACTCCTGATCATCTTATGGTTTCGCGAGCCGCTCATTCAGCGTCCGCTGTCTAATATGCTGATCAAAGAACTGGTGAGTGAAATGGAGATAGACCCCAAAGAAGAAGCGCTGGAAAAGGAATTGGACAGGATGGAGGAGGAAGAAGAATATCATGAGCAGTTATAATTTAACCATCATGAAAAAATAATTACACATGCCCAAGGTGAAGATCACCAACTCAACTACACTACAAAGTGAGATCCTGAGATTAAAGAGAAAATCCCGTGCGCTGGAAAATGAGCTGGGAGACCGCGTAGATCATTTCAGAAACAATTATGGCAAGATGGCCCTCAATTCTGTCATACCCGGCAGTGCGAAGCATTCGGGATGGATGGGTATTGCAGGCAAGGTAGCGAAAGTAGTATGGCAAAGTAGCAGTGCCAAATCGTTCGCTACCAATGCCCTGATGACGGCATTAGAATTTGTTGGTGTCAGATTGGGAATCAATCTCTTTGATAAATACCGCAAGAGCAGGAGCAAAAAGAAAAAGGCCAGGATGGCGGCTACACCTTCCGAAGAAGATTAGCCCCATACTTTGGTACCTTCACTACAGTTTGCACAGATGTCAATATTTGCCCGGCCCTTCATAATCTGGGTACGGAAACGAACATACTGATCGTTGTGCCACAGTTCTTTCATGGACTGTTGCTTTAAATCGCCCAGTTTATGCTGGGCGTCCTTATCAAAACAACAAGGTACAACCAGGCCATCCCAGGTGATAACGGGTGCATGCCACAGGCGCCAGCAGTGATTCCCCATTTTATTCTTGATCTTGTAGGTACCGTCTTCATTGCGGCGGTAGCGGCTAAACTTATCGATGGTCGGAATCAGTCGGTTTCCTTCTTCATAATCATATACTTGCGCTGTTTTAAAGCGCACCTGGTCTACCCCAATTTCCTTAGCCAGCAGTTTGATATCCTCAATCTGGTGCTCATTTGGCTTTACTACCAGGAACTGGAAAAATACGAACGGCTTTGTGGAATTCAGCGCTTTTTTCCACTTCACAATGTTTTTAGCACCCTGAATTACTTTCTCCAGGTTACCGCCTACCCGATATTGGGTATACACATCCTGTGTGGTACCATCTATAGATATGATCAGGCGGTCCAGACCGCTTTCTACCGTTTTGCGGGCATTTTCGTCCGTCAGGTAGTGGGCGTTGGTGGAAGTTGCCGTATACAGACCTTTGCTGGATGCATATTTTACCATGTCCAGGAATCCGGTATTCAGGTAGGGTTCCCCCTGAAAATAAAATATAAGGTAGAGGAGATCTTTGGAGATCTCATCGATGGTCTTTCTAAAAAAATCCTGGTTCAACATTCCCGTAGGACGGGTAAATGCACGTAAGCCACTGGGGCATTCCGGGCACCGTAGGTTACAGGAAGTGGTCGGTTCGAATGATACGGAGATGGGATATCCCCACTGCACTGGTTTCCGAGTCCATTTACTCACAAAATAGCTGCTCAGTACTTTTCCGGCATTCCATCCACGACGCAGGGTAAATTTAGAAAGCAGGTTCAACGAATCATTCCAATTAAAATCCGGCATAACACAAACACTTTGGAGATTGTAAAAATAAGATAACTATATCGGTTATGGATAATAATATTATACTTGCTATAAATTTGACATAGTCAATACGTAGCGGATACTCCAAAAGCAAAGGCTATGCTAAAAGCAGAATAATTATTATCGTGGCAAAGTTCAGAGTTAAAAAAGCGTGGCGCCTGTCTCTCATCATCCTGATTTTGATGGGGGGTACTATCGCCGGACTGATATGGTACCAGGAGAAAACAGGAGGGCTCAACTTTGTAAGATATGAGGAGTTTGGTATTGATATGCCTGTTGACTATGAAATACATGGGATCGATGTCTCCAAATTTCAGAAGAATATAAACTGGGAAGCGGTAGAGCAGATGCAGGTGGAAAATATCCATATTTCATTTGCGTTCATCAAGGCAACGGAGGGTATCACCCGCCAGGATGCCAACTTCAAACAGAATTGGTCCCGCGCCAAAAGGGCTGGTGTGGTGCGTGGCGCTTACCACTTCTTCTATGCTACCCGTGACCCGCTCAAGCAGGCCATCAATTTTCAGAACATCGTGCAGCTGGAGCCGGGTGACCTGCCACCGGTACTGGACATCGAGGTGAGCAACAACCAGCCGGCTGCTGTAATCAGGAGTACTGCCAGAGTATGGCTGGAAGAAATGGAAAAAGCCTATGGTGTAAAACCCATCATTTATACTAACGTACATTTTTACGAAACCTACCTTGGCGATGAATTTGACGATTATCCACTGTGGGTCGCCCATTATTACCAAAAAAAGAAGCCGGCGTCAGCAAGGAACTGGCTTTTCTGGCAGCATAATGATGGGGGCCGGGTCAATGGTATTAATACTACGGTAGACTTCAATGTATTCAGGGGAGATAGCCTGGCATTCAGTAAGTTATTAATTCCCGCAAAAAAGCACTAATGGAAAATCAGGAGCCACCCCGACAGGAAGATGAGAAGCCACCAATGGATATGCGGATCGTGTATTATTTCGTGCGCATTATCCGGACGGTTTTTTTGTTTTTATTCTGGGGAATTATCAATGTTTTTCTGGGATTATATCTCGGATTTGCTGTGCCGGAGGAATCTACGCCCGGCCGCATGATCTTCTTTTATAGCTTCGCCTTCATCACCCTTGTGGCATACCTCTTCATTGTGTGGAAAACGTGGAGGAAACAAGGCCACACTACAGATAATTATTAAAGAAAAATGGCGAACAACGTTTTCCGTTATTCGCCATTTATTGATGATAAGATTAACTGAATTAAAGGAGGGCTTGTTGCAGATACGCCTGCTGCATCCCCTTGATAATACGTGCTAAGTCTTCCTGAGGCATGCCTATTTTACGTTCCAACCGTACATACAACTCCTTCTCCTTGCCAGTTTCAAACACCAGGTCCTCATCTGACAACTCTGTGAAACGTTGTTTTAGCAATTTCTTCAGTACCGACCACTGGTAACTACGGATGTTCATAGTAAAACTTAATTTTTATGGTGTTATACAATATTTGACGTATTAATCCATCGTTCCAGGGTAACAGGGAATCCCCTCCCATTGAGGTCTAAATCAAACAGTTATCTTCAAGAACGTAATACAATAATATTCAACTTCTGTGCCATTTGGCAGCATTTAAGGGCAAAAAAGCAAACCGCATTGATCAATTGTAACCTATAATGAAAAACAGTTTGAAGGGGTCTACCTACTAAATATAGGAACAAAAAATCTGCTAAAATTGTTCAAATCCCATTTTAGCACTTCAGATGCAATCTATTGCAGCATGCCCTGCGAGGGTCGATTTGTGGAGACCAGAGAAACACGTTTGTTGTCGCATTACGCAATGTGTGGAGTCATTTACTCATAGAAGCACTATGAAATGCCCTATTGGCAAGTATTTCGGGATGGTACATACTTTGCAAAGGTATATACGTATTGATTGATAAAAAGGAACTGTTAACAATTAAAACGGAACACCATGCTACATGATAGCGATAAACCGGATAAACAGCCTCCTCGTGAAGAACATAAACAACCTTTACAGCACAAAGCTGAAATTCTAACAACCGATAAAGCCGATACCAGGACCAACCCGCTTCATGAGAAGCTTTCCGAAAAACCGGAAGACGAAAACCTAGCGGTAAGGGATCAGGATCGATCAAATAATAAAAACTAATTCGTTTGCCATAGTTTATTGATTAACCTATTATGGATATCAAACGATTAGTAAGATTCTTCTTTAATGTTGTGGTGTATAGCAGGCCGTCCCATTCATGGGATGGTTTTCTTTTTATAGCCATTCCTAACTGCTATGATCAGCAATGATCTTCCAATGTCCCTTTATTTTCCTTATCAATAAGGTATAAGCCCCCTGCAGATCGCCCACGCTTCGCTGCAAATGCCACTTACCTACCACAAAACAAAGATCTTTTGCCAAAGGTCTGATTTCCAGGATCTTGAAATCCAGTTTGCCCATTGCTGCGGTATCCGGGTAGGATTTTTTGTACCTATCCAGGGTAGCCTGCCAGCCATAGGTAGGGCCGTGGCTGCCTACAAATAATAAAGAATCTGATTGCCAATACGTTTGCATAAAGCCTTCTATATTCCCCTGGTTCCAGGTACTGGTTTGTACTGCCAGCAGCTGACGGATCTCGCTATCCGGATGTTGCGCCCGTGCTGCTATAGACGGGATTGTCAACAGGATAAGATACAGGATAAAACGCATGGTAATTTTTAGTAAAAGATAAACAGTTTTTCCGAGGGCCGAGTACTTGATTATACTACCTTTGCAAAAAATCAACAACTTATGCCCGGATATGAATTTTTTGGACCGGAAGAACGCAAGGAAGTAAATGACGTGCTGGAAACCGGCATCTTTATGCGCTATGGGTTTGATGGCCCACGCAAAGGCATCTGGAAAGCAAAGGAGCTGGAACAAGCCATTTCTGAAAAACTGAATGTTGGATACACCCAGCTGGTATCCAGCGGTACGGCAGCCCTGACCACCGCAATGGCGGCATTGGGCATAGGTGCAGGAGACGAAGTGATTATGCCGACCTTCACATTTGTGGCAAGTTTTGAGTGTATCTTCTCGGTAGGCGCCACCCCGGTGCTGGTAGATGTAGATGATACCCTGACCCTGGACCCTAAAGCCGTTGAGGCAGCAATCACTCCACGCACCAAGGCGGTAATGCCTGTACACATGTGTGGTGCCATGGCTGACCTGGATGCGCTGAAGGCCATCTGCGACAAACACAACCTGATTTTACTTGAAGACGCCTGTCAATCATTTGGCGCAACTTATAAAGGTAAAGCTGTAGGCACTATTGGCCAGGCTGGCGCCTTCTCCTTCGACTTTGTAAAGACCATTACCTGTGCAGAAGGTGGTGCCATCGTTACCAACGACAAGGATATATGGACTAAATGCGATGGTTATGCTGACCATGGCCATGACCACCTGGGTGTAGACCGCGGTGCAGACCTGCACCCATTCGTAGGGTACAACTACCGCATTTCTGAACTGCACGCTGCAGTAGGCCTCGCGCAGGTTAGAAAACTGGATACTTTCCTGGGCATCCAGCGCAAAACCAAAAAGATTTTCAAAGATGCACTGTCTGCTATTCCACAGGTGAGCTTCCGCCGCCTGCCGGATGCAGAAGGAGATAGTGCTACCTTCCTCGCCTTCTTCCTGCCGGAAGAATCACAGGCCAGAGCTGCTGCCGCTGCTATGAAAGCTGCCGGTCTGCCTGCTTTCTACTGGTACGATAACAACTGGCATTATATCCGCAACTGGGAACACTTCAAGCAAAGTACGGTGTTAAGCCGTTTTGCACCAGGCCTGCAGCAGGCTATGGAACTGTACAAAGTAAAACAATTCCCTGCTTCTGACGCCATCATGAGCCGTTGCATCTGCACACCTATCAACTTAGGCTGGAGCGATGCTGAGGTAACTGAGCGTGCTGAGAAACTGGTAAATGCAGTAAAAAGTGCCCTGTAAATGAAAAAAGTAGCCTTAATACCTGCCCGCTATGGCGCTACCCGTTTCCCGGGCAAGCTGATGGCTAAACTGGGAGGTAAGTCAGTAATACTGCGTACCTACGAAAGCACCGTGAAAACAGGTGTGTTCGACGAAGTAATGGTCGTAACAGATTCCGATATTATCTACCAGGAGATTGTGAACAATGGTGGTAAAGCAGTCATGAGCCAAAAGGAGCATGAGTGCGGCACTGACCGTATTGCCGAAGCGATCGCCGACAGGGAAGATGTAGAGATCATCGTAAATGTACAGGGAGACGAACCTTTTACCCAGAAAGAGCCGCTGGAAAAACTCCTCCAGGTGTTCGAAGGCGAAGCTGGCCAGAAGGTACAGGTGGCCTCCCTGATGCAGGAGCTGAAAGACTGGGCATCCATCGAAGACCCTAACTATGTGAAGGTAGCCGTAGATAAACAGTTCAACGCTCTTTTCTTCTCCCGTTCCGTAATCCCTTATCCCCGTGATAAACAGGTGAAAACCGTTTATTATGAGCACATCGGTATCTATGCATTCCGCCGCAACACCCTGCTGGCCTTTACCCAAATGCCGGTAAGCCCGCTGGAAGCCGCTGAAAAAATAGAATGCCTGCGCTACCTGGAAAATGGCATCTCCATGAAAATGGTGGTGACTGAGTACATGGGTGTGGAGATAGATACACCAGACGACCTGGTGAAAGCAGAAAAATTATTATAACAATATTAATAGACCGAGATGAAATTCAGGAACTTTAAGATGGTTGACTATGTGGTATATGGCCGCGGATGTTTTGACCAACTGGATGAAATATTGGCTCCCCGCCGTAAAGGAGATGCTCCCATGATATTTTTCGTGGACTACTTCTTCCAGGGAAACGACGTTTTCGCTAAGCGTATCCCAGTGAGAGGCAAGGACAAAATTGTATATATTGACGTAACTGACGAACCTAAAACCAAATACGTAGACAAACTCAGAGATGAGCTGAAAGCTGAATTTGGAGAAGTGAGCGGTATTATCGGTATCGGTGGTGGTTCTGTAATGGACACGGCCAAAGCGGTATCTCTGATGATGACCAACCCAGGTTCTTCTGCTGACTATCAGGGTTGGGACCTGGTAAAATATCCTGGCGTTTACAAGGCCGGTATTCCTACTATTTCCGGTACCGGTGCTGAAGTAAGCCGTACCTGTGTACTAACAGGGCCTACCCGCAAGCTGGGTATGAACTCCGACTTTACTCCGTTCGACCAGATTGTACTTGATCCTGAATTAATCAGGGGCGTACCTAAGAACCAGATGTTCTATACTGCTATGGACTGCTATATCCACTGCATAGAATCCCTGACGGGTACCTACCTGAATGCTTTCAGTCGCTCTTATGGTGAAGAAGCCCTGCGCCTGTGCCAGGAAATCTTCCTGCAGAAGTCTGAGTGGGATGACGATGCTGACGAGAAACTGATGATGGCATCTTATGCCGGTGGTATGAGTATCGCCTATTCCCAGGTGGGTGTAGCACATGCTGTGAGCTATGGTCTGGCTTACCTGCTGGGTACCAAGCACGGCATCGGTAACTGTATCGTGTTCGACAAGCTGGAAGAATTCTATCCTGAAGGCGTAGTGGAATTCAAAGAAATGGTGAAGAAGCACAACATCGACATTCCACAGGGTATTACCAAAGGACTGACAGATGAGCAATTCAACATCATGATCGATGTGTCACTGGGTATGGCTCCATTGTGGGAGAATGCGCTGGGTAAGGATTGGAAAGAGAAAATGACAAGAGAAAGACTGAGAGCACTGTACGAAAGACTATAATCAGACTTAATATTAAAAGAGAAATCCCGGTCGCCTTGCAGCGCCGGGATTTTTTATTTTACTAAGCATGAATTATCGTTGAAACCACTTGCCTGGTGAAAATACAAATTGTTTTACAGTTTGCATCCGGCGATTTTGATAAATAAAGATCAAATAGACCGTAGCCAGCAATGTCACTATAGCGGTAGAGTAGAAGGTGATCGGGAAAAGCCTGGAATCGTTATGATAAACAAAGGCTGACAGGTAAGCGCCTATACCGATTCCTGCTTCCTGTGCAATGTACATAGAAGCCAGTGCTCTTCCTTTGTGTTCCGGTCTGCCAAGGTCGATGGTCCACGCTGTCACAGCAGGAGAGTTTAACCCTACAGATATGCCATAGATCACAGCGGCAGTAAGCATAAGCGCAGGCGTGTTGGCCACACCCAGTGTAAATACCCCGATAGCCATAATCACGGTCGCGATCTTCAATACCGGCAATCTGCCATACCGGTCAGAGACCTTACCCGCTAACAAACGGATGCTGATAGAACTGGCAGTGAAGAAGGTATAAAACAGGCCTTTGCTCGCTGGCGGCAGGCCTACATATGCACTGAAATCAGGAATGATAGTGAACAATACGCCGTAGCTATAGTAGGTGATAAATGTAACAATCACCGGTGCCAGTACCAATGGCTCAAATATTTCGGATTTAGAGATCTTGAGTGAGGAGAGGCGGAAGCCTTGTTTATTCGGCAGGGTTTCTTTCATACCGCCTACCAGGATCACTACCGATAACAGGGCGAACACGGCAGATAACTGAAACATGACGTGAATATCCCAGATAGAGGTGACGTATCCGCCTATGGCCGGGCCAAGGGCCATACCAATAGTGCTGAAGAGTCCGACCATGCCCATTGCCTCTGCTCTGCGGGTAGTGGGTACGATATCGGCAACATATGCAGCGGTACCGGTGGGCTTGAAGCCTGTGGAGAAACCATGAAAGAACCGAAGTAATAAGAAGGCGGCTACAGTGCTAACCAGGGGATAGAGCAGGCTACAGATCACACAGATCACGGAGCCGAAAATCATTACCGGAACGCGGCCAACGGTATCTGTCAGTTTACCGCTAAAAGGGCGTGACAGGCCTGCCATGAGTGTAAACAAAGCGAGAATATAGCCTTTGTATTGTTCGCCGCCCATGCTGCTGAGGTAAGCAGGCAAGTCTGGTAGCATCATGTTGTAGCTGGCGGAAAACAGTGCATTGCTAAGGCATAGCATAATAAAGTGGAAGGTATAGATTCTTCCGTGCGACTGATCCATGATGCAAAGGTAGTGAAGGGCAATAAAAAAGCCGTCTTAATTATTTAAGACAGCTCTTTAGTATCATGAAGAAGTTGAATATTAGCGTTTTACGTACTTAAACGCAGCAACCAGGAACATTGCAGTAAATAAACCGATTACTACATATGTAGCGTAATGAGCAAATGCATCTCCAGCTCTGAAAAAATCTGTGGTTTCTACGTTATTAACTACGGCAAGCAACATAAAAAAATTGTTTAATGATCCGGGGTGCAAGTTAGCACATTCATTTTAGAAAAAGGAGGAAAATTTCCGAAGCTTAATATTCCAGTAATGTCTGTACACGTTCATGCAGTCTTGACTTCGCAAGGAAATTTGCTTCCAGTTCTGCAGCAAAAGGTACGGGAGTATCCAGAGATGCACAGCGCATAACGGGAGCATCCAGCTGCTTGAAGCAGTGTTCGCCTATCCATGCGGCAATCTCACCACCGAATCCGCCGGTCAGGGTCGCTTCATGTAGCACCAGGACCTTGCCGGTGGCAACCACCGCCTGGTGAATAGCATTAAAGTCCAGTGGTTGCAGAGATCTCAAATCCAGGATGTATATAGACAACTCCGGGTGCTGATGCGCATATTCCAGTGCCCAATGCACTCCTGCACCATAAGTGATGATGCTGACATCGTCTCCATCCTGCACTACCTTTGCTTTCCCTATCTCTATTGTATAAGGTGCATCGGGCACGGGGCCACTGATGCTCCTGTACAAGGCTTTATGTTCAAAGTACAATACCGGGTTGGGATCTGCCAATGCTGCCAGCAACAACCCTTTTGCATCTTCAGGGGTAGCGGGGTACACTACCTTCAATCCCGGTGTATGCGTAAACCAGGCCTCATTACTCTGTGAATGGAAGGGGCCTGCCCCTACACCGGCCCCTGCAGGCAGTCGAATAACCACATTGGCATGCTGGCCCCAGCGGTAATGAATCTTCGCGAGGTTGTTTACAATCTGGTTAAATCCGCAGGTAACAAAGTCGGCAAACTGCATTTCCACCATACTTCTATAGCCCATCACTGACAAGCCCAATCCGGCACCTACTATAGCACTCTCACACAAGGGAGTATTGCGTACCCGTTCCTTACCGTATAAGCCCACCAATCCCTCTGTGATCTTGAATGCGCCACCATACTCCGCTATATCCTGGCCCATGAGAATAAGATCAGGATGCAGGTCCATAGCCTGATGCAGGGCATCGGCAATAGCATTAATAAACCGTTTTTCTGATACAGCACCAGTAGGAGCTATGGGGGCCGGTGCTGGCGCATACACATCAAGCGGCTCCTCATCTAAATTAAAAGTATGCACAGTTTCGTGCAATACCGCCTGTATATCGTGATCAATTTCCTGTTTTAGTGACTCCCGGATGGAATCATCTGCCAGGTTCAAAAACTGTAAGAACTTTTCAAAATGTAAGATCGGGTCCTGTTTCGCCCATTCCTCCAGCAGGGCAGGGGGAACGTATTTTGTGCCACTGGCTTCTTCATGCCCCCGCATTCTAAAGGTCATGGCCTCTATCAATACTGGTTGCCTTTCCTGCAAGGTATGGCGTTTTGCTTCGCGCACCGCATGGTATACCTCCAGGATATTATTCCCGTTGATGCGCATGCCCCGCATGCCATATCCTGCTGCCCGCTGTACCAGCTGTTCACAGCGATATTGTTCTGCTACCGGGGTACTCAGCCCATAGCCGTTATTTTCAATTAAGAAAATCACAGGCAGGCCCCACACTGCTGCCACATTCAGCGCTTCGTGAAATTCGCCTTCGCTGGTACCGCCTTCGCCCGTAAAGGCCAGAACCACTTTATCTAAGTTTTTGAGCTGAGCAGCCAGTGCAATACCATCCGCCACGGATAGCTGTGGCCCGAGGTGAGAGATCATCCCAAAAATGTGGTGCGCTGTGCTGCCAAAATGAAAAGATCGTTCCCGGCCTTTACTATATCCCAGCGGACTACCCTGCCACTGATGAAACAACTGTTGCAATGGCATCTGCCTCGTTGTAAATACACCGAGGTTACGATGCAGTGGTAATATCCATTCATCTTCATCCAGGGCTAAAGTGGCGCCTACGGCAATCGCTTCCTGCCCTATACCGGAAAACCATTTACTTATCTTTCCCTGCCGCAGTAGCAACAACATTTTCTCCTCCACCAGCCGGGGGTAAAGTAAGGCTTTGTAAAAGCCCAGCAATTGGTTATCACTGATATGTGTGCGGTCGAAGTACATCAGTCTTCATGGCTGGTCCCTGCCAGGCTATTCATAATGCCTGTAACGATTGTGAGCACAAGGCTGAACAGCAATGCCCATATAAATCCATCTACCTTGAATCCACGCACCAGCGAGCTGGCTATCATGATGATGACCGCATTGATGACTAACAGAAATAGCCCAAGAGTAATGATGGTCACGGGCAATGTGAGCAGTATTAAGATAGGTTTTACCAGCAGGTTCAGTATCGCCAATACAATTGCCAGTACAAGAGCGGTAGTGAAGCTGTTAATATTTACACCAGGCAACACATAAGCCGTAACCATGGCTGCGATGGCGCTAATTAACAGGCGGATCAGGAAATTCATACAGATAAATTTGAATGAAAGGTAAGGAAATTACAGAAATGCATCGCTTTCCCTGTAAGCCTTTATCAGTGCTATCTCTCCTTCTTTTCCGGGGTGGGCATTACCATGCTCCATGCCCAGTACGCCCTTGTATCCTTTGGAATGTAAATGTTTGAAAATGTTCTTGTAGTTGATCTCGCCGGTAGTGGGTTCTTTTCTGCCGGGGTTGTCTCCGATCTGAATATAGGCGATCTCGTCCCAGCACAAATCCATCACAGGTATCAGGTTGCCGGTATTGCGCTGCATGTGGTAGATATCATAGAGTATTTTACAACTGGGGCTATTCACCGCTTTGCATATCATATAGGTTTGTTCTGCTGTACGGAGAAAGAGGTCTGCATTGTCGCTCAGGGGCTCCAGCACCATCACGAGGCCTTGTGACTCCAGGATGGCGGCGCCGGGGCGAAGCGCTTCAATGACGTTGCCTGTTTGCACGCCGATAGGGAGGTTGCGCTCAAAGTAGCCGGGTACGAATGTAGCCCATTTGGCATTCACTCGTTTTGCGGTTTCCAGTGCCTTGCGGCATACCTTTACAAAGGTATCCCTGAACTCTTGTTTGCCGGTAGTGAGGGAGGTCTTCCAGTTGTCTCCACCGTCTATCACAAATACGCCCATTTGCATACCCAGTTTCGCCAGCAGGTTGCCAATCTTTTCCTGTTCGGCCACATCGCGGTTCATAAGGCCATTGTCTTCAAAAGACCGGAAACCCTGGTCGTACATAAATTGAATCTGGTCCAGTACATTGTTGCCGGCGCTGTTTTTAAACATCCCATCATGGGGGGCATAGTTCAGGTTAAAAGGCTTTCCAGCCTCGGTTACCGAGGGAATGGCTGCGGCAGTGGCAGCATTGAATGCAAGGGTTGACAGACCTGCCAGGGTGCCCTGCTGCAAGAATTTTCTTCTTTCCATAACGTAATGTTTATTGCATGAGATTATTAAATGTATAAAAAACATTGCTTTGCCGCAATCGATTTAATAAATTCACTATCGATTCTTTAAACCGGTGTTATGAAAAACAAATTGCTTGCACTGTCACTCGGCTGTTTGATCACCCAATGGGTATCCGGCCAGGACAATAGTCCGCCCAACCAGCCATATACGGCTACCCTTCCTGGTACTACAGTGTCTTTTAAGATGGTGCCTATTCCTGCTGGTTCGTTCAGCTGGGGGAGCCCTGTCTCGGAAAAAGGCAGGAAGGAAGACGAAGGCCCCCGCCAACAGGTAAAGATCGGGGCATTCTGGATGGGCGCACACGAAGTCACTTTTGATGAATACGATGTGTATGCCGATGCAGAAAAGGACAAAACCCCCGTTCCGGATGGTATGACCCGCCCCAGCCCGCCATACATAGACCTCACCCTGGGTATGGGTAAGCAGGGAGGCTTTCCGGCAAACAGTATGAGCCAATACGGAGCACTGATGTACTGTCGCTGGCTATATGCGAAAACCGGCATTTTTTACCGCCTGCCTACAGAAGCAGAATGGGAATACGCCTGTCGTGCAGGAGCTGCTACTGCTTATCCATTTGGCAAGGACAGCGCCAGCTTAAAACAGTACGCCTGGTATGCAGGCAACAGCGATGGCAGGTACCACAAAGTAGGGGAATTGCAGCCCAATGCCTGGGGACTGTACGATATGCTGGGCAATGTAGCAGAATGGACACTCGATCAGTATGATGTTCACTACCTGGAACAGGCGCCCGACACAGATCCATGGAAGCAACCTACTTCCAAGACGCCCCGTAGCATCAAAGGGGGCAATTACCAGGATAATGCGGCACAACTGCGCAGTGCGGCCCGCCTGAAATCTGATCCGGATTGGAACAGACGCGACCCCCAGATACCTAAAAGCAAGTGGTGGAATGCCGATGCACCTTTTATCGGATTTCGCATTATCCGCCCTGTAAAGCAACCCACAAAAGAAGAAGCCGAGCAGTTCTTTGCTGACGTGCTGGATAAATATATTGGTTCCAGATAACATGTTAAAACACTCACTATCATGCAAAAAAAAGAATTCCACTCAGGTCGTCGTGACTTTGTAAAGCAATCCTCGCTGCTGGCAGGAGGACTGTTAACCCTGCCTTTAATCAGTCAGGCCAATTTTTTCTCCGGCGCCAGCGATGTTATTAAGATCGCTGTGATTGGCTGCGGAGGCCGCGGTACAGGTGCTGCTGTACAAGCCCTGAGCACAAAACAGAATGTACAACTGGTAGCTATGGCCGATGCCTTTGCTGACCGGCTGAACGAAAGCTATGAAAACATAAAAGGGGAGCTAGGTGATAACCCTGGCCGGTTGAATGTAAAAGAGGAACATAAATTCGTAGGCTTCGATGCTTACCTGAAAGCCATTCCGCTGGCAGATGTGGTAATACTTGCCACCCCTCCGGGTTTCAGACCCATTCACTTTGAAGAAGCGGTAAAACAGGGCAAGCATATCTTCATGGAAAAGCCGGTGGCTACAGATCCTGCTGGTATCCGAAGAGTATTGGCTGCTGCTGAAATAGCGAAGGCAAAAAAGCTGAACGTAGTAGTAGGTCTGCAACGCCGCTATCAAAACTCTTACAGAGAACTGTTTAAACGTGCGCAGGATGGCATTATCGGGGATATTACTTCGATGAATGTGTGGTGGAACCAGGGTGCCCTGTGGGTAAGACCCCGCAAACCTGAATATACAGAGATGGAATACCAGATGCGCAACTGGTATTATTTCAATTGGCTCTGTGGAGATCATATCGTAGAGCAGCATATTCATAATATAGATGTAGGCAACTGGTTCATGAATGAATACCCGGTGACAGCCGTAGGCATGGGTGGGCGCCAGATTCGCACAGGCAAGGAATTTGGTGAAATATACGATCACCATGCTGTAGAGTATCGCTTTGCAAATGGCGTGGCCATGAATAGCCAGTGCCGTCACTGGAAAGATAGCGCCAGCCGGGTAGATGAAGAGATCTCAGGCACCAAAGGCCGCATTATTTGCGACAGGGCTGTGATTCAGGATCACAAGGGAAAGGTGCTGTACCAGTTTGACAAGAAACAGGAGAACCAGCCGTATCAGTCGGAGCATGATGAACTCTTTGATGCAGTCGCCAAAGGAGTATTCAAATACCAGGACGCAGAGCGGGCTGCGAAGACTACGCTTACTGCTATCATAGGCAGATTGGCTACCTACTCCGGGCAGGTCATTCCTTTTGATCAGGCATTGAAGCTGGACCTGAATTTACAACCAGCTACATATGCATTTGATGCGAAACCGCAGATATTGCCGGATGCAGATGGGAATTATCCTGTAGCAAAACCTGGTACTACGAGATACGTTTAACTTTCGCATAGTCCGGGCCTTTAAAAGCCCGGACTATTTATTATATTGAAGCATGAGGAATTGCAGAATCTTATTTGTTGTCATGTTGTTGTTCCTTTTGCAACAACCCGTGTTTTCACAGTACACTAAAATCCGAACCTGGTCAGAAAAAGAATTGCTTGCCAGCAAAGCGTTGAAGCAGGCGCACGTGGGCATTTGTATCTATGAACCTGCTACTGGTAAATATTGGTATAACTACCAGGAGGACCACTACTTTACACCCGCCTCCAACATGAAAATATTTTCTCTGTACACAGGTTTGTTGCTACTCGGAGATTCCCTTCCTGCTATCAAATACCTGGATACTGACTCAGTGTTGTATGTACAGGGCACAGCGGATCCGGCTTTCCTGCATCCGGATTATACACTGCAGCCAGCTTTCCGGTTGCTGCAACAAACCAGTAAGAAAATAGAAATTGTTCCGGCCCAAAATGAGAATGCGCGCTTTGGCTATGGTTGGTCATGGAACGATTATGCAGATTACTATCAATCAGAGCTGAATGAATGGCCTATGTATGGCAACGTAGCCAGACTACGTCATCATGGAGATAGCCTGTACATCATTCCAAAGATGTACGAGCTCACTACCAACAAAAATAATCAACTCACTGAGCTGGAAGTAAAAAGGGATGAGCGTAGCAACCGCTTCTCTATGGGCTACAATAGTACTGTAAATAAGTTGGAAGAGGAGGAAGTGCCATTCATTACCGGCGGTTTGCAAGACCTGGCTTTCCGCCTGCAGGATACCCTGCACAAGCCCGTGTACATTGCTCCCCAGGCCCCTGCCGGTTTGCAGCTTATGCACGGTATTCCCGCTGATTCTCTCTTTCTGCCCATGATGCACAGAAGCGATAATTTCTTTGCAGAGCAAACACTCATGATGTGTGCGGGGAAACTCTTTGACACGATCAGTACACAGCACATGATCAGCTACATGTTGGATCACTATTTAAAAGGACTGCCTGATACCCCTAACTGGGCCGATGGCAGTGGCTTATCACGTTACAATCTCTTTTCTCCGAGAGATTTTGTGTATGTACTCTCCGACATGTATAAAACATATCCTACTTCCCGTCTTTATAGCCTGTTTGCCACAGGAGGTAAAGGCACGCTGAAGAATTATTACAAGGAGCAGTTTGTACATGCAAAGACCGGTACCCTCACAGGCGTAGTAGCCCTGAGCGGATACCTTGTCACTAAGAAAAATAAAACACTGGTGTTCAGTGTGCTCGTAAATAATCACAACAATAGCTCCTCCACAGTCCGAAGGGAAGTGGAGCATTTCCTGACGCAGGTGTATGAAAGCTACTAGTTTTTTAAAGAATAGCTGATCAGGCGTATCGTATCAGTAGGAGAATCTTTTTCAATAAGTCCTACACTATCTGCATAATAATAATTGCCGATGGTGCCCAGGCTATAGGCTTTCCCTTCAATAATAATATAGCTGTCCTGCTTTACACCTATCACCTTCGAATAGGTAGTGCCCAGAACAGTTTTGGGTGTTCCTTTTTGAATAATATGATAATCCAGTAGAGCTGTTTCCGGATTTCCTGAAAAGGTAGTGGCTTTTACCGTATCGGACCAGTGTCCGTTTAGCGGATAATAGTCATACAATACCGGGCGAACGGCTGCCGGATGACTGGAGGTCGATGATGTATAAGCAGGTTCGTAGTAATAATAAATACCCCCGCTGTACCTGTTGTATTGCAGGTTATAACCATCACTTTGTATGAAATAGGTGTTACCCTGAATAAGGGTATCGCCGGTGATAGTCAGGGAATAATAGGAGGTATCGGTTTGCGTATTATACATGTAATGGTACACAGCGCCTTTAGTATAGGGGGCGTAATCGACGGGTACTCCCGGCATTCCTTCCAGGCTGTATTCTTTTTTACAGGCTGTCAGCATGCACAGCATCAAAATTATGGGCATAAACCCCCGAATACAGTACAGCATAATGTATCACTCTTTTATAGTTGGCAATCGGTCACAGGAATAGTCGTCCTAATTAACGTATTTGGGACACCTATAGATTTTCAGGGAGTACAAATAGCCAGATTACCGGTATTCAGGTCTAGGGTGGTATATGCGCTATAGGGGCCGATTTCTTTCTGGAACACGAGGTTACCACAGGGATCAGTGAGGGTAAGAACTAATGGCTGATTGGCGGCTACTCTTCCCAGGTAGCGGCCAGCGGAATTGGTATAACTGTAGGTGGGAATGAAGTCAATTTTGGTCGCTATTGTAGTGAGCAGATTGCCAGCCGGTACACCAACTTGTTGCAGAATATTTGCATCCAGCGTCACCTGCGGATAGGTAGTTGCAAAAAGCCAGCGGGTACCGTTCCGGATATTGCCGGTAAATTCATTGCCTTGTTTATACCCCAGTGTTTCCTGTTTCCAATATCCGCTGACGGTATCCAGGTAAAAGAGGCCAATTTGGGCAGGGGCGTTTGCCCGGTAAGGACCCGGTATCGATACAGTAAGATTGACGGGGTGCTCACCATCCGGGTGTAATGCCACATGGCTGGTATCCAGCAGGTCAACAGCCACCTGGCCATAAGAGATCAGCCCCACTACATTACCATTGTTATCAATCCCTCTCAGATCGCCCGCCATGCGGGTTGGATGGTCTGGGTCGGAAGGAACAATGATATCTACAGCCACAGCTACTGTGCCCTTATAGACCTGGTTACTGGCAGTATGGATCTGGTTGGGCGAGAATACGATATTCGCACCTGTAAAGCCAATATTGCCCACCGCACTACCGGAAAACGAAGTTGTAAGATCCCTGGCCTTCAGGGTCACCTCCAGGTATTGCTGGCCGTAAGCATGCGCCATCAAGGTACGGAACCCATTGATATAACCATCTTTTTTAACAGAGATAACAGCAGCATTCGTATCGACCGTGACATTGGAAAGCGAAAAGTGACCACTGGAATCAGTCGTGGTGCTTAGATCGCCGCAAAATACCATTGCGTTGGGAATGGGGTGCCGCTCATCATCTATGATCAGGCCCTGAAATGAGGAGGGGGCTGTGGGCTTCTCTTCTACGGGATTGACTGTTTCGGAGAGAATAGTCTTTTTACATGCAGTTGCGACCAATAGTAACAAAAGAGGGGACAATCTTAACCAGTACATAGTATCAGGAAAAAAGCGGGATTAGCACTTCCGATAAAGGTATAGTAAATAATTGATTTACAATACATGAGGCTGACCTGCAACTACAAGCCAGCCTCATTAAGGTCAAAAAAAATCTTATACTCCCAGGCTCCATCCCTGACGATAAGTTCTCTTCACGAACTGATTTGCATCGTCAAAGTTGGTCACCTTCATATTCTTATTATCCCAGAGCAGTTTTACATAACGGCCCGGATAAGTGGTTTTACCATTTTCTTCCTTGCGGATGTCGAAGCTTCTGATGGCCAGGTTTGCCATCAGCAGTGCTTCAGTCAGCGGACCTGCAATAGAGAAAGGAGAGGAGATCGCCTTGTCTTTATCACTGTTATAACCAGCTATAGCAGCATTTACCCACTGTACATAGTGACCTTCCGGCACGCGTGCATATTTCTGTGGTACTTTCACCTGTTGGGTGCGGCTGGTAGGCAGCAATTTAGGATCGCGACCATAGGTACCACACATCATTTTACCTTTTGTACCGATAAAGATAGCGCCGTTACCACCGTCCCCCATTACTTCATTGGGGCCCAGTTCTTCAGGTCTTTCAGGTTGGATACCACCGTCCATCCAGTGAAGGGTTACTTCCTTGCCTTTGTGATCTTCGAATTTCAGGATTACGTGAGAGGATGGAGGGCAACTTTCAGGGAAGTAGCCTCTCTTGAATTCATCTACATATACGCTACCAACGCTACATTCTACTGACTTGGGAGAGCCCAGGCCCAGGGTACGGAATGGCGGTTCGATGATGTGGCAACCCATATCGCCGAGGGCCCCGGTACCGTAATCCCACCAGCCACGCCAGTTGAACGGAACGAGTTTATCAATGTAATCTTTGTAAGGGGCAGTACCCAACCACAGGTCCCAATCCAGTTCTGCAGGTACGGGAGCTTTCATGTCTGACCAGGGAATGCCTTGTGGCCATACAGGTCTGTCGGTATAGCAATATACGGTGTGTACATCGCCAATAGTGCCGGCATCGTACCATTCACGCAGTTGGCGTACGCCATCGCCACTGGAGCCCTGGTTGCCCATCTGGGTTACGACTTTGTACTTTTTGGCTGCTTCGGCAAGCATGCGTGCTTCGTAGATGTCGTGGGTGAGGGGCTTTTGCACGTATACGTGTTTGCCCAGCTGCATGGCGGCCATAGCAGCAACAGCATGCTGGTGGTCCGGTGTGGATACCGTCACCGCATCTATGTTCTTATGCTCCTTGTCGAGCATCTCCCTGAAGTCTTTGTAAAACTTAGCCTTTGGAAAGCGCTTTACACTATTCGCAGCACGGCGGGTGTCTACATCGCACAGGTAGACTATGTCAGAAGGGCCTTTTGCAATTTCCTCCAGATCGCTTTCTCCTTTTCCGCCAACGCCAATACCAGCTACACGCAGGCGGTCACTGGGTGCAATGAATCCTTTTCCACCTAATACATGACGCGGCACGATCATAAATCCGGCAGCTGCAAGTGCGCCATCTTTCAGAAACGATCGGCGGGAGACCTGATTTCCCGGGGTGTTTTTTTCGTGGACCATATTAACAATGTTTATTTAGTTGAGACTGATTTATACCATATCGTGGATCGCTATTTGCGTCTTATACGGGTTTTAAATTATAAATTTATTTTTAAAGAAAGAAGGTAAAATATAGCAATGGCATACATCATCGGAGTAGATATAGGAACCAGCAGTGCCAAAGTGATAGCGGTAACAGAGGATGGGAGCGTAAAGGCGCACTGCCAGCATGAATATACTATACGGCAACCCAGGCCGGGATATAGTGAACAAGACCCTGCCTACATTCTGGCAGCAGTGAAGAGTGGGATCAGTAATGTAGCTACTACTATGAGGGAGGCGCCGGCGGCTATATCTTTCAGTAGTGCCATGCACAGCGTGATGATGATGTCGGAACAGGGGGAGCAACTGACGCCATTGATCATCTGGGCAGACAACAGGAGTGAGGCCGTTGCAGACAAGCTGAGAGGTACTCCGCAAGGATGTAAAATTTATGAGCAGACAGGTACTCCTATCCATGCCATGAGTCCATTATGCAAGATTATTTGGTGGAAGGAGAATGAAGCGGAATTATACAAACAGGCTGCCTGCTTCATCGGCATTAAAGAATATATCTTCTATCATTTCTTCGGTAAGTACATCACCGATCATTCCATTGCTTCTGCTACAGGGCTATTCAATATCCATGAACTTCGCTGGAATGCAGATTCCCTGAGTCTCGCGGGCATTACTGAAAAACAATTGCCGGAGGCGGTGAGCAGCGATACCATTCTCACTGGCTTAGACCCTATTATTGCGGCAGAGCTGAATATCCCTGTGGATACAAAATTCATAGCCGGCGCCAGCGACGGTTGCCTGGCACAACTAGGCAGTAACGCCCTCGATGCCGGCCATGCGTCCCTGACTATTGGTACCAGTGGCGCCGTGAGAATGGCAATACCTGCTGCCATGACGGATCAGTACAGCAGATTGTTTACTTACATCCTGACCCCGGGCCGTTTTGTAATAGGGGGTGCTATCAACAATGGAGGTGTATTGCTCCAATGGTACCTGGATAAATTTCTGAAAGCAGGGATGAACATAGATGCAGGTTTACAACAGGCCTTTGCTACCCCTGCGGGAGCAGAAGGCGTAATCTGCCTGCCTTATCTACATGGAGAAAGAGCACCTGTATGGGATGGACATGCAAAGGGTGCTTTTATTGGTGTACAACCACAGCATACCCAATGGCACTTTATGCGGGCGATACTGGAAGGGATGGCTTATGGGTTATTAAGTATTACGAAAGCCCTGGAAGAAACGACGGGGGAGGTAAAGAAGATCTCAGTGAGCGGTGGGTTTACAGCCTCAAAAGAGTGGGTGCAACTACTGGCAGATGTGTTCCAGCAACCCATGTATATGACGAAGGAGAGTGATGCATCTGCAATGGGCGCCGTGATGCTGGCGGCTGCCGCTACGAAATTAAAAATAGCCCTTACTGCGGGGGAGGAAACCGTTTTTGAACCGGACACGGCCAAAGCGGAACTTTATCAAAAAGGGTATGAGGTGTATATAAAACTATACGAGGCCCTGAAACCCGTATTCCCTATTATGTAAAACGTCATGCCGGGAGGCATGACGTTTTGTTTTTTTATCAACCGCCGAACATCTTAGCGAGGTCGGTCAGTTTAAATGATATATACGTATACTTTCCACCGGGTGCCGCATTTGGCATGGCACAGGCAAAAAGTTCATCTATAATATTCTGCATTTCTTTTGTGGTCAGTGATCTGCCGGAAGGGATGGCATTGTTTCTCGCCATAGATCGCACGAGTTGTTCCCGTTTATTAACCTTCAGTTCACTGCTGTAGTGTTTGAACTGTTCCAGCAGTCCTTCGATGCTAGCCTGTTCGTTGCCACTCTGGATATCTGCCGGTGTACCTCTTACTACAAAGGTATTGTTGCCAAAAGGTTCCAGGTCGTAACCCAGCACCTGCAGGTCAGGGAGCATTTCACTGATCAGGGCAGCATCGGCTGGTGGCAGCTGCAGGGTTTGTGGGAACAGGCTTTGCTGGGCCGGTACCGGTGTTTCCTGCAGGGCACGCAGGTAACGTTCATAGAGAATGCGCTCGTGTGCAGCCTGCTGATCGATCAGGATAAAGCCTGACTTGATCTGTGACAGGATGAACTGCTGGTGTACCTGTACGGGTACTTTCTGATCGATGGTATTGTCCTGCCAGCGTTCGTCAATCACAGAAGCGGTAGATGACCGGCTTTCGAAGCCCACAGCCGGTGATGGCTGTGTCAGGGGTGCTTCCCGCTCTTCCCTGCTATAAGAATCGGAGGATTTGCCAATATCGTAAAGGTCTTTCCAGTGTTTCAGGTTACTGCTGCTCTTATCGATCACGTGTGCCTGGTTGGCCTGGGTAAAGCTCTTGTACAGTGAAGTAGTGGCGGACTGTTCCTGGCGCTCAGCGGTAAATGGCTGGCTCACGGCATCCAGTTGCTGAATATCGGGATCCAGTTCAAAGTTGAGGGTGGGCATCACATTGAATTGTGCCAGTGAATGCTTGATAGCTGACTGTACAAATGCATACATCACCTTTTCGTCGTCGAACTTGATTTCCTGCTTGGTCGGGTGCACGTTGATATCCACATGCCCCGGATCGAGGTCTATAAACAGTACGTATAATGGATAGCTATCTGCCGGGATCATATCGGCATAGGCCGTCATGATTGCATGGTTCAGATAGGGGCTCCTGATAAAGCGGTTGTTGACAAAGAAGAACTGGTCGCCCCTGGTTTTCTTGGCGGCATCCGGTTTACCTACGAACCCGTGAACGTCCATATAGTCAGTACTTTCCTTTACAGTTACCAGCTTTGAGTTGTAGTGCTGGCCGAGGATAGCAATGACACGCTGCTTCAGGGATCCTTTTTCGAGGTAGAAGAGCTGTTGTGTATTGTTGAGGAGGGTAAACTGGATTTGTGGAAAAGCCATGGCTACCCGGATGAACTCATCTACGATGTGTCTCATCTCGGCGGCATTGCTTTTCAGGAAGTTACGCCGGGCTGGTACGTTGAAGAAGAGGTTCTTCATTGCAATAGAGGTTCCTTCCGCCGTTTGGCAGGGTTCCTGTTTCCTGACGGCACTATTGTCGATCTCGATATAAGTGCCAATGTCTGTACCGCGCATACGGGTCTTCAGTTCGACCTGCGATACGGCGGCGATTGAAGCCAGCGCTTCACCCCGGAAGCCCATCGTTCTGATCTGGAACAAGTCTTCAATGGTCTGGATTTTAGAGGTGGCATGCCTCTCGAAACACATGCGGGCATCTGCTTCACTCATTCCTTTACCATTATCAATTACCTGTACCAGTTCTTTTCCGGCATCCCGGATGATTAGTTGAATTTCCGTTGCACCAGCGTCCACCGCATTTTCCAGCAGTTCTTTCACTGCTGAAGCTGGCCGTTGGATCACCTCACCTGCTGCGATTTGATTGGCTATGTTGTCTGGTAATAGATTGATAATGTTCGCCACGTATAATGTGCCTTTATGCCGTAAAGTTAGGAAAGTTTACTGTTGATTCCGGAGGCGGGGATAAGATGCTGGCAAAATGTGAACTAGCGTTTTGTTATTTCCACAAAGTGCTGTATTGGCGGGCCTTTCGGCGCTTTGGGGATAGTGTGGATATGTTATTAACATTTCCACCTTGTTAACAAGTCGTTAATCGCCGTGATTTTCAACCATCTACTGTGGGAATCTGATAATTTTGACCCTCGCAGTATAAAAACGTATTTGATTAGGGAAAAAATCAGCATATGGAAGACGAAAAAAAGAGTGATGTATATTCCCGGACGGATACCAACAAGGTGAGTCTGACTAATGAAGAATGGCAAAAGCGCTTAACTCCCGAAGTGTATCATATAGCACGGGAAAAAGGCACAGAATGGGCTTTTACAGGCAAATACTGGAATTCAAAAGATAATGGCACTTACTATTGTGCCGCCTGCGGCAACCCACTGTTCGTATCCAATGCCAAGTTTGAGAGCAGCTGCGGCTGGCCCAGCTTTTTTGAACCGGTGACCAAAGGCAGTGTCATCTATGCTCCTGACAATTCGCACGGTATGCACCGGACCGAAGTAATGTGTGGTCGCTGCAAAGCCCACCTCGGACATGTATTCGACGACGGCCCTCCGCCAACAGGCTTACGGTATTGCATCAATTCTGTTATCCTCGATTTCGAGGGTGACAAGCAGTAAATGTATTACATACAGGAAAAGGACTGACTGAATAGACTTTGGTCAGTCTTTTTTGTTGGCATAATAGTAGTTACGACAGATAAGCCTGCAGCTCGTTGACATAGGAGGTAGGCTCAAACTCGATGATTTCATACAGCGCCAGCTGGAACTTGTCCAGCGGATCTTCGCTCATGATTTCCTCTACTTCCTTGCGACTCCCTGCTTTGCATATGATCAGGCCACCGGATTTAGGTTTCCTGCGACCTGCCAAAATAAATTTACCACTCTTATAGTACTTGTCAAGAAATGCTCTATGCTGCTCCATATAGTGTTCTATGGCAGCGACAGGTCTGATATATTGTAACAGGATCAGGTACATGATAGCGTTTCAATAATAGGATTTAGTGATCATGATTGGAAACCTTAGTGCAAAGGTATAAAACTATTGCAGCATTTAATTTTATAATACTCAATATAAATGAATGGATTGCGATATCCCTGAAAACAGCCACATATCTAAAAAAGCTGTAACTTAATATTATCCACTCATAGCTTTACTAACGAAAAACAAAGTACTTTAGCATCCAGTATATCTATATTATTAAATTTCAGATCCCCTTTTTATGACAAAAATGTTTTCCAAAGTTTTGTTAACTGCTGTTACTGCGGCAGTTATATTGTCTGCATGTTCGAAAGTACCTGATCAAAGCAAATATATCCCTAAAACCGCAGGTGTGGTGCTGAGCATCAACAGCAAGCAGATCACAAATAAACTGGTGACCAACGGTCTGACCATGGAAAAAGTGATTTCCATATTGCAGGATAAGGATACCGCCAATCCTGCTATGAAAGCATGGAAAGATGCTGAAAACTCGGGTGTGGACCTTCAGAATAATTTCTTCGTATCTGTTGTATTCAACAATAACCAACAGTCTTACGTGACCCTCACCGGTGGCCTGAAAGATGCTGGCAAGTTCGAAGCTTACCTGAAAAAGACCCTGCCGAACTTCTCCCTGAAAAAGAAGACTGACTTCCAGTATGTATGGGAAGCTGACCAGGATGCTGTAATCGGCTGGAACAAGGAAACTGTCATTTACATCCGTGGTGTAGATGCCAACAAACTGAAGAATGGTGGTATACCAGGCGGTATTCCCGGTGGCGGTTTCGATGAAAATGAGGATGACAGCAGCGCTGTAGATAGCGCCGTGGCTACACAGGTTCGTTACGAATCGACCGATGCCGAAGCTACCTGGGTAGCAGAGGCCGATCACCTCTTCCACCTGAAAAAAGACGAATCTGCAGCTGACATCACTGCATTCCATGACCTGCTCAAGAACAATGCTGACCTGAGCGTATATGTAAACCCTGAACCAATGTATGCTTCTCAGGGTTCCGCTATTCCTGCAAACCTGAAGAAACTGCTGGAAGGTAGCTACTATACCGGCGCCATAAACTTCGAGAAAGGTAAAGTGGTAATGGACGGTGTATCGTATGCTGGTAAAGACCTGTCTGAGATCTACAAGAAATATGGTAAATCAGAAGCAGACGTAAAACTGCTGGAACAATATCCTTCTGACAATATCCTTGGCTTTATGGTATACGGTTTCGACTTCCGTATGATAGGCGATATCGTAAAAGCAACCGGCCTGGATGGTATGGCAAATATCAGTATCCGTATGTATTCCGGTAATCAGAACCTGACATTGGACGATATCCTGAACGCCTTCAACGGCCAGATGTTCTTTGCAGCTTCTGACCTGAATGTAAGAAAAGCACCAAGCACTATCGTACCGGAAGACTCCGTAACCAGGACTGACCTGAAATGGGTGTTTGCCATGAAAGTAGGGGATAAGGCAGCTTTTGAAAAAGTAATGAGCATACCTGCCCTGCAGACATTTGTAACCAAAAAAGGAGACAAATATGTACTGGCAGAAATGGCTCAACAGCCAGGTATGCCAGCAGTGTCTATCGACGATAAACTGATTGCTGTAGCAAACGATCAGCCTACGCTGGATGCTTACCTGGGTGGTAGGAGCAAAGCCGGTGGACTGGACAATAGCTTCGTCAGCAAAATCAATGGCAACCCAATGGGTGCTTATATCAACTTCGAAAAGATAAGTGCTGCTATTCCTGACAACCAAATTCCTGAAAGCGGCAAAGCCATTGCCAGCCAGGTAAAAGACCTGCTGAAAGATGCCACTGCTATTACCCATCCTTTCGATGGTAAGACACAGCATTCTGAAGTAGTACTGAACTTTAAGAAACAGGATGAGCACAGCCTGGTTCAACTGGTGAATCTTGGTACCAATGTTGCCAAAATTGTACAGGAAGAAAAGAAGGCAGATACATCAGTAGTATATTAAAGACACAGAAATTTTAAATCAAAAGATCATCCTGCTCATTCGGAGCAGGATGATCTTTTGATTTAAAAAATATGAATCGCAATATGCAGTTACAACTAGAAAACCTGGTTCCCATTCCCCTCAGGGACAAAATCCTGCAGCGTACTTCGGAGATCTGGAACCAGGCTGTTACATTTACTCCCGGCACTTTTGTGAAAATAAAAGCACCATCGGGTACAGGCAAGACCACCCTGGTCCACTACCTGTACAACATCCGGAACGATTATACCGGACGGGTGCTGGTGGATGGCCAATCCTGGGATGCATACAAGAAAGAACAGATTGCCCGCATGCGCCAGCAGCAGGTCAGCGTCGTCTTCCAGGACCTCCGCATCTTTGACCAACTCACCGCACAGGAAAATATAGAGCTTAAGAGAGTAATGCTACCCAATCCA
Source organism: Chitinophaga sp. (assembly GCF_039596135.1). Classification (GTDB taxonomy): domain Bacteria; phylum Bacteroidota; class Bacteroidia; order Chitinophagales; family Chitinophagaceae; genus Chitinophaga. The sequence continues at coordinate 438,636 of NZ_JBCNKH010000001.1, forward strand.
TTTTGCACCGCTGAAAAGGTTGCAGAAATGGCAGCCCGCCTGAGCGTGTCCCACATCCTGAGCCAAAGCGGCAAAACACTCTCTTACGGAGAACGTCAGCGCATCGCCATCATCCGTGCACTGGTACAACCATTCGAATGGCTCATCATGGATGAACCCTTCAGCCATCTGGACGATGCTAATGCACAAAAAGCAGCTGAGCTGATTGCAGAAGAATGCCATGCCCGCAAAGCCGGGTTTATTTTAACAGACCTGGACAATGACAGCAGGTTTGCCTACGACATACATTTCAATCTATGAAACAATCGTTTTTTGGCTTACTCAAAAAGATTATTCAGACCGGCATAGGCAAAGGCCGCCTGGTGATGGCTACTGCCGGCCTGGGTATTGCCATGTTCCTGTTGCTGCTGGCTATACAGATGCATACAGACTTTGATCAGTTGCTCTACAACCAGCAGAACCAGAATGAAAGCGCAGACTTTCTTGTTATCAACAAGAAGATCACCAACGATATGATGGGGCAGCCGGAAAAAAGTGTGTTCACCCCTGAAGAAATAGCCGATATCAAAAAGCAGCCATTCACCGCTGCCTTTGGCTTTATTACCTCCAACCAGTACAAGGTTACTGCCGCTGCCCCCGGCGATATGCACTTCTATACCGATATGTTTTTTGAAGCCGTACCCGATACTTTCATTGATGTAAAAAATGAAGACTGGAAATGGCAACCGGGGGATAATACCATTCCTATTATTCTGCCAAACGATTTCCTTAATCTATACAACTTCGGCTTTGCGCTGAGCCAGGGATTGCCACAGATTTCTCCCGAGACGATCAAAGCACTCCCCATGAAAATCACGATTTCCAAAGGGCTGCTTACACAGGAATTCACGGGTAGAATCGTTGGATTTTCAGACAGAATTTCTTCCTTCCTCGTGCCAGGTAGTTTTATGGACTGGGCGAATGGAAAGTTTGGCAGCGGACAGACTACTGCCCCCAGCCGCGTGATCATCAAAACAAAAGATCCTTCCAATCCTGTACTGGTCAAATACCTGGAAGATAAAGGGTATAGCACTAACCAGGACAAACTCAAATACAGCAAAACAAAAGTAATTTTGCAAACCATCGTTTCTGTAATCGGCTTCTTTGGTTTGATATTATTGCTCTTTGCGTTGTTAGTCTTCAGCATGTTCATACAGGTAGTGATTGCCAGTTGTAAAAAAGAAATACAACTGCTGGTCACCTTAGGTACTGCACCCCGCCAATTGCAGCGATACCTGATGCGGCAATTCGTGCCTTTGTATATATTTACAGCAATCATTGCACTGGCATTTATTGCGGTATTGCAATGGAAAGCAGCTGGTATACTTGCAGCAAATAAGATGTTTGTACCTTCATGGATAAGCCCTGGCACCGCCGGAGCAGCCGTACTGGTGATCATACTGGTATACATCGTGAACCTGCGGAGTGTAAGGCGATATATCAACGAGATCAGTTAATTCAATCTATTCTTTCTAACATATAAAATGCAAGTTGAACATGTTTGTACACGTTGTAAATTTTTATCTGAAAGCAGATCTTTCGGCAGCTGATATCAAAACATTTGAAGAGGGCGTGAAGTCCCTCAGCGCTGTGGAAACCCTCGTGACGTTCAATGTAGGCAAACCTGCAAATACTGACAGGCCAGTGATCGACAAGAGCTACAGCTATTGCCTGCTCACTGCGTTCAATGACGAGGCCGGACACGACACCTACCAGGTACATCCGGTGCACCTGGCATTCGTAGAAAACTGCAAACACCTGTGGGAAAAGATAGTGATCTTCGATTCAGAGTCTTTCTAAAAACAGCGCCAGCTACATCATTAAAAGGGTATTGAGCATTTGCATCAGTACCCTTTTTCTTTGCTGATCACTGAGCGGTGTGGCATAATAAAAGTTTCTTTCACCTGCTGTGATTGCAGCAGGTAAGGGGTGAACAATATGCCTTTTACAAAAATGTATACAATACCTCCAATCTCCACTATTTCCCAGTTTGTTTTGTATAGATAATGTGATACACCTGTATCTATCACCTTGAAGAGCAGACTTGCCAGCATAAAATACACCATCGCATTCGGAAATGTATCCCTGCGGTTGAGGAATAATGCAATCAGCAGAATGCTATATACAAAGAAGAATAATGCTGTCACCATCCGGAATATAAACCAGAGTTCCAGGAAGGAAGTATTGCTGATGACATGTGTAGACTTGCTTAGCTGCAGCCATGCTTTAAAACTGAAAAAATCGCTGTTAAAAATGCCTTGTAACATGGCCAATGGGGTAATGAATACAAAGAAGGCGATAATAAACAGGAACCCTCTTAGTTCAGCAGGTATCAGCACGTCCTGCACAGGATAAATGGAATATTGATTATACTTCCATGCTATCCAGCCAAAGAAGGCGAGGAAGAAAATAGCGAGTGAGAGTGTCACCCAGTTCACCGCATTATCAGCTGGCGCTGCCATTGCTGTAGGATTGTCCGGCGACCAGAAGAGACTAAAAGAAAGAACATCGTCCATTTTATTCCTGTCGCTTTCATACTGCGCTATATAATCGGCTGGAATGTTGTCCTGGAAAGTTTTGAATGTATAATTCAATGTCACATGTTTGCCTTCCACTGTAGGTGTAAATGAAAAGGCATAATAAGCATTGCTGATTTTGATAGGATCATAGCTTAAATCCCATTCTACAGGCATGTCCATGTCAATGGTATAATCCAGTGAATAAGGATAACGCAAAGACAGTGGTGCGTGCGATGTAGTATTTTTCTTTTTGCTAAGCTTAGGTAATGCTTCCTGTAAAATACCTGCCGTCACAGGAATTTCAAGTTGTCCCGGTTCTTCATCACCCGTTTTCCAGGGTTCTTCCAGTTCATACTGTTCTATTACGCTGAATTGATTCTTTACAGGGTTGTCAATCGTTTTCAGTGCAGAATCGGTATGTAATTCTCCATAAATATTCTTGTAGTAGTCCAGGTAGGTTTTCTCCTGTTCCTTCATACTGTTGTTGGCAAATACATCGCGCTGCTGATCGGCAAATCGCAATGTGTATACACTGTGAACAGTGAGGGTACCTTTTTTGCCTTTGGAATCAGGTAGTGTGAAATGCTCTTTAATGGTCTGCGTTCCTATATTATGTTGCGGAATATTGGAGAGTTTATCACTGCCATCAGTTTTGATAATAAGTGCCTGCTGGTAATCGGGCACAGAATGCTGGCTCAGTGGTCCGCGCTGATAACTGATAGTAGGATCAATCCAATAACTGCTGTCTCCCAATTGTGCATATACAATCACATGATTGAACATAAATGGAGAGGGCAGATAGTCTGATACGTGCGCCTTCAGATAAGTGTTGGTATATGCCATGCTGGCATTGATACCATCAGCCCGCAGGAGGGTAGTGAGCAGCAGGGACTTGTCTTTACAATCGCCGAAGCGTTGATTTAAAATCTTGTCGGGGCTGTTGGGGCGATGGGAATATTCACCCATTTCAATACCCATGTATCGGATGTCGTCCTGTACAAAGCGCATGGCGTTTTGCAGGTACAATGTTTTGTCGTTGCCGGATTGTTTTTTCAGTTCGGCGATCCTGCTTTGCAGGCTGGCACCGGGTGCGGGCGGTGTATTGATCTTTGCGCCCCAGTTGATGATTTCTGACCATGATTTGTATTCACTGGCTTGTACAAAAGGTATGGTGGTATACCATTCCGGTGCATTGTCATCTTCATCGGCAGGCATCACATCGGCTATTTTCCATTCATACAATTGCATGCCGTTCCAGCTACTCTTTGCCGGCAGTCGTGCGCCATTAAAAGGTTTGAAGCGTATGTTCCTTGTCGGCGCTGCAATGAGTGCTTTGTAATAGTTGACGATGGGATCGTAAGAAGTGAAGTAAAATGTATTCGCGTATTTGTGTTCAAAGATAGGATTCGCACCTTCGAGTGTGTAGGCGTATTCGATCTGATCACCTTTGCGCACATCTTCGAGTATGTAGTAAGCGGTGAAGGTACCGCTGTAAATAAAGCGGGAGAGTTCTTCTTCCTTTTGCAGGAAGCGAAAGCGGGCGGGATCCAGTTTGCTGATCACCTGTCCGTTACGGCGGATCACCAGCTGGTGAAAATGTAGTTTTTCGTAAGTAGGATCATATTCCACTGAGATCTCAGCACCATTCTGAATACCGGCTTCCGATACTATCTGCCTGATAATATGCCTGTACACCGCATCTTTCTCTGCATGGTGTTGTTCTTCCAGCAGGAGCAGAAAGTAGCCGTTACTCACTTCCCGTGCATCCGGTGCTTTGCCGAGGTCCGGCTTGTAAGGTGCCAGCCAGTCAGGCGTTGGGGACACAGAGAAGTTTTTTTGAGCCATCAGTCCGGCTGGCAGTATGAACAGGAATATTATCAGGAGAATGAATCGCATATTGAAATTAGTTATTCCCGACGGTCAGCGCGTACACCGCAAAGGATGCGAGCCAGTGTTCACCGGCATAATCGCCGCTGGCTACATGCGGGATGGCGGCTTCCAGGTGTTGGTTGGCCAGCGCCTGAATGGCGGCGTTATTCTTTCCTGCATGACGGGCAATGCCGTAGAGGCACCATGCACGGCTTAGGTTCAGCCCATCCAGGTGTACCAGTTTACCATCGGTACGGTCTTTTACCTGTGCAATGGAAAAGAGTGTAATATTTTTTGCAAACAGTCCTGGCAGGAATTTCTGGATCCATGACTGGTATTGTGCAGGGGGCAGTATTCTCCACATCAGGTCTGCTTCTTCCAGGCAGGGAGAAAGGAAGTCGTAGCCGCCTGGCTCATAGCTGACAGGACCGTTTTTGTCTGCCAGGTAGAAACGGATAGCAGCAGCTTTGATTGCATCCTGCAATGGCTGATCTTTTGCGGTGACCGCATAGTCCCACGCGAGGCAGAGGCCGAAGGCCAGGTTGGTATGTTCACCTACGCGGATGGGGTACATGAGTTTACCCAGGAAGTCGATGTAAGCTTTGGAGAACTGTGTAGCCAGTGGTTGTACGTTGGTAGCCAGTGCTTTCCCTTCAGGAGCATTCCAGGTGAGCAGTTCTCTTTGCAGCTGCAGCAGCCAGCTCCAGCCGTAGATGCGTTCAAAACCTTTGTTCTCTTTGTTGGTAAACAGTTTTTGTTCCTGCTGAATGTGTTCCGCCGTCAGGTTTTGCTGCAGTTTGGTCAGGATCAGTTCGTGCTGTGGCAGGGCCGGGAACGATTTGAGTAACCTTACCAGCATCCAGTGACCGTGCACGCTGCTATGCCAGTCGTAGCAGCCATAAAAGGCGGGATGGTAATTCCGCGGATTGGTCACCAGTGAGGTATCGGTAAATACCACGCCTGTTTTGTACGGAAATTCCAGCTGCATGCATTTCAGTGGCAGTTTTGACAGGTGGGCCGCACCGTCGATGGTCAGTTCCAGGTGGCCGGCACTGTTATGCGTATAGAGTGGTTGTTGTGCAAAGGCAGCAGACATAAAAGTACTGATTAAGAGTGCACCCGATATGATGGACTTCTTCACGTGTTATCTGTTAAGCAGTAGTTTGAAATAAAAGGATGGTTTGGTGAGTCGCTTGCGCAGGTCTACCTCGTAGAACATGCAGGAGAGGAGTTCCTGCAGTTGTTTGTTGCGGCTGCTCACCTTCATGAGGGTATTGAACAACCAGGGGTAGCGGATCAGCTTTTGTAGGCGGTAACTCAGTTTCAGCTCAGGGCCCATCACACGGTATACTTCTGCATCATATTTCGCCAGTTGGGCAGCGGAGAAATCATTTGCCTGCAGGGCTTCGTGCGCCTGCAAACCAGCTATCCTGCCGGAGTAGAGTGCATTGCCGATACCTTCGCCGGTAAACGGATCGATCAGGTAAGCAGCATCGCCAACCAGCATATAACGATCGCCGTGGAGCACACGTACTTTACTACCCAGTGGCAGGCCATAGCCTTCGATATTACTGATCAGCTCTGCATCTTTGAAACGCTCTTTGAATACCGGATCATTAGCGACAATATCCAGCATTTCCTTTTTCAGGTTGATCTTCTTTTTGCGTACCGTTTCGCTCAATATACCTACGCCCACATTGGCTTCACCATTTGGCAGCGGGAAGATCCAGAAGTAGCCGGGGAGCAGGTTTTTGAGGAAGTGCAGTTCTATAAAGTTGTCAGGATTGTTGCCACTTACGTTTTTGTAATAGGCCCGGATTCCGGCTATGTAGTGGTCAGGCTCCATGCTGATGCCAGCTACATCTTTGGTAAAAGAAGAGTGGGCACCGTTGGCAATGATGAGGAGTTTGGCTTTTACCTGGAATTCGCCTTTGTTGCCGCTTACGAGGTAGCCGTCTTCCTGCAGTTCATATTTATCTACGTTTACATTTTCGTATAAACTGATTTCTTTGCGACGTTTTATTTCGTCAACCAGGAAGTTGTCAAAGTCCATGCGTTTGCACACATAGCCGATAGGGGTTTCCTTATGGCCTTCGTTTTTACTGTTGTAGTCAGGGCGATACCCAACGTCCAGGCTGTGGCGGCCGGGCGAAACGAAGGTGACACCCCAGCTGTTTACTTTGAATTGAGCCTCTTTGAGGCGGGTTGCAACGGCTGGGTCGATACGGTTAAGCGCCGTGATAACTTTTCCACTCAATCCATCTCCACAAACCTTATCACGGGGAAAAACAGCTTTGTCTACTACTATACATTCAACGCCTAGTTGTGCAAGTTGCAGGGCTGCTGCGGCACCGCCAGGACCGGCACCGATAATACATACTTTGGTTTCCAACATGCTGTTGATTTAGGGTGTTAAGATAAAGAAAAGTGAAATATCTTCGCGGCCTAAAATCATTCTACCATGTTTGATATGTTTGGTAAGCTGCAGGAAGCGCAGCAAAAAATGAAAGAAAGTAAACAACGTCTGGCCCTGATCACAGTAGATGGTGAAGCTGGTGATGGTGCGGTAAAAGTAACCGTGACAGGCAACAGGGAGGTAAAAAGCCTGGAAATAGCTGAAAGACTGCTGGAAAAAGATAATAAAGAAGAGCTGGAAGACCTGGTGATTACAGCGCTGAACCGTGCGCTGAAGGCGGCGGAGAATACCTGGGAATCTGAGATGAAGAGCGTGGCGGGCGGCATGCTTGGCCCGCTTGGAGGGCTATTGTAATCAGGGTGAAGCCTTAGTGCTATAAGATCACCAAAAGGTCATCAAAAGGGCACCTCAATATCCCGGGGATAATGAAGTGCCCTTTTGGTGATCTTTTGGATTACTGGTTACACTGAGGGCATGGTCTATCTTAACCTTAGTTTTACCCCTTTGTTAACTCTCCTCGTATTATAAAAATCTTACATTATCTTTAGCTTTATAAAGTATTCTCGTATGCGTCAATTGTTATTGTTTGTAACAACAGCCACACTATTTGCCTGTAATGGGCCCTCGCAAAGCAAAAAGGGATCAGCATCAGATATCGCATTGACTGACCGTAACCTATACTCAGCCGATACCGTATTGATGGTGGCCAATGCCAGTTCGGGTAAGAGCAAGGAAGCAGACAAACTGTTCCTGCAGGCCATCGATGTTTACCGCAACAAGAAGAACCCGTCACAGGCCGTGACCATCTTCAAAAAATCCATCCTGGCACAACCACAGGCCAAGGCTTACTATGAACTGGGAAATGCCCTGGGCGATGTGGGCGAACTGCGCGAAGGATTGCAGGCGTATGATATAGCGGATGTACTGGACTATAAACCGCTGAATAAACTGCTTTACAACAAGGCCTGTTACTATTCCAAACTGGGAGACCAGGACAAGGCGAAAACGTATCTCGTATCCGCCATTGAGTTTGGTTATGGCAATTTGAAGAACCTGCAAAAAGATCCGGACCTGGACAACCTGAGAAATGTAAATGAAAATGATTTCAAGGATCTCATTATGACTGCTATGTCCGGGGCAACAGATCCGGATAAACTGCAATGGGCAGTGTTCAGCCATGAATTTACCCAGGTAAAATTCCCATTGTTGCTGGATATGAAATATGCATCCAACATGACAGAAGATAAAATCATTTCTTACGACAACGAACGCTATGTACCGGAAATGCGTGACTATGCATTTTCCAGGGATGTAGGTGCTGAATATTACAGGGTAGGACTGGTCAGGGCCAATGATAGCAACCGCACCCTGATTTATGGTGTAGTCGATGAAATGGGCGACAATACACTGCCGGTATATTACATTGCCAGCTTTAACAACAAAGGAGTATTGATCGATAAATTACTGATTGGCGGTCAGAAGATTCTGAAAGATCCTTTCAAAGTAGCCACGATCAATGCGAACTATGATATCGAAGTATCCAACTATCAGCTCACGTATGAAAAAGATCCTGAAAAGGAAGGATATGAGGATAACAAGATCAAGGAGCAGAAGGCATTAGGAAAAGACACGTATGCAATCAAAGATGATGGTCATTTTGTGAAGAAGGATATTGTATTGGGTATGCGCTAAGCCTTTTTGATGGGGTATATTTTAGCCAGCTTTCTGATGATGAGTTCTGCAATGAGCAGGTTCAATGTCCAGCTCAGCCAGGCAATGAGAATGTAGGAAGCACGTGGATGAATAGGGATATTGAACACATCTATCAGGTACGCATACAGGCGCAGGCTCACGGCAGACAGGGTGAGGGCATAGCTCCGGAGCATCATCGCACCATGTAGCATCCACTGATGCTGCCTGGCATAATACCAGCCCATGGCAGTGGTATATAACCACAGGAGCGCAAGGATAACAAAACTGATACGTGCCGGTAAGCCGCCATTTGCGTAGAATGCCATTACTAAACCACTGGGCCCACTGAAAAACAGTACTACCGCTGCATATATTGTCCCCGATCTGCGATGCAGACGGGGATATTTTTTTATTACATACCAGCTGAATTGCAGCAGGCCGGTGAGCATGACTACAAAGCTGATGAACACATGTATATAGAAGCTGAACCGCCAGGGCCGGATATGATATACCCGTTGTTTGGTCATCAGGAAATCGGTGTACCTGTCAAAGGCAAGATAGGGGATACTCAGCCTGATGAGCAGCCAGGTCGCAAACAGGATGCCGGCGGCTAATAAGGTAATACCCCCTTTCTTTAATATTTGTCGTGTGATAATCAAGGCCCTACCCAATAGCGAATACTGTCAGCGGTTTCTACGCCGGTTAAGAAGCGGTTTTCACCCTCACCTTCATAGGTAATGGTATACGATGTGGCCGGGGTAGTGATGTCGTTTCTCTTTTCCCAGGTCACGAGCACCGCGTTTCCTTTTCTTTCCCAGGTACCTCTTACGGTGATCATTTGCTGGGCAAAAGTTGAGTCACTGAGCATCTGGTAGTAGTTCAGGGTACAGCTACCATCTTTGGCGAAGAGAATGTCCCGGTGCTCGCCGGATAATGGATAGCCATATTCGAAACCAACGCCATCATCACCGGTCAGTGAAACCCTGGTGAGCTCAAATGATTTGGAGCTCAGGGTGGTGCTGTTCAGGGGAACCCATTTGCCGGTTCCTTTTTCTCCATTAGCGGAGAGGTGAACGGTGAACTTACCATCAAACGGATGGTCGCCAGGTTCACTGAGGGTGATATCAATTCCGTTATCGGTTACCTTATAGCTACCGCTCACATTACGGCGCAAACCCAGGTGGACGTTGTACCCGGCGAGGTGGTTGTTTTGGGCATAATTGATCGTGATATAAATCTTTTTGCCATCGAAATCGCCGGTATACAGGCCGGTCAAACTATCGGCTGGTGATGAAACAGCTACAGCAGTGCTATCCGAGACTGGTGGCGAGGAGGTCGACGACTTGCAGGCGCAGAATAATGCGGCGCTAAGACAAACTTGGATTAAGTACTTCACAGGGTAATTTTTTGTAAAGTAAGACAAAAAATTTTAGTGATGAAAGAGGGCGCATTTCGTATATTTAGTTGACGTGATAATCCAAGCCCCTGCATCCCCAATTTTAATTTATAACAACCAAAATTTTTGTACATGAAACGAATCTTCTGTTCTGTTAATGCAATCCCTTTCTTATTGGCTGTAGCCTTCATTGTATCGAGTGTATCCAGTTGTACCAAAGAGGGTAAGACTGGTCCCCAGGGGGAAACGGGTGCTACCGGCCCCGCTGGTCCCGCAGGCCCCAAGGGCGATGACGGTACTGCAAATGTTATTTATTCTGACTGGCTCACGGTCGCTTTTTTACCAGATACCATTCATAATACCGATGGTACGATTGATACCCTGGGGTATTATGCGGATATCGATATCCCTAAGCTGGATGAAACCCTGATCAGCACCGGCGAAATGAAAGTATACCTGAACCTGGGATCACCCGTCGATCCTGTGGTAACGGCATTGCCATACCTGAATCTTTATTCAGGGTGGAATATAATGGCAACTTTCTTTACGGGTGGGGTAGAACTATACGCGAATGGGGACGCCGGTACCTGGACGGATGGCAGCAATAATAAGAGGTGGCAGTATCGGTACGTATTAGTGCCAGGAGGTACGGCAGCGAGGAAAGCGAAAACGGTGGATATGAGCGATTATAAGGCAGTGAAGGCCTGGTTGGGACTGAAAAATTAATTGTATAAAAAAGCTTCTGTCGCAGACAGAAGCTTTTTTATTATTTTTCTTCAGTAGTTGTATTCAAAGCCTTCCACAACATATCTTTCAGCTGTGGCAATCCCTGTTGCGTCACAGACGAGATAAACACATGTGGTACATCGTTCGGCAGCTCTGCAGCAATTGCTTCTTTCAGCTCATCGTCCAGCATATCGCTTTTACTGATGGCCAGTAAAAACTGCTTATCCAGCAATTCAGGATTGTACATCTCCAGCTCATTTACCAGGATCTCAAAATCCTTCCGGTGATCGGAACTATCTGCCGGAATAAGGAACAATAATACCGGGTTTCTTTCAATATGTCTTAAGAAACGGTGACCTAATCCTTTTCCTTCGTGTGCGCCTTCAATAATCCCTGGCAAATCTGCAATACAGAATGAACGATCATTTCTATATGGTACCATACCCAGTTGTGGAGTCAGCGTAGTAAACGCATAATCCGCGATCTTGGGGGTGGCTGCTGTGATGGTAGAGAGCAAAGTAGACTTTCCTGCATTGGGGAATCCTACCAGGCCCACGTCTGCCAGCATTTTCAGTTCCAGCGCTTTCCAGCCTTCTGTGCTGGGCATACCGGGTTGTGCGTAATCGGGTGCCTGGTTAGTGGCTGTTTTAAAATAAGCGTTACCACGACCTCCCTGGCCACCTGGTATCCAGATCACTTCTTCCCCGTCGTGAAGGATTTCTACTTCCAGTTCCCCGGTTTCCTCATCAAAAGCCTGGGTACCCAACGGGACTTCGATGATCACATCTTCACCGTTACGGCCGGTACTGTTATTGTCCCGCCCGTTACCCCCATCTTCTGCGACTACGTTCTTGTACCAGCGCAGGTGTAGCAAGGTCCAAAGCTGGGAATTGCCTCTGAGTATGATATGGCCGCCACGACCACCGTCGCCGCCATCGGGGCCGGCTTCGGGGTTGTATTTGGTACGCATAAAGTGGGCGCTGCCGGCGCCGCCTTTACCCGATTTGACGGATATCCTGATATAGTCAACGAAATTGCCTCTTTCCAATGTGATTAAATTTAAAAACGCAAAGATCGTGAAGTTCATCCACTTTACATGGATGGTTACTTACGATCTTTGCGTCTAATATGATAAGATCAGCCTGCCGGTTATACTTTTTCTTCTACCAGCGGGTCGATTTCTTTGCTTAAGCGGGCGAATATTTCATCAACAGAACCTTCACCATTCACCTTCTTAAACTTGCCGAAACGGGCATAGTGGTCAGCTACAGGAGCAGTTTTGTTGTGATATTCTACGAAACGCTCACGGATGGTTTTTTCATTATCATCCGGACGTTTTCTGGCCAGCAGGCGCTGCACCAGGTTATCTTCATGTACTTCCAGGGAGAGTACGTTAGAGATAGCGGTTTTTTTCAGGTCCAGCAGTTTGTCCAGTGCTTCTGCCTGGGCAGTAGTGCGGGGAAAGCCGTCAAAAATAAAACCTCTTGCTTCCGGGTTGGCTTCGAGTTTCGAACTGATCATACCAATCACAACAGCATCAGGTACCAGTAAGCCCTGGTCCATCAGGCGCTTTGCTTCCAGGCCCAGCGGAGTCTGAGCAGCAATTTCTCCACGCAGCAGATCACCGGTAGACAGGTGAATCAGCCCGTATTTTTCAATCAGGTTCGCACTTTGTGTGCCCTTTCCACTACCGGGAGGGCCAAATAGAATAATATTGACCATGTGTTTAAAAAAACTTTAGCAAGACTGCAAATATAGCAAACAATTGAATGTATAGGTAACAAAAATTACCCTTGCTTGAATAACATGAAATATTTAAGAAAATCAGTAGATATGTTTTAATGATTTGGTGGAAATAATGGATTATTTTTAAGCAGATTGTTCCATAACGAAGAAAAAAATGGTTGTTCGGGTATCATAGTCGAAAGATATTTTGTTAAGTTTATGGATTACAGGTCATTTGTTCCTACCTCCTCATGTAAATATAAGTATTTATACTGCCGCTTTACAGCCGTGAATCTGTAGGGTAGCATAATAGTTGGGACTCAAAATGTAATTAGGGCGCACCTCCCTGGGTTGGGAGATAATTTCCCGTATGATAACTTTTTATTGACAAGCAGAAAGACTATGAAGCAGTTATTGATCTTAGGACTCTCAGGATTATTGTTCGCAGGCTCGGCTCATAAGCCAGCTCCACAGCAAAGTGGGCCAGTGCCCAAACTATTAACAGCAGATGCTGCCGCTACGCATTGGGTGGACAGCGTATTCGAATCGCTCAGCAATGACGAGCGTATTGCTCAGCTTATTATGATCAGGGCACATTCTAACCTCGGCCCCGATCACGTTAAGAAAATCACCAAAGACATTCAGGACAACAAAGTGGGTGGCCTGATCTTCTTCCAGGGCGGCCCGGTACGACAGGCCCTCCTCACCAATTACTACCAATCCATTTCCCAGACGCCGCTCATGATCGCCATCGATGGCGAATGGGGGCTGGGCATGCGCCTGGACAGCGTAACCAGCCTGCCCCGCAACCTCATGATCGGTGCGGCACAAGACAGTACCCTCGCCTACAGGGCAGGTAAGGTACTGGGCCAGCAATGCCGCAGGCTGGGCATACATGTAGACTATGCCCCGGATATGGATATCAATAATAATCCTAACAATCCTGTTATCAACGACCGCTCTTTTGGCCAGGATAAATACCAGGTAGCCCGCATGGGTGTGCAGATGATTAAAGGGATCCAGGATGTGGGTGTCATGGCTGTAGCCAAACACTTTCCCGGTCATGGTGATACGGACACGGACTCTCACCTGGATATGCCGGTGATCCGCAAATCCAGGGCTCAACTGGATTCACTGGAATTATATCCTTTCAGACAAGCCATAGACGCCGGCGTAGCCAGCATCATGATGGCACACCTGTACATTCCTGCCATCGACAGTACGCCAAATACGCCTACTTCCATTTCTCACAAAGCCGTAACCGACCTGCTCAAAGGTGAATATGGCTACAAAGGCATCGTGATTACCGATGCGCTCGAAATGAAAGGGATTGCCAAATTTTACTCCGGTGGGGAAGAAGCGGCCCGCTCCCTGGTGGCTGGCAACGATATGCTCATGCTGCCCTCTACGGCTGAAGGAAGTGTAGACGCCATCAAAAGAGCGATCCGCCGTGGCGAGGTGACCTGGAATGATGTAAACGAAAGAGTGAAAAAAGTGCTGCTGGCCAAATACAATCTGGGGCTGAACAAGCCACAGGTCGTAGATACCACCAACCTCACTGCAGACCTGAATGCTGTAACCGATACCCTGATCAAAGATATTGGCCGCCAGTCGCTGACTTTACTGAAAAATGATAACCAGCTTATTCCTTTCAAGCAACATACACCTGGCAAAGTAGCTGTGATAGCCGTAGGAGCAGATGTAAACAACGCCTTCCTGCAAACTATCAAAGCCACCCGTCCGGATGTGAATTCATTCATCTTTACCTCCCGTCAGTCAGAAGCACAGGTGGCACCAGTGGTAGATAGATTAAAGAAAGAATTTCAGGCAGTGATCATCGGCGTACACAACTACGGCCGCAGGCCTGCCAACAATTTCGGAATCAGTTCGGCAGAACGCTTGCTGGTACAACGCCTGCAACAGGAAATGCCTTCTGCCACCGTGGTATTTGGTAATCCATATGCGATCCAATACTTCTGCGATGCGCCTACTATTGTAGCGGCTTATGAAGACGACGATGCGACACAAAAAGCAGCAGCACAACTGTTGTTTGGACAACTGGCGCCGGCAGGCCGCCTACCGGTAACGGTATGTCCGAACTTCACTTACGGCGCTGGTATCGTACCGCCTACAGCAGCACCGGCGGTAGCATTGGAACCATTGGAAGAAGTAGCACCAGCTAAAGTGGGCATGAACGCAGCCGCACTCACAAAGATTGACAAACTGGTAGCAGAGATGATCTCGAAAGGTGCTGCCCCGGGATGTGAAGTACTGGCCATGAAAGATGGGAAGGTGGTATACAATAAAGTATTCGGGCACTACGATTATAGCACCAATGAACCTGTCACGCATTCCAGCATCTATGACCTGGCTTCTGTAACTAAAGTATGTGCGACGACTATCTCGGTTATGAAACTTTATGACGAAGGAAAACTAAGTCTGGATGCGACATTGGGCGATTACCTGCCATGGGTGAAAGGCAGTAACAAAGCTGGTTTGAAAATCAGGGACGTACTGTTGCACCAGGCAGGCCTGGTATCATTCATTCCGTTCTACCAGAGTGTGCTCATGAAGAGTGGTGCGCCTGATACTGCTTTGTTCCACAGCTATGCAGATTCGGTGTATTGTAAGCGTGTGGCAGAGCACCTGTACATGAAGGATAGTTATGTAGATACCATGTTGCAGAAAATACTGGATAGCCCGCTGAAACCGCAGCAGGGATATGTGTACAGCGACAATGATTTTATTTTCCTGGGCAAAGTAGTAGAAGCTATCACGGGTCAGAAACTGAACCACTATGTGAGAGAAACTTTTTATGAACCACTGGGCATGAATACCACCGGGTTTAAGCCGAGAGAGCGTTTCCCGCTTTCACAGATTGCACCTACAGAGAGTGAGCGTACTTTCCGCATGCAATGGATCAGGGGCGATGTGCATGACCCGGGTGCTGCTATGTTTGGCGGGGTAGCCGGGCATGCAGGATTATTCTCCAATTCTGAAGACCTGGCCGTACTGATGCAGATGTTGCTGAATGGTGGTAGCTATGGCGGTAAGCGCTTTATTAAGGAAGAAACGATCAAATTATTTACTGCTTACAACAGCAATATCAGCCGTCGTGGTCTGGGCTTTGACAAGCCGGAAAAAAACAACGGTAAGCATGGTGAGGCGTATCCGGCTAAGAGCGCGTCTCCGCTTACCTTTGGACATACAGGCTTTACAGGCACCTGCATATGGGTAGACCCTGAGTCTAAGCTGGTGTTTATTTTCCTGAGCAACAGGGTTTGTCCTGCGGGTGGCGACAACAAAAAACTGATCACCATGCATGTAAGGGAAAATATAATGGAAGTGCTGTACGAGGCAATGAATGAGAAGTAGTGCCAAGCGTAGAGCTCCCTGATGCGAGAGCTCTACGTGCACGTGTATTCAAATAAGATAAGGAACTTTCATAGGTTAGGCAATAGTGGCAAATGAGGTATGCACGAACGTGCCACTCATTTGTCACTATTTTTTTTATTGGACAGAAACAGTTCTGTTGATGCTGGTTTCGGTTTTGATACCGATGATTTTTTCTGCCAGGCGGGTTTTACCTTTTCTGATTTCGAAGGTATAAGAACCATCCTGCAGATCTGCCAGGTTAAAACGGGCTTTGTAAACCAGTGTAGCCGGCAGAGATTCCTGGTGCAATGTGGTGTTGTTGGCATCCTTGATGCTCAGGATTATTTTGTCGCTACCTGGATTTTCTACGGTTACGCGAAATACCAGGTCACTGCCGGTTACCTGTGCCACATCCAGTTTGAAATCGCTGGGAACAGTAGGCTGTTCGGTATTGGAAGCAGTTTGTTTTACTTTGTTTAACGCAAAGTTCTGGGCTGCGGCAATGGATTGGCTTAAAAGGATAGTAGCAATTACTGCTAAAGATTGTATGTGTTTCATACAAAAGTTTGTTTTATTGTTTTGATGTTTTTTCAGGGTCCCTTTTGTCGCCGCAAAGATCAGCAGGTCTTGTTAAGGGAATATTATGGAGATGTTAAGAAAGCATTACTAATGTCATACCTCAAAGTACTAACTTTGCCATCGATTTTTTGATTTATGGAAAAACTGACAACACAACAGCAAAGGCCGGTAGCTATCTGGTTATATATAGGGGTGGGTATGCTTATTATCCAGGTATTATTGGGCGGTTTGACCCGGCTCACGGGTTCCGGCCTGTCTATTACCGAATGGCAGCCCATATTGGGAGCTTTC
This sequence comes from Chitinophaga sp., assembly GCF_039596135.1. Lineage (GTDB taxonomy): Bacteria > Bacteroidota > Bacteroidia > Chitinophagales > Chitinophagaceae > Chitinophaga. The sequence goes on from NZ_JBCNKH010000001.1 coordinate 455,263, forward strand.
CCTCCTATGAACGAAGCAGCCTGGCAAAAAGCGTTTGATCATTACAAAGAAATAGGGCAGGCGAAATACATCAATAATCATTTTACATTATCTGATTTTAAAGGAATTTATTTCTGGGAGTGGTTGCATCGTGACTGGGCCCGCCTCATGGGATTAGTGTTTGCAGTAGGGTTTGTGTATTTTTTAATTAAGAAAAAGATAGACCGGTCTATGATACGTCCTATGGTAATCCTGTTTTTACTAGGCGGATTGCAGGGAGCTATCGGATGGATTATGGTAATGAGCGGACTGAATGAAGAGAACCTGTATGTAAACCATATACGACTGGCTATACACTTTCTGGCCGCATTGTCGCTACTGGTATATGTGTTGTGGTTTGCGCTCAGGTTGAGTACGCCGGTGAAAGAAATACTGGTAGTGCCGGGATTGAAAAAACTGAATGCATGGTTGCTGGGCTTATTGACTGTGCAGCTGTTCTTTGGTGCATTGATGGCTGGATTACATGCGGCGCTGGCTGCGAGTACCTGGCCGGATATCAATGGCGTGTGGGTACCTGGCAGTATGTTTACGCAGGGTAATTTTTTAGAAGACCTGACGCATAATACACAGACCATACATTTTGTACATAGAAACCTGGCTTACCTCATTACTATACTGGTAGTAATCTGGTGGTGGAAAGCAGCGTCTGAAACACCGGAACATAGCCTGCTGCATAAGGTACGTTATCTGCCTTTGCTGCTGGTACTGGTACAGGTGCTGCTGGGGGTACTGACGTTGCTGGGTAGCCAGATTCATATTCCTATTTTGCAGGCGATATTGCATCAGTGTGTAGGCATGTTGTTGTTGCTGGTGTTAGTATGGACATATTTCCTTAGTTACGGTAAGAAATAAAGCGGAATATACCCGATACCTAATTTGTAACCATATTACAATTTTTCGTAAGTTTAGTTGTAATTGCGTTACGGATGAAAGTGAAATATCTGCCGGTCAAATTTTTCTATTCTTTCCCGATCCAACTATTGTTGCTCCACTTCCGGAAGTACCAGGTACTGCTCATATTCTGGGCGATTTTATTCAGTACCATTAATGGAGGCTTCGCAAAGGTATTTGGTGGCGATGCGTTATATCTGGCACCTGAATACCTGGGACAGGTGAATTTTTACAGCACCACTATACTGGGGCTGGCCACCGGCTTGTTTACTATGAGCTGGAACATCACTACTTTCATTCTTCATACCGGCCGTTTTAAATTCCTGGCTACCACTTCTCAGCCATTCTTTAAATACTGCCTAAATAACTTTATCGTTCCGGTAGCGTTTATCATCAATCTGCTGATTCGCTCATGGGAGTACCAGCGTTACCAGCAACTCAGTAGTGTAGCGGATATCATGCTGCTGACAGAAGGTTTCATCTGTGGATATTTGTTCGTTATCTTTTTCTCGTTCTTCTACTTTTTCAACGCCGACAAAAACATTGGCCGCAGGCTGGAAAGAAAATTCGGAACACCCCGCAATTTCCTGCGACTGGTGCTAAAACCTACGCAGGAAAAAGACGAAAACGCACTTCCCGTTACCAACTACTTTAACTCTCCCTGGCGGATTCGTCGAGCCAGGAATGTAGATCATTATAACAAGCATTACCTGGACAGTATTCTTAAGCAGCATCACTATGCAGCGATGATCACCGTTGTCTGCGCCCTTTTCTTTCTCGTGATGCTGGCGTATATGATGGATTATTCTTTCTTCAGAATCCCCGCGGGCGCGAGTGTGATGATCTTCTTTGCTTTCCTCATCGGCATCGCGGGTGCATATGCGTACCTGTTACAGAGCTGGGCGATCCCGCTGGCATTGGTGCTGATGGTAGGCATGAACTGGATGGTGGAGCATGACCTGCTGGACAACCGTAATAAAGCCTATGGTTTGAACTACAAGCAACATGATCAGCGACCTGAATACAGTACCGTTGCGTTGCAGAAATTCTTTTCTGAAAAACGCATGGCTGATGATAAACAACAAACCCTGCAAATACTGAAAGCGTGGCGCGCACAGTTCCCCGCTAATCAGCGGCCCAAGCTGATTATACTGAACTTCAGCGGGGGGGGATTGCGTGCTGCTAGCTGGAGCATGAATGTATTGCAACGACTGGATTCCATCATGGGCGGTCAGCTCATGAACCGGACGGTACTGATGACAGGTGCTTCGGGAGGTATGATTGGGGCTACCTACTTCAGGGAATTGTATCTTGAAAGAGAAAATGGCAGAAGTCTGAACCTGTACGACAGTAGTTTTACAGAGCGCACCAGCCGTGACCTGCTCAATTCTATTTTCACCTCCATGTCCGTGAATGATTTTATTACGCCATGGCGGAGTTTTAAGATCGGCGATAACCGTTATGCAAAAGATAGGGGATATGCATTTGAAATGCAGTTGAATGTGAATACAGACTATGTGCTTTCCAAAACAATCGGGGAGTACAAACAGCCGGAGCTGGAAGGAAAAATTCCCATGCTGATCTGGAATTCTACTATCAATGCAGATGGCAGAAGACTGATCATCTCACCACAACCCGTGAGTTACCTTTGTGCACCTGCTTATCCCAAAGGGAAACAAACCTGGCAGGATGTGGATGGGGTAGATTTTGCACAGTATTTTGCCAGGCAGAATCCGATGCAGTTAAGGGTGACGAGCGCCATCAGGATGTGTGCTACATTCCCTTATGTATTGCCGAATGTATTTCTGCCCAGCGACCCGATAGTAGATGTGATGGATGCAGGTATCAGGGACAATTTCGGACAGGATGTATCTATGCGTTACCTGTATACATTCAGGGAGTGGATCAATGAGAATACCAGTGGAGTTATATATATCCAGATCAGGGATACGCGTAAGAATGATATTCGCCCGATCGGGAAAACAAAGGTATTGACAGACCTGATGTTTGATCCGTTGTTTACCATGCAGCACCATTGGAGCGCCATGCAGGACTTTGGGCAGGATGACAAATTGAGTTACCTGGAAGGTTATTTTCCTGCAGGATTTCACAGGATCATCCTGCAATATGTGCCTCAAAAAGAAGATAAGGCGGCGGCACTGAGCTTCCATCTTACCTCCCGTGAAAAAATTGATATTGCCGGGGCATTGGACAATCCTGCCAACCAGGCTTCATTTGATAGTATCATGAACCTGCTAAAAAAGCCAGCACCGGTTGAATAAACTGTGGAAAAGCCTGTATATGTGGCAGGTGGCCTACACCAGGAATTGCGACCAGTTTACAGCCTGGAATTCTTTTACTGACCTGCGGACCTAAAACCGGGTAGTTGCCCAATGTCTTTCTCACGTCTTCAGGCACATTGGCCTTACCCAGGGCAGTACGGTCATTGAGCCCAATGATGAGCAGGGTAGGCACCCTGATATTTTCAAACTCGTAAAATACCGGTTGGGTAAAGATCATATCGTAGGTAAGGGCATTGTTCCAGGCTATGCGTTTTGCATCCGGTCCCTTGGTCCAGCCTGCCAGCACCATCACCCATTTATCATAAGCGGGTTTCCATTGCCCCCCATAGTAGCCGTCCAGTTGATATTTTTTGATATGCTCATAGTTCTGGGTCAGTTCTCCCTGGTACCATTTATCCACGGATTGGTAGGGTACTTTTACTTTCCAGTCTTCCAGGCCGATGGGGTCTTCGAGAATCAGTTTTTCTACCACATCGGGATACATTAATGTAAAGCGGGTAGCCAGCATGCCACCCATGGAGTGACCGAGTACGGCGACTTTGGAGAGGTGCAGGGTATCCAGCAGGGCTTTGGTATTCTGTGCCAGCAGCTGAAAGCTGTATTGCAGGTGTGCTGGTTTGGACGATTTGCCAAAACCAACCTGGTCAGGCATGATCACCCTGTAGCCACTCTTGCCCAGTTCGGCAGCGGTGCTATCCCAGTAGGCAGCCGGAAAATTCTTTCCATGCAGGAGCAGAATGGTACTACCATTGGGTTTGGAGGGCTGTAAGTCCATATAGGCCATATGTAACTGCTGGCCTTGAATTTGTAGCTGTATAGTATGTACCGGGTAAGGGTACTGAAAAGTGGTGAGTTCCGCATCCATGGCGGGAATCTCCTGCGCATGGCCGGGCGCTGAAATAGCGACGAATAATAGGGCGGTTAAAATCGGTCTGATGAGCATGGTTTCGTCTGTTGAATGAAATAATTTTAATGGTTCGGCGCAAAAGTAATGCCGGCGCGGGTGCAGTCAAAGATCACAATAATTTAAAGGGATTTCCCCACTTTTTCCACAATTTGTTATAACTTTGCGCCTTCTTTTGGCTGGGGACCAGCTGGCCGAAGTCAACTAATTTGATTTATGAATATCCGTAACATAGCAATTATTGCGCACGTAGACCACGGTAAAACCACCCTGGTTGATAAGATCCTCCATTCTACCAACGTTTTCAGGGCTAACCAGGAAACAGGTGAATTGATCATGGATAACAACGACCTGGAAAGGGAGCGTGGGATCACCATCTTAAGTAAAAACGTTTCTGTTGAGTACAAAGGGGTGAAAATCAACGTGATCGATACTCCGGGCCACGCCGACTTTGGTGGTGAGGTTGAGAGAGTACTGAGAATGGCTGATGGTGTGATCCTGCTGGTAGATGCCTTTGAGGGCCCGATGCCGCAGACACGCTTCGTGCTGCAAAAAGCGCTGCAGCTCAACCTGAAACCTATCGTTGTTATTAACAAGGTAGATAAGGCAAACTGTCGTCCTGACGAAGTACATGACGCAGTATTTGAGCTGTTCTTTAACCTGGATGCTACGGAAGAGCAGCTGAACTTCCCAACCTATTATGGTTCCGGTAAGAATGGCTGGTTCAACGATTCATTAACTCCATGCGAAGATATCACCCCACTGATGGATGGTATCCTGAAACATGTACCAGAGCCTCAGATCGCTGACGGTACCCTGCAGCTGCAGATCACTTCCCTGGATTACTCTACTTTCCTGGGCCGTATCGCTGTAGGAAGAGTAGCGCGTGGTTCCATCAAAGAAAACCAGCCAATTTCCCTGGTGCAGACTGATGGTTCTATCAAGAAATCCCGTGTTCGCGAACTGTATACCTTCGAGGCATTAGGTAAGAAGAAAGTAACCGAAGTACAGGCAGGTGATATCTGTGCAGTGGTAGGCCTGGAAGATTTCGGTATTGGTGATACCATCGCTGATTTCGAAAATCCTGAAGCATTACCGGTTATCAGTGTGGATGAGCCTACGATGAACATGTTGTTCAGCATCAACAACTCTCCATTCTTCGGTAAAGATGGTAAGTTCGTAACTTCCCGTCACCTCCGTGACCGCCTGGTGAAAGAAACTGAAAAGAACCTCGCATTGCGCGTAGTTGATACTGACAGTGCTGATAGCTTCCTGGTTTATGGCCGTGGTATTCTGCACTTAGGCGTACTGATCGAAACCATGCGTCGTGAAGGATTTGAGTTGACCGTAGGTCAGCCACAGGTAATCCTGAAACAGGTAGATGGTAAGAAATGTGAGCCATATGAAAACCTGGTAGTAGACGTTCCCCAGGAATTTGCCAGCAAGGTGATTGACCTGGTGACCCGTCGTAAGGGTGAAATGCTGATCATGGAAACTAAAGGCGACATGCAGCACCTGGAATTCGAAATTCCTTCCCGTGGCCTGATCGGTCTGCGTACCCAGATGCTGACTGCTACTGCTGGTGAAGCTGTAATGGCCCACCGTTTCAATGATTATAAACCATGGAAAGGTCCGATTCCAGGACGTAGCAACGGTGTACTGATTGCTAAAGAAGCGGGTACTACCACTGGTTATTCTCTTGATAAACTGCAGGACAGAGGTTTCTTCTTTGTCGATCCGGGAGAAGATGTGTACAGAGGTATGATCATCGGTGAAAACAATAAGCCTGGTGACCTGGTGGTGAATCCTAATGAAGGAAAGAAACTGACCAACATGCGTGCAAGTGGTTCCGATGCTGCTACCAGCATTGCGCCTAAGACGCTGATGACCCTGGAAGAATGTATGGAATATATTCAGCACGATGAGTGTATAGAGGTAACGCCTAACCACATCCGTATGCGTAAGACCATCCTGGATGAGGAAGAAAGAAAGCGTTTCCAGAAGACCATGAAAGCTGATGGAGTAGCTTAATTTTAATATAAGTTCCAAGTATAATAGCCGTCCCACCATATTGGAGGGGCGGCTTTTTTTATGTAATTACCATTTTTCAGGGTAATAAAGCCAATGGTTTGATTTTTGATTTTCTACTCGAAAACCAAGATTATGGGAGCCAAAATAATCCTGGGGCTGGTCATTCTGATGGCCTGTACCTCTCTCAAAAAGATACCGGATTTAGGCAGCCACCGGTGGAGCCTTGTGCAAATCCAACATGAAAAACTGGATTCCTCGCCGGTCTATATACAGTTTGATACCGCTGCCCACCGTTTCAATGGAAATGCCGGGTGTAATAAGATGTCTGGCAACTATTCCGCTACAGGTAGCGCATTGACATTTGCGGAAGTCATCAGTACCCGTATGGCCTGTGTGGATTTTAAAGCTAATGAAAGGGAAAGCCAGTTGCTCCGCTTACTGAACAATCACACGTATGCATATGACATAAACGGAGCGACCCTGCAACTGAAAGACAGCGGCAAGGTCATCCTGGTATTTAAAGGTTATTAAGGCAGGATGATATTGTCTTTTTCATCCAGTTCCCAGAAGGGATTGTGTGCTACTTCGAAAAGAAATCCTTCGGGATCCCTGAAATAACCGCTATATCCACCCCAGAATACCTCTTCGGCAGGCTTTACAATTTCTGCACCGGCTTTGGCAGCCTGTTCCAGTACGCTATTTACTTCTGCCCTGTCTTTTGCATTCAATGCCAGTGAAAAGGCGGGGAATCCACTGCCTTCTTCGGGCACATTGGCATCAGCAGCCAGGTCTTTTCTGCCAAAGAGGGATAAGACCATTCCATTCAGCTGGAAAAAGGCTACACCTTCCTGGCTGGCGGAAGAACGTTTCCAGCCTAGTCCGTCTTCAAAGAATGAAATAGATTTTTGCAGGTCTCTTACACCCAGGGTTACCAGTGTTAGTTTTTGTCGCATGTATGTGAATATTAGAATCTAAAGGTACATGCAGAACGTCTGTCGTTATTTGTATAAAAACGACAAATATTCGCTGGGAGCCTCACCGGTAATATGCCTGAACTTCTATGTTGAAAAACAAGGCTTGAGAAAAAAAGAATAAAAAAAGATCTATAAGGGCTGGTTCTGCGGAACCGGCCTTTATTATTCCTATAAAAACAATCTTCTCTAAGCAGACATTGCCCTGCAAG
>NZ_JBCNKH010000002.1:0-366419 GCF_039596135.1 Chitinophaga sp.
CGGTTATCTTCCGGCTTCAGGTATATACCGGGATATGGTGTGCGGGTATTAAAATTCACTCTTGACACACCTGCTGTGGTTTGCAAAATAAACCGTGCGGGCCGTGAAGAATAAGGGGCGATGTCATTCCCTGCTTTGGCATAAGAAAGCCGCACTTTTGCAAAGCTGATGGCTTTGGGCAGTTTAACCAGTTCACTGATGATCGTGCTGATGCCGGAGGAATAATAAAAATAACCCTTGTCTTTGATAGGTGTAAAGGCAAATGTGCTGCTCCAGTCATTACGCCCCGTGAGGTCTAAAAAGATGCTGTTTTTAAAATGCACCTGTGCACTACCAAAGAGTGCCTGCAGTTGTTTACGTTCTACACTTTGCTGTGCATCGAGTGCATTGGGAGCAATGTTTTTTACGGAGAATATATTGGGCACAATCAATCCTTCTGCAGCAGTGACATTGGTGCTGATCAGGCTCCTGTCATGTGCCCTGATATCGGTGATACTGGCGCCCAGCATACCTTGCAGCTTCCAGGAAGGACATACCTGCCTCACAGCAGTGAGCATCATATCGGCATAGAACTGTCTGTTACTTTCTTTTTCAAGGGTATACCTGCCATTGGGAGGGGAGAGTACCTGTTGGGTGCCTGCGTAGGCTTTCATTTCGTATTGGTCGTTGCTTTTATCAAAGTTAGCCCTGGCCTGCAGGTGGAGCCAGTCATTAAAGCGGTACCTGGCCGAGAGGGCAGCCAGCCCCCTGTGGCGATTATCTTCCCGCTCATCTCTTTTCTGAATCCAGTAGGGGTTCTGCTGATCATCCTGCCCGGTCCATCCCAGGCTGTTGTTAATGTTCCACCAGTTCTGCATATACATATTCCTGCTGTTGTCAAAGTATTCAAAGTCTTTGTAGCTGTTAAAATCCAGCCCTCGTGGAAATGCATATAAACCTGTGAGGGGGTTATAATATAAACCACTCGACGGTCTGTTCACAGCGTATTGAACCAGGTAGGAGATATTCGCATCTATATGTAGTTTATTTTCCAGCATATCGCTGGTAACACGGATATTGAAGTTGTGCTTTTGCAGCCGGTTGATGGGCATGATGCCCCTGTTCATGGTATTCGAGTACGAAATGTAATACTGTGTTTTCTCAATACCGCCACTGACAGATAATCCATTCATGGAAGTCAGTCCTGTGTTAAAGAAAGGGCTCACATGGTCTTTGGCATGGATAGGTGCGCCCCAGCTATCTGCAGAACCGGCCTGCTTATCACTTGTATAAGGCGGTGTAGTTTGCCCATAGCGATATTGCAGTGCAGGTAAAAGTAATGGTGTTTCTGCAGTGAGGTCAGAAGATACTTCGATATGTCCTTTGCCTGAATAGCCTTTTTTAGTTGTAATCATGATCACACCATTGGCGGCCTGACTGCCATACAAAGCAGCGGCGGAAGCGCTTTTCAGTACACTGATGCTTTCAATGTCGTCAGGGTTCAGGTTAGAGATGCCATCTCCGCCATCACGACCGCCATTCCCTGTGATGCCCGATGATTCTCCCCATATATCAGTAGGCTGTGAAGGGGTGAAATTCGCCATCGGTACACCGTCGATGATATATAAAGGCTGATTTTCGCGGGTAGATTTATTCCCTCTCAATACGACCCTGGCAGAGCCACCGATCCCTGAGGCACTACGGTTGATCATTACTCCGGCTATTCTGCCGGAGAGGTTGTTGATCACATTGGCATCTTTTACGGTAGAGATATCATCGCTGTTTAACAAACCGGTGGAGTAGGGGAGTTCTTTGTTATTTTTAGGAATACCCAGTGCAGTGACGATGAGTTCATTCAGTCCTTTGATATTTTCAGTAAGGGTAACATCCAGGTTGTAAGTAGCTACAGGTACAAGTATTTCTCTATTGATATAACCTACAGAACGGAAGATGATTACATCACTCAACCCGGTTTTGATATTGTAATACCCTGCATCATCGGTCTTCACCCCTCTTGTGGTGTTTTTGATCATGACGGTAACGCCGGGTAATGGTGAGCCATGCATAGAAACGACCCTGCCACTGACTTCTTTTTGCAACGCAACAGGATTATGCAGCTGTACATTTTCATCCACAGTGCTTACAATCACATTTTCTCCCCGGGGGGTAAATTTATAACCGGTTAATGCGGATAACTGTTCCAGCACCTGCGCTAAAGAAAGATTACTACAAGTAAAAGATACAGGTTTATCCACATCAATCGCGGCTTTATCATAGTGGAAACTAATGTGTTGCCGGGCGGCAATAGCATCCATAATTTCCGTCAGGGGTTTATTATGCAGGGAAAGGCTGATCTGGGCAATAGCCTTTCTTCCTGGTAATAGTGATATTAACAGGAAAATTACGACAATACATACTTTCATAAAGTATGATCTTCCCTTCATTTCGGCCCCGGTGATTTTAACATAGTAAAGCAGCAATAAACATTTATGGGGCTACCCAAATACTACATGCAGGAATGCTCTGGGGAGCGAATTATAAATAGCTGGGGTTCCCCGTGTTATAGGAGGAACCTTTGTAATAGTGCCAAAACGTGTTAGATGTTAAAGGGCCGTTACATGTGTATACGGCCACCTGATTGTAGTGTCGGGGCTAACCCCATAAATTATTTCTTATTTTTTAAAATTACAGTATCACGCGCTATCGACCAGGACAGTGATTCAGTCAGACAGATTGTTTCCAGCACATTTTGCAGGGTTTCCTGCCGGAAGCTACCGGTATAGGTCCATGCTTTTTTATCGCTTTGGTTGATGACGGTTACGGCAAAAGTGTTTTCAATGGCATTGCGCACTTGTTCATACGAGGCATCTTTGAATACCAGGGTGCCTTGTTGCCACCCGGTGGCTTCCGGGGTGCTAAAGGTGGTCCTGGTTACTTTCAGGCTTTGCAGGTCATAACTCAATAGTTCACTGGATTCGAGTATTACTGGTTTGGTGCCGGTGGCAGCTACTTTTACTTTACCACTCAGCAGTGCCACGGTAATTTTCTGTTCGTTTCGGTAAGCGCGTATATTGAAAGAGGTGCCCAGTGCTGTTGTACTGAGTCCTCCGCTGTGTACGGTGAAGTGGTGTGCGGGGTCGGGAGCTACGTCAAAGTAAGCCTCTCCGTCTTCGAGATAAAGGTCACGACTTTGGCTGAAGTGTACAGGGTACCTGAGGCGGCTGCCGGCATTGAGCACTACGGTGCTGCCGTCTTCCAGCCGCAGGTGTTCGGTTTTACCTTTTACGGTAGTAACGATATAGAATCCGTTGATAATTTCTTTATGGTTGTCAACTTTGGCCATAGGGGCTTTGTCCGCAGGTATTGCGGAGCGGGTATAGTGCTGGAAGAACCAGCTGGCGGCAGCTACCAGCATAGTGATAGCGGCAGCGGCATAATACCACGGGCGCAATGTACGCCGGCGGGGCACGTTCATATTTTTATGCAGTGCAGCGTGTACATCTGCGAGGTCCTGCTGGATGACAGTTTCCGGAATGTGCGTAACAGGCTGTTGTATCCCTTCAAACCACTCTTCTATCAACTGTTTTTCCCCGGCTGTGGACGCTCCTTCGTTATAACGTTCCAGTATTTTCTTTATCTGATCAAGGTTCACAGCTTAGTAATTTAAAATAATGTCCTAATGTTCCTATTGTTGTCCCTAACGTTAGTGATGCTCTTAATGGTGTCGTTTCAAGTTGCAACAAGTACCATCAATTGTAAAAAAAAGCGGCCGTGAGCAGCAGCAAAACGATGTCTGTCTGCGCATGGTTGGTACGCAGTATTTTTAAAGCCTTGGTAATCTGGTTTTTAACCGTTTGTTGTGACAGTCCCAGGCGTACTGCAATCTGTTCCACCGTCTGGTGTTCTACCCTGCTCAGTATGAAGACTTCCTTCATTCTTTCGGGAAGCTGGTTGATGGTTTCAAACACATCTTCCGTACGTGTTTTACTGTCCAGCAGTTCTGTGATACTACCGGGTTGTACATCAAAGTGTTCGATGAGCTGTTGCAGGTATTTGCGATAAGTATTGTTCTTGCGGTAAATGTCTATAATCTTATGTCGGGCGGACTGGTAGAGGTATGATTTCAGCGATTCATTGACGCTCAGTGTCAGCCTTCTTTCCCAGAGGGAGGTAAAGAGTTCCTGTAATACATCCTTGCCTGCTTCGGCAGGTTCAATCTTGCTCAGGATGTAGAGGTATAAGGGCTGGCTATAACGTGCGTAAATAGCATTGAAGGCCATTATGTTATCTTCCTGGAGCAGTGAAAGTAATTGGGTGTCTGAGTAATTACTATACATGGATTACAGTCGTGACATAGATTTGGTTAAGGTTTTCAACAATTGTATATATGAAGGGAAATTACCACATTTATTGAAATTACCAAAAATTCAAATCACCCCTTTAACGACAAACGCTTCTGCTGCAGGCAGAAGCGTTTGTCGTTGGCCATAAGGCCTGCGGTCGGCTTAAATATCAAGCCTCTTTGAGCCTCAATTCATTCTTATACTCTTTAGGCGTTTTACCCACTATTTCTTTGAAAAACCTGTTAAAATTCGACAAGTTCTTAAATCCACACGAATATGCAATCTCTGCTATTGACCAGTCTTCTTCTGTTAGTCGCTTACAGGCATGCCCAATCCGCACTTCATTTAAGAACTGTACAAACGATTTCTTCGTCCTGTTCTTAAAGAACCTGCAGAAAGACTGTGGCGACAGGTTCGTAATACTCGCTACATCCTGCAGAGAAATCTCTTTGCTGAAGTTACTCATCACATACTTGAATACTTCATCGATTTTATGATTGTCCTTCGCATTGAAAGCATGTGAATAACCTGTACTTGCCAGGTACTGCACATCCTTTGTTTCTGTCAATACTTTCAGGATACTCAGCAATGAAATAATTCTTTCCAGGCCCTCTTTCTTTGGCAATTGGAGGATCTGATCTTTCAGCAGATCATAGGTAGGACCTATAATCTTCATGCCACGTTGCGCACGGTGAAATAAATCAGTCAGTGCCTTTGTCTCCGGCAAGCCATAGAACTTATCCCCAAAAATGTCTTTCGGAAAATAAATCACAACAGATCTTGCCTTCAGCGCTTCATTGTTCTTGTAGTAGCTCTCATCATTGTACCATACATGTGGAATATGTGGCCCCAGAAACACCATATCTCCTACATCAAAACTCTCAATGCTGTCGCCTACAATTCTTTTACCGTTGCTCTCCGTAACGTATACCAGCTCACACTCCGGGTGAAAATGGAATGGAGTATTGAAATAAGGATCACTTCTCTCAATGATCGTGATCTGATTGTCGGCAAACGCCCCCACTTTAATCAGAATGGGTTTCATGTAGTATAAGTTTAAGCTGTTTTTATTCTAGCTCCGTTGTGATGATGATTCGTCTTCTTGCCCCAGACAGGACATAATCTCCCCGAAACAATTCAATTGATAATAGTAAAAAATCCATGGCCACGTCCAAATGGATGGCGGTCTTTTAAAACATTCCCCCTGACAGAACTTTTCCTGTGAAAGTGCCAAATTATCAAATTTTGGTTAAAAAAACATCATTTTTTAGTAAATAACATTTATTTCCTGTTGAAACGCCTATCCGGGCAGGTAAACGGGGGATGATGAGGATCATTCCTCCCCGGATAGGCTTATCTGGAAATAATTTGGTCGTTTGCAACTAAGATTATAATTTTCTAACGAATCAAACCAAATCTGAATCACGTGAAAGGAATATCGATTAAAGATATAGCCCAACAGGCCGGCGTTTCTCCCACCACCGTTTCTTTCGTTCTGAATGGTAAAGGAAAAGAAAAAAGGATCAGCGAACAGGTAAGCAAACGTATTCTGAAGATTGCCGGCAAGCTAAAGTATAAACCTAACCAACTGGCACGTGGATTACGCACTGGTAAAACCAAAACAATCGGGTTAATCGTAGAGGACATTGCCAATAATTTCTTTGCCAATGTAGCGAAAGTAGTAGAAGATGAGGCAGACAAATATGGCTATAAAGTACTTTTCGGCAGCACCGAAGACAATGAAGAAAAAGCCCGTGGCCTGCTGGAAGTGCTCCGTTATCGCCAGGTAGATGGGTATATCATTACGCCTACTCTCAACCTGGACAAGGACATTGCCACCCTGCAAAAACCTGTTGTACTGATGGACCGCTATTTCCCGAATGTCAAAGACTCGTCTTATGTGGTGGTAGACAACTACCAGGGTGCCGTGACTGCAGTCGATCACCTGGCGGCACAGGGATACAAGCATATTGGGATTATTACTACTACCTCGCACCAGATCCAGATGCAGCAACGTTTGGAAGGCTTTACTGCAGCCCTGAAAACACATGGCCTGCCCGCAGGCAAGAATGTGATCAAGCGCCTGCCTTTTGACCTGGATAGGCCCGGATATACACAGGAGATCACCAAATACCTGCAGAACAACCGGGAGCTGGATGCCGTGTTCTTTGCCACCAACTACCTCGGTATTTGTGGTATTGAAAGCATTCGCTCTCTCGGGTTACAGATAGGTAGCGAGCTGGGCATGGTTAGTTTCGACGATCATGACATCTTCCGCCTACTCAGCCCTGCAGTGACCTGCGTAGCCCAACCTGTCGAAGAAATTGGCCGAAGGCTGATCAGGATACTGATGGAAGAACTGGACGAGACATCAGAAGCACCACAACAGGTTGTGCTGCCACTTGAATTGCGGGAACGTGAGTCATCCGTGCGGAATAAGAAGTTAGTGAAAGCCTGATGTAATCGTTTACCTTAATAATTAACATTTATAATCGCTTTTGTCGCAGGCAGAAGCGATTTTTTTTGTTATAAACATTACCGTCCATACAAATATAATTTGCTCATAATGAAAACTTTCAATAAGTTGCAAAAAATGACCTATGCCGGGAAACTGTGAAAATGCCTAATACCCACTAATCTGCTTTTTTATACCAGGAAATCATTTTTGTAAATGCTATACCATGAAAAGAATGAGATACCTATTGTCGCGTTACGGATAATTTTCCACTATTAAATTTTCGTAAAGTCTTGGGACATGAGTTGAATTTATATTACGAATTTCTTCAATTGGGTTCATTTCTCCGATAGTATTTTCTCGTGAAGGTGTGCTAATTTACCGAGATTAACAGATAATGAAAGTTTAGATAAAAAAATGTTAAATCTTTTTTGTTTCTAAAAATTATTTGGGTAGTTTGGCGCTGTCAATTTTAAGAATGTAGAGAAAAACTATGGCATTTTGGAAGAGTGGAATGTACTGAGGGACAAAGCGGTGAAAATAACACCAGTTAAGAAAGGAAGTTAAAATGTCCTATACCGGAAATTGAGTTAAATAAAACGTAAACGGTAACCGCCGGAATGTATTAAAAAAAGGATACAAATCCAGGTAAAGGTACCCAAAGAAAAAAAGAGAAAATAGCATCACATTCTGGGAACAATAGATTGTCAGCTTCCGAAAAGTGGAGGCCAGCCATTCCCATGCGTTTCTGTATGTAATTACACTTGTGACTAAACACTTATCATACTTAAAATCTAACTAAAAGAAAGCTATGCGAAGATCTCTATTAGTAAGCACATTGCTTCTTTTGTTCTGCTGCTTTACTGCTTTGGCACAGAACAAAAAGGTAGTGTCCGGGACTGTTAAAGATGACAAAGGAACAGCTATTCCAGGTGTTACTATCCTGGAAAAGGGCACCAAGAACGGTACTCTGACTGCTCCCGATGGTTCCTTCAAAATCTCTGTTGCTCCTGAAGGCACTCTGGTTGTATCCTTTTTAGGTTATGCCACTCAGGAAATTGCGGTAGGTGGCCAATCCACGATTAATGTTGCACTTGCTACAGACAACAAAAATCTGGGCGAAGTGGTTGTAACTGCGATGGGTATTAAAAGACAGGCCCGTTCCCTGGGTTATGCCGTTAGTACCGTAAGCGCAAAAGAAATTTCACAGACAGGTTCTCCCAGCTTTGCATCTGCATTGTATGGTAAAGCTGCTGGTGTGAAGGTTATTTCAGCTCCAGGTGGTGCTTCTTCCGGTGTATCTATCCAGGTGAGAGGGGTAACCTCCGTTTCTGGTAATACTCAGCCACTGTATGTTGTGGATGGTATTCCTATCAGAAACATGCAGGATCCTACCAAGAAAGACTTCAATACTACTAACAACCGTATCGATGGTAACGGTGCCCTGGATATCAACCCTGAAGATATCGAGAGCCTGACTGTACTGAAAGGTGCTTCTGCATCTGCACTGTATGGTTCTGAAGCTACAAACGGTGTGGTTGTAATCACTACCAAAAAAGGTTCCAGATCAAGAGGTTTAGGTGTTGATCTGAACTACGTGTATACCGCTGAGCAACTGGCTAACAGCCCTGACTACCAGAACGAATACGGTCCTGGTTATGCAGAAGCTTACATGGTTGGTATCAGTGGCGATGGCACTGGCTGGGTGAAAGAAGCTGATGGTTCTGAACATCCTTATTATGGTGCTTACGAGGCTTTCGGTCCTAAATTCGACGGCAGAACCGTTAAATACTGGGATGGATCTACCCGCAAATATGTAGCAAACAAGAATAACTACCGTGATTTCTTCCAGACTGGTTACAACTCCCAGTTCAACGCTGCAATTTCTAACGCTAATGAGAACGCTTCTTACCGTTTCTCTTATACCCGTACAGACTATAAAGCGATTGTTCCAGGTTCTAACCTGAACAAGAATAACTTTAACCTGAACGCTACCCTGAAACTGCACAAGAAAGTATCAGTAGACATCATCTCTACTTTCAATAATAACTACACGCATAACCGTCCGTCTACCCTCACGAACGTATTGAACTCTTATGGTGGTTTCTTCAGCCGTATGGATGATATGGATACTTACTATAACAAGTACAAGACTTCTAACGGTTATAAGTATGTTAAGTATAACAACAGTAGCTACGATCAGAGCGAGAAAATCATCTATCCACTGAGAGCTACTCAGCTGATGGACTATATGTGGACACAGCTGCGTGACAACTACAATGAAAATCAAAACCGTTTCATCAACAGCGTAACTTTAAACTATTCCATCCTGGATAACCTGAAGTTCCGTGGTCGTATCGGTAATGACTTCACCAGCTGGAAAGCGGCAAACGAAGAACACAATACCCAACCTACATATGTAGGAACCAGTGGTAAATTTGGTATCGAACAGAGAACTAACAGCCTGATATATGGAGATGCGATGTTGAGCTACAATCCTAAAATCGGTAAGAACTTTGATCTGGGTATCTCTGGTGGTTTCACTGCAAGAAAACAAAACTTCCAGTACCAGAGCAGTAATACTACTGTAGGTCTGGCTAGTGAAAACTGGTTCTCCCTGAATAACTCTGCAGGTACACTGCAAACTTCAAGCACTCACGGTGAGCAGGTTGACGTAGCTGGTTTCGGTATCGTAAACCTGAGCTATAAAGGCTGGTTGTACGTTGAAGGAACTGGTCGTTCTGAAAGAACTTCTACCCTGGCTCCAGGTCTGAATAGCTACACTTACCCATCTGCGAATGCTGGTTTTGTATTCTCTGATGTATTCAAACTGCCTACATGGTGGAACTATGGTAAACTGAGAGCTTCTTACGGTATCACAGGTAACCACCCTGTAATGTTCGTATCTCCTGTTGCCTACACTCAAACCGGTGTGACCCTGAATGGCCAATACCTGGTTTATCAACAGCCTTCTGGTAGCAGCTTCGGTAACGATAAACTGGAATCTGAGCAGAAGAGAGAGTTTGAATTCGGTCTGGAAACAAGAATCATTGGTGGTAAAGTTGGTGTAGACTTCACTTACTATAACAACAAGATCAAGAAACAGATCCTTGAAATCACAACTCCTCAGACAGCTGGTGCTACTTCCCAGTTCGTTAACGCTGGTGACCTGAGCAACTACGGTTTTGAAGGTGCTATCAACGCAACTCCAATTCAAACCAAGGATTTCCGTTGGGATACACGTTTCAACTTCGGTATTAACCGTAACAAGCTGACTTCATTGCCTTCTTACCTGCCTAACCTGACTAACGATCTGGAAAGTGGTTACGTAATCGCAAGATCTGAAATAGGTGATCCACTGGGTAACATCTATGTTCACCCACACAACATGGACGCTAACGGTAACTACAAAGTAGATGGTAACGGTCTGTACACTTACAATACCGATGCTTATATCAAGGTTGGTAACATGATGCCTAAAGTTGTAGGTGGTTTCTCAAACAGCTTCTCTTACAAAGCATTCAACCTGGATATCACCCTGGATTACCGTTTCGGTGGTAAACTGGTTTCTATTCCTTCTTACTATGCAGTTGGTGCCGGTATGTACAAGAGCACTCTCCAATACAGAGATGCAGCTCACGGTGGTATCGGTTACAATGTTGTTGACGAAGAATCTGCTAACTACGTAGCTGCTGCTGCTGGTGCAACTGCTGATCGTTACAATGGTATCATTCTGCCAGGTGTAACTGATGATAACGGCACTAAGAACACTAAAGTAACTTCCGCTGGTATCTATTATGATGCACAGTTCGGATGGCACACTGGTGACTATTCTCAGGCAGTATTCAAAAACAGCTATATCAAAGTACGTGAAGTAGCGCTGACTTACAATATGCCTAAGAGCATCATTAACAAATTACATTTCCAGGGGCTGCAGGTAGCACTGATTGGCCGTAACCTGTTCTACGTTTACAAATCCCTGCCTTATGGCCTGGATCCGGAAGTTGCAACTGGTTCAAGATGGATTGATCAAGGTATGAACACTGGTGGTATGGCTCCTACAAGAAGCCTTGGTGCCAGCCTTCGTGCTCGCTTCTAATGTATTTATTTGCTAAATGACGAAACAAAGAAAACTAATGAAAAAACTTCTTATAAACGCAGCGCTTCTGGTCTTACTGGCAGGTTCTTTCAGCTCCTGTAAGAAAAAGATCGAAGAAGACTACCAAAACCCGGAACTGACTACCTCAGGTAACATCGGTAAGCTGTTCGCCGGTATGTTCTTCAACAAGAGAATTCACCCGTCTTACTGGGATTATTATACCATTCTGCAGTCTTACACAGGTGCTTACTCTGGTCTGGTTTCCCTGGTACCAAGCAGCACCATGTATCAGACTACTTCCAGCTATACTGATGGTAAATGGACTGACTTCTACAACGGTTCTACCGGTACTGACTATAACTATAATGGTCCTGGTATCCTGAACAACTACCGCGAAATGCAGACTACCTATAATGGACTGGCTACAAGTGAGCAGGCAAATCAGGACATTTATCTGAAACTTGCTCAGGTAATCGTAGCTGACCAGGCTGCGCAGATGGTGGATCTGTGGGGTGATATTCCTTTCTCTAAGGCAAACTCCCTGAACTCTTCTACCCGTCAGGTGGAGTATGCAGCTTATGATGATGCAGCTGCGCTGTACGATACACTGATTGCGAACCTGGATGCGGTAAACACCTACCTGACTACTGCAACCGTTGCTGCTACAGAATCTGGTAATCTGAAACTGTACGACAGAATATACAACGGTGATCTGACCATGTGGCGTCGTTATGCTAACTCACTGCGTCTCCGCTTGCTGATGCGCATCTCTAACGTTAGCGAATCGAAAGCACAGACAGCTGTTACCAATATGCTGAATAATCCAAGCACGTACCCACTGATCTCTACTAACGCTCAGGATGCACTGCTTTGGGAAAGCCCAACCACCCTGGTTAGTGATCTGCTGAGTGCATTCACCAGCTTCCCTTACGCTCCTAAGTTCTTGTTGGAAGATGTACTGGTTGCTAATAATGACCCTCGTACCAAAGTTATGTTCGATCCGGACACTGCTAACGGTTACAAAGGTTTCCCTTATAACGGTACTTCTACAGAATATAGCAATGGTGGTTATGCTTCTTTCGATTCTGCTACCTTCTTCTATAACTACAACCTGCCAGGTGTACTGTTCACTGCTGCTGAAGTTAGCTTCCTGCAGGCTGAAGCTTACGAAAGATGGGGATTGGGTACTGCAGCTACTGCATACACTACCGGTCTGGATCAGTCAGTTGAATACTTCTACATGCTGAACAGCAAAGTTTCTAACCGTTCCACTCAGTACAAATGGCCTTCACTGACTGTGAATACCGATACTGTAGCACTGTGGAAAGCAGCAGCTGCTGTAGCTTACACTGGTACTGCTACTGAGAAACTGGAAAAGATCTATACGCAGAAATGGGTGAACTTCTTCGTTATGCAGGCAAACCAGGCATGGTCTGAATACAGAAGAACAGGTTATCCTGCAATTCAACTGCCAGTTTCTGCTGGTATCCAGGCTAATCCTCCGGTACGCTTCCTGTATCCATCTAACGAGTCATTGTATAACACTGTAAACTACAATGCTGTTAAATCTAAGGATACCCGCGACACTAAAGTATTCTGGGACGTTAACTGATAACGCTTAGATAAATATAAATTATAGTAGAGGCCCCGGCATACCTGCCGGGGCCTCTGCGTTTTTTACAAAAAAATCAAAATATTATACATTTGAGAAAAAATTATCTATTTTGGGTAAATAAGTATGAAACGCCTATTCCTATGCCTGTCGATTGTCCTGTCTTTTGCTGCCAGTGCGCAGCGCATTACCTGGTACCAACATATCGCTCCCATTGTTCATACTAACTGTACCCCCTGTCACCGCCCGGACGAAGCCGGCCCTTTTTCACTCATCACTTACGAAGACGTAGCCAAGCGCGCCGCCATGGTAAAGAGAGTCACCCAAAGCCGGTACATGCCACCATGGAAAGCAGATCCACATTATGTAAACTATGCCAACGAACGCCGCCTTACCGACGAAGAAATTGCCATGATCGCCAACTGGGCAGATCATCAGATGCCTGTAGGTAAGAACGATAAAGACAAACCTGATACCATTACCACCTCCAAAGTTTCGCGCCTGCCCGACCTCGAGCTCACCATGAAACAGGCCTTCGTAATCAAAGGTGATAATGTGGAACGTTTCATTGTTTACAAAATTCCTTTTGAACTGCCCGACTCCATGAATGTGGAAGCAATCCGCTTCATCACCAACAACCGCAAGCTCATTCACCACGCGAATTATGAAATAGACGACGTGCCTGAACTGGACCTTTACAACACCGTTGATTACATCAACCTTACTGAAGATGACCGGAATAAATATACACAGTACGTACCCTACCGCCATCGTATGATTTACTATGGTGGCTGGATTCCAGGTGCCTCCTATGAATCCTATCCTCCCGGTATCGGCTGGCGGATGCCGAAGAGAGGTGTGATCCTGCTCACCCTGCACTTTGCACCTGTGGGTAAAGAAGAAAAGAGCATCAGCGGCGTACAATTATACTTCACAAAGAATAAAGTAAAGAGAGACATTCGTGCCGTGAGCATAGGTTCCGGTGGGGTAGGAGAGAAAGACATTGATCCGTTCTTTTATATTCCTGCCAATGCAGTGAAGACTTTTAAGGTGAAAGTAAAGGTACCCGAAGATCAGTCACTGTTGTATGTATGGCCACATATGCACTACCTGGGAAAAATCTTCAGGGCTTATAGTGTGACGCCTGCAAATGATACGGTACGCTTAGTATCCATTCCTGACTGGAACGTGGCGTGGCAGGAAATGTACTGGTTCCCTACCTTGAAAAAACTACCGAAAGGGTCTACTATTTATGTGGAGGGGACCTATGATAATACAGCTGAGAATCCAGCTAATCCTAATAATCCTCCCCAGCTCATTTATAGTAGTGGCGATATGAGATCGACAGATGAGATGATGACATTAGTGATGATTTATTTGCCGTACGAAAACGGGGATGAAAGGATGGAAATTAAACAATGACATATATCATGAAAAAACATAATTGATATATTGTAATTTACCAACTGTCAACCAATGAGCCGTTATGTTAAGACTACTACTCTTATCCCTGCTGATAACTATGCAGTCGATAGGGAATCCACATGGTACTTCCTTTACTGAGCGATTAAAGGATTATACAGGCAAAGCTTATGACATCAGGCCACAGGGAAAGATCGTCGTGTATTTGTTTCTCTCTCCTGAATGTCCATTGTGCAGAAACTATGCACCCATCGTACAGCGGCTTTCGGAAAAGTATAAAAGCGTACAATTCTATGGCATCATCAGTGGCCGCACCTTTACCAGGGGGCAGATTGGTGCTTATGTAAAAGATTTCAGTCTCACCTTCCCTGTTCTCATGGATACAGATAAGGAGGTGGCAAATTCACTCAAAGCAACCGTCACACCCGAAGCATTGCTGGTAGGTAGTGATGGCAAAGAATATTATCGGGGATTGATAGACGACTGGATCACAGGCCTTGGTACCAAGCGTGCAAAAACCACGCAGCTCTACCTGGATCAGTCTATCCAGAACCTGGTGGCAGGTGTGCCCACTGTTACAAAAACCACACCCATAGGTTGTCTGATCAGTAATTATTAAAGTATGCGTATTGTCGTTGCAGTAACGCTGATGTTATCGTTATTTATTTGCGGAAAGGGGCGGGCACAGGATATCACCTGGTATAAACACATTGCCCCCATCATTCATAGTAATTGTACACCTTGTCACAGAACTGGAGAGGCGGCGCCTTTTCCCCTTGTTACCTACGATGATGTGGCTAAAAGAGCCAGTATGATTCAGCGGGTCACAGAAGCGCGCTATATGCCACCATGGAAACCAGATCCGCACTATGCACAATATGCCAATGAAAGGAGATTGTCTGACGAAGATATTGCCAAAATAGCCAACTGGGCAAGCCATGATATGCCTAAAGGCAATGCCGCTGATGCCAAAGATGAACGAAACTTTGTACCGGGTACCGTCTACTCCCGTCAACCTGATCTGGTACTAAAGATGAAGGATAGTTACCACCTGAATGGAGATAACAAAGATCATTACATCGTATATAAAATACCTTTTGAACTGGCAGATTCTATGAATGTGGAAGGCATAGAATTTATTACCAATAACCGGAAGGTGATTCACCATGCGAATTTTGAAATTGATGACGTACCGGGTATGGACCTGTATAACACAGTGGATTATGTAGATCACGAAACGGAAACAGTAAAGTACTTTGAAAACTTTGTACCCTATCGTAAGCGCATCATGTACTTTGGTGGCTGGATACCGGGTGCTTCTATGGAATCTTATCCTGAGCACATTGGTTGGGTGATGCCGAAGAGAGGAGTGATATTGCTAACCGTTCACTATGCACCATTGGGAAAGGAAGAAGAGGTGATCAGTGGCGTGCAGATCTGGTTTACAAAAACAAATGTAACAAGGCGGATCAAAGCACAGAACCTGGGTTCCGGGGGGGAATCACAAAAGCAGATCCAGCCATTCTTTTATTTACCTCCCGATGTAGTGCGGACTTTTACATTGAATGTAAAAACAGAAAGTGATCAGTCATTGTTGTATGTGTGGCCGCATATGCACCTGTTAGGAAAAGAGTTCAAAGCATATGCCATCAAACCGAACAAGGATACCATTCCATTGGTACATATTCCTGTTTGGGATTTTAACTGGCAGGAGATTTACTGGTTTCCAAAGATGGTGAAGATTCCGAAGGGATCCACTATTCATATTGAAGGAACGTATGATAATACGATTAATAATCCTTACAATCCTAACCTGCCTCCGGCATTGGTAATGGAGAATATGAATACGAAGGATGAGATGATGACACTGGTAATGGTGACGCTGCCGTATGAAGATGGAGACGAGAATGTTTCTTTAAAAAAATAGCCGGCCGCAGGCCATCACCGCTGCCCGAACAAAAAACGCTTTTACCGAAGGTAAAAGCGTTTTTTGTGCAACTATAACAAATGCTTTATCTCACTTAATTTTAACAACGCCTCCACCGGTGTCAACCTATTTATATCCACATTCTCCAACATATCCCGTATCGTCTTAAACGTATCACTATGCGCATCAAATATACTCAGCTGTACCTTTTGCGCAGGCCCTGCCAAATTCTTCACCCGCTCCTGCACCGGCCCATCAATCTGCTTCTCTTCCAAATGCGCCAACACCTCATTTGCCCTTTCAATTAGCTTAGGAGGCATACCCGCCATTTTTGCCACATGAATACCAAAGCTATGCCTGCTACCTCCCGGCGCCAGTTTTCTCAAAAATATCACCTTATTCCCCGACTCCTTATTCGTAATATGGAAGTTCTTAATCCTTGCATGCTTATTCTCCAACTCATTCAGCTCATGATAGTGCGTGGCAAACAATG
This sequence comes from Chitinophaga sp., assembly GCF_039596135.1. Taxonomy (GTDB): domain Bacteria; phylum Bacteroidota; class Bacteroidia; order Chitinophagales; family Chitinophagaceae; genus Chitinophaga. The sequence goes on from NZ_JBCNKH010000002.1 coordinate 16,331, forward strand.
TCTTTGGTTTAGCCGCTGTCATATCATGCAGGTACTCTACAATACTCCATGCAATAGAGATACCATCATAAGTACTGGTACCCCGCCCAATCTCATCCAGGATCACCAGGCTACGCGGTGTAATATTATTAATAATACTCGCCGTTTCATTCATCTCCACCATGAAGGTAGACTCCCCGCCACTCAGGTTGTCAGAAGCCCCTACGCGTGTAAAGATCTTATCTGTCAGTCCGATCTCCGCCGCAGCCGCAGGTACAAAACTACCCATATGCGCCATCAGGGTAATCAATGCCGTCTGCCGCAGCAAAGCGGATTTACCACTCATGTTCGGTCCCGTCAGAATAATAATCTGCTGTGTTTCTTTATCCAGCATGATATCATTCGCTACATAACTCTCTCCCGGCGGCAATCCTCTTTCAATGACCGGATGTCGTCCTTCACGGATATCCAGATGATATTCATCTGTAATATGCGGACGACGATATTTAAACTGTATTGCATTGTTCGCAAAACTCAGCAGGCAATCCAATTTCGCCATCACCTGTGCATTCTGCTGTATCGGCCTGATAAAAGGTTGTAATGCAGACAACAGTTCTTCGAACAGCTGTGCTTCCAGCGTCAGGATCTTTTCTTCTGCCCCTGTAATCTTCTCTTCGTATTCCTTTAGCTCAGGTGTAATATATCTTTCAGCATTGGCCAGCGTTTGTTTTCGAATCCAGGTGTCGGGAACTTTATTCTTATGCGCATTGGTTACTTCCAGGTAGTAACCGAATACGTTATTGAATGCAACTTTCAGACTTGGAATCCCCGTAATTTCAGATTCCTGCTGTTGGATCTGTAGCAGGTAGTCTTTTCCGGAGCGGGCAATTTTACGCAGGGCATCCAGTTCTGTATGAACGCCCATCTGGATCACATCGCCTTTGCTCACGAGAATAGGCGGTGTCTCCGTTATTTCGCGCAGTATCCTGTCGAGAATGTCGTTACACCCATCCATCGTCATGGCCAGCCCGGCAAGGTATGGATGTGGTACTTTTTCCAGCAGGGCCTTTATGGCACATACCTGTTGCAGTGCTTTTGCCAGCGACATCACTTCCCTTGGGTTGATCTTCTTCAAAGGAATTTTGGATACCAGTCTTTCCAGGTCACCGGTTTGCTTCAGGTGATGGACCAGGTTTTTGGCAAGATCGGTCTCTTTGATAAAGTACTCCACTACATCCAGCCTTTCATTGATCTGGTTGATGTCGCGGAGCGGGAATATGAGCCAGCGTTTCAGCAGGCGGGCGCCCATAGGGCTTACGGTGGTATCGATAGTGGTGAGCAGGGTATTACCGTTTTCCACACTGCTGCCCAGCAATTCCAGGTTACGGATCGTAAACCTGTCCATCCACAGGAAATCATCCTGTTCTATGCGCTGAATATTGGTAATGTGTTGCAGGTGAGGATGTTCGGTATCCCGCAGGTAATGCAGGGCAGCGCCTGCAGCAATGATGGCATTATTGAGACCATCTACCCCAAAGCCTTTCAGGCTATGCGTCTCAAATTGCTTGAGGAGAATTTCATGGGCATAAGTGGACGTAAAGATCCACTCATCCATGGTGTATGTGTAAAACTTAGTGCCAAAGTGCTGGCGGAAGTTCTTTTGTTGTTGTTTGGCGTAGAGTACTTCGGCAGGTTTGAAGCTTTGCAGCAGTTTATCGGCATATTCGATGGTACCCTGTGCAATAAAGAATTCACCCGTGGAGATATCCAGGAAAGCTACGCCGGCGGCATCGTCCTGGAGGTGTACTGCAGCCAGGAAGTTGTTGTTGGCATTTTCGAGAATCTTATCATTCACGGCTACCCCGGGCGTCACCATTTCGGTCACGCCGCGTTTCACAATTCCTTTTACAGTCTTGGGATCTTCCAGCTGGTCGCATACTGCCACGCGGTGACCTGCTTTTACCAGTTTGTGGAGGTATGTGTCCAGTGAATGGTGTGGAAAACCAGCCAGGTCAACGTAAGAGGCCGAGCCATTGGCTCTTTTGGTCAGTACGATCCCCAATACTTTGGAGGCTATGACTGCGTCTTCATTAAAGGTTTCATAAAAATCGCCCACGCGGAACAAAAGCACGGCATCCGGGTAACGGGTTTTAATAGCCTTATGCTGTTGCATCAGTGGGGTTTCTTCCGATTTGCTTTTCGCCATTCGGCAAAAATATAGAAAATGTGGTTTATTTAGCAATTGCCATAACTTTGCGCCATGCGAAAACTAAGCATGGACGAACTAGGCCGCAAGACCATCGACGAATTCAAGGCGGCCGAAAAAACACCACTGGTATTAATACTGGACAATGTGCGGAGTATGCACAACGTAGGCTCCGTATTCAGAACGGCCGATGCCTTTCTGATTCAAGGGGTTATACTTTGTGGATATACTCCCGTACCCCCTCACCGCGATATTCAGAAGACAGCCCTGGGGGCTACAGAAACCGTGCACTGGCAGTACTATGCCACCACCATCGGGGCCGTTACTGCTTTAAAAGAAGCCGGATATCGTATCCTGGCTATTGAGCAGGCAGAAAACAGTGTAATGCTGAACCAGTTTCAGCCTGGAAGCGATCAGCCCCTGGCACTGGTGTTTGGCAATGAAGTGTCTGGTGTGGACGGGGAAGTGATGAAGCAGGTGGATGGGTGTATTGAAATACCTCAGGTAGGGATGAAGCATTCATTGAACATATCTGTGAGCACAGGTATCGTAGTTTGGGATATCTTTGTAAAGTTAAAAAGTAAATAGGAGATGATTACCACAGTAAACAAGTACCTCTCGCTTGTAAAATTCAGCCATACCATATTTGCCATGCCGTTTGCGCTGACCGGCTTCTTTATTGCCACTGCCAAGGCGGGGTATTCTTTCAGCTGGCAGCTGTTTGTATTGGTTATATTATGTATGGTCTTTGCAAGAAGTGCGGCAATGGCATTTAACCGCTGGCTGGATGTGGATATTGATAAGATCAACCCCCGTACTGCTAAACGCGAGATTCCTGCTGGTGTGATTACAAAAAACAATGCCCTCCTGTTTATTATTGTGAACTGTGCTGCATTTATCCTCACTACATACTTTATCAACATGATTTGCTTTATCCTGTCACCAGTCGCCCTGATTGTAGTGCTGGGATATAGTTATACCAAGCGTTTTACGGCGCTGTGCCATATGGTACTGGGATTAGGATTGTCACTGGCGCCCATAGGAGCATACCTGTCTGTAACAGGGCAGTTTGCGGCATTGCCGGTGTTGCTGTCCTGCCTGGTGCTCTGCTGGGTATCTGGTTTCGACATCATTTATTCCCTGCAGGATGAGGATTTCGACCGTTCCCAGTCCCTCAATTCTGTGCCTGCCTGGTTAGGAAAGGTGGGAGCGCTGCATTTTTCTGAAGGATTGCATGTGGTAGCGGGTGCACTGGCCATTACGATCGGGTTGATGGGGCAGTTCCATTGGCTGTATGCAATTGGAGCAGCTGTATTCATCATCATGCTGATTTCACAACACATGTTGGTAAAGCCAAACGATCTGAGCAAGGTGAATATCGCTTTTATGACCACAAATGGTATTGCAAGCGTAGTATATGCAGTATTTGCGATTGCTGACATGTTATTTTTAGGGTAATGGGCAGAATACTGGCAATAGATTATGGGAAGAAGCGGACCGGACTGGCAGTGACAGATCCCTTGCAGATAATAGCAACCGGGCTTACCACGGTGCCTTCTCAAACGCTGATTCCTTACCTGAAAAAATACTTCGAAACCGAGCAGGTAGAGCTCATTCTCATAGGCGAACCCAGGAACCTGGACGGGAGTAATACAGATGCGACTGCTTTGGCAGCAGAGTGTGTACGGATCCTGAAGAAGCACTTTCCCAATATACCGCTGAAGCAGGTAGACGAGCGATTTACCTCCAAAATGGCCTTCCAGACCATGATAGATAGTGGATTGAAGAAAAAAGACAGGCAGAATAAAGCCCTGGTAGACGAGATCAGTGCCACAATCATACTACAGGAATATTTACGCACTAAATTTTAGCCGGCTGCAAGCCCCGGCGCACAAAAAAATCGCTTTTGCCATAGGCAAAAGCGATTTTTTTGCCATTTTCGTAACTTTGCACTTTTAAAAACAAAACGATAGAATGATTTTACCAATCGTCGCCTACGGCCATCCGATACTCCGTAAAATGTGTGATGACATTACACCAGATTACCCGGAATTAGACAAGCTGATTGCCAATATGTGGGAAACCATGTACGCATCCAGCGGTGTAGGCCTCGCAGCACCTCAGATCAACAGGCCCATCCGCCTTTTTGTAATAGACAGCGAACAAATTATCAATAACCTGGAAGAAGATGAAAAAGACGAGTACCCTGGCGATGCCGGCGTAAAACGTGTTTTCATCAATGCCCACATCGTAGCCACCGGTGGCGAAGAATGGCCTTACAACGAAGGTTGCCTCAGCATTCCTAAGGTAAGAGAAGACGTATACCGGCCCGAAACCGTTACCATCCGCTATGTAGACGAGCACTTCCAGCCGCACGAAGATACTTTTACCGGCGTCACAGCCCGCGTTATATTCCATGAATACGACCATATTGATGGTAAGTTATTCATCGATCATCTCAAACCGCTTAAGCGCAGAATGATCAAAAGCAAGCTGGACGATATCTCCAAAGGAAAAGTTAAAGTAGATTACAAGATGATATTTCATAAATAAAACGTATGAAAATTTTGTAATGTTAAAAATCCCTATTATTTTAGTGCCTGCAAACTAATCAACTATATTTGGGAGCAGCACTTACATATACTGAAGCCGAACTGGTAGCTGGATTAAAAGCCAGAAACGAAAAGTTTTTCGGTTACTTATATGATCATTATTCACCGGCACTGTATGGAATCGCCCTCAAAGTTGTGGTCGATGAGTCCCTTGCCGGAGATGTGTTGCAGGAAATCTTTCTCAAGATCTGGAGAGGTATAGACCGTTACGATGCAGAAAAAGGTCGCCTGTTCACCTGGATGGTGAACATAGCCCGCAATACAGCTATCGATACCCTCCGCTCCAAAGGCCACAAGCTGGGCCAGAAAGTTCAGGAAATAGGAAACAATTCCCTTATAGTCGATCAACTGGCGGTACACCCGTCCGTTGATCATTTGGGATTGGCCAAAGTGGTGGAACAGTTGAACAAGGAACAACGTGTTATCATAGACCTGGCTTATTACAAAGGTTGTACCCAGGAAGAGATCTCCAAAATACTGGATATTCCACTCGGTACAGTCAAGACCAGAATGCGTAATGCGATCATACAATTGCGGAATATTTTAAAACAGATGTAAGCAAGTGGATGTTCAACGTTACATATCATCCGGTGCCATTGAGAACCATGTGATCGGTTTAGTCTCCGAAGCGGAAACCCGCGAAATGGAGGCTGCGATCCGGCAGTATCCCGAAGTAAAGGCGGCTGTCGATGCTGTGCAGCAGGATATGGAGAAATATGTGATGATGTTGGCAAAGAAGCCACCCGTTAACCTGAAAAAACAAATCCTCGAAAAATTAAAACAGGATACCATTGCAGATGAGCCAGTTGTTGTTGTAGCCCAACCCGTTGCAATCGACGAGGAAATTCCTGTAATCGACTACGCCTCCAAATCCCCCATTTCTCCTTTAAAAATATGGCAATATGGCGCCGCGGCCGCTTTTACCCTGCTTGTAGCCAGTGTTGTCATGAACATTGCTTATTTTACAAAATTCAACGATTCTCAACAGCAATACGCCAGTCTTCAGGATAGCCAGACCAGCTTTACTGAAGAGAAAAATTCGCTCTCAGAAAAACTGCGCCTTGCCAACCAGGAACTGGCCCTGATGAAAGATCCGGCTTTCAAATGGATTAAAATGCTGGGTACGCCTAAGCACCCTGGCAATGTAGCCACCATCTGCTGGGATCCGCAGTCGAAAACTACCTATATACTCGCACAGAAACTTCCCGCACCCCCTGCAGACATGCAATACCAGCTATGGGCAGTCGTAAATGGCAAATGTATAGATGCAGGTGTGTTCGCTACAGGCGAACCGTCTACCTCCATGCAAAAGGTCAAAGATGTGGTCAATGCACAGGCTTTTGTAGTTACCCTCGAAAAGAAAGGTGGCAGTCCAACTCCCACTCTGGACCAGATGTTTGTAGCCGGCAAAGTGGCTGGATGATACGAAAAAATCTCTTACTCTCTCATTTTCAATTATTCCGCAATAATTGCTATATTTCCTTTATTATTGCATTCCCTTTAACCATTAATTATTATTTGTATTTATTTGTAATCACACGCAGCTGTACCGGGACACGGGTACTTTCTTCTGTAGCGTCTACGGCTATGATGTGGGAGCACATGCGAAAAGTCATTTTTAACATAATTCTTTAATTGTTTTGGAATCCGCGTTCACATTTACGGAATCTGAGCTGATTCAGGGTTTAAAAGCTAAAGATCAAAAGGTCTTTGGTTACCTGTATGACCGATACTCTCCGGCTTTGTACGGTGTGGCGCTGAAAGTGCTCAACGACGAAAGCAATGCGAGTGATTGTCTGCAGGAAGTATTCATGAAGATCTGGCGAAACATCGATCGCTACGACGAAAGTAAAGGTCGCCTGTTTACCTGGATGCTGAATATTACCCGCAATACCGCTATTGACTCCCTACGTTCTAAGGCACATAAAATGGATCAGAAAATCCAGGACATCGGAGATGACGTACATTTATTTACAGGCAATTTAGCCGTACACCCATCCGTTGACCATCTCGGACTCTCCAAGGTGCTGGAAAAGCTGACAAAAGAACAACGAATCATCATTGATCTTGCCTACTACAAAGGTTGCACACAGGAAGAAATTGCTAAGGTGCTGGAAATCCCTTTGGGTACTGTGAAAACAAGGATGAGGAACGCGATCATTCAATTAAGAAACCTGTTAAAATTAGCTTAAGAAGTGGGTGCAACAAGTTACATATCCTCTGGAATTATTGAGGTCTATGTCAGCGGATTGGCTTCTTCCCGTGAAAGGGAGGAACTGGAATTCGCGATAGCACAATACCCTGAGGTTGCTGCAGAATACCAAAGCTGCCAGCAGGATATGGAGCAATACATAATCTATAAGTCAGTCATACCACCTGCCACTTTAAAAGAAAGATTACTTACACAGTTAAATACCGAAGAAACTGCACGTGCAAATGGTACTTACGTCGATGAAGATGTGATACCGGAAACGCCCGTACGTAAAGTTCTTGTAAACAGCGCATGGCGCTGGGTAGCTGCTGCCTCAATCCTTTTGCTGGTAGGAAGTGCATTGTTATATTATAACCTGTTTACACGATATACCGGTTTGCAACAGCAATACGAAGCTGTGGCAGCGTCCAATGCTACTATCGCTGCAGCATCCAGCGCATATCGTACCCGGCTGGAACAGGCCGAACAAAATCTACACATTGTACAGGACCCATCCATGAAAACGGTGAAGATGCAGGGTACCAAATCATTCCCGACTGCCCTCGTTACCGTATACTGGAACCCGGCTTCCAAAGAAGTCTTCGTAATGGTAAACAACCTGCCACAACCTTCTCCTGATAAGCAATACCAGCTATGGGCCATGGTAGACGGTAAACCCGTAGACATGGGCGTATTTGAAACTGGTACCGAAGCTAAAATTATCCAGAAAATGAACTCTATCGGCAATGCCGGGATGTTTGCCGTTACTTTGGAGAAAAAAGGCGGTAGCCCGGAACCAACTTTAGATCAGATGTACGTAGCCGGTAAGATATAATCCCACGGTATTTCGTAATTTGCAGCATGCGATCTTTGTTGTTATTCATTGTTGCTTTCTTAATCAGTAACATTTCAATTGCCCAGGATACGGCCAACTATAGAGGAATGACCGTCAATCTCGACGAGGTTGTCGTGCAGGCCAAACGGGTAGGCTTTGATGTCAACAGCTTCATCAAGCGGGTAGAAACAGATACTACCTTCTACAGGGCTTTCCGGAACCTTCATTTATTGGGTTATTCGGCCGATAATGACATCCGGATTTATGGGAAAAAAGGAAAGATAGATGCTTTCCTGAAAAGCCAGACCGTGCAGACCATGCAGGGAACCTGCCGAACCATGAAAGTACTTCACGAAGAAACGGGCGGCGATTTCTATACCTCCAAAGGCGACTATAAATACTATACTGCTGAACTGTATGCAAACTTCTTCTTTACCAAAGGTACCGTGTGTGCCAAAGCCAACGGTGAATCTATAGAACCTTCGAAAGGGAACCTCGCTAAACACAAAGCCCAGCTCAAACAATTGATCTTTAATCCCGGTCAGCCTATCAGGGGGGTACCTATCGTAGGTGGTAAGGTAGCGATCTTTGATCCCGAAGTGATGCGCCTCTACGATTTCTCCATTACATCCGAAGATTTCAATGGTGTACCTTGCTGGGTGTTTTCAGCGACTGCTAAAAAGGGATTGGGATATTTTGACAGGAATGATATTGTAATCAATGAGCTGATTACCTATTTCACGAAAGAAAGCTTTGACATCGTCAACAGGAAATATTCACTCTCTTACAAGACGCTGGTTTTTGATTTTAATGTGAAGATGAATGTGCAGCTGGTGAAAAAACAGGATCTGCTTACACCGGTATTAGTGACGTATGAAGGAACATGGGATGTGCCGTTCAGGAAGAGAGAAACGGCGATATTTATAGCAAAGTTTCATGAATTCACAAGATAAATGGTCTTTATAAAAAGAAAGCCCCGTTCGTGAGAACGGGGCTTTTTTTATTTTAATGTATGACTGTGATTGCGCCTGTTTTCCTGATATGTTCTCCTGTTTTCTGCACCGTATATTCCATCACCCACACATATGTTCCGACTGGTACCCTTGTTCCGTTTTTCGTGCCCGTCCAGCCGATATCAGGATCTGTCGTATAGTAAATCTGCGCACCCCATCTGTCGTACACACTAATCGAAAACGACAGCAGCGGACACCTGTATTTCGGTCTGAATAAATCATTGTTCCCATCTCCATTCGGACTAAAGCCGCTGGGTAACCAAACCTGGCAGTCACAATCCCTAAATCCTACTTCTACAGAATCGATTGCAGTGCCACAGGTATTTTGCGCCACTACGGCATAGATGCCGGCGGTATTCACTTTGTAGAGTGCTACCGTACTACTGTCCTGCCATTTATAGTTATTGCCCGCTCCTTTGGGATACAGGGTATAAATCTCTCCATTACACAGCACTGTATCTCTGCCCAGGCTCACCCGCAGGGTATCTTCAATCTGTACATGAATGGTATCGCTGGATACACATCTGCCTATTTGTGCACGCACATAATAATAACCGGTTTTGGTCACATAATAGGTGGCCTGCTTACTGGTATCCTGCCATCGATAGGTACCGGTGCCAAAATCGGCGGTGAGTACGAGCTTTTCCCCTTTACAGATGATGGTATCATTGCCGAGGTTTACATTGCGCAGGGCATTGTAACGTACCCGGATGGTATCAATCACATTACAGGTGTTATTGATCGTGGCATAGCACCACAAATCTGCCGGGCTGCTGGCAGAAACCGTGGGGGTAGTTGCACCGTTGCTCCACAGGTAAGCAGTGGCGCCGGAAGTGCTGCCATCGATGATCACTGTTTCGTCAGGACAAAGTAAAGTATCCGGACCCAGTGAGTATGGGTGCTCAGTGCCTGCAAATGAAATGGTGATACTGTCACTGAAAATACCGCAACCCTTGGCGTTGGCATTCACGATATACATGAATGGCGCCCGCGCAGTATCGCTGTGTACCACAATATCCGGCGTAGTTTCGCCCGTATTCCAGGAGAAGGTACAGTTTTGAGCAGTAGCATCCAGTTGCAGGTATTCATTGAGACAGAGCACTACGTCATTCCCCAGTTCTATTTCCGGTTCCGGGGTATAGAATACGTTCATAGAATCTGGTACCAGGCAACCATTGATCTTTACCTTGTACGTCTGCATGGTATCTACCACGATGCTCTGACCAGTGGAGCTATCCTGCCACAGGTAGGCAGCGCCGGCTACATAAGGAGCGGTCAGGGTAATGGTAGTACCTTCACAGAGAGTAGAGTCGGTAGGCCCAAAGTCGTAAGGTACAGGTGCTACGATGGTGAGGGTATTGGTAGAAATGTCTTCCACCCCACTCCGGTACGCAACCAGGGTGATGGTATAGTCGCCAAGGGTACTGTAAAGGTGCACCCCGTTGATGGCTTTGGAAGAATCGTATTTGCCAGACGCCGGATCGCCATAGTACCATTTGACGGAGTCGATGCCGTCACGGTCAGCCGTGGCAATGACAAAACGAATACTATCGTTCTGGCAGGTTGAGTTGAAGGTAAACGGTGTAGACGCCTGCGCGGTGGGCGAACCGAGTAAACCGAGTAAAATGACGAGGATTAGATATAGGTTTCTCATGCTTGGGACATGGGTAAGGCATAAAATTAAAAGAAATTCATGATATATGGTATTTTTTTAATGGAAACGTAAAAACTTAGTTCCATTAACATCCGGTTAGCAAACGTACCATATCATTATCCTACTTTTATGCCTGAGAGAGAAGTAAAGCAGCCTCCCATGCTGCTCAGGCATCCCGCCATGCGGGATGCCTTTCGGACCACTAATCTTCCAGCGGCCTTGCAGAGATATACCTTCTCCACTTTTCTAATACCGCCTTAAAATCTTCCGGCAGGGGACTTTCAAAATGGACCGGCTTGCGGGTGCGTGGGTGAATAAAGCCTAAAGTCTGCGCATGCAGGGCATGTCTTGGCATGAGCTCAAAGCAGTTATCCACAAATTGCTTGTATTTATTAAAAACGGTGCCTTTCAGGATGCGGTCGCCGCCATAAGTATCGTCATTGAACAGGGAATGGCCTATATGCTGCATATGCACCCTGATCTGGTGGGTACGACCTGTTTCCAGGCGGCACTCAATGAGTGTCACGTAGTTAAAGCGCTCCAGCACCTTGTAATGGGTAATGGCATCTTTGCCATATTCCCCGTCAGGATATGCATCCATAATCTTCCTAAAGCGTTGATGGCGACCCACATGTGCTTCTATGGTGCCTTCATCTTCTTCAAAATCTCCCCATACCAGGGCGATATATCTTCTCTGTACGGTGTGATCAAAGAATTGTTTGGCCAGGTCGTTCATCGCTTTTTCTGATTTAGCGATGACGAGCAGACCGCTGGTATTCTTATCAATACGGTGTACGAGGCCAAAGCGGGGAACTTCAGGCTCCGTCACCTCGGTGGTCTGACCGCCCAGGTACCAGGCCAACCCGTTTACCAGGGTGCCGGTATAGTTACCACAACCCGGGTGTACGACCATCCCTGGTTGCTTGTTGATGATCATAATGTCTTCATCCTCAAATACGATGTTCAGGTCCAGTTGCTCCGGTATTACATCTGTATTCTCAGGATTTTTGGTCGTCATGACCACAATCCTGTCGAAGGCTTTGACTTTATAGTTAGACTTTACGGGTTTATCATTGACAATGACCCAACCTGCTTCGCAGGCCTGTTGAATTTTGTTGCGGGTGGCACCTTCCACCCGGTTCATCAGGAATTTATCGATACGGAGAGGCTCCTGTCCCTTGTCGGCAACAATATTGACACGCTCATACAGCTCTTCACTGCCTTCGCCGCTTTCCAGCTCATCATCCAGTTCAATCAGATCTTCGGTCATGTATTTAAAAAATTTCTGCAAAGGTATGTCATTTTGGCCGTTTCATAGTATAGCCATAGCCCGGTCACAGCGATATTCCATATGTATCTCACAGGTATCCCATAGATATTCCGTATCTCTATAGATACGGGATATCTACGGCTTATCTACGGTTTATATACGGGATATATACGGAATACCTCACAGAGAGCGCTATGGTCGTAGTATTGGGAGGATCATGCTTCAAAAAGGCCACGTAGCAAGGTTGTAGCGAGCGAGCGATTTCAATTCCGGAAGGCAACATTTCAGTAACTTTGCACTGTTATGACCAACAGAACCATTCATATCCAGGACCTCGGCGTAATTGAATATCAACCAGCCTGGGATTACCAGGAGCAGTTGCTACAGGAGAATGTAAGAATCAAACAGGCAAGAGGCAGGGGAGAGCTCCCCGCCGATAGCACGGTAGAGACGACCAATCATTTTCTCTTTTGTGAACATCCCCCTGTATATACCCTCGGCAAGAGCGGGCATATGGAAAACCTGCTGCTCGATGAAGCGCAGCTGGCAGACAAGGGTATTGCCTTTGTGCCTACGAACAGGGGTGGAGATATCACCTACCATGGCCCCGGGCAGGTAGTAGGGTATCCAATTCTGGACCTCGAATACTTTTTTACTGATATAGGCAAATACCTTCGTTTACTGGAAGAAGTCGTGATTCGTACACTGGCAGATTATGGTATCAAAGGGGATCGTTCCCCGGGAGAAACGGGGGTATGGCTGGATCCGGAGGATCCAAAAAAAGCCCGTAAGATTTGTGCAATGGGAGTGCGCTGCAGCCGCTGGGTAACCATGCATGGTTTTGCCCTGAATGTGAACACAGACCTGAATTACTTCAGCAATATTATTCCCTGTGGTATAGTGGATAAGAAGGTAGCTGCCATGCAGGAAGAACTGGGCAGGGAAATTCCCCTGGGGGAAGTGAAGGAAAAACTATTACAGCATTTTGCCGAAGTCTTTGACGCCGTTATCGCATAAAAAAAGGAGCGCTTTTAGCGCTCCTTTTTTAGTTTCTATAGATGAGTGGGATGAACACATTCCACTTTTCCAGTACTTTTCCGTCTTCTAAGATTTCAAAATTGAACCAGCCGGCATGGAGAAAGATGGCTTTTTCCAGGATGAGGAAAGGCTCTTTGACCTCTTTGATGTCGAACAGGAAGGTACCATCCGGTTCATAGAACTTCACTATATACTTTTTATTGGGTGCATCGGGCAGTTTGATGTTCACATTGCCATCTGCAGTGGTATATATGTAATTGGAAGGATGCCATACGATCTTTTCTTCCTTTGGCGCTTCTTTTTCCTTTACGGCACCTTTGTCGGTAACGACCGGCGGCGGAGTGGTGGAGGTGGCTATACCCGCAGCTTTGGCGGCGGCAATAGCGGCTTTTACATCGGCTGCGGTCAGTTTTTCCCGATCATTGATGGAGGAGTCCGGTACGGCCAGGACAACCTTGGTGAAGAAATAGCGGCCATTGTTGAAAATGATCAACATACGGTAATAGTTGGAGCCTGGTAATGGCTTACCATCATCATATGAACATCGGATATCTCCAGGATTGCTGATATAACCAATGGTATTAAAGTTCAGGACGCTGTCAAGCGAGCGCTGCACGCCGATCGACTTTACGTCTCTGAAACCCGATATAAATTCAAGTCGGATCTTCCCTGTTTGAATCAGGGCCGAAAACTCCGGAAATACCGGGAGCGCCTTTTGAGCCTGTTGGGCCTGTGCTGAAAATGCTAATGCTGATAGTGCTAATACTGTGACAATAAAAATTCGCGACAACTGCTTCATAAATTCCTGATTCCTGTAACTACAATAAGCTTCAAATATAGTAAACGCCTTTTTAAATATTCGTTAATAAAGTAATATACCGGGCAGAAGGAGAAAGATATTTTTGATTAGTAGTGTAATACTCCTTTTTTGAGTGAAAGGTTGCCCTGTAATCCCCCGGAGTGAATCAATAAGACCCTGCTCCCGGCCGGGTATAATCCACTTTCAATATCTTTTTTAAATCCCTGTACCAGTTTGCCGGTATACACTACATCCAGTGGTATTTTAGTCTCCTCATAAAATTGATTCATAAATTCGATCAATTCCCCTTTTACCTTTGCATACCCGCCACCATGGTGGGCATGGATCAATTCCCAGGGGGGAGCACTGCGCTCTTTTAGCAATGCTTTTACTTCGTCTGAAAGATATTCCGCCCCTTTCAACACCACATATCCTTTCAACTGCTGCTGTGGTGCTGCACTATTAATCAGCCCTGCCAGGGTAGTACCAGTCCCTACTGCACAAATGATGTGGGTAAATCCTGAAATATCTTTGATGGATAAGATTTCTTCACACCCTTTCGCACCCGCTGCATTATGCCCTCCTTCAGGCACAAACCAGGCATCCGGAAATTCCGCTGTCCAGTCTCTGGTTGCTTTCTCTCTATATGCCTCTCTCGTCACAAAATGCAACTGCATACCCTGCTGCTGCGCCAGCTGCAATGTATGGCTTAACCGGGGTGCAGCTTCGCCCCGCACTACCGCTGTACACCGCATGCCCAGCAACCTGCATGCCGCCGCTGTGGCGGCCAGATGATTAGAGTAAGCCCCTCCAAAAGTTACAATATGATCCCTGCCGGCCGCTTTGGCGGCCGCAACATTACATTGCAGCTTGAACCATTTATTGCCGGATACAGCATCATGTAAAAGGTCTAAACGCAACATGGCTGCCTGTATTGTACCGGGCAGCCATGTTGGCGTGATATTTTGTAACTGAATATTACTATAGTCGAACATTAATTAAACAAGCTATTGCGCAAATTTAATGGTTGTCCACCTTTTGACAGCAGTACATTTATCCACCCAATCTCACCGGTATTGAAATACTGTATTTTGATTTTGTGATATCCCTTTTTCAACCCAATTACGCCTACTTTTTCGGTCGTGTTATGTACGCCATCATTGTCAGCGACTACCTCATCATCGATGTATAAAACTGATCCGTCGTCAGACAGCAGGTTGAATGTATACATCCCATCAGCATCTACTTTTACATACCCTGTATAGGTAACTCCGAAATCTTTCTTTGCAATAAAAGGGCGCAGATCCAGGCCGCCAATAGTTCCGGCACTATCACCTTTTTCCCCCAGTTCTTTAGCCGTTTTTGGTACATTCTTATACACTACTGAAAAGCGTAATCCATTTGTTGGTTTTACACTGGCAGCTTCCCGGTAAGGTTTACGTGTATAAGTGGTGCTGTATACATTGCTCTTACGGCCGCCGGGCGTCACTTCTATGTATTTCAATACAACAGTTCCATTCTCAGGTACAGAGATAGTGAACGGCTGCGTATATAGCTTACTGTTAGTATCCGGTCCGCTGCCGTCGATGGTATAATATATAGCGGCGCCTTTCACCCCGGGAGTCAGTGTAACGGTGGTTCCCGCTGTAGCGATCAGGGTATCTTTCAGCTGCATGGGTTCCGGTATTCTGAAGTTTACCCCCTGCTTGTCAATAGCTGCCAGTGCAGTGGGGGCTTTTTTCTGGAAGCGGTTCCAGTTGCGCCTGGCCGCAGGGGACCAGGCTATTTCAGACAGTGCCAATGCCCGCGGCCAGGTCATGTAATCTACATAAGTCTGATCAGGCATATATTCTGTCCATATATTCGCCTGTACACCTTTGATGTATTGCTGTTCTTCTGCACTCAATGAAGGGGGCAATGGCTCATAGTTATACACGGTGCTTAGTGACAGGTAATTGCCAATTCTGCTGGGCTCTGTGGCTTGAGGACTCTGGTAATAATCGAGGTACAGGTAAGTATTGGGCGACATGATTACATCATGTTTTTCCTTTGCTGCTGCAATACCACCAGCTTCACCACGCCAGCTCATCACGGTTGCATTCGGCGCTAAACCACCTTCCAGTATTTCATCCCAACCAATGATGCTGCGCCCCTTGCTATTCACAAACTTTTCCACGCGTTGTATGAAATAACTCTGCAGGGCATGTTCATCTTTCAGTCCCAGTTTCTGCATGAGCGCCTGTACCTGTGGCGATTCTTTCCAGCGATCTTTCGGACACTCATCACCGCCTATGTGAATATACTTACCTGGAAAGAGGTCCATTACTTCTGTAAGTACATCCTGGAGGAAAATAAATACAGAATCATTCGCCGGGTTCAGTACTTCTTTTGATACGCCCCAGGTAGTCATGGTTTCATATTGCTTACCATAACCAAAGCTGGGAAATGCGGCCAGCACTGCCTGTGAGTGGCCCGGCATTTCTATTTCAGGAATGATGGTGATATGCCTGTCAGCGGCATACTTTACGATATCCCTTATTTCATCCTGTGTATAAAATCCGCCATATGGTTTACCATCATAAGTATTGCTGCGTGCTGCATGACCTACTACGGTTTCCTTTCTCTGGGAAGAGATCTTTGTAAGCTGTGGATATTTTTTAATTTCAATACGCCAGCCCTGGTCTTCTGTGAGGTGCCAGTGGAAGCGGTTGAATTTATACTGCGCCATCACATCGATGAATTGCTTCACATAGTCAGGAGGAAAGAAATGACGGCCTACATCCAGCATCAGCCCACGATAGGCAAAGCGGGGAGCATCGGATATTTCCACACCCGGTATATGAATGGCAGCACTTTTTTCGGCTGGTAATAACTGTTGTAAAGTTTGCAAACCATAGAACAACCCTGCTGCATCGCCTTTTAGTGCAATGGTACCATTGTTTACAAAAAGCGTATAAGCCTCTGGCGCACCGGTTGTTTCTTTGATGTCAATAATGGCGGTGGGCTTTACTTTCGGCACAGGCTTGTCCGTCATTGCTACTTTAAACCCATATGTACTTTGCAAAAATGCATTGAGCAAACCGGCAGTGGTTTGGGCGGCAGCACCTTCATAATGAATCAGCGCATTTTCGTTCAGCACAAAGCTACCCGGTACACTTTGCAGTGACTTAGGCTCCGGGATGATCATAATGTCAGCTGTTTTCTTTTGAGCGGTACCATAGAGGCACAGCAGCGCTGATAAGGTTGACAGGATTAGTTTTTTCATAATGCGAAGCTGTTTGATGGCTTGTTGATTAATCGTTATTTGTCAGGAAACCTCCTTTGCCCCTGTACAGCTTTACGGGCTTGTCCAGTTGCAGGGCCAGTACAGTCATATATTTATCCTGGACATTCTCAGGTACGTCAATATACACAAGACCGGGCACACTACTCCATGAAATTTTACCAACGATCTTATGAGATAGTTCAGTGTTCGTACCTACTACTTGAATATGCTGAATATTATTCATTAGTCCTTTTACCATAATAGATCCTGTTACTTTGCCAGGCAGGAACAGGTACAGGGTAGTGGAATCTTTACTAAGAGTAGTAGGGCCATAGAAGTGGCCTTGCGGAATACCACCGATGGTATTGAAGATGGCAGGTGCATGTTTTTTATTCCAGGCGCCCAGTTCCTGCAGCACATTTACCTCTTCGGGAGGAATGTGCCCGGTGGCATCGGGGCCGATATCCAGCAGGAGGTTGCCACCATTACTGATAGCGTCGGCAAAGATGGTGATAATTTCATAAGGTGTTTTCCAGTTGGTATCGTCAGGATGGTATCCCCAGTTACTATTAATAGTCATACAGAGTTCCCACCAGTTGTAGTGAGGGCGTGTTACGGGGAAATTCTGTTCCGGTGTTTCGTAATCGCCATACCCTTGCAGGCGGCCATTAATAATAGTGTTTGGGTTGTAGGTTGTAAGCATGGTGCGCATTTTGGCAGCTTCCCATTCAGCGGCGCTGTGTTCCCAGTCGCCATCGAACCACCAGAGGTCAGGATTGAAGCGGGTCATTACTTCTTTAAGTTGTGCTTCGTAGAAGTTGCGGAAGCGCTGCCAGCGTACGGTATCTTTAGCGGCATCATACCGGGAACTATCTTTCAAAAACCCGGGATAGTCAGGATAACTCCAGTCTATCAACGAAAAGTAGGCACCGCATTTAATCCCTTCTTTGCGCAGGGCGGCATAGAAGGGGGTGAGTACATCTCTTTTGGCGGGTGTACTGTTCACCGCATCCAGCTTACTTAATTTGCTGTCCCACAGTGCTACCCCGTCATGGTGCTTGGTGGTGATCACGGCATAGCGGGCGCCGGATTCTTTGATCAGCGAAGCCCATGCAGCAGGGTCATAACTGGTGGCAGTGAAGCCTTTCAGCTGTGCCATGTAGTCCTGATATGGTATTTTTTTATTGTGGAAGGACCAGGATTCGTCTACCCCATTTACGGAATATATACCCCAGTGAATAAAGATTCCCAGCTTCGCATCCGAGAACCACTGCATCTTTTGAGCGATCTCCGAAGCTGGAACATGTTGTTGGGCAAAGGCGCTGGCACATAGCGAAAAGGCAATGGCAGCCTGCAAAAAAACTCTTTTCATTGACAGATTATAATTGATAACAATAACGTAATAGCCCGGGTTGGTATAGTGTTTGCTGTTTTCCTACCACCTACAGGACTAATATTATAGGTAACTCTAATGGCTAGAGCTACGAAAGTTGAGACACCTACTTTATTGAAAAAGAAAACGTGAAAATAGTTTTAATCAGTAAATTTAGTCCCTGGAAATTCGCCAATCACAATAAAAAATTAATAAAAACAATCTCCTACAGATGCAACCCACTTTATTGATTCTGGCAGCCGGTATGGCGAGCCGTTACGGTAGTTTAAAACAAATACAGCAGTTTGGCCCTAGCGGTGAGACTATTATCGACTACTCTATCTATGACGCGATCAGAGCAGGTTTCGGTAAGATTGTGTTTATTATCAGGAAAGATTTTGAAGCGGAATTCAAAGAAATATTTGAGCCCAAACTGAAGGGTCGTGTACAGACTGATTACGTATATCAGGAGATGGATGCTTTCCTGGATGGATATCCGGTACCAGCGGATCGTACTAAGCCGTGGGGTACTGCGCACGCTGTGTTGTGTGCTAAAAACGCCATCAACGAGCCATTTGCTGTGATCAATGCAGATGACTTTTATGGTCGTGATTCATTTGAGAAAATGGCGAAATTCCTGGAGAACTCCTGCAAACCTGACGTATACAGCGTAGTTGGTTATCAGCTGAGCAAGACTATTTCCGAGCATGGTTCCGTATCCCGTGGGGTATGCGCGGCCGATGGTAATGGCAACCTGGCGGAGATCAACGAACGTACCAAAGTATATAAGGATGGCGATAAGATTGTGTACGAAAATGCGGATGGCAGCAAGCACGAACTGGCCCCTGAAACACCGGTATCTATGAACTTCTGGGGTTTTCACCAGAATGTATTTGGTCTGAGCCAGGAGCTCTTCAAAGAATTCCTGAAGAAAGATGGAGATAAGCCTAAGTCTGAATTCTTCATTCCAATTGTGGTAGATAGCTTCATTCAGCAAAAACTGGGTGTGGTAAATGTACTGCCAACTGCTGCACAGTGGTTCGGTGTTACTTACAAAGAAGATGCGCCGGGCGTACAGGCTAGCCTGTCAGCATTGGTTGAATCAGGAGAATATCCTACCAACTTGTGGAAATAAACCACCACCTGGTGTTATTAATGTCAGTCATTATACAATAATTCTGTTGGTTTTATAAAAAATGTACAAAGAAAAGGGGATAAATTTCAATATTTTCAAAAAGGGATGATTTGTTTGCGAAATCACTAAATTTTTTGATTGTATTGTTTTTTATTTCAATCACCAATACTTTTGTACAGTTAAACAACAAAGCATTCCTCCCATGTGGGTAAATAAAGACAATAACAAGATCAATCACATCGTAGCTCAGCTCAACTGGGCTATTACGCTCGTTGTGATCGTCGTTGTCATTATTAGCCACCAGTATGGAGGATAGGTAACTGTGTACAACCAAATCGAATATACAGCCTTCCTCCACAAGAGGGAGGCTTTTTTTATGCCTGTTATTCACTAGATTTCTAATATCTGAATTATATGTATAGCTATTACAACGAGAACACCATCATTTACGTGGACGGGGAGTATAAGAAAGCCACCGAAGCCAAAATCGACCTGTATGGTCAGTCTTTACATTATGGATACGCCGTATTCGAAGGTATCAGAGCTTATAAAACTGCGAGTGGAGAAGTGAAAATCTTCAAAGCTGAAGAGCACTTTGATCGCTTCCGCCGCAGCTGTGAGTTAATTCATATGCCTTACAATTACACCAACGAGGAGTTAATCACCGCTTGCTACAAGGTATTGGAACTGAACAATATGCAGGAAGCGTACATTCGTCCGCTCGCTTATTGCCCACCAAACATGACCCTGAAAGCTGCATCCGAAATGAACGTGATGATCTGTGCATGGGAATGGGGTGCTTACCTGGGCGAGAAGCTGCTGAAGGTAATGACATCTTCTTATCAGCGTCCAAATCCAAAGGCATTCAAGATTGAATCCAAGTCGGCTGGCCTGTATATCAACTCCATCCTGGCTTCGCAGGAAGCTAAATCAAAAGGCTTTGACGAGGCTTTGCTGCTGGATCTGGAAGGCTATGTAGCTGAAGGTCCGGGCGCTAATATTTTCTTCGAAAAAGATGGTAAACTCGTAACCCCACCTCCAGGTGCTATTCTGCCTGGTATCACCCGTGCTACAGTCATTGAACTGTGCCAGGAGCTGAACATTCCATTAGAACAAAGACTTTTCACTACCGACGAACTGAAACAGGCTGATTGTGCATTCTTCTGCGGTACAGCTGCTGAGGTAATCGGTATCGAATCGCTGGATGGGCAGGGTTTTGCTAAGCCATGGCCGCAGTCGCTGGGTAAGCTGCTGCAACAGGCTTATAAAGCTAAGGTGCTGGAGAAGGAATTTGACCGTTCTTCAGTGAAAGTGGCGTAAGGGATAAAGGTGTTCAGAATATATAACTGAATCATTTTCAGGAGTTTTTTCTGGAAGAGAGGTTGTATTTTGTATATAATTTAGAAATAAGAACATACCGGGAGTATTTATGGCCTGGTATACCCAATGAACACTGCTTCGCTTTGATATTCAATAGGTGAGTGGTCCGATGGCGGCCGGCCGTCAGACCACTCCCATTTTAAAGAATCAGCATTCGTATTAGAAGATTTTTTTAAGAGTTGGATTTTGGATTTTTGAGTTCACGTTATTCAGTACCATAGCGGTTTTGAGACGAAAATGGACCTTCTTGAAATCCGTTGGGACCCCAAAATGTCGGTTTGGAACTTGACGCATATAGCCGCTTCTTTGTATCCTGCTTAATATGATATTCAACATTTGGGAACCGGTTGAATAAACTATACCGGAACCCTGGCAAACTTTTACTAAAAGATGGAATTGAACAAGTACAGCAAAACGCTCACTCAGGACCCTACACAGCCTGCTACCCAGGCTCAGTTGTATGGTATAGGTTTAACAGAAGAGGACCTGAAGAAAGCACAGGTGGGCATTGCCAGCATGGGATATGATGGCAACACCTGTAATATGCACCTGAATGAACTGGCACAGGAGGTCAAAAAAGGGGTCTGGGCCAATGATCTGGTCGGCCTTACTTTCCATACCATAGGCGTCAGCGATGGTATGACCAATGGTACACCAGGTATGCGTTACTCGCTTGTGAGCCGTGACCTGATTGCCGATTCCATCGAAACTGTAGTGGGTGGCCAGTATTATGATGGCCTCATCACTGTACCGGGTTGTGACAAAAACATGCCCGGCTCCCTGATAGCAATGGGCCGTTTAAACCGTCCGGCTATCATGGTATATGGTGGTTCTACCTCTCCTGGTCATTATAAAGGAAAGGACCTGAACATCATCTCTGCTTTTGAAGCACTCGGCCAGAAAATGGCGGGTAATATGAACGATGAGGATTATAAAGGTATCATCATGAACTCCTGCCCGGGCGCTGGTGCCTGTGGTGGTATGTATACCGCTAATACCATGAGCTCTGCTATTGAAGCCATGGGTATGAGCCTTCCTTACAGTTCTTCTACTCCTGCTCAGAGCGAAGCAAAACGCGAAGAATGTAGAATTGCAGGCAAATATATTCGCCTGCTGCTCGAAAAAGATATCAAGCCCAAGGACATTATGACCTTCAAGGCTTTTGAAAACGCTGCTGTAGTGATTATGGCCATGGGTGGTAGTACCAATGCCGTGCTGCACATGATCGCTATTGCAAAGGCTGTGGGTGTGAAGTTTAACATCAACGATTTTCAGCGTATCAGCGACAGCACTCCACTGATCGCCGACCTGAAACCAAGTGGCAAATACCTGATGGAAGACCTGCACAAGATTGGCGGTGTTCCATTGGTAATGAAATACCTGCTGAAAGCCGGCCTGCTCCATGGCGATTGTATGACCGTAACCGGCAAGACCATTGCTGAAAACCTGGAAAGCGTACCAGACCTGGAGTTCGAAAGCCAGGACATCATTGTACCGGTAGAAAAACCACTGAAAGCATCCGGCCATATCCAGATCCTGTATGGTAACCTGGCAGAACTGGGTTCTGTAGCTAAGATCACGGGTAAGGAAGGTGAGTTCTTCCGTGGTACGGCAAGGGTATTCGATGGTGAATATGAACTGATTGCCGGTATCACCAGTGGCCGTGTAAAGAGCGGAGACGTAGTGGTAATCCGCAACGTAGGTCCCAAAGGTGCACCAGGTATGCCTGAGATGCTGAAACCTACCTCCGCCATCATGGGTGTGGGGCTCGGTAAGAGCGTAGCACTGATCACCGATGGCCGTTTCTCTGGCGGTACCCACGGTTTCGTGGTAGGTCATATCACCCCTGAAGCGGTAGAAGGTGGCCTGATCGGATTAGTAGAGGACAACGATATTATTGAAATTGACGCAAAACACAACACTATTAAGCTGGAAATAAGCGATGAAGAAATCGCTGCCCGCCGCGCTAAATGGGTAAAACCTGCCCTGAAGGTAAATAGTGGAGTATTATATAAATACGCAAAACTCGTTTCAAATGCAACAGAAGGATGTGTTACCGATGAAGCCTGAGGCGGCTAATAAGCCAGCAGCGGCTACTGCGGAAAAACTACATATAACCGGTTCCGAAGCCGTTATCCGCTCGCTGATTGCAGAAGATGTGAAAACCATTTTCGGCTATCCAGGTGGGGCCATTATGCCCATTTATGATGCCCTTTACGATTTTCAGGATGAGGTTCATCATATATTAGTTCGCCACGAACAGGGCGCTACCCATGCTGCGCAGGGGTATGCCCGTACCTCCGGCAAGGTGGGTGTGGTGTTTGCAACCTCCGGCCCTGGTGCTACCAACCTGGTAACCGGTCTGGCCGATGCTTATATGGATTCTACTCCAATGGTATGTATCACTGGCCAGGTGGCTGCTCACCTGCTGGGTACCGATGCCTTTCAGGAAACTGACGTGATCGGGATTACCATTCCTATTACTAAATGGAATATCCAGGTAACCCGTGCTGAAGATATCCCAGGTGCTATCGCCAAAGCATTTTACATTGCTGCCAGCGGTCGTCCGGGTCCTGTACTGGTAGATATTACCAAGAATGCACAGGTAGCCAAGTTCGATTTTGAATATAGCAAATGTGAATATATCCGCAGTTACCACCCTGTTCCAAGGCTGGACAACCAGGCAGTGAAAGCTGCTGCTGCCCTCATCAACGAAGCAAAGCGACCTTACATCCTGTGTGGACATGGGGTACTGCTGGCAGGTGCTGAAAAGGAGCTGATTGCGCTGTCTGAAAAAGCAGGTATTCCCATCGCTTCTACCTTGTTAGGTCTTTCTGCCGTACCGGTAGATCATCCTAATTATGTGGGTTTCCTGGGTATGCATGGTAACTATGCTCCCAACATCAAAACCGACGAATGCGATTTAGTGATTGCTGTAGGTATGCGTTTTGACGACCGCGTAACCGGTGATGTCACTAAATATGTAAAACAGGCAAAAGTAATCCACATCGAAATTGATGCTGCAGAGATCAACAAGATCATCACTGCAGAAGTAGGTGTACATGCGGATGCTAAAACTGCACTGCAGGCCCTGTTGCCACTGGTGAAAGAAGCAAAACACGATGAGTGGATTGCAGGCTTCAAAGAGGCTGATAAACAGGAGGAAGAGAAGGTAAACCGTCGTGAACTGTACCCTACCGAAGGAGCATTGAAAATGGCGGAAGTAGTGCGCCTCATTTCTGAGCGTACTGAAGGTAAAGCAGTACTGGTTACAGACGTAGGTCAGCACCAGATGATTGCCAGCCGTTACTACCGCTTCAAAGATCCAAATACCAATATCACTTCTGGTGGTATGGGTACCATGGGTTTCGCACTGCCAGCTGCCATGGGTGCCAAGATGGGGGCCCAGGAAAAAGAAGTAGTGGCAGTGATTGGGGATGGTTGTTTCCAGATGACCTTACAGGAATTAGGTACGATTTACCAGTCACAGATTGGTGTGAAAATCGTGATCCTGAACAATAATTTCCTGGGTATGGTGCGTCAGTGGCAGCAACTGTTCCATGACAAGCGTTATTCTTCCACCGAAATGACGAACCCTGACTTTGTACAGATTGCGAAAGGGTTTTACATTCCGGGCAAGAAGGTAACTGACCGTGCCGATATTGTGGCGGCGATTGATGAAATGATCTCCCACGATGGTGCTTACCTGCTGGAGGTAGTCGTAGAGAAGGAAGACAACGTATTCCCGATGGTACCGGCTGGTGCGCCTATTGCAAATATCAGGCTCGAGTAGTAAACCTTTTAACAACGAAGAATTTTATGCAAAAAGAATATACAATCACGGTATATACAGAAGACAGGATCGGTATCACGAACCGCATCACTGTTATCTTTACACGCCGTCGTATCAATATCACCAGCCTCACTACCGCACCAACGGAGATCGAGGGTGTTTACAAGTTCATCATCACCGTACTGGCCGAAAGATCACTGCTGGATAAGGTAGTTGGTCAGATTGAGCGCCTGGTGGAAATTCACCGTGCATTTGTACACGATGAAGATGAAGTAGTGTACCAGGAGCTGGCTCTCTATAAGATATCGACAAAAGCATTGAAGAACGGCAGCATCGAAAAGCTGATCCGTGAAAATGCAGCGCGGATCCTGACTATTACAGACGAATACTTTGTATTGGAAAAGACGGGTCACCAGGAGGAGCTGATAGCGCTGCAGGCGAAACTGGCTCCTTATGGATTGATAGAGTATTCCAAGAGCGGTCGGGTAGCGATCGTGAAATGGAGCCGTCGTTTCCATGATCATTTGAAAGATTTGTCTCAGCAGGAGGCAGATGATCTGGCAGAAGTGGACTATACGCACGGGCAGCCAGGGTCACATCAGGCAGAGAGTATCTAATAAACTATAATTAAATTCATTAGGGCTGACTGTATGGTCAGCCCTAACGCTTATCTCAATCACATGTCTCAGGTATTAACAAGTGTTAATCCGCTCAATATTCTCGATGCAGCGGTGAAGTTGAAACCAGTGGTGAACAGAACACCGCTGACTTATAGTCCAACATTGTCACGCAGGTACAATGCAGATATTTATCTGAAAAGAGAAGACATGCAGATTGTACGCTCGTATAAGCTGCGTGGTGCTTACAACAAGATTAGCAGTTTGGACAAAGACGTGCTGGCCAAGGGTGTAACCTGTGCCAGTGCGGGTAACCATGCACAGGGTTTTGCATATGCATGCCGCCAGCTGGATATTAAAGGTGTAGTATTCATGCCGATTATTACCCCCAAGCAGAAGGTGAACCAGGTAAACATGTTTGGCGGAGACAATATTGAGATCAGACTGGTGGGAGATACATTTGATGATTGTGCTGCCGAAGCGCAGGCTTATACCAAGGCGCATGGCATGACGTTTATTCCTCCTTTTGACGACCCCAAGATCATAGAAGGACAGGGTACAGTAGCCGTAGAGGTACTGGAAGACCAGTCTCATATCGATTACTTTTTTGTTCCCATCGGTGGTGGCGGACTTGCAGCTGGTACCGGTACTTATTTCAAAACCTATAGCCCGCATACCAAAGTGATCGGGGTAGAACCTAAAGGTGCTGCATCTATGACCGCTGCACTGGAAAAAGGTGAGCCTGTGACACTGGATGAAATAGAGCGCTTTGTAGACGGTGCTGCTGTGAAGAGAGTAGGTGCACTGAATTTCGAAATCTGTAAGGAAGTGCTGGATCAGATGCACACTGTGGCAGAAGGTAAGATTTGTACGACCATCCTGAAATTGTATAATGAAGATGCGATTGTAGTAGAGCCGGCAGGTGCCTTGTCTATCGCAGCACTCGACGATTTTGCCAAAGAGATCGAAGGCAAGAAAGTAGTATGTGTGGTAAGTGGTGGCAACAATGATATTGACCGTATGCAGGAGATCAAAGAAAGATCTTTACTGTTTGAAGGGCTGAAGCATTACTTCATCATCCGCTTTGTACAGCGCCCGGGTGCACTGAAAGAATTTGTGAACCATGTGCTGGGGCCTGATGACGATATCACAAGATTTGAGTTTATCCAGAAGCATAATAAGGAAACAGGTCCGGCACTGATTGGTGTGGAGCTGAAGAAGAAAGAGGATTATGATATACTGGTGGCCAATTTCAGGAAGTACGGTATCCATTATACTGCACTGAATGAAGATGATAACCTGTTTGGTTACTTAGTGTAGGTTGCTGCAATATATCTGGTAACAAGAAATTAACCTCCTGTATTACGCAGGAGGTTTTATTTTGCCCCTTTTAATTACATTTAGATAAATAATTCAGGAAGATGAGCAATCTCATGCGCGCAGCCCTGCTGCGGGAATTTGGCCCCGCCAGTAACCTGACTATCGAAAGAATACCCGTACCCCTGCCTGCTGCCGGTCAGTTACTTATAAAAGTACGTGCTGCAGGTATTAATCCTGTTGACTATAAAACCCGAAATGGTAAAGGCATTGCAGCCAGAGAGCTGGAACTCCCTGCAGTGCTTGGCTGGGATATAGCCGGTGAGGTCGTGAGCCTGGGAGACGGGGTGAGCCGGTTTGATAGAAATGACCGTGTGTTTGGAATGAGCAATTTTCCACATGCGGGGAATGCATATGCGGAATATGCGATTGTACACGAAGATGAATTTGCCCTCATTCCTGCCTCCATCAGTAATGAGGTAGCTGCTGCTACGCCACTGGCTGCACTCACAGCCTGGGAGGCATTGTTTGATCATGGCCACCTGGCAGCCGGGCAGAAAGTACTCATTCATGCTGCGGCAGGTGGTGTAGGCCATATTGCAGTACAACTGGCTAAGTGGAAAGGGGCTTACGTAGTGGGTACTGCCTCACAGCAAAATCATGGTTTGCTGCAGGAACTGGGAGTAGATCTGCCACTGGATTATAAAACACAGGATTTTACCACTGTTGTAAAGGATATGGATATGGTGCTGGATGGCATAGGTGGTGAAAACTCACTTCGTTCTATAGATGTATTGAAACCTGGGGGCGTATTGGTATGCCTGCCTTCTATGTATAAAGATGATCCGGCGATTCTTGAGAAGGCCGCTTCCAGAAATGTGACGGTGAAATGGATGATGGTGACACCATCCGGCGAAAGAATGGAGCAACTGGCAGATTTGCTGGCGGCGGGAGATCTGAAAGTAAAAGTTGATCAGACTTTCCCACTGGAAGATGTGGGGAAAGCACATGAAGCTGTGGAAACGGGTCATGTAGCCGGCAAGGTAGTGCTGGTAATCTAAAAGATATATGTATGCTCAGCTACTGGGAAAAACAATCTCTGCTTCAATACGATTACATTATTGCCGGCAGCGGTATTGTGGGTTTGTCTACGGCGATCAGCCTGCGCGAAGCGCAGCCGCAGGCACATGTGCTCGTATTGGAACGGGGAGTGTTGCCTACAGGGGCGAGTACAAAGAATGCGGGGTTTGCCTGTATAGGGAGTTTGACGGAGTTACTGGCAGATTTGAGACAATTGCCGGCGTTTGAAGTGCTGGCATTGTTGGAGTTAAGATGGAAAGGGTTAAATGCTCTGCGGCACAGGGTGGGTGATGAGCATATAGATTACCGGGAGAATGGGAGTTATGAGTTGATAGGGGAGAAGGAGTTGCCAGCGCTGTCTGAACTCGAAAGTATGAATGAGTTGCTGCGGCCTTTGTTGGGTGGGGATGCATTTACGCTGGTTCCCAATGATTTTGGATTTGACCCATCGTATGTAAAGGCGATGGTTAGAAATAATTTTGAGGGGGAGTTGCATACGGGAAAGATGATGCGCCGGTTGATAGACCTGGCGCTTTTTTATGGGGTGGAGATTAAGACAGGGTGTGCGATTTCCTCAATAGTGGAATCTGCAGCGGGCGTATATGTGTCTGTAGGAGAATATCAGTTTGTGGCTTCCCAGGTAGGTATTTGTACAAATGCATTTACAAAAGATTTAATCCCTGACCTTGATGTGGTTCCAGGCAGGGGGCAGGTATTAATCACCGATCCTATCCCGGGATTACCCTTTAAAGGCATCTACCATATGGATGAAGGTTATTATTACTTCCGGGAGCTGGAGGGGCGTGTACTCTTTGGGGGCGGGCGTAATATGGACTTTGTGGGAGAGGCTACTACCGCTTTGGGATTGACTACCAATATTCAAACAGAACTGGAAAACCGCCTGCGCCATATTATTTTGCCGGGTTTTTCGTTTAATATTGCTGACCGCTGGGCGGGCATCATGGCTTTTGGCCAGAACCGGCAGCCGGTTATCCGCCGTCATTCACCCCGAATCGCGCTGGGCGTTCGAATGGGCGGTATGGGTATTGCAATTGGAACCGCTATCGGGGCACAACTGGCCGATATCCTTATAAAAGAATGACCCTGATCAATTCCACTACTGAAATAATTTTTAAATGTAAATTTTACGTTTAATAAAAATGTTACTATATTGACCAACAATTATTTTTTACCACGTTGATTTTATGCAAAAGAGTTTACAATTCCTCGATTATGTCGTCTTTTTGGTGTATTTCGCGATCGTTGCCGGTTACGGTATATATATCTACCAGAAAAAGAAACGAAAAACTGCTGATTCCAAAGACTTTTTCCTGGCAGAAGGTTCCCTTACATGGTGGGCTATTGGTGCTTCCCTGATTGCTTCCAACATCTCTGCAGAACAGTTTATAGGAATGGCTGGTTCCGGTTTTAATATAGGTTTGGCGATTTCCACTTACGAATGGATGGCGGCTGCTACCCTGATTATCGTAGCTGTGTTTTTCCTCCCCATTTATCTGAAAAACAAGATTTATACCATGCCGCAGTTCCTGCTGCGCAGGTATAACAAAACAGTGAGTACCATTATGGCGGTATTCTGGTTGCTGCTCTATGTGGTGGTGAACCTGACTTCCATTCTGTACCTGGGTGCACTGGCAATCAACACGATTTCAGGAATTAACTTTGAAGTCTGTATGATATTGCTGGCTGTTTTTGCTGTATTTATCACGCTGGGTGGTATGAAGGTAATTGGTTATACAGACGTGATCCAGGTATTCTTCCTGATCATGGGTGGTCTGGCTACTACTTACCTGGCACTCAACCTGGTATCCGAACACTTCGGTGAAACTGGTGTGCTCAAAGGCTTCCACCTGATAACTCAACATGCGGGCGATCACTTCCACATGATCCTGAAAAGAAATGATCCGCATTACCTGGATCTGCCTGGATTATCTATCCTGGTAGGTGGTATGTGGATTGTAAACTTAAACTATTGGGGTTGTAATCAATATATTACACAGCGTGCATTGGGTGCTGATCTGAAAACAGCGCGCTCTGGTTTGCTGTTTGCAGGTTTCCTGAAACTCCTGATGCCATTGATCGTGGTATTACCTGGTATTGCTGCTTATGTACTGCATAGCCAGGGCTTGTTCCAGTCAGAAATGCTGAAGGATGGTGTAACCAATGCGGACAATGCTTATCCGGTATTAATGAACCTGTTGCCAATTGGTATGAAGGGGTTGGCTTTTGCCGCGCACACTGCAGCAATAGTGGCTTCCCTGGCTGGTAAGGCGAACAGTATTTCTACTATCTTTTCACTGGATATCTATAAAGAGCACTTTGCGAAGGATGCAGATGAAAGGCACGTTGTGCGTGTAGGTAAAATTGTGGTAATCGTAGCGATGATCCTGGCCATTATAATTTCTCCATTCCTCGGTATTGAGAAAGGTGGCTTCAAGTTTATACAGGAGTACACTGGTTTCGTATCTCCGGGTATTTTTGCGATGTTCCTGCTGGGATTTTTCTGGAAACGTACCACTCCCGGTGCGGCATTATTTGCGATGGTGGGTGGTTTCGCAATGTCCATCATCCTGAAGGTGTTGCCAAAATGGACGGATCTTTCCGGTTTATCTGGTATAGGATTTTCAGCCATTTCACCAGACAGCAAGTTGTATGAGATTCCGTTCCTGGATCGTATGGGTATTGTATTCGTGGTGTGTGTAATTGTTATGATCCTGATTTCATTGTTAGCTCCTGCTAAAGTGAAGGTAGCGGGTGCTGAATTGGTAGATGAATCCAAAGGTCTGGAAGTGGATGCATCTATGTTCAGAACATCTATGCCATTTGCCATTACAGCGATTTTGATTTGCGGTATCCTGGTGGCATTATATACCATTTTCTGGTAAGAGATATTTGACAAAGCTGGCTTACAACATGATGTATAGCCAGCTTTCTTTTTTATAAACCTGCAAGCGTTATGAGGTATACGATTGGTTATGATATAGGATCGTCTTCAGTAAAGGCGGCCCTGCTGGACACTGATACAGGAAAATGTGTGGCGACGGCGATCAGCCCTGCCCAGGAAATGCCCATGCATGCGCCGGTGGCGGGATGGGCAGAACAGGACCCTGAGATGTGGTGGCAGGAAGTTCAACATGCAACGAAAAAGTTACAACAAATTCACCCCTTTGATGGATCGGCTGTAGCAGGGATAGGCATTGCCTACCAGATGCATGGATTGGTATGTGTGGATAAGGAGCAACAGGTATTGCGCCCTGCAATTATCTGGTGCGACAGCAGGGCAGTTGAAATAGGGAATACAGCTTTTGAAAAGCTGAGCCCTAACTGGTGCCTGCAATATCTCTTAAACTCTCCCGGAAATTTTACGGCTTCTAAATTACGTTGGGTACAGGAGTATGAGCCTGCCATCTATGAGCGCATTGACAAAGTGATGCTCCCTGGCGATTTCATTGCTATGCGCCTGACGGGTGATGCAGCAACGACTATTTCTGGTTTGTCTGAAGGGATTTTCTGGGATTTCAGTATGCACCAGGTATCGCCGGTGTTGCTGAAACATTATGGCATTAGTGAGAAGCTGTTGTCGAATGTGGTTCCTACTTTTGGTTTACAAGGGAAGGTGACGGCGCAGGCAGCTGCGTTGTTAGGACTGGCACCTGGTATACCGGTAACGTACCGTGCGGGCGACCAGCCGAATAATGCATTTTCACTGAATGTATTGCAACCTGGCGAAGCCGCTACCACAGCAGGCACGTCGGGTGTGGTATATGCAGTACATGATCATATTGCATTTGATGCACAGAGCAGGGTGAATACTTTTGTACATGTGAATGATACAGCAGCTGCGCATCGTAATGGTGTGCTCATGTGCCTGAATGGTACGGGCATTTTGAACAGCTGGATGCGAACACTGGTAGGCAAGCCATCTTACGAAGAGATGAATGCCCTGGCAGCGGTAGCGCCGGTAGGTGCCCGGGGATTGAAGATCTATCCGTTTGGAAATGGTGCGGAACGTATTCTTGCAAACAAGGAATTGGGTGCATCATTGAAGGGGCTCAATTTCAATATTCATGGCCGGGAGCATATGCTGCGTGCAGCACAGGAAGGGATTGTATTTGCCCTGAAATACGGGATGGATATAATGAAGGATATGGGATTGAATATTTCACGCGTGCGGGCGGGGCATGCGAATATGTTCCTGAGTCCATTATTCAGAGAGGTATTTGCAAATACGGCTGATGTGGTGATTGAGTTGTACAATACGGATGGTGCGCAGGGGGCTGCAAGAGCAGCGGGTGTGGGAGCCGGATTGTATGCAGTAGAGGATGCGTTTAAGGGCATGGAGTGTTTGGCTACGATAGAGCCGGAGGCGAATAATTCGTATAAGGAGATTTATGAGGAGTGGCTGGAAGGATTGAAGAAGGAAATTTGATAAGGAAGAGGATACTTCCAGTTATGGAAAAGGATATGTCCAGTCATGAAAGAGGTAATACATCCACTCAGAGGGATTGTCCTCCCTGCATTAACATCTGACTGCGAAGCAGTCTGCAATTAAAAAAGAAACACACACACATAACACGTTAGGATCAAAAAAAACACTGACAATGAGCATTACACTAGGAAACAAGGAATACTTCAAAGGCATTGGCAAAATCGCCTATGAAGGTCCTCAGTCAAACAACCCATTTGCATACAAATGGTACGATGAGAACAGAAAGATTGGTGGAAAAACCATGAAGGAACTCTTCCGCTTTGCGGTGTCTTACTGGCACACCTTCTGCGGAACCGGCGGCGACCCATTCGGTCCGGGCACCAAAGCATTTCCATGGCTCACAGCGCCAGATGCTGTGCAGAGCGCAAAAGACAAAATGGATGCAGCATTTGAATTCATTACCAAACTGGGCCTTCCTTACTACTGC
This sequence comes from Chitinophaga sp., assembly GCF_039596135.1. Lineage (GTDB taxonomy): Bacteria > Bacteroidota > Bacteroidia > Chitinophagales > Chitinophagaceae > Chitinophaga. Next base: position 48,821 of record NZ_JBCNKH010000002.1, read on the forward strand.
TTCCACGATGTAGACCTGGTAGACGAAGGTGCAAACATCGCTGAATACGAAAGCCGCATGCAGGCAATCGTGGAGTATGCGAAAGAAAAACAAAAAGCCAGCGGTGTAAAACTGCTCTGGGGAACTGCGAATGTATTCAGCAATCCCCGCTATATGAACGGTGCCAGCACCAACCCTGACTTTTCTGTAGTGGCTTACGCAGGTACACAGGTAAAAAACTCCATGGATGCGACAATCGCACTGGGAGGTGAAAACTACGTATTCTGGGGTGGCCGCGAAGGTTACATGACCCTGCTGAATACCAATATGAAACGTGAGCAGGAACACCTGGCACGATTCCTCGGCATTGCCCGTGACTATGCACGCAAACAAGGTTTCAAAGGTACGTTCTTCATCGAGCCTAAACCTTGTGAGCCTACGAAACACCAGTACGATTACGATTCAGCTACTGTAATCGGTTTCCTCCGTCATTACGGTCTGGACAAGGATTTTAAACTGAACATTGAAGTAAACCATGCAACACTGGCAGGTCATACCTTCCAGCATGAACTGCAGGTTGCAGCTGATGCCGGTTTCCTGGGCAGCATTGATGCGAACCGTGGCGATTACCAGAATGGTTGGGATACTGACCAGTTCCCAATGAACCTGAATGACCTGGTCGAAGCGATGCTGGTGATCCTGGAAGCGGGTGGATTTGCAGGTGGTGGTGTGAACTTCGACGCGAAAACACGTCGTAACTCTACTGACCTGGAAGACATTTTCCATGCACACATTGGTGGTATCGATTCATTTGCACGTGCAGCGATTGTAGCAGAAAAGATACTGGAACAGTCTCCTTACAAACAATTCCGTAAAGACCGTTATGCATCATTTGACAGCGGTAAAGGAAAGGAATTTGAAGATGGTAAACTGACACTGGAAGACCTGCGCAGCTTTGCGATTGCGAATGGCGAGCCAAAGATGATCAGTGGCAAACAGGAATGGCTGGAGAATATCATCAATCAGTATATCTAAATTTAACTGATTATAAGGAAGGGCCGCTACCATGTAGCGGCCTTTTTTGTGTAACTTGGTGTACACAATTAAGCACCATGTTTTCCATAGAATCATATCATCAATCAGGTTTTGATATCATCGCTCTTATCGACGGCGACACTGGTACAAGGGCAGAGATCATCCCGGCACACAGTGCACTGCTGCATGCCTTTAAAATACCACATAGAGATAGTTTCCTGAACATCATAGATAGTTATGAAAGCCTGGATGATTACCAGGTGAACCTGCCAAATTATTACAAGAGTGCCAAGCTAAGTCCTTTTGCCTGCCGTATCCCTGCCGGTACATATCGCTGGGAAGAACAGGAATACACCATTAGCAAAACACTCTCCTCCGGCAATGCCATTCATGGTCTGCTCTACGATGTACCGTTTGAGGTAGTAAGCCGGGAAGCAGATGAAAAGGGAGCTGTGTTGACTTTGCTCCATACTTACTCTGGGAATGACGCCGGATATCCGTTCCCCTATGCCTGTGAGGTCAGGTACCACCTGGTACCGGGGCAGCAGCTACGCATCTCTACTTTTATCCTGAACAACGCTGACACGGCGATTCCCCTCATGGACGGCTGGCATCCTTATTTTAGTACGGGAACCCCTGTCGATGAGCTGGAATTGCAGTTCGCTTCGGAACAAATAGTAGAATTTAATGCGCAACTGGTACCAACAGGTCATGTGCTGCCTTACGATCGGTTCCTGGAAGCCCAAAGCCTGGCAGGTATACCGCTGGATAACAGTTTTGTGCTGGATTTTAGCAGGCATAGCGCCCTGGCCACATTGCGGGATCCACAAAAGCGGGTGTTGATCCATTTCCACCCCGAACCATGCTACCCGATTCTACAGATTTATATTCCTGCTCACCGCAATAGTATTGCGATTGAGCACCTCACCGGGGCCCCGAATGCCTTTAATAACGGCATGGGCCTGGTGAGCCTGGAGCCCGGCGAAGAACGGGTATTCAGCACAGCTATCACAGCTGTAGCCTATTAATAACAGGTGTTCCTCTGGCATAGTCTTTGGAATTTATATCTGTAAAGCATTGTTTCACCCAAAACGTTAATGTTATGGATACTTTACAAATAAAAGGTGCCTGGAACGAAATCAAGGGTAGGATTAAGCAGCAATACGCAGAGTTGACAGACGATGATCTGCTGTACGAAGAGGGGCAGGAAGATCGGCTGATTGGTAAAATTCAGCAAAAGCTGGGCAAGAGCAGGGACGAAGTTATTAACATGCTTAAATCTGTGTAAAATGGGAAGTCTATTATATATCATTGCAGTAATACTTATTATCGGTTGGTTGTTAGGCTTCTTTGTATATTCCGCAGGTGGGTTAATTCACATCCTGTTGGTGATAGCCTTAATAGCCATTCTTTTACAGGTGATAAGAGGTGCCAGTTGAGTGATTATACTTTTACTGTGGCAAAATAATCATGCAAAATCCTCCTGGCAACGGGGGGATTTTTTAGTTTTTTTAAGGAACTTGGTGGAATAAACAGAACAGATATATGAAACAATTGCCCTTATTGCTCCTGCTGGTACTTTGCAGTCTGCTGGCAGAAAAGAGCCAGGCGCAGGTTACCCTGACCGGTATGATTGTAGACAAGGAGAATGGATTGGTGTTACCCTATGCAAGTATTACAAACAAAACAACGGGGCGCAGGTCCTATTCTGATAAGGGCGGTTTTTACAAGATTTCAGCGAAGAAGGGAGATATGGTGGTGTTTGGGTTCCTGGGGTACAATCCTGATAGCCTGGTAGTGAGTGCAGAAAGTGGCGTAGTAACGAGAGAGATTCACCTGGTCGTAGAAAGCAGGCAATTGCATGGTGTAGAGGTGACCACAAAGTATACACCTTATCAGCTGGACTCTATCAACAGGCGGGACCAGTTTGGGTATATCCTGGATAATCCTGACAAGCCATTGGCAGGAGGCAGTACACCTGTAGGCGCAGGAATTGTATTCAGCCCGTTTACCAGGTATTCCAGAAAGGAGAAACAGAAGCGGGAGTTCAAGAAGATTTATGCAAAGGCTGAGCGGGACAGATACATTGATTCAAGGTATACGCCATTATTCGTGAGCAGGGTAACCACATTGAAAGGAGATAGCCTGCGACTGTTTATGATGGAAAATTATCCGGATTACGATACGCTGAGAATGATGCCGACAGAAGACCTGATGTACTGGATCACGGATAGGTACAAAGCCTGGAAGAAGAAATAATTATAAAACGAACGGCCACCCTGAATCCAGGGTGGCCGTTTTGGTTGCAGAGGCCAATAGAAAAAATATTTTATCAGTTGTAGACTTTCACCATATATACAAAGTCTTCCAGCTTTTTGATCTGTTCCACGCGGGTCAGGTTTTCCAGTCGGTTTTTGTGATTCCACTTGCCCATTTTCTCCTTCGGCATTTCTTCCAGCAGGCGCTTCAGCTGTGCTGATTTTACTGCAAAGGCAATTCCGTCAGCAGTGGTTTGTTTGCCAGTAACGATACCTACTACATCGCCCTTTGCATCCATCAGCGGCGCACCACTGTTGCCCGGGTTTACAGGTATAGACACCTGGTATGCGGCAGAATCTCCATTAAAACCGGTCTGTGCACTGATATAGCCTTCTCCATAAACAATCTCATCACGTGGATAACCCAGTGTAAAGACTTTTTCGCCACGCAGGGCTTTCTGGAATTTTACGGAATAAGGAATAGGCTGGCTTCTGAAGGTGCTATCTGTGATCTTTAAGATCGCCAGGTCGCTGGAAATGTCTTCGAATACACTGGTTACCTTGTAGGCTTCTCCTTTGGTATTCTGGATATAGATAGAATCGGCACCTGCTACCACGTGGTAGTTAGTGACCACATACCCATTGTCGGTAATGGCAAAACCAGTACCTCCGTAAGTGCCGGGGTTGGCGGGTATTCTCTTCTTATTATTAATATCGTTGATGAGGGCGTTCTGAGAGCGTTGGATATTGTTGAGCACCCGTCTTACATCCTCGTATTGTGCAGTCGTTTTTTGCCTGTTTGACCGCTGGATGAGGGCGATCGTGGTCAGTGAGGTAGCGAGGGCTATACATGCAGCAGCCGCTACGTTTGTAAGTAACCTTCTGCGGAAGGTGATCACCCTGGCTGGGGTAGGAGCGGCTGCATCGCGCAGCATATCCATATCGAGGGAGGCATGGACCTGGTCCATTTTCTCCTGTAGCGCCAATCTGCGGCCGTAACTTTCCAGCTGTGCCGTAATGTGCTGATGGGCTTTCAACTGCTCATTTACTACCGGGTCGGACTGACACAGCGCTTCGAATGCAGTTTTTTCCTGCATATTCATGTCGCCTTCCAGATAGCGTTCAATGTCACGTATTAAATTTGTATCGTTCATCGCCTGTAAACCACTTTGCGGGTCCTGTGGTGGGCCCTATAATTTATATTTATCAAAAAAGAGTTTCTTCAATCGCATCAGGCACTTGTACTTCTGGTTCTTCGCATTTTCCGCGTTGGTGTACCCGAATTTCTCTGCTATATCTGCCATAGAGAGTTTCCTGATATAATAATCTTCCAGGATGGTTTTGCAGGGTTCTCCCATACTACCCATAGCCTGCTCCATGATGCGGAACTGTTCATCCTTTTTATCATGGTCTTCCATGTGGTTGTCTGCTGGTATTACTTCTTCGAGTTCCTCCGGCAGGGAGAGCTGCCAGCTACCCGACTGCAGCTTTTTGAGCCAGAGGTGGCGGCAGATGGCGTATAAATAGGTCTTGAGCTTACTGTAGAGATCAAATTCACTTGTTTGTGCTTTCTCATACAGTACGATCATGGCCTCCTGGAAAAGATCTTTCGCATCATCCTCAGAACCTTTGTGCTGTAATACCATTCTTAATACGGCTGGAAAATTTTCCACGTAGATGGCAGACAGCGCCTTATCGTCATTCCGGGCAAGTCCCAGTAATAATTCCCGATCCCTTTCTATGTTCAGATTATGCTTCACTTATTAATACTATTATATCGCTTTGGTAACCCAAAGTAGAGGAAAAAAAATAAGTTTTCAGCCAGGTGATAGATGCAGGCTGCAATCTTTTTTCATATAAACTTATAATTTATATAATTAAAAACCTTGTCTACAGGGGCTTTTATGAAAAAAAGAGTTTTTTTGAAAAAAAATTCTGAAAAGCAGGGTTACCTTTTCTTTAACCAGGTATAAAGAAGAAACAATATTTCAAAAAACCTAAAAAATAAAAAAAATGAAGAACGCACTGAAAATTGGTTTCTTAGCATTAGCACTGGGTGTATTTGTAACTGCATGTGGTGGTGGCGCTAGCGAAACTGCTGCTGATTCTACAGCTGCAACTACACAGGCTATCGATTCAGTAGCAAACGCTGCTCAGGATTCAATCACTGCTAAAGCTGATACCGCTAAAGCTGCTATTGATTCAGTTGCTGGTGCTGCTAAAGATTCTGCTGCTAAGCACTAATCTTACCCTGGTAAGCAAATAAAGGCTTTTTATATACCGCTCTGCACCTTGCAGGGCGGTTTTTTTTTACTTATAGGGGTAGCGGGGCCTTCATTTTTGAATAAATCGATAGAATTCTGCCTGTTTATTAAAAAGAATATAATTTTTTACAAAAGTGCTTGGACAATTCAAATCCTGACGTATTTTTGTCGGGCAATTCAAGCAAATTATGATACAGCAAACAACCTTTGGTTACTTTTATGGTTTCTACTTTTTCTGGTATCAGAATTAGGGGAGGTCGTTTGTAGTACTTAAACATAAAAAGAAACTAACAAAAAGGCCTCCCGATAAGGGAGGCCTTCTTTTTTTCTAATAACTTGATCTATGTTACGTCGTTTCAGTCTTTACTTCTTTTACTTTTTTTACTTTTTCTTTTACGTCGTAAAGGCCGGGACTCTTTTGTAAAAAATGCACTAAACATATAAATGCACTTTAAAGGGTCCCGGCTCAACCGGGGCCCTTTTTCATTTTACCCGGTAGTTGTTGTAGCAACTATCAAACACAAACAAATCACATTAAAGATGCACATCGCAATTCAGGGATTCGAAGGGTGTTTTCACCAAATAGCGGCACAAGGATACTACGGAAAGGATATTACGATCGAATGTTGTGCTTCGTTCGCGGAATTGATTAAGAAAGTCAAAACGCAGGTAGCCGATGCAGGTGTGATGGCCATCGAAAACTCGATTGCCGGAAGCATTCTTCCCAACTACACCCTGCTGAAAAATTCGAACCTGCATGTAGTAGGCGAGATCTACCTCCACATCAAGCAACACCTGATGGCACTGCCCGGGCAGCAACTGGAGGATATCAGGGAAGTACATTCTCACCACATGGCGCTCCTGCAGTGTACTGACTTCCTGGACAAGTATCCGCAAATGAAGCTGGTGGAAACTGAAGATACCGCCCTGAGTGCAAAGCATGTGGCTGCGAAGAAATTAAAAACTACAGCAGCCATCGCGGGCAAACTGGCCGCTGAGATTTATGGTCTGGAAATCATTGCACCCAACATCCATACCATCAAGAACAACTATACCCGCTTCCTGGTTGTCTCTCCCAATGGTGTAGAACCTGCGGCAGACTCCAACAAAGCATCCGTATACTTCCAGACTTCCAACGAGTCCGGATCCCTGGCAAAAGTGCTGACACAGGTAGCAAATACAGGTATTAACCTGAGCAAGCTGCAGTCTTTTCCGATGCCAACCAAAGAGTGGAACTATTATTTCCACGCCGATTTCGAATTTGATGATCTGGCTACTTTCCAGAAAGGCATCAGCAAAATCACACCGCTGACTGAACATCTGAAAGTGCTCGGTATCTACAAAAAAGGCAAAACATTATAATCCTATTTTTCAATCATACGATATGAACTTACAGGTAGCAAAAAGGCTGCAACAAACAGAAGAATACTACTTCTCCAAAAAACTGAGAGAGATAGATGAAATGAACAGGGCTGGTGCCAAAGTAATCAACCTTGGTATTGGTAGTCCTGATCTGCCCCCGCATCCTTCTGTGATCGAGGCCCTGAATGAAAATGCTCATCGCCCCGATACGCATGCCTATCAAGGGTACAAAGGAATTCCGGCACTGCGCCAGGCAATGGCCGGCTGGTACCAGCGCTACTATGGCGTAACCCTGGATCCTGAAAAAGAAGTGCTGCCACTGATCGGTTCCAAAGAAGGGATCATGCACATCTGCATGACTTACCTGCAGGAAGGAGACGAAGCCCTGGTACCTAACCCGGGTTATCCAACCTACCGCTCTGCTGTGAACCTGAGTGGTGCTACCGTAAGGGACTATGACCTGGAAGAAAAAAACGGATGGTTACCTGACCTCGATGCATTGGCTAAAACTGATCTGAGCAAGGTGAAGCTGATGTGGGTAAACTATCCGCATATGCCGACCGGTGCCCGCTTCAATGCTGCCTTTGCAGAAAAGCTGATCAAATTTGCCAACGACCATAATATTCTTATCTGCCACGACAACCCTTACAGCTTTATCCTGAATGCACAGCCACAAAGTCTGCTGCAAACGCCGGGTGCGAAGGATGTGGTACTGGAACTGAACTCCCTCAGCAAATCATCTAACATGGCCGGATGGCGCGTAGGTATGCTGGTGGGTAAGCAGGAATGGATTAACGAAGTACTGCGCTTTAAAAGCAATATGGACTCCGGTATGTTCCAGCCATTACAAATGGCCGCTGTAAAAGCACTGGAACTGGGTCCTGAATGGTATGCCGAACTGAATAAGATCTATACCGGCCGCCGTGCGAAAGTATTCGAACTGCTGGAATTGCTGAACTGTACTTTCGATCGTGACCAGGTAGGTCTGTTCGTATGGGCTAAGATACCTGCTACTGCAAAAGATGGATTTACTGTGACGGACGAAATTCTGCAAAAAGCGCAGGTATTTATCACGCCAGGTGGTATATTCGGTAGTAACGGAAACGGGTATATAAGAGTGAGCCTGTGTAAAGATGAAAAAGTATTTGACGAAGTGCTGCAAAGGATCAGGACAATTAAATAAACAGACAAACGTATGATCGTAACGATAGTAGGTACTGGTTTAATCGGTGGATCTCTGGCCATCAGCCTGAGAGCAAAGGGTGTTGCCACCCACATCATCGGTGTGGACCAGAACGAAGATAATCTTAGAAAGGCGCAGGAGCTCGGCATCATCAATGAAGGGGCTACCCTGGAAGCAGCAATGCAGCGCTCCACAGTCGTAATACTGGCGATTCCGGTAGACGGATTGCTGAAAGTGCTGCCTTCTATTCTTGATAATGCGGGTCCACAACAGGTGATCATGGATGTGGGCTCTACAAAAGAAAAAATATTAGCACTCGTAGCCGGTCATGCCCACAGAGGTCGCTTTGTAGCCGCCCACCCCATGGCCGGCACGGAGTATTCCGGCCCCGAAGCTGCTATACCGAACCTTTTCACCAACAAGACCATGGTACTGTGCGATGTGAAAAACAGTGATGAAGATGCCGTGGAAATTGTTGAGGATATGGTAGACAAATTGCAGATGCGTCTCGTATATATGAATGCGGAAGAGCATGACCTGCATACTGCCTACGTATCGCACATTTCTCATATCACCTCCTTTGCCCTGGCACTGACCGTATTGCAAAAGGAAAAGGAGCACGGACGCATCTTTGAACTGGCAAGCGGTGGTTTTGAATCTACCGTACGCCTGGCCAAAAGCTCTCCTGATATGTGGGTGCCGATCTTTAAGCATAACCGTCATAATGTGCTGGATGTACTGGATGAACATATCCACCAGTTGCAACAGATGAAGGACCTGCTGGAAAATGAAGATTATGATGCTTTTTATAAACTGATCCAAAAATCAAATAAGATCAGAAAGATTTTAAAATAAGTAAACAATCGTTCGTGGGCTATAGTCGATGGCTCATAGAAACAAACCAAATAATCAAATCAAACACTATGGACTATCGACTATAGTCTGTGGACTAAAAAAGTACAACGATGGTATTAGCAAACGTTCTTTCCAACACAAAATTCTCTGATCCGGGCTCAGACAAGAAGCCGTTGATCATCTCCGGCCCTTGCAGTGCTGAAACTGAAGAGCAGGTACTTGAAACCGCACAGCGCCTGGCTAAGACAGGTAAAGTAGATGTACTGCGTGCAGGCATCTGGAAACCACGTACCCGTCCTGGTTCCTTTGAAGGTATTGGTGTACAGGGATTGCCATGGTTACAGAAAGCAAAAGCCCTGACAGGTTTACCAGTGGCTGTGGAAGTAGCTACCCGTCAGCAGGTGGAAGAAGCCCTGGCACATGATGTAGACATCTTGTGGATTGGTGCACGTACTACTGTAAACCCATTCTCTGTACAGGAAGTAGCTGATGCCCTGAAAGGTGTGGATACCACTGTACTGATCAAGAACCCTATTAACCCTGACCTGGAACTGTGGGTAGGTGCAGTAGAACGTGTGCGTAACGCAGGCATCACCAAGATTGGTCTGATTCACCGTGGTTTCTCCAGCTATGGCAATACCGAATACCGTAATGCGCCGATGTGGCACCTGCCAATCGAAATGAAGCGTCGTATGCCAGAACTGCCTATCGTGTGCGATCCAAGCCACATTGGTGGTCGTCGTGATATTCTGCAGGAAATTGGCCAGGAAGCAATCGACCTGGATTACGATGGTCTGATGTTGGAATCTCATATTGATCCGGACAAAGCATGGAGCGATGCGAAACAACAGGTGACTCCAGAAAGACTGGCAGAAATTTTGGACGGTATCAAATGGCGTCATGAGCGTACAGATGTAAAAGAATTCAACTCTGCACTGGATAAACTGCGTGGTCAGATCAACCAGATCGATGATGAAATACTGCTGCTGCTGGGTAACCGTATGAAGATTGCTGAGAAAATTGGTATCTACAAGAAAGAAAACAATGTGACCATCCTGCAGACAAACCGCTGGAATGAAATCCTGGAGCGTGGTATTGCTAAGGGTGACAAACTGGGTCTGACCAAGGATTTCATCCTGAAATACTTCGATGCAGTTCACCTGGAATCAATCAACAGGCAGAACAGAGTAATGAACGAAGGCAAATAATGGCGGCCTGGGCAATCAGGCACAACCATCAATCATATATGAGAACATTATCTTACCAGTTCCAGCATAGTGCTACCAAATATTACCTGGGAGAAAGCCTCGACCAGCTGGGCAATTACGCCGATCCATCCCGTACCGTACTGGTAGTGGATGAGAATGTGGATAAACACCACGGAATGAAATTGCAGGGTTGGAGAAAGCTGGTGATTCCGGATGGAGAAGAGAATAAAAGTGAGGAAGTACTCGAACAGATCATTGATGGGCTCATAGAGCTGGAAGCTGACCGCAAGACTATGCTCGTAGGTATAGGCGGTGGCATGACCACAGATCTGACTGGTTATGCCGCCAGCATATACATGCGCGGAATGCCGGTAGGTTTCGTGCCTACCACGCTGCTCGCACAGGTAGATGCATCTATCGGTGGCAAGAATGGTATCAATCATGGTAAACATAAGAATATGCTGGGTACTACCCGCCAACCTCAGTTTATCCTGTTTGACTACACACTGCCACTGACCATGCCTGACGAAGAATGGCACAATGGTTTTGCAGAGATCATCAAGTATGCCTGCATCCTGGATGCGAGCTTATTCACTTACCTCGAAGAGAACCGGGATAAGGCTATGCAAAAGGATGCTGCTGTTCTGGAATACCTGGTAGAACGCTCAGTAGAGCTAAAAACCAAGGTAGTACTGGAAGATGAATTTGAGCAGGCATCACGTCGCTGGCTCAACTTTGGCCATACCCTGGGGCATGCAGTAGAAAAAATTGAGAACATTGCCCACGGTAAAGCAGTGGCTATCGGGATGGTGGCAGCAGCCAAAATCTCTGAGAAACTGTCTGCGCTGCCAGTGGAACAAACAAACCGGTTGATCAGGCTGATCAATGATTACCAGTTGCCGGTGACCCTGACTACCAACAAAGAGGAGATGTACGACATCTTCAAGCTGGACAAGAAAAGGGAAAAAGATGCGATCAATTTTGTGCTGCTGGAACAATTAGGTAGCGCGCATACAAAGGCTGTACCGCTGGCAACGCTCAGGCAGTTGCTGGAGGAGCTATAAACAACCAAACACACACATGCAAGTAACAATATTACCCGGCAGCATCAATGGCACGGTAACTGCCAATCCTTCCAAAAGCGCTATGCAAAGGGCAGTAGCCGCAGCGTTGCTGAGCAATGGTAAAAGCATTATCCGGAATCCGGGTTTGAGCAATGACTGCCTGGCAGCGCTGGATGTAGCCAGCAAACTGGGTGCAGTTATCAACCGCCAGGAAGATTATATCGATATTACCAGCAAGGGTATTCAACCGGTGCAATCTGCCGGTAACGAAATCAATTGTGGAGAATCCGGTCTCGGTATCCGCATGTTCACACCGATCGCTTCTTTGTCTGCACTGCCTATCACCATTAATGGCCATGGCAGTCTGACCACCCGCCCCATGAACTTCTTCGAAGAAGTGCTGCCACAGGTGGGGGTAAAGATCAGCTCCCGCGAGGGCAAGCTGCCTTTGCACATCCAGGGCCCATTGCAGGCTAAAAATATTACGATCGATGGTTCACTCAGCTCACAGTTCCTTACGGGCTTACTGATGGCTTTTGGGGCTGTTGCGGAGGATGTGACCATCACTGTAAAAGACCTGAAGAGCAAACCTTATATCGCCCTTACCCTGCAGCTCATGGAGCGGTTTGGTGTACAGGTGAAAGAAGAGAACTTTGAACGTTTCTCATTTGGTAAGAAACAGGCGTACAAAGCCGGAGAATATACTGTAGAAGGAGATTGGAGCGGTGCTGCGTTTCTGCTGGTAGCTGCTGCGGTAGCTGGTAAGGCAGAAGTACACCACCTCAATACACAGTCTGCACAATCTGATAAGGCCATACTGGAAGCACTGGAAAAAGCAGGTGCTGGCCTGATGCCAGGCGTATTCACTGTAAATGTGGAAAAGCAACAATTAAAAGCGTTTGACTTCGATGCGACTGATTGTCCTGATCTGTTCCCGCCACTGGTAGCCCTGGCTGCTAATTGTGAAGGCACCACAAAAATATTGGGTGTGAGCAGACTGGCGCACAAGGAAAGTGACCGTGGTAAAACCTTACAGGAAGAATTTGGCAAACTGGGTATCCTTATAGACCTGCATGGCGATGAAATGCTGGTGCATGGTGGTACAGGTATTACAGGTGGTTCGGTGCGCTCTCACAACGATCACAGGATTGCCATGGCATGTGCAGTAGCTGCATTGACAGCGAGTGGTCCGGTAGTGATTGAAGATGCGGAGGCGATTAACAAATCTTATCCTGAATTTTATGAACATTTGCAGAAGTTAGGCGGTGTAGTAAAGCAGGAAGGAGCCACCAGTCAGGTACATTAACATGACATTGATAAATCAGCATACTAATGAACAGTTTCGGTAGATTATTCCGGGTAAATGTTTTTGGGGAATCGCATGGCGCTAGTGTAGGCGTGAATATTGACGGTGTACCGGCAGGTATTCCGCTAAAGCAGGAAGATTTCCTGCCAGACCTGGACAGGCGCAAGGCGGGTGCCAAAGGCACCACACCGCGTAAGGAAGATGATCTGCCTTACATCAAATCAGGCGTTTTCAATGACCATACAACTGGTGCGCCGATTACAATTTTGTTTGAGAACAACAATACGCGTAGTACTGACTATGAGAAGCTGCGTGAGTTTCCACGGCCCGGTCATGCGGATTTTGTAGCCACGCATAAGTATGGCGGCTTTGAAGATTACCGTGGTGGCGGACACTTTAGTGGCAGGCTTACACTGAACCTGGTAGCGGCTGGCGTAATAGCCAAGAAGATATTGGGCGAAAGCATCAGGGTAACTGCGACTTTGAAAGAAGTAGCTGGTTTGCCTGATGCAGAGCAGGGGCTGGAAGCGGCGATTGCTGCGAAAGACTCTGTAGGTGGTATAGTGGAATGCGTGGTTGAAGGGTTGCCAATTGGATTGGGAGAACCTTTCTTTGATTCAGTAGAGTCCTGTATTGCACATGCGGTATTTGCTATTCCGGCTATCAAAGGCATTGAGTTCGGTGCTGGTTTTGCTGCGGCAAAGATGAAAGGGATAGAGCATAATGATGCAATACTGGATGCCAGTGGAAAGACTGCGACGAATAATGCGGGTGGTGTAGTAGGAGGTATTACCAACGGAAATCCTTTGGTATTCCGTGTAGCGGTAAAGCCTACTTCGAGCACGCCTAAGGAGCAGCAGACTTTGAATATTAAGAGCGGGCAGGTAGAGGCTTTTAGTGTGAAGGGAAGACATGATTTGTGCATAGCGCTGAGGGTACCGGTGGTGTTGGAAGCGGTGGCGGCAATGGCGCTGGCAGATTTGATGATGATAGAGCAGCGGAGCCCGAGAGTGTGGAAATAAGTTATAATAAAAAGGGGAATTACAATTGTAATTCCCCTTTTTTATTACTTCTCGATGTCTAACAATTCAACATCAAAAATCAGTGCGCTATTCGGCCCGATCTTCGGTCCTGCCTGACGATCGCCATAAGCTAAATCAGCAGGTATAAACAACCTCCATTTAGAACCCACAGGCATCAACTGCAGCGCTTCGGTCCAACCTTTAATCACTCCACCCACAGGGAAGGAAATAGGCTTACCTCTTTCTACAGAACTATCAAACACAGTACCATCGATCAAAGTACCATGATAGTGTGTCTTTACTTTATCTGCGGCGGTAGGCTTGGGACCATTACCTTCTTTCAGGATCTGGTATTGTAAACCGCTAGGCAGTGTAACCACCCCTGGTTTAGTCTTATTTTCTGCCAGGAATTTTTCACCTGCTTCTTTGTTCTTTTGCATCTTTTCCGCTTTTATCTGTTGGAGATAATTACTGATACTCATATTTGCTATTTCTTTTTCTACTAATGTCGTATCCCTCAATGCATCTTCGATAGCGTGTTTCAGTACATTCAGGTTCAGGCTATCCAGGCCCTGTGTTTTCAGGGTGTTTCCGATATCCTGACCGATGCCGTAGCTGATGGTATCGATTTTAGTTTGCAGTAAAGGTAGAACAGGAACAACAGTTTGCTCCTTGTCTTTGTTCTTTTTAGATTTTCTCTGCGCAAATCCATTCAGGGAAATGACGCCAAGTGCTCCCAGCAGTAGGGCTTTTCTGATCATAAAATAGTAGTTATCAATGGTAATGGACTTACGAAATTTACATATTTGAACGCCCGCAAGTTAAATTTTATTTCAACACCGGCAATTCTATCACGGATGGATGGCTGGCATCGTGATAAATACGGATGGTTGCTTTCTTAAAATCCTTGTCTGTAGCGTGATAGATATCTGTAAACACCTGCGGGTTACGATCTACCAGCGGAAACCAGCTGCTCTGTACCTGTATCATGATTTTGTGCCCCTTCTGGAATGTATGTGCTACGTCAGGCAAGGTGAAGTCTACATTGGCAGGCGCATCTGGTGTGAAGGGAACTGGCTTCTCAAAGCTCTCTCTATATTTACCCCTCATAATTTCGCCTCTTACCAGCATTTCATAACCACCCATGGGATAGGTAGATGATGGTACTCTGTAGTGTTCGCTGCGTGCTTTGTCTTCATATTTGAAATCATAGGGGAACACATCAATCAGTTTTACGATGAAGTCAGCATCTGTACCACTGGTGCTGACTACAAGTTTCGCCGTGAGCGGACCTGCCAGTGTAATATCTTCTGTCAGTACATCGGTTGCAAAAGTAGCTACATCGGGGCGGCGCTCGGCAAAACGCTGGTCGTCGGTCATGTAATTGATAGTACGATAGAAATGTACGTCTTCCGTGTATGGTACTGGTTTAGCCGGATCGCTGACATATTCGGAGAAGCTGCTGGCACCAAGCGGTTTGGAGAAATCCAGTTTGCCATTTGCCTGCAGGTAGATGGATTGCTCCTGTACATTGGCAGGCGGCCATTGCTGGAATTTGCGCCACTGATTTTCGCCGGTAAAGAAGACGGTTGCTTCTGCGATATCAGGTGCAGCGCCTTTGCCTTTCAGGTAGTAATTAAAGAAAGGTATTTCGATATTTTCCTGGTAGTATTCAGATGTGTTGCTACCGAAGTGAACATTGCCTAAGTGGGTACCATCATTGGTGCTCCACTGGCCATGATACCATGGACCCATTACAATGCGGTTACTTGCACCAGGGCTTAATTTTTCAATTGCTTTATAAGTATTCCATGCACCAAAGCAATCTTCTGCATCGAAGACACCGCCTACTTCCAGCATTGCCGGCTGAATACCTTTCAGGTATTGTCTTACATCTCTTGCCTTCCACCATGCATCGTAGTCACCATGGCTCATGAGGTCTGTCCAGAATGCAATGCTATCGCCCATCAGGCGGGAGAAGTTTGACAATGCGCCTGTTTTGAGATAGAACTCGTAGTTATCTTCGGTAGTGAAGTAATTGAAGTTGGTAGGCCCTACGGTAGTAGGCCTGGGTCTTGGCTGACCAAAACCGGAGTAGAAAGAGAATGCATCGGCAACGAAGAATGCACCATTGTGGTGGAAGTCGTCGCCGTGGTACCAGTCAGTCACCGGTGCCTGAGGGCTTACGGCTTTCAGTGCAGGGTGGCCGCTCAAAGCAGCCATGGTGCTGTAAAAGCCGGGATAGGAGGTGCCAAATACACCTGCTTTACCATTGTTGTTGGCGATGTTTTTCAGCAACCAGTCGATAGTGTCGTACGTATCACTTGCTTCATCGATCTCGTTCCTGCCCTTTTTAGCGGGATTATAAGGACGAATGTCCATAAAGGTACCTTCACTCATCCACCGGCCACGCACGTCCTGTATGACCATGATATAGCCTTCGTGCAGGTATGTATTCGTGTACCGGGCATAATAAGGTCTGAACTCTTTGTCTCCATATGGAGCGCAGGAGTAAGGAGTGCGGGTTATCAGAAAAGGGTGTTTTTCGGCATTGTCTTTCGGTATATAAATGGATGTAAACAGTTTTACACCATCCCGCATAGGGATATATACTTCTTTTTTAGTGTAATGTTCATACATCCATAAGGAATCTGCATTGATGGCTTTTGCCTTTGCACCAAAGGCAATGATCACCACAAGCAGCCATAAGATCCGTTTCATAAGCATTATATATTTTTCAGTTGTTCTTTTGTCTTCTTTGGTAATGATTCTACTACAAGGTCATATGAATCCCTGATCCACTGGTAGATTAGCTTATCCGAAATACCAGCGTGTACATCGACCGTATTCCAGTGTTTCTTGTTCATATGATACCCGGGCGAGACGCCATCGTAGCGCTCCCGCAGCTCTACTGCAATTTCAGGATCACATTTGAGATTGATGCTTTCAAAGCTATCGAGACTGGTTAATGTAAACATTTTTCCCATTACCTTGTACACAAGTGTCTCTTCACCAAATGGAAACTCTTCGGTGACACCCGGTAGGGCGAGGCAAAAATCACGAAACTGTTCAATATTCATAAGGCATTGAATCTAAGTGCGTCCAAAGGTATAAAAAAACCGGGGCAGACAGTATACCTGTTGCCCCGGTTGCATATTGTAAAAATAAATAGCTACATGCAGTTGATATGGTTGTTTTTTTTATGGATGATCAGGCTTTGCTGATGGCGAGAATGATGCGGGAATAACGACCGTATACTATCTCTACTTCCTGTCCTGATTTATAATCGTCCAGCCGGCCGCGCATCCAGTAAAAGAGTCTTTTTCTCTTTCTTACGCCTTCCTGTTTTACGATAAAGCTGGTCTGCATATCATTGTTACCCTGGTATACATGTTCCAGTGGAACTTTGATCTGTCCTTTCTGAAGGAATGTCAGGTCTTTCTTGATCGTAAAGTACCGGACATCAGTCACCTTTATCAGCGCGAAGATGAGTACGAGTACAAAGGAAAGCAACCATACCCAAAACCAGGTATTCCTGTAGCTGAACATGGTGGCGTCGATTTCTTCTTCGGAATACCTTCTTTTGAGAAAGAATTGAGGTACGTAGGCTGCGATGAGCACTAAAGAGAGGCCAATCAACACGAATTTAATGATTTGCCTTTTGTTCTTTTTCAACGCATCCTGAAGGAGGAAAATCTCCTCGATGGTCATAAAAGAGTAATCCTGCATAGATAAGGGTTTTTCTTATTTCTAATATATGTAAAATTTTTCTAAATATAAGTAAGTCTTAATACGATCAAAAAGCACTTTTAGTATGCGTGTGAATAAAAAAATATTAGATTTTTCTCATTTGTAAATAAAAAAACGGCTAAAAGCATTCGCTTTTAGCCGTTTGCGTATACGTTAATTTTTTTCTTACGCTTCTGCTTCTGCGTAGGCGCTTACGGGCTCGCAGGTACATATCAGGTTTCTGTCGCCATGAGTATTGTTTACCCGGCTTACAGAAGGCCAGAACTTATTGAGTTTTACATATTCCAGCGGGTAAGCTGCCTGTTGGCGGCCGTAAGGACGGTTCCACTCTTCGGCAGTGATCACGAACTGGGTATGAGGTGCATTTTTCAATGCGTTGTTTGCTTTGTCAGCTTTGCCTGTTTCCACAGCGCTGATTTCTGCGCGGATGGCCAGCAGTGCATCGCAGAAGCGATCCAGTTCGGCTTTGTCCTCACTCTCAGTAGGTTCGATCATGATTGTACCTGGTACTGGGAAGCTGAGGGTTGGTGCGTGAAAACCGTAGTCCATCAGGCGTTTTGCCACATCTTCTGCTTCCACACCGGCTGTTGCTTTGAATGGACGGAGGTCTACGATGAACTCGTGTGCACAGGTGCCATTGCTGCCACTGTAAAGGATTTCGTATGTTTTTTCCAGGCGGGCTTTCATGTAGTTAGCATTCAGAATAGCATTTTCAGATGCTTTCTTCAGTCCCTCTGCACCCAAAAGACGAATGTACGCATAAGAGATGAGCAGGATGCTTGCAGAGCCATAAGGTGCTGCAGATACTGCATTTGCGGTTTTCTTGTCAGTCAGGCTAACGTGACCAGGCAGGTAAGGAGCGAGGTGTTTAGCCACGCAGATTGGACCCATGCCAGGACCACCACCGCCGTGAGGAATTGCAAATGTTTTGTGCAGGTTCAGGTGACAAACGTCGGCACCGATGAGGCCAGGAGCGGTCAAACCTACCTGTGCGTTCATGTTGGCGCCATCCATATATACCTGACCACCATATTCGTGTACGGTGTTGCAAATGTCTTTTACGCTCTCTTCATAGATACCGTAGGTAGAAGGGTAGGTGATCATGATACCTGCCAGGTTATCAGCATACTGTGCTGCTTTGGCTTTCAGGTCAGTTACATCGATGTACCCATTTTCCAGTGCCTTTACTACTACCACTTTAAAGCCAGCCATTACTGCAGATGCAGGGTTGGTACCGTGAGCGGAGATAGGGATCAGCATTATATTACGGTGTCCTTCATTTCTGCTTTCATGATATTTGCGGATCACGAGAAGACCAGTGTATTCACCCTGTGCACCACTGTTTGGCTGCAGGCTGCAGGCGTCAAAAGCAGTGATTTTGCAGAGGTATTCGCCCAGTTCATCTACAATCTGCTGGTAACCACCTGTCTGTGCTTTTGGCGCAAATGGGTGGATCCTGCTCCAGTGAGACCAGCTCAGAGGAATCATCTCTGTCGCAGCATTCAGCTTCATGGTACAGCTACCCAGAGAGATCATGGAAGTATTGAGAGAAAGATCTTTATTTTCCAGCAGCTTGATATAACGCATCATCTGAGACTCGCTGTGATGACTGTTAAATACTGGGTGAGTGAGGTATTCTGAAGTACGTACCAGTGCTGCAGGTACAGCGGTAGCGGTCAGGCTGTTCCTGTCAGCAGGCAGGCTGCCTGCGTCGAAGATGGAGAGGATATCGTTCACATCCCGGATGGTAGTGGTTTCATCGAGAGAGATGATCACCTTGTCAGCACCAGGATAGAAGAAGTTAATACCAGCACCTTCCGCTTTTGCCCTGATATCAGTTACTGCTTTTACAGATACTTCGAGGGTATCAAAGTAGCTGTCAGCAGCGAGTGTATATCCTTTCTTTTGCAGGGCAGTACCCAGTGCATTAGCGAGGATAGCTACGCGGGTAGCGATATTTTTCAGACCGGCAGGGCCGTGGTATACGGCATACATAGCAGCCATGTTGGCCAGCAATGCCTGTGCAGTACAGATATTGGAAGTTGCTTTTTCACGTTTGATGTGTTGCTCGCGGGTTTGCAGCGCCATACGCAATGCGCGGTTGCCCTGTGCATCTACGCTCACACCAATGATACGGCCTGGGATAGCGCGTTTGAACTCATCTTTTACTGCAAAGAAAGCCGCGTGTGGACCACCAAAACCTAATGGTACACCAAAGCGCTGTGCAGAACCCAGTGCTGCATCTGCACCCAGTTCACCAGGAGAGGTAAGGATAGTGAGTGCCAGCAGATCGGTCGCCATAGCTACGTAAGCACCAGCTGCATGTACTTTCTGTACAAAGTCCTGGTAGTCTTCTACAGCACCTACACTGTTTGGATACTGTACCAATGCACCAAAGAAGGTTTCATCGATAGCAGTAGTTTTATAGTCGCCGGTTACTACCTGGATGTTCAGCGGAGTAGCACGGGTGGTGATTACATCTTTTGTTTGTGCGAACACATTTTCGTCCACGAAGAATTTAGGACGGGCCAGGTTGTCGTGGTCCTTGTTCAGTGTGCTGAAGAACATGCTCATGGCTTCGGCAGCAGCTGTTGCCTCATCCAGCAGGGATGCATTGGCAATAGGCAGACCGGTGAGGTCACTGACCATAGTCTGGAAGTTCAGTAAGCTTTCCAGGCGACCCTGGGAAATCTCTGCCTGGTAAGGAGTATACTGTGTATACCATCCTGGATTCTCGAAGATGTTGCGCAGGATCACACTGGGTGTGATGGTATCGTAATATCCCTGACCGATGTAGGTACGAAATACTTCGTTCCTGAGTGATACTTCTTTGAGATGGCTGAGGTATTCACTTTCACTCATTGCTGCAGGTACTGCCAGCGGGTGGTTCATGCGGATTGCGCCAGGTACGGTCTTGCTGATTAATGCTTCCAGCGAAGATACACCGATGGTTTCCAACATGTGGTTGGTCTCTGTCTCGTTAGGTCCGATGTGCCGACCTACAAACTCATTTTGTTGTATATCAAAAAGATTCATGATGTGAAAGCAGGTATGATAATAAGAATGTGCAAAGGTATTTTGTTTTTTAGCAATAGCCAAACCTGCTGGGGGCTTGTGGAAATTGTGGTGATAATTGGGGTTGAATATTTCCCGGAATTGTCACATGATTGTCGTATGAAGGAGAGTATTACCTTTGCAGCAAATGGATGCATCACTAAATAACTGGAAGCAGCGGGCAACTGAGCAGCAAAAAGTCAATAAACAGTTTCTGCAGAAGCTACAGACGAAGAAGGGCAGGGGCGTAGAGAAACTATTGCCTGACCTGCATGAGGAGGCTTTCAGCCATATTGATTGTCTGCAATGTGCAGGTTGCTGTAAGTCAATCAGCCCAAGGTTTAAAACTCCTGATATCAAGCGTATTTCGAAATACCTGGGCATGCGGGAATCTGTGTTTATTGAAACTTACCTGCGACTGGACGAAGATGGGGATTATGTGGTGAAAAGCAGTCCCTGCCCGTTTTTGGGTACAGACAATTATTGCAGCATCTATGATGCAAGGCCGGGAGATTGTGAGAACTATCCCTACACGGATAGCTACGAGTTTGTGAAGCGGCCTAATACCACTTACCTGAACAGTACGATTTGCCCCGCCGTATTCTATGTGTTAGAGAAGTTGCGGGATGTAGTGAAATAAATTTGTTTATGCCTTCAGGTCCAGCTTCCGCATGGCCGGTGAAATGATATAAGTTGTAATGACTACTCCCAGTGTCACACATCCACCAAACACAACAGAGGGCACCAATCCCATCATCCTGGCCATAAAGCCGCTTTCAAAAGCTCCCAGCTCATTGGAAGAACCTACGAACATAGAGCTCACTGCAGCTACACGGCCCCTCATTTCATCAGGGGTTTTCAATTGCAGAATCGTTTGACGGATGATTACGCTGACGGCATCCAGCGTACCACTCAGTAGCAATGCAATGAAAGATAGATAGAAGTTTTTGGACAACCCGAATATGATGATACAGATCCCGAAACCGAATACTGCCGCCAGCAACTTGATTCCTGGTTTATGTACCAGTGGTTTGTAAGCCAGTACAAACATGGTCATCAGTGAACCTACCGCCACTGCGGAACGGAGCAAACCAAATTCCAGCGCGCCTGCATGCAGTACATCCGAGGCAAATACAGGCAGCATGGCTACCGCGCCACCAAACAATACTGCGAACATATCCAGGGCCATGGCATTCAAAACTACCTTTGTATTCCACACAAAGCGCATCCCTTTGGTCAATCCATCCAGGAAGGTTTCGCCCTTGGCTGAATAGTGTACCGGCTTTGGTTTGATCATGATCAGGCTGAACAGGGGCAGCAGGAAAATCGACACCACCAGCAGCATGGACCAGTGTACACCTATGGCATATACCAGCAGTCCACCCAGTGCAGGGCCAGCCATACTGCCTATCTGCCAGGCGCTGCTGGCCCAGGTAGAAGCATTGGCATATAATGTACGGGGCACGATCAAACCTTGCAGGGAGAAATTGGCCGGGCTGACAAAGGCACGTACAATGCCACCGCAAAATACCAGTCCATAAATAGACATCAGTACCTGGTGGGTATCAAACCCTTCCACCGCTTTATCCCACGTGAGGAAGAAAAGCCCTGTACCAATAATGATGTAGGCGAATACGCATTTGAGCAGGATACCCCTTTTCTCTCTTTTATCCACAATATGGCCTGCAAAAGGCGCCAGGAGCACTGCCGGGATAACCTCGGCAAGGCCTATGAGGCCAAGGGCAAAGGGATCATGGTTGGAGAGCAGGTTCACCTTCCACTCTATGACAATAAACTGCATTGTAAGTGCAAAGACAAGCGCAAACCGAATAATTAAGTAGTAGTTGAATTCAGGAAGACGAAGCGAAGCGTATGGGTCGTTCTTACTATTAGCGTTAGCCGGATTATCCACGTAATCAGTTTTTAAACCACCGCAAAAATATATAATTTGAAGAAATACCTACCTGACGATTTTACAACCGGTTCCATTTAAACTGATAAGCGGTATCGTTAAATCCGACCAGGAACCGTATTTTTATAAGACATTGGTCTGGTTTTAGTAGCAAACAACCGTAGTGAATGTGGCTGCCAATACTGTATAGCTAGCGCCTATGCTACATTACCCTGTTTCTCAATCTTTTGTTAAAAGAAAACTGCCATTCTAGCACAATGGGCAATTTTATGCTATATTTGATGACGTTCAATTAGGATTTTCTATGAGAAGAATGAAAGTGATTATACCAGTAGTGCTGATTACCATCTCGATGGGAGTATTGGCTTTCAGCAAACTGCGTAAAGAAGACCCCCCTGGCAAAAATGAAGTAATCATTGGTCTGGTAGGGCAAATATTAAAGGATGGGCACTATCAGCCGAAGGCTATAGACGATAAATTTTCAAAGGATGTCTTTGAAAAGTTCCTCAAGAACCTTGACAGTGAAAAGAAATTCTTCCTGAAGAGTGATATCGAAAACCTCAAACCATTATCTACTCATATTGATAATGAACTGATGGGTGAACCCCTGGATTGTTTCAATGCAGTCAATGACCTGATCAAAAAACGTGTTGCTGAGGCAGCAGCGCTTTATCCTGAAATCCTGGCTAAGCCTTTCGATTTCTCAAAAGAAGAAAAGGTGATCCTGGATCCTGATAAGGTAGACTACCCTGTGGATGAGGCAGCCCGTAAAGAAGCATGGCGCAAGGTGCTGAAATATCGTACCCTGGAAAAATACTCCGAACTGGTAGAAGCCCGCGACAAGCAGGATAAGAAAGATACAGCAAAAGTGAAAACTGATGCCCAGCTGGAAGCCGATGCCCGCGCGAAGGTGAAACAGGTATACGACCGCTACTTCGACCGTTTGAAAAACAGGCAGGACGATAACGAGCGCTTCAGCACTTATGTAAACAGCATTACCTCTACAATGGATCCGCATACTGACTTCTTCCCGCCTGATGAGAAGAGAGCGTTTGAAGAGCAGATGGCAGGTAAGTTCTTCGGTATCGGAGCACAGCTGCGTGAAGAAGATGGTAAAATCAAGATCGTGAGCATCGTAACAGGTAGCCCAAGCTGGAAAGAAGGTAACCTGAAAGCAAACGATGTAATCCTGAAAGTAGCACAGGGTGACAAGGAGCCGCTGGACATTACCGGTTATGCTGTAGAAGATGCTGTAAAAGTGATCAGGGGTGAAAAAGGTACAGTAGTGAAGCTGACAGTGAAGAGTGTAGACGGTACTGTCAAAGATGTTTCTATTGTACGTGATGAGATTGTACTGGACGAAACATTTGCAAAATCAGCGATTATCGGTGGTCAACATAAAATTGGTTACATCTACCTGCCTGAGTTCTATGCAGACTTCCAGGACAGAAACGGTGCCCGTTGTGCCGAAGATGTGGCAAAGGAAATTACGAAGCTGAAAGCTGAAAATGTAGAAGGTATCATCCTTGATCTCCGCTTCAATGGTGGTGGTTCCCTGCAGGATGTAGTGCAAATGGCTGGTCTGTTTATTCCGGATGGCCCTATTGTACAGGTAAAATCCCGCACCGGCGATCCAATGGTGCTGCGTGATCGTGATAAGAGTGTACAGTATGGTGGCCCGCTGGCCATTATGGTCAATGAGTACAGCGCTTCGGCTTCCGAAATTATGGCAGCTGCTATGCAGGATTATAAACGTGCGGTGATTATAGGTAGTTCTTCTACTTATGGTAAAGGTACCGTACAGCGTATGTTCAGCCTGGATGAGTTTTACTCCAACAGGGAGTTAGGTCCGCTGGGTGCGATCAAGCTTACACAGCAGAAGTTCTACCGTGCAAATGGTGGTTCTACACAGCTGAAAGGTGTTTCTTCTGACATTGTATTGCCAGATCCATATTATGAGGTAGCTGAGCGTAAAGATAAAGATGCCCTGAACTGGGATGAAATTCCAAAGGCAAATTACACCACCTGGATAGACCCGGTACCGGTGGCTGCGCTGAAAGCGAATAGCGACAAGCGCCTGGCGAACAGCGAAGCGTTCAGGATGATGAACGACAATATCGCTACCCTGAAGAAGATGGATGCACAGGAAAGTTATTCTCTGAACTATCAGACTTATAAGACTGAGCAGAAGAATAATGCGAATGCGCTGAAGCGCTATGATTCAGTAAATGAGAAAGTGAAGGAACTGGATATTACCAGTCTGAAAGTAGACCTGGATAAGATAGCTAACGATACATCTAAACTGGCCCGTAATAAAGATTGGTTGAAATTCAGACAGAAGGATATTTACCTGGATGAAGCAGTGAATGTGATGAATGATCTGATTGGATTGACTTCTTCTAAAGTACAGGGCAGGTTGGCAAATAAGTAAGATTGAGATTATTTAAAATAAAAAAAAGCATCTGTTTTAAAACAGATGCTTTTTTTTATTTTAAAGAGTTTTATTCTCCACTTAATAAGCGTATCAAATTCTTCAGTTCCTCCTGCTTATACATATCCTTGTCATCCTGGAAACACTTGGACAGTTCCTCCAGCAGGAACTGTATAATCCGCGTATTTGACTGTGGCATATAATAAGATGGTGTAGGAGGGAGGGACATCCGCTTCAGGTAGTTTTCCACATCCTGGTGGGAATAGATCTGGCCCTGAATGGGGTCAATAAAAAACAGGATCCTGTAATCATCCGGACTGGCGGGCTCAGAAAAATCGTAAAAGCTATCAAAATAGGCAAGGATAAACTGTCTTGGGATATTCACCGCATACACGGGCAGGTCCAGCATAGCGCAAAGGCTCTGGTAAACAATGCCATTGGTCAATGGATTTCCCTTCTTGGATTCCAGCACCTGGTTGATGAAAAACTGGTTTTTCCGCACATAGGCCACCTCTTCTCCTTTCAGCCCGAAGTAGTTGTAGATCATGCTGTTCAGCACATTGATCTGCTCCAGGGGGGTGAGGTAGTTATTGAGCTCCAGCCATATATTACGCTTGATCTTTTCGATTTCGTTGAGAACGGAATTTGCCTGCATATCAGGAAACTGATACCGGGCTACAAGGATGGCTCCCTGTAAAAGGTCGGGCACTTCGGCCTTATTCCATTGCTGCAGGGCCATCTGCAGGTCCATGTAGTGGACCCTGTGAATCAGTTGCTCGATCCTTTCTTGGATAGATTCATCTACAGTGTTTTCCCACAAGTTTTCCAGGTTGGGAATGATCTCTTTCCCAAACAGTAATATCTTGCTGGCAACGGTATCATATACCTCCTGGTCCGGATCGTCCAGAAGATGGAACAAAGCATTTATTTCTTTGGTCTCGTGCATAACAAATCAAATGTGCCGATGTGCAAATATGCTAATCCCTGAATCATCCAAATGGTATAGGACGGGTCTTTTTTAAAAAAAGACAACCTTATATACACACCGGCACATTCCGATAATAGCACATTATTCGGCTTTTTTCTTTCTAGGAGGTGCTTTCTTCTTAGGAGGGTTGGCTTTCACATCTTCGATGATAGCTTTTGCTTCCTCCACTGTAATATCCGCAGCGGTATCGATCTTCTCCTTTGGTATCTTAAAGTTCCTTAAGCCTTGTTTAATATACGGACCATAGGGGCCTTTGAGTATCTGGATTTTTTCTTTTTCAAATACTTTGATGGTACGTTCATCTTTTGCAGCACGTTTTTCCACAATTAGGGGAGCGATTTCATCGAGTTCCACTGTGTAAGGGTCCATTTCCTTTTTCAGGGAATAGAATTTCTTATCGTGTGCTGCATATGGACCGAACCGGCCTATGTTCACGGTTACATCTTCGCCTTCAAATTTACCCAGGTTTCGGGGAAGTTTGAACAGCTCCATTGCTTCCTCTAAAGTAATGGTTTCGATGCTTTGTGTTGCTTTTAATTTTGCAAAGCGGGGTTTTTCCTCATCTTCTGCTTTCCCGATCTGCACCATAGGGCCATAACGTCCCATGCGGGCTACGATAGGTTTGCCGGTAGACTCTTCGGTACCCAGTTGTCTTTCCCCTTTCACCCTTTCCGCATTTTCCAGGGTGTTTTCCACATCCTTGTGGAAAGGTGTATAGAACTCGTTCAGCATCTTGTTCCAGATCTTCTTACCATGTGCCACTTCGTCAAACTCTTCTTCGATCTTGGCGGTGAAACCGTAGTCCATTACATTTCCGAAGTATTGGCTCAGGAAGTCGGTTACGATCATGCCCAGGTCTGTTGGGAACAGTTTGGACTTTTCGGCACCGGTATTTTCAGATTCTGTTACTTTAGTAAGTTTGTCTGCTTTCAGCAATAATATACGGAAGTCTCTTTTCACACCTTCTTTATCACGTTTTTCCACATAATTACGCTTCTGGATGGTGGTAATGGTTGGCGCGTAGGTAGATGGCCGGCCTATGCCCAGTTCTTCCAGTTTCTTTACAAGGCTCGCTTCCGTGTAGCGGGGAGCGGGGCGGGTAAAGCGTTCGGTCGCTTTCATTTCCTTCAGGTCCAGTACCTGTTTCAGTGTGAGTGGTGGCAGGGAACCATCCTGTTCGTCGTCTTCACTTACATCTTCGTCATCCCGGCCTTCCATGTATACTTTCAGGAAGCCATCGAATTTCAGTACTTCTCCACTGGCAGTCAGCTCTTCGTGGTTAGTAGAGATATCGATTTTGGCGATTGTCTTTTCGAGTTCTGCATCGCTCATCTGGCTGGCGATGGTA
Organism: Chitinophaga sp.; assembly: GCF_039596135.1. Taxonomy (GTDB): domain Bacteria; phylum Bacteroidota; class Bacteroidia; order Chitinophagales; family Chitinophagaceae; genus Chitinophaga. Next base: position 75,840 of record NZ_JBCNKH010000002.1, read on the forward strand.
CGTTTCCAGATCAGCTCATACAGTTTACGGCTATCGCTGTCGTCTATAGAAGCATTCTCCATATAGGTGGGGCGGATGGCTTCGTGCGCTTCCTGGGCAGACTCGTTCTTGTTTTTGAACTTGCGGTGCTGGTGGTAGCGCTCCCCGTAGTTGGTAGTAATTGCTTTCTGGATATCAGCCAGTGCGGTATCTGACAGGTTGACTGAGTCAGTACGCATGTAGGTGATTTTACCACTTTCATACAGTTTTTGTGCCAGTAGCATGGTTTTAGACACGCTGTAGCCGAGTTTACGGCTGGCTTCCTGCTGCAGGGTGGAAGTGGTAAACGGAGCGGCAGGAGATTTCTTGCCGGGTTTTACCTGTATATCTTTTACGGAGTAAGCTGCACCGACACATTGCTGTAGGAATTTCTCCGCATCTTCTGCAGTTTTGAACCGGGTAGGTCCCTCGGCCTTGAAGGTAATATTCTTACCGTTCAGGTCTTTGGCAATGAAGAAAGCCTCCACTTTAAAGCTGCTCACAGCAGTAAAGCCATTGATTTCTCTTTCCCTTTCTACTATCAGGCGTACTGCTACGGATTGAACACGACCTGCGGAAAGATGGTTACGCATACTCATTTTACGCCAAAGCACCGGTGACAGCTCAAAACCTACGATCCTATCCAGGATACGCCTGGCTTGTTGCGCATTTACCAGGTTCATATTGAGCAGGCGGGGTTGTTGCACGGCTTTTTCAATGGCGGGTTTTGTAATCTCGTGGAATACAATGCGTTTGGTAATTTCTGGGTCTAATCCCAGTACCTCACACAAATGCCAGCTGATGGCTTCTCCCTCGCGGTCCTCATCCGTTGCTAACCAAACCTCGTCGGTTGTCTTGGCCAGCTTCTTCAGATCCTTCACTACCTTTTCCTTGTCGTCGGGGATTATATACTTAGGTTTGAAGTTATTGTTGATATCAATGCCCATATCATCCTTTTCCAGATCACGGATGTGACCGAAGCAGGAAATGACCTCGAAGTCCTTGCCCAGTATTTTTTCAATCGTCTTGGCTTTGGCCGGAGACTCAACAATTACTAGATTTTTTGCCATGAATGCCGTCTTTATGTGCTACTAGATACGTAAAATTCCGTATTAAATTGTATAAACCGCTTTAAGTAAGTGCCTCAAAATTTAAGTGCTCCCTCTGGCGGAGGATAGCCAACTGATCAAAAAGGGGCTATCCGGATTTTTGCAAGTATATAAAAGAAGTGGTAGAATAAAAAATCAGTCTCTTTTAAAACATTGAATATAAATGTAATATTTTTGGGAAATCCATTAAAAATGAATGTTTAACAGTTTAATGGTTAAATTGCTGGATAACAACGCTGAGGGAAGGGAAACGTGCTGTACCATATAACTGTATGAGCCCGGTAGCCCAAATTTTGCTTTTATCTGACCGGTACACCATAATATATTAATAACCACTTTTACCCGATGAACATAGTAATTATTGGCGCGGGAAATATTGCGCATTGTTTCGGTACTTTATTAAAGATGCACGGGCACCAGATTTTACAGGTAATTAGCCGTAAAAAAGAAAATGCCCAGGTATTGGCAGAGATTTTACATGCATCTGCTACTGACGACCTCCTGGATATCAATATGGATGCAGATATCTATTTGCTGGCAGTGAGCGACTCAGCTATTCCGGAACTGAATGATGAGCTTCGCCTGGGCAAAAGGATTGTATTGCACACGGCAGGGGCTGTACCCCTGGATGCCATCAGGCGTATCTCTACTCATACAGGGGTGATGTATCCCTTACAATCTATCCGTAAGGAGGTAAAAAATTACCCTGTGATTCCCCTCATGCTGGAGGCCAGCAATGACGAGGTAATGCGCAGATTGCAGTCAATTGCGCAGAGTATTTCGTCCCGGATTGAGGTAGTTAGTTCTGAACAAAGGCTGCAATTACACCTGAGTGCGGTATTTTGTAATAATTTTACTAATCACCTGATAGTAAGGGCTAAACAGTTTTGTGAACAAAAAGGGCTTGACTTTGGCCTGCTTCAACCCATTATCAGGGAAACCTTTGAAAGGCTTGAAAAGTTTGCTCCTGAAACGGTGCAGACCGGTCCTGCTATGAGAAAGGACGAAGAGACCATGGCCAAACACCGGACTTTGATGCAGGACCAGCCACACCTGCAGGAGATTTATAAAGTGATGTCTGACAGCATTTATGATTTCTATAATGCCTGACATCAAAAATCTATACTACTTTTGCGCAATACGATATTTTAATAAACGCAATGAACGTTTTATCTCTTTTTAAGCCCATCACCACTTTTGTGTTTGATGTAGATGGCGTGCTCACAGACGGTACCGTGCAATTATTGCCTAATGGAGAGCAATCGCGCAGAATGAACATTAAAGATGGGTATGCTCTGCAGCTGGCCGTGAAGAAGGGTTACCGTATCGCCATCATATCAGGTGGCCGATCTGAAAGTGTGGTAAGCCGGCTCCAGGGATTAGGAATAAAAGATATTTACACCGGCATTACCGATAAACAGGAAAAGCTGCAGGATTATGTGTTCGAGAATGACCTGCAATGGGAGCAGGTCATTTTTATGGGAGATGACATCCCTGACTACCGTGCTATGCAGCTGGTAGGTTTGCCGGTATGCCCGGCGGACGCCGTACCTGAAATTAAAGGTATATGCCGTTATATCTCACCTGTAAATGGTGGTAATGGTTGTGTAAGAGAAGTGATCGAGAAGGTGCTGAAACTCAATGGGCACTGGACGATAGACGAAGAAATAGCCAGCCGCTGATTTGTTTTCCAATTAATTGATTATGAAGTTACTGACAGCTTTTTTCAAACTGGTGCGGTATCCAAACCTTATATATATAGCCCTCACGCAATATTTACTTCAATACTGTGTAGTAGCGCCTATTCTCCATTATAATGGTGTAGAACCTTCCCTGTCCGTGGTGTCTTTCTGCCTGCTGAGTTTATCAACGGTGCTGATTGCTGCTGCCGGGTATATTATCAATGACTACTTTGACATTAATATTGATATCATCAATAAGCCTGACAAAATGGTGCTGGATAAGGTGATCAACCGCCGCTGGGCCATGGCCTGGCACACCATTTTTAATATGGCCGGGGTGAGCATCGGTTTTATTGCTGCATGGCAGATTGGCCAGATCTACCTGGGTTTTACCCAGGTATTGTGCTCGCTGATGTTGTGGTTTTATTCCACTTCCTTCAAGCGCCAGGCACTGATCGGGAATGTGCTTATTTCTTTGCTCACCGCACTGGCTGTCGTAGTAGTTGGCTTTTATGAGAAACAGATCTATGAAAGCTTTGAAGCCATTATGTCTCCGGAAGGCAGAAAGCTGATCCAGATTATTGGTATCTATGCATTGTTTGCTTTTGTGATTTCGCTGGTCAGGGAAATTGTAAAAGACCTGGAAGATGTAATCGGCGACAGCAAAGATGGTTGCCGCACTATTCCCATTGTATGGGGGGTGGAACCAGCTAAGAAAATCTGTTACGGATTACTGTTGGGATTGCAGGCACTGATTGTAGTAGTAGAGGTAAGGGTGGCACTAATAGGTTGGTATATCGCGATCGCCTACCTGTTAATTTTTGTACAGGTACCTTGTTATTATATTTACTCTTTACTGAGAAAAGCACACCTGCCGGAGCATTATCACAAAGTGAGCTCCCTGGTAAAACTGGTGATGCTGTCAGGTATCCTGTCGATGATCTTTTTTAAATTATTCCTCTGATGTATACGGGCAAACGTGTTATACTGGGTTCTCAGTCGCCCCGGCGCAAGCAGTTGCTGGAGCAGGCAGGAATTCCCTTTGAAGTGAAAGTTGTGGATACGGCAGAAACCTTTCCTGCTGATATGCACATCAAGGATATTCCTGTTCATATTGCGCGTCAGAAGGCGCTGGCCGTAGCGCCTTTGTGCCAGGCAGACGATATTATTATTACTGCTGACACCGTGGTGGTGCTGGACAATGCCATTATAGGAAAGCCTAAAGACAGGGACGATGCGATTCGTATACTGAGTGCACTCAGCGGCAGAGAGCATCGCGTGATAACTGGTGTGATTATTCGTCGCAACGGTGAGGAAGATGCTTTTTCAAAAGAAACAGCGGTGCACTTCAAACCATTGACGACGGAGCAGATCACATATTATGTGGATAACTTCAAACCCTATGACAAGGCTGGTGCTTATGCCATCCAGGAGTGGATTGGTGCGGTAGGCATTGACAGGATCGACGGCTGTTTTTACAACGTTATGGGATTGCCTGTGAGCAATGTTGTAGAAAAATTATAGAAATAAACGGCGCCCTGATCAGAGCAGGGACGCCGTTTCATTTTGGTTGGTTAATACTTTGATACTTCCTATTAACGCAATTTCTATTCCAATACCAGCAGGTTTACATCTGGATTCTTCAGCCATTTAGCTTCCTTCAGCTTTTCCAGATTGATCACCCCAACTATATAACGCCAGGTAGAGGATTCATATTTTTCAGAGATATTGTAGAAGTCTGGCAGATGTACCTGGTCGGCCGTACGATAACGCAGATATATCTTTAGCTGCACATCGTTAGTAAATGCCGGAGAGTTAGCCTGCTTGATCTTCTTATACTCGTATCTGTAATTATATGTCAGTGCAGAGATGTCAGATAGTACTGCGCTACCAGTAGCGGTGCCACCAGCACCTTTACCTACAAAGAACTGCTTGTCGGTAAATGCGCTTTCGAGCAGGATACCATTGTACTCGTTGTACACATCATACAGCAGGTTGTGTTCCTTGATGAGGTGTGGTAATACCGATGCATTTACGCTGCCGTTCTTTCTTCTGCAGCCAGCAATAAGTTTCACTGTACAATTTCTTTGCTTTGCAAACTGAATATCGAAATCATTCAGGCGATGAATACCGAAGTTGAATACTTCTTCTGGTTTTACGAATGTACCAAAGGCATGTAGCAGTAAGATAACGATCTTGAATTTAGGATCATAACCTTCGATGTCCAATGTAGGATCAGTCTCTGCAAAACCGAGCTCCTGCGCCTTTTTAAGGGCTTCATCAAAGCCCTGGTTTTCTTCGAATATTTTGGTAAGGATATAATTCGTAGACCCGTTACAGATACCTTCAACTGCATTGAGCAGGTCGTTGTCGTAGTACTCTTCCAGGTTACGTACAATCGGAATACTTGCACAGCTGGATGCCTCATAAAGGAAGGGCACTTTGTTTTCTACCTGTAGCTGGTAGAGAGCTGGCAGGTTTTCGGCGATCATGCGTTTGCTGGCGCTTACTACTGCTTTACCATTACGCAGCGCGGTGCTTACGATTTCGAAAGCTGCTTCTGTTTCATTGATCAGTTCCACTACTACATCGATGGTAGGGTCCTGTAAGATATCATTCTTGTCTGTTGTAAAATAGCTGGCGTCGATAGGACGTGGCTTATTGGGGTCTTTGATACATATTTTTTTAATACGCGCATTGATACCTTTAGTTCTGTTCAATACTTCGTAAAGTCCTTGTCCCACACAACCAAATCCGAAAATACCCAGATTGATAATTTTGTTTTCCATGTTCAATACTTAGTGCTGCATTCAGTGTCCGTTGCAAAACGGTTTTGCGTTTATTGTAAAACTGTAATTTGTTTACCTGCAGGCAGGTTCAGTTTATCCAGTGCCTGTTTGAGGTCATTGATCAGGTCTTCTGCATCTTCAATACCTACAGAGAGGCGGATGCATGAATCCTGTAAACCTGTTTTTTTGCGGTGGTCTTCCGGAATATTCCGGTGTGTCATGGTCGCTGGATGATCCAGCGTACTTTTTACACCACCAAAGCTTTCGGCGAGTTTGAACAGCCGGGTGGCGTTCACTACTCTTATTGCGTTTTTGATGTTGTCACTTTTGAGAGAGAAGCTCACGAGTGCACCGTATTGCTTTTGTTGCTTACGGGCAATGTGGTGGTTTTTGTGAGATGCGAGTCCGGGATAGAATACCTTATCTACAGCAGGATGTGCAGAGAGCCAGTTGGCAACTGCCATTGCATTGCTGCATTGCTTATCGAGGCGCAGGCACAGGGTTTCGATACCCCTGATCGTGAGCCATGCTTCGAACGGGCTGAGTATACTTCCGGAAATATTTTGATTGAAGCGTAACTGATCGGCCAGTGCCTTGGAGTTGACTACAACCAGTCCCGCGATTACGTCGGTATGACCTGCAAGGTACTTGGTGGCACTGTGTATCACGATATCGGCACCCATTGGAATGGGTTGCTGTAGCAGTGGTGTACACAGGGTATTGTCTACTACCAGCAGTACGTTGTGCTGCCTGGCAATCTTGCTGATGGATTTGATATCGGATACGCGTAATGTAGGATTGGTGGGCGATTCCAGCCAGATCATCTTTGTATTTGGTGTGATGGCAGCCAGTACTTTGTCGGTATTGCTGGTATCTACAAAGTTTGCTTTGATGCCAAAGCGTTCAAACATATGCTGGAACATCTGGAAGATACCGCCATAAGTATCTTCGACAGCCATGATTTCATCACCTGATTTCAATAATTTCATTACTGCATCGATCGCGGCCATGCCACTGGCAAAGGCAAAACCTGCATGGCCTTCTTCGAGGCTGCAGATGATGTTTTCCAGTACCTTGCGGGTAGGGTTGTTGGCACGGGAGAATTCGAACCCTTTGTTGATGCCGGGTGATTCCTGTACGAAGGTAGAAGTCTGGTAAATAGGGACGGAGATGGCGCCCGTCAATTCATCTACCGGGATACTATGTAATAACTGTGTGGCTATTTTCAACGCAAAGCAATTATACGGTTATGAACAGGTGGTTCAGAACAGATAACTACCCGAAATAAAAAAGGCTCTTCCGTAGTTGGAAGAGCCTTTTCAGTATTTATTAAGTACGATGAAAATGTCAATCTCTGCCAACTTATCTATCTCCGGTTATGTGAATAACCGAAGCCGGAATTAGCACCTTTCCCTCATTTGTTAAACAAGGTTGGTTGCTAAGGCATCGCAGGGCCAAGTCCCTCCGCCTTTCTGGATAAGTCATCTATAAAGAACTGGGTGCAAAGTTAATGGTAACTCTATCAGATTTCCAAAAAAAGAAAAATTTGGAATCCGGAAGGGGGAATGCTAATTTTATTAGTAAAGATGAATTTATGACCATTGTTCAAATAGCCCCGCTCCTCACAGAGGAGCTGTTCCAATATATTTGGCAACATCGTTTGTTTACCATTTCTCATTTGCATACAATAGAAGGAGAGGCCGTACAGGTACTTCAGCCGGGAGTACTGAATAGTAATGATGGACCGGATTTCAGCAATGCCAGGTTGCGGATAGGCGATACCATCTGGGCTGGAAATGTAGAATTGCATTTAAAAACTTCTGACTGGTACAGGCACAATCATCAGCGGGATCCGCGCTATAAGAATGTTGTGCTGCATGTGGTGTTTGAGCATGACCTGGAAGAGACAACGACGCAGGGTATTCCTTGTTTGGAATTGCAGTCGGCTATTCCAAAAATGCTGTTGCACAGGTATGCACAGCTGAAGCATTCGGGCCATTTTGTGCCTTGTGGAGGAAATGTGGCAACAGTGGAGCGGCTTACCTGGCGAAGCTGGAAAGACCGTATGCTGGTAGAGCGGTTAGAACGCAGGGCTGATATGATGAAGGAATGGTTGAACAAGAGTCGGAATAATTGGGAAGAGTGCTGTTACTGGGCTATTGCACACAGTTATGGATTGCCGGTAAATGGGGATGCATTTCTGAAGCTGGCCCAATCGCTGCCGTATACAATGCTGGTACGGAACAAGCATAATCTTGTACAGTTAGAGGCGCTTTTATTCGGGCAGGCGGGTATGCTGGAGGGCCCGTTCAGTGACGAATATCCATCGGAACTGCAGGCAGAATATGTGTTTCTGAAGCGGAAATACCACTTGCTGTCTTTATTGCCTCACCAGTGGAAATGGTTACGGATGCGGCCTTCTTCCTTTCCTTCGGTGAGGCTGGCCAGCCTGGCGGTATTGTTGCAGCAGGGGAGGGACCTCTTTGCCCGCCTGCTGGAAATGAAAGACCTGCAGCATTTTCATGAGGTGCTGTTTGTACAGCCGGAGGGCTACTGGAAAGATCATTACCGGTTCGATACCCCGGCGGTGATTATGCGCAGACCGGGCATTATGGTGACCAGGAATGTGATTATTAATAGTATTTTACCCTTGTTGTACTTATATGGAAGGGAGAAAGGATTGCCGGAATACCAGGAAAGGGCATTGGGCATGATGGAAGCATTGCCTGCAGAGGAAAACAATGTGATGGAAGGCTGGAAGAAGGTGGGTATACTGGCCGGAGATGCTGCCGATTCACAGGCATTGCTGCACCTGAAGCAGCACTACTGTGAGGAAAAGCGATGTTTGCAATGCGCAATAGGGTGCAAGCTGCTGAAGACCGGCATCGCCCTGTAACCATTTTACTCCGGGTGCGTTATATTTAAGGAGAGAAGAGGAGATAAAACAAATTTACACATGAAAGAAAAAACGTGTAGGTTTGTAATGATAAGTATACCAATATTACGCCCCTTACGTTTATTAGTAATGGTGGGCGATACAGTTAGACTCAGGATACTTTTGTTTGTAATTCGTGATGAGGCTGATCAATCATAATTTAATATTACTCCCTTAACAAAAACAAATCTATACAGGTGAAAAAATTACACTTATTCTTGCTTTTATTGGTAGTGGCAGGTGGAATGAAGGCACAGGACAGTACCTCGTCGGTAAAGTCAGGAGCACAGCACAGGGAGCAGAAGAAGTCTAAGCCCGTTGCCTCGTTTAAACAGCAGGAAGAGCTGGAAAATGTTTACCAGCGTGAGTTTTCAGTAGGTGCCCGTCTTAATACCGACGGTTGGAGCGGTTTCCTCGAAAAAGGATATCGCAGTAGCAGAACGAAAGTGACCTTTTTCCAGTTTGAATTTGCAGAGAAGAAAGATCCAAAAGAAGATAAAAAGTCAGGCGCGATCAAGGGAGTTGACCAATATGGATTTGTATATTCTGAAAAGCCTTATATCTATGGTAAGCAGAATAACTTTTACCAGGTAAAGATCGGTATCGGTCAGCAGAGACTGATAGGCGGCAAAGCTAATAAGAATGGAGTACTGGTGAATGCTTTTTACTATGGAGGTCTTTCAATCGGATTGCTGAAACCTTATTACCTGAATGTAATTGATCCAAATGACGGCGTATCTGTAAAAACCATTAAATATGGCGAAAGCGTAACGTATAACCAGGCATTCCTGGATAGAAACTCCATAATTGGTGGTGGTGGGTTTGGAAAAGGTTGGGGAGAGATAACAGTAGCACCCGGCGTACATGCCAAGACCGGTCTTCGTTTTGACTGGGCCAGATTCAATGAAGTGGTGAGCGCCCTGGAGGTGGGTATAAATGCTGAATATTATACTAAGGATATACCTATAATGGTTGAAAATGATCCTAAGAAGTTCTTTTTCAATGCTTATATAGCTTTACAGTTTGGTAAGCGCTGGAATAAGAAAAAGTAAAAATGAAAAATAATGTAAAAAACGCTTTTGCCCCTGGCAAAAGCGTTTTTTATTGGAATCCCTCAAGAAGTACTATTTTTGTAATCTTAAAGAAAGGATCAGAGATGCAAGAACCAACACTCACGACCGCAACACCTTGCAGTACAGCACCTGATGCTGCACCTGCCCCCAGGACCAAAAAACCTGACTGGTTGCGTGTCAAATTACCAATAGGAGAAAACTACAAACAGGTTCGTAGCCTGGTAGATACCCATAAATTACATACCATCTGCGAAAGCGGAAACTGCCCTAACATGGGTGAGTGCTGGGGAGCCGGTACTTCTACCTTCATGATATTAGGAAATATCTGTACCCGTAGCTGCGGATTCTGTGCCGTAGCCACTGGCAGGCCAGAAGCAGTAGACTGGGATGAACCTCAGCGTGTGGCGGAAGCCATCTTCCTCATGAAGGTAAAACACGCTGTGATCACCTCTGTAGACAGGGATGAGCTGAAAGATGGTGGCTCCATCATATGGGCCAATACCATCAAGGCAGTAAGGGCGCTGAACCCTGAAACGACTATGGAAACCCTGATTCCTGACTTCAGGGGTCAGTGGGAGAACCTGCAGCGTATTATTGATGTAGCGCCAGAGATAGTTTCTCACAACCTGGAAACTGTAGAGCGCCTCACCAAACAGGTGCGTATCCAGGCTAAATACCATAGAAGCCTTGAAGTAATTCGCCGCCTGAAAGACGGGGGGATGCGTACCAAGAGTGGTATCATGCTGGGGCTGGGTGAAACCAAAGAAGAAGTAATTCAGGCTATGCAGGATCTGTATGATAACGGTTGTGATGTAGTGACCCTGGGTCAATACCTGCAGCCTACACCAAAGCACCTGCCTGTAATACGCTTTGTGCACCCGGATGAGTTTGCAGAGTACAGAGAAATCGGCTATGCAATGGGCCTCGATTATGTCGAATCAGGACCATTGGTAAGATCTTCCTACCATGCAGAGAAGCATATCCACAGTGGGCGGCCAAATAAATAATTAATCAAGTTTATTAAAATCCATCAGCGGTGATGGATTTTTTTATTTCCATCATATCTTCGCATCTCGATTGCGATTAGAGAATATTTATAAAATAGGGGTGCATTTTATAACCAGCAGACCTTGAGTTACTATCCCAACCGATTTAGCAGATGTCAGAATAATTGACAATCTGTTGATTTATAGAGATAGAAAATTTTAATTGAATAGTTATCTTCGCAAAGCATTTTTCAAATTGTTTCGGGAAATATGCGGATATTTCCCGGTATATGCCCGTATATACGACCAGAACCGCAGCTTACACCTACAATACCTGTAACCTACCTGTTTGATTGTTAGTACATACTGATCTGTGCTTAAGCTGGGTATCGTGTGTTCTCGTTCTATTTAAATCTTTAATTAAATACTGCGCAAGCAAAGAACATATGGCATTATTGCTTTGTTCTACGATTGGTCTAAAGAAGAAACTGATTGTCAAAACCTTTTATGAAAAGAGTAATTTATCTGACCGCCATGTTGGGAGCAGGGCTTATAAGCACCTCATCCTCTGCACAGCAGGTATCTGATTCCGTCATGCCAAAAGCGTCTTTGCAGGATTGCATCCAGTACGCGCTAACCCACCAGCCAGTGATGAAACAAACACTGCTGGACCAGGAAATTACGGAACATACCATCAAAAGCAAACTGGCAGACTGGTATCCCCAGCTGAATCTGGCCGCCGGCCTGAACCACTATCTGAAGCTGCAGACGTCTTATTTTAATGGTGCTGCCATCACCACCGGTGTGGCAAATACCTCTTCTGCAGCCTTTACTTTAACACAAAACCTGTTTAACAGGGACGTATTGCTGGCCAGCAGAACCGCCAAAGTAGTGCGCCAGCAAGCTGCACAAAATACCACCAGCAACCAGATCGACGTGGTGTCTAATGTAGCCAAAGCTTACTACGACATGCTGCTTACCAAAGCGCAGGTGGCAGTACTGGATGAAGATATCGTACGCCTGGAACGTAGCCTTAAGGATGCCTACAATCAATACCAGAGCGGTATTGTAGACAAAACCGACTACAAGAGAGCGACCATTTCCCTGAACAATGCCAAAGCCCAAAAGAAAACAGGCGAAGAATCGCTGAAAGCGAAGAACGCTTTGCTGAAACAATATATGGGCTTCCCGGCTGACTCTGTACTGGATGTGAAATACGATACTATCCAGATGGCGCAAAGCGTACAACTGGATACCAATACAACCGTTACTTACCAGAACAGGATAGAGTACCAGTTACTGCAAACCCAACGTTCACTGCTGGAAGCAGAACTGCGCTACAATAAATGGGCTTACCTGCCTACTGTATCAGCATCCGGTAGCTATACCTTTGCCTATTTCAACAAGGATTTCGGGAAGTTGTACAACAACAACTATCCTAACTCGCTGATAGGGCTGACCGTATCTATGCCTATCTTCCAGGGTTTCAAACGTACCCACAATATCAAGATCGCTGAGCTGAACATCAAGCGTACTGACTGGGACGTAGAATCACTGAAGCAACAGATCAATACCCAGTATACACAGGCAATGGCCTCTTACAAGAGTAACTTGAATGAGTACTTCGTACTCAGGGAAAACATGGAACTGGCCAAAGAGGTATATAACCTGATCGATCTGCAGTACAGGGAAGGGGTTAAGACCTACCTGGAAGTGATCACTGCCCAGACAGATCTTCGCTCAGCAGAGCTGAACTACTATAATGCTATGTACACCGTATTATCCAGCAAGATAGACCTGGAAGTGGCATTAGGTACTTTAACACCATCAATTCAATAAATGACAAAACTGGCTGGTTGTAATAATCAGTCATTGAAAGGACAAATATTTTCAGATGAAAACAAAGCAACACATTCTCCTCATTGGCGCCACAGGTATGTTTTTTCTGGCTTCCTGTAAAGGGCCGGCACAAAAAGGTGCTATGGTAATGCCTCCAACCAAGGTAAATGTTACAGCTGCTACTACGGGACAGGCTATTTATTACGATAAATACCCGGCTACAGTGGTGGCGCTGAACCAGGTAGAACTGCGTGCGCAGGTAAGTGGTTATATCACCGGCATCTTTTTTAAAGAAGGGGAGGTCGTGCAGAAAGGAAAAGCCTTGTATGAAATAGATCGTCGTAAATATGAAGCTGCCGCTCGTCAGGCAGAAGCAAACCTGGCCAGCGCAAAAGCTACCCTGGTACGTGCACAGAAAGATGCAGACCGCTATCACGAACTGGCTAAGCAGGATGCGATAGCCCGTCAGACACTGGACAATGCTGATGCAACACTCGAAACCAGCCGTGCAGGGGTAGCAGCTGCCGAAGCAGCCCTGCTTTCTGCCCGTACTGACCTGGATTACTCCGTTATTAAAGCACCTTTCACCGGCCGTATCGGTATCTCCCAGGTAAAACTGGGTGCACAGATCAGCCAGGGATCTACACTGCTGAACACCATGTCCAGCGAAAACCCGATAGCTGTGGATTTTGTGGTGAGCGAAACGGATATTCCCCGCTTCTCAGCAATGCAGGGTAAGACGATTACTCCCGATGACTCTACCTTCCGCCTTACACTGCCAGGTGGTATTCCTTATACAGAAAAAGGTAAGATCCTCGCCGTTGACCGTGGTGTAGACAACCAGACTGCTACTATCAAAGTACGTATCGAATTCGCTAATCCAAAAGATGAGCTGAAAGATGGTATGAGCGCCGTACTGCAGGTGTTGAATGCACAGAGTGGTGAAAATGTGATCATCCCATACAGAGCTGTAGTAGAACAGATGGGTGAGTTCTTTGTATTCGTGGCAAAAGATACTATCGCTGAGCAGCGCAAGATTCACCTGGGTCCAAAACTGAGAGATCGCATTGTTGTAACTGATGGTCTTCAATCAGGTGAAGTGGTTGTAACTGACGGTTTCCAGCGTTTGCGTGATGGTGGTACAATCGATACTTCCGGTGTACCAAAACAACCACAGCAGGCCCCGGGCCAGGCTCCTAAAAAATAATTGTAAATAGTTTGAGTTTGAATCAATAGAAGAAGATCATGATTGCAAATACTTTTATACGCAGACCGGTCACCGCGATAGTAATTTCTGTTGTACTGGTGTTGGTTGGGATATTGGCGATGCTCAACCTGCCTATCGGTCAGTATCCTGAAATCTCACCTCCCACGGTGCAGGTAACGGGTACATATACCGGTGCGGATGCCCAGACCATTGAGCAAACAGTAGCCACACCTGTGGAAGTACAGGTAAACGGTACGCCTGGTATGACGTACATGACCAGTAACAGTACGAACAGTGGTTCCATGAGCCTTACTGTAAACTTTGAAGTTGGTACTGATATCAATATCGCGGCGCTGGACGTGCAAAACCGTGTGGGTATCGCTCAGCCAACCCTGCCCCAGGAAGTACAACGTTTGGGTCTCACAGTAAGAAAGCGTAACCCGAGCATCCTGATGCTGGTGGCATTGTATTCTCCAAAAGGTACACATGATATCACCTTCCTGGATAACTACACGAACATTTTCATTAAAGATGCCTTGCTGCGTGCAAAAGGTGTGGGTGATATCTTTACCCGTGCAGACGACTTTAGTATGCGTGTATGGCTGAAGCCTGATAAGCTGGCCGAAATGAACGTATCTGCCGATGAAGTGAAAGCAGCCATTACAGAGCAAAACGCGCAGATCGCAGCTGGTTCTGTGGGTGCCCCACCACAAAAGACAGGTCAGACTTACGAATATAATATCTTCGTAAAAGGCCGTCTGGCAAATACCGAGGAGTTTGGCAATATCGTGGTAAAGACCCAGCCTAATAATGGTGGTATCGTATATCTGAAAGATGTGGCCCGCGTAGAACTGGGTAAATTCAACTATACTGGTAACTCCTTTGTGGATGGTAAAAGAGCTTCTTACCTGCTGGTATACCAGGCACCAGGTAGTAATGCGATCGAAACTGCCGAGAATGTGACTGCTGCAATGGAAGAACTCAAGAAAGCTTTCCCTAAGGATGTGGATTATGTAGTACCATTCGAGTCAGTATCTGTGGTGAAAGTATCTATTCACGAGGTGGTGGAAACACTGCTCGAAGCACTGGCGCTGGTAGTAATCGTGGTGTTCCTGTTCCTGCAGAGTTGGAGAGCTACCATCATTCCGGTGCTGGCGATTCCGGTGTCTATCATTGCGACGTTTATCTTCTTTATACCACTGGGCTTTACCATCAATACCCTGACCCTGTTCGGTTTCGTACTGGCAATTGGTATCGTGGTAGATGATGCCATCGTGGTGGTGGAGGCGGTCCAGCATAATATGGATCATGAACGGATGTCGCCAAAAGAAGCTACCTCACAGGCCATGAAAGAAATCTCCGGCCCGGTTATCGCGATTGCGTTGATCCTGGCGGCGGTATTCGTACCAGTAGGATTTATTCCCGGTATCGTAGGTCGTCTGTACCAGCAGTTTGCGATCACCATCGCGATCTCTGTACTGATCTCCGCATTCGTCGCATTGTCCCTGACACCGGCATTGTGTACGCTGATTCTGCGTCCTATGCACCTGGATAAGGATTCAAAAGGTCTGAATCAATTATTCTATCGTTTCAATACCTGGTTTGGTCATGTGACCAGCCGTTATTCACTGGGAGTAAAGAAAAGTATCCGTTGGGCAAGGTATGTGATGATCCTCCTGCTGTGTATTTGTGTGGGTGTATTCATGTTGTTCAGAACCAAGCCTACAGGGTTCATTCCTACAGAAGATGATGGCCGTCTGTATATCACATTCGACTTGCCGGAATCTGCTTCTACAGAGCGTACCGTGGAAGCGCTGACAGGTATGATGCATGCTTTGGATAGTGTACCGGGCATTGGTCACTATGCAGCATTGGGTGGTTTGAACGTAATCAGCTTTGCGACCAAGTCAAACAGTGCTACCATCTTCGTACAGCTGAAACCATGGGATGAGCGAAAGTCTAAAGAAACACAGATCCAGGCGATTGCTGCTAATATTCAAGGGAAGCTGTCCCGATGGAAACAGGCCTCTGTCGTAGTTATCCAGCCACCAGCTATTCCTGGTCTGGGTAGTACCGCAGGTTTCTCCTTCATCCTGGAGCAGCGTAGTGGTGATCCTGATATCAAGGCATTTGAAGGTGTATTGCAGAAGTTTACTGCTGCGATTAACCAACGTCCGGAAATAGCAAGGGGCTTCTCCTTCTTCACTGCCCGTACACCGGGTTACCAGTTAGAAATAGACCGTGAAAGAGCAAAGAAAATGGGTGTATCTATTTCTTCAATTGCCACAGCGCTGTCCACTTATATGGGTAGCTCCTATGTGAATGACTTCACCATCTATGGCCGTAACTTCCGTGTGCTCACACAGGCTGATTCCAGCTATCGTGGCGATATCAAGGATCTGAACCAGATGTTTGTAAAGAATACAAATGGAGACATGGTACCGCTGAGTGCTGTGACTAATTATAAGGTGACCGAAACGGCGCCGGTAATTTCTCACTATAACCTGTTCCGTTCTGCAGAAATTAACGGTGCTCCTAATCCAGGTTATAGTAGTGGGGATGCGATCAATGCGCTGAAAGAAGTAGCTGCACAGGTATTGCCTGACGGTTATGGATATGAGTTCTCTGGTCTGAGCCGTGAGGAACTGTTGTCTGGTAGTAAGACGGTGTACATCTTCGCGCTGTCTATTGTGTTCGTATTCCTCTTCCTGGCGGCGTTGTACGAGAGCTGGTCAGTACCATTCTCTGTATTGCTGGCGGTGCCGATTGGTGCGTTTGGCGCGATCCTGACGCTTACGTTCCTGCCTAAGATCAGCAATAACGTGTACGCACAGATTGGTTTGATTACGTTGATTGGTTTGTCGGCGAAGAACGCAATCCTGATTGTGGAGTTTGCGAAAGAACGTGTGGATAGGGGGATGGAACTGGTAACGGCGACTGTAGAAGCTGCGAAGCTGCGTTTGCGTCCGATCATCATGACTTCCCTGGCGTTCCTGTTGGGTATTCTGCCGCTGGTGCTGGCTTCCGGTGCGGGTGCAGAATCACGTAAAACGATGGGTTGGACTGTATTGGGGGGTATGTTTACCGCTACCTTCCTGGCAATCTTTATTGTGCCGGTATTGTTTGTAACGATTACAAGACTGGCGTATGGCAAAGACAAGCTGAAGGCGATGCAGGATAGCTACAAAGTGATGCAGGACCATATGGATGTATAAGACAATGGCTAATAGCTATATTAAAAAAGCCCGCTCAATTGAGCGGGCTTTAACATTTTACTTACCAACCACTTGTCTGTAGTATAGCAAAATGGCTAACAGGGACAGGGCAATCGAGGATAGAAAGAATATCAGAAATATTTTCCATCCTATATGAACAGTCATTTTATTCTCTGGTGGCGCCACATCTGTATACACTTTACTTTGCACCCGGGATGACACGCTTGCTTGCCTGGTCGCTTCTTCCAGGGCAATCCGCTGCATCAGAGCGGTCTTAATATGTGCTGGAGGCATTGGGGCATTTTTGAATGCGGCCCGCTCCATACGACGTTCTACTTCTTCCATTTCTGTATGTAATTCAGGAAAAATGTTCAAATGGATTTGCAGGTCTTCTTCCTCTTCCAGGGTAGTGAACCCCAGAAAGTGTTTTTCGATTAGCCCATCTGATATATAACGCTCGTATTCCATATACTTATTAAGGTTTTCTCTCAAGTTAACATGTCATCCACTCAAAGGATGGAGAATAAGCAAATTTCCACGGCTTTGCTAAGGTGATAAAAATGTTAGACAAAAAGTTGTCCAAATTAGTGAAATAGGAAAATCCTCAAAAAAAATTAGGATCAGGGGTTCATTATCCCCGTTATAGGTATATATAAGTGATTATAATGTGTACCCCTAATTACTTTTCTTCTTGAAAATGTTCCCTATCCCCTTTACCGCCTCTTTTCCAGCATTCTTCAATTCTTCGGTTTTGTTTGTAGTAGTAGCACCCGTTGTATCCTTCTTTCCTCCTGATAACTGCCTGGTCAGCTCCTCTTTGGCTGCTTCTTTTACGGTAGTTACTGCCTGCTTCTTTACCGATTGCAGGGTATCTTTTACCGCTGTTTTTACTGTGTCTACTTTGTTTTTTACTAAAGCAGCAGCCTGATCTTTCAGGTTATTCACCGTATTACCCGCGGTTTCCTGCAAGTTAGTTTTATAAGTTGGTTTTAAGATATTTCCGCCCAATAAAACATTTAAATGGATACTATCACTTACGTTTACGGGTATACCTTTATTACTTGCCTGCGTGGCAAGGCTGGTGATCAGGGCATCACCCTGTTTGCCAATCACGCTTCTTGGCAGGGTCATCAGCATGGTGTAATCCAGTGACTGGTCAAAGCCATGTGAGCCACCAATCTGCATGTGCATACCATTGAAGTTTACTGTGAAAGGATTTATTTTCACCTTTCCGTTTTCAAATGAGAAGTAAGTTTTCAGATCTTTCAGCGAAATGTTTTTCAATGCAGTTACATTCAGTGTATTGGCCAGTTGGTCAACCACACCAAATTTTTGCAGAGCACCTTCCAGCACCAGCAGGTTACCATCTCCGGTCAGGCTACTCAGCACCGGCATCATGTCCTTGCCCAGCTGACCTTTCAGGCTAAGTTGAGAGGTTACCTTACCGCCTATAAATTGGGCGATCGGCATTAATTTCTGTACTGTATTGAAAGATTTAAATGCCTGCTGTATATCTATCTGCTGCACGTTGTATGCCATACTGATATCGGGAGTATTTGGATTTGTCCTGGTGCTGTAGCTACCATTGATCTCCATAGTACCCTGCATAGCATTGGCTTTCACCTGTTGCATAGTAACCGTCTGGTCTTTTACGAGCAATGCCCCGGTTACATTGGTCAGGTCCAGTTTATCATAGTGTACTTTGTCAGCAGTGGCATTCAGGCTCAGGTCCAGGTTTGAAGGCACTACAAATGGTGCACTCTGTGTATCCGTAGCAGTGGTAGCCGTTGTTTCGGTGCCCATCCATTTATCCAGGTCTATCTGATCGGCTTTCACGGTCAGGTTACCATCCAGTGGCTGGTTTTTGAAAGCATAGGCCAGCATATTATTCACTGCCCCATTGGCTTTGAAATTGGTGCCCATGTACTGGCCGTCGAATGACTCTACCGTTACATTCTTAGGGTTGAACTTCATAGACAGGTTATTCACTTTCACGCCATCAGGGTAATCTTTGCTACGATACAGCAGGTTGGTTACCAGAATGCTGCCTGCTGCATAGAAACGGTCGTATTGTTGCTTTTCAATAGCGCTCATATTGCCTTTGGCACTTACGTCTGCATCTACGATACCGCTAAGTGCAGTTCCCTCTTCCAGTTTTATGAACTGGGTTACTTTAGAGAGATCCAGGCTTCCTTTGGCAGCACCATCCACATACATGTCGGATACCGGAGTTTTGACCAGCAGGCGAAGGTCCAGCGGGGTATTGTCCATATCCAGGTGGGCAGATGGCATGTCTACGATAGTGTGATCAGGCACACCGTCAGGGTTATTGACCTTCAGTGCAACCTGGATATTTTTCACTGGTTTAGGCAGATCGGGATATTGGAAAAATCCATCTTTTACATTTAGGTTAAGGCCAAATGCCGGCATCTGTGTAGCACTGTAAGTACCTTTTACATAACCATCAAATGAAGCAGTACCCGAAGTCTTAATCTTGTCAAAGTCTGTCATGAAAATGGCCGGTACCAGTGAAAGGATATCTTTAAATTGAGTAGACGGCGCTTTCATGCTCAGGTCCATGCCATAGGTGCTGTCATTTACCAGTGTGAAAGAGCCCTGTGCAGTCAGCTGCAGGTTATTCAGGCTGGCTTTGGCCTGTTGAATGGTGTAGGTGCTGGTCTTGTTATCTACCTTGATGTCTGCATCCATTTTGGTATGGGTACGCAGCAGGTAGGGAACGAGGCCATACCGGAAAGTGACGGCTTCAGCTTCGGTGCTGGTGGTGAGGGTAAAGAGGTCCTGTGTAAAATCACCTTTTCCTGAGTGATCCAGGTTTTCTATAATCAGCGCCATATCTCCCTGGTGGTCAGTATATTCAATATACGCATCCTCGATTTTGTACTGTTGCAGACTCATAGCAAACTTAGTCGCAGCAGTATCTGCCGGATTAGCCTGGGCTGTATCTGGTTTGGTAATGTCCCAGTTGGCCTTACCATCTTTGTTGATGATAGCATGAATTCGTGGTGCCTCGATATTAACGTTGTAGATATCGTAGGTTTCGCCTTTGATTACGCTCATCAGATTCAGTGCCACATCGATTTTTTTCACGGAGATCAGGGTATCTCCAACAAAAGGTGCGCGATTTACCACCTGCAGGTCTTCCAATGCCACGGCAAGGCGGGGAAAGTGTCTGATCAGGCTGATATCTACATCTTTAAAGTCAACGTCCGCCTCTAACTGTTTATTCAGTTCAGTTTTTACGATGGACATAATCTTTCCCTTAAACAGGAAAGGAATGGCAATAGCTGCGGCTACTAGTACGAGCAGCAATATGCCGGTTACTTTCAGGATCTTCTTTAACATGTGGCAGAGATAGGTTTATATATTCCGATTGAAGATAACAAGTAAATATTGTATTCTTCAAATTAGCTTATTTTTGCCACTGAATTTTTATATCTAATTGATTATGACGCCTGAACGTAGAGAACGATTATTATCCGTATTGAATAGACGCCAGGCCGGCCTCACAGTGGTGCTGGACAATATTCAGGATCCACACAATGTTTCTGCAATAATGCGTACCTGTGATGCGGTAGGAATCCAGGAAATCTTTGTGCTGACTACCAAGGCACCCAGGGTGAAGAAATGGGGGGCGAAAAGTTCTTCAAGCGCTGCTAAATGGTTGACAGTGCATCAGTTTACCGATGTACGGGAATGTATCAAAGTATTAAAGCAGCGATATGATAAATTGATGACGACCCATCTGGCACATGATGCGGTTAGTTTGTACAATATTGATTTTACAGCATCTGTAGCACTGGTATTTGGGAATGAGCAGACAGGAGTGTCAGAGGAATTGCTGGCGGCTGCAGATGGAAATTTTATTATTCCGCAAATGGGAATTATCCGTTCACTGAATGTATCTGTAGCATGTGCGGTGAGTATTTATGAGGCAATGAGACAAAAGACGCTGGCAGGGCATTATGAGAAACGGAGTTTACCTGATGAACAATTCAATACCTTGTTGGACGAATGGGGATATGAAGAAGAATAAGCATAAAAAAAGCTGTTGCAATCTGCAACAGCTTTTTATTTGAAAGACGTTTTAATTAAGCACTACAAGTCACACAGCCCTCTTCCATGGTGCACACTGCACCTTCAATTATCTCCACCTCATCTAACTTCGGGTCTACTTTCTTCTCGCCGGCAGGTGTTGTAGCTGCAATCACCGGCTCCATATTCTGACCACCCTGTTTCTCTACAGTAAACTGTACTGCCTGTGCCGCAGCCTGTGTACGCAGATAATACATACCTGTTTTCAGTCCTTTCTTCCATGCGTGGAAATGCATAGAAGTCAGCTTTGCTGCAGAAGGTGTATCAACAAACAGGTTCAGTGACTGAGACTGACAAATGAAAGCCCCACGGTCTGCAGCCATGTCGATGATAGTACGTTGTTTGATTTCCCAAACAGTTTTATACAGTGCCTTGATATTAGCAGGAATTTCCTGGATGTTCTGAATGGAGCCATTTGCAGAAATGATTTTGTTTTTCATATCATTATCCCACAGGCCCAGTTCTACCAGGTCTTTCAGCAGATGTTTGTTTACCACCACAAATTCACCGCTCAATACGCGACGGGTATAAATGTTGGAAGTATATGGTTCAAAACATTCATTGTTTCCAAGAATCTGGGAAGTAGACGCGGTTGGCATTGGTGCCAGCAACAGGGAGTTGCGAATACCGTGCTTCTTAATTTCTGTTTTCAGTGCAGCCCAATCCCAGCGGGTAGATGGGGTTACACCCCACATATCGAACTGCAGGATACCTTTAGAAGCAGGCGAACCTGGGAAGGTTTCGTAAGCGCCTTCTTTCACAGCCAGATCTTTGGAAGCAGTGAGGCCGGCAAAGTAGATGGTTTCAAAGATATCTTTGTTCAGCTGTTTAGCTTCTTCACTTTCAAATGGATAACGCATCAGGATGAAGGTATCTGCCAGCCCCTGTACACCCAGTCCGATAGGACGGTGACGCAGGTTGGAGTTACGCGCCTGTTCAACCGGGTAGAAATTATGATCGATAATGCGGTTCAGGTTGATCGCTACCTGGTAAGTCACATCAAACAAACGCTGGTGATCAAATTTGCCATCGATCACGAAGCGAGGCAGTGCCAGGGAAGCGAGGTTACATACTGCTACTTCATTGGCATCAGTGTATTCAATGATTTCTGTACACAGGTTCGAGCTCTTGATAGTACCCAGGTTCTGCTGGTTCGACTTGCTGTTGGCAGCATCTTTATACAGCAGGTAAGGGTTACCGGTTTCAATTTGTGCATCGAGAATAGCGAACCAAAGTTCCTGTGCTTTTACAGTTTTGCGTGCGCGGTTTTCGCTTTCATATTGTGTATATAATTTCTCGAAAGCTGCACCCCAGCACTCGTGCAGTCCTGGTGCTTCGTGCGGGCAGAACAGGCTCCAGTCGCCATTTTCTTCTACACGCTTCATGAACAGGTCTGGTACCCATAGCGCATAGAACAGGTCTCTTGCGCGCATTTCTTCTTTACCATGGTTCTTACGCAGATCCAGGAATTCGAAGATGTCTGCATGCCAGGGTTCCAGGTAAATGGCAAAAGCACCTTTACGCTTACCACCACCCTGGTCTACATAACGTGCAGTATCGTTGAACACACGCAGCATAGGAATGATCCCATTTGAAGTACCGTTGGTACCACTGATGTAGGATCCTGTAGCGCGGATGTTGTGAATGCTCAGACCAATACCGCCTGCACTCTGGGAGATTTTTGCAGTTTGCTTGAGGGTATCATAGATACCTTCAATGCTATCGTCCTGCATGGTAAGCAGGAAGCAGCTGGACATCTGTGGCTTAGGCGTACCTGCATTGAACAGGGTAGGCGTAGCGTGTGTGAACCAGCGTTCGCTCATCAGGTTATATGTTTTGATGGCAGCGTCGATATCCTCTTTGTGTATACCAACTGCCACACGCATCAACATATGTTGTGGACGTTCTGCTACTTTCCCATCTATCTTTAACAGGTAAGAACGTTCCAGTGTTTTGAAACCGAAATAGTCAAATGCAAAATCCCGGTCGTAAATTATATTGGAGTCGAGAATCTCTGCATTTTTGCTGATGATTTCCATCACATCGTCAGAGATCAGCGGTGCAGGTTTACCAACTTTAGGATCGATGTATTCATACAGGTTCCTCATTGTCTGGGAGAATGATTTCACTGTATTTTTATGGAGATTACTTACTGCAATGCGTGAAGCCAGCAGTGCATAATCGGGGTGTTTGGTAGTAAGCGAAGCAGCTGTTTCTGCCGCCAGATTATCCAGTTCAGTAGTATTTACTCCATCATATAAACCTTGAATTACTTTCTTGGCAACGTCGATGGCATCTACATAATCCGCATTTAATCCATAACAAAGCTTTTCCACGCGGGCAGTGATCTTGTCAAACTTTACCGCTTCTTTGCGGCCGTCACGCTTAATTACAAACATGGTTAAATGAATTTAAAAGGTTAGTATATTGGAATATGTCGGCAAAAAAATGTCAGCATACTGCTTGCAATTATTATGCCTTTATACATGAATCCGGTAAATAATTAGAAATCTTCATCGAGGCTGAAAGTCTGTGTGTCTTTTCCAGACATTACACCAGCTTTCTGATAGTCACCTACGCGTTTTTCGAAGAAGTTGGTTTTTCCCTGGAGAGAAATCATCTCCATAAAATCAAACGGATTTGCGGTATTATATATTTTGCTATAACCTAATTCTGATAACCAGCGATCGGCTACGAACTCAATGTATTCGGCCATCAGCTTACTATTCATACCAATCAATGCTACAGGGAGTGCATCGATAATAAATTCTTTTTCAATTTCAACAGCGTTGGATATAATCTGGTGAACCTGTTCTTCTGATAATTTTTGTTCCAGCATGCTATAGAGCAAACATGCAAATTCACAGTGCAATCCCTCATCACGGCTTATCAATTCATTGGAGAATGTAAGACCTGGCATCAGCCCTCTTTTCTTGAGCCAGAAGATAGAACAGAAGCTACCGGAGAAGAAAATACCCTCTACCGCAGCAAATGCTACCAGGCGCTCCGCAAAGTTGCCATTCTCAATCCAGCGCAGTGCCCATTCTGCCTTTTTCTTTACAGCAGGTACAGTGTCGATGGCATGGAACAGGCGGTCTTTTTCGACCGGGTCCTTTACGTAAGTATCGATTAGTAATGCATAAGTTTCAGAGTGAATGTTTTCCATCATAATCTGAAAACCATAGAAACAACGAGCTTCTGGCAACTGTACTTCACTCATGAAGTTAACAGCCAGATTTTCATTTACAATGCCATCACTGGCTGCAAAAAATGCGAGTACGTGTGTAATAAAGTGACGTTCACCATCATTCAGATTAGCCCAGTCTTTCAAATCTCCACTCAGGTCTATTTCTTCAGCTGTCCAGAAACTGGCTTCGTGCTTCTTGTATTTTTCCCATACAGCCGGATAATTGATTGGCAGCAATACAAAGCGATCCTTATTTTCCTTCAAAAGGAGTTCATTCTCGTAGTTCATCACTCAATTAATTTAATTATGGTTAACGTATACAGACATGCAAGGACATTACGGAAAGGAGATGTTCCCGCCAATTTAATTTGCTATGAACCTTTTTTTCTGTGATACCCTTTTTATAATATGTGTACGCTGGTTTGTTCAGGACAGGTGGATTGCGCTGGTAATGTTTCTCGGGGCACAACTTCGCCATGAACTTATACAAATGTAATAATGATCTTCGCTGGCTATATTTTAAGTTATTAACGACCTGTGGAAAACACATGTGGGTAATCAGAAAATGAAGCAGGACAGGGGAATGCGCGGATGTCAATTCTATCCGCAAACGTTTTGCACATAGAAAATAATTTAGATATTATTTAGTTTTTTTTCCGGAAATCAGGCTAAATTTTCACCAATTTTTTGTTAATTCATTTACTACCAGTAGGATAAAAAAAATATTTTGTACAATATTAGCAGAAAGTATAATCAATCATTATGTCGGTACCCGTACTCCATTTAAAAAATGTGATTAAAGCCTATGAGGATCATGTAGTTCTGAATATCCCCGATCTCCAGTTAGCATATGGAACCTATTGGTTATTAGGCGGAAATGGAGCCGGCAAGACCACCAGTATGAAGGTAATGGCTGCGCTGATCCCCTGCCAGGGCGAAATCAGTGTGGAAAACGTGCAGGCAAAACAGCAACCTGTACAATTTCGACGCCTTATCAATTACGCAGAAGCTGAACCTGTTTACCCAGGTTTCTTAACAGGAAAAGACCTGGTGAGTTTGTACCTGAAAACCAAAGGAAAAGGGTATAAAGACCTGGATGAAATCATACACTTATTAGGTATCCACGAGTTTATCCACAGGCCTGTGAGCGGGTATTCCAGTGGTATGTTGAAAAAGCTATCCCTGGTATTGGCATTTACAGGTAATCCCAAAGTTATTTTGCTCGATGAGCCGCTTATTACGCTGGATGTACAAACAGTTCCTTTGATCAATGGCCTGGTAGAAGAATTTCATACAAAATTCGGAGTCACTTTTATTATTAGTTCACATCAGCCAGTTTCGGGCAGTTCTATCCGCTTACAGGTACAGGACAAAAATATCGTTGCAGTTCATGGCGTTATCTAAAATATTTACAGCCCGCTTTTATGCAAGGAATGCGGTTCTTTTTTTCCTGGTATTTTATTTCTTTTTCGGAATAGTACCAGGCAATATGTTGCCTGCATATCACCTCGCATTGATCAGGGGTTTTACTGGCAGTGCAGACTTTCTGTGCCTGGTATTATTACTTTGGGCTGCGTATAATGTGAAATGTGCATTTTTCGTTTTAAAAACATTAAGTGCCAGGGAATCATTGTACCTGTATGCAACATTGGGTGTACTGGATGGTATGCATAAATGGAGTACCTGGTATCGTATACATTTCTCCATCTATCTGCCTGCACTGGCATATAGCGCGGTAGCAGTATGCGTGGCGTGGAAAGATAGGCATATAGGGGCCACTGTTACTATCGTGTTGTTCCAGTTAATGATGACAGTAGTACCATTGTATTTCTATGATTATAGAATGAAACGCCCTGGTACTACTTCTGTCTTTATCAGGTGGCAGCAAAAACTGAATCGCTTATTCACAAAACCATTGTGGGCATATTATGTGTACGAGTTGTTGAATAATGGCAGCCGTTCATTTTTTATTACTAAAGGTTTGACTGCGCTCATCATTATTGTTACTTATTCACTGATGGAACAGCCTTACGAGTTGCGGTTTATGCTGGTAGGATTGCTATTGGTATTACTGGCACATACGGTGCTTGTATTTAATCACCGGCAGTTCGACGATCTGAAGTTATCTATAGCTATACAATTTCCATTACCATTGTGGAAAAGGTATGCACATACATTGTTAGGATATTTTGTTTTGCTACTGCCTGAGTTTATTTTCCTGGCAGTAAGAACGTACCAGGTAGCCGGACCATTGGATCAGTTGTTATTTATCTGCCTGAGTGTATCGATGCTGGTAATGTGGAGAATGCTGTTATATTTTTCAAGACTGGACCAGGATAAGTATTTCCGATGGGTACTAATATCAGTAGTGGTTGCCTTGTTCATGATATTAGCTTATTGGTACTGGTACATTGTTATCGCATTGCAGGTACTGGCTTATACAATATTTGCTACGCGGTATTATAAGTACGAACCACCGCTGGCCGAAGTGCAGTAATCCTTCTCATTTTCTTAGAAAGTCTCTCATAATGAGAGGCTTTTTTTGTGCGCGACAATATATTTATTTTGTTGAAATGCTTATCAGTAAAGCGTTTTGTACTTCCATGCCAGAACCGGAACAGATTTCGGTTACTACCGGGCATCGAATAAACTTATACAAAATGAACAAACTCTTAAGCGTACTTTTATTTGCATCTGTCCAAACATTCGCGCAGACACCTGATACGACCAAAGTACCTTTTAGCGGAATGGATATGACCTGGCAAAACGGGAATGACAGAAGGGATCAACCTAACCTGCAATCAAAGTATGTGACTGGCATCGTGATGCTGGATGTGAACTACACACATTCTTTCAACAATCCTAATGACAATACTGTAGTCGGTTCCACTGCATTGGCACGCAACAACGAAGTGCAGGTATCCAGTGCTGCCCTCGGCGGGGAATTTAATTACAATGGCGCCAGGGGCCGCATCATCACCCAGTTTGGTACCCGCTCTATCGTCGTACCGCGCAATGACTACAGCGTGTACAGGGGACAATATCAACTGGCCAATGCATACCGATACATCAGTGAAGCTTATGCAGGTTATCACTTCAACAAGTGGTATGGTATCAATGTAGATGCCGGTATGTTTATGTCTTATATAGGTCTCAACTCTTACTACCAGGTGGAAAACTGGGAATACCAGGCCAGCTTTACATCTGATAATACACCCTGGTTTTTCAATGGTGTGCGCGTACAGATTTTTCCTACAAAACACCTGAAAATAGAACCCTGGCTCATTAATGGCTGGCAGAGCTATGGTAAGTTCAATGCAATGCCAGGACTGGGTTTCAATATTACTTATGTGCCAAACGATAATGTAAAACTGATTACTAACAACTACTACGGAACCGATGCTGCCATGATTCAGGACCGTAAGCGTTTCCACTCAGATAACAGTTTCCTGTACAGATATTACAATAAGCCTTCTTCTAATGGCATTACCAAAATGGCTTTCTCCCTCACCGGTGACCTTGGTTTTGAAAAAGGTGGTGGGGTGAATGGCTTTTCTAATGGCGACAGTACCAAAGGGCCGGCACAATATTTCATAAGTGCCATGTTCTACAACCGGACCTGGTTTGCCCATGACCACTTGGCATGGACAATCGGTGGCGGTGTAATGAAAAACCCCGGCCGGTACCTGGTGCTGTATCCTACAGGTCAGGCAAGCCCATTGCCTAATCCCACAGATCCTACAAAAACAGAAGGCGCCTATCCATTTTCTGCAAACCCCGGCGATCAGTTTGCCGCATGGGATTGCAGTACAAACCTGGACTGGATGCCTAACCAGAACCTGACTTTCAGAATCGAATATGTGCACAGGCATGCGAACGTACCTTACTTTGCAGGCAAGGGTGGAGTGACTTCCCCTACAGGGTACACCACCACTCCATTGCCGGCAGACTGGCGTCCTGACCTGGTGAAATCAGAAGACAGGATTATCTGTGCTTTACTATTCAGGCTGTAAATAATCAATTATATTCCTATGAAAACGCAGGAGAGGGTTGCCGTCAGGTAACCCTCTTTGTATTTATACATGATAATTATTATTTCAAATTGACTATATTCGTAATTCGAGTGCATAAACTAAGAGGGGACTAATCAACCGTGGTCTTTAATTGAAATTATCAATGGGCTTATTTTCCAAATTATTTGGCAAGCGTAGCGAACCCGCTTCCAATGAGCAATTACCTGTAATACACGTCCCTGATTCAGATGAGCGAATGAACTGGGCAATAGAAAAAGCCAGGGCAACAATGCATCACTTTCAGGATAGCCTGTCGGCGCCAACACCTGCACAGCAATACTTTTCAGTGAAAGTACTGATCGATGACGGTACCAGTCGTGAACATATATGGTTGACTACGCCCAGCTTTGACGACGAAGGCAACCTGTATGGCGAAGTTGGCAACAAACCCGTTTACGTCAGTTCTGTATCTGTCAATCAACGAATAGGTATCGATCCGCAATTCATCACCGACTGGATGATTATTGAAAATGGCCGCCTGATAGGTGGCTATACCATCCGGGCTATCCGCGAGGGGTTGCCGGATCATGAGGTGGCCGGTTTTGACAGGCAGGTAGGATTGTACATCGACGAAGGGATCGACTATTTTGCACATGACTTTTCCACACCGGAAGGAGCCATCCTGTGCCTGGAAGATGCCTATGATGAGCAGGATATTGAAAAAGCATTGTCGTGCAAGAACTTTTATGAAGAAGCAAAGTTGCTGCTGAAGAAAATGAATGACAGGTTCAATAGTCCTGACATTGTCAAAACTACTGCCGAAGTACTCCGCCTTTCTTTTATCAAGAACCTGGAAGAAAAAGGATTCCCTGTATTCCACAACCTGCTCAGGGCATTTCCTGAAAGAAGGAAGGTAACCGAACACCTGTACATTATCACTGAGATTTGTATTTTCCCGG
This sequence comes from Chitinophaga sp., assembly GCF_039596135.1. GTDB lineage: Bacteria > Bacteroidota > Bacteroidia > Chitinophagales > Chitinophagaceae > Chitinophaga. The sequence goes on from NZ_JBCNKH010000002.1 coordinate 104,965, forward strand.
ATGGGGGAAAAAGTAGCCAACAATTGTATACCTTCAGGGATGAAGATGGTTGGAAGGTGTTGAATGTTGCAGATTAATAAACAAACATTTTTATGAAGCAGTTAATCCGTTACAGTCTGTTATGTATGGGACTGTTATCCACGTGTATGTCTACCGCCCAGCAGCTGCTCAATGTGGGCGTAGCAGGTCTCAATCACGATCATGTGCATTTGCTCATGCATCAGTTCAAAGAAGGAAAGGTGCGTATAGCCGGTATTGCAGAAGCTGATACTGCGCTGGTAGCAAGGTACAAAAGGAGTTACCACCTGCCTGATTCTCTTTTTTATCCAAATCTGAATGCTATGCTGGCCAAAGTACATCCGGATGCAGTACTGGGTTACAACCCGGTGGCAGAGCACATCCTGGTGGTAGAAGCCTGTGCACCAAAAGGCATTCCTGTGATGGTAGAAAAACCGCTGGCCACCACCGTAGCCCAGGCTACCCGCATAGCAGCGCTGGCAGAGAAGTACCATATTCCTGTGCTTACCAATTACGAAACTACCTGGTACAGTACTAACCAGCACGTATATGAGCTGGTGAAGAAAAATACCATTGGCCCGGTTAGGAAAATGATCGTGCATGATGGTCATGAAGGTCCTATAGAGATCGGGTGCAGCAAGGATTTTACAAACTGGCTCACTGATCCTGTGAAAAACGGGGGCGGAGCAATTGTTGATTTTGGTTGCTATGGTGCGAACCTGATGACATGGCTGATGGATGGTCAGGCGCCCATTGCGGTAACAGCAGTGGCTCGTCATATTAAACCATCAGTTTATCCTCATGTAGATGATGATGCCACGATCCTGTTGGAATACCCTGAGGCTACAGGCATCATTGAAGCCAGCTGGAACTGGCCTTTCAGCATCAAAGACTGGGAGGTGTTTGGCAAAAGTGGGTATTTACATGCCCTGAACGCCAATCAGCTGCAACAAAGACAAAAAGATAGTACACAGTCACTCACAGTGCCTGTACCCGCATTTACCGATAACCTGACCTACCTGGCAGCCGTATTGAATGGCACGATAAAACCTGGTAATGATCTTTCTTCTCTGAAAAATAACCTGATTGTAGTACAAATATTGGAGGCTGCACGAAAGTCAGCGAAAGATGGGAAAAGACAGGTCATGAGCCAATCTATGCCATGAAAAACTACTGGATATTGCTGCTGTTGCTGTTTTGCCAGCTTAGCTATGCGCAACAAATAGATCCCGGCTTGTTTGCCCATCCGCCTGCCAGTGCCGGTGTCCGGTGCTGGTGGTGGTGGCTCAATGGTAACGTGACCCGCGAAAGCATTACCCTCGACCTGAAAGCCATGAAAGCCAAAGGTTTCAGTGGCGCCTGTATTGTAGATGCAGGTGGGCAGAATCAGCGGGATAATGGCAATGTACCCGAAGGGCCCATGTTTGGTTCTGCTGAATGGGTAGCTTTGTTTCAGCATGCGGTAAAAGAAGCACACAGACTAGGACTGGAGCTGAGTATGAATATCCAGAGTGGCTGGAACCTGGGAGCACCTGATGTAACACCACAGGAATCGACGAAGCATATTACCTGGTCAGATACTACATTGACCGGGAATAAAATAATCCAGGTACAACTGGCCACCCCACCTACAAGGCAGGGTTTCTACAGGGACATTGCAGTACTGGCATTTCCCTGGCGGGATACTGCTGGTATCCATCCGCTGAAAGACCTGCGCAAAAAAGCAGCCTTTGAAGAAGCTGGTTTTTCTGCTGCCGATACCCGCTATTTACTGAAGAATGATGTAGTGGGCAAACCCAATGCCTGGCACGCTGAAGTGCGCGATATCACAAGATTTATGGATCATGCAGGACGTTTGAAATGGAAAGCGCCCGCTGGTAAATGGGTGATCATGCGCTTTGGCTATACCAATAACGGTGCGCATATTTCTACCGCCAGTGGCAAATGGCAGGGCCTTGTAATTGATTACATGAATGCAGATCATTTTGACAGGTATTGGAATACGCATGTAAAGCCATTGCTGGATGGTATTGGTGCAGATGCAGGCACTACCTTGCGTTATTTGCAAACGGATAGCTGGGAACTGGGTGGTATTAACTGGACAGAAAATTTCCGGAAGGAATTTCAGGCCCGCAGGGGATATGACCTGTTACCTTATCTTCCTGTAGTGGCAGGCAAAATTATCGATAGTCCTGATTCCAGTAACCAGTTCCTGAATGATTTCAGAAAGACAATCGGTGACCTGGTGTCTGATTATCATTACAAGGTATTCAAAGAGCATGCAGCAAAATACGGTATAGGCATTGGCCCTGAATGTTCCGGCCCCCACGTTGGATTCTTTGACGGGTTAAAAAACTACGGACACAGTGATATCATGATGAGTGAATTCTGGGCGCCTTCTGCACACCGGCCGGACCCGGATAGCCGGTTTTTTGTAAAGCAGGCAGCAAGTGCCGCGCATATTTACAACAAACAGTTAGTAGGTGCAGAATCATTTACCACCATCGGAAAGCACTGGAATGATGTGATCTGGCACGATATGAAAAGCTCTTTTGACCACGAAGTATGTGCTGGATTGAATCTTGTATTCCTGCATACATTCACCTCTTCTCCTGCATCTATGGGAGAGCCGGGGCAGGAGTATTTTGCGGGTACGCATTTTAACAGGCACATTACCTGGTGGCCTTTTGCAGATGCATTTTTCAACTACATGGCAAGAGTGCAGTATATGATGCAGCAGGGGCGATTTGTAGCAGATGTGGTGTATTACTATGGCGATCACGTACCGAATATTGCAAGGAATAAAGAAAGCGATCCGGCGCATGTATTGCCATACAATGATTACGATGTAATCAATGAAGAGCAGCTGATGAAACTGGAATTGAAGAATGGCCTGCTGGAATTGCCGGGTGGTATGCGATATAGAAAACTCGTTGTGCCGGATGATTACAAATTATCTCCTGCCGTGCAGCAAAAAGTAAATGCACTGCAAACCAATGTAACACTCACTCCTGATTTTATTGGCGAAAATATTAACTGGATTCATCACCAGCAGGATAGCATCGATTACTACTTTGTAAGCAACAGGGCAGACACTGCTACGCATGTACAAGCCAGTTTTAGAATCACTGGCAGACAACCTGAATACTGGGACCCTGTTACGGGAGAAATACACCAAATTTCGGCTTTCAGGCAAAAGGGAGGAACAACCTCTATGCCGCTTTCTTTTGCGCCATATGGGGCTTATTTTGTTGTTTTCAGGAAGCCTGTAAATGGGAATGGAAAAGCCGGTACAAACAACGCTGTTTTCCTGCCAAAAGATACATTAAAAAACTCCTGGCAGGTACAATTCAAAAACATACCTGCAAAGACTTTTACCAAACTGGAAAGCTGGACGAACAGCACTGATCCCGCAGTGAAATATTATTCCGGTGCTGCCACCTATCAACAGTCATTTAACTGGAATGCCACCTCATCAGATTCCATGTACATCGATCTGGGAGATATACAGGATGTAGGTATTGCGCAGGTACTGTTAAATGGCAAAGACCTGGGTATTGTATGGACGCCTCCTTTCAGGGTACCTGTCAAATTGAATAAAGGGAAGAACGACCTGCAAATCACTGTTATTAATAGCTGGCGCAACCGCCTGGTGGGAGATAGGGGATTGCCGGAAGCGCAACGCACCACGAACACTAATATCTTTATCCGGCCCGACTGGAATTTACTCCCCGCAGGATTGCTGGGACCCGTTGTAATCGGTTGCCTGACTGATCAATAGCGCTATTCATTAATTATTTTTTGAACAACACTTCACCATATTTGTTATATTTGATATAAGAAGAAGAGGAAGAAGCCCCAAAAACCGATATACCAAAACGACATTGTAAATACCACAACCCCAAAAATTAAATGTTATGTCCATCACAGACATTATCTACACCGTAATTGCCGGTGGTCTTCTTGGCGCTATGGGCCAGGGAATCCGAATCGCCGTAGGACTTAAAAAGTTAGGTGACTCCAACGCACAGCAGGTAGCAGCAGGCAATACACCTGAAAAAATGGATACAGGCCGCCTCTGGGTAAGTATCTTCATTGGCTTTGTAGCTGGTGCCATTGGCATGATCATCAAAGGCGCCTCACTCAAAACCGCAGATGGTTACCAGACAGAAGCTATCGTGACCATCATTGCCATCGGTTACGCAGGCGCAGACTTCATTGAAGGGTTCTTTCAGACTTACCTGAACAAGGTAAAAGCTGTAGCGCCAGTCACTGTCACAGCTACCCCTCCGGTAACTGTATCCGTTGAAAAAGCAACCCCTGTAGAAGAAGAACCAGAGCTGGTTGCAGATGAATATACCCCACAACATAACAATGCATTAGGATGAGTATCATACCAAAATTAAGCCCCAATTTTACCGCAGGTAGAAAGAATTACACCCCATTTGCCATCGTTATCCACATTATGGATGGTACGCTGGCCGGTACTGACAGCTGGTTCAGTAATCCTGCATCCAAAGTATCTGCCCACTATGGCGTAGGCCAGCACGGCGAAGTGCATCAATATGTGAAAGAAACAGACAGTGCCTGGCATGCAGGCCGTGTGTACACACCTTCATGGACACTGATCAAAACTTCCAATGGTCAGTACATCAATCCCAATTATTACACCATTGGTATCGAACACGAAGGTAAAGGCGATACACCCTGGTCAGATGCTATGTATGCCGCCAGTTCGGCCCTGGTTCGCGATATTGCTGAGCGCTGGCACATTCCGCTGGACAGAAAGCACGTGATCGGTCATCACGAAATCTATGGTGCTAAAACATGCCCGGGTACTAAAGTCGATCTCAACAAACTGATTGCACTGGCCAGCGGCAATCAGTCTACACCTTTGAACGGCGACGACGATGGCGACATCCTGCAAAAAGTAAAAGCCACAGGTAAAGTTACTTCCCGCTCACGGCTCAATATCCGCGCTACGCCTGATACACACAAGGCCCCCATCAATATTGTGGAAGCCGGTATTCAACTGGCCTACGATGGGTATGTGAATAACGGTGAGAAGATCAATGATAACAGCAAATGGTATTACACCGAAGAAGGAAGCTGGTTCTGGAGCGGTGGCGTGAAGTAACCCATACAACCCCAAAAAATAAGTTATGGAAAAACTGTTGGACTTGTTAAAGTCTTTCGCAGGCTTTTTGTTTTATCATTACAAAGGATTGTATAATGAACTAAACAAAGCCAGGGATCACGTGCCCTTACGGTACATGATCAGTGACTTTGTAGGTGTACTTCGAAGCTGTGGTATGTTTGTGACCCTGCACATGGTGGCTTTATTGGTTTTTACGGTATTGCCACAGGGAAGAGATGTACTACTCATAGTTGTTGAAGAAATTGCCGTGCAGCACCATATAGGAAACCTCCTTTGGTTGCTGGGCGGCGCCTTTGTATGGAGTGTCGTATCTGAGTATGGCAGCCGGTATGCCATCTATGTTACAGACCACTCCGGGAAAAGCCTTTCTGACGAAAGAGTACTATGGCGCAAAGCGGTGCAGAAAACCATTGCGCAGACTTCATTATTAATGCCTTACTTCATCCTGGGATTAGGTTTTGTGATCAATTATATAGGAGAAAACACGCTGACTGCCAACCAGCGCAACCTGGGGTTTGGAGTCCCGATGGGATGCCTGCTCCTGCTGGTAAACCTGGTAGCCAGAAGGTATTTCCTGGATGAAAAAAAGGACGGGCCGGACGAAATCATTATGGACCCCAAATCAGGTGAGCTGGTATCAAAAAAGCCATCCGGTATTATGTCTTTCATGCGCCTGCCCAAACAGGAAATGGAGTGGTGCAATAAACTGATTGGCATTTACAATGACTATGTTTTTCAGCTGCGCAAGCCTACCAATTTTTCTGAAAATATCAATGGCCGGTTCGAAGAGTTTACAGAGCAGTTCTTAAACCTGTCCCGCGCAGAACAGAGTGAATTTTTGAAAGATCCCAGCAAAATGCCGCCGGAGACAATTGTACCTGCTTCGTTTGTACCATCGCCTACCGGGTTGATACAGGATGATAAGCCTGATACCATGTACAGGTGGATTTACAGGATTCCATTGAAGTTCTATAAACAACTGCACCTGCAGTTAAAGATCATTGCCCTCACCAGTCTGAGTATTTTTTTGATTGTAAGTGTACTACCTATCCGGTATTATGAAAGGATTGGTGCGCCAGGTCTTGTCATCTTTGCATTTGCCTGCTGGATTGGTATTTACATCGGGTTATTGTATGTAGATTTTGCATTGCTGAGAAAAAAAGCTTTTTCATTGCGCATCACCTTATTGATTGTATTGATCCTCTCTTCACTCCTGAATAATGATCATCCTGTACGCTATGACAGCGAAAGCAACTACGACCGCAGACCCTTAATGTCTACACATTTTGATAACTGGTTTGAACAATATAAATCAGAAGGTGATCACCGGTATCTTTTCAGCTGGATAAGAGATACTGCTGGAAAGCCCATACCTAAATACCCCGTTGTATTTGTATGTGCAGAAGGTGGGGCTTTGAGAACAGGTGCCTTCACTTCGCTGATGCTGAGTTTCTTGCAGGAGAGCCTTGCAAATGCACAGGACTCCGTGTATAGAAAAAATCATCCGGATACTTCGAAAGGTGCAAATATCATCCAGCCAATCGTCAATCATCCATTCAATTTCAAACGGGCCATTTATGCTTATTCAGGTGTATCGGGTGGAAGCCTGGGCATTGCATTTTTCAATGCGATGGCATACCTCACACCTGATAGCCTGCACAAGGTGGATTCCCTCACGAACATGACGGATTTATTTTTCCAGCAGGACTATTTATCGCCTGTGATCGGGAAGATGTTTTATGGTGATCTGATCAATCTTTTTTTGCCATTTCAGGTACCTGTATTTGACAGGGCAGCAGCATTGGAGAAAGGATGGGAGAGCGGCTATAGAAGGGTAGTGACCCCAGATGCCAGTAATATCTTTTCTGATAATTTTCAGAAATTATACCCGCCCAGAAACATATTGCCCGCTATGTTTATTAACACCACCGAAGTGGAAACCGGATTGCAATGCTGGATGACGAATGTAAGACCTGATAGTACAATGCTCCTGTCCCAGCGCAGAGATTTGTTTAATAAAAAAATCCGTGGAGGTATCCGTTATAGTACGGTAGTTAATTTTAGCACGCGTTTCCCCCTGTTCTCACCGGGTGGTAATCTGAAGCAGGATGATGAAACCAAATATCACTATGTAGATGGTGGATATGTGGAAAACACTGGCACTGCTACCATGCTGGAAATACTACAAACTTTGAAAATAAAATCAAAGGCCTTCAGGGGGAGTGAGATCGTGCCTTTTGTATTTGTGCTCAGCTTCAGTGATTCCCGGGAGGCGAATACCAAGAACCTGAGTTTTGGAAATGAACTGAGCGAAATCCTTTCAGGTATTTACAATACCCGTGCGGGCCGCTCTGCCATGGCCACAGATGAACTGCGGCATTATACAGAGGATGAACTGCATGGAAAAGTGATTCAGCTTTGCATTGGCAAATCGGGTAGCCAGGTACCATTGAACTGGGTATTGTCCACAAATAGCCTGAATAACCTGAAGATAGACATCAAGGACAAGTGGCAGAACCGGGAGTTCAATGACCTGCGTAACCTGTATATTCTGAATAAAGGTGTTAAGTGGGATTATTAGATCCTTTTTTCTCTCTTCAAAAATTTCCTTCTGATCACGTCCTGTACAGGGATGCCTTCTATCTTGCTCTCCAGCCAGGAGATGATGTCCAGGTACAGGAATGATCTTCTTTCATAAGGATTCTGCGACAACTGCACCAGCTTTTCTTTCAGGTTGGCAAATGCACTCTTCAATGCCTTTGGATTGGCATAAATATTCTTACGGAGAAACTTCAGTATCTCTTCCATCATCTGCCCAAGGTCTTTGTTCTTCGCAATGAAATGGTATACTGATTTAATCAGGTATTCAACCAGGCTGTAATTCTCCAGTTCATAATGAGCTATGAGGTGCAGGATGCGTGCAAAACACTGGATATCTGCACGCAAATTACCGATGCGGAGGTGAATAATCTTGTTCAGGTACACGATCGCTTTGTTATTATCTCCACTACCAAAGTACAGGCAGGCGATCTTGTAGTAAAAGAGCAATACCCTATGCTGGTCTACCTTTAGCTGGTGTTCTGCAATCTCGGCTTCCAGCTGTGGAATGATGCTCAGTCCCTCACCAAAAGTGCCTTCAAGGAAGTACCGGTTAATCCTGGCAGTGTACACGTACACAAACGCGGTGGTCTTGGTATTTTCATTGAAGGTTTCATTGTTTTCGGCAATGAATGTTTCCAGTGTGCCCAGGTCACGAATAAATTTCTCGTGGTTACTGGTATAGAACTGTGCGGTAAGCAGGTTGTGCATGGCCTTGATGTACAGTTCCACGTCTGTTTTTTGCAGGGATGGATATTGAGAAAACAGGTCTACCCATTTGCGGGTATACCGGTAAAACATCACAAAGTCCTGCAGAATATAGTAATACCAGCTATAAGCCTGGTACAGGTTAATCTTTTCATAAAAGCTCATGTCCTGGTGGCAATTGGCAGGCAATTCCTTTTCGAAGAATAGCTTTACCATATTGGCATCCCGCTCATCCCGGGCATGACCCAGTTTCAGGTAGAGGCCATACATGCGGAGAGACAGGGTAGAGAGCTTGCTGATATTGCTCAGTTTTGTTTCTATAACCCGGCTTTCCTCACTCAGTTCATCTGCCCGGTTTTCAAGACTACGGGTAATGTGGCGGCTTTCGATGAGTTTTTCGAACTCTATGATTTCATAGCTGAGCATCACTTCCTCCTGTTCAATGGCCATAGACTTGGCTTTCGAGAGAAGCTTCAGGCTTTGGTTGTAAAGCCCCTTGCTGTAGAGCACCCGGGCGTAATCCAGTTGCTCCCGGAGGTCGATCAGGGGGTCTTTTTGCTTGTAGAGCAGGCGGAGGGTGGTCAGCAACTGCTTATACAGGTGCGCCTTTACATTGCTCAGCTGTTGTTTCTTGATAGCGGGTATTTTCTTCAGAATCAGTTCCTCGTCATATTCCTTCAATTTGTCCAGGGTGTTAAACAGCTGGATGAATAATACGTCTTCCTTCGTGTTATTTTTGTTGAATGCAAGCTGGAAATTCCGTTTTTCTGCTTTGGTGAGCGTTTTTATTAATATAAAGAGCGCATCATGCTGATTGTTGGACATCGTTTATAATATGTTATAATTGACTGACAATCAAACGACTAGTTCTCGTCAGGCTATGTTATATATCGTAATTAAAGCAAATTTAGCTATATGGCAATTAAGGTTTGCTATTAGATTTGAAGTTACAAACAAACAGGGAAGCACAAAATTAATGATTTCGCCTGTGTTGCACCAGGTAAAGCATGTTATAAAATTTAATGTAACTATTTGATGCAACGGGCTTATAAAAAGTAATTACGGAATGGGAAAAACATTAGTTGACAAGATCTGGGACAATCATATCGTGGTAAGTAAGCCTGGTTTTCCGGATGTAGTGTACATCAACACACATTTCATCCACGAAGTTACCAGTCCGCAGGCATTTGACGGATTGCGCAAAAGGGGCATTCCGGTATTCCGTACCGGTAAAACCCATGCTACAGCCGATCACAACGTACCTACCCTGAACCAGCATCTGCCTATCAAAGAGGCGCTGAGCCGCAAGCAGGTGGAGATGCTGACAAAGAACACAGCAGAGTTTGGCGTAGAACTGTACGGTCTTGGCCACCCTTACCAGGGTATTGTACACGTAATCGGCCCTGAGCTGGGTATCACCCTGCCAGGTATGACCATCGTGTGTGGTGATAGCCATACCAGCACTCACGGTGCATTTGGAGCTATCGCTTTTGGTATTGGTACCTCCGAAGTGGAAATGGTACTGGCTACCCAGTGTCTGCTCCAATACCGTCCAAAACGTATGAAAATTGAGGTAAATGGTCAGCTGAAGAAAGGAGTGGTATCCAAGGATATCATCCTGTACATCATCTCCAAAATCTCTGCATCCGGTGCTACCGGCTACTTTGTGGAATTTGCCGGTGAGGCGATCCGCAGCCTGAGCATGGAAGCCCGTATGACCATCTGTAACATGAGTATCGAGATGGGTGCACGTGGAGGTTTGATCGCTCCTGACCAGACTACTTTCGACTATATCAAGGGCCGCGAGTTTGCACCAAAGGGTGCTGACTGGGATAAGGCCCTGGCTTACTGGCAGACTTTGTACTCCGATGCTGATGCTGAGTTTGATACTGTCATCACCTTCGATGCTGCAGATATTGAACCAATGATCACTTACGGTACCAACCCAGGTATGGGCATTGGTGTAACCCAGCACATTCCATCCCTGGAGCAGCTGGATGAAAAGGAAAAACCTTCCTTCAAAAAATCCCTGGAATATATGGGCCTGGAGCCTGGCAGCGAACTGCTGGGCAAAAAAGTGGATTATGTATTCATTGGTAGCTGTACCAACAGCCGCATCGAAGACCTGCGTATGGTTGCTGATTTTGTAAAAGGCAAGCATAAGGCAGACGATGTAGTGGTTTGGATCGTACCAGGTTCCAAGCAGGTAGAAGCGCAGGCAAAGAAAGAAGGTATCGACAAGGTATTTGAAGCTGCCGGTTTCCAGCTGCGTGAACCAGGATGCTCTGCATGCCTGGGTATGAACGAAGATAAAGTTCCTGCTGGTATGTATTGTATCTCTACCTCTAACCGTAACTTCGAAGGCCGTCAGGGCCCCAATGCCCGCACCTTCCTTGCCAGCCCACTGTCTGCAGCTGCGGCAGCGATCACTGGTAAAGTAACCGATGTAAGAGAACTCGTATAAAAGTATTATCATGGCCTGGAACGCGGATTTATATAAAGAAAAGCATGCTTTTGTATTCGACTACGGCAACAGTGTAGTGGAATGGCTGCAGCCCAAAGCAGGGGAGACCATCCTCGACCTGGGTTGTGGTACAGGCGAACTCACTGCCCGGATTGCTGAGAGTGGAGCCACGGTAAAGGGGATAGACAGTTCCGCCAGTATGATTGCCAGTGCAAAAAGTCATTACCCCGCCATCGATTTTGAAGTGGCAGACGGTACATCTTTTTCACTGGGCCAAACCTTCGATGCGGTATTTTCCAATGCTACCCTGCACTGGATTCGCCAAAAGGAGAAAGTACTGGATCGTATCTGGCATCACCTCAGGCCCGGTGGCAGACTGGTATTGGAAATGGGAGGAAAAGGCAATGTAGACGATATCACCGGTGCACTGAGCAAAGCGATGGCAGAAAAGGGGTATGAATTTAAACCCTTCTGGTATTTTCCATCTCCCGGTGAATATACTTCCCTGCTGGAAGAATATGGTTTCCGGGTAAATCAGCTGAGCTACTTTGACCGTGTGACCGAGCTGGCTGATCCGGAGAATGGCATCGTAGAGTGGTTGCAGATGTTCGGGGCCTACTATCTCGAAGCAATACCTGAAGCAGAAAGACTGCCCATACTCAAAGCCGCCCAGGAAAGCATGCGTGCTACCAACTTCCGCGATGGCAAATGGTATACTAAATATGTAAGGTTGCGCGTGAAAGCAGAAAAAATTGCAGACGCTCAATAATTTGTAAAACATGTAAATTTAAAGTCCTCTTTACGGAGGCGATATATAATGAGTAAGAATTTTCAACAGTTGGAATCTACCGCAGTTCCTATTCCAATCGAAAACATTGATACTGACCAGATCATTCCGGCTCGCTTCCTGAAAGCAACTACCCGCGATGGTTTCGGCGAAAATCTGTTCCGCGACTGGCGTTTTGACGGCGACAATCAACCTAAAGCTGATTTCGTACTGAACAATCCTACTTACAGTGGCCAGGTACTGGTAGCTGGTAAAAACTTTGGTTGTGGTTCCAGCCGTGAACACGCAGCCTGGGCGATTGCCGACTATGGTTTCAAAGTAGTGATCAGCAGCTTTTTTGCAGATATCTTCAAGAACAATGCACTGAACAACTTCATCCTGCCTATCCAGGTGACTGATGCATTCCTCGACAAGATCTTCGCCGCAATCGAAGCAGATGCGCATGCAAAACTGGCTGTAGACCTGGAAAAACAGACCCTGAAGATTGTATCTACAGGTGAAGAGACCTCCTTCGACATCAATCCATACAAGAAAGCATGCCTGATCAATGGCTATGATGATATTGACTACCTGTTAAGCCTGCGTAAGGATATTGAAGCTTACGAAGCCACCCGGGAGTTTAATTTTTAACTATTCGCATTAACTCAATAAAACATTAAATGGGCGTAGACAAAAAAATTCTGGTAATTCCGGGTGATGGCATCGGACAAGAAGTGACTACCTGGGGAAGGAAAGTGCTGGAAACCATAGCAACGAACTACAAGCACAACTTTACGTTTGAAGAAGGCATCATGGGCCACGTAGCGATCGAAGCTACTGGTAATCCTCTGCCAGATGAAACACTGGATAAAGCACGCAAGAGTGATGCTATCCTTTTTGGTGCTATCGGACATGCCAAATACGACAATGATCCTACGCTGAAAGTACGCCCTGAACAGGGATTACTGAAAATCCGTAAGGAACTGGGATTGTATGCAAACCTGCGTCCTATTAAGTTGTTTGATGAGCTGCTGGAAGCTTCCAGCATCAAGCCGGAAATTCTGCGTGGAGCAGACATCCTGTTTTTCCGCGAGCTGACCGGTGATGTTTATTTTGGTGAAAAGAAACGTACCGAAGACCGCAACACTGCTTCTGACCTGATGATCTATCATAAGTACGAAGTAGAGCGCATTGCCCGCAAAGCCTTTGAAGCAGCCCGCACACGTCGTAAAAAACTGTGTTCTGTGGATAAAGCAAACGTACTGGAAGCAAGCCGCCTGTGGCGCGAAGTAATACAGGCACTGGAAAAAGAATATACTGACGTAGCCGTAGAACATATGTTCATCGATAACGCCGCTATGCAACTGGTAAAGGATCCTAAGCGCTTCGACGTGGTGGTAACCGGCAACCTGTTTGGCGATATCCTGACAGACGAAGCTTCTCAGATCGCTGGTTCTATGGGTATGCTGGCTTCTGCTTCTGTAGGCGACAGCGTTGGCTTCTACGAGCCTATCCATGGTTCTGCACATGACATTGCAGGTAAAGGTATTGCCAATCCGCTGGCATCTATCCTGTCTGCAGCGCTGATGCTGGATATTTCGTTTGGTCTGAAAACTGAATCCCTGCGTGTGATCAAGGCTGTGGAAGCTACTTTGAAACAAGGCTTCCGTACAATGGATATTGCTAACAAGCATACAGAAAACCACCTGGTGATGGGTACCGATGCAATGGGTGCCAAAGTACTGGAAAACTTAAGCTAATTTTTAAAAACAATAACAAATCAACATAAGATGAGTGATAAGAACCGTGTATACGTCTTTGATACTACTCTCCGCGATGGTGAACAGGTGCCAGGCTGCCAGCTGACCACCGTTGAAAAAATCACGATAGCCAAGGAGCTGGAAGCGCTGGGAGTAGATGTTATTGAAGCCGGTTTCCCAATATCGAGCCCCGGCGATTTCCAGAGCGTAGTAGAAATATCGAAAGCTGTAAGTGAGCCGGTGATCTGTGCACTGACCCGTGCAAACACGATGGATATTGATGCTGCTGCCGAAGCCCTGCGTTTTGCCAAGCGTAAGCGTATTCATACAGGTATCGGTTCGTCCGATATGCACATTAAATATAAATTCAACAGTACCCGCGAGGAGATCCTGAAGCGTGCTGCTGATGCGGTAAAATATGCGCGTAAATTCGTTGACGACGTAGAGTTTTATGCAGAAGATGCAGGCCGTGCAGACAATGCATACCTCGCACAGATGATCGAAGCAGTGATTGCTGCCGGTGCAACTGTGGTAAACATTCCTGATACGAATGGTTACTGCCTGCCCGACCAGTATGGTGCAAAGATCAAGTACCTGGTGGATAATGTGTCTAACATCGATAAAGCGATTATCTCCGTACACTGTCACAACGATCTGGGTATGGCTACTGCCAACTCTATTGCTGGTGTGATCAACGGTGCACGCCAGGTAGAATGTACCATCAATGGTATTGGTGAGCGTGCAGGCAATACCTCTCTCGAAGAGGTGGCGATGATCCTGAAAACGCACCATGCATTGGGTTATCATACAGGCATTCAGTCAAAGAAACTGTATCAGCTGAGCAACATGGTAGAGACTATGATGCGTATGCCGGTACAGCCCAATAAGGCGATCATTGGCCGCAATGCATTTGCACATAGTTCCGGTATTCACCAGGATGGTGTGCTGAAGCATCGTGAAAACTATGAGATCCTGAATCCGGAGGATGTAGGTATTGAGTCCAACGCGATTATCCTGACTGCACGTAGCGGCCGTCATGCCCTGAAGCACCACCTGGAGCGTTTGGGTTATAAACTGGATAAGGTAAACCTGGATGAAGTTTACCAGCGCTTCCTGGTGATGGCAGATAGCAAGAAAGAGATTTCTGATGCTGATTTGCTGGAACTGATGGGGAATGGTAATGATCAGAATTATTCAGATGATAAGGCGATCAAGGTAACGTTGTTGCAGGTGGTATGTGGCGATCCGCTGCGTCCTATGGCGACTGTGAAACTGAAGATCAATGGCGAGGAGAAGGAAGCCAGTTCTGCAGGTAATGGCCCGGTAGATGCGGCGATCAATGCGATTCATGAGATTATCAAAGATCAGATAGATATTGATGAGTTTAATATTCAGTCAATGAGAGGGGGGAGTAAGGATGTGAGTAAGGTAAATATGAGGGTGAAGCATAATGGGCAGAGTTACTATGGATATGGTATGTCCACAGATATTGTGAATGCTTCTATGCATGCTTATGTAGATGCGTTGAATAAGATATTCTAAATGTGGTTTATTGAAATTCAGCAGAGCTGAATTTCAATAAACCACGAGGGCAAAAACTATGAAAGGTTGGCGAAAGCCAACCTTTCATAGTTTTTGGAAGTCAACATTCATGAGTGGATATTGCTGCGCATCTTTTAAGTAAAAATGCCACCACTCAGTAGTTAAGTTTATAAACCCATGCTTCTCCATTACATCTCTCAATAATTTACGATTGTCAGCGACCAAAGTATCCTGTAATTTGTAATCCTGATGCGCCTTCTCCGTAAAATCATCAAAATCCGTGGGCATTGCCAAAGGTTTACCGGTTTTTAAATCACATAGTGTCAAATCCACTGCTATCCCTCTATTATGCCCTGAACCTTTAGCCGGATTTGCTGCATACCTTTCATCCGGAACAATCTCCCACATTTTCTGCGTCACACTAAAAGGTCTGTACCCATCATAAATCAACAATCCCAATCCACGTTCCTCCAACTCTTCCTGTACTTCTTTCAATGCCTTCGCTGCCGGCAGTTTCAAATAGGCTGCCGCCCGGGGATATAATACCTGGTGTGTAAAATTATTAGCAGTTGCATACCTGATATCCAGCCTCACATGGGGTATAAACTTCGTAAGGTCTACCAACTCATACTGGTTGGTTTGCGCCAAAGCAAAATGGTACCAGAAAATGAAGAAAATAGCAACAGTGTAATTGATTTTCAACCCTAATTCATTTAAAAAATTTAAAATATGGTAATAAAGTACAGAATTCTGCTAAAAAAAGATGGAATTTCCCTTATTAAAAAGGCTATTTTAGAACCCTTAAATTAAGGAAATTATGAACCTGTTTAGATTAGATAATAAAGTGGCAGTCGTTACGGGCGGTGGAAGCGGAATTGGTCAGGCTATTGCTAAAGTATTCGGTGCACAGGGCGCCAGTGTTCACATCATAGAGCTGAATGAAGAGGGTGGTCGTCAGACCGTTGCCGATATCACAGCCGAAGGCGGCAAAGCTGCTGTATATGGCTGCAACGTAGCCAAACAGCAGGAAGTAGTCGCTGTAATGGAAAAGATCACTGCTGCTGCCGGCCGTATCGACATCCTCGTAAACTGTGCCGGTATTGCACACGTAGGCCGGCTGGACACCACTTCAGAAGAAGATCTGGACAGGGTATATAATGTGAACGTGAAAGGTACTTACAACTGTATGTTTGCCGTAATCGGCCAGATGAAAGCACAAAAGAGCGGGGTGATCCTGAACATAGCTTCCATCGCCAGCAGCGTAGGTATCCCTGACAGGTTTGCCTACTCTATGAGTAAAGGTGCTGTGCTTACAATGACGCTTTCCGTTGCAAAAGATTTTATTAAGGATGGTATCCGCTGTAATTGTGTATCTCCGGCACGTGTGCATACACCATTTGTAGACGGATTTATTGCTAAAAACTACCCGGGTAAAGAAGCGGAAATGTTTGAGAAACTCTCTCATACACAACCAATTGGGCGTATGGCTAAGCCGGTCGAAGTGGGCACCCTGGCACTGTACCTGTGCTCAGAAGAAGCTGGTTTCATCACCGGTTGCGATTATCCGCTGGATGGTGGTTTTATAAAGCTTAATAATTAATTATAAGTAAAGAATTATGAAATAAGGCAAAAGGTATCTTATATTCGTAAATTCTAATTTGTAATTAATCAACCACAATTCCATTATTCATGAAATCTATTTGGTCAGTTATCATACCAGCCACAACCTTATTGTACGCATGTGGCGGTACAGGCACCAATGCAGGCGGCAATCAGCAGGGGGGCGATAGCACCGCTGCATTTCAACCAGCTACACCATCAGGCAAGCTGGCTGTCTCATTTCCGGCAGATGCAGATACCACCCGTATCTCTATCCATTTCGAAGCAGACGGACAGTCTTCGGACAAAACGTTTGAACTGCCACTGGCAAGAGACGTGGCTGAGCAGGATCTGTACCGTGCTGTGTGGGACAAGCCTAACAGCGTATACATTGGTGTGCTGAAAAGTGACCACTCTACCCGGTATTATCACGCAAGTATTGATAACGGTAGTGCAAAAATCAACCTGGTGGGCACGCCGCCTGCAGCAGTATGGCACTATGCTGAAGATAAGGAAGGTTTAGGTACTATTAGCCTGGATCTGAAAGCAGTTGATTCTTACGAACAACAGTTACAATCCGGCACTATCATCGCTGATCTGATCGTAAAGAAACTGCCTGTTTCATCTCCTGATTCTGTGAAGATCTATGCAGAATTTGGTGGCGCTAACAAGACCATTGGAATGGTGGTACCGGCAGAAGCAACCACGGGTATTGTACAATCACCATCTCACCCTGAACAGGTGTTCCTGGTGCAGATCATGAACAAGAAGTATACGAACCTGGTGGAAATCAAAGTGGATAATGGTCACCTGAAGATCAATTCACTGAGATAACCGTTAAATAAAAAAACAAAGTACAATTAACATATGAAACTGATACGATTTGGAGCACCGGGAGCTGAGAAGCCGGGAGTGGTAACCGAAGCAGGCATGTTTGATGTAAGTGCATTCGGTGAAGATTTTGGAGAGCAATTTCTGGCTACAGATGGTCTGAACCGTCTTGCTGCATGGTGGGCGCAAAATGAAAAAAGTTGTCCTTCCGTGCCTGCGGGTACCCGTCTCGGAAGCCCTATCACAAGGCCTTCCAAGATCATTTGCATTGGTCTGAACTATGCTGACCACGCAAGGGAAACCAATGCAGCGATTCCACAGGAACCAATCGTATTTTTCAAAAGTACTACAGCACTGGTAGGGCCGAATGATGACTTAGTCATTCCCCGCAACAGTGTAAAAACTGACTGGGAAGTGGAACTGGCTGTGGTAATTGGCAAAAAAGCCAGCTATGTGGAAGAGAAGGATGCGCTGGAATACATAGCCGGTTATGCATTGCACAACGACTATAGCGAGCGTGAGTTTCAGCTGGAACGTGGCGGACAGTGGGTAAAAGGTAAGAGCAATGACACCTTTGCACCGCTGGGCCCATGGCTGGTAACCAAAGAGGAAATTAAAGATGTGAATAACCTGCGCCTGTGGTTAACACTGAATGGTAAAACCATGCAGGATGGTACCACGGCCAACCTGATCTTTAAGATTCCATTCCTCGTATCCTACCTGAGCCAGTTTATGACCCTGCTCCCAGGCGATGTAATCTCTACAGGTACACCTGCCGGCGTAGGTTTGGGAATGAAACCAAATGTATATGTAAAAGCTGGCGATGTGATTGAGCTGGGTATTGACGGTCTGGGTACATCCAAACAAACAGCTGTTGCTTTCAAATAGGAATGCTGTAAGACATTTTGATGCGGTCAGACTGCTTTTGCCGTCTGACCGCTAAATTTTCCACTTACTGTAATTCTGGGATTTATTCCCTTTAAACTTGTAATTTGCTACGATATGAAAAGGCACTGTCTTGCGTTAGATCTGAAGAATGACCCGGTTTTGATCGCTGAGTACGAAGCGTATCACCGGGAAGTATGGCCCGAAATCAAAAAGAGTATTTTAGACAGCGGCATAGTGAATATGGAAATATACCGTATCATGAACCGCCTGTTTATGATCATGGAAGTAGATGAAACCTTTTCATTTGAAAAGAAAGGCGCTGCAGATGCGGCTAACCCTAAAGTACAGGAGTGGGAAGCGCTGATGTGGAAATACCAGCAGGCATTGCCAGTGGCGAAGCCTGGCGAGAAATGGATATTTATGGAAAAGATCTTTGCATTGTAAGAAGAGATGACTAACGATAGGTAGATTTAGTAAGGAAGCAAACGTTATGAAAAAATGATCATAGACGCTCACCAGCACTTTTGGCAATATCATCCTGTAAAGGATGCCTGGATCACTGATGATATGAAAGTGATTCAGCAGGATTTTATGCCACAACACCTGCAACCGGTTTTGGCGCAAAATAATGTGGATGGCTGTGTCGCTGTACAGGCGGACCAGTCAGAGGTGGAAACTGATTTCCTGTTGGGGCTTGCTGCTGCTCATGATTTTATTAAAGGCGTAGTAGGTTGGATAGACCTGCGCGATGCAGACCTGGAAGACAGGCTGGCGCATTATGCCCAGTTTTCCCTGCTGAAAGGTTTCAGGCATATCGTACAGGGTGAGCCTGATCCTGCATTTATAATCAGGAAAGACTTTTGCAGGGGTATACACCTCCTGTCGAAATATAATTTTACTTACGACATACTGGTTTACCCGGTACAATTACCGGCGGTAGCAGCGTTTGTTCAGCAGTTTCCTGATCATCGCCTGGTGATCGATCATCTGGCCAAACCGTATATCAAAACCGGGGATGTGGATGGCTGGGCAAAACAGATGCGTGCTATAGCACAGTATCCGCATGTATATTGTAAACTCAGTGGTATGGTCACTGAAGCTGACTGGAATAACTGGGAGCCGGCGCATTTTGCACCTTTCCTGGAAGTGTGCCTGGAGGCTTTTGGACCTGACCGTTTACTGTTCGGCTCCGACTGGCCGGTATGCCAGCTGGCAGGGAGTTATACACAGGTAAAAGGTATAGTGACTGATTTTATTAGTCGTTTATCACTAGCAGAGCAGGAGAAGATAATGGGGGGAAATGCGATTGCATTTTATGGATTGTGAGCAAGTAAAAAACTTCTTCCGAAGGAAGAACTATTAAAAGAACAATATTTCTAAACAATATTTAAATCGTTCACATGGATCTGGGATTAAAGGATAAAGTATTTATTGTTACCGGTGGTGCAAAAGGAATAGGCGAAGCCATCTCAAAACTGATAGCCGCCGAAGGCGGTATTACCGTAGTGGCAGGTAGAAATGCAGCCGATAATGATAAAACTGTAGCAGCGATCAAAGCTACCGGTGGCAAAGCATTTGGCGTTGCTGCTGAATTGAGTAAAGTGGAAGATTGCAAAAAAGTAATTGACCTGGTAATTGCAGAATTTGGCCGTATCGATGGCCTGGTAAACAACGCCGGCGTGAATGACGGCGTAGGCCTGGAAAACGGCAGCCCTGAAAAATTCATGGCCTCCCTGCAAAAAAACCTCTCTCACTATTATAACCTCGCGCACTATGCACTACCTTATCTGAAAACAGCCAAAGGTAGTATCTTAAATATCGGTTCCAAAGTGGCTGAAACCGGCCAGGGAAGTACCAGTGGCTACGCTGCCTCCAAAGGTGGCATCAATGCACTGACCCGTGAATGGGCAGTAGAATTGCTGCCTTACAGCATCCGCGTTAATACCGTCATCCCTGCCGAAGTATGGACGCCACTATATGAAAACTGGATCAAATCCCTTCCTGATCCAAAGGAGAAACTGGCTGCTATCGTATCTAAAATTCCTTTAGAGAAAAGAATGACCACCTCCGAAGAAATCGCCAACATGACAGTGTTCTTACTGTCCAACGTATCGTCTCATACCACCGGCCAGATCATCTATGTAGATGGTGGTTACACCCATCTGGACAGGTCTGTGAGCTAACTTATTTTTAAATCATTCAAATTTTCCACAATGGCCGGAGCCACAATGTCCACTTCCACTGTTAAGGCAAATATCGATTCGAATAAGAGTTACCTGTTTCCATTTATACTGGTGACAAGCCTGTTCTTTTTATGGGGACTTGCTTACGGGTTGCTCGACGTGCTGAACAAACATTTCCAGGAAGTTCTGGAAGTGACGAGAAGAAAGTCTACGCTGTTGCAATTGTCTTACTTTGGCGCTTATTTCCTGATGGCATTGCCGGCGGGGTTCTTTATGAATAAATACGGTTATAAAAAGGGTATTCTGCTGGGACTGCTGCTATATGCAGTAGGTGCATTTTTGTTTTACCCGGCAGCAGGTGCGCTCAACTTCAACGGTTTCCTCGCGGCATTGTTTATCCTTGCCTGTGGACTGGCTTGTTTGGAGACGGCGGCTAACCCATATGTAACCGTATTAGGCCGCAATGAAACTTCTGAATTGCGCCTTAATCTTTCACAGTGTTTCAATGGCCTGGGATCTACCTTAGGGCCCCTGATCGGCGGGATGCTGTTCTTTGAAGACAAAAATGGTAGTGGATCCAAAGATCTGTCTACCGTACAGTTCACTTATATCGCGATTGGTATAATAGTATTGCTGATAGCTGCATTTTTCTGGCGTACGCCACTGCCTGAGATTAAGGAAGAAGAGCAGGAAGGTAATGAGCCGCTGGCGAAAGCCCGTCCATTATGGTCTCATTCACACTTTGTATGGGGTGTGATCACACAGTTCTTCTATGTGGCAGCACAGGTAGGTGTAGGCACATTGTTTATCAACTATGCTACTGAATACTGGAAAGGCACTTCCAGCAAAGAAGCATCTTCCTTACTGGCAATCGGTATGGGACTGTTCCTGGCAGGCAGGTTCATAGGTACTGCCATTATGAAGAAAGTACGACCTAATAAACTGCTGATGATCTACGCTGCTGTCAATGTATTGCTTTGCCTGCTGGTAATATCCGGCAGCGGGCAGTTATCTGTATATGCGCTGATTGCTATTTTCTTCTTTATGTCCATCATGTTCCCTTCCATCTTTGCACTGGGTGTGAAAGATCTGGGCATACATACCAAACAGGCATCTTCCTTCCAGATCATGGCCATCGTGGGTGGTGCGATAGTACCTTATGTAATGGGTACAGTAGCCGATGCACAGTCCACAGCAATGGCTTATGCAGTACCACTCATCTGTTTCTCGGTAGTATTCTACTTTGGTGGATGGGGCTACAGGCAACGATGATTCTCATCATGAAATATGTAAATAGCTTCTGCCACCTGCAGAAGCTATTTTTTTTTAACTACATTCGATTCATGAACCGGTTATTGTTATTCCTTTGCCTTTTGATCGGTCATACGGCTGTATCACAATCCGTATCAATCACCATCACGCACGAGGTGAACCACCAGCCTATGCGAACGAATAAAGCCTATTACACCGCACAGGGAGATACCTTTACCATCACGAAGTTCAAATACTACCTCAGCAATTTTTCTTTTACAAGTGAATCGGGAGAAAATATCAAATTACCTCCCGAATATTTCCTGGTGAGCGACGACAGCGCTGCCAGTAAAACGATCTCGCTTACAGGACTGCCATTGGGGCGATATAAGGCTGTTTCTTTCATGATTGGTGTGGACAGTATTATGAACTGTACCGGGGCACAGAGCGGGGCCTTAGACCCTATTTATGGCATGTTCTGGACGTGGAACAGTGGATACATTATGGCGAAGCTGGAAGGTACCTCTCCTGCATCTCATTTACCGGGGCATGTACTGCAGTTTCACATTGGGGGTTATAGAGGTGCACACCAGTCTCAGCGGATGGTGCAATTACAAACATCATTTGTAGTCTCGACAGGCAAAACTCCGGTAGTGCACCTTGTAGCAGATGCTGCCACCTGGTTCAATGGTTCAAATCCGATCCGGTTTAGTGAAACGGCGGGCTTTATGGCCCCGGGTACGATAGGAGACCGGATTGCAGATAATTACAGTCACATGTTTTCCGTTAAAAAGAAATAATGAATTCCAAAACAACATACGTGATCATGGCATTCTGCCTGTTCCTGGTGGGGATCAGTCTCCGTGGAAAAGGACCTGGCCCCGGTGTCACCTATGTAACCCTCAGATTGCCTGATAGCCTGCCTAAACCTGTGTATGACTTTTCTAAAAACCCATTGACAAAAGAAGGCATCGCATTAGGAAGATACTTGTTTTATGATCCTAAGTTATCACGCGATAGCTCGGTTTCCTGTGGATTCTGTCATCAGCAGTTTGCTGCATTCGGGCATTTTGACCACGCACTGGCACATGGGGTGTATGGCAGGATGGGTATACGTTCTGTACCTACATTATTTAACCTGATCTGGCAAAAGGATTTTATGTGGGATGGAGCTGTGAATCACCTGGACATACAACCGATGTCGCCTATAGTTGCGGAAAATGAAATGGATATGCCATTGAATGAACTGCTGGACCGTCTCAAATGTAATGAGAAATACCAACAACTATTCAAAGCTGCATATGGTACAGAAGAAGTGACGAGTGAGCGTATGTTCAAGGCACTGGCGCAGTTTATGGCAACGATGATCAGCTTTGACAGCAGGTACGACAGTGTGAAAAGGGGCGAAGCGGGTGTAGCATTTACTGCAGAAGAAGCGGGGGGATATAAGACCTTTCAGCAAAAATGTGCCGGGTGTCATAAAGAACCGTTTTTTACAGACTTCTCCGCCCGGAATAATGGGTTGCCTTACAGCCCGAATATGAACGATATGGGGCGCATGCGTATTACTAACAATACAGGCGATTATATGAAATTCAAAGTACCCTCTTTACGCAATGTAATGGTGAGTGCACCTTATATGCATGACGGCAGGTTCTTTGACATTTTCCAGGTGTTTGCCATGTATGATCATGGGCAGGAGAAAGGGAGCACCGTTGATCCATTAGTACGCGGTATGCAACTGTCAGCAAAGGAACAACGCCAGCTATACATGTTTTTGCTAACCCTTACGGATAAACACTTTTTAAAAAATCCCGATTTCAGCGAGGTGATGATAGCCAATTAATTATTTCTTCTTCCTCTTCCAGCAGTCTGCTATGTGGTCATCTACCATACCTGTAGCCTGCATAAAGGCGTAGCAGATAGTAGAGCCTACGAACTTAAAACCACGCTTCAGCAGGTCTTTGCTCATTGCATCGGAGATGGCGGTTTTAGCAGGTACCTCGCTCAGTGATTTGAAGTGATTCACAATCGGCTTACCACCCACAAAACTCCAGATGTATTTGTCAAAACTGCCGAATTCTTTTTGTACTTCCAGGAATGCTTTGGCATTGAGAACGGTACCGTTTATTTTGAGGCGGTTCCGGATAATGCCGGCATCCCCCATCAGGGATTCGATCTTTTTGTCAGTGTATCTGGAGATCTTTTTTGCGTCCCAGTTATCAAAAGCCTTGCGGTAGTTTTCTCTTTTGGTGAGCACAGTATACCAGCTCAGGCCAGCCTGAGCGCCTTCAAGATTGATCATTTCGAACAGGCGGGTATCGTCGTGAAGCGGAACGCCCCATTCGTTGTCGTGGTAATCTTTATAAAGCTGGTCTTTGGTAGACCAGGAGCAGCGGTTTGGTTCCATGCTGCAATTTAATTAAAAGGAGGCGACTCATAGCTGCAATTCTTTCACCGTTTCATTCCCCGGCAAATCTACCGCCACGATTATCACTTTGCCACCAACCGGCAGGCCAGCCGCTTTATAATACCAGTCCACACCATTCCTGCCTAAAACAGCGTTTCCTCTTTCGAGTATACTGCCTGCGGCATCGAGTACCCGTACCTGCACTTCCGCTACCCTGAATTCGTCTTTTGCGGTCACTACCACAGTGGTGTCTTCGAACTGGATATTTTGTACCTCAGGAGACCTGTAAGCATCCTTTACAGCCATATTATAAGCATTCTGCCCGGGACCTGCCAAAGATTTATAATAAGCCTTTATTTCAGGATCTTCTATGATCGCCTTTGCATACGCCGCTGCTACAAGCATCTTATACCGGGCTTCCAGCTGCTTTTTGGTCGGCTTTTTCTTTGACGGACCTCTTTTCTTGGCCATTATAATCTGTCCGTTCCTTTCGTAAATCGTGATCTGATCGCCAAGAGAGCCCTGAACGAGTTGAAGCAGTATGTTGTTTTTTACAAGAGCCATAACAAACAATTTTTGGGGTGATAAGCACAATAGTAAAACCTTCTATTGAACTATAGTGCAACTTTAGTGCTAAATGAGTACTAATACTTCACTTAATCGACACCTCAATATCCAATCGATATATAGATGTACTTATAATGCCCTTATGATGACATTATAGTACTAAGGGTATGCTATAGAAAAAGCCTCATCATTTAAAATGATGAGGCTTTTTCTATGAGATGTCTATTTATTTATGCGAGGAGTTTTATCAGCGCTTTTACTTTTTGTTTGTATATCAGCAGCTCTTCCTGCGTTTGCTTTATAAAACTATTATCATCCAGCCTGCCTACCACTGCATCCATCTCTGCTTCATTTTCGTACGTCATCTTTCTGAACGGATTCTCATAATCTTTTGCTCTTGATTTCTGAATCCCTTCTGTCAATACCGTTTGTGTTTGTATAGACGCCTGCAGGCATTCAATAAAGAAGTCCGCATTAAAATCTGCAATTGTTTTTTCCTGTATAAAGAGCAGTGACGCAATAGCATGCTGCAATTTATCTGTAGCATATCGTTTGCCTATCTCCTCGTATTGTACATGCAGATCTGACCAGCTGCTGATTTTATTCTCACGGATATCTTCTTTCAATGCATGCAGGGTAGACGCCGGCATCAGCTGTCCGCCTACATTATACCATTGTTCGCGCTGTGCAGTGAGTGCAATGTTGTGAATAGCTTCAAATGTTTTGATATCATGTGTTTCTACATACTGCATCACATTTTTTACTGCATAGAGTACAATCAATGCGCGGAATAACGGATACGCTTTGTGCACTTTCAATAAATGTACTTCACGATTACTGTTCTCCACACCTTTGATCAGGATCTTCAGTTTCGCAACATCTGCAGGATGATTGAGTAGCAGGTCCTGTCCTTTCTGGCGATAATTCAGCTCAGTCAGTTCCGGGCAATCTGTTTCTGTATGCAGGTGCCAGGCTTTGCCGGTAGCCGCTTCCATCAGTGCCATCGCATGAATCATTTCTTCTACGCTATCAGGCGCCAGGTAGTCGTATTCGATCAGCTGTGTCTTATCTGTGCGCTTGTCGCGATCCAGGTACTTCCATGAGTTACGTGCCAGTGCGTACATATTATGCAGGAACCAATAGCCTGTCATAATCTTCAGGCAATTATGCTGCTCATCATTGATCACTAAACTAAATGGAAATGGAATATCCATCTCCTGCATATAGTTGCCTTTTGCGATCAGTGTAAAGGTGGCAAAGCGGGAATTGTGTTTTAAGCTCACGCAGAGACCCGGCCAGAAACCTCGCCCTGCAATGATTTCACCATCAGGGCCCCTTGAGTTATGATTGGAGCCGATGGTGGCACCGGCAGCCATATTACTCTGGCCCATGATGAGCGCTGCACATAAAAATGAGTTGTTATGGTGCTGCTCATGTGCCGGGAAGATCAATGAATTCAATACTTCGCAGCAGGAGATAGTGGCGTTGTTGCCTAAATAAGAGTTGATCAGTCGTGCTCCATACTTGAGCTGTGAATGCGATGCCATGATGAAGCGCACTGCTTTCACGCCATAGAACACGCGACATCCATACCCCACTATACCATTCACCAGTTCACAGCCTTCACCAATTTGTGTGGATGCTTCTGCACTGCTATTGATGGTGATATTTTTAATTTTGTTGGCGCCTTTCAGGTATGCATCTGTGCCGATCATTACATCTTTCAGGATCTTCACATTCTTGATCACACAGCGATCGCCTACCATGCCATAGTAGCCACGTTTCTTATCAAACTGTTGTTCGGTAAAGGCTTTGAATTTTGCCTGCAGGTCCTTATCGTCGCGGTTACGTGTCCACAGCCATGCATCGCCGGGCAGCATGCCATCAAAAGGCATGATCGATCTGCCACCATTTTCATTGCACAGCTCCAGCCATATGCGTACGCTTTCAGATTCTCCTTCCTTTACAATGCCATTTCCGAATTTAGCATGACCCGTAGTGGCCATTTCATTCACATTACAGATCATCACTTCATTACCTACCAGGTAATGCGAAAGGAAGTTCACATTGTGCACAACTACGTTGTCGCCAAAGTCGCAGGAAGAAATTGTACTGTTGTACAAACCTACAGGCAGGCGCAGGTTGTGGAATTCCAGGAAGTAAGGTTCCAGTTTTCCAATACGTACTATGCCAAAGAACTGGCAGTGTTTAACCAGTTGGGGATCGAACTCATTCGTGACAGAAATGTTGTTCCAGTTGTCAGAAGTATTGTCATTTCTTACAAGCGTCTCTATCTCCCATGCGGACAGGTGCCGGTAGATGTTAGACTTTCCCCATTGCTGATCGCGGAGATAGTATTCATCTTTTCCTTCCGGCAGATAAGGCGCTGCTACAAAATTGTACCCCAGCTCAGTGAGCGGTTTTTTCTGTATCAGGTTCATGTAAGCGTTTTGAGATTATTCAACAGTCACTGACTTGGCCAGGTTTCTTGGCTTATCCACATCATATCCTTTCAGTACGCCTATATGGTAGGCCAGTAACTGCAATGGAATTACGGAGACGATAGGTGCCACCAGCTCGTCTGCCTCAGGTATAATGATCACATCGTCTGCCATAGCCGGAATGGTGAGGTCACCTTCGGTCACTACAGCAATTACCTTGCCTTTGCGGGCTTTGATCTCCTGGATGTTGGATACTACTTTCTCATAATAGCTATCACGGGTAGCCACAAATACCACAGGCAGGTTTTCATCTACCAGGGCGATAGGGCCATGTTTCATTTCGGCAGCAGGGTATCCTTCTGCATGTATGTATGAAATCTCTTTCAGTTTGAGTGCACCTTCCAGTGCTACAGGGAAGTTGTAACCACGGCCCAGGTAGAGGAAGTCGCGGGCATCTTTGTATTTATCCGCAATTTGTTTGATCTGGTCGTTCAGTTGCAGGGCGGCTGCTACTTTTTCAGGAATGTGGTCCAGCTCATCCAGCAGGTGCTGGAAACGCTGTTCGGTAATAGTCCCTTTTTGCTGTGCTACTTTCAGGCCAATGAGGCACAATACTGCCAGCTGGGCGGTAAAGGCTTTGGTACTGGCCACACCTATTTCAGGGCCGGCATGTGTATAAGCACCTGCATCTGAAATACGGGCAATAGAAGAACCAACTACGTTGCACACACCCAGTATAGTGGCGCCTTTTTTCTTAGCAGCTTCTATCGCTACCAGTGTATCGGCTGTTTCGCCGGACTGAGATACGGCTATGATCACATCGCCCTCGCCCACAACCGGGTTACGGTAGCGGAATTCAGAAGCATATTCTACTTCTACAGGAATGCGGCATAGTTCTTCAATCATATATTCTGCCACGAGGCCCGCATGCCAGGAGGTACCACAGGCCACGATGATAATGCGCTTAGCACTGGCCAGTTGTGCCAGGTGATCGCGGATACCACCGATGGTGAGGGTTCCTTTTTTAGCGTCCAGGCGGCCACGTAAGCTATCGAGAATCGTTTGTGGTTGTTCAAATACCTCTTTGAGCATGAAGTGGTCGAAACCGCCTTTTTCAATAGCTGCCAGTTCGATATCCAGTTTCTGGATATAAGGCGTTTGCCTTTCGTTGGAGATATTTTTCAGGATCAGCTCATCGGCTTTGATGATCGCAATTTCGTAGTCGTTTACATATACTACTTCTTTCGTATATTCTACGATTGGGGAGGCATCGGAGGCGAGGAAGTGTTCGCCCTTGCCTACGCCGATTACGAGGGGACTACCTTTGCGTGCCGCGATCAGGGTATCGGGGTTGTCCTGGTCCAGGAGCACGATCACATAGGCGCCTACTACTCTTTTCAGGGCGATGCGCAGGGCTTCTTCGAGGCTGCAATTATTGCTTTGCTGAATCTCTTCGATAAAGTGGATCAGGACTTCGGTATCGGTATCGCTGCTGAACACATGACCTTTATTCAGCAGTTCCTGTTTTAGCTGGGTATAGTTCTCAATGATACCATTGTGTATCATGGCCAGTTTGCCATTGCCGGACGTATGGGGATGTGAGTTCCTGTCACATGGCTCACCGTGGGTGGCCCAGCGGGTATGACCGATAGCAATATGACTACTTGTGTTCTTTCCGGTCAGGTAATCTTCCAGTTCGGAAACCTTACCTTTTTTCTTGTAGACTTTCAGGCCATCATTTATAAAGGCTACTCCGGCACTGTCATAACCGCGATATTCCAGTCTTTTCAATCCTTTGAGAACGATGGGGTAGGCTTCTCGCTGGCCTATATAAGCAACTATTCCACACATATTGTTTTTCAGTTTTACATGGAGATGGGGTGCAATATGCCTAAAAAATGTGAAAATCGTATGAACAATAGGTAATAAAGTTTAAAGATAATCAAATGATCATGACGGAGTTAAGCATGTAAAGGTGATGTTATCCAGTGGCAAATGCGCAGAAAATGCGTAATTTGTCGCAGAAATTGAATCAGTTATCCTATGAGATATGTTGTAATATTACTGTTATGCTGTATGGCATGCCAGCAGCCGTCGCCAGAACGGCAGCCGGTACCTCTATCAGACGACAGTACGTTCCTGACCGGTGTTTTTTATCTCGTAAGGCATGCACAGGAATGCGATTCAACAATGCTCACAGACAGTGGCTACCAGAAAGCAGGAGCACTGTACCGGTTCCTGAAAGACTCCGGTGTGCAACGTATATATATTACGCCATTCCCTTCTTCCAGGGAAACTGCAGAATCACTCAGGGCTTATTTAAATATAGATACTGTTACCTATCAACCCGATTCTTCGGGAGAAGGGTTGTTGTATGAAATTACCCGCAGGGAGGATTGGGGCAAGCGATTGTTGATTATCGGGCTACAAAAAACACTGGTGCCAGTGATTCGTTCATTGAAAGCAAAGGCACCAGTGGATTCCGTGAAGGAGACGGATTATAGTAGTTTATTTATCGTCCGGAAAAACAGGGATACGGCTAAATGTAAGCGTACCCGGTATTAGAGCAATGTTCCTTTCATGAGTGCAAAAGCCACAGAGAAGTAGATCAGTAATCCTGTTACATCCACCAGCGTAGCTACAAACGGGGCGGAAGAGGTAGCAGGGTCAGCGCCCAGCCTTTTCAAAATGAGGGGTAGCATGGAGCCTGAAAGGGTACCCCACAGTACAACGCCTATCAGTGATATACCTACTGTAAGCCCTACCAATATAGAATGCTCTCCATAGCTATGGAAGAGGGAATTCCAGAATACAATTCTTATAAAACCGATGATGCCCAGTACACTGCCCAGCAGCAGGCCGGAGGTGATCTCGCGGCGCATTACCCGCCACCAGTCAGTCAGGGTAATTTCACCCAGGGCCATCGCCTGAATAATGAGGGTAGATGCCTGTGAGCCACTGTTACCACCGCTGGAAATGATGAGTGGAACGAACAGTGCCAGTACGACTGCTTTGGCGATTTCGCCTTCGAAAAAGGCCATGGCAGTAGCAGTGAGCATTTCGCCGATAAAGAGTATCACGAGCCAGCCAATGCGTTTCTTCACCAGTTTCAGCAGGGGAATATCCAGGTAAGGTTCGTCCAGGGCTTCGGTACCACCAATCTTCTGGATATCTTCTGTATGTTCTTCATTCGCGATCCACAACATATCGTCGATGGTCACGATACCGAGCAGGATACCTTCATCATCCACTACAGGGAGGGCTACACGGTTCTCCATCCTGAAAATCTGGATGGCTTCTTCCTGTTCATCATTGACGTGCAGAGCTACAAAGCGGTCGTCCATAAGGGTGTGCACCATAGTATCGGTGGCTACCAGCAGGAATTCCCTGATCCGGAAGTCATCGATCAGCTTGCCCTTTTCGTCCACTACATATATCACGTCGATGGTTTCACTATCCTTACCATATTCGCGAATGTAGTCCAGTACCTGCCTTACGGACCATTCTTCCCTGACAGCAATGTAATCGGGCGTCATGATACGGCCTACGCTGGTCTCGTTGTAGCCCAGCAGGCTCAGGGTGATCTTGCGCTCCTCGGGGTCCAGGAGTTTGATCAGTTCTTTTACAACATCGCTATGCAGTTCTCCCAGGAAGGCGGTACGGTCATCGGCAGGGAGCTCGTTGAGCAGTTCAGCTACTTTGGCAGCAGGCAATTCCCTGATTACATCTTCCTGGACATGGAATTCCAATATCCTGAAAGCCGCCGCTGCCCGGCCTATGGACAATTTATTAATAATAATGCCCGCCTGCTCCGGCATTTCGTGAATGAGTTCTGCTATATCAGTAATGAGCTGATCGTCCAGGTACACTTTTAGTTCCTGGAAGCCCTGCTCTTTGATCAGCTGCTCGAATTTTTCCAGTAAAGCTTCATTTTCCATAGTCCAAAAGGCTGTCAGGTGGCGAAATTAAAGAAAGTTGAATTGGGAACATCACAATATCTCTGCCACATGCTTGCGAATGTTGGCAGAAATGGTGTCTGTTGGCAGGTCGTTGGCGTCAAAACCAAATGGGTCCTCAATTTCCTCGGCAATCAGCTCAAGGCTGGCCAGTACATAGAAAATGAAAACGACGATAGGTATGATCAGGAAACCTACGGTAAATACGTACCCAAAGGGTAAGGTCATTACATAGAAGAAAATGAACTTTTTGATAAATACGCTGTAGGAGAAGGGGATGGGGGTGTTCCTGATACGTTCGCAGGCGCCGCATACGTCGGCAAATGACTGTAACTCATCTTTCAGAAGAATTAATTGTTCACCAGAGAGTTGCTGCTTGCGGTACAGGTCATTGACATGGGCCATGATCTGACCAGCTATCTGGTTAGGAACGTGCTTTTTATCATCCAGGGGAGCGCCCTGGCTCAGGTCCAGTTCCTCCGGAATATATTTTGTGCGCAGGTGATTCTTAAGGGCAAATGCATAATTGGGGATCATAGCCCTGAAGAAGTCTCTGGAAGCTGTATTGCTGGCAGGCAGCATGGCATTGAGCTTGATAGCCAGGTTACGGCTATTGTTTACCAGGCTACCCCATAGGCGGCGCCCTTCCCACCAGCGGTCATAGGCCGTGTTAGTACGGAATACGAGCAACAGGGAGATCACGAACCCCAGCACACTATGCACAAAAACGATATTTTTCCATTCAGCAACGTCAGACAGGTGCAGGACTTTCAGCTCCAGCAGAGCAACCACAGCCGAATAACAACCAATGGCAATGAACATGGGGAACAACTTGCGAACAGTATCGGCCTTGTGAATCCTGAATATAAATGTAAACCAGGCCTTAGGATTGTAATCAATCATCTTTGAACATTAGATTTCCGCAAACCTAAAATTTTTATGCCTGATTTTGATAACTTCTTCCTTTACCTTTACTTTACGAAGTTTTTACAGCTATATGATTAAACCATATTTATACGTCGATAAGACAAAAGGCAAGGGCCGCGGAGTGTTTACAAAAGAGAGAATACCTGCAGGCACCAGAATAGAAACCTCGCCTGTACTCGTTTTATCTTATGATGACACTGAAATCGTGGATAAGACAAAGTTGCATAATTACATTTTTTTGTGGGGGGTGCGTGAAACCCGTTCCTGTATTGCCCTGGGGTTTTGCTCCATCTACAACCACTCTTACGACCCTAATTGTATATACGAAATGGATTTTGATGAAGAAACCATGAGTATTGTCACCCGTCGGGAGATTAAGAAAGGAGAGGAGCTGCAGATCAACTATAATGGGGAGCCATCCGATTCATCACCTGTTTGGTTCGATGTCAGGAAAAAATAATTAACATAAAAGGCTGTTAATCCCAATAAAAGGAATTGAATAATTCCTTATACTTGTACCTAGATATATAAGTGCTTATATAATTTACATGAGTTTCTATTCTTCTTTGGGCTTCCTGGTGTTTGGTAGCCGGTTACGGCGATTGAGTGAATACTTCCTGAGTGAGGTGAATAAGGTATATGAGCAGGCAGGAATTCCCTTTGAAGCCAGCTGGTTTCCGGTATTTTACATTTTAGGCAAAGAGCAGCCCATGCCGCTGATCGATATTGCGGCACAGCTGGAGGTGAGCCACTCCGCCATCAGCCAGCTGGTGACGGGGCTGAAAAAGAAAGGACTGGTCAAAACTGCTCCCTGCCCCGACGATGGGCGCCGGCAACTGGTCATGCTTAGTAAGAAGGGTGAGGAAATGCTGCTACAGATTCAGCCCATCTGGGCCGCTATCACCCAGGCCATGACCGACCTGGCAGATGAAAACAAATGGAGTAAACAGGTGTTGGAAGCTGTGACGGCTGTGGAAAATAGTGTGGAAGCCGAACCCTTATCCGCCAGGATTTTGAAAGCAATGAAATAACTAATTATAATGATACACCAATTCAAATACGGGGTAGATCAGTTCACTCCCGGTAAAGCCCTTGCCATTGCCGATGGGCAGGTAAAAGGGGTACTGGTGCCGGAAGTGGCTGATCGTATCGCTACCAGTTATGGCCACGTACAAACCATCGTGTCGCAACATAGTACCGTATACGGTATCAACACCGGCTTTGGCCCATTGTGCGATACCCGGATCAATGAAGAAGATACCCGGACCTTACAATATAATATACTGCAAAGCCACAGTGTGGGCGTAGGACAGCCGATACCGGTTACCGTAGCCCGCGTGATGCTCATTACCAAAGTGCATGCCCTGGCACAGGGATATTCAGGTGTGGCACCGGCTACCCTGGAGCGCATTATCTGGATGATCGATGAGCACATTACCCCGGTGGTACCTGAAAAAGGCTCTGTAGGTGCATCCGGCGACCTCGCACCATTATCGCACCTGTTCCTGCCATTGATAGGGTTAGGAGAAGTATATTATAAAGGGCAGCGACAACCTGCGGCAGCTGTGCTACAGGCAGAAGGGTTGGCGCCTGTGGCACTGGGCCCTAAAGAGGGCCTGGCCCTCATTAATGGTACACAATTTATTCTTGCCTTTGCCGTGACAGCATTGCAACGGCTACACAATGCTTTGGAAACTGCAGACGTTGTAGGCGCATTATCACTGGAAGGGCTCATGGGTACAGCACGTCCTTTTGACCCCAGGATTCATGCTATCAGGCCTTTTCCAGGCAATCAGCTGGTAGCACACCGCCTGAAGACCATGTTGGAAAATTCGGGTATCATGGCGGCACATGTGGATTGCGACAGGGTACAGGACCCCTATTCCCTGCGCTGTATGCCCCAGGTGCATGGTGCTTCGCGCACAGCCTGGCTCCATTTGCTGGACCTGGTAGCGATTGAGTTGAATGCAGTAACAGATAACCCTATCATCTTTAGTGCAGACGATACAATCAGTGGGGGCAACTTTCATGGGCAGCCACTGGCCCTGCCGCTGGATTACGCTACTGTGGCGGCTGCTGAACTGGGCAACATCTCAGATCGCCGCTGTTATATGATGATAGAAGGCAGGTATGGATTACCTAAATTATTGATTGAAGATGCCGGGTTGAACTCCGGGTTTATGATACCCCAGTATACTACGGCTGCACTGGTCACCGAAAACAAAACGCTGTGTTTCCCTGCCAGTGCAGATAGCGTGCCTACCTCATTAGGGCAGGAAGACCATGTATCCATGGGGTCTATCAGTGGCCGCAAACTTCACCAGGTAATAGATAACCTCGAATATATACTCGCTATAGAATTGTTGTATGCCGCACAGGCAGTGAATTTCAGACGTCCGCTCACATCAGGTCCTATATTGGAAGCCGTGCATGCCTTTGTAAGAGAGACGGTACCTTTTGCTGCAAAAGACCGCATTTTCGCCTACGACATACAGCAATTACATACACTCATACGCCAGCAATCTATTGCCAGGGTAGCCAATGAAACAGCCCTGGAAAATAATTTATCACTCAACGGTATTTATCATGACCAGTTTGGATTTTATTAAGCAATACGCAGCGCATCCCCATTATAAGGCCCCTCGTGGCCCTGAGCTGCACGCCCGCTCCTGGCAAACGGAGGCCCCCCTGCGCATGCTCCTGAACAACCTCGATAGCGAAGTGGCTGAGAACCCCGATGAACTGGTCGTTTACGGAGGTATCGGTCAGGCTGCCCGTAACTGCGAAGCATTGCAAAAGATCATCGAAACATTGCTCACACTGGATGAAGATCATTCACTGTTAGTACAATCCGGCAAACCGGTAGGCATTGTGCGTACCCATCCGCAGGCCCCAAGAGTGATGCTGGCGAATAGTAACCTGGTGCCCAAATGGGCTACCTGGGAGCATTTCAACGAACTGCGTGCAAAAGGGCTCATGATGTACGGACAGATGACAGCAGGTAGCTGGATCTACATTGGCACCCAGGGTATTTTGCAGGGAACCTACGAAACCTTTGTAGAGTGCGGTCGTCAGCACTTTGGTGGCGACCTGAAAGGGAAACTGCTGGTTACAGCAGGCATTGGTGGTATGGGTGGGGCTCAGCCACTGGCCGCTACCATGGCGGGTGCCGTGTTCCTGGGGGCAGATGTGGATGAGAGCAGGATCAGGAAACGTATTGCTACCAAATACATTGACCGTATCACCCATTCTTACGAAGAAGCCATTAGCTGGGCAAAAGAAGCGATGGCAAAAGGCGAAGCCCTTTCTATCGGACTGGTGAGTGATGCTGGTGATATGCTGGAAAGATTATTGCAGGATAATATTATACCCGATATACTGACAGATCAGACTTCTGCACATGATCCTATCAATGGTTATGTACCGAATGGTCTGAGCCTGGCCGCCGCCGCTGACCTGCGTAAAAAAGACCCTGCTGCTTACAAGCAGCAGGCGTTAAAGAGCATGGCAAGGCACGTTCGTTTTATGCTGGAATTGCAACGGAAAGGCGCCATCACTTTTGACTATGGCAATAACCTGCGTGAGTTTGCAAAAGAAGGCGGGGAGCCCAATGCATTTGACTTTCCGGGATTCACACCTGCCTATATCAGGCCCTTATTCTGCGAAGGAAAAGGCCCTTTCAGATGGGTAGCATTGTCAGGTGATCCACAGGATATTTATACAACCGATCAGGCATTGATGGAAGCATTTCCTGACAACAAGCCATTGATCAACTGGTTGAAAAAAGCGCAGGAAAAAGTCGCCTTCCAGGGATTGCCTGCCCGAATATGCTGGTTAGGATTGGGAGAGCGTGAAAAAGCTGGCCTGATCTTTAATGAACTGGTGCGCAGCGGTAAAGTGAAAGCACCCATTGTGATAGGAAGAGACCACCTGGATTGTGGTTCTGTAGCTTCTCCAAACAGGGAAACAGAAGCTATGAAAGATGGCTCAGATGCAGTGTCTGACTGGACATTGCTGAACCTGATGGCCAATACGGGTGGTGGTGCTACCTGGGTATCCTTCCATCATGGTGGCGGGGTTGGCATGGGGTATTCACAACATGCAGGAATGGTGGTACTGGCAGATGGAACTGACAGGGCCGCAACCTGCCTGCAAAGAGTATTGTTCAATGATCCTGCGTTAGGTATCTACAGGCATGCAGATGCGGGGTATGAAAAAGCACAGGAAGTAGCCACTCAATTTGATTTGTACAGATGAAACTTATAGGACCATTTTCACAGATCATACCCCTTACAGGGTTGCCTTTGAAAGGAGCATTGCCCGATGCACAGCTTACTATCATTGAAGATGGAGGTGTGGTAACACATGAAGGGAAGATCGTAACAATTGGTGATTACAATGAACTGCGCAATCAGTATTCCCATGCACTGCCAGTTTTGATTTATGGCCCGGCGGTATTACTGCCGGGCTTTATTGATTGCCACACGCATATTTGCTTTGATGGTAACCGAAGCCGTGATTATGCCATGCGCATAGCAGGTAAGACCTATCTTGACATTGCCCGTGCAGGTGGTGGTATATGGGATTCGGTAATGAAAACACGTGCAGCCAGTATAGAAACCCTGAGAAATAATACAGCAGCAAGAGCGAACCGGCATTTGCAGGAGGGGGTGACTACCATTGAAGTAAAGAGTGGCTATGGCTTATCGGTAAATGAGGAAATCAAAATGCTGCAGGCCATCAGGCAGGCGGGAGAGCATACCAAAGCTACGCTGGTACCTACTTGTCTGGCAGCGCACATGATGCCGAAAGATTATGCAGGCACAGACTATTTAAAGGAGGTAGTAGAAAAATTACTGCCTGCCATTAACTGTAAAAGAGTTGACATCTTCATAGAAGAAACCGCATTCAGTGCAGCCGAAGCATTACCTTATTTACTAAAAGCAAAAGAGCTGGGCTTTGCACTGACCGTGCATGCAGATCAGTTTAGCAGTGGTGGATCGGCAATCGCTGTAGCAGCAGGGGCCTGTTCAGCAGATCACCTCGAAGCCAGTAATGAAGAAGATATTACCCGGTTAGCCAATGCTGATATTGTAGCTGTAGTATTGCCCGGGGCTTCTCTGGGATTAGGTATGCATTATGCACCTGCCCGTAAACTGCTGGATGCAGGCGCCTGTGTGGCCATAGCGAGCGACTGGAATCCGGGTTCCGCACCAATGGGCGATTTGCTGCTGCAGGCAGCAGTGATGAGTGCCGCTGAAAAACTATCTACGGCCGAAGTGTTGGCCGGGCTGACTTTCAGGGCAGCCAGGGCGTTGCAGCTGGATCATGTAGGGCGGCTTGCTGCAGGCTTTGCTGCCGATATGCAGGTGTATCCTACAAACGACTACCGGGACCTTTTATATTATCAGGGAAAAATGAAACCTTCGCAGGTGTGGAAAGGAGGTGAAAAAATATGAAAGCGCATTATCAACAACCGGTAGCATGGACCGGCAGAATAGATGGTACAGACGAAGAAGTGAGCCGCTGGCATCAGCGGGTGAAATGTGTGGATTTATCGGAACCTTTACCCCCGGGTAATGGTGTAGTGCTGCTAGGCTTTGCGGTAGATGAAGGTGTGCTACGAAACAAAGGACGTGTGGGTGCGGCCGCAGGCCCGGCTGCATTGCGGCAGGCAATAAGTAGTTTCCCCGTGCACTTCGATGGTATATTGATGGATGGTGGCAACATTATCTGTCCCGGCGAAGACCTGGAAGCCGCACAACAAGCCCTGAGTGGCGCTGTACAATTAATAAAACGAGCAGGTCATATCCCCTTATTATTAGGCGGTGGGCATGAGATCACTTACGGTCATGCACATGGGTTATATCAATCGTTGCCAGGCGAGCGGTTAGGACTGATTAATTTCGATGCACATTTTGACCTGCGTACGGAAGGCGTTAGTTCCGGAACGGGTTTCTGGCAACTGGCGCAGGAGCATTCGCCCTTTCAATATCTCGCTTTAGGTATTCAGCAATTGAGCAATACACAACGGTTATTCAGAATAGCAGGCGAGCTGGAAGCACAGATTATAGATGCTGATGCTTTTCACTTTCAGGATCGCACGTTATTGCAGGTAGCAGTCACTGAATTTATCAAAAAGGCAGACAAATTATACCTGACTATCGATTTGGATGTATTTGCTGCAGCATATGCTCCGGGGGTAAGTGCAACGGCATTTAACGGTATCCGCCCGGATGGTTTGTTCCTGGAATGTTTTCGTACAATCCTGCACAGTGGCCAACTAGCGGGCATGGATATAGCAGAATTGAATCCTTCATTCGACATTGATCAGCGTACCGCCAAACTAGCTGCTGCACTAATATTCGAAGCAGTGACTTATTTTTTAAGTAAGAAATAGTTTTATCTTTGGCCCCAACCCAAACATTTATTTTTAATGAAGAAGATCCCTAAACTCCTGATGGCAGTTGCCATGTTCGTAATGCCAATGATCGTAAACGCACAAAAATTGAAAGTCATTGAAGGCGATTTATCTCTACTGAAAGGTACTTACAAGCTGAACACTGAATTTGATTATGAGCATGTAGGTGTTGGTAGCTATGCAGATGAAAATGATTACATCGCAAGAAAGACAGAGGACTATAACAAAAAAGAACCAGGCAGAGGTGACAAATGGGCCAAGGCCTGGAAGAATGACAGACCTCAAAGATTTGAACCTAAGTTCAACCAATTGTTTACCGAATACAGTGGTATGACTGCCGGTAAGTTTCCTAAAGCAAAGTACACGCTGATCTTCAAAACCACTTTCATTGAACCTGGTTACAACGTAGGTGTAGTGAGGAAGAATGCAAGATTAAATGGTGAAGCCTGGATTGTAGAAACAGGTGACCACAACAAGGTGATTGCAAAGATTAAAATAGATAAAGCTCCAGGCCGTGTATATGGCGGTTTTGACTTTGATACCGGTTTGAGAATCCAGGAATCTTATGCTGCTGCAGGTAAAGCGCTGGGGAAAAAGATTAAGAA
This sequence comes from Chitinophaga sp., assembly GCF_039596135.1. Lineage (GTDB taxonomy): Bacteria > Bacteroidota > Bacteroidia > Chitinophagales > Chitinophagaceae > Chitinophaga. Next base: position 144,058 of record NZ_JBCNKH010000002.1, read on the forward strand.
AAAAGCTAAATAATAAAAAGAGGGCGGGTATTACACCCGCCCCTTTTTATCAGAATACAATCGTTTTATTTCCATGAATAATAACCCTGTCATCAATATGTGCAATGACGGCCCTTGTTAACACCTGTCTTTCTATATCCCTGCCCAGCATAATCAGGTCTGTTACTTCATGTTTATGACTCACCCTGGCCACATCCTGGTCAATGATCGGTCCTTCGTCCAGGTCATCTGTTACATAGTGCGCAGTGGCGCCTATTAACTTCACACCCCTGTTATAAGCATTTCTATAAGGATTAGCCCCTGCAAATGCCGGCAGGAAGCTATGGTGAATATTGATAATTTTTCCGGGGAATACACTCACAAAACCAGGAGAGAGGATCTGCATATAGCGTGCAAGCACGATAAAGTCTGCATTCACCCTTCTGATCAGCCGGATCGCTTCCTGTTCCTGCAGCGGTTTATTCCCTGCATCTACAGGCAGGTAATGGAAAGGAATCCCGAAGTCTTCTACAAATTGTTTTAACTCCAGGTGGTTGGAGATCACCAGTGGAATATCCACAGGCAATTCCCCACTGCGCCAGCGCCATAGCAATTCCATGAGGCAATGGTCATAGCGGGATACCATAATCACCATTTGCTTACGACGATCGGGGTAGTCTATACGCCATTCCATCTGGCGGGGGGCGGCTACTTTTTCCTGGAAGTCTTTTTCCAGTTGTTCTTTGGTAAAGGAGGGATTTTCCAGTTGGAAAGACATGCGCATAAAGAAGAGTCCTTCTTTGGGATCTGTACTATGCTGGCTGGCGTCAAGAATGTTTGCACCGCTGGCGTACAGGAACTGGGACACACCGGCCACAATACCAGGGCGGTCTGGACAGGAGATCAATAGCCTGCCGGTTATATCAGTCTGCATAAAAAATGAAATATATTGATATGTAAAATACAAAAGGGAAAGGATTCGGGGGATTTTTTTCTAACGGTAAATCAATCCCGATTTCTTATTTTATTTTTGGGCCTGCTAAGGGAAAACAATGAAGAAGATAGGATTAATGTCAGATACGCATAGCTACCTCCATCCCCACGTTTTCAAATACTTTGAAAAGGTGGACGAGGTCTGGCATGCCGGCGATATAGGTACCACATCTCTTGCCGATGAACTGGAAGCCTTTAAACCTTTCAGGGCCGTATTCGGCAATATCGACGGTAAGGACCTCCGGGTGCGCTATCCTGAAAACCTGTTTTTTGAAGTAGAAGGCGTAAAAGTATTCATCACGCACATTGGCGGCTATCCGGGCAAATATGCTCCGGGAGTCAAAGAATTATTGTTGAAACATTCCCCCAAACTGTTCATCTGCGGTCATTCACATATACTGAAAGTTATACCGGACCCGGCTTTACAGCTATTGCACATGAATCCTGGAGCATGTGGCCAGCAGGGTTGGCATAAGGTGAAGACATTATTACGGTTCGATGTAAACGAAGGAAATATTAGTAACCTGGAAGTAATAGAGTTGCCAAAATAGTACGGAAACCGGCACTCGCACATTTTTTGCAAATCATAGTCGTATTACAACTGTTGCTTATGCGCAAGGGATATATGTTATTATCCATTTGTCTGTGTATGTTTCATTTCGCAAGGGGCCAGCGATCGTCTTTCATTGATAAAATCGGAGATTGGTTTCAGACAAAAAATGATACGGCTTACATAGAGGATCATACCAAAGACCTGACTACCCGTTTTTTCGGGTCCAGGAAATACAATTACTACGATATTATAGATCGTAAACGCAAAACGGAGGTCATGTACCGCCCGAATACGCCATTCAACGTAGGGTTCGGGTTCAACTATAAATTCATTGGTATCAACGTAGCTTTCAACCTCCCGTTCATCAATAGTACGGATAGGTATGGCAAGACCAGGGCACTGGATCTGCAGGCGCATTACTATTTGCGAAAGCTGGTGGTGGACTTTTATGGGCAGCGTTACAAAGGTTATTACATAGCCAACTCCCGCGGCATACTGAATGGATTTGACGAAAAAGGGCCATTGCCTGTGCGCCCGGATATCCGGAATATAAATATTGGGATGAGCGTGGAGTATGTATTCAACGATAAGAAATTTTCTTACCGGGCGGCTTATTTGCAGAATGAATACCAGAAGAAGAGTGCAGGTTCATTCCTGGTGGGCGGAGAGCTGTTTACAGCCCGGATGAAAGGAGATTCTTCACTGATCCCCCACAATATGACGACGCAGGATTTTATTAATGGTATTAACTACTCAGGCACCAGTATATTCAGCGCTGCTGCAAACGCCGGGTATGCCTATACATTTGTATACAAACAACATTTCTTTCTCACGTTGTCTCTCTCCGGCAGTCTGGGCGGTAACTATACCCGTTTGTTCAGAGATGATGAAAACGATCTGCGCAGGTTTGGGATCCAGCTGAACAATACACTCCGCGCATCAATCGGTTATAATTCCAGTAAGTACTTTGCAGGCATTCACTATGTGAACCTGACCACACGCAGCCAGGCACCCGTTGAAAGGACCTTCCAGACCATTGGCGCAGGCAACTTCAGGATAAGTGTAGCGAGAAGGATTGGATTAAAGCGAGAGCTTTTCTAATTCTCTTTGAATATTTTCTTTTGCTACAGCATCGAACCGTTCCCTGAAGCCAGCCGTTTTATAGATAGAAGGCTGATCCAGGAAATATTGTAAGATTTTTTTCCTGCCTGGCACATACACAGCGTCAGGGTAGATGCTATATTCCTTCCGTATATTTTTGGCATATGCCTGGTACATTCGTTCGGGACCGCTCAGTATAAACAGGTCAAAGTCCAGGAAGCAATCCAGGTCAGCATCTCCATTGGGATTCTGATGCGATTTAGTGGCCCTGATGTATGCTGATACTCTTGCTATCTTTTCTGCAGGATAGCTGGTTTGCTCCAGGAATTGTGTGGCTACCAGTGCACTTCTCTCTTCATTGTCAGCTCTCTGTACGTCATAGATGATATCATGGAAAAAAACGGCCAGTTGCAGGGCTTCCAGGTCATGTACGAGGTGGTTGTATTCTTCCATGAATACGAGTAGTGACTGAATATGATCCAGATTATGGTAATACCTGTGAGATTCGCTGTAATGGGTTAGTATGGAATTAAAGCCTTCCTGCACCAGCGACTGGTCGCTGGTATAGTTGCTTACGAGGCTTTCCCAGACATAAAATAGTGGATGGGATTTCATGGCCTAAATGTAGACAAAAAAAAGACTGACTTAATTGCTAAGTCAGTCTTTTATCGTTACTAATGACAGTCTTTTGATTATGCTTTCGCGAACTCAGCACGGATCACGTTCAGTGCACCACCTGCTTTGAACCACTCAATCTGTTGTTCATTGTAGGTATGGTTTACTGTGATTTCGTCCTTGCTACCGTCTTTGTGGTTAGCTACCACGGTCAGCGGTTTACCAGGCGTGAAGGTAGTGAGACCAAGGATATCGAAAGTATCGTCTTCCTGGATCTTGTCGTAATCTTCCTTGTTAGCGAAGGTAAGGCCGAGCATACCCTGTTTTTTCAGGTTTGTTTCGTGGATACGGGCGAAAGATTTCACCAGGATGGCACGAACGCCCAGGTGGCGTGGTTCCATAGCAGCGTGTTCGCGGCTGGAGCCTTCACCGTAGTTTTCATCACCCACTACGATTGAACCGATACCAGCAGCTTTGTAAGCGCGCTGAGTAGCAGGTACTGCACCGTATTCACCAGTCAGCTGGTTCTTAACGGTATCAGTTTTATCGTTGAATGCGTTAACCGCACCAATCAGCATGTTGTTAGAAATGTTGTCAAGGTGACCACGGAATTTCAACCATGGACCGGCCATAGAGATATGGTCAGTAGTACATTTACCTTTTGCCTTGATCAGCAGTTTCAGACCTTTCAGGTCGGTACCTTCCCATGGAGTGAAAGCAGCCAGCAGTTGCAGGCGATCGCTGGTAGGAGACACCACTACCTGTACACCGCTACCGTCGGCAGCAGGTGCCTGATAACCTGGATCATCTACAGCAAAGCCTTTTACAGGCAGTTCATAACCGGTTGGCTCATCCAGTTTCACTTCTTTACCATCCTTGTTTTTCAGGGTGTCAGTCAGTGGGTTGAATGTAAGGTCACCAGCGATAGCCAGTGCGGTTACGATTTCAGGAGAAGCTACGAAAGCGTGGGTACCAGCCAGACCATCATTTCTCTTCGCAAAGTTACGGTTGAAGGAAGTGATGATAGAGTTCTTGCGGTTAGGATCATCGATGTGACGAGCCCATTGACCGATACAAGGACCGCAGGCATTAGCCAGTACTACACCACCGATCTGGTCGAAGGTGTTCAGCAGGCCATCTCTTTCGATGGTGAAGCGAACGAGTTCAGAACCAGGAGTGATCGTATATTCAGACTTAACGTCCAGATTTTTGTCGATAGCTTGTTTAGCCAGGGAAGCTGCACGGGAAATATCTTCGTAAGAAGAGTTGGTGCAGGAGCCGATCAGGGCTACTTCCAGTTTTTCTGGCCAGTTGTTTTCTTTAACAGCCTGGGCGAATTTAGAAATAGGCCATGCCAGATCCGGAGTGAACGGACCATTTACGTGTGGTTCCAGTTCGTCCAGGTTGATTTCGATTACCTGATCGTAGTATTTAGAAGGATCTGCGTATACTTCAGCATCCGGGCGCAGGTGAGCTTTCACACCGTCAGCCAGGGCAGCGATTTCGCTACGCTCAGTCGCCTGCAGGTAAGCAGCGATCTTGCTATCGTAAGCGAATACGGAGCAGGTAGCACCGATTTCAGCACCCATGTTACAGATAGTACCTTTACCGGTAGCGCTCAGGCTATCAGCACCTTCACCGAAATATTCAACGATACAGCCGGTACCACCTTTTACGGTCAGCACACCAGCTACTTTCAGGATAATATCTTTAGGAGAGGCCCATCCGCTCAGTTTACCGGTCAGTTTTACACCGATCAGTTTAGGCATCTTCAGTTCCCATGCCAGACCCGCCATCACGTCTACAGCATCAGCACCACCTACACCGATAGCGAGCATACCCAGACCACCAGCGTTTGGAGTGTGAGAGTCAGTACCGATCATCAGACCGCCCGGGAAAGCATAGTTTTCCAGTACAACCTGGTGAATGATACCAGCACCTGGCTTCCAGAAGCCGATGCCATATTTATTAGAGATAGAGGAGAGGAATTCGTAAACTTCCTTATTGGTGTCATTTGCAGTTGCCAGATCGGCTTCTGCACCTGTTTTAGCTTGAATGAGGTGATCACAGTGTACAGTAGAAGGAACTGCTACCTTGGCACGGCCGCAGGTCATAAACTGTAACAGGGCCATCTGCGCAGTGGCATCCTGCATCGCAACGCGATCGGGTGCAAACTCAACGTAAGATTTACCTCTCTCATATGCCGTTGTGGTTGGAGCATATAAGTGAGCATACAAGATCTTTTCTGACAGTGTGAGCGGGCGTCCCAACAGCTTACGGGTAGCTTCCACCTTACCCGGCAGTGCCGCATACACTTTTTTAATCATTTCAATATCAAACACCATGGAAAAAAAATATTTAAGACCGGTTAGAAAATGCACCGCGAAATTAATTAAATTCAACAAGTTTTTAAAAGATATGTAGTCGATTGTCCACAAAGCTACAGCCCCTTCTTCACCTGCTAATTCCTTCAGTTTCCTGCTAAATCACTGCCAATACGCTGCAAGCGGCCATTTCAGAAAAAATTGGCACTTGTTTTTCACATGAGATTGTGATAAATTTGATATATGAATAGATTTAAAGATTTTGTGGAATGGCAAGCCTTCGGTGTATGCACCGCGATAGGCAACAGGCTGGGAGTAGCGACTTCCCGCATCCGCTTGTTCTTTATCTATGTGTCTTTCCTGACGATGGGATCCCCAATCATTGTTTACCTGATCATGGCTTTTTGGGTCAACATGAAGAATTATATTCTCAATGCCAGAAGAAACCCCCTAAGGTATTTGTAATCACCACATTAAAACAAAAAAGGCTGACCAACATTGTTATTGATCAGCCCTCATTTTCTTAATCAAGGTGGAAGTTGGTCATCGCATGATAGTGATTCTGTAACTGGTTTACAGTCAATGCACCCTTTATTTCCCGGTGTTCATCCCTGTAATTCAGCCGGATAGCTTCCCGGCCATCCAGGTCATGAAACATTACGGAAAATGGCCCACGAACGTAGATCCTGCGATTGTCAGGGGCCGGGGAGGTGTTTTCTTTTGTGAATTTCAGTTTGAGTAACTGTTCTTCGTTGAGTGGAATTGAGTATACGTCGGCCAGCTCATACCAGAATTCCTGTTCGCCTGTTTTTACGCAAACCTGCTTGTCTTCCCGGTTGACCTCCAATACGAGGCCCTCATGCTTTTCGCCTTCGTACTCCACTATTACAGTATCTCCTGCTTTTACATCATGTAAGTTGATCATTGTGTGGATATTTTTGGGTGTTATTATCTGAATTTACGAAAATTACCCAAAAATCAGACCGGCAGCAGGCAGGCCAGTTTCATTAAAAGAAAAACGCTTCTGCCACAGGCAGAAGCGTTTTATAATTATCTGACTACTTCCCTGATTCTGACCAGGTCTTCCAGCAGTTTTTCCAGCAGGTCCAGGTGCAACATATTCGCTCCATCTGATTTCGCGCATGACGGATTTGGATGCGTTTCGATGAACAAACCATCTGCACCGGTTGCAATCGCCGCTTTCGCTATAGTGCTGATCAGTTTTGGATTACCACCCGTTACACCACTGGTCTGGTTAGGCTGCTGTAAGGAGTGTGTGCAATCCATGATCACAGGCACCCCATGCTCTTTCATAATAGGAATATTCCTGTAGTCTACTACCAGGTCCTGGTAGCCGAAGGTAGTACCACGCTCTGTCAGCATGACCTTATCATTACCAGCCTGTCTTACCTTTTCTACTGCAAACTTCATGGCTTCACCACTTACAAACTGGCCTTTTTTTACATTCACCACTTTGCCTGTTTCTGCAGCTGCAATCAGGATATCTGTCTGACGGCACAGGAATGCAGGAATCTGCAATACATCTGCATAAGCAGCAGCCATCGCAGCTTCTGCAGCAGAGTGAATATCGGTAGTTACCGGCAGGTTGAAAGTCTGACCTACTTTCTGCAACAGATCCAGTCCTTCCACATCGCCAATACCACTGAATGAACTGATACTGGTACGGTTCGCCTTACGGTAAGATGCTTTGAAAATATATGGTATCTGTAAACGCTCACAAATGCGGGATACTTTTTCAGCTACCTGCATCAGCAGTGCCTCGTCTTCCACCACACATGGGCCGGCTATCAGGAAAAAATTCTCTGGATTGTATCTTTCTTTAAAAAGAGCTTTCAAATGTGAAACAGACATGATTTTTGTATTTGAGAATGCAAAGGTAGGTTATTCTCAGGGATTACTCCGATAAGGAGGCAGCTGTGCATTGTCATGAAATTGTAACCCCCTTATTGAAAAAGCTTACTGGGCCTATCCAGGCTTTTAGCTACTTTCACAAATTGTTACCGCATTGTCATGCGATTTATGGAGATGTTCGTAATATTTGCGGAACCCAGTAATATTACGTCCTGAAAATTAATCACGAGTTAGCATGAAGAAAGACAAAATCCTGGTAATTGGTGCCTGTGGTCAGATCGGTGTTGAATTGACACTGGCGCTCAGGAAAATGTATGGCGATTCAAATGTGATTGCCTCTGACCTTCGGGAAGAACATGAATTACTAAAAGGCTCCGGACCTTATGTCTCCCTGGATGTGATGAACAAGGAAATGCTGCATGTGCTGGTGATCCGTCACAACATTACCCAGATTTACCTGCTGGCGGCGATCCTTTCTGCTACCGGTGAAAAGAACCCGCTGCTGGCATGGCATATTAACATGGCCAGCCTGTTGAATGTACTGGACATTGCGAAAGAAGAAGGTATCGACAAGGTGTACTGGCCTAGTTCCATCGCCGTATTCGGCCCCGATTCTCCAAAGGAAAGCACACCTCAGCATACCGTTATTGAACCTACTACCATCTATGGTATCAGTAAGTTTGCCGGTGAGCGCTGGTGTGAATATTACAATCACCGTTATGGTGTGGATGTGCGTAGCCTGCGCTATCCGGGCCTGATCAGTTACAAGTCTGCCCCGGGTGGTGGTACTACTGACTATGCCATTGAGATCTTCCACGAGGCGCTGGAAGAAAAGAAATATACCTGTTTCCTGTCAGAAGGCACTTACCTGCCTATGATGTATATGCCGGATGCTATCCGTGCTACGATTGAACTGATGGAGGCCGACAAGGCAAAGATCAAAGTTCGTTCTTCTTACAATTTAGGTGCGATGAGCTTTTCGCCGAAAGAGATCGCTGCTGAGATAAAGAAACATATTCCTGAGTTTACCATTAATTACGCACCTGACTACAGGCAGGCAATTGCCGATGGATGGCCACAGAGTATCAATGATGAAGAAGCGAGAAATGGCTGGGGTTGGAAGCCGGAGTACAACCTGGAGAAGATGACAGCAGATATGCTGAAGAACCTGAAAGAAACGGTACGCTAATAAGAGATGAACTGGGCAAGCAGTCTACACCAGAATAATCCCAAAAAAGTCCTGCCTTTTGGCAGGACTTTTTAATTCAGTTATTCATTTATGCTACGAACCCAACTGCAACAGTCGAGTTACTAAACTCATCGATCAGTATGAACGCGCCATTAGCAGGATTTATGCTATACGCATCTGCAAAGATCGGGGCAGCGGTCTTAATTGCAATCTTACCAATATCATTCAATCCCATCTCTTTCTTATCTTCCACCAGTTTATTGGAAGTTACGTCTACCACTTCCAGCAGCTGTTGCACCTTTGCTTTCACACGGTTAATACCATGCTGCAGCAGGTAGGTTTTACCTGGCACCAGCTTTGTCTGATCCATCCAGCAGATGTTGGCAGTAATATCTTTCAGCAGGGCAGGGGCGTTACCCACCTTTGCCAGCATGCTACCACGGCTGGTATCTATTTCAGTTTCCAGTGTGATCACCACGCTCTCGCGAGCCTGTGCTACGTCCAGTTGTTTTTCAAACTGCCCGATAGACTTGATCCTGCTGGTTTGCTGAGAAGGCAGGGAAATGATTTCGTCACCTACGTTGAACTGCCCGCTTGCCACCTTACCGGCAAAACCGCGGAAGTCGTGGAAAGCTTCTGTTCTGGGACGAATCACAGACTGTACAGGGAAGCGTGCCGGATGGGTGCTGTCTGCATGGTCAAAAGTGATTTGTTCCAGGTATTCCAACAGCGATTCACCCTGGTACCAGCTGATCTTTTCAGATTTACCGGCTACATTCTCGCCATACAGGCTGGAAATAGGAATGAACTTGATAGAAGGAGCTTTAAAGCTGGCACTGGCTACGAGGCCCTGAAAATCTTCGACGATCTGGTTAAAACGTGCTTCGTTGTATTCAACCAGGTCCATTTTATTTACACATACTACCAGGTAAGGAATGCGCAGCAGGCTGGCAATAAAGAAGTGCCTGTAAGTTTGCTCCACAATACCTTTACGGGCGTCAATCAGGATCAGGGATACCTGTGCGTTGCTGGCACCGGTTACCATGTTCCTGGTATATTCCACGTGACCAGGTGTATCAGCAATGATATATTTACGGTTGGGCGTAGAGAAGTAAATATGTGCCACGTCGATAGTGATACCTTGTTCTCTTTCAGCTACCAGACCATCAGTGAGCAGGGACAGGTCAGTGAAGTCAAGTCCTTTGCGCTTGCTGGCAGCGTGCAACGCTTCCATTTTATCCTGGGGGATAGAGTTTGTATCATACAGCAGTCTGCCTATCAAAGTGCTTTTACCGTCATCCACACTGCCGGATGTAGTTATACGTAAAACCTCCATTTATTGAAATTTCAGAATGTTAAAAGTAATTGTTTAGAAATAACCTGCCTGCTTACGTTTTTCCATAGCAGCTTCCGAGCGTTTATCATCAATACGGGCGCCTCTTTCAGATATTTTGGCTTCCAGTATTTCAGAAATGATATCTTCCAGTTTATCAGCTTCGGAAATCACAGCAGCGGTACAGGTCATATCGCCTACGGTACGGAAGCGTACTTTCTGGCGGAACGGTACTTCTTCGTCTGTGGTATTCAGGAATGGAGAAGCTGGCCAATACATGCCATCTCTTTCGATGATATCTCTTTCGTGAGAGAAGTAGATAGAAGGAATTTCCAGCTTTTCTCTGCGTATATAGTTCCATACATCCAGCTCGGTCCAGTTGGAGATAGGGAATACACGAACGTTTTCGCCGATGTTGATTTTACCATTCAGCATGTCGAACAGTTCGGGACGTTGCATTTTAGCGTTCCATTGTCCAAATTCATCTCTTACGGAGAAGATTCTTTCTTTGGCACGGGCTTTTTCTTCATCACGGCGGGCACCACCTATACAAGCATCATACTTCAGCTCTTCGATAGCATCCAGCAGGGTAACCGTTTGCAGGGCGTTGCGGCTGGCATACTTTCCGGTTTCTTCCTGTACTTTTCCCTGGTCTATGCTATCCTGTACATTTCTTACTACCAGGTCCAGACCTAAGCTTTCAACCAGCCAGTCGCGGAATTGGATCGTTTCAGGGAAGTTGTGCCCTGTGTCAATATGTAATAAAGGAAAAGGACACTTACCTGGGTAAAAAGCCTTCTGAGCCAATCTTACGATGGTAATAGAATCTTTACCACCTGAGAATAAGATGGCCGGCCTTTCGAACTGAGCGGCCGTTTCACGTAAAATATAGATGGCCTCATCTTCTAATGCCTGCGGAAACTCCCACTGTATTTTATTACTCATATATCTTGGTTTAACTGCCCATCCCGGGAATGGGACCTTTTACCGTAAACAAAATTTTAACTGAAAAATACACGTAATCCTTTATCCGTGCAAGCCACATTCTTTCTTGGAGATTTCCCACCACCAGCGCCCTGCGCGTGGATGTTCTCCTGGTTCAATGGCCCTGGTACAAGGTGCACAGCCAATGCTGATGAAACCTTTGTCATGGAGCTTATTATAAGGTACGTTGTTCGTTTTCAGGTAGTCCAGCATCTGGTCAAATGTCCAGTTGATCAGTGGCTGGTATTTATATAGTTGCCGGCTTTCGTCCCATTCAATGTCGTGGAGCGACTGGCGGTTTTCCGATTGCTCGGCCCGCAGCCCTGTGATCCAGACTTTCACCCCTTGCAGTGCCCTGTTCAGCGGCACTACCTTGCGGATGTGACAGCATTCCTTGCGGTTTTCTACCGACTCGTAAAAGCTGTTGGGACCTTTTTCCCTGAGTAGCGTTTCTACACTCGAGGTTTCAGGGAAGTAGACTTCAAAGTTTTGCTTATAACGGGCGCGGGTCAGATCCATAAGATCGTAGGTCTCCTGGAAGAGACGTCCCGTATCCAGTGTGAAAACCCTTACAGGGATGTTGTGGCGCCATATCATGTCGGCAATGACCTGATCTTCTTGTCCAAAGGAGGTGGAAAATGCCACTGCTCCGGGGAACGCTGCTGCCAGCCAGGCCATTGCTGCGGGTGCATCAAGGCCTTCAATTGCTTGTCTGATGTCTTTCATCGTAATAAAAAAAACTTCCTTAGCTTCTTACAAAATTACATAAACTCTATAAAAAAGATAGACTTATTTTGATAAACTGATCTTAAAAAAAAATCCCGCTACGTAATGTAGCGGGATTTAATTGATAATCAGTTTCTTAGATAGTTACCTGTCTGGTTAAGATATCCTTTAAGGTCTTGTTTTCCAGAATTTTCAGGGAAGCATCCCGCACTTTACTCATCACCTCGTGGAGCCCGCATACCGCCTCATCCTTACAGTTTTCACATCGCTCATAGTAGTTCAGGCTCACGCATGGCAGCAGGGCAATGGCCCCGTCCAGCAGGCGGATGATTTTAGCCAGGGCAATCTCTTTAGGCGGCTTCATCAGGTAATAGCCACCGCCTTTTCCCTTTTTACTTCCCAGTATACCGGCGTTTTTCAACTCCAGCAAAATGTTTTCCAGGAACTTAATGGATATATTTTTTTCCTGTGCAATTTCAGATATCAGGATAGGTCCTTTATCTTGATTCTCTGCCAGGTGAATAAGTGCATGAAAAGCGTATTGTGTTTTTTTCGATAGCATACTTATACAAAGATAATCCCTTTTTATTTACTATAGGCTTAACACATCCTTCATACCAAACACTCCTTTTTTGCCCTGAATCCATTCAGCGGCTACGACTGCACCAGCAGCAAATCCTTCCCTGGAATGGGCGGTATGCGTGATAGTGATGTCGTCGATAGGCGAGGTATAGCTGACGATATGTGTGCCCGGTGCCGGATCTATTCTTTTGGAAATGATGGACAGTTCGGCGGGTGCTGTGGTTTCATTGTTTACCCAGTTTTGCTTCCTGGTTACTTTTTCCAGCACCTGTTCTGCCAGGGAGATGGCTGTACCACTTGGCGCATCGCGCTTTTGTGTGTGGTGAATCTCTTCCATCTGTACATTGTACTGTGGCTGGTGAGCCATTAGTTCGGCCAGTCGCTTATTAACTTCGAAGAAGATATTTACGCCAATGCTGAAGTTACTTGCATACAGGAATGCCTGATGTTTTTCAACGCACAGCGCTGTTACCGCTGGCAGTTTTTCCAGCCAGCCGGTGCTGCCGCAGATTACGGGTACATTGGCTTCAAAACACTTCAGGATATTATTGTAGGCAGTTTCTGGTCCGGTAAATTCGATGGCCACATCGGCTTTTTGCAGGGTTTCCTTATTCAGGAGGTCCTGGTTGTCCTTATCAATGCGGGCTACGATCTCATGTCCTTTTGCAACGGCAATGGCTTCTATTGCCTTGCCCATTTTCCCATAACCAATTAACGCTATTTTCATCCTTTGTATGTTGATTGTATGTGTGTTACCATTTGGTAGGAGCGGCCATGGCCAGTGAATTCACAGACTTTCTTTTTGGGCCCCCCAGGTTTATTTTGATGCTTACGCCCAGTGCACGGTTATCGATCACGGTAGGGGTGATTTTCATACTCAGGTCGTCGCTCATATCAAAGTTACGCAGGTGGGCAAATACGGTTGCATCCACGATATTGAGGCCATATGCGAGTACGAATACGAGTACGGAGTAATCTACGTATTCCCGGTATCCGTCGCGCAGGTATTTCAGACCGGCATCACTGTACAGACCTACGTAGTCGTCTACGGTATCTGCGTTGCCATCCATACGTATACGGTAGGCATCGCGGTAGGTTCTGTATTTATTCATATTGAAGATATACGTACCGGTAGTGATACCGAGTGCCGCATAAATGAGTGGCAATTTCCAATATTCCCTGTTATAGATCTGGCCCAGACCTGGCAGTACTGCTGAGTAGAGGGCCGCCTTGCGGGGACTATGAATGGGTGGTTGTAATATGGGACCAGCAGAGTCTTTTTTAACTACTGTTGCTGAATCCTTTTTAGTAATAAAAAGATGGGCACTGTCCTTACGGTTATCCGGCTGTTGTTTTTTCAACCATTCAGCTTTGGTACTGTCCTGTGCATTGGCAGTAGTATGTAATAAACACAATACCGGCAAGGCCAGGAAACAAATGCGCAATAAAAAATGAAGTATGTTTCCGGACTTTTTAGCCACCGTATAAGTCTATTTTTTCTAATATACTATCCAGTTCTTCGTCAGAGTAGAACTCGATCGTTACGCTTCCTTTACCGTTCTTGTTTCTATCCAGTTTCACTTTTGTAGCAAAGTGGCTGGCCAGGTTATCTTCTATTTTCTGATAAGGAGGAGGTAATGTGCTTTTAGCTGGTTTTTTTACATTTCCTTTATCAATATGGGTAGTTTTCCGCACCAGTTCTTCGGTCTGGCGTACAGAAAGGCCGTTTTGCATGATCTCATTGAAGATGAAGAGTTGTTTTTCCACATTTTCAACGGCGATCAGGGCACGGGCATGCCCCATACTGATTTGTCCGTTTCTCACGGCTACCTGGATGTCAGGTGGCAGTTTGAGTAGGCGGATATAGTTGGTTACCGTACTTCTTTCTTTGCCCATACGGTCAGCCACCTGTTCCTGGGTGAGCATCACCTCGTCCATGAGGCGTTTGTAGCTCAGGCCAATTTCAATGGCATTCAGATTTTCCCGCTGTAAGTTCTCCAGCAGGGCCAGTTCCAGCAGTTCCTGATCGTTTGCCTGGCGGATGTAGGCAGGAATGTCTTTCAGGCCCGCCATCCGGCTTGCGCGCAATCGGCGTTCACCTGCTATCAGCTGGTATTTTTTGGGCCCCAGTTTTGACACGGTAATCGGCTGGATTACGTCGTGCAAAGAAATGGACATACTCAGTTCCTGCAAAGCCTTCTCATCGAAGTCCCGGCGCGGCTGTTTGGGATTGATGTCAATCTGGTCCAGCGGAAGACGCTCAATACCAGTGGCCTGTGTTACCACCTGCGCATTGAGAGCGTTGGAAGTTTGCTTCAGGTCAGTATCAATGTTTGCCAGCAGCGAGCGGATACCTTTACCCAGCGCCTCTTTCTTATTAGGAGTGCCCTTACTCTGATTGCTCATTGTTGATTGCTAATATTTTATCTTCAAGGTTAATACGTGTGAAATTATTCTTTTGCAGTATTTCCTTGGCAAGGTTCAGGTAATTGATAGCACCTGTACTTGCCGCGTCGTACATGATCACAGATTTACCGAAACTAGGGGCTTCGCCCAGTTTGGTATTGCGGTGAATAATTGTATTGAACACGCTTTCTTCAAAATGTTGTTTCACTTCGTCCACGACCTGGTTGCTCAGGCGGAGGCGGCCATCATACATGGTCATGAGGATACCTTCGATAGCCAGGCTGGTATTCAGGCGGCTCTGAACAATTTTTATGGTATTCAATAACTTGCCCAGACCTTCCAGTGCGAAAAACTCACACTGTACTGGAATGATCACAGAGTCAGATGCCACCAGGGCATTCACGGTGATCAGACCCAGGGAGGGAGAGCAGTCTACTATTACAAAGTCATATTCATCCCGCACACCATCTATTACCTGCTTCATCACCTGCTCCCTGTTCGGGTGGTTGATGAGCTCCAGTTCAGCACCTACCAGATCAATATGGGAGGGGAGTACTTTCAGGTTCGGAGTATCCGATTCCAGCGTCACGTCCTTGGCCTGAACATCGTTTACCATACAGTCGTATAAACTCTGCTGTATGTTGCGGAGGTCAAAGCCCAAACCGGTGGTGCTATTGGCCTGGGGGTCGGCATCCACCAGCAGTGTTTTGTACTCCAGCACTGCCAGGCTGCTTGCCAGGTTAATAGCGCTGGTAGTTTTTCCTACCCCACCTTTTTGATTCGCGATTGCAATTACTCTTGCCATTGTTGATTAGGTATTTCTTAGGTTTACTATAGGATAATAAATAGGCCATGGCTTATAAGACAATAGTCGTTTCACCATGGATGTAATATATATTTATTCTTATAAATCGATAGTAGTTCCTATTGCGGGTAAAAGCAATTCCAAACCTGCCTGTGCAAACTGTTGTTTCGTCTTCTCGTGATCTATCTTAATATAACCGAATGTATCGTAGTGAATACCAACAATCCTTTTACAATCAATGAATTCTGCAGCTACGATCGCATCTGCTGCTCCCATAGTGAAGTTATCCCCAACGGGTAACACTGCAAAATCTAATTTCGCCCAGCGGGGAATCAGTTGCATATCCATGGTCAAACCGGTATCGCCTGAAAAATAGAAATTACCTTCTGCTGTGGTGAACACGTAGCCTACAGGGTTACCGCCATACGATCCGTCGGGCATAGAGCTGGTATGGGTAGCAACTACACACTTTACGGTACCAAAGTCAAAGTTCCACTTACCACCTATGTTCATAGGGTGACCTTTTTCCACTCCCTGTCCCTTTGCCCAGCCCAAAACTTCGGGTACGGCTACCACAGTTGCCTGTGTGCGTTTTGCCAAAGGAACCAGGTCGGCAATATGGTCTTCATGACCATGAGACATAAATATATAGTCAGCTTCCAGTGTATTGACATCAATAGACTTCGCTAACTCATTGTATGTGATAAACGGATCAAAAACGATCTTTTTCCCCTTAATCTCTACTGCAAAACAGGAATGGCCGTAATATGTAAGCTTCATATCTTTCTAAGTGTCTTTATGCATTAACAATCAATAAATTAGAATACACCAGTCCGCAAATTCAATGCCACTGTACTATTCATCGACCATTATGCCTATAAATTACCCAAGTTCGACAAAAGTACAACGATTAAAGAAAATTCAGCAGAGGGGGTATATTTATTTATTCACAGAATTGCTTATTTTTTATTGTTAATTAATTAAAAACCAATTATTTATTGCGGAATGTTAAATGAAATAGAAAAAAAGTAATGTTCCATGCAATATGTTCCACGCTCATTCGTCTACCTATTTTTAGCAAGGGTCGCACTATTTTTGTAAGACTAATTATAATAAGATAAGATAAGCAGATGCGCGCAGGACTAAACACATTCATACTAGCCGGACTACTATTTTTACTTGATTTATATGTATTTATGGCCATCAGGGCCGTCTTTTACGGCGCAGCTGCCCGTGTAAAGACCATTGCTTTCAGCACTTACTGGGTCATTTCGGCATTGATTATACTCCTGGTGGTACTCTTGCCATACGTTCACTGGCAGGATTGGTCCAGGCACGCCAGGGGTTATGTACTTACGATCATCTTTGCCGTCGTGTTTGCCAAATTGCTGGTTGCCGTATTCCTGTTGTTAGATGACCTGCGCAGGGGAGTCACCTGGATTATTCAGCGGTTTTCCACACCGGCTGCCACAGACGTGACTGTGCGGGGTATTTCCCGCTCCCGTTTCCTCACCCAGCTGGCATTGATCACTGGCGGGGGCATGTTCGCCACCTTTATATATGGTCTCTCCAATAAATATAGTTATAAGGTGAGGCAGATGAAGCTCACCTTCAAAAACCTGCCACCAGCCTTTAAAGGGCTGAAAATATTACAACTCTCTGATATCCACTCCGGTAGCTTTGATAATTATGACGCCGTTCGCAAGGGGGTGGAAATGATCAATGCACAAAAGGCTGATATCGTATTGTTTACCGGTGACCTGGTGAATGAACTGGCGGAGGAAATGGACCAGTATAAATCCCTGTTCAGCCAGATCAAAGCCCCTATGGGCGTATACTCCACATTGGGTAACCACGACTATGGCGATTATCACGCATGGCCTGACAAAGATGCCAGCGGGTTTAGTCACCTGCGTATGCAAAACCTCGAAGCCGTGAAACAGGTACATGCCGATATGGGGTGGCGCCTGATGATGAATGAACACGTGGTGCTGGAAAAAGAGGGACAACAAATTGGTTTACTGGGTATTGAGAACTGGAGTGCCATGGCCCGTTTTCCCAAATACGGCGACATGAAGAAAGCTTATGAAGGCGCTGAACACCTGCCCTTTAAAATATTAATGTCACACGACCCCTCCCATTGGGATGCACAGGTCAGAACAGAGTACCCCGATATTGATCTGATGCTGGCGGGACATACCCATGGAATGCAATTCGGCGTCGAAATTCCCGGATTCAAATGGAGTCCTTCCCGTTTCGTCTTTAAAGAGTGGGCAGGATTGTACAAGGAAGGGAATCAGCGCCTGTATGTAAACCGTGGTTTTGGCTTTCTCGGGTATCCTGGCAGGGTAGGTATCTTGCCCGAAATAACCGTCATTGAGCTCGTCTAAACAGTATTGTTAATTTATTTCGCTTATCTTGCAGCTAGTTAAACGCTTCGTGCATGCGCCGCTGCTTTTGTATTTTCTTATTTCTGTTTTGTAGTCAGGCTGTATGGAGCCAGTCCCTTGCCGAACTGGAAAAACAACTTGACTCCTTGCTGAAGAAGCGGGAGAAGAGTGAATTGATAGTAGGGGTAGGATATGGTAACAACCCTGCTTACGGTAGTAAAGTGAATAATGGAGAACGGCCGGTGGTTATGAAGACCTTCCTGTCTCCTACAATTGGATATTATCATAAAAGTGGAATTTATGGTACTGCCAGCAATTACTATCTGTTCAACTCAATTGGTACGCCATGGTTTGAATGGGATTTTTCTGCAGGGTACGATTATTCCAAGAGCAAGCATTTTATGACTGGCATATCCTATACCAGGTATATCTTCGCCGATTCTGCCGATGTTCCGGCTACTCCTATTAATAATGAGTTGTTCGCTTACTTCTATTACCGCGACTGGTGGGTACAACCCGGTATCAGTGTAGATTTCGGTTGGGGCAGTTGTGAAGAGGTGATCGGCCCTAAAGGACCAAATGGCGAACCTGCACCCACCCACAACCTGTCTGGCAACGACTTTAACATCGTGGCAGCCGTGCGCCATCCTTTTATTTTTGTAGATGTACTGAAAAAGGAGGATGCCCTTCTCTTGACACCTTCGGTGGGTCTGACCACGGGTACCGCCCGGTATTACAGCAACTTACGTGCATTCCAATATATCTCCCGTTCACCATGGATGAAAGGAGATGAGCCACATGAAATATTTCATCCTGAAACGACACGTTCGAAACACACGGGATTTGAAGTGCGGGCATTGGATCTGACAGTAAGTGCCTCCTATATTCTTGGAAAAGTTACATTCGCACCGTCCTTCACCGTATTCCAACCATTCCAGGGCGAGGATAAGAAGATTGTAAGCTACTTCACTGCTCGTATTGCCTATACATTAAAAAAATAGGCTTCTTATTTCCTTCACATTTTCATACGATAAGAATTGTAGCATAGAATTTGCTCACATCGCTATGTTAGCGTAGGGGTATTTTCTGTGGGGCTCGTCATATAATAGAAAAACCATTTATCCGTTTACTTAAAAACCTTGTTGATTAAAAAACGCTATATGAAAAAACTGTTTTTCGCCGCGGCAGTACTGTGTGTGACTGCATTCTCTTCTACTGCTGTTAATGCCCAAACCAAATTCTTACGCTTTGGTCTGAAAGGCGGTGCCAACCTGGGAAAACTGGATGGTAAAGGTTACAAGGATGGTTTCAACCTTGGCTACCACCTGGGTGGTTTCGCACAGGTGAACCTGACTAAGGGTTTCGGCGTACAGGGTGAATTGATCTTCTCTTCTACCAAAACCAAGACAACCAGCGACTTCAGTGAAGTATATAACCCTGATAACCTGAATGATCCGGAAAACAACAATAAAAAGATTAGCCTGAACTACCTGAGCATTCCGATCCTGGCAAACTTCTCTCTGGGTAGCCCTCGTATCAAACTGCAGGTGGGTCCTCAGTTTAGTGCACTGGTA
The DNA here is from genome assembly GCF_039596135.1 of Chitinophaga sp. Taxonomy (GTDB): domain Bacteria; phylum Bacteroidota; class Bacteroidia; order Chitinophagales; family Chitinophagaceae; genus Chitinophaga. Next base: position 163,484 of record NZ_JBCNKH010000002.1, read on the forward strand.
TCTGACAAGAATGTATTCAAAGGCGCAAATGATGCCTTCAATGGTGGCGACATTTCTGGCGTGGCTGGTTTGTGGATTCAACTGCCAATTGTGAATATCAGCGCCCGTTATATTTTAGGCTTCACAGATGTGAAGAATGTAAGTGATGTGACAAATTCCGGTAACTGGAAAAACCAGGCGATTCAGCTGGGTGTTGGTGTGACATTGTAATCATAATTCTTAAAATAAGAAACTCGCTTTTGCCACAGGTAAAAGCGAGTTTTTATTTTAAACTTAACTGAAAGGGTATTACGTATATTAATAATAGAATACCCTTTTCCTTTTTCGTGGCATTAATCTTGACAATATACCTATGCTTAGAAAAAAGGCGAAAAGAAGAGCCACTGGCTGACAAATTGGCTACTTTTTGAATTAAATTACGGAGATGAATAGATTTTACTTAACGAATTCGGAAGAGGAAATGGAATTCATGCCAATCATCCCTCTGAATGAAGAAGGGGAGGGGCAGGAAGAGGATAATATACCCGATGAGCTGGCACTCTTACCTTTGAGAAATACGGTACTTTTCCCTGGTGTGGTATTGCCCATCACGGTTGGCAGAGATAAATCCATTAAGGCTGTAAACGATGCCTATCGCGGCGATAAACTCATTGGGGTAGTCGCACAAAAGGATAGCACTGTGGAAGACCCTATCATTGCCGATCTGGCAGAGGTGGGTACGGTAGCCCGTATCGTAAAACTGATTAAAATGCCCGATGGCGGTACTACCATCATCATTCAGGGGCGCAAGAGATTTAAAATCAACGAGATCGTTGCTGAAGATCCCTACTTCAAAGCACGGATCGATATATTGAACGATGAGATTGTAAAAGACGATCCTGAGTTTGACGCATACATTTCTACCATCAAGGACCTGGCAGGACAAATCATTCAATTGTCCCCAAATCTGCCGTCAGAAGCCAGCATCATTCTCAAGAATATTGAAAATGAATCTTTCCTGGTGCACTTCGTCTCGTCTAATCTGAACAGCGAACTGAAAGAAAAGCAGCAACTGCTGGAAATCAACAACCTGCGCACCCGTGCCGAACTCCTGCTCAAACTGTTGCAGGTAGAATTGCAGCTGGCAGAGCTGAAAAATAAGATCACCAACAAGACCAAGGCGGATCTTGACAAACAGCAACGTGAATATTTCCTGCAGCAACAGCTCAAATCCATCAAGGAAGAACTGGGAGGCGACAGCAACGACCGTGAGGTAAAGGACCTCCAGCGCAAAGCAGAGAAGAAAAAGTGGACAGAAGCTGCCGGAGAACTTTTCCGCAAGGGGATTGAAAAACTGGAGCGTATGCACCCCAGCACCCCTGACTACTCAGTGGTGTATAATCACCTGGACCTGATGCTGGACCTGCCATGGCAGGAATATACCGAAGATAGCTACGACCTGAAAAAGGCGAAAAAGATATTGGACAATGACCATTATGGTATGGACAAGATCAAAGAGCGCATTGTTGAATACCTGGCCGTTTTGAAGCTGAAAGGTGACATGAAGTCTCCCATCCTCTGCTTTGTAGGCCCTCCGGGTATCGGTAAAACCTCCCTGGGGCGTTCCATTGCCAGCGCCATTGGCCGTAAATATGTACGTCTTAGCCTGGGTGGTCTGCACGATGAAAGTGAGATTCGTGGTCACCGTAAAACATATATCGGGGCTATGCCTGGCCGCATCCTGCAGAGCATTCGCAAGGTGAAAACCTCCAACCCGGTAATGATCCTGGACGAAATTGATAAAATTGGCAACGATCACCGGGGCGATCCAAGTTCAGCTATGCTGGAAGTACTGGACCCTGAGCAGAACGGCACCTTTTACGATAACTACCTGGAGCTGGAATATGACCTGAGCAAGGTCCTGTTCATCGCTACAGCCAACGATATTAACGCTATTAGTCCTGCGCTGCGTGACCGCCTGGAAATCATTGACCTGAGTGGTTACTCCGTCGAAGAAAAAGTGGAAATCGCCAAGCGCCACCTGATTCCCAAGCAGAAAGAAGCCCATGGCCTCAAGCAGCTGAAAATGAGGATCAGCAACGGTGTGCTGGACAGAATTATCCAGGACTATACCCGCGAAAGCGGTGTGCGTGAACTGGACAGGCAAATAGCGTCTATCATGCGCTCCCTGGCCAAGGATGTAGCACTGGAAGAAGAGCTACCAGATAGTCTGACCGAAGAACATGTGGAAGAAATTCTGGGCAAGGCCCGTTATTCCAACGAAATCTACAAGGTAGGTAATCCTCCGGGTGTGGCCGTTGGTCTGGCCTGGACCTATGTAGGTGGAGATATCCTCTTTATCGAAAGCAGCCTTAGTGAAGGCAAGGGCGACCTGCAGCTGACCGGTAACCTGGGCAATGTGATGAAGGAATCTGCCAGCACGGCACTAAGCTATTTGCAGGCCAATGCACACCAGTTCAATATCAATTCAAAGCTGTTCAGGGAAAAGAATGTACACATTCACGTACCTGAAGGCGCTGTACCAAAGGATGGTCCAAGTGCTGGTATCACCATGCTTACGGCTTTAACTTCGGCATTCACAGGCAGAAAGGTGAAATCTTACCTGGCTATGACGGGCGAAATTACCCTGAGGGGACAGGTATTGCCGGTAGGAGGTATCAAGGAAAAAATTCTGGCTGCCAAAAGGGCGGGGATTAAGGAAATTATCCTTTGTTGGCAGAATGAGAAAGATATCAAGGAAATTAATCCCGATTATATCAAAGGGGTAAAGTTCCATTTTGTAAAAGAAATGAACCAAGTGATCGATATAGCGTTATTAAAGAAGTAACAAGTCTATTCCGGCCCTTTTCACAGTTGGGACCGAATGGATATATGTTGATTGTTTTAAGGGTTTTAAAGTAAGGCCATGCTGCTCCCCGGCAGGATGGCCTTATTGTTTTTGTATATTTGTCTAAATGTACCGACTTATATTCCTATTCCTCCTCCTTACCCAATCCGCTATTGCCCAGGTACTGGGAGGGAAAACCACATTTGCCTTCTTAGATCTTCCCGTATCTCCGGCACAAACTGCCCTTGGCAGCGTCAATGTGAGCCAGCAGGGAAATGATATTGCGCTTTCTTCACTGAACCCGGCATTGTTACGCCCGGATATGCATTCAAATCTGCAACTCAATTATACCAGTTATTTTGCGGATGTGCTGTATGCTAATGTTTTATTTGGCTATTATGCTGAAAAGTTGGGGACCACTTTTGGGGGTGGTATTCAATATATTGACTACGGCTCAGTTACACAAACGGATGCCACCGGCAGCATTCAGGGTTCTTTTCGCCCCCGCGATATGGCGATCCAGGTGACAGCCTCCCGCCAGTATTTAGAAAAATGGCATTATGGGGCTACTTTACAATTCGTGCAATCCCGCTACCAGCAGTACAATTCTACGGGTCTTGTATTGCACTTTGGGCTCACTTACGAAGATACTGCTCACCATTGGCAGGCAGGTTTGCTGGCAAAGAACATGGGCTTACAGCTGAGTACTTATACACCCGGCAACCAGGAGCCTTTACCATTCGATTTACAGGTTGGGATTTCAAAAAAGCTGAACCAGTTGCCATTGCAATTGTCCGCCACGCTCCATCACATTTATCAATACGACGTGCGATATGCAGATCCCGGGTTCCAGGAAAGCAGTTTAATCACCAACGGCGATACGGTAAAAACAAGTGGACAGGCCGTAGATAAAATATTCAGGCATTTTGTACTGGCAGCACATTGGGAAATAGGGCACTATGTGACGCTGACAGCGGGGTACAATCATCTGCGCAGGCAGGAATTATCAGATCCCCGGTTAAGGGGTTTGAGTGGATTTTCTGCAGGGGTAGGAGTGGTGACGAGAAAAATCCAACTTCGTTATGCGAGGGCCTGGTATCAGCGCAGTGCTGCGCTGAACCAGTTCGGAATAAATTTGCCCCTGAAGGAATGGAGTTATTAATTACTCCGTGGCCTTCAGCTGTCGCTTATACAATTGAATAGTATTTTCCAGTCCCAGGTACAGCGCATCACATACCAATGCGTGACCGATGGATACCTCTTTCAGTTGCGGAATATGCAGCTTGAAGAAGCGCAGGTTGTCCAGGTTTAAATCGTGGCCTGCATTGATATCCAACCCGATAGCAGTAGCAGCACGGGCAGTATTTTTATAATCATTGAGGAGTTGGAAGTTCTGTTGTTGTGTTCTTGCATTGTTAAATTCTTCTGCATAGGGACCGGTGTACAATTCAATTCTGTCAGCACCGGCAGTTTTAGCTGCTTCTACTTTTTCAGGTTCCGCATTCAGGAAGATAGACACCCTGATACCAGCGGCTTTGAATGTACTGATTACCTCTTTCAGAAATGACTGGTTAGCAATAGTATCCCATCCGGTATTGGAAGTAATAGCATTAGGCGGATCGGGTACCAGTGTAACCTGTTCTGGTTTTACAGACAGTACCAGGTCGATAAATTCTTTCGAAGGATAGCCCTCGATATTGAATTCTGTAGTGACTAATGGCTTCAGGTCTAATACGTCCTGATAACGGATATGACGTTCATCTGGTCTGGGGTGAACAGTGATGCCATCGGCACCAAAACGTTCGCAATCCTGCGCTACTTTCAAAATATCCGGGAGGTTACCGCCTCTGGCATTGCGCAGGGTAGCAAACTTGTTAATATTTACGCTCAACTTTGTCATATGACAAAAGTAACGGTAAAGCCACTAAAAACAAAAAGGGGCTACCAGCGGCAGCCCCTTTTCTTTTTGCACGTAAGTGCTTATTAATATCTGTAGTAGTCAGCCTTATAAGGACCTTCTGCAGGAATGTTCAGGTATTCAGACTGTACCGGAGTGAGCACGTCCAGTTCCACACCGATTTTCTTCAGGTGCAGGCGGGCAACTTTCTCATCCAGGTGCTTAGGCAGCACGTATACTTTGTTCTCATACTTTTCAGTATGCAGCCACAGTTCCAGCTGAGCCAGGGTCTGGTTGGTGAAGGAGTTACTCATCACGAAAGATGGGTGACCGGTAGCACAACCCAGGTTTACCAGGCGGCCTTCGGCCAGCAGGATGATGTCTTTACCATCGATCGTGTATTTATCTACCTGTGGTTTGATTTCAACTTTGGTGTTACCATAGTTCTTGTTCAACCATGCAACGTCGATTTCGATATCGAAGTGACCAATGTTGGAAACGATACATTTATCCTTCATCAGTTTGAAGTGTTCAGCAGTGATAATGTCGCGGCAACCGGTAGTGGTTACGATGATATCAGCTTCTTTTACAGCATCAGCCATTTTCTTCACTTCATAACCTTCCATAGCAGCCTGCAGCGCACAGATAGGGTCGATTTCAGTAACGATTACACGTGCACCGGCTCCTCTCAGAGACTCTGCAGAACCTTTACCTACGTCGCCAAAACCAGCTACAACAGCTACTTTACCGGCAATCATTACGTCTGTAGCACGACGGATCGCGTCTACGCAGGATTCACGGCAGCCATACTTGTTATCAAATTTAGATTTGGTAACAGAGTCATTGATATTGATAGCAGGAATAGGCAAAGTACCTTTCTGCATACGCTCGTATAAGCGGTGTACACCAGTAGTTGTTTCTTCACTCAGACCTTTCACGTGCTGGATCAGTTCAGGGTATTTGTCAAACACCATGTTTGTCAGGTCACCACCGTCGTCCAGGATCATGTTCAGCGGGCGATCAGCACTACCGAAGAACAGGGTCTGCTCAATACACCAGTCAAATTCCTGTTCATTCAGACCTTTCCATGCAAATACAGGTACACCTGCAGCAGCAACAGCAGCAGCAGCGTGATCCTGGGTAGAAAAGATATTACAGGAGCTCCAGCGAACTTCCGCACCCAGGTGTACCAGGGTTTCGATCAGCACAGCAGTCTGGATAGTCATATGTAAGCAACCAGCAATACGCGCACCCTGCAGTGGCTTGCTGTTACCATATTCTTCTCTCAGCGACATCAGACCTGGCATTTCAGCTTCCGCCAGCTCGATTTCTTTACGTCCCCATTCTGCCAGAGACATATCCTTTACTTTATAAGGAAGAGCAAAGTCAATGTTAGATTTAGCTATTGTAGACATTATTACTAGTTTTTTGCAAATCTAAATTTATTTTATGGGTAAAAACAATGCATTTGTTCTTTTTTTATTGTTAAAAACAGAACAAGCGTATTTTTAAGGCCGGATTGCTTCCCCTGTTAAAATACTACCGGTTTCCTCTTAAAATAATAGAATGTGGATAAATATGTGAATTTACAATAATCTGATACTTAACTACAAAAGATAGTTATCCCCATTATTGGTACTGACATATTAACAATTAATATAAAATATTTTGTCTAAATATGGAATATTGAATATGTTTGTATTTCGATATATTATGATTATCTTATAGCGCAGTGTGATGTACAGTGAATGATTGAATAATTGCCTTTCGTGAATCAGCATCGTGTCCCAATCCCTCACTTCCTACAATACTGTTGCAGGTAACATTTTCATTACCAGGCCTTTTTGCATTTTCGTAAAGGCTTTAGCCATTTCTCTAATGGCTAAAACATGGCTGACTAAAGAAATTAGATGGATTATAGAACTTTACACGCTTTACTATGTTCAAGCTTCCCAAATCTGTGAAAAGGAATGCAAGTACCACACCCCGGAAAGTGTCGACCACACTTAAAAGGATGTTCTTTGCTGTAGTGGTGTTATTATTATGCAGTCAGAGTCAGGTTATCGCGCAGACTGTAAAGGCTACTATCAATCCTACAGGGGGTGCCAGCGGCTCTAAAGACCTGAAGATCGATATCTATACCGATGGTAGTATCGTGGTGACCCGCAATGGGCTCACCGAAAGCTATAACCGGGCAGATAGTTCTCTGGGTATGAGGGCTTTTTTCGATTTTAAGAACCTGTCTCATATGGCAGACGAAACTACCCCCAAGGCCCCTGGTACCTGTTATATCTCTCCTATATCAGGTTCCGGTTCTTATGCCGATCCTTATAAAATTCATGTGGTAGGTACCATCCTCGATCCATATTACAAGTATCCAACGGGACAAACGGGTACTGTAACCTGTATTATTACCTATGTAAAAAATACAAGTTACTTCTTCCTCGACTATGTCATGCACATGCCGCAGGTAAGTACGAACGATTATACCAGCGTACTGTTTTACCTGTCTGAACAGGTAGTAATGGGGCCTAATGCGACAGCTGATCCGGACGAAGCCAGTAAATGTGGATATGGATTTATCAATAGCGATACTACTACCATCGGTATCTACAGGGATGCTGCCTGCTCTGAAACGGCAGAATATCCCCGCAGCCATGTGTATCGCATGTACAAGAAGTTCAAATCCTGGGAAGCATCTATTCCTGAAAACCGCTTTTACCTGGATGATGACGGGTTATATCCGCACAATGTAATTGCCGATGGCGTGGATGGTCGTGGTCGTTCCCTGGGGATTATGCGTACCATGCCGATTTACGACAATAACTTTACAGCTACTCCTGTGAACTACAGAACTTTCCGTGTATTATCCGGTTATGGTACCACCATGACTGAGTTCGATACGGTGGCAGCAATGGTCGATTCCATTCCTGTTACGGGATGGGGCAATGTGTCGGTACAGTTCTCGAGTGCTACCCTGTCTACCAATGAAGGTAGTGCAGCGCAGGGTGAACACATAGATTCAAGCGTAACCTTAAAAGTGTCCGGCGGCAAACTCAATGCCCCGGTTTATGTTTTATTGCAGTACGACTCCACTTATAGTTACGCACATCCTGCAGCAAGAGGTACAGACTTTACGCTGGCAGAACAGGGGGCGCTGATTCCCGCGGGTGACTATACAACTGCCAAAACAGTAAAGATCCCTAACCTTCATATTATCGGCAATGACAAGCTGGAATATAGCCGTACCCTCCGCCTCAAACTGACGGCCACCTGTACGGACCTGATCTCCATTTCCGGTACATCTCAGTGTGATTTCACCATTGTAGATGATGAGGCCCGCGGTATGACCCTCACCATGGATAGTACGGCTATCCTGGAAGGTAATTCTACCAAGGCAAGGTTGAAAATGACTTCTACTTCTCCTGAGGATGTAGTGGTCACTTTCTCTACCCATACTTCTTCTACCGCAGGTGATACAGATTATGTAGTACCTACTTCTGTAACCATCCCTGCTAATAGTATTTACAGCCCTGATTTCACCATCTCTGCCAAATCAGATAAGGTGCTGGAAAATACAGAAACCCTGGTATTGCAGTTCAAGGGAACAGTATTGGGTATCGATGTCACCGGCCAGACAAGCCTGACCATCAATGATAGTACCTACTTCAACCCTGCATATGCGAAGATCGTTTCCAGCCTGGTAAATCCATCATCCATCAATCCGATGACGGAAGGTTATGAAGGCTATGTACGATTCCAGCTCCCAGACGGCGTAAGTACGGAAGTACCCATCACCGTCAACGTAGATCTTAATAGTACTAAGTCAACTGCCACCGATGGTACCGACTTTGACTTCTGGTATTATAATGGTCCGGTAACCATTCCGAAACTGGGTACAGGTGCAAACATTTATATTATCGCTTATACCGATGGTTTACTGGAAGGTCCTACACCAGAGTACCTGATATTAGATGTTACTTCTGTAGATAATGTGGGTGCAGGTCGTTCTTATCCTTATAAGGGCGATACGCTTAAAATTAAGGATGCTGATTACGATTCCAGCATGGCACTGATTATGACACCTTCTCCCGCTACATTGCTGGAAGGTGCGACGAGTACGGTGACCGTGACCCTGCCAAATGGTCTCAAGGCAGGATCTGCCATGAGCATTCCTATTGCAAGAGGTGTTTCGTCCAAAGCCATTGCTTCTGATGCAACATTATCTCTTAGCACAGTCACAATCGGAAAGAGTAAATCAAGTGCCACTTTCACTGTAAAAGCGGTGAAAGACAGTCTGCTGGAAAATGACGAAACTTATTATGTAGTCGCTTCCCCATCAGGTTATATCAAAGATTCCTGCCTGATCACTATTAAAGATACAACTGGACTAATCTCCGGCAATAAAGTGCTGAACCTGACCATGACGACCCCTTCTCTCAAAGAAGGAAATAGTTCTAACCTCACCCTGGCGTTTGCCAAGGCTGGTATCATGGCTGGTGATTCTCTGGCGATAGTGCTGACACCTGATGGTACATCAGTAGCTTCTCCATCTGATTATTTTATTAGTGCTGGCAATATTATATATATGCCACCAAATGTCAACAGCAAAACGGTGACAAATGGCTTTAGCGCACTGACAGATAATATCCTGGAAAATACGGAAGCATTTACTTTCAATGCAGCCACTTCTACTATTTCAGGACTGACTATCAATTCCATCTCAGGCTCTATACAGGATGCGACCGGTGACAATGCGGCCAACAGGATTGTCTCTATCACACCAGGTGCTACCACCATGGAAGAAGGTAGTGCATACACTTATACATTTAGCCTGCCTGCAGGTATCACAACCGAAGTACCGATTACAATCACACCAACGATCGTAACTGGTTCTACTGCGGATGCAGCTGACTTTACACTGGATTCTACTACGATCACACTCGATGCCAGTCATCCAACTTCCAATGTTACTGCCATCAATATCGTTCAGGATAATATACTGGAAGGCGATGAGCAGCTGATTCTTGGTGGTACCGCTTCAACAGCACTGACTGCGGGTGTTACCGTTAACCAGGCCACTGCTGTAACCATCAAGGATAAAACTGATTTAGGCAACCTTGTCATCACTACAGATCGTACAGATATTGTAGAAGGTGGTATAGGAGCATACATCACCATCTCTTTGCCGGGTGGCAACACGCCTGCAACACCGCTGACCATCTCCCTGAGCCGTGGCAACAGTTCACAGGCTACCAGCGGATACGGTGGACTGCCACAGACAGTAACCCTGACGACCAATTCAGTGACCATTCCTGTTCCGGTATCAGCACTGACAGACAATATAATTGGAGACAATGAAACACTGGTAGTATTAGTAGAAGCAGCAGGTTATCCAAGTGATTCAGTGACATTGAACATGATAGATGTAACAGCTGATGATCCTGCAAATATGAAAATTACCTTCACGCCAGAACCTGCATCACAAGGCAGTCATGTGGCAGAAGGTAGCAATTATACTGTAAGAGCCAGCTTCCCGGCGGGTATCAAGCCATATACACCGGTTACCCTGAATGTAACAGCAAGCAACCTCTCTGAAGCTGGTGCCGGCGATTACTCAGGTGTACCAGCTACTGTAACCATCGATACATCTGGTTACGGTGACTTTGTCATCACTGCGAAAGCTGATAATATCATTGAAAGTTCCGAACTGCTGAGAATATTAGGTAATACACCTGATATGAGCACAGTAACCGTAGACAGCCTGGATCTCTACATTGATGATGTAAGCACCAGCACACAACTGCAGATGATCATCGATTCCAGCAGCATTCACAAAGGCAACACTACCAAAGTAACAATCGGATTTGCAAACAGCAGTGTAACTTCAGCCAGCGATATCATCATCACCGTAGTGGCTGATGAATCTTCTACTGCGGATACAACAAATTATACGGGTCTTCCAAGGTTCGTGACACTGCCGAAAGACAGTAACCATGTGACCTTCTTCCTGAACATACCTAACAATTATAAGATAGAAGGTCCTACTGTATTACAGTTCAAAGACAGTGCAACCGGGTACACATTTGCGGCTATCGCACCGCTCAATGTACTGGATGCGGAAGGTCAGCCAATTACGCTGGAGAAAGTAACCGATGCGGCAGAACCAGCTACAGACGGTGCATTCAAGGTGGTGATGCCTGCAGTGTCTACTACCGATGTAAGTGTAACATTGACCGCCACTTATGCTGGTACCAACATCAAGGATGTACAAACGACAGTAACAATTCCTGCCGGCAGCCTTTATGCAACAGTGCCGGTATACATCGTAGACGACATTATCCTGCAGGGTAACCTGGTACTCCAGGTAAACCTGACAGGTGCTACAACCAATCAGAGTGGTACTACAAAGAGCTTGTATGTAAGCACATCTACGATGTACATGAACGTGTTTGACGATGAAAGTAGCGATACAGGTCCACAGGCAGAAGCACGTACAATGTTGATAGAGCGTATTGCCGATGCTTACCAGCCATCCACGAGTGGCCAGTTCCGTATAAGGTTCAATGACTCCACACTGATAGCTACACAGGACGTAAAGGTGACTTACTCCGTATCAGGTACGGCAGTAGCAGGCACTGATTACAAAGCACTGAGTGGTAGTGTGACTATCCCTGCAGGTTCCAGCATGGTGACATTCGATGTAGTGCCTTCCGGTTTGCTCACTGCTGGTAGCACCAAGACAGTGACTGCGTTGCTGACCGGCGTTACATCCAATATTCCGCTGGTAACCTGGCCGCTGAGCACCAGTGCTTCTATCTCAACAGTCAACATTTATAATAATAACGTAGATACGCCTTCAGTAAACCTGTTTGCATCTACCAGCACTATCGTGGAAGGTGACTCTGTGAAATTCTTCTTAAGAACCACGAAGTCCATTGCCCTCGACCTGCCTATCACAGTAGCTGTAACATGCGATGTATACAGAACTACTACTATCCATGGTGGCACCACATCTGGTAACAAAGTGGTGGTAACCCTGCCGGCAGGTTCACAGGAAACTTCCTTCACAGTAGTAGTAGACGACAATGATCTGAATGATGATGATGGATGGGTACAGGCAAGCATTCAGGCATACGATCCGCTGAGCAGTGGTCCTGCTTATTATGTAGGACTGGCAAGTGAAGTGAAGAACTCAGTAACTGACAATGACTCATTGAGAATATTATTCAGTCAGAGCCAGTTCTCCGTCGTAGTACCATTTGATACAACAGGTATACCGCTGCCGTTCGAGTTATCAATGAATCGCGCCAGCTCCCGTATCATCACTATCTACTATGAATTCTACGAACCAGGAAGTAGTGAACTGCTGAGTGGTACGGATGTGGCAGTTGCGGGCAAGGATTACGATGCATCAGTAACACCACTGCTCATCATGCCGAATACCAATTCTACATCAATTCCTGTATTGGTAAACAGTGTGGAAAAGAACAAAATGTTTGGTATGCGTTTGCTCAGGGCCACAGTATCTTCTACGCAGAATGTGCCTACCCTCGATTCACTGAGCACAGCTACAGGTCTGATTAAGATCTGTATGGATTGTGATTCAGATGGTGATGGTGTACCTGACTATGTAGAGCGTTTCATCACCGATGGCAGATGGCAGGACAACAACAACGGTAATCTGCGTGTACATCCTGCAATGTCTCCAAACGGCGATGGATTGGGTAACGATGTGATGTACATAGAAAATATTGATTTGTATCCTGATAATGAAGTAACAGTATTCAATCGTTGGGGTGGTACTGTATTTACAACGAAAGGCTATAATAACAGTTCTAACAATTTCAACGGTAAGGGGAATACAGGAGGTGCGAAAAATCAGGATGTTCCGGATGGTTCCTATTTCTTCATTATCCATGCAACAGATGTTTCGGGTAAGAAGATCAAGTACACCGGGTTCCTTGTCATAAAGAGATCATAAGAAAACCAGGCAATGGAGGCAAATGCCTCTATTGCCTGTAATCCGTATATATGAAGAAAGTAATAATTACCCTGTTGGTCCTATTTGCGTGCTATCTGCCTTCAAAGGCACAACAGGATCCTATCTATTCCCAGTATATGTTCAATGGCCTGGTCATCAATCCTGCCTATGCAAGTTTGGATGAATCAGCCAGACTGACTGTAGATGGCCGTAATCAATGGGTGGGAGTAGACGGAGCCCCCAAAACAGCTACATTTTCATTTTATTCACCGCTGAATGAAAGGGGAACTACCCTGGGGCTCTCTGCTATGAGGGAGAGCATCACAGTAGATACCCGTACAGATTTAAACATCTTTGCATCGCAGAAAGTGCACCTTACTGAAGAGCTGCAACTGGCTATGGGCCTGATAGTAGGAATGTCGCAGTATAAAGAAAATAACAGTACATTGACTACGACAGACCCTACCTTTGCCAGCAACCTGAGCTACATGAAGACAAATGTTGGCTTCGGATTTGCATTATTTACAGAGAAATTTTACTTAGGTTTAGGTGCGCCCATGTTCAAGAGTTTTGATATCGGGAAAAGTGTAAACAGGATTGTGACAAAACCACATTACTACATGCAGGCGGCCTACGTATTTGATATCAACGATGATCTGAAATTCAAGCCTACGTTGTTGCTGAGAGATGTGAAGGGATCCGGCCTGAATTATGATTTCAATGCGAGTGTGCTCTTAAAAGAACTGGTCTGGCTGGGAGCTTCCTGGAGATCAGAAAAGACAGTGACTGGTATGGTGGGTGTGAGATTGACACCACAATTAGAAATGGGATATTCATACGATACACCTACAAATTCAAATCTCAAAGGTGCACAGTCAGTATCACATGAGCTGATGATCAGTTATAGATTTGGATGGAGTAGCGATCACGAGATTTTGCCCCGACTTTTTTAGTCTATTAACCGAAATACCCTACGGGGTCATCAGTTCCCGCACTTTGGTGCGGGACTTTTATTTTTCTATCTGATTGATTTATAATTGCTAATGGGAGACGGGGGAAAAATAAAAAAAATAAATCCAAAGCAAATCCATGTTTAAACATTTATCGTATGTATTTTCATGCGGTGAAAAGCCAGCTGTATTTAAGCTGGAAAACGCCCAAAGATTTTAATTAGAAAAGTTGTGTCTTTTAATGGTTAACTTGGGAAACAGCCTGGTATTTTTACCAGGCTGGATTTTTTTATAGCGCTTTCCTCATGATGAAATCATTCATCCAATAGCCATTGCCAATGTCGATATCTTTCTCTTCGTAGACTTCAAACCCGATTTTCTCATAGAATGAACGGGCTTTGTTATACTTGTTTACATTTAGTTCCAGCAGGTGAGCACCAGTTGCTTTTACTGCATCAATGACGGTATTGAGCAGGAATTTGCCGGCCCCTTTTCCCTGGTAGTCAGGGTGCAGGTATATCTTGTTCAGCTTGTACACACCAGGCTCTTCTTTCGGGCTATAGCCTGCAAAGCCAATGGCGCGGTCTCCGTCCCACAGCAGGAGAAAGGTATGATCCGAAGTGAGTTGCCTGGTCAGTTCTTCCGTATTATACATCATGGCTATCATATAGTCCATTTGTTCCTGGGTGAGGATAGACAGATAGGTAGCTGGCCATATCAGATTGGTCAGCTCCTGTATAATGGAAATGTCCTGCGTGGTAGCATGTGTGATCTGGTACATCATTTATTTTTTATCTCCTCAATCACCTGTAGGAGTCGTTCTTTGGGCGTAAAGCCACGTGCTATCAGGTATAACTGTTCGTCTTTTTCAAGAATGGCAGCAGGGAAGCCGGTAATGCCCCATTGCTGTACGATATTAAACTCCTGATTGGTAGCGTATTTATTATCATCTTCCTTCATGTTGTTCAGGAAGGCCTGTACCGGAATATTGTATTTCTCCAGTATGGGTATGTAGGTGTCAGTATCATTGAGGCTCTTGCCTTCAAAGTTAAGCGCTACCTGCATATCGTGTGCAAAGTTTACCGCATTTTCCGGCTGGTATTGCTTGAATACGGTCAGTGCAATGCTTGGTTTTTCAGAATCCATAATATCGTCTGAGCGCAGGTATTCGTTTAGGAATGGCTCGCCAAAAGTAATGCCGGTGGTAGCTTCCACCTGTTTGTGTGCTTCTTTGATGTAGTTGTACATGGCGGAGGCAGGGCGGCGGTTGGCATTCAATAACATGCCGCCAGACAGTATTTCTACCGACATCTCTCCTTTAAATTGCTCCTGTATCTGCTGGATCACAGGCGTAAAGCCGTAACACCATCCACAGATGGGATCATAGATATAGATCAGTTTCATTATCCTTATTTTTTCCTGTTGTGGATATATTTTTCTAAAGCTTCTTTTGAATAGCTACTCAGGTTGCCAGCGGCAGTCAGACCACCTTTACGGGCGGCTAAGGTACCGTAGTAAACGTCTTTGTAACCTGCTATGCTGTGGGCATCGGGGTCGATGGATAGTAGTACGCCTTTTTCACGGGCATAAGGAATCCATTCCCAGTCGATGTCCAGCCGGCGGGGATGTGCATTCAGTTCAATGACTACATTGTGTTCGGCACAGGCGTCGATGATGCGGCGGTGATCTACAGGATAACCGTTACGGCTCAGCAGGAGTCGTCCGGTCATGTGGCCCAGGATGGTGGTATATGGATTTTCAATTGCTTTCAGCAGTCTGCTCATGGCTTTCTCTTCACTCATTTTGAGATTGGAGTGAACGGAAGCGATCACGAGGTCGAACGAAGCCAGAATTTCGTCTGGATAATCGAGGCTGCCATCGTTGAGAATATCTGCTTCTATGCTCTTGAAAATGCGGAAAGGTGCGAGTTGTTGATTGAGTGCATCGATCTGTCCATGTTGTTCAGCAATGCGCTCAATACTAAGTCCGTTTGCATAAAATGCAGAGCGGGAGTGATCGCTGATCACCAGGTATTCAAAGCCCTGTGCTTTGGCGGCGAGGGCCATTTCTTCCAGGGAATATTGACCATCGCTCCAGGTACTGTGAGAGTGGATGATGCCTTTGATGTCTTGTGGGGTGATCAGGTCGGGGAGTTGCTGTACTGCCAGCATACTGCCGTCGTTGCGGAGGCAGGGCGGGAGGTAGGGCATGTTTGCCTGGGCAAAGATTTGTTCTTCCGTGGCGCCGGGGGTAAGGCCGGCAGCGCCGCCAGCTGCAAAGAAGCTTTCAATGAAAGCGGGAGTGGCGGTGGTGAGGAAGAGAGATTTACCAAAATCGTCGATGGCAGATGGATAGATCCTCACTTTGACCTTTTGTGCGTGCTGAAACAGCAGGGAGTTAGGTGTTTCTTCTATGAAGGTGAGAGAAGTTAATTTCTCCTGGATAAGAGCAGGTGAAGCGTCTATCACCAGTTCTATTTCATCGATGATGATTTCCTGTCTTCTTATCTGTCCGGTGAGGGCAGCAGCGGCTGGTGCAAACAGTATTTGTATTTCTTTTTCCAGTTCATTTGCGAGGGTTTCTACTTCGGCAAAGAGATACCGGTCGCGGTTACTGAAATAAAATTCGATGCTTTGTTTTACGCTGTCCTGTGTTTTCTGGCCGAAACCTTTCAGGAGTGTGAGGCGGTTTTCATTACAGGCATAGAGTAGTTCTCCGAGGGATTCTACTTCCAGGTCTTTCCAGATAGAAGCGATTTTTTTAGGCCCCAGGCCTTTGATTTTCATCATTTCAAGAATGCCGGCGGGAGTTTTTTCGATATAGCTATCGAGCAGGCTCCATTGTTCTGTTTGCAGCATTTCCTGGATGCTTTTGCTGATGGATTCGCCGAATCCTTTGATTTTGGCGATCTCCCCGCTGGGCATGTCTTGTAGGGAAGTGGTGAGCTTTTCTACAGTGAATGCTGCATTGGCGAACGACTTGGCTTTGAAGCTGTTTTCACCGTGGATGTCCATGAGTTTGGACAGCAACGAGAAGTTGTCTGCGATAGTGCTGTTATCCGGCATAATTTGATTTGAACTGCGAATTTCGGCTTTTTAGGGAAGGATTTATTGCCTTTTTTAAACCTTTGTTAGGCAATTTCAGCCATTGAAAATCAAGCCCTCTTTCTTGCTGTTGCAGGCCAGTCTCAACCCCATAAAAACACGAAAGGTCCTGGTTATTCACCAGAACCTTTATTTCACAGTGTGTAAAATCGTAATTATGCTTCAGTTGAAGGAGCATCGGTCTGTGGTGCCACTGGAGCAACCACTTTCTTCTTAGCAGCAGCCTTCTTCTTAGGAGCAGCTTTCTTAGCAGCAGCCTTCTTAGGAGCGGCTTTCTTAGCAGCAGCCTTCTTAGGAGCAGCTTTCTTAGCAGCAGCCTTTTTAGGAGCAGCTTTCTTAGCAGCAGCCTTTTTAGGAGCAGCTTTCTTAGCAGCAGCTTTTTTAGGAGCGGCTTTCTTAGCAGCAGCTTTTTTAGGAGCGGCTTTCTTAGCAGCAGCTTTTTTAGGAGCAGCTTTCTTAGCAGCAGCCTTCTTAGGAGCAGCTTTCTTAGCAGTTGCTTTCTTAGCAGCAGCTTTTTTAGGAGCGGCTTTCTTAGCGGTTGCTTTCTTAGCAGCAGCCTTTTTAGGAGCAGCTTTTTTAGCCGCTTTTTTAATTGTTGCCATTGTTTTTTGAATTTTGGGTTAGTAATTAAAATTGGGTATTAAAAAAAACTTTATGGCAAACACTGCGCCAGACTTATGCCTGGGCAGTGGTGTCAAATGATTTTACAGAAACGATGGTTCTGTTCTCGCGTCCTTTTCTGAACTCAACAACACCATCAGCTACCGCAAAAATGGTAAAATCTCTACCAATTCCTACGTTAGCACCTGGATGATAAACGGTACCGCGCTGACGAACGATGATGTTGCCAGATACAGCAGGTTGACCACCAAATATTTTTACTCCCAGCCTTTTGCTTTGAGAGTCACGGCCATTCTTTACACTACCTTCACCTTTTTTATGTGCCATTTCTATGTAAGTTTAAAACTTTAATTAATTAAGCAATTTCTGAAATACGGATCTTCGTAAAGTGAGTACGGTGCCCTACTTTCTTTCTGAAACCTTTTCTGCGTTTCATTTTGAAAGCAATAACCTTATCTCCCTGAACGTGACTCAGGATTTCTGCTTTAACTACTGATTTTACATCAGTACCAACGGTCAGCGCGCCGCCATTATCTATTAACAACACTTCAGAGAACTGCACTTTATCTCCAATATTTCCCTGCAACTGTTGTACAAAGATTTCTTGGTCTTTTTGTACTTTGAATTGCTGACCTGCGATTTTTACAACTGCAAACATAGTGATCCAAAAATAATTTCCTGCAAAAGTAGGATTTGTTTTTAAATTGACAAAGTTTTCTCCATATTTAAAATGCGTTTGCGGTCAAGGCATACGTTTTAAAGGAGAATACTATATATTTTCAAAGATACGTAGTTTATTTTAATATAGTTTGTTATTATATGTAAGTTCCACGATCCACTATGCATAGCATTACCTTAAAAGCCACATTCACAGCTGATCTTGCCATTATTCAAACAGAATGGTCATCAGTAAAAAAACTGCCTGCAGGCAGTTCATTCCATTCCTTTTATAACAATTTTTATTTTATACATTTGTCCTTTCTCATATTCTAAAATAATGGGCATGAAGCTTAAATCACTGCTTGCCAAACCATTTGCTTCCATTGTAGCCAACAGGATCAGGAAGGAGATGCAGAGGGCGGTAGAAGACCAGGAAGCTATCCTGGAGGAGTTGATTAAAACAGGCAGGAAGACCGAATTTGGAAAAGACCACCACTTTGACAATATCCATTCCTATAATGATTTCAGACAGGCAGTACCTATCAGAGACTATGAACAGTTTAAGCCTTATATTAATAAAATTAAAGAAGGCAAACAGAACATCCTCTGGAAAGGCTTGCCCATCTATCTTGCCAAGACATCTGGTACCACCAGCGGGGTAAAGTATATTCCGATCACCAAGGAATCTATCTCTAATCATATTGATACAGCCAGGAATGCCCTGCTCAACTACATGGCAGAAACCGGCCACACTGACTTTGCCAATGGTAAACTCATCTTCCTCTCCGGTTCTCCCGTGCTGGAAAGGGTGGGTGGTATTCCCTATGGCCGCCTCAGTGGCATCGTGAACCACCACGTACCCCGCTACCTGCGTACCAATCAGCTGCCCACTTACGAAACTAACTGTATCGAAGATTGGGAAACCAAGCTGGATAAAATAGTAGATGAAACCATCAATCAGGATATGACCCTCATCTCGGGTATTCCACCATGGATGCAGATGTACTTTGACAGGGTGATAGAGCGTAGTGGAAAGCCAGTGGGTGAACTGTTCAAAAACCTCGATGTACTCGTATATGGAGGGGTGAACTTTGAACCCTATCGCGCAAAACTCATGGCATCTATTGGTCGTCCCATCAATACCATCGAGACTTTCCCAGCATCCGAAGGGTTCTTCGCCTTCCAGGATACACAGGAGCACAAAGGTCTTTTGCTCAATACCAACTCCGGTATTTTCTACGAATTCATACCTGCCAATGAAATCTTCAACGAAAATCCTACCCGTCTTTCCCTGAAAGATGTGGAGGTCGGTGTCAACTATGCCCTCGTAGTCAGCACCAACGCGGGCCTGTGGGGATACAACATTGGCGATACTGTGAAATTCGTATCCACAAATCCTTACCGACTGCTGGTGACCGGCCGTATCAAACATTTCATCTCTGCCTTTGGTGAACACGTGATTGGGGAAGAAGTAGAATACAGCCTGATGACCGCAGCGAAAGAAGATAATTTACAAATCGCGGAGTTTACCGTAGCACCTATGGTAAGTCCTGCTGCCGGCGAACTGCCTTACCATGAATGGTTTGTGGAGTTCGAAAATCCGCCTGCAGATATCACCGCCTTTGCAAAAAGGGTGGATGACAACCTCCGTAAAAAGAATATTTATTACGACGACCTGCTCACCGGCAATATTCTGCAACCGTTAAAGATCAGGACAGTAAAGAAACAGGGTTTTATAGATTATATGAAGTCTGTAGGTAAACTGGGTGGTCAGAACAAAGTGCCCAGACTTAGCAACGACAGAACATTGGCAGACGAGCTGATGAATTATCTGGCCTAAAGCAGGATAGACTCATGTCCGCATTTCTTGTAATTCCCTTATTATTGCAACAATGAGTAAGAAAAATATAGCCATTTTTGGCTCCACAGGATCAATTGGTATACAGGCGCTGGAGGTAATCGAGGCGCATCCTGATAAGTTCAGTGTCGAAGTATTGACCGCTGGTGTCAATGCAGATCTGCTCATAGAACAGGCCCTCAAATTCAGACCTAATGCTGTAGTAATTGCTGATGAATCAAAATACGAAAGCGTAAAAGAAGTACTTTTTGACAAAGGCATCAAGGTATTTGCCGGTGCCAAAGCAATGGTAGAGGTAGCTTCCTGGAGCTCGATCGATATGATGCTGGCTGCCATCATGGGGTTTGCCGGCCTGGCGCCAACCCTGGCTGCCATTGAACAGGGTACCCCCATCGCCCTGGCGAACAAGGAAACCCTGGTCGTAGCCGGTGATATTGTCATGGGCGCTGCCAGAAAAAGGAATGTACCCGTCATACCCGTAGACTCTGAGCACTCAGCCATCTTCCAGTGTCTGATGGGCGAGTCCTCTGCCAAGGTGGAAAAGATGATCCTCACCGCTTCAGGTGGTCCTTTCCTGGGTAAAAAAACCAACTTCCTCATCAATGTGAAAAAAGACCATGCCCTTCAGCATCCAAACTGGCGCATGGGGCCTAAAATCACCATTGACAGTGCAACCCTGATGAATAAAGGGCTGGAAATGATCGAAGCACGCTGGCTTTTCAACATTGATCCTGACAGGATCGAAGTAGTGATCCACCCGCAATCCATTATTCACTCCCTGGTACAGTTTGTAGATGGTAGTATGAAAGCCCAGATGGGCCTGCCCGATATGAAACTGCCTATCCAGTTTGCCCTGGGGTATCCCGAAAGACTGGTAAACGACTTCCCTCGTTTCTCTTTCAGGAACTACTCTAACCTCACATTCGAACAGCCGGATGCCAAGACTTTCCGCAACCTGGGTATCGCTATCGAGGCGATGCTGAAAGGCGGTAATGCAGCCTGTGTGATGAACGCGGCGAACGAAGAGGTAGTACACGCATTCCTGAAAAACCGTATCGGCTTCCTGCAGATGACAGATGTAATAGAAGAGATCATGGTCAAAGTGCCATTCATCGAAAGGCCGACTCTGCATGACTACTATGAAAGTGACCTGGCAGCAAGGGAACACGCGAACAATATGATCAACGCTATCATAATTTAAGAACTTTATAACATGGCATAGCTGCAATATCGCAGTTATACCGGCTATCTTTGCCATTCCTGTTATAGAGAAAAAACAACATATATTTACTGTCAGACAAAGCATACATGACAACACAAGAAATATTGGTAAAAGCCGGGCAGTTGATTCTGTCACTATCTATACTGGTAGTATTGCACGAGCTCGGGCATTTTATCCCTGCAAAACTGTTTAAGACGCGCGTAGAGAAATTTTATCTCTTTTTTGACCCCTGGTTTTCATTATTCAAGTTCAGGAAAGGTGAAACAGAGTATGGAGTAGGTTGGTTACCACTGGGCGGTTATGTAAAGATCTCCGGTATGGTGGACGAAAGCATGGACCGCGAGCAGCTGGCTAAGCCACCGGAGCCATGGGAGTTCCGTTCCAAAAAAGCATGGCAGCGCCTTATCATTATGATTGGTGGGGTGACGGTAAACCTGCTGTTAGGCTTCCTCATCTATTCCATGATGTTATGGCACTGGGGTGAAACCTACCTGCCTACGGCCAATACCACTTACGGTATTGCTGCCGATTCACTGGCGCAAACAATCGGGCTGAAGGATGGCGATATGATTCTGAGTGTAGCGAATGAACCAGTGGAGAACTTCAAAGCGATTCCTGGTAAGATCATTTTGCGTGAGGCTAAAACCATTCAGATTTCCCGCGATGGACAGAAAATAGATATCGCAATTCCGGAAGGATTTGTGGGTAAGATGATCAAGCACAAGAATTCTCTGATGGATGTGAGGGTGCCTTTCCTGGTAGATACAGTGGCAGCCAAAACACCTGCGGACAGTGCCGGTATCCGTAAAGGCGACCAGATCCTGACGCTGAATGGACAGCCTGCTTATTATTATCACGAATACAAAAAGGAAATAGTAAAAGATAAGAACCGGATAGTGCCTATGCAGGTATTGCGCGGTGGAGATACGGTGAATCTGACAGTGCATGTACCTGAAACAGCAGTGTTGGGGTTGAATGTGAATGCAGAGAAGATGTTCACGTTCTCCGTCAAGCATTTCACTTTCCTGGAAGCGATTCCGGCTGGTTTCACAAAATGTATCAATACGCTGGTAGGATATGTACAGCAGTTGCGTTTGATCTTTGTGTCTAAAGAGGTGAAGGCGAGCGAGTCTTTAGGTGGTTTTATGACGATAGCGAAGTTATTTCCTGGCGAGTGGGATTGGATGTCGTTTTGGGAGATGACGGCATTGTTGTCTATCATATTGGCATTTATGAACATTCTGCCGATTCCTGCGTTAGACGGGGGGCATGTATTGTTCCTGATTTATGAGATGGTAACGGGAAGGAAGCCAAGTGAGAAGTTCCTGGAGTATGCACAGATAGTGGGAATGGTGATATTGTTTGGGTTGCTGTTGTATGCGAACGGGTTGGATATTTACAGGAGTATATTTGGGAAGTAAGTATAAATTTAAATTTTGAAGAAGGAAGAGGTCGGAAGGCTTCTTCCTTCTTTTTTTATAGTTTTATGCAGCGCTGACTTTTGGTTCCAGTTTTAACATGCGTCTATCTATTTCATCCAGGCTGTATTCTATTTTTTCAAATCTCGCATCCTCAATTTCAAATTTGTGGTCAAATTTGATCTCTATTGAATTTAGTCTTTTTTCAAGTTTATCTATTCTGTTATTAACTGCCATAAACCGCAGGTTCAGCTTTTCTTCGATTGACCTGAGTGCACCCAGCACTATAGTAAATTGCGAATCAGACATTGTATTCTGTTTAATGGTTTATACTTCTAAATTTATCTCATTTTCCCTGGTCTTCCAAATAATAAACCCCTCAAGTTATTGATTACAAGTGTGTTATCGGGTTGATTCTTCCTTTCTCATTTTAAGCCGGCCGCAGGTCATTAACCACTAACATTTCATTTATATCTAAATATCCCTTAACTTTGTAAGCTGCGAAAGCAAATCTGGGGCTGCCCGGTTTTGACAGCATAGGTCTTTGAAAGTGTAAGCATGTCGTGCGTTGGATAATTAGCACGTAAATCTGAATACCCAAACTTCAAATGGCGAATCTAACTACGCCATGGCTGCCTAATCAGAGATTAGACACCCATTATAGCCGCCGCAAGCTGGCCGTCTACTCCAGCTGCCGCCGCCGAATCACAAATATGTAGAATAGGTACTCATGGTTTCTGTGAGTGAGTGCTGAAACAACAACGGATAAGGACAAGGTTGGTTAGTTATGCCCCTGCCGTGTCTCGAAAAAACAATGCATAAATAAGCATGTAGAAGCCTTTCGGAGGATGTGTTTGGACGCGGGTTCGATTCCCGCCAGCTCCACCATAAAAAAGCCTTGTACAGTTGTACGAGGCTTTTGTTATTTTAACATCCTGTAGATCAACATACTCCCTGCCAGTCCCGCCGCATTGATCACCACCATTACCCACACCTCCGGCCGTAATAACCCCTGCGCTACGATCAACGATACCCACAACTGCGAGATCACCAACCAGACCATACCCTTAGATACCCCTTCGCCATGGCTATACCTGGCTAATACCTTTCCCATAAACCTCCTCCTCAACAGCCACTGATAAAATCTGTCAGAACCTCTCATAAAAAACCATCCCGCAAGCAGAATGAAAGGAATCGTAGGTACTCCGGGCAGCAAAATACCTATATATGCCAGCAGGAGAAATACACACCCTAAAAACAGGTACATGTATTTTCTCATAATAGCGCTTCAATATGTGCTAACATGGAGAAGCAATGCTGCAATACCCTGTTGGGAAATTTCAACTTCATCAGGATCTCCGAAGCTTTGTAAAAGGACATCCTGCATACCAGAAACTCCTTCAATGCATACACATATCCTCCCACCCATGCCTTATCATTCAAATCCCTGCCCCATGCAGCCGCATGCACACCAATATATTTTATCACATCCTTTGGATCCGTCAGCACAAATGCCAGCAGCTCTACAATATCCCGATGTGGAATATTCCTGACCGCCAGCTCCCAATCATAGATGCACACCTCTCCATTTTTACGGATAGCTGCATTCCTCGGATTAAAGTCATTATGGATCACACATACAGGAAGTGTTGTCTCAATAGTCGTCAGGTCTTTCAAAAATCCATACAACCTTTTTAACGCTTCATTATCATCCTCCTTCACGATAATGTGAATTAATTTCTCATAAAGCGGCATCGACTGGGAGGGATCAAATTGTGGAATCAACTGTGCTGAAATATGATCATTGTTTAAATAATAATATTGATGAACAGCCGTAATACTAGCGATCATTTTCTCAATATCTGCTACCTGCCATAGCTCAGGTTTGTTTTCTGTATTAAAAAGATACATATCCTGTTCATGCAAAAACTCAGTGATCAGCAAATAAATTTCCCGCTCATGATGTTGCCTACTTCCATAGAAAGCCGGTGTTATGGAGAACCCATGCTGATTTAGATCCTCATACATAAATATCTCCTTCAGATGGCAATTGTAATATTCAGTACAATGCCGGTAATGATAGAGCAGATCAGACAACGCCGGGTCAATTGCAGCAGCCATACTATGCAGACCTTTGATCACATCTTCATCCATTGCCTTGGACTTGACCAGCAATGACAAATGGTACTGGTCATTCTGTGCCGTAAAAGGAAAGAAGCCTAATAGCTTGTTGCTGGTTTTCCCGGTAAGGTTTGTCACAATCCCATTTTCCATTTCCTTTTCTTCAAAACAAACAGAAAGGGATTTGTACGCTGCACAATATTGCCCCATGATGCTGTTGATGAGCTGTTCATTCATTTCGGATCTCGTCAGCCAGTTCACCGGTTTATTACGGCCCAGTTTTTCATGTGCTTTGGCAAACGCACCACTTACAATAGCCGCGCAGGTTGAAATCTCCAGCGATAAGGCAAAAGCGGCAATTAACTGTGCAAATCTCTCCAGCTTCCCTTTCCCGTAACAATGCATCAATTCCAGCATTTCCTTTTGCTTGGGTACAGAAGTACCCCCGCCTATTGTGCCTATCACCAGTGTAGGAAGGCAAAGTGAAATGTATAACCCATCTTTAGTTTTTTCTAAATTCAACATGCCTACAGACGATTCATGCAGGCAGCCCAGATCCTGTCCTGTAGCAGCAAAGATGGCTGCAATTGTATTGGCTACATTGATGTTATACCCAAACATCTTGTCCATCCTTGCTAACACCACAGAAGGCGCAAAACAACTTAGAATATCGTCCGAAGTAGTGCGTAGCACATTCACGATCACAGCTTCACAAAGGTGACATTCTGCTATCACATGCACGCCTCTTCCATTGGTAACAGAATGAGAGGAGATCTTTTTATCGGAAGAGCCATTGCCCTCAATAAAGTAATTAGTGATAGTGATGCCGGTTTCTGTTTCGAACAGCCCGACAATGAACAGCAGGGCATGCCATGTACAGGTAGTCGTCATATTCTGTCCGGAGGCATCTCCCGTACGATAATAAAACCTTGTATGCACCACGCTATCCACTATGATAGGCTCAATTGATAACAATGTAGCGTGATTGGAATATTTCTCTGCTTCCGTTTTAATAACCTGAAACTTTGCTGGTAACCAGTCAAAGAAGGCCCTTGCTTTAACCGGGGATGCAAAAAGCAACATGGGACAACGGCTCATTTTCTGATGCACGAATGTTGTTTTAATACCGCCACTCATGCTGGCGGCCTTTGCTCCTCTGTTCATACTTGCTACCAGTGCGCCTTCCAGGGTTGCAGCCCCTGTATATGCATATTCCTCTTTACCATCCGCAATATGTAAGAGCGGGCCCACCAGCCCAATAGGAATTTCAACAGAACCGATATAGGACTCTATCTTATTTTGTATATCTCCATGTAAAAGACCTGATGATGAAATGTGTTTGGTAGAGTAGCCCAGCTCGTGCAAATACTCATGACGGAGCCTGGTAGAATAGGGGCTTACCAAACCTCTTCCTGGAATAATGGGGTAGTTATTCATGTCAGTTATTTTTAGAGATGTCTTCCATTAGCGTATCATAAAATTTATCCAGCTGTTCGAAATGTGATGCATCAATGTATTCAACCCTTTCTGGAATGCCTGCAAATAAAGAATCATAGGTCTTGTCAAGCAAGGTAAGGACGGGTAATTGCTCATGAGGCTCTGCTACTTTTCTTGCAGAGATCCGGCTTAGTAAAAGCGCTGGATCAGCCTTCAGAAAGAATATCTTATCAGGCAATGCCGCTTTGAAGATTTCAGAGAGTGTCCCATTTTTAAATGCAGCGCCAATAAAATGGAAGATTTCCCCGGCATAATTCCCCTTGCTCTCAATCGGCAATAAGCTAACTATAAATGCAAGCAGATCGCTGTATGTAGCGTTATAATAATCCAGTCGTTCCAGCCCTGATGAGATTCGCTCACCATAGAATTTAGCGTAGATCAATGGATCAATAAGCGGATGTCTTTCCACGATCAGCACACGGGTTAGTGGTGTAGCAATCTCCTGCACCAGCTGGCCGTATAGTAGCATAGCACCCAGCAATGCGAGCGCTTTTAAATCACTCCAGTTCGCTTCATCTGCCTCCCTGCTCATCTGGTTTAACAGTTGTGCCTTCGTTTTTAAAACTGATGTTGCAGGCAAACTATGTTCATCAATATGCGGTAAATTGATCAGGGCCACGTGTGCCGGCTTTCTTTCCTTTAGTTTTGAAAATAGCGTGCTTTTCCCACAGCCATCTAATCCTGTAATGAGAATTGTCTTTAACATGGAGAAATGAATTGAATAGCCATAGAAGATAATGTAGGTACATCATGTGAAGCATCCAGTAAATACCAGTCTGGTTGTATATACCTTTCAAATTCCATCACCACCTTATTTTGAAAGTCAATGAAGTTTGCTGCCGTGGCTTCTCTGCACCCACATTCATATTTTGAGAACCGTGTCTTTCTTGCTGCACTCAATGCAGGTGCATGATGCAGATAAATGGTCTTGTCCGGAACAGGCATTCTGCCAGCCAGTTGTTTTTCTAATGCGGGATTGGCCCCCATCAATACTTCTGCGGAAAAATATTTATAGTAATAAGCATTGATCAGTAATAAAGGAGCATCTGATCGCAACGCCATATCCATAGCTGCCTCCATGGCATGTGCCAGGAACAGGAGCCGTGCATCGGCAGAAAGCAGACACAAATAATCATCAATATCTTTTTTACTGGTAAAGATCTTTGCCGCCGGATTGGCCAGCATATCCCAGATACTGACCTCATATGCCTGTGGACATTCTTTCTTTATACCATCTACCAGCGTAGATTTCCCGGAGCCATCAGCTCCTGTAATGCAAATAATGCGTCTTTCGTTATTGTACATTGCTTACAACTTTCTTTATTTTGTCAGGATCAATATTGTGCTGACGCAGGTAATCAAAATAAGATGCCCTGGGAAAAACATAATTCACAGGTGAAAGCATTACATCAAAGAATAGCTTTACAAAGAGTAGACAAGTCACCTGCCAGCCTACTTCCTGGGCGATGAGTGAAAATGAGAACCAGGGAGCCTGCAACCTTCCTTTTAGCTTGTTGATAATAGTTGGTTGATGAAATTTATCTATGAATTTCAGGCTATGCTCCTTATCCGGGAAGTAGATCATACGAAGTACCTTCCCATAGAAATAAATGCGATGATGGAACTTGGGGAAGAGATTCAGATAAATGACATTCTTTTCGATATCCTGAAAATAGTCGTGATAAGAAAAGTGGATATCCCCCGTATCGGCAAACATCGCTTTCCTTTTGCGTAAACGCCGCCCAATAAATGAGGACTTCTTCAATGATAGCTCATTCAGCCATGCTGGCGGCATCTTTCCCGTACATAACTGACACATCTCTAACGTAAAAAGGAACTTTTCCCTCGCATTCGACTTTTCGATCAGCTCAAAAAGGGCTGCTTCATCCCAGGTATTAGCTGCGATCAGGTTATACACATCCATACAATCCCTGATCCCGCATTTATAAATACCCATGTGCAATACCAGGTGTAAAAGATTGTATGCAGGAGAAAGCTGCTTACAGGGAATCCCTTCAAACGTAAATGGCAATGCCGTATCCCATGTTTCCTGGATATTCACCTTGTGTGGTGTGGTAGGTGATTTTAACCCCCACTGCGTACCGATGATACACTTGAAATCCGGACTGATAAAAGGAATGGCAGTATGGCTGAACGTTGTTTCCTTTTCCTTTTCACCACTCCATCCAAACCCTAAAGGAATAAACCCAAGGTCAAGATAGATCCTGTGAATTTTACCCCAGTCTTCTTTCCGGATCAGGATATCAAAGTCATTCATCTTTTTATATCCTGTATCAGCATAAATAGTATGTGCAAACAAATTGCCTTTCAAAATAATAACGTCGATATTGTTTTCATGGAAGGCTTTCAGAAAGCGGGCGGCAATGGCATTCCGTTGCTCATTTTCTGATTTGATCTTATTATAAGCGGCTTCGAATTGCGCATTAGAGAATGCTTCCAGCCCATGTCTTTTGAGCTGGATACATATCCACGGGGCCATTTTCCATTGATAGCAATAGTCAAAAAAGGCATTTGTATCCGTCTGCAAAAGTTGCTGTCTGCAAAATGCCTGCTCTGCCGGGGTAATATCTACCTGACTTAATAGTGCGATTGTTTTGAAGAGCTTATTCATGGATGCTTAATCTTTCAATAGAGCCGGTTGCTCCATTCATTTTAATAGTTTCACCATCCCTTATCGTTTGAGTGGCAGTTGTGGCGCTTACTATCAGCGGGATCCCCATTTCCCTGCATAAGATGGCGGTATGAGACAGCAGGCTGCCTTTTTCGGCGATCAGCCCGCCAGCTCTGGCAAATAGTCCTATCCATCCGGGTTCAAAGAAAGTTGCGATCAGGATTTTTCCTTCCACATCTAACCCATGGATGTTCTGACTATGTACCAGTAATGCTTCTCCTGTTACAATGCCGCTGCTACAGCCTGTTCCTGAAAGTGCCTGATCTGTTATAGCTGCCTTCTCTATAGCAAAAAACTGCTCTCCGATCTGGTGGAACCTTGTTGGTTGATATGTGGTTTGATATACTGCGTATGCTTCTTTTCTTTCACTGATCAACGTTTGATAACTACTGTTCAGCTGGGGATTCATTAATTCTTCGAATTGCAGGTATAATGTGTCTCCTTTTGTTGTGATACTGCCTTTCTCCAGCAACCGTTGATCCATTGCTCTGAAAATCTGCCTGGCCATGGCAAATGATTTTGTCCTGATAAACCGGAAGTTTTCTCTGTCGCGTACACGGTTGATAGTGAATACTAATCCTTTTCGTAATAACCAACGTTTAACAGGATGATATTGTTTTAATCGCTGCACATAATCAAAGGGTGTTGATGGTGCGCGTGGTTGATAAGGTATAGATAAATTGGCTTTTAAGAGACTGATAAATTTCGTTGGGTCTTCGCGATAATTCACTGTTTCCATCTTCATTTCCCCATCATCACAGCGTTCGCCATATTTGTCCAGATAAGACATAATCAATGCATAATATGCCGGATACGCCGTTTGAATAAGCAGAAGGGCTTCGCTGCTCTCTTGTTCCAAAATAATGTTCTTAACAGCTTCATGTGCATGCAGCTGACGGATCAGCTCCTGTAATGCACGCACAATTTCTACGGAAATGACATCTCCAATACCGCTAATAGCATCATTGAGCAGATCAGGAATGATCTTTTTAAAGCCATTGTAAGACAGCATGGCAAAGAACCCATTGATCATGGGAGGATACCAGTATCTGCTCAATGCGGATGCCAGCTGATCATGCAGGGCTATTAATGCTTCATGAGAGCCCAGTGGTGTTCCTTCAAATAAGGATAGCGTCTGATGATATTGTGCGAGATATTTTCGTTTATAATAACCAAAGAAAACAATACTCTTCATCAGGTTGAAGAACAGCTTTGCATATACAAGAGGAGAGAAGCGCGTAGCCGGTTTACTAAACTTTGCATCCGCTGCTCCCATCATTTTCGTAATCAGCCGGCTGGTCTTTCGTCCAAAGGGCAACTGATATAACAGTTGTTGCCATGCTGTAATATTATAATACATGCCGCCCTGGATAGTCCCCAGCATATTTTGAAACAATTCATTATTCCTTGCTACAAAGGATGCTCCGGCCCCTAGGAATCTGGCCATACTAATATATGCCCTGCTATAGGAATAGCGCATATAAGAACTGGTCAATGGTAAGGTCACCCCTGGATAATTGATCGATAAGTTAGAATTGTCCCACACGATATATGAACCTTTGGGTATGAGGGCGGTGATCGGCCTCACCTGCAACCAATATACCTTGCCAGCTGCAATGGTAAATTCTGTATCTACCTCGTATCCTTTAAGCTCCTTTAGCCAGCGCAATTGTTCTCTTATCGTATTCAAGGCAGGCGCCGCTTTTTGAAACAGTTCCTCACTACTCCATGTCACGTCTTTATATTCGCCTTCAAATACCTGCCCGTTGTACATTTCCTGTGTAGACAGTATCGTTACCCTGGCGGCAGCCAGGTCTATGCTCATCCCATTTTCTTCCCCTGAAACCAGCCTGAAACCAGCACCGGGAATAATATTAACCATTGGATTTTCATTATCCTGGTCCAGCGGATTTACTGAAAATCCTACCCCGGCGATCTCTCCCTGCACCATTTCCTGAATGATCACATGACAACCAAATGCTTCGCCTTTATGATAAGCAGAAGACTGCACCTCCTTAAATCCTGTTATCACTTTCGCTAGCGCAGCCGGTAGTGCTTCCGCTTTGCAGTTGAGCACTGTTTGAAACTGACCTGCATACGATTGTGCAGTGCCGTCTTCTACTTCAGCACTGGATCGTAATGCCCATAATGTATGGGGATCAGGATGCTCACGGGTTATCCACTCATGAAAAAGCTGTTCAGGCGTAAGCTGCCCTGCAATTATCGCTTGAATAGATCGGTCGGGTATGATATAATAAGGAGGGACATGAAAGCTGTTTTTGGTTAAAAAAATAAGTCCATCGGCTTTGCCTCCGAAAGACCCTTTGGGGAGGTCTGAGTGCGAATAATAGGTGCACATTAAAAGGGTTGATGTGGTGGTAATAATCAGTACGGTGGTCTATCTTATTAAAGATAAAAAAAATCACTGTCCCGGAAAAAAGAATTAATAGAATTATTATACGCCTGGGGAATTAGCTCAGTTGGCTAGAGCGCTTGCATGGCATGCAAGAGGTCACCGGTTCGACTCCGGTATTGTCCCCGTTTCCTTTTTACCTCCCCACTCCCGGAATATATATCCTCCCATTATGCATATTCATATAACCTTTCTTCCCATCCGGCATTTCTACCAGATAGGCTTCCGCCTCGTAATTAGCATAATACACCCGTTTAAAAACAGGTTGGCTCAGCACCCTCCAGTCAGGCTTAATTAATCCTTCCTTGCCATTTACCTGGGGAACATAGTAGCCGCCTTCATTTCGGATGCTATCATAAATACAAGGTAGTAACACATCTCCTTCCGGTGCTATCAACCCGGTTTTACCGTTTTGCACCACCTTCAGCAGCGCTTTCGGTTGCCTGGTTTCATCATAGTAGAACTTTTCAACATTGTTATAACCAGTCAACAGGAACTCCTTGTCAGGCTTTACCGGTGAATTTAAATAATTTCGTTTTTCATAAGTGACCTTCCAATCGTTGCCTTCCCCTTTTGATACATACATGCTCATATAGCCAACATAGGGATCGTCAGAAATAGCTGCCTCGTAGTTCATAGAAGCGGATTCGTTCTGTGTCAGTATAGCAGCATTTCCCGGTCTCACCTTGCCATCGGCAGTGTAAGAAAACACTTGATCTCCTTCAATGGCGTCAAAGGCTCCCTGGCTTTTGTATACCAGGTGATCATATTTGATGGGCGCAATAAGAGCGCCGGTGGTAAGATTTAATACACCATATTTATCCCCCTGCTGCACCATACCTTCATAATAACCAGTGGTAACAAATCCAACCTCATCATACCCCTGCTTATTGATCAGCTGACCGGTAACCATATTCATGAAATACCATTTGGCACCAATACTTACTGGCAGTATGGCCGGATTATCATGTTTGCTCTCTTTCCATTTGTTAAATCCAATACCAGAAAGCTCTTTACCAGTACTTACATCTACCAGCCGGAACTTACCTTTCAACCGGGCGGCTGCAGTGAAACCTTTGATAATGTAGATGGAATCATAACGGCAGGGTGTTATCGCCGCACCATCAATCCCTATGGAACCGTATAAGCCACCTTGCTGCACAATGGCAATCTTTTCTCTGAAAATCCAAAACTCAGCATCATACTTTGGTTGAACCACTACCTGGTTGCTATCGTTAACAAGGCCCCATTTATGGCTGTCGTAATAAGGATATTTTCGGGATTGCGCAAAGCTTTGAATGGTAAAGAGAGTAAGGAGTAAGTAAAAAACTTGTTTCATAGATTGGGCTTATTTGTAATGCAATATACTGCATGACAAATAAAATCTATTCACAGACCGGAGCTGACTAAAAATCAATATCTAATGCAACGATAAAAAAGCCCGTATGCCCTGTAATGTAAACCCCGGAAATAATCCCAGCCAGCATATCAGCCCTGCCATGATCACTAATGTTACATAAGTGGAGACATAGAAAAATGGGTGTACCGGCTCGGGAATTGCCTCTGTAGATACTGTTGTGGAGAACAGGGCATTAATGACGCGCAGATAGTAATAAAGACCGATCACACTGCTTAGTACCAGCACTATCAATGGTAACCAAACGGATTGATGTACACCCGCTGAGAGTACAAAGAATTTCGCCAGAAAACCGGCTGTCAGTGGAATGCCAGCCAGCGATAACAGCGAGATTGCCAGTATGGTAGCTATGATAGGTCTTTTCCACATCAGCCCATCGTATGTATGCAGATCTTCCGCATCACGTTGCCTGGAAGACATGAGAATGATCACCCCAAAGGCAGATAATAAGGTAACAGCATAAGCAGTCAGGTAGAAAATGGCGGCTTCAGTACCCGCATCATTGCCCGGAAGGAATGCTACGAGCAGATAGCCGAAATGCGCTATTGATGAATAGGCCAGCAGGCGCTTCAGGTTGCGCTGTTGCAGCGCCAGTATATTACCCGTTACCATAGAGGCAATAGCGATCACAGAAAAGATAGTGATAGCCAACGGATACTGCTGCAGATGAATGCTTTGTGCAAATCGGAGCAACATTGCAAATGTACCTATCTTGGAAATGGTGGCAATGAATGCTGTGACGGGAGAGGGAGCACCCTGGTACACATCTGCCGCCCATAGGTGAAATGGTACCAGGGCCAG
The DNA here is from genome assembly GCF_039596135.1 of Chitinophaga sp. Classification (GTDB taxonomy): domain Bacteria; phylum Bacteroidota; class Bacteroidia; order Chitinophagales; family Chitinophagaceae; genus Chitinophaga. The sequence goes on from NZ_JBCNKH010000002.1 coordinate 196,966, forward strand.
TTTAAATCCTATAGCTACGGTAATAGTACCCAGCCCCAGCAGGAATAAAGGCGTTGATCCTATCAATGCCTGTTGTGCTGCAATATCGGAAAACTTCATACTGCCAGTTTCCATGTAGATGAGCGCCATTCCAAACAGCAGGAAGGCGGAGGACAGTGCAGCCAGTACAAGGTACTTCATACCAGCTTCCACTGCATTGTTCCTGTTGCGCAGATAGGCAATCAATGCATACAAGCTCACGCTTAGTAATTCCAGCCCGATGAACAGGGATATAAAATGTTGACTGATAGTCAGGATGGCAGCGCCAAGTGTGGCAAGGAAAAGGAGTATATAATATTCTTTGGGGTTCTCTTCCCGTTCTTCAAAATAGATATACGAAAATAGCCCTATTACCAGCACCGAAAAAATGATCAGGCCCGTGAATACCGCTGCCTGCCCATCTACAATAAAAAGTGGTGGTATCTCCTGTGGCAGTACATCCCTTACATACCAGGTGGCAAAGACAACGAGGCACATCATCAGGAAGCCTACTACCTGGATAACGGTATGGCTTAAGCGGAAAGCAATCAGCAATATTAAAACGATGGATGCCATTGCCAGCACCATAAACGGAAGCAGCGCAGATAATTGTAGCTCATTCATGGAGTAACGGATGAATATTTAGATAAATGTTGCACGGTATCGATAACAGGTTGCGGAAATAATCCCAGGACCACTATACTGATGCTCAGCGCGGCCATAATAAGCAGTTCCCTGGTGCTGATGTCTTTTACCGGCTCTGTAAAATGCTGCTGGCCCATAAATACTTTCTGCAACATGCGCAGGGAATATATAGCAGAAAGGATCAGACCGAGTGAGCCAACGATGCTGAATACCGGATGACTGGCAAATGTTCCTAACAGCACAAAGAATTCAGCTATAAAGTTGCCCAGTGCAGGAAGCCCGGCAGATGCCATGGTGAACAGTATCGCTATGCCCCCCATTGCCGGCATAGCCGTCCACATGCCACCCATGCGGTCGATATCTCTTGTATGCAGTCTTTCCTTTATCATACCCGCCATCACGAAGAGGGCGCCTGTGCTGAGACCATGGGTAAGAATCTGCATCACAACTCCCTGCATGGCTATGTTATTGAAAGAGAAAACACCTACCAGCACAAAGCCCATATGACTCACAGATGTATACGCGATCAGGCGTTTGAGATCGGTTTGTGAAAAGGCCAGCAGTGCACCATAGATAATACCTGCTACGCCGAACAATATCATTACGGGTGCAATGGCTACAGCACTTTCCGGAAAGAGTGGCAATACAAAACGGATGATGCCGTAAGCGCCCGTTTTCAATAATAAACCAGCCAATATAAGGCTACCTGCTGTGGGGGCTTCTCCATGTGCATCGGGCAGCCAGTTATGGAAAGGTACTACCGGTAGTTTAATGGCAAATGCGATGAGGAATCCCAGCATGATCCACTTCGCTATAGCAGGATCCATTGCTGTATGTAGCAGGCTGAAATAGTCGTACGTGTATTGGCCCGTCTGGTCGCCATGTACGAAATATAAGGCCAGTATAGACAACAGCATCAGCAGGCTGCCTACCTGTGTAAATATGAAAAACTTATAACCCGCATAACGCCGGCGGGCATCCCCCCATAAGATGATCAGGAAATACATCGGTATCAGCATCACTTCCCAGCAGAAATAAAACAGTATCATATCCATGGCAACGAACACACCACTGATACCTGCCAGCGTCCATAAGAGGTTAAAGAAAAAGAAGCCCGTTTTTTCCTTAATCTCCTTCCATGAACAAAGCAGGGCCAGGATACCCAGGAAAAAGGTAAGGAGCAACAATACATGGCTGAATCCATCCATGGCTACATGGAAACTGATGCCTAACGCCGGTATCCAGGTTGCCCGGTAATTGATATACCAGGAAGTATTATCCGGGAAAGCCTTGTAGACACTAAAGAGCCAGCACATGATCAAAAGATCAGCGGTGACAGCGAGCAGGGCTATCCATTTTGCCAGCAGGGGCGATCTTTGTGCCGCCAGCCAGCTTAATATGCCTCCTGCCAGTAATATGCATATGATCCATATCAATATCATAACAGTAATTGTAAGGTGATGATAAACAGGATACCTATCAGCACACCTGTTACATACCATCGCAAGGAGCCATTCTGCGATACAGAGAAGATCCTGTTGAGATAGAGGTTGGCATTAGCGATGGCAGTATACAGTTTATCGGATACATCAGATTTATTAATGCCGGTAATGAACAGAAAGGGCCTTACCAGCAACGTGTCATAGAGCTGGTCGAATTTCCACCCTTTGTACAGGAAATGCCTTATGTTCATCAGGTCATCAGATTGTTTCCAACGTATGAGCAGTTCGCTTTGTCCGTAGTACAATACATAACCGGTATAAATGCCGAGCAGGGACACCACTACGGCAATAAACTGGAACACTATTTCTGGTGGCAGAACACTCTTCAGTGTAGTGGCAGGTAATGCCTGTTGTACCAGCCCGGAGAATAGTGAAACGTGCAGTATGTTATGCGGCCATTCTATCCATCCAACTGCTACTGAGAAGAATGCCAGTATGACTAAGGGAATGGTCATTGCGCTGCCCGGAAGATGCCCCGGTGTTGTTTTCATATCTCCCCAGAAAACTACCAGTATCAGCCTGGTGGAATAAAATGCTGTAATGAAGGCCCCCATCAATGCTAATATCCAGAGTACGGGATGGCCGCCATTGGCACTCCATGCATACCAGAGTATCTGGTCCTTACTAAAGAACCCTGCAGTAACCAGTGGTAAAGCAGCTAATGCTGCTGCTCCTATTGTGAACGTATAGAAGATGACAGGCATCTTCTTTCTAAGTCCTCCCATTTTAAAGATGTCGTGTTCATGGTGCAGCGTTTCTATCACCGCACCAGCCGCAAGGAATAAGAGGGCTTTAAAGAACGCATGTGTGAAGAAGTGAAAGATAGCAGCACTCCAGGCGCCTACACCCAGGGCCAGGAACATATACCCGATCTGGCTGATTGTAGAATAAGCCAGTATTCTCTTAATATCCGTCTGCACCATGGCACTGCAGCCCGCAATGAACAGTGTTACGGCTCCTATGATGGCAGTGACCTGCATCGCAATAGGGGAGAGCTCAAACAGGATATGCATTCTTGCTATCAGATAAACTCCCGCTGTTACCATGGTAGCTGCATGGATCAATGCACTCACCGGCGATGGACCTGCCATTGCATCGGGCAACCATGTCTGAAGGGGAAGTTGTGCAGACTTACCGATCCCGCCCGAAAGCAGCAATAACGCGATCAGTGTAACGGAGGCAGCCCCACTGCTGAATTGCTGGGGGGCCTTTGCCAGTATATCAGGAATGTATAATGTTCCCAGTTCTTTGAAAAGGAGAAAGAGACCAATGATCATGGCAGTGTCACCGATACGGGTGATCACAAATGCTTTGTTCGCAGCCCGGTAATTGGCAGGTGTTTCATACCAAAAGCCGATGAGCAGGTAACTACATAGTCCTACACCTTCCCATCCAAGGTACATTAATACCAGGTTGTCTGCCATTACCAATGTCAGCATGGCGCAAACGAATAGGTTCATGCTGGCAAAGAAGCGGGCATAGTCCCTGTCTGCATGCATGAAAGCAATGGAGTAAATATGGATCAGTGCCCCTATGAATGTAATGATGCAGATGAAGACAAGCGACAGTGCATCCATACGCAGGCTGATGTTTGCAGATAGCTTATCTGTATGGAACCATTGCCATAACACCTGGGTGTATGCACCTGTTTCCGGAGGCGATTGCAGGAAACGGGCACTGATGAACAATGCAATAAGTGCAGAAGCGCAAATACTGCCAGCCCCGATACCTGCAATGAGGCTGCGGGACAGATGTTTACCCGCCATTGACAACACCAGGAAACCCAACAGGGGCAGGAGTGGTATCAGATACAGATACTGTTGCATATAAAACTTAATCTTTTAGTTCTTTGAGTTCTTCAACATCCAGCGTCTTGTGCTGATGCTGGATCTGTAGTACCAGCGCCAGTGCAACGGACACTTCTGCTGCTGTCATAGCAAGTATAAACAGGTACATGACCTGTCCATCCGGCTGCTGCCATCGGGAGCCGGCAGCTACAAAGGCCAGTCCCGCGGCATTGAGCATGATCTCGATAGAGAGCAGCATGAAGATGATATTCTTCCTTGTGAGTACACCTGCCAGTCCCAGTACAAACAGGATAGCGGCGACTATTAATACTGTATGTGCATGAAGCGTTGACATCAGTTCAGGTTTGGATATGTTTGAAGGAACCTGTGCAGGCTCTTTTTCTTGTGTTTACCAATATGTGCTGCTCCTACGATGCCCGTCATCAGCAGGAATCCTATCAGCTCTACTGCTATGATATATTCGCCGTACAGCGATAAGGATACCTGTTTCGGTGTGACTACAACAGCAGGCATTTCTGTAGGCACATCCTGCAACAGTAATACCGCCATTTCTGCCAGTAGCACCAGCGAGAGTATAGATGGGCCAAGCCATGCCCGCAATTGCAGCCATTCTTTCTCCTGTTGAGCGGTCTGCTTACCAAGGTTAAGCATCATCACTACAAAGATGAAAAGCACTACAATGGCGCCTGCGTAAACAATCACCTGCAATGCTGCTGCAAAAGGAGCACCCAGCGAAAGGAATGTAACCGCAAGTGCCAGGAAGGACACTACCAGGTACAACAGCGCGTGGATAGGTTGATAACGTGTGATCACCATTACGGTAGACAGGATGGCAATGAATGAAGATATATAGAAGACCAGTGACATATCCTTTATATTTTCAGGGTAATAAGCTTTTAATATCTACCGGGGCTTCTTCATTTTTCCCCTTGCCTTTTTCCTTCACGCCCGCATCAAGACCTGCCACGTTATAAAAGTTATAACCGGGATATTTCCCTTCGCTGTTTATCAGCAGGTCTTCCTTTTCATACACCAGGTCCTGACGTTTGTATTCTGCCATTTCAAAATCAGGGATCAGCTGGATGGCGTAAGTAGGACATGCTTCTTCACAGTATCCGCAGAAGATGCAACGGGAAAAATTAATGCGAAAGAATTCCGGGTACCTGCGGCCTTCTTCGTTTTCCGTAGCCTGTAGCGCTATACAATCCACCGGGCATGCAGCTGCACATAGATAACAACCTACACAGCGTTCACCTCCATCAGGATCTTTTGTGAGCACGATACGTCCCCGCCATCGCGGATACATGGGCACTTTTTCTTCCGGATATTGCACAGTAGCCTTTTTCTGGAAGAGGTGCCGAAAGACCAACCACATTGTGCGCAGGTGACTAATCATTATTATATGTTTTTAAGATTTCAGCCAGAGTGCAATTGCACCGGTAACCATCAAATTGAGCAATACCAGTGGCAACAGCAGTTTCCATCCGTATCCCATCAGCTGATCATATCTGGGGCGGGGCAATGAAGCACGCATCAGTATAAAAACGCCGATGAAGAAAAATGTTTTCAAGAAAAACCAAACTACCGGAGGCAGGAACGCAGGTCCCAGCCATCCACCAAAAAACAGTGTGACCGTCATTGCAGAGATCAATGAGATACCCAGGTATTCTCCGATGAAGAACATCCCGAATTTCATCCCGGAGTATTCTGAGTGGAATCCGGCTATCAGCTCACTTTCTGCTTCCGGTATATCAAAAGGCAGGCGATGTGTTTCTGCAAGGCCTGCAATAAAGAAAATAACGAAGCCGATTGGTTGTGTAACCACAAACCACAGGTGCTGCTGTGCGGCTACAATGTCTGTCAGATTGAAAGACTTACTCAGCATCACCACACCCATCAGCGAAAGGCCCATGAACACCTCATAGGCAATCATCTGGGATGCACCTCTTAATGCACCAAGCAGGGAGTATTTGTTATTGGATGCCCATCCTCCCAGTACAATGCTATACACACCCAATGAAGACATTGCCAGAAAGAATAGCAGACCCACATTCAGATCCGCTACCACAATGCCTGGTGCAAAAGGTATGATAGCAATCCCCATCAATACACTGGCCACTACGATAGCAGGAGCGAGAATGAATACCCATTTATCTGCAAAGGGAGGAATCCAGTCTTCCTTAAAGAAGAGCTTCAACGTATCTGCCAGTACAATGAAAAGCCCCAGCGGCCCCGCGCGATTAGGTCCCAGCCTGTCCTGCCACAAGGCAAGCAGCCTGCGTTCCACCCATATCAACCCTGCGGCTATATTCAGGAATACGAAGAGTACACCTAATACGATCCATATGTGTTGCATTACAGTCATACGATTACAGTTGAGAGGTGCACCCATGCACCCCAGGTAAGCGCTTCCATACCTGTCAGTCCTGCCGGCACCAGCATAATGCCATCAGGCAATGATTCGTTTATGGCGAGCGGGAATGCGTATGTTTTTCCATCGGTCTTTACGCTCACAGTGTCCCCATTCTTTAACTGGGCCTGTTCTGCATCGCGTCTGGATAATGAGACATAAGGTGCAGGAGATTGTGAGGCAATCCCTTTTGTGTATACACTTAACTCGCCGGAACCAAAGATGTGATACTGTGGCAGCAGCATCCATTTGCCGGCCCGGGACTTAAATGCATCGGGGATGTCTTTTGTGAATACAGGTGGTGCAGTGGTTTGTTCAAACAGCCGGATACCAGGATCTCCTCCTTTTAATGCACCGCCAGCTTCTTCCTGGTACCTGGTTACAGACTGACCGGAGTTCCAGCCGGGTGCCCAGAAGAAAGGAATAAGGGGCGAAGGTGGCAAGCCTCTGTATCCTTCCATTGTATATGACAGCGATGAGTCGTCGTCCTGCAGCGGCTTAGGCTCGCTTACGGTCAGGTTGGCCAGCATAGCTGTACGGCCGCTATAGCGGTGTGGTTCGCGTGGAATACGGGCGCCATGGATACGGAAATCGTGTCGTGGCGCTACCCTGGATACACCTGCAAATTGTGGAAACCTGGTTTCTAATGCCACCAGCAGATCTTCCGGATGTTTTTCGTGGCCGTTGGCAGCAGTATTTAGCATTGCCTTGATGTCATAGAGCCATTTGAAGCTTTCTCTGATCTCACCGTTTGCCGGCATGAATACCTGGCTACTGCGTTGTGCACGGGCTTCATTATTCACGAAAGTACCGTCGGCCTCGGCGAATGTAGCAGCGGGAATCAGCACATGTGCTTTCTCCGTTGTACGATTGTGTAGTGCATCAAGAACAACGATATGTTTACACCTGCTGAAGAATGCATCTGCCCTGGCTGCCGGAATACAACGGTAAAGATCGTTTTCCAGGATGATAGCAGTAACGTTGTTTGTAGTGTTTTGTATATCGGCAACTGCTCTGTCAAAGGAGGATGCACGCGTCATGGCAAGGCCCATGCTGTTACTGTCCTGCATCACAAATGCCAGACCTGCCTTCTTTTCATTCATGTCAAGCGCCGCAGCAATATCAAATGCAGCCCTGATCAGCGCATTGTTCCAGCAGGATGTACCGGTGATAATCACAGGGTGTTTGGCTGCCTGCAGGGCTTTACTGATGGTAGCAGCACTGGCAAGGAGCTCTTCTTCGGCATGGGGTACTTCCGGCAGTGAAGGATTGAGTAGGTGCGCTATTGCAAAACCAAGTCTTGCTATGTCATCCGGTGCAGCCTTCGTGGTAACTGCCGATATCTCGTCAAGCGGGGAGGGCAGCAGGGTCACGTTAGCCAGAAAGCCTTTATCTTCCTGCACCAGTTCTTTGATGGCCGCATCATGCCAGGTAGGAATGGGCAATTGTTCTGTGGTATGTGTGGCAGCTGTCTTCATGACTGACTGACGTACTGCCAGCGCCATAACAGGGGCGGTATTCCAGATATCTTCACCTAATACCAGGACTGCATCTGCCTGTTGAATCTCATTCAGAGAAGGTGTGTGGATACAACCAGATTGGAGAATGTCCACTATTTTCTGTTCAACATATACAAGGTCGTCCGGTATACCCTGGTAAAAGTTTTCTTTACCTACCAGTTCCATAAGGGCATAGTTACTTTCAAGGGAAGCTCTTGGCGAGCCGATACCGATCAGGGCATTGCCCGTTACCAATGTACGCATGTACTGTAACACGGTGTCATGTCCCACCGCTTCTATGGGTTGGTTGCGGATGAGTGGTTGTGTGATGCGGTTTTCGCTGTTCACAAATTCATACCCGAAGCGTCCTTTGTCACATAGAAAATAGCCGTTCACTTCATGGTTGTACCGGTTTACAATAGTACGCAGCTGCCCATAGCGCTCGCCGGCAATCGTATTACAGCCAAGACTGCAATGCTGGCAAACAGAAGGTCCATTGGTGAGGTCCCATTTACGTGTATAATGTTCTTTCAGGGTCTTGTCTGTAAATACACCGGTAGGACATACTTCCACCAGGTTGCCACTGAAGGGGCTTTCCAGTATACCATCCTTTTCCCTGCCGAAATAAACATGATTATGTGCGGCAAAAACATTGAGATCTTTTCCGCCCGCATAATCGTGATAAAAACGTACACAGCGATAACATTGAATACAGCGGTTCATTTCGTGATTGACGAGAGGACCCAGGTATTGGTTGAGATAGGTGCGTTTATTGAAGTGATAGTGGCGGTAGTTATGCCCTGTCATGACAGTCATATCCTGGAGATGGCAGCAACCACCCTCATCGCATACGGGGCAGTCATGCGGATGATTGGTCATGAGCCATGCTACTACCTGTGAGCGAAAAGTTTTAGCTGTTTCATCGTTGACAGAAATAAGCATTCCGTCTTTTACACCTTCCATGCAGCTCATGACCAGGCGACCACGGGTGTCTTCTTTATCTTTGAAGACTTTTATTGCACACTGACGGCAGGCGCCAACACTTCCCATGGCAGGGTGCCAGCAAAAGTAGGGCAGGTCAATTCCCAGGCTCAAACAGGCTTCCAGCAGGTTTTTACCTGCCTTTACATCAAAAGGTTTGTTATCAATATAAATTGTAGGCATGTGAAGATGTATTTATACTATTCTTCGTTAGTCATACGGACACTTTTTATATTCAATATGTTTTTCAAAGTCCTCATGGAAATATTTCAATGCACTCTGCAATGGTTCCATAGCACCAGGTGCCAGCGCACAGAAAGTATTACCCGGACCCAGTAATTGTGTATGCATTTTCAGCAGTTCGATGTCTTCCGGCGTACCTTCTCCTTTTTCGAGAGAAAGTAGGATCTTTTCCACCCAGGGCAGGCCTTCCCGGCAGGGAGTGCACCATCCGCAGCTTTCCTGTGCGAAAAAATGCTGTAGGTTATGTACGAATCCCACAGGGCAGGTGCCATTATCCATTACGATCATGGTACCTGTGCCTAAACGGCTGCCTGCTGCTGTCACAGATTTATAATCCATTTTGATATCGAGGTGTTGTGTAGTGAGAAAGTCTGTGGAGGCGCCACCTGGTAATACGCCTTTCAACCCGAATCCATTTTTCATACCACCGGCATGTTCTTCAATCAGCTCGCGCATGGTAACGCCCATGGGTAGTTCCCAGGTGCCGGGTCTTTTTACTTTACCACTTACACCATATAATTTGGTGCCACCATCTTCGCTGTAGCTGAGGCCCTTGAACCAATCAGCGCCATTGTTAACTATGTGGGGAACACAGCAAAGTGTTTCCACATTGTTTACAATAGTGGGTTTACCAAACAAGCCACTGATTTGTGGAAAGGGTGGTTTAGCCCTTGGCATGGCGCGTTTCCCTTCCAATGCATTCAGCAAGGCAGTTTCTTCTCCACATATATAGCGGCCAACGCCGGTATGCAGGTACATATCGAGGTGAAAACCACTTCCCAGAATATCCCGGCCCAGGTAGCCGGCGTCGTACGCTTCCTGGATGCTTTTCCGGAGCAGGTCTGCAGCTTTGTGATATGCCCAGCGTAAGAACACATATGAGATTTCCGCCTGAATGGCGTAAGCAGCCAGGATCATGCCTTCTATTAACTGGTGTGGATTACCTTCCAGCAGCAGTCTGTCTTTGAAAGTGCCTGGCTCCATTTCATCAGCATTGGCAATAAGATATTTGGGATGAGGTGCCTGGTCGCCCATAGGGATAAGGCTCCATTTGATGCCGGTGTTAAAACCTGCACCACCACGCCCTTTCAGGTTACTGTCCTGCACCAGCTTCTGTAGTGCAGCTGGCGACATTCCACCACATACCTTGCGCACAGCAGCGTATCCGCCCGTCATTTCATATTCTTTCAGGTTAAGCGGCGGGCGATCCGGATGAATGTTCTTGGTTAGCGGGCGTTCCATTGTATTAAGCATATTTTTTTAAGATATCATCCAGCATGGCGGGGGCCACATCACTATACAGATCTTTATCGATCATCAATGCAGGAGCATGGTCACAGCAGCCAAGGCAGGCATTGGGTAGCAGTGTAAACCGTTCATCAGCGCTGGTTTCTCCCATGTGGATATGCAGCTTTTCTTCGAGCGCTTTATACAGGGCACGGTATCCCATTACGTAGCAGGAGATGCTGTCGCATAGCAGGATAACGTGTCTGCCCACCGGCCTGCGGAAGATGAGATTATAGAAAGTAGCGACACTGTCTACTTCGGCAGCACTTATTTCCAGGTAGTCTGCAATGGCTTCAACACTTTCGTCACTGACCCATCCACGGTGCTGCTGTACAATTTTCAATGCCTCGATCACCGATGCCCTTTTGTAAGGCACCAGGCTTATTTCGTGGTCTATTTCCTGTTTTTCTATTGCTGTAAGCATAAATGTTTATTTCACTATCTATCAATATCTGCCAGTACATAATCCACACTTCCCAGTATGGAAAGCAGGTCTGCCACTGTGTAACCTCTACTGATATATGGTACCATCTGCATATGTGCAAATGACGGAGTGCGTATACGTGTGCGGTAAGATGAAGTGTTCCCATCGCTCACCAGGTAATAGCTGTTGGCTCCTTTTGTTGCTTCCACGCAGCTCATCGCTTCTCCCGGTGGGATTACGGGCCCCCAGCTCACATTCAGGAAGTGATTAATAAGGGTTTCTATATCCTGCATGGTATATTTCTTAATGGGAGGAGTAGTGAGTGGGTGATCTGCCTTATAGTTTCCTTCGGGCATATTGTTAAGGCATTGTTCGACGATGCGGAGGCTTTGTCTCATTTCTTCTACCCTTACGATGGCGCGGTCATAACAGTCGCCATTCCGGGCTATGGGAATATCGAAATCAAACATTTCGTAACCGGAGTAGGGCCTTTTTTTGCGGAAGTCCCATTCGAATCCGCAGGCCCTCAGTCCGGGGCCTGTTACCCCCCATTCTATTGCCTCTTCCAATGTATAGACGCCGATGCCTTTAGTACGGGCTTTTATGATGCCATTCCTTAGCACCATGTTGTTATATTGCTTCAGTTCTTTCGGAAAGTTGTTGATAAACTCACGTACGAGTGTATCCCATCCTTTGGGCAGGTCCTGCGCTACACCTCCTATGCGGAACCAGTTGGGATGCATACGGTCGCCGCAGATGGCTTCTATGATGTCGAAGATCTTTTCCCTTTCGGTGAACATGTAGAAGACAGGAGACAGTTGTCCCAGGTCCTGGGCAAATGTTCCAAACCATACCAGGTGGCTGTTGATGCGGAATAGTTCGCAGAGCATTACCCTGATCACTTTTACTCTCTCGGGTACTTTGATGCCAGCCAGTTCTTCCACTGCGAGCAGATAGGCGAGATTATTCATCACACCGCCCAGATAATCCACACGGTCTGTATAAGGGATATAGGTGTGCCAGCTCTGGCGTTCGCCCATTTTTTCTGCTCCGCGGTGATGGAAGCCGATCTCGGGAACAGCGTCTACAATCTCTTCTCCATCCAGTTGCAGGATGATGCGCAGTACGCCGTGGGTACCGGGGTGCTGCGGACCAATGTTCAGAAACATAAAATCTGAGTCTTCACTGTGCGCCTGCAAGCCCCATTCTTCGGGTTTAAATCGAAGGGCTTCCTGCTCCCGGTCCTGTTTTTCATCCCATAGGTGAAATGGCCCCATTTCTGTTGCTCTGGCCGGATATTCTTTGCGGAGAGGATGACCTTCCCAGGTGAGGGGCATCAGCAGGCGTGTCAGATGGGGATGGCCTTCGAAGCGGATACCAAACATGTCGTATATTTCCCGTTCGTACCAGTTGGCATTTTGAAAGATACGAGTAATGGAAGGGAGGGTAGGGTACTCGCCTGCCAGTGCTACTTTGATGCGGATGAACTCATTGTATTTGTACGAGAACAGGTGGTAAACAATGGTAAAATCAGCAACAGGTAATTTCTCTTTGCCAGCCCGGTCACGTTCGTCTATTCCGCATAGATCGTACATGAACAGGAAGTGATTTGATTTCAGGTATTCAATAACGGATAGGATACTACTCTTACTGGTCCATAGTGTAAGTATTCCGTCGGCGGTTATCTGTTCCTGAAATATATCCGGGCCGAAGCGTTGTATCAGTTGTCCGTGTATTTTATGTTCCGTCTCCAACATATTTATCCGGTTTTATATTTCGTCGATTCCTCTGAATGAGGTCATGTTAGTCCGTATGTCACGTCTGCTTTCTTTCATCGAAAGCATGTGTGGTTTTATTACTCCCTGCTCGCCAATGGTCCAGCTGAGTGGGCGGGCTTCTTTACCTACTGCATCGGCGAGTAGTGTGAGCCCCTGCATAAACGCGTCGGGTCTGGGTGGACAGCCGGGTACGTATACATCTACGGGCAGGAATTTATCTACACCCTGTACCACGCTGTATATATCATACATACCTCCGCTGTTAGCACAGCTCCCCATAGAAATTACCCAGCGCGGCTCCATCATTTGCTCATGAAGCCGTTTGATAATAGGTACCATTTTAATAAAGACAGTGCCTGCAATGACCATAACGTCTGCTTCGCGTGGCGTACCACGTATCACTTCGGCACCGAATCTTGCTACATCATATTTACTGGTGATGCTGGTAGCCATTTCAACGAAACAGCAACTTAAACCGAAGTGGAATGGCCACATGGAATTTTTGCGTCCCCATGCGAGAAGGTCCTGCACGGTAGTCAGCACGATACTTCTGCTAACAGTTTCTTCCATGCTGCCATTTCCCGATATATGGCCCGACTGATCACCTGCTTTACTTAGCCACCATTTCATTTTGTTTCTGTTTTTGTTTGTAGGCTTTTAAAATTTTGTTAGCATCTGCTCCTATGTTGAGAGCGCCTATGCCCCACTCGTATATCAGTACCACTACAAGTTGTGCAATAAAGAGTGCAACACCGACATAACCGGGCCACCTCAGGTCATAGAAGCCAAGGGCCCAGAGCATGATGAATACGGCCTCCACGTCGAAGATGACGAACAACATGGCGACCAGGTAGAATTGTACGGAAAAACGAATGCGGGCAGAGCCTGTTTGCTCTATACCACCTTCATAGGGTTTGTTGGTGGCGCGGTCGTTGTGACGTTGCCCTAATATATATGAAAGTGTAAGAATAGCGGCAAGTAGTATTACTACCAGGCCAGCATAGAGCAATAAAGGCCATAAGGGAATACCATGAGTTTCGTTTCCCATAACGTAAGATTTTCCCGGAAGAGGAATACAGGGTACCCTCTTCTTTTAATAGAAAAGAAAGATGGTCCTAGATCCGAATTGCCGTGCCATATACCAGACTAACGGAAGCGTAGAAGTAGTACAGACAGTCTAACGTACTTAGCTAATGATGTAATGTTCAAGATTCTGAATAATGAAGTCTTTGTTGCTGATGACATATTTAAGAATGTCACCGATGGAGATAAGGCCGGTCAGCTGATTGTTTTGGATAACGGGGAGATGGCGGATGAACTTATTCGTCATCAATTGCATGCAGTATTCAATTTCAGTATCAGGTGTAACAAATACCGGGCTATCGGTCATAATGTCCCTGACTAGTGTTTCTTTGGAGGAGCGTCCTTTCAGGATGACTTTGCGTGCGTAATCCCGTTCTGTGAATATGCCAATTAATTGTCCACTTTCGTCCACTACTACTAGTGCGCCTAAATTTTTTTCTTCGAGTACTTCCAGTGCTTCGTACACGGTGCAGGTGGTGCAGATCGTGTAGACCATGTTTCCTTTTATTTGCAGGATATTTCTAACAGTATCCATAACAAAGAATTTAAGGAAGTGACTTTGCTATTAAGTTAGGCTTTTTTTAAATAAAAACAGCTTTTTAAATTTGAAAGATTGATAAAAGGCTTCCCGATGAGGTGTGAGAGCACTGGATGGGAGTAGGTTATAGGAGTATTAACTTTAATATATCTGCTGGGAGAATGATTTATCATTTTTTTGGCACATTTTTTAATATGTTTAAGTCCTAATCAACATCTTAATCACATGAAACATTCGAGAACCTTACTCCTTGCCGTAGCTACCGCTACCTCCCTGGCATTCGTCTCCTGCAAAGGGAAAAACAACTCCAATACCAATACTGATACCGCTACCACTGTCGCTCCACAAGCGGTTGACACCGCCCCCGAACCAATTCCTGCACCTGTAGCAGTCTCCGCCGATGACTCGCTCACGACCAAAGCAACTGACGCTATCAAAGACTTTCCTGGTGTAACTGCTACTGTAAGCAACGGCGAAGTAACCCTCACAGGCGAAATTTCAAAAGATAAATTACCCAAAGTGATGCAGGCTGTAAACGCTATCCATCCTAAAAAGGTAATTAATCAACTCACCATAAAAAAATAACTCCCATGGCTTTACAGGAAAAATACAAAGAGCTCATAGATGGAGCTAAATCCGCTGGTGTGAATAACTTACAGGTAAGAGAACAGGACAATGTGCTTTATATTGACGGTACTGCATCAAGCGGCGAAGTAAAAGACAACCTCTGGGCGATCTACAACAAAATAGATCCCGACTTCCGTGCCGGCGATCTGGTTCTCAACATTGACGCTTCTGCCGCTGCAGGTACTAAAGCAAAGGTGATCACAGAATCATCTAACCTGAATATCCGCAAAGGTCCGGGTACAGATCAGGCAATCGTTGGCAAAGCCGCTCATGGCGAAGTGATAAATGTAATCAGCAAAGCGAATGACCAATGGAGCCTTGTAAGAACAGATAAGGGAGTGGAAGGATATGCCTATTCACAATACCTGGAACAGGCGTAAAATAGTCGTCCAAACAAACTTTATATAAAAAAAGATCGTCTTGAGAAAGACGATCTTTTTTGTTTAAAAACATTGTAAGGTAACAGGCAAGCAAAGTACAAGGCGCGCTACCAATTACGCCATTCCGCATTTTACCGCGAAAACAGGACTCGAACCTGTAACCTCCCGAACCGCAATCGAAGTAACTCTACTCTACGACACTTACAACTAAACCGGGTAAAAAATCGAAAAGGCACTTACGGTGGCGTTTTATCAACACCTCTTTTAGGGCAGGACTGGTTACCTGCATTTCCACCTTGGAACGAAGAACTCCTTTTCTACGACACCAGTTCAATTTGACAATACAAAGATATCAGTACACCTGCGCAGTCTTTTTGCGCAGCATATTTTTATTTTAAAACTTTTAATCCATCGACCCATACCACACCATCGTCCGCTTTCCATATGCATCCCTGAACACCTGTTTCACCTCCGCCAGCAACTTCGTTGCCTCCGGCCCGCTCACATCCTGTATTCCAGCTACTACAATATAATATCCGCCTGAAAGATTTTTATATGCACTTGAATACTCTACCGAGATATAATCATCATTCTCCGCATTCCCATCTCCCCGTGCCGGATAATAAGGAAAGTCTTTTTCATCACTTTCACCGGTCTTACAATCTGCCTCACTCAGCGTCAATCCTGTTTTAGCATTCGGGCTTAGTCCCCGCAAATCCAATTTCTTTCCCAGCTTTTCCGCCGCTACTTTCGCAGTTTTTAGTGCTTCCTCATACTTTGGGGTACTACTGATAATAATGATCTGCTTGGGTACTTCAGTATTCCATTTTTTCTGTGCAAAACCATTTAACGAACAAAGAAGAATGAATAAAAGATAAAGGGCTGTTTTCATAAAACTATTATATCCGTGAATATATAATAATTAGCAGAAAAGAAACAACTATCTCCCAACCCGCTGACTACCATCATTCCCTACCTTCCCATATTTCCCTACCTTTCCCCCTTACTGAAATTTCCGCGTCAAACCATGAATTACAGACTCATCTCAACTTTCCTGCTTATCCTCTCCCTCTCCGCCCGGTCTCAAAATCCTGTCGCCAACCCGGCCTCACAAGTGACCGTCGGAAATGCCCGCTTTACCATTCTCACCCCCAGCCTCATCCGCATGGAATGGAATGAAAAAGCCGCCTTCGAGGACAAAGCCTCTCTCGTTTTTATCAACAGAAACCTCCCTGTTACTCCTTTCCAAAAAAAAGAGTCAGGTGCATTTCTCGAAATAAAAACCACCCACCTCACCCTGCGCTACAAAACAGACGCAGGCAAATTTTCTAAAGACAACCTGAAGATCACTTTCTCCCTCAATGGTCGCAAAGTAGATTGGGTACCCGGTCTCAAAGATTCCCTGAACCTGAAAGGTACCACCCGCACCCTCGATCAAACCGATGGCGATGCAAAACTGGAAGATGGTATCCTCTCCCGCAGTGGCTGGACCCTGATTGACGATTCCAATCAACTCCTCTTCGACGGAGACAAAGACTGGAATTGGGTCACCACAAGAAATGAAGGCGATAAACAAGACTGGTACTTCTTCGGTTATGGCCATGAGTATAAAAAGGCTTTATACGATTACACCCGCGTAGCAGGGAAAATTCCCATGCCGCCCAAATACGCATTCGGCTACTGGTGGTCACGGTACTGGACATATTCTGACACAGAACTCAGAAACCTTCTCAACGACTTCACTACTTACAATATCCCCATCGATGTACTGATCATCGACATGGACTGGCACTATACCTGGGGGCTTGACAAAGAGTGGAAAAGAGATATGATAGGCGAACCTACAGGATGGACCGGCTATACCTGGAATAAAAACCTCTTCCCTGAGCCGTCAGCATTCCTGGACTGGGCACATAAGCGTGGTGTAAAAACCGCCCTGAACCTGCACCCGGCCTCCGGTATCGCTCCTATGGAAGCACAGTATAATTCCTTCGCAAAAGCCTATAATTTCGATACCACAGGTAAGAAGAATATCCCTTTCAAAATAGAAGATAAAAAATGGACGCAGGTTTACTTCGACAGCGTTCTGCATCCTATCGAAAAACAAGGGATTGATTTCTGGTGGCTCGACTGGCAGCAATGGTTGGAAAACCGTAACCTGAAAGGTCTGAGCAATACCTGGTGGTTAAACTACGCCTTCTTTACCGACAAGCAAAGAGAAGGTGGCCGGCCGCTTTTGTTTCACCGCTGGGGTGGTTTAGGTAACCATCGTTATCAGATCGGTTTCTCTGGCGATAGCCGCAGCACCTGGGCTTCATTAGCTTACCAACCATACTTCACAGCCACTGCAAGCAATGTGGGCTATGGCTACTGGAGCCATGATATAGGTGGTCACGTGGCAGACAATCCTGATCCTGAGTTGTACCTTCGCTGGATACAGTTTGGCACCTTCAGCCCGATTTTCAGAACACACTGTTCAAAGAGTGCTTTCAATGAGCGCAGAATCTGGAAATTTCCGGAACACTATAAGATGATGCTGAAAGCTTATGAGCTCAGGTATGCATTGAATCCATACATCTACACTGCTTCTCACGAAGCCTTTGACTCCGGCATATCCATCTGCCGTCCTATGTACTACGATTATCCTGAATCAGCAGAAGCTTATATAGCAAAAGAACAGTACATGTTTGGCGATGATATGATCGTGGCACCGGTTACTGCAAAAGCAGATAGTATTACGCACCTTGCCGCCAAAAAGGTATGGTTACCTGCCGGGCAATGGTTCGATTATTTCTCCGGTTCCCTGACTACAGGAAACAGGTATGTAGAAAATAAATACACCCTGGACCAGGTGCCTGTATTTATCAAAGGAGGCAGCATTATCCCGATGTATGGAAATATCAAAAACCTGCAAAGGCAATCCGATACACTGGTGCTGACTGTAATTCCCGGCGGTAGCGGGGCTACAAAGGTGTATGAAGATGATGGTATCTCTGAAGAATACAAAACCAAAGGCTACAGCATTACAGCTGTAACGAATGTAGTGGCTGCTGATGGTGCGATGGTCTTAACGATTGCTCCACGTGAAGGCGCTTACAAAGGCATGTCTGCAAATAGAAGTTACGAAATCAGGTATCCCTCCGTCTATCCACCTTCCAGCGTATCTATAAATGGCAAGCCTGCCAGCTATACTTATTCGGCTGACAGGCTGATGGCCACCGTGATGATTCCTGCTACTTCCTGTGCAGAACAGGTTGAAGTAAAAGTAATACCAGATGCAGCCGGAAAAGGTAAGGAAGACCTGCTCTACAAAGCAGCCCTTATATTATCCCGCTTATCACAATCAACAGAAGATATGAAGTATGAAACAGCCAGAATAGATTGGGTAGCGAATACTTCAGATTGCATACTGGCGCTGTCTGCTATACCTGGTATGATTAATTATCATCCTGATCAGACAATAGTATTGGTGGAGCAATTGAATAAAGAAATTCTGCCCTGCATACAAACCATGAAAAATTATCCTGGTGTTAATGCAAATACGCTCAGAAAGATAACAGAGCCGTTAGAAGCAGGTAAGTAAAATAAAAGGGTTCATGAATGACCTCATGAACCCTTTTATTTTTGGAGAGGATCGTCAAATGTCTCAAATCTCATTCATATCACTGTAGAAAGCTAAAAAAAGGGTGTCTACCAGACACCCTTTTTTATTTATTTCGCTATCAGCGCCGTCCCCTCAAACGCAATTCCATCCCAACCATGCTGCATAAACTGCCTGATATTCTGATGATCCGTCGCATCCGGATGCCCCAACACTGCCTGGTAATGCTCTGCAAACAATAACAACGTATCCTCCTTACTCCATCCATTCAATTGTGCAAATGCAAACACCTTTGCACTTCCCTGGTTCTGTGTCGCCTCATTATACGCATCCCCATTCTTAAAAGCCGTAGGCTGATGTGTATAACCTGCTTCTATCAATTCAATTACCTCTTTAAATGAAATTGATTTTGCCTTTAGTTTCTCTAATAATTGTGCTTTCATACTTCCAAAAATATAAATTTCTTATCGCTTTCGTCTATGGCGCCTCCAATACTTTTATTATATTTATCGCCATGCCAATATAATATTATTAATTATGAAAAACGGTCTCAACGGAGTGGCACTCATTGCAACCATGCTTTGCTGCGCTCTCCAACCACACAACCTGTATGCCCAATCCAATGAATGGCTGGACCCAAATGTCAATGCGGTAAACCGCTTGCCAATGCATACGAACTTTTTTGCTTATGAAAATGAAAGCCTCGCCAGGCAAGGTGTAAAAGAGCACTCGGCGAACTTCCTCACCCTGAATGGTTATTGGAAATTCAACTGGGTACCCGATGCGGATGCCCGTCCTACTGACTTTTTCAGGCCGGGCTTTAATGACAGGGGATGGAAGGAAATACCCGTACCTGGTATATGGGAATTGAATGGCTATGGAGATCCAATGTACACGAATATCGAGTATCCATGGCATTTTCAGGCTGCGATAAATCCGCCTGTTGTACCAGCAGAAAAGAACCACGTAGGCTCTTATCGCAAGGAAATCGTAGTGCCTGCATCCTGGTCCGGCAAGCAAATCATTGCACACTTTGGTTCTGTAACTTCGAATATATACCTGTGGGTAAATGGTCAGTATGTAGGCTATAGCGAAGACAGTAAGCTGGAAGCCGAATTTGACCTGACTAAATATCTCAAACCGGGTCAACCCAATTTGATTGCTTTCCAGTCATTCCGCTGGTGTGATGGTAGTTACCTGGAAGACCAGGACTTCTGGCGACTCTCAGGTGTAGGGCGTGATTGCTACCTCTATGCAAGAAATGCTGTGCATGTGGAGGACCTGCGGGTAACCCCTGAATTGGATGATCAGTACAAAGATGCAAGCCTGCTTGTGAACCTGCAACTCAGGGGCGATGCGGCAATTGATGTACAGCTGCTGGATCAGAAAGGTAACCTGGTAACCAGTACACAGGGCAAAGGCAGCGGACTACAAAAATTATCGCTGAAAATAAATGCTCCTGAGAAATGGTCAGCAGAAAACCCGTACCTGTACCAGTTGTTGGTAACAGTTAAGAATAAAGATAAAATAGCAGAAGTAATCCGCCAGCAGGTTGGCTTCCGCAAAGTAGAAATAAAAAATGCACAGTTGCTGGTGAATGGGCAGCCTGTGTTGATAAAAGGTGTGAACCGGCATGAAATGGATCCTGACTTTGGCTATGTGGTTTCTCCGCAACGCATGCTGGAAGATATCCGGTTAATGAAAGAACTGAATGTGAATGCAGTCCGCACCTGTCACTATCCTGACGATAACCTGTGGTATGAACTCTGCGATCAGTACGGAATTTACCTGGTGGCAGAAGCCAATATCGAATCTCATGGTATGGGCTATGGTGAAAAAACGCTGGCTAAAAATCCTTCTTATGCCAAAGCTCACCTGGAGCGTAACGAGCGCAATGTGCAGCGGAACTATAACCATCCTGCGGTGATCATCTGGTCATTGGGCAATGAAGCGGGATTCGGACCAAACTTTGAAGCCTGCTACAAATGGATTAAAGAAGAAGACAAAACCCGTCCGGTGCAGTTTGAACAGGCAGGTACCAACGACTTTACAGATATCTATTGCCCTATGTATTTATCACCTGCTGCTGCAGAGAAGTACAGCCAGGGGAATATCAACAAACCGCTCATCCAATGTGAATATGCCCACGCAATGGGTAATTCAGATGGAAATTTTAAAGAGTATTGGGACCTGGTACGTAAATATCCTAAATACCAGGGTGGCTTTATATGGGATTGGGTAGATCAGTCCCTGCATAAGAAAGATGCACAGGGACGTATTCATTATGCATATGGTGGGTCTTACAATAACTATGATCCTTCTGATAATAACTTCCTGGATAATGGTCTTATCTCTCCAGACAGAAGACCCAATCCGCATGCATATGAAGTAGGTTATTTTTATCAGAATATATGGGCTACTCCTGCCGACCTTTCAAAAGGACAGGTGACAATTTATAACGAGAATTTCTTCCGCAACCTGGATAATTACTATGCAGAGTGGGAGTTGCTGGCGGAAGGTGAAAAAATACAATCAGGTATTTTGTTGAATCTTGATGTACCACCTCACGGGAAAAAAGTATTCAACCTTGATTATGATATTCCTTCAGGAAAAGAAGTATTACTCAATATCAGCTTTAAATTGAAAAAGGCTGAAACCCTTTTACCTGCAGGTTTTACAGTGGCCAAAAACCAGTTGAGCGTATCAGGATATAATTTCACGCACACACTTGCTGTAAATGATCGTGCAGATTCCCTGCATGTACAGAATAATGATGAAAATTACCTGATTGTAAAAAATAACAGGATTGACATTGAATTTGATAAACACAATGGTTTCCTGCATCAATATGTGGTCGCAGGTCAGTCCATGCTGAAAGAAGGTACTTATCTTACACCTAATTTCTGGCGTGCACCTACAGACAATGACTTTGGTGCCGGACTGCAACACAGGTACCGCGTGTGGAAAAACCCGGAATTGAAACTGACATCGTTTAATAGTCAGGCTCAAAATGGTATTATTAAAGTTCAGGCAGGTTATGACATTCCTGCTGTATCGGCTAAATTGTCCCTGACTTATGAGATCTCCAATGAAGGAGCCATCAAAGTAACGCAGGACCTGACTGCCGATAAGAGTGCAAAAGTATCTGATATGTTCCGTTTCGGTATGCAGCTGCAAATGCCGAAAGAAGTGGACCGGATTAAATATTATGGACGCGGTCCCGGCGAAAATTATATTGACAGAAACAATGCAGCACAGTTGGGAGTATACAGTCAGACGGTAGATCAGCAGTTCTATCCTTATATTCGTCCGCAGGAGACAGGTACAAAGACAGATGTACGCTGGTGGAACCAGATGACGGTAGGAGGGAACGGATTACGTTTTACCAGTGATACGGCCTTTTCTATTTCAGCGCTGCATTACTCCATTGAAACACTGGATGATGGTAGTAAAAAGGATCAGCGTCACAGTGAGTTATTACAGCCGGAACCACTCACAAACGTATGTATAGATAAGGCGCAGATGGGATTGGGTGGTATTGATAGCTGGGGACAGTTGCCGCTTGAAAAATACAGGTTGCATTACCAGGATTATCACTTTACGTTTATGATAACGCCAATTAAGAATGGCTTTTAAAAATAGAAAGGTGGGGCTTATGTAGCTCCACCTTTTTAGTTAGGTATTGATGCATTGCTAAAGTGAATTTATTTCCCTATTTTTCATAAGCACAATACACAACCTAAATCGCTTATGAACATTAAAACGGCCCTTCAAACGCTCCTTTGTTTGACTGCCATCCATGCAGGCTTTGCCCAAAAGAAACCCATCGCTGTCACAGACATGCTCAAAATAAAAAGAGCATCGGAAGTGAAGTTAAGTCCCGATGGTAAGCATGCAGTCTACACTGTGACCAGCATTATTCCTGATACAGCGAAGAAAAAGGATTACACCTACCTGAAGCAGGTGTACATTTCCGACCTTGCCGGCAATGCACAGTTGCTGGATACAGGAGCTACTTCCTCACCGGCTTATAGCCCTTCAGGCAATGAGATTGCCTTTGTAAGAGCTGTAAAAGGTAAACCCCAGGTCTTTCTTTACACCACCGCTAATGGCAAGGTGCGGCAATTGACGGACTATTCTTATGGTGCCGGTGAACCGGTTTGGAGTCCGGATGGGAAACAGCTGATCTTCACCACGGAGATTACCCTGCAGGAGCTGGTGAATGATAAGGAACTGAACCCGGGAAGAATGGTCCCTTCCTGGAATGATGGGGCACCTGGTTTTGCGCACAATGAAGATCTGCTCACAGATACCACGAACCCTAACCCGGATGGCGACCTTCGGGCTGTAAGGGCTTATTTGTATGACAATGCCAAAGACAAAAAGGCAAAAGTCATCACCCATTCCAAATTCCAGGGTGAGACGGCTGTGGATCCGGAGGTGCATTTGTCGCATATCTTCATCATAGATACCACTGCCGGTGCCAAGCCGAAGGAACTGACGCATGGATTCTTTTCTTATGAAAATCCTGCTTTTGCGGGGAATGACAAGATCATCGTGTCTGCCTATATGCATGCCCATAAACATCCGGATGATACAAGGGAAGTGGAGATTTATTCAGTAGGTACTGATGGCAACAATTTGACCCAGTTATTACATGCACAGGATTCTTCTTATTTTTTAGAAGCAGTATCTCCTTCAGGAAAATGGCTGGTGTTCCAGCGCGCCAGTGAAAAGCAGGTGGATATAGGGGAGATGTGGATTTGTCCGCTTGCCACGATGGCTTCGCCTGTGCTGATACCATTAGATCGCTTAAAGGGTAAAACCAAATTCTCTGCTGATGAAAAGACGATCTATTTCACATCTCTCAATAATGGGGGGACGAGTTTGTACAAGGCAGATGTAAAAACAGGGAAGCTTGAAAAATTGACATCTGAAGATGAAGGAATCATGGACTTTGATATCAAAGGTAATCAGCTGATTTATTCAAAGACATGGATCATGAACCCTTCGGAAGTTTTCATCTCCGATCTGAATGGCAGGTCTCAGAAAGCAATTACCCAGCTCAATACAGGTTGGCTGAGTGAGCGGGAATTGTCTATTCCTCAAAAATTCACTTTTACGAACAATCTTGGTTTGACAGTAGAATATTGGGTGATGAAACCTGTGAATTTTGATCCGCAAAAGAAATACCCTGTACTATTAGATATGCATGGTGGACCTTCTGCTATGTGGGGACCGGGAGAAGCGAGTATGTGGCATGAGTTCCAATTCTTTTGTGGAAAAGGCTTTGGAGTTGTATACTGTAATCCGAGAGGTTCTGGTGGGTATGGCAATAAATTCATCAGGGCCAATTATCGTGACTGGGGGGTAGGGCCATCCAGCGATGTGCTGACGGCGCTTACAAAAGCAGAGGCACAGGGGTGGATTGATACCACAAAACGTTTCCTCACTGGTGGGTCTTATGCAGGTTATCTTACTGCCTGGATAGTAGGGCATGATCATCGGTTCAGAGCGGCGAGTTGTCAACGTGGGGTGTATGATTTTAAGACATTCTTTGGTGAGGGGAATGCAGGGAAAATGTTGGAGAATTACTTTGGAGGGTTTCCATATGTGGATAGTGTAAAAGCTGTTCTTGAAGAGCAATCACCTATTAACTACGTAAAGAATATTACTACACCTTTGCTCATCTTTCATGGAGAGAGTGATTTGAGAACAGGGGTATCGCAGAGTGAGATGTTGTTTAAGAGCCTGAGTACATTAGGTAAGCAGGTGGAGTATGTACGTCATCCGGGGGCGAGTCATGAGTTGGTAAGGAGTGGGGATAACAGGCAGAGGATAGATCAGATGTTGAGGACTTATGAGTTCTTTAGTAGATTTTTATAGTCCTGGTATGAATTACGAACGCACTGCGTTCGTAATTCATATTTATAATTATGATATTTGTAAGTGATTTTTATATGATTTACTATGTCATTGTTAATAGTTATTGTATCAAATCGAAATTGGAAGTTATACCTATTTTGCGCAAGTTGATTTTTCGCCAGAAAGAATAATCTAACTTTATATCATACCATAAGAAGACAACCTAAAATTATTAAAAGAGCTGCCTAATTGAGAATAGGTAGCTCTTTTCCTATTTATACACCATATCAAATCAAAATGACAATTTATGACACAACAACTCACATTAATAAGTGAAATTAAGAACCTCATTCTCGAAAGCAGAGAACAGGCCATTCGTGCCGTAGACCAGGCACGTACGATCATGTACTGGAATATTGGTAAACGCATTCTGGAAGAAGAACAGAAAGGGAAAGATAGGGCTGACTATGGAGTTTACTTGTTAAAAGAGTTATCAAAGGCACTCGAACCTGAATTTGGCAGCAGCTTTTCGGTACGGCAGTTAGAACTAATGAGACAATTTTATAAGGTCTTCCCAATTACGTCCGCACTGCGTTCGCAATTGAGCTGGACTCATTATAGATTCCTGATACGAATTGATAACCAATCCAAAAGAGAATACTACATTCACGAAGCCGCCAATAACAACTGGACCGCCCGCCAACTCGAACGTCAGATCAACTCCCAACTCTACGAACGCTTACTCCTCAGCAATGACAAAGAAAGCCTCCTCGCCATCACCCGAAAAGAACGAATCCCCATGAACCCCTCTGAAATCATCAAAGACCCAATCGTCCTCGAATTCCTCGGTATGAAACGCGAAGCCATCTACTACGAAAAAGATCTTGAATCCTCCCTTATCACCCACCTCCAGGAC
Organism: Chitinophaga sp.; assembly: GCF_039596135.1. Lineage (GTDB taxonomy): Bacteria > Bacteroidota > Bacteroidia > Chitinophagales > Chitinophagaceae > Chitinophaga. Next base: position 222,571 of record NZ_JBCNKH010000002.1, read on the forward strand.
TTCATGCTGGAATTAGGCAATGGCTTCTCCTTCGTAGCAAGACAAAAACAACCGGCGACCCTTTCCTATCAAAATTATCTAAACACTTAAAACTTATACGCAAAACTCGCCGCCAGCCTTCTCGGCATCTGCTTCTCAATAGTCGTCCATCCTGAGAAGTACTCTTTATTCGCTACATTATCCAGCTTCAATGCCAGACGATACTTTGCCGCATTATAGAACACAGTAGCATTCATGATCACATAAGAAGGCAACGTAAACCTACCCGTTCTGCTATCATTCGTAATCACATTATCCCCCGCATAGTTACCACCAAAACCAACACCCAATCCCTTCAGATCACCTTTCACAAACGTATAGCTCGCCCACAGATTTACCAATGTATTCGGACCCGCTGATACCGGCCTTCTCCCTTCCTGGTAGTAATACCCTTTCGTCATCTTGCTATCATTATAGCTATAACCTGCTATAATGTTCAACCCTGGTACAGGATTCGCCGCCACTTCCAGCTCTACACCCTTACTCGCCTGCGTACCACTTTGTACAGTCACATTATAGGTAGAATCCTGGTAGCTCACTGTCTGCAAAATGCTCATATTGCTTACCTTAATATCATAGTAGCTCGCCGTGAAACCCAGTTTATGATCCAGCACATCCAGCTTCACACCACCTTCCCACTGATTAGCCTGCTGCGGTTTCAGCACATCAGGATAACCCGGAATTCCATAGTTATTAACAGCCGCCACATTTTTGAAACCATTCATATAGTTACCAAATACACTCACCTGGTCTTTCACTACCTGGTACACGATACCAAATTTAGGCGATACAGCTGTCTGCCCATATTTACCAGTAGTTGTACCGGTTAAAAAGTTAGTGCTTCCCTTGCTTTCAAAACGATCCACACGCACACTCGCCATTATCAGCAACGCATCTGTAATGTTGAACACATCAGATACATATGCACTATATACCTGCGCACTATTACCATTCTTAGAACCTGTAGCACCTGCAATCTTCGCATCGACAGCAGCCCTGTTCAGCGTACCATAACTGGCATCTTTAGGGTTGGTCACATCTACAATATCGAATCTCGGAGATGCACTGTTATTATTAGTAGTACTCTGATCGTTAAAGTCCAGACCCAATACTACACGATTACGCAGACCACCAATCCTGAAATCGCCAATAAAGTTCTGCTGTATATCAGTAGTGGTAGTAGTAGAATTCTGGTAATAAGCAAAACGACTAGCCAGCGAATCGCTTGGTGCTACCGCACCCTGGTCCAGGAACATCACGTAAGAATAATAACCGTCGCTCTTACGGGAACTTCTTGACAGGTTCGTTTGTGAAGTCCAGCTGTCAGAGAGCTTATAGTTCGCCTGACCATAAAAATTTACAGTAGGGTTCTTATAAGTCAGGTCATTAGAGGTATAAGATTTATTGAAATCCATATGCAGTTCCTCCGGCGTCTTTGCAATCAGCGTACGGCTACGGTTCAGGAACAACATCATGGTATTGGTCGCTTCACTATTGTAAATTTCCGCATTGATCAGGAATGACAATCGGTCATTGGCCTTAAATGCCAGGCTTGGCGCAATAAAAAAAGACTTCTTAAAACCCGCATCCTGGAAAGAACCTTCGTTATGATATGCTGCATTCACACGCAGAATCGCAGACTTGTCATTATTCAGCGGCGTATTTACATCGACCGTAAAACGGCTCAGACCGTAACCCCCAATGGTATAACCCACCTCACCACCAAAATGATCATAAGGACGCTTTGTCACAATATTTAACAAACCGCCAAATGAAATATAGCTGCTACCAAACAAAGTACTGCTTGGGCCTTTGATCACCTCAATCCTTTCCACATTTGCCGGATCAATACCACCATTAGTCAAACCCGGTACACCATTAATCATTGTAGGCTGTACGGAAAAACCCCTGATAGAGAAATAACCCGCACCGTCACTTGGACGACCAGTAGATGACCATAATTTTGTCAGCCCCGGCGTGTTTTTCAACGCATCGTCAAAGTTGGTCACCACCTGCTCTTTCAGCAATTCTTTGGAAATAGAACTATATACCTGTGGGTTTTCCAGGTTCCTGATCGGCAGCCGTGCTACCTGGTCAGACTCCTTTTTACCAAACTTCGCACGGCCGGTTGCAATCTCTACCTCCTGCAGCTGGGTATCAGAAACTTCCAGGGTCATAATTACCTGGGCGGTAGCATCTGCAGACACGGTCACTGTTTCTTCCTTTGTGCTGTAACCTACCAGCCTCACCTGCAGGGTGTACGTACCCGGTTTTACATGTTCCAGTACAAAGGTACCATCATCTTCAGTGAGCGTAGATTTTTTGGAGCCTTTTAACACCACAGTTACCTGACCCGCTGGTTTACCGTCAGTTGTAGTCACTTTTCCTTTAATAGTACCGTTTCCATCTAAGTCATTGGCAGACAAAGCAGGGGAAACTAACAAAAAGAACGCCGAAATAAGTAATAGAATAGATCTCATCGCTTTATAGGTTTGCGCCGCAAAGGTGAAACTTAACCAGTCTGGCAGTTTTAACATTCGGGAATTATGTTTACGGGATCCGGAAAAAATGCCCTTCAACTTATCCAGAATAAGCCCCATAAAATCTTTTAAGGACTTTTTAATAATCCCCGTATAACCACCTACGGTATTGCATTCCCCATCTAAATCGCCCATTTCCCCCTTACCGCTCATCCCAGCCCGCTTTGCATGTATTATATAACTTATTTATTTTTGGTTCAGATGATGAAGCTACTCATAAGGATTTTTTTCTCGTTCTGTATCCTGCTCACCGGGTATAGTCACCTGAAGGCCACTACGCCACGGGACCATGTCTCGACAGCGGCCGTCAGGATGCTAGTATTCATGGAGCAGGGAAATGACGTGTTGAATATCCGCAATCATCCACGCAAGTTCGAGCGGTTAAATTTAAAATTCACCGAGACAAATAATGAGGATGACACTGATGAAATGTCAGGTTTCAAAAAGCACCTCGCTATTGGCAACAACTTTACCACTGTTTTTTCCCCACCCGCTACCGACAATCCTCACCCGTATTTTCTTCCTGATTCATATCCTGCAACCAGTACTGCACTTAGCCTTTATATAAGGCATGGCGTGCTACGCATCTGATATATTGCCAACCAGTGTTTTTATTGCTTACTACTTCCACGTCCATAGGATACGGAAGTTTATTGTCATTTGCACACCACTTAAAAAAATAGAATCGCATCCTTATTATGAAGAGAACTTCAATGCTCGTCGTGGGCTTGTATGCACTGTTGTGCTTTGCAAGCTGTAAATCATCAAAGAAAGAGGAAGAAAAAGAAGGGGAAACCAGGTACCTCGTGACCACTCCTGTCAAAATGGACACTTCCGTTACCAAAGAATACGTATCCCAGATACGCTCTTTCCGTAACATTGAACTCAGGGCCCAGGAAAAAGGCTACTTACAGAACATCTTCGTAGACGAAGGTCAGTTTGTAAAAGAAGGCCAGCTCCTGTTCAAAATCATGCCCAAAGTGTATGAAGCAGAACTGGAAAAAGCCCAGGCAGAAGCCCAGGCAGCCGAAATAGAACTGCAGAACACAAAATCCCTTGCTGACAAAAACGTTGTATCAAAAAATGAACTGGCAATGGCGCAGGCTAACCTGGCCAAAGCAAAAGCCGAACTGTCACTGGCCAAAGTACACCTGGCATTTACCGACATCAAAGCTCCTTTTGATGGTATCATCGACCGCCTGCCACTGAAACTCGGTAGCCTCGTAGATGAAGGTGAACTGCTCACCAGCCTCTCTGACAACCGCCAGATGTACGTGTACTTCAACGTATCTGAACCTGAATACCTGAACTATGAAGAAGGTGTGAAAGAAAAGAAAGGCAAAATGCCCGTGAACCTGCTCATGGCAAACAGCGAAGTGTTCAAACACACCGGTAATGTAGAAACCATCGAAAGTGAATTCAACAACGAAACGGGGAACATCGCTTTCCGTGCTACTTTCCCTAATCCTGAAGGGCTGCTCAGACATGGAGAAACCGGTAAAGTTCAGATGGTCGTACCACTGAAAAATGCCGTTGTGATTCCTCAGAAAGCAACTTTCGAAATACAGGACAAACACTATGTATTTATCGTAGACAAGGATAACAAAGTAAAATCACAGGAAATCATTGTAGCAGCTGAAATGCCTGACCTGTTTGTAATAGGAGACGGACTGTCTGAAACTGACAAAATACTGCTCGAAGGCGTGCAGAAGGTGAGAGACAATGACAAGATCACCTACGAGTTTGAGGAACCAGCTAAAGTAATCTCGCATCTGAGACTGAAGGCTGAATAGTCTAAGTATCCAAAAAGTATTTAAATGTTCAGTAATATTCTTAAAAGGCCTGTCCTTTCAATTATCATATCCGTCCTAATCGTCTTTTTAGGAATATTGGGTATCACCCAGCTCCCCATCACGCAGTTCCCTGCTATCTCGCCGGTGACCGTAAAGGTTTCGGCAGAGTATCCGGGTGCGAACGGTGAGCTGTTGGTAAAAACTGTAATCATTCCGCTGGAAAGAGCTATCAACGGGGTGCCTGGTATGAAGTACATGACTTCTGATGCCACCAACACCGGTGAAGCCAACATCCAGATCATTTTCGACCTGGGTACCGATCCAAACACGGCATCCCTCAACGTACAGAACCGTATTGCCAAGGTGCTCAACAAACTGCCACCACTGGTAATCCGCGAAGGTCTGCTCACCTCCCTCGAGCAACCTGCAATGTTGATGTACCTGAACCTGTATTCTAAAGATCCGAAAACGGATGAAAGGTTCCTGTACAACTTCGCCGATATCAACATCATGCCTGAGCTGACCCGTTTGCAGGGTGTGGGTAGTGCCCGTATACTTGGTACACGTGAATACTCCATGCGTATCTGGCTGAAGCCAGACCGTATGCTGGCGTACAAGATCTCTTCCGAAGAAGTGTTGAAAGCATTGGGCAACCAGTCGCTCGAAGCTTCTCCTGGTAAGACCGGCGAAAGCTCTGGTAAAAGATCACAGGCATTTGAGTATGTAATGAAATACTCCGGTCGTTTCAGTACCAAAGAAGAATATGAAAACATCGTACTGCGCGCCAATCCAAACGGTGAGTTGCTGCGCCTGAAAGATGTGGCAGATATTGAATTCGGTAGCTTATTTTACGATATCTATTCCAACCTGAATGGCAGACCTTCTGCCGCGATTGTAGTGAAACAGCTGTATGGTAGTAATGCGAGCAAGGTTATTGAAGAAGTAAAAGAGAAACTGCAGGAACTGAAGAAAACAACCTTCCCTGCGGGTATGGATTACGCGATCAGTTATGACGTATCTAAGTTCCTCGACGCCTCTATCGAAAAGGTAATACATACACTGGTAGAAGCTTTTGTGCTGGTAGGTATCGTGGTATTCATTTTCCTCGGCGACTGGCGTTCTACGCTGATCCCTACACTGGCGGTGCCTGTATCGCTGATAGGTACATTCATCTTCATGGGTATGTTTGGGCTGACGATGAACATGATCACGCTCTTTGCACTGGTACTGGCTATCGGTATCGTGGTGGACAACGCGATTGTGGTAATGGAGGCCGTGCATGCTAAGATGGAAGAAGAACATCTTTCACCATATATGGCTACCAAAAAAGTGGTGCATGAAATTGCGGGTGCGGTAATCGCCATCACCTTCCTGATGGTAGCGGTATTCGTGCCGGTAGCATTCATGACAGGGCCGGTAGGCGTGTTCTACAGGCAGTTTGCGATCACGATGGCGGTATCTATCGTACTCTCTGGTGTGGTGGCACTGACACTTACTCCGGCATTGTGTGCGATGATCCTGAAGAATAATCATGGTCAGCCGAAGAAGAAAAACCTGATGACCAAAGGGCTCGATGCTTTCAACAGGAGCTTCGAAAGACTGACCGGGCGCTATACTGGTTTGCTGAAGAAGATTGTGAATGTAAGAACGGTGACCTGGGGTATGTTGATCGGCTTCTGTCTGCTCACCTGGGGAATCAGTACTACCTTGCCTTCCGGCTTCATTCCTGCCGAAGACCAGGGTATGATCTATGGTATCATCCAGGCGCCTCCGGGTTCATCGCTGGAAAGAACTAACGAAATAGCAGAGCGCTTACAGAAGATCGCCGAAAAGATTGATGGTATCAGTTCAGTATCAGCACTGGCAGGTTATGAGATCCTGACGGAAGGTACAGGTTCCAACGCAGGTACCTGTCTGATCAACCTGAAAGACTGGACAGAGCGTAAGCAATCGGCAGAAGAGATCATCCGTGAACTGGAAGAAAAATCCAAAGATATTCCGGGTGCTACGATCGAGTTTTTCCAGCCACCAGCCGTACCTGGTTATGGTGCTGCGGGCGGTCTGGACTTGCGTTTGCTCGATAAGACCGGTACTGCAGACTATAAGAAATTTGAAAAGGTAAACAAGGACTTTGTAGATGCGTTGCAGAAGCGTAAGGAGCTGACATCTATCTTCTCGTTCTATAGTGCCTCTTATCCACAGTACATGCTGAAGATCGATAACGATGTGGCGCAGCAGAAGGGAGTGACTATCGAGAATGCAATGAACACTTTGTCTACACTGGTAGGTAGTAACTACGAAACCAGTTTTATCCGTTACGGTCGTTTGTACAAGGTGATGGTACAGGCAGCGCCACAGTACAGGGCATTGCCGGAAGACATTCTGAAGCTGTATGTGAAGAATGACAAGGAAGAAATGGTGCCGATGTCTGCATTCATGAAGATGGAGAAGTTCTATGGACTGAATGAAATTACCCGCTATAACATGTTTACATCATCTGCTATCAAAGGTGCACCTGCACAGGGGTATAGTAGTGGTGATGCGATTAAGGCGATACAGGAAGTAGCGGAGCAGACATTGCCAAGAGGTTATGGTATTGACTGGGGTGGTATGACGAAGGATGAAGTAGGCCGTGGTAATGAAGCGATTTACATCTTCCTGATCTGTCTGGTGTTCGTATACATGATCCTGGCGGCGCAGTACGAAAGTTTCATGCTGCCATTTGCGGTGATCCTGTCACTGCCTGCGGGGGTGTTTGGTTCCTTCCTGTTGGTGAAAATAATGGGATTGGAAAATAACATTTATGCACAGGTAGGTTTGGTAATGTTGATTGGGTTGTTGGGTAAAAATGCGGTGTTGATAGTGGAGTTTGCGGTGCAGCGGCATCGTGCGGGAGATTCTGTGGTGAATGCAGCGATAGAAGGTGCAAGAACACGTTTCCGTCCGATCCTGATGACCTCCTTCGCTTTCATCGCAGGTCTGATTCCGCTGGTGTATGCCACAGGTCCGGGTGCGATTGGTAACCGTACAATTGGTACGGCAGCTGCAGGTGGTATGTTGTTAGGTACTGTATTCGGCGTAATAGTAGTACCAGGACTGTACCTCATCTTCGGCAAGATTGCAGAGAAACGGAAGTTGTTGAAGAATGAAGAAGAGAATCCATTAACTGAAGAATTTGACCATAATGTTTAAGAGAAAGATATACCATTGCTTAGGGATCGCCTGTCTGTCGCTGACGTATTCGGCGTGTAAAATCCCGGCTGTTGTTGATAAACAGGAAAACAAAAACCTGCCAGCGAGTTTCAGTAGCACGCAGGATTCTACGAACACCGGCAAGGTGAAGTGGAAAGAGTATTTCACAGATCCTTATCTGGCGGCGCTGATTGATACGGCACTGCAGAATAACCAGGAGTTGAATATCACCCTGCAGGAGATCCAGATTGCGAACAATGAGGTGCGGGCTTCGAAAGGTGAGTACCTGCCATCGGTAGGCGTGAAAGTAGGTGCGGATGTGGATAAGGTAGGGCGGTATACCAATATCGGTGCGATGGAGGAGAACACGGAGATCCGTGAAGGGCATTCAATGCCTGATCCGGTGCCGAACTTTTTATTAGGCTTATATGCAAACTGGGAAGTGGATATCTGGCACAAGCTGCACAACCAGAAGAAAGCAGCGGTGGCGCGTTACCTGGCCAGTGTGGAGGGTAAGAACTTTGTGGTGACCAGCCTGATTGCTGAGATCGCAAATTCATATTATGAGTTGCTGGCGTTGGATAACCAGCTGGAGATTGTGAAGAAGAACATCGAAATTCAGACGAACGCACTTGAGATTGTAAAATTACAGAAAGAGGCAGCGAAGGCAACCGAGCTGGCGGTGCGTAAATTCGAAGCGGAGGTGTTGAATACACAGAGTTTGCAGTATGATATCAAGCAGCAGATAACAGAGACAGAGAATAAGATCAACTTCCTGTTAGGTCGTTATCCACAACCGATCGCCAGAAATACACAGGGCTTTAATGAGCAGGTGCCGGCGATAGTACATGCGGGTATTCCGGCAGATTTGTTGTCGAATCGTCCTGATATCAGGAAGGCAGAGTTGGAGTTGGCAGCGGCGAGACTGGATATCAGGGTAGCGAAGGCGCGGTTTTATCCGTCATTGGGATTGAGTGGTGGTATTGGGTATGAGGCGTATAGTCCTTCTTATTTGTTCTCTACACCAGCTTCGCTGATGTATTCATTGGCTGGGGATTTGGCGGCGCCGTTGGTGAATAAGAATGCGATTAAGGCTTCTTATTTGACGGCGAGTGCTAAGCAGGTTCAGGCGGTGTATAATTATGAGCGGACGGTGCTGAATGCTTATAGGGAGGTGACGAACCAGTTGTCTAAGATTGGAAATTTGGAGAAGAGTTATGAGTTGAAGTCGAAAGAAGTGGATGCACTGACGCAGAGTATAGATATTTCTAATGACTTGTTTAAGTCGTCCCGGGCGGAATATTTAGAGGTTTTGATGACCCAGCGTGATGCACTGGAGTCGAAGTTTGAGCTGATCGAAACTAAGAAGCAGCAGATGAATGCGGTGGTGAATATTTACCAGGCATTGGGCGGCGGCTGGAATTGATCGCGGTTTTAATTTTTACGAGGTGAAGGGCCGGGGGAGTATTTCTCCGGCCTTTTTTTAATTAGTCTATTCAAGCCATGACTGTTTTCTACGCATATCCTGCGTAGAATAAGGAATTCTTCCTTAACAAATGATTTGCAAGGAATCACACTGAGTTAAGTAATGTTTATTCCAACAGCAACTCCTTCACACTCACATTCCCCGGCAAATCTTCCACCAACACCCTTATCCGCCCTTTTTTCGGCATTTGCGTCACCTTAAAACTCCAATTCACGCCATTCCTTTCCTGCACCGCCCTTCCTTCCTCAATTACCTTTCCTCGCTCATCCTGTACTCTCACGCTCACTGACGCTACCCGAAACTCATTCTTCGCTGCCACCACAACTACATCTGTGGATTCTATTTTAATATCCTGTATCTGTGGCGAATGAAACGCATCCCGCACAGCCATATTATATGCATTCTGCCCAGGCCCCGCCAGGGACTTATAATAAGCCTTGACCACAGGATCCTGGATCGCCACTTTCGCATATGCGCTGGCAACAGTCATTTTCCATCTCACATCGAGCTGTTTCTGAGTCGGTTTCTTTGTGGATTTTCCGCGTTTTACGGCTACGATAATCTGGCCGTTTCGCTCATAGATGGTGATCTGGTCACCTAGTGTGCCCCGCACGTGTTGCAGGAGCAGATTGTTGTCTTTTACAATGGCCATAAGGCTAAAATTTGAGGTTCAAACAATACACTGAATGTACGACTTTAATATGAAGAGATCATCAAATTGATAAAATAAAGTCACTAAATAGGCACCTCATTATCGATTAGATAATGAGGTGCCTATTTAGTGACCTTGTAATGACGATAAAATGATGATATCTTACCGAAGCTTCGCCATCCTTTCTCCGTCAATCCCTGTTTCTTTATTCACAAATGCTGAACTATTATTTTTAGTTATGCACGATCAAATGAGCAGTGGTTCCAGTGCTGGAAACACCAGCCAAATAAACGGTATAGACCTTACCTGCCAATAAATCGGAAAATTCATAGTTCCCGACATTCCCATTCAATGCTGTACCATATACCCGTATAGAAAGGGTGCCAGGGTTTACGGTCTTATAGCCACTTGCTATATTCCTCGACACATTCGTAACCAGGTCATTTCCGGCCGAATCTTCAATCTTTATATCTGATGGGGCATCGTCACTTAAATGGATAAATCGTACTCTCACTTTACCACTGGCAGGAGCAGAAAGGTCATCCTCAAATACTTTCACACGCTCGCTTCCATTCCCACCTGCTAAGAACACAGTATAACTTTTACCATCGCCCACCCACAATTCACCTTCTGCATAAGTACTACCGGTGCTATCATTCCTATACTCTGCTACCAGCCGGGTACCAGAGACAGTTTTAATATAACCGGATGCATTGGTGAATGCAAGTCCGCCATTTACCAGGGCTGTTCCTGCCAGGTAAAAGCTTTGTGGAGTGGAGACCGGACCAGCATTTACTACTTTTAGGTCAATGGCCCCTGTTGCGTCAATATTATTTTTTTCGCAGGATGTAAATAGCACAGTTAATGCTAAAAGAGATTTGGCTAACCATACGCTGCCAGCATTTTTTGTAATTTTCATAATTGATCTTTTTGTTTTTTAGATACGGCCATGGTACAGTACGATGGCTATGTACGGGCATAGGTATCCCCGGATTGATAGAACTGGTTTGATGATATAGTGAAGGTAAAAGCTGTGGGAGGGGAGGAGAAGGGAAATTGTAACGAAACGGACAAAATGTAATCTTAAGCGGATAATTTGCGTAGATTTAATTATTATGGTAATATCTTGAATTGTAATGCCAGAATAATCCGGACTATGATCGCTCGCCAGACAGGACAATTTTACGGCCAGACCAACCAGTGCTTACAGCAAAATGGCCTGACCCTGACCGACACGGAATACACCCTGCCGGAGGTAGACTGGCATTACCATGAAAATGCCTACTTTACCTTTATCCTGCAAGGGCATGTCATAGAAGGAAATAAGCGGGAAATCTATCATTGCAGCCCCGGCGACCTGCTCTTTCACCACTGGCAGGATGCACATTATAATATCAAGCCACCCGGTTTTACCCGTGGGTTTCATATTGAAATTAACCCCGGTTGGTTTGCGCAATATGACCTGCCTGACAATCTTATTGAAGGGAGTGTGCGGCTCAAAGATCCGCGTCAAAAATTACAGATGTACCGGATATTCAGGGAGAGTAAGGAACAGGATTGCAGTGCAGCTATTGATACGTTACTGATAGAATTATTCACCACTACAGGTGTAGTGCCTGCCAATCTCCCTGCATGGGTAAAAAGACTCGATGCGCTCTTGCATGATGACAAGGAAAGTCATTTGTATACCTTGAAAGAACTGGCTACTGCTGTACAAGTACATCCTGTACACTTATCAAGAACATTCCCTGTTTATTTTAAGGCACGCCTTAGTGATTATCAGCGGCAACTCAAATTGCAGAAAGCCCTCAGCTTAATGGGAGATAAGAATCATACTTTGAGTTCCATTGCTGCCGCCTGTGGATTTGCGGATCAAAGTCATTTTATCCGCCAGTTTAAACAGGTTCAGCAAATGACCCCACTGGCTTATCGCAAAATGTTAACAGGATTCTATTTTTAAGAACGGTCCATTTTTAAATTTGAATGTTAACGAGATTCTATTTTTAAGAATATCCTGTCTTTTGAATTTAAATGTTAACAGGATTCTATTTTTAAGCACTTCCCATCTTTAAATTTGACCATGCAAAGATACCTACTCATTATTTGTTTATTACTGACGGCGCAAATTCATGCCCAGTCCATCATATTTTCCGGCGATTCTGTCTTTACGAATAAATCGAATTTGTCTATCACAGTAAATCTCAAACAACCGCTGATTAATTATTTAAAAGAACTGGCACCTGCTGATTCCCTGTGGAAAAAAGGGAACTACCAGTTTTCATTTTATGTGGATAACCACCTGGTTTACCATACAGAACTATGGCCGGGATTCCCTGATCCCCATGAGCAGCAATGGACAAAGCCACTCATTGATTACCAGCATGAAGGTGCCTACTGGAGCCAGTTTGCCTGGTACCGTTTCATGAATAACGGAGGTGAAAAAGCATTAACAGAAGGACCTCACACACTAAAAATTGAATTACGTCCCTATGTAACAATCCCCGATCTGAAAATAGGAGAGATCATTGCCGAAGGACAGTTCACCCTACATGTAAAGCGTACAACTCCTGCAGCGCCATTACCACTTGCCAAAGTTCAACCTTACAAAGACTTGCCTGTTTCTAAAGAGAAGTTTGATACCAACAAGTTAAAATTATTAAAAGGCCAGGTTGAAGCCGGTGTATTCCGCCATATCACCAGCCTGGTCGCTATCAAAAATAACAGGATCTTATTTGAAGAATATTTCGACGGCAACAACCGGAATAGCCTGCATGATGTTCGTTCTGTAGGAAAGACCTTTGCAGCGGCATTAACAGGTCTCGCTATCCGTGATGGATATTTAAAATCAGAAAATCAAACCTTAGGTGAGTTTTATACACTTCCAAAGGAAAAAGCAACCATCACATTGAAACAATTGCTCACTATGAGTTCTCCCTTTGATGGTGATGACAGTGATGAAAACTCACCGGGCAATGAGGAAAACATGTACCCTACTGAGAACTGGGTACAATTTACTTTGAACCTTCCTGTAGATACGCTCAAATACCATGGTCAGTGGCATTACTTCACAGCAGGTGTCATGCTCCTGGGAAGTACGCTTGATAAAATCATTCCCGGAGGGTTGGAAAAATATGCCGATAAAGTACTTTTCGCTCCACTGCATATTACTAATTACCAATGGCAATACACCCCACAACACGCTCCCAATACCGCAGGCGGTATACGTATGAACAGCCTGGACTTTGCAAAGTTTGGATTAGCCTATGCGAATGAAAAAATTATTCCTGCTGAATGGGTGGAGAAAAGCCTTTCTCATCAATTACCAATCACTGGCAGGGAAAATGAATTTTATGGCTACCTGTTCTGGAATAAGAAATATGGAAAGTATGAAACTTACTATTGCTCAGGCAATGGGGGGAACAAGATTTATATTTTTAAAGACCTGGTGATTGTGATCACCGCTACCGCTTATAATATGCCTTATGCACATGGACAGGTGGATAAGATGATGGAAGAATATATACTCCCGGCAATTTATTAAACCACAAAAACGTGGATAAAATGATGGAAGAATACATTCTCCCGGCAATTTATTAAACCACAAGAATGTAGATAAGATGAGGGAAGCGTATATCCTCCCGGTAATTTATTAACCCCCAAAAACGTGGATAAGATGACGAAAGCGTACATCCTTCCGGCAACTTATTACCCCCCCCAAAAACGTGAATAAGATAATGGAAGAATACCTCCCCCCTACAATTTTATGCCCCCCTAAAATGCTTCTACCAGAAATAACTCCAGGAACCAGATGACCCTCGCAAGCTGACATCCTCATATTCCCGCCTGCGCACGCCAAATTCCCGCTTACATCAATTAAAGAGCAGATATATTAAATGTAATTTAATCTAAATATTATTATACTTTTGTCTGAAGGGGACCGCCAACATTTAGAAGCATTTCTACGACCCTGAATTTTAATCAGATAACAAATGTCCAAACTACTAAGCCTATGCCTGTGGCTGATTATTGCATTGTTTCCTCTGCAAGCGGCATTTTCTTTCAACCGTATTTACGTCAATGTGAACAACCCTACACCCGGTACCGGTACGAGTTGGGCTACTGCCTACAATGACCTGTCGGCAGCATTAGCCGCGGGGAATCAGGCAGATACATTCTGGGTGGCGCAGGGTACATACCTGCCTACAACCACCGGCGACAGAACAATTGCATTTTCTCCTAAACCTTCGCAGGTGATCTATGGCGGGTTTAATGGTACAGAAGTGTTGCTCTCGCAGCGGAACTGGAAGACCAATATCACCATCCTGAGTGGAGATATCGGGGCTACCGGCATTGCGTCGGACAATTCCTATAGTGTACTACGCATCATCAACGCTTTGGTAGATGGCGTTACGATCAGGGATGGTCAGGCTGATTACAATTTTCCTGACCTGACGGCTAATATGTACAATACAGGCGGCGGCGTGAACCTCTATGCAGATGCTGCACAACCGACAGTGGCAGGAACGATTGCCAACTGCACGTTTACAAATAACTACGCTATTTACGGGGCTGGTATGGGTGGCATTGGCATTGCTACAGGCACCAGCACGCCCTATATCACAACCAAGGTATCAAAATGTATCTTTCTGAATAATACCGCCTATACTGCAGGTGGTGCTTTGTCTTTTAATTTCAAAGGTGCCTGCTGGGGGAATAATTATACTGACAACTGTATCTTCATTGATAATAACGCCACCTCCGGGCATGGTTCTGTCGTGGCCAACATCCTGGATGGAACTACCAGTGCTCACAGACCCTGGATGGACAACTCCGTGTTTTGGAACAATGGAGAAGACCTGGCATACAACTCTCTGGCGAATGGGGCTACAGGTGGACCTTATATAGAATTTGCCATTGTGTGGAGAACGGGTGCGGAGTATGGTGCTTCTAACTTCAGTGATGCAACAATCACCTGGCACGACAATGATATTTATACAGCCAGTGCAGGACTGCCTTCCAGCAATATAAACAGTGATCCGCAATTTACAGATGCATCAAATTATGATTTTCATGTGGCCCCCTGTTCACCTGTGATAGATGCGACGATTATTCCTATGATTGGGAGTAGTACGACGGATTATGATGGGAATCCACGTGTGAACAAGACATTGGATATAGGTATCTATGAATCTACAAAAACGATCTCCGCTGCGCCGACGGCCAGTCTGCAATACTTTTGTGAGAATATGAATGCTACCCCGCTGGTAGCAACCGGCGATAACCTGCTCTGGTATACTGCTGCCACAGGTGGTACCGGGTCTTCTACTGCCCCTACGCCAGTTACCACTACTGCTGGATATGCTTATTACTATGTAACGCAAACGACGGCGGGTGCTTGTGAAAGTAGCCGTACCAAGGTGACAGCATATACAAGCACGCAGCCTACAGCACCAACAGTTACTGATGTTACTTATTGTCAGGATGCTGTTGCGGTGCCATTAGGAACTACGGGTACAGCTTACTTATGGTACACCACGGCTACCGGTGGCACAGGTACTACCACAGCGCCTACACCATTCACTACTACACCGAGTGTAACTACTTATTATAAAGTGACAGTGTCCAGTGGGTGTGAGAGTACGCGTTCTCCACTCAATGTAACGGTAACGTCTACATCTGCTGCACCTGTTGTATCAGATGTGACTTATTGTACAAATGCAACAGCTTCGCCGCTGACTGCCACAGGCACTAACCTGACATGGTATTTATACGCCACAGGCGGGGTTGGTTCTGCTATTGCACCTACACCTGTAACAACTGTAAATGGTACCACTTATTACTATGTGACACAGACAGAAACAGGTAGTTGTGAGAGTGTGCGTACACCAATAAAGGTGACAGTGACCGGTAATGCACCAGCACCGGTAGTCACAGATGTGGCTTACTGTAGATATGAAACAGCTGCGGCACTGACAGCAACAGGTACGAATTTAAAATGGTATACTGCGGCGACAGGTGGTACAGCGCTTAGCGCAGCACCAGTGCCGGCTACCACAGTAATAGGCGTAACTTATTATTATGTATCGCAAACAGTAGGCTGCGAAAGTGATCGTGCACCACTGCAGGTAACTGTGAAAGGCATTCCGGCTGCACCGGCAGTATCGGATGTGACTTATTGTATAGGTTCAACAGCTGCGCAATTGACAGCGACCGGTACGAATTTAAAATGGTATACGACTGCTGCCGGTGGTACAGGGTCTGCTACGGCGCCTACACCATCAACAGCGGTAAATGGCACGACTACTTATTATGTAACACAAAATCCGGGATGTGAAAGTAACCGTGCAGCGTTGACAGTGACGATTGGTAGCCAGGCGACGCCGCCGATCGTGAATGATTTTACATATTGTCAAAATGCGCCGGCGCCGGCATTGTCAGCATCAGGTACTAACTTATTGTGGTATACTTCTGCTTCCGGTGGTATAGGTATATCTATTGCACCTACACCTAACACAAATAGTTTGGGTACTACTCATTATTGGGTGACCCAGCAGGATGCCGGTGGTTGTGAGAGTGAACGATCTGAACTGTCAGTGACTATTAGTGCGCAGGTACAACCGCCCCTGGTGAGTGATCTGGATTATTGTCTGAACCAGGCGGTGCCGCAACTGACAGCTACGGGTACGAATTTAAAATGGTATACATCTTCTACAGGCGGTACGGGATCTTCTACAGCGCCGATACCTGTTACATTGTCAGTAGGGGCAACGACTTATTATGTGTCTCAGACTGCAGGATGTGAAAGTGATCGTGCAGCACTAAAGGTCACGGTGCGTGCGTCTTCATCACCAGTTGTAACGCCATTGACTATATGCCAGTATGCTACGGCAACACCGGTTACAGCAGAGGGCGTGAATTTACTGTGGTATACATCCTCCTCCGGTGGTACAGGGTCCGCTACAGCGCCTACACCTTCAATATTGATACCGGGTACGATTACATATTATGTGAGTCAGACGGATGGTTGTGAAAGTGCGCGGGCCCCGATGACAGTGACAGTGAAACAAAGTCCGGTGGCAGACTTTACGACCAGTGGTGGTTGTGCGGGAACACCGATGACGGTGACACTGGTACCGGCGCAATCGAAAACGGCTTTCTATACCTGGAATTTTTATAATGCCGTGAGTGTGAGTGGCGATGATCCCGGGCCTTATGAAGTATTGTGGCATGATCCGGGAGAGTATACGGTTTCAATGATTGCATATGATGGTCAGTGTGAAGTGAAGGTAGAGAAAGTGGTATCAGTAGGAGTGGCGCCGGAGATCCGGGTGACACCGGTGACGGGGACTTATTGTATCAATGATACAGTGACATTGAGCGCGACTGGTGCAGCGACTTATGAATGGAGCCCGGCTACGAATTTATCTGCTTCTTCCGGGGCCGGTGTACTTGCAACTTTTAAAGGCGATGTAACTTATACAGTGACAGGTAAAGATGCCATTGGGTGTATGGGCACGGCAGCAGTTCATTTGAGTTTGAGTCCTGATTGTAAGATTTATTATATTTTACCTACGGCGTTTTCACCGAATGGAGATGGGTTGAATGATGTGTTTAGGGTGAAGACGTCTGACCTGCCGATGGTGTTCGTGATGAAGGTGTTTAATAGGATAGGGCAGCTGGTGTTTGAGTCGCACGATGTGAATGCGGGGTGGGATGGAATGCAGAAAAGTCAGCAGGCACCATTAGGAGCGTATGTGTATATGATTAGTGCGGTGACATCGGAAGGGAAGCATATTGAACAGAGTGGTAGTGTGGTGATAACGAGATAGTATTTGAATGATAATGTAAACCTGCGAAAGATTACTTAGCTCTGCAAAAAAGTATTCCACCCAATGAAAGCGCTTTTGCCGTAGGCAAAAGCGCTTTTTGCTATTTAGCAGTAGTAGGATTATACCCATATTGTTTTTTAAAAGCAAATGAGAAATGTGATAAGTTCTCAAAACCTGTATCCAGGTACACATCAGAAACCTTTTTCTTTTGCACAAAAATCTGGTAATGCGCCAGCTCTAATCTTTTTTGCGTCAGCCATTTCCCGGGAGTAGTCTGATAGATATGTTTAAAATCTTTTTTAAACGTCGTGAGACTTCTTCCCGTGAGGTAGCCGAATTTTTCTAATGGCAGGTTATACATATAATGCTGCTCCATATATTCTCCCAGGTCTATCTTCCCTGGTTCATCGAAGGTAGCCAGCACCTGGCTGGTTTGCTGATCTACTCTTTTCAGAATCGTTATTGTCTCATCTATTTTGAGTGCGGCGAGATCCGCGGGCAATTCTTCATGCATAGAAAAATAAGGCCGGAGCGAATTGAACAGACTTTCCAGCAGGGGATGGTGGGCGATTTTAAGATGACCGGTATGTTTACCCCCCATATGAGGTTCGAAATGTTTTCGTAATTGCTCTTCCGGGAATAAAATGGAAATGGATGTAAATTGTTTTTCACCCACCGGGTACTTGGCGAGCCTGCACAACTGATTGCGGGGAATCAGGACAGTGTCACCGCTGTTATATACCTTCTCCTGCGTGCCGTAATGAACACGAAGCTCCCCATCAAAGATGTGTAGCAGCGCATGCTGAGGGAGGATCACTTCACGGCTATAATGCTTTTCCTTTGAACAGGATAGAAATACACTTCCTTTGATGGGGGCTCCGTTATATTCCATATCTTAATATTTACCGGGTGTCATTTGTTGAAACGCAGGCAGTGGTGCGGCTTTCAGACCATTTATTTCAATGCCGCCGTGCACGAAACTGCGGCTATATTCTTTGTAATTTGTTACAAAGGTAGGAGGTGGCGTTGAAATAGTGTCTAATTCATTCATTTCCTGTTGGGTGAGGGTGACCTCCAGGGCGGCAATGTTTTGTGCCAGTTGTGCTGGTGTACGTACCCCGAGAATGATGGAGGTAGTAGATTGTTTTTGCAGTACCCAGGCGAGGGCGATGGCAGCGGGAGTGGCGTTATGCCTTTGTGCGATTTCTTTTACCTTTTCAACGACATTCAATTCTTTTTCACTGAGTTGGTATGCGTTCCCCATACGACTGTCGCCGGTTTGATTACCGGGTTGATATTTCCCGGAGAGAATACCTCCTTTTAGCGGAGACCATGGGGTGATACCTAAACCTAATTCAGCTGCCATGGGTATGAGTTCATCTTCTATGGAACGCTCTAAGAGGGAGTATTCTATTTGCAGGCCAATGAATGGTGTCCAGTCTTTTAAGAGGGCGGTAGTTTGTGCCTGTGCAATTTTCCAGGCCGGGGCATAGCTAACGCCGATGTACCTTACTTTTCCGCTGGTGACGAGGTGGTGGAGGGCACGCATAGTTTCTTCAAAAGGCGTGTTCCAGTCCCATTGGTGAATCCAGAGTAGATCGATATAATCTGTTTGTAACCGGCGAAGGGATTCGTGTACATTATAGAGGATGGATTGGGTGCTGCCTCCGCCGGCGTTAGGGTTACCGGGCAGGGTATTGGCGCTGCATTTGGTGCCGATTACTGTACGGTTGCGTTTGGAAGAGTATCTGCCTATGGTATCGCCGATTATTTTTTCGGAGTGGCCATTGGTGTAGATATTGGCGGTGTCGATGAAGTTACCGCCAAGATCGGTGTATTGCTGGATGAGTTGAGCAGCGGTGGCGGCGTCTGCGCCCCAGTTCCAGTCGTCGCCAAGGGTCATTCCGCCCAGGCAGAGAGGGCTTACTTTGAGGCCGGAGCGGCCGAGTGTTTTGAAAGCGTCGAGTTGCATTTGCGTATAATTTGTGATAGCAAAATTAGACGCTGCGGGGGTGAGGTGGTTTGTTTAAAAGGCGGAATTGCTTTGTTTAAAAGTCGGAATTTAAATATCAATTTCTTCAGATGGATCCCAGAAGATATTTCTAAAATTCACCACCTTATCGTTCTTTATTTCCACCCCTTCTTTTTCAAGGAGTTTTCTGCGAACAGCAATATGCCTGGGATCGCCGGTTAGGTAGCCCTGACTATTGACTACCCGCTGAAAAGGAACGGGCTTTTTTTCACCATCTACAAGTCCCATTGCACGGCCTACCATGCGGGAGAGGTTGCCTTTGCCAAGGGCTTTGGCAATAGCGCCATAAGAGGTGACACGACCTTTGGGAATGGAGCGGGCGATGTCGAAGACGAGTTTGTTGAAGTCCGGATCGTTTTGCATATTTCAAATGTAGGAAACCTAAGGTAATTTGCCCAGTCCACAGTTGGTAAAATGATCTCTCAAATAGACAATTGAGATGATTCACATGATAAAATGATTTCTCAGAATAGTTTTTTAATTGTAAATTATACAATTAATTCTCACGATTATGAAAACCAAATTAACCCTCATTGCAAGCGCAATGCTTGCCTTTGCCTGCAATAAAGAACAGGCAGATCTGTCGACACTCCAATTGAACAACACCACTGCTGTAGTAGCTGTAGCCGTTGCCTCCAGCGATTTCAAAGGCGTCAACTGGGCCGATAGCAGAGACAATTTTGCCGATGATGCGCTGATCCTCTCGGGCACTGTCTCTACAGATACCTACGCCAGTATGCAAACCAAAGCCGACTACATTCTCAACGGCTTTATTGCTGCCGGCGCGAATACCGTACGGCTACCTGTCAATCCTGCTACGGTAGTGAGTTCTTTCTGGTCTACTTACAAAGGTGCTATCGACAAGGCAACTTCCAAAAACATGAAAGTACTATTGGGTTATTGGGAAGGCTCTTCCTCCCGCGATGGCCTGATTGACAACACCACTACTTTCTGGCAGATGTGGGACACGATTGTTGCCAATTACAAATCTAACACACTCGTGTATTTTGAGTGTTTCAATGAACCGCATGGATATAGTGCGAGCGATTTGAAAACGCTCTATAATACATTTGTAACCCGGTATCCGGGTGTGCCTAAGAACCGGTTTGTATTAGATGGCGTAGGGTATTCTTCTGACGTGAATACCATCGGTGCAGATACCCGCTTTGACAGTTGTCTCTTATCTTTCCACGATTACACCTGGTTTGAATCCGGCAAAACGACCACTGCTGATTGGGAACAACCGGTAAAATCATTGTCTTATCCAACCAGAACAATCGTTACTGAATTTGGTACAGTGATGACAGATGGTACAAATTACACCGGTGCACCTGGTTCCAATGTAAACAACACCTATTTACAGGGAATGACCAATTCACTCCATGACCAGGGGGTAGGTTGTGTATACTGGCCAGGATTGAGAACCAGCGATACTTACAGTATGTTCACTTCGACTGGTTCTGCATTGACTACCAATAATACATCCGGTCTTACCCGCCTGAAATATGCATGGGGTACAGGTACCATCACACCGCCATATGCATCTTTTACCTCAGGTACTTATTACAAAGTAATCAACAGGAACAGCAGCAAAGCATTGGAGGTATATAATCAATCTACAACTAACAGTGCAGCTATTGATCAATGGGATTATTGGGGTGGTGCGAATCAGCAGTGGACATTCAATGCGCTGGGTAGTAACTATCAGTCTATCATCAATAAGAATAGTGCAAAGGCGCTGGATGTGAATGGAGCGTCTACAACTGCGGGTACGGGCATTATACAATATGATTATGCAGGTGGTA
The DNA here is from genome assembly GCF_039596135.1 of Chitinophaga sp. Taxonomy (GTDB): domain Bacteria; phylum Bacteroidota; class Bacteroidia; order Chitinophagales; family Chitinophagaceae; genus Chitinophaga. The sequence goes on from NZ_JBCNKH010000002.1 coordinate 243,939, forward strand.
CGAATCAGCAGTGGCAGGTGATTGATATTGGATTTGGATATTATAAAATACTGAACAGGAATAGTGGGTTTGCGGTGGATGTGAATGCGTCGTCTACGACGAATGGGGCAACTGTGATACAGTGGAACTGGAATAGTGGCGCGAATCAGCAGTGGCAGATAACGGCGTTGTAAGATTAAAAGAGCGTGTATCTCAAGATAGAAATACACGCTCTTTCCCATGCCTTATTGCCGGAATTTGCTAATTGTATCTACCACCGGCCATATACTTTCACCCACCTTCTCAACCGTTTTATTTTTTTCTTCTTAAACTGCCCCGGCAGCATCCTCCATCTCCAATTCTTTTTACCCCCGGAAGGATGATTCATCCTTGCATTCCCCGACAATCCCAATACATCCTGCATAGGCAAAATCACAATATCTGCTACAGAAGCATAGGCGATCCTGCTCAGCATGCGGGCTACTTTTTCAGGAACTATTTTCAACCCTGTATATTGTTGAAAGTTGAACCTTGTTTTACGATCCGCATCTTCCTCATACCATCCCCGCGATGTATTATTATCATGCGTACCCGTTACCGCCACCACATTCGAAATAAAATGATGCGGGGCATGATCATTCTGTGGCATATCGTCACCAAAACCAAACTGCAATACCCGCATGCCTTTTAAATTAAACTGCTCCTGTAAAGCTCTCACCGGTGCATCGATGGTACCTAAATCTTCTGCTACAAAAGGCATGGAGGGAAATAACTCCTGCAATTTTTGAAACAAGTCTGCCCCCGGGCCGGGTTTCCATTGCCCATTCACAGCGGTGGTTTCTCCGGCAGGAATTTCCCAATAAGCAGAAAAGGCACGAAAGTGATCGAGGCGAATGATATCAAACCGTTCCAGGTTGCGTTGCATTCTGCGCACCCACCAACTGTAATTATCTGCTTTGAGCGCATCCCAATTGTACACAGGTACATTCCAGGACTGTCCTGTTTCACTAAAATAATCCGGTGGCACACCACCTTTTCCATTCAGATTGAAGAACTCCGGATGAACTTTTACATCGCTGGCATCGCCATGCATATAAAAGGGGAGATCTCCAAAGAGCAGAATTCCCCTGGCATTGCAATAGGCTTTGAGTGCAGCCCATTGCTGGTCGAATTTGAACTGGTACCATTTTTCACGTTGTACATTCGTAAATTCATCCAGCCAGTGTGCCTGTTCTTTGCAATAGGTTTCGAATGCTGATTGATCTGCAGTTTGAACGAAGTTCAGGTAAGCGATTTCCAGCAAGGCCGATTTGATAGGAATGGCCTTTGCAAAATCAGCCTGATCCGAAACAGGCATGTGGCACTTGCTGAGCTGGGCAGGGGTCAGTAAATCTTCTTTTGCCAGCAGTTCCGGGCTTATCATGAATGGCTCACCTGCCATGCTGCTGATAGGGCTGTAAGGAGATAAATGTTCAGGATGTACAAGGTTGATCGGCAGTACCTGCCAGTAGCGTTGCTTTGCCAGGTGCAGCTGATCTGCAAAATGATAGGCAGACGGACCTAAGTCGCCGGTGCCAAAAGGCCCGGGGAGGGAGGTGATATGGAGAAGTATACCGGCACTACGTTGTGAAAGAGTTGTCATATGTGAAGGTACAGCTACTTCTGTGCCAGTCCGGTGAAGGTGGTATTATTAAATTGTGGGGATGTGCATGTGCGACAGGCGCAAAGACCAAAGCCTCGTCATTTTTTGAACGGTTTATTTAGTATAAATCGCCGGATCAAACTTATACAAATGCGGCGCCTTATGCGCGCCCCCTGTTTTTGCCTCCCCTTGTTTAATCAATATATTCTCCTTCATGATCTTCCTGTAAAAATTCCCCCTATTGAACTTCTGGTTCATAATTTTCTCGTAGAGGGCTTGCAGTTGTGGCAATGTAAAAATCTCCGGCAGCAGGTTGTACCCAATCGGCTTATGATACAGCTGATCCCGCAGCTTTTCAAGCGCTTTATCGATGATCTGGCGATGATCCATGACCATTTCCGGCAATTCGTAGACCGGCATCCATTCGCAGGCATCGCTGAACATATCGGGAACAAGTGTCACCTGCGACTGGTCTATTACAGCATAATAACCAATGGTAACAAAACGCATCTTGTGCCATAGGTTGTCGTCGTACTCTACAAAATAATCCTGGGAGCGGTTAGGCTCTCCAAATACCCCGAATACTTCCAGGAACACCTTTTCCGCACCACTTCGTTCAAAGAGGATTCGCTTAGCCGCATCATCAATCGATTCTGTTTTTTGAATATAACCGCCAGGGAGAATCCAGCTGTTATCTCCTTTCATTTTTGCCAGTAGTACATTGAAGCTGCCCTGGTGATAACCAAAAACCACGCAGTCGACAGATAGGTGAGGTAGGGCATTTTTCCATAACGCCTCGCTGGCTTTTTCAATATCAGTATTCCGCATACGACAAAGATAAATAGATTTAACATTAGTGATGATTTAACCCGCGGAATTGCCTGATTCTCGTTTCTATGGCACGGAAACTTGTATGATTTTGAAAGTTTTTGGCTTTTTTTTTGACAAAAATGATTCAGATAGACGTATGTTTGTGTTTTGCCAACTTTAACAATGAAACGTAAGTCCGGGTTATGAACAATCATAAGAAAGGAAACAATGCAATTCCACTGATCACGATCACGTTATTGTTTTTTATGTGGGGATTTATCACGTGTATGAACGATATTTTGATCCCTTACCTGAAAGAGTTGTTCCAGCTCACCTTCTTTAAATCGATGCTGGTTCAGTTTGCGTTCTTCGGTGCGTATTTTATCGGTTCGCTGATCTATTTCATTATTTCTTATTACAACGGGGACCCTGTGAACAAAGTGGGGTACAAAAAAGGGATCATCTTTGGTATTATCCTGTCAGCGCTGGGTTGCGTATTATTCCTGCCAGCTGCTACGTATGGCATGTATGGCTTGTTCCTGAGCGCCTTGTTTGTGCTGGGCCTGGGCTTTACCGTATTGCAGATTACCGCGAATGCCTATGTGTCACTGCTGGGGCCGGAAGATAGTGCTTCCAGCCGGTTGAACCTCACACAGGCGTTTAACTCATTTGGTACTACGATAGCGCCTATATTAGGTGGTCACCTGATCTTTGAACTGTTCAAGGATCCAAATGGTGGTTTCAGTGCCGCAGCAACGAGAATTCCTTACCTGATTTTTGCAGGCATCCTGCTGCTGGTAGCGCTGCTGATCTGGCGTGTAAAACTGCCTGCATTTGCAGTAGATGAAGAAGACCAACCGAAAGGATTGGGAGTACTACAGTTTCCACAGCTGAAAAGAGGTGTGCTTTCCATCTTCTGTTATGTAGGTGGCGAAGTAGCCGTGGGTAGTTTTATGATTAGCTTCCTGGGGCTGCACGATATTGCCGGCTTGCCGGAAACTGAGGCTAAGAAATACCTGGCTTTGTATTGGGGTGGTGCGATGATAGGCCGTTTTGTAGGTGCTATCTCCCTGAGCCATACCATGAGTCAGGCAAGGAAAGCAGCGTATATGCTGGTGACAGCACTGGCAGTGTTTGTGGTAATTTACCTGCTGGTAGGTATGCCGTTTGACCAGATTGCGTTCTTCCTGATCTTCATTGCGCTCAACTTTGTAGGATTCCTGGTGGGTCGTTCTGCTCCTGCACGTACACTGGTTATTTTCTCCCTGATCAATATGTTCCTGCTGGCGAGTGCCATCATTAACAAGGGCGAGATTGCAATGTTCAGCGTTGTAGGTATCGGTATCTTTAACTCCATCATGTTCTCCAATATCTATACATTGGCGATTGCCAAGCTGGGTACTTATACCAGCCAGGGTTCATCTCTGCTGGTGATGGCGATCCTGGGTGGTGCGGTTATGCCTGTGATACAGGGTGCGCTGGCGGATGCTATTGGCGTACAACATGCATTGATCGTTCCGTTGATTTGCTATGCAGTGGTGCTGAGTTTCGGTGTGTATTGTATGAAGCGGTTTAAGAACCTGGAAATGACATCTGTGAAGTCAGGACACTAATATATAAAAAAGCGTCCCTCGTTTTGAGGGGCGCTTTTTTTATGATGATGTAGTTGTTGTAAAGTGTAATAGATAATCCCGAACATACCCCCAAAACCTATACTGAACGCCCATGTGCCCAGGTGATCATATGGTTTAAACAGGTGACCCGCCATTGTGAACAGCAATGCTTCCGGGTTGGTCAAAGCATCCCAGCTGTTGAACCGCAGAAAGCGGCCAATATACACCCCATACCCACAGAGAATAAAACTCACGGCTACAATCACTTTTACCCACGGACCTTTCAGGTGGCGGAACAGGAATTGCTCTACCTGCATAAGCGAGATGATACCCAGCAGGAGCCCATTCCATGCTGCTGAAGAAACGATGAGCAGGTCGAACCACTGCGGCACAGGTGGTCTTTCATGGAAGTGAAAGAGATCTGTGATCATGTATGGTGCATTAGGGAAAAACACCAGCCAGCAGGTGAGGATGCCTATAGTGCGAAGGTTGATGCCGGAAAGCTTAGCAAGTTTACGACTGAAAATCAGGGGCAACACCCCTAAAAATGTGTTCCAGATATAGAAGAGATAGAAATATTCATGATAGCGAAGCACGCGTACGACAAGAAGTGTCATCGTAAAAGCAATGGCGATACCCAGCATTTTTTCGAGTGGGGAAATTCTTTTCAACATAATGGTTAGGTTATTCATGCTCAATTTACTGTTTTTGGCTGCAGTGATGGTGCATAGGTATAGCGGGGATGTGGGATGGGAGAGGTTGCCCGGGCAATCGTCTTATGATATTTATACATCATTTTTTCGATGAAAGACGAGAAGGTATTTCCACCTGCTTTGAATAATCTATGATGACCCATCCATACGACGAGCGAGATAGAAAAGAAGGCCAGCTGGTAAAAGCCACGCCAGAAAGGGCGGTACAGCACAAATTTTTCTCTGAACAATAGCGCGAAGCGTTCTGTCTGGAATTCAATATGAGGGGCTTCGTCAATGAGGATATCTGTACAGATCTGTTTGAGCAAAGTGCAGTTGCTGGCATCTTTGAGTGACTGGTAGAATACCTGGGCGGCGCTCTCTACCGTAAGTACGGTGAGGGTCCAGAATTCCATACTGGTATTGAAGTAGCGGCATTTTCTGAAAAGGGTATCACCCCAGTCAGATTTTAGGCGAGGTTGATGGATGGCGTCGAGGTAGCGGCCTAGATTGTTACCATGTTTCTGCTCCTCTTTTATAAAGAGCTGAACGGCAGTGATATAGGCCGGGTCCTTGATTCTGTTGGCGTAGTTGGTGGCGGCGCGTAGCAGGTGGCTGCCGTCAGAGGTTTCGCCCAGTTGCCATGCCTGAAGAGAGCGGAGGATGGGGGCAAGTTCCTGTGGGGTGATGGCTGGGGGAATGGACCAGTCAACCCTGTGTTTGGTGGCATTTTGCTCAAAATGAGCGATCCATTGGGTACTTGTTTTCATGTCTATGAAAGTGCTTTGTATTACAAAGTAAATGAAATTTATTTTTACAGGGCATAAAAAAATCGCTTCTGCTGAAAAATAGAAGCGATTTTTGAAGGAGATTGGCTTGCGGCCGGCCTTTCAAGAAAAAGTTAAAATAGCAGGGCAATTATTTGCTGGCCTGATCCAGTAATCCCAGGTCTTCTGCATCCAGTTGTAATGCTGGTGCTGCTACCAGCGTTTCCAGCTGGCGCTGGCTTGTAGCACTCACTACCGGTGCTGCAATAGTAGGTTGCGCCAGCAACCATGCCAGTGCAACTGTTGCAGGTTTAGATTGATGTTTGGCCGCCACCTTGTCAAGCGCATTCAATACGGCAATACCCTTGTCATTCAAATATTTTCTTACTCCCTCACCACGTACACTCTTCTTAAAATCTTCTTCAGAACGGTATTTGCCTGTCAGAAAACCTGCTGCCAGTGACCAGTAAGGCATTACGCTCAAACCATACTGCTGTGCAATAGGCTGGTAATTCGTTTCAAAATTGCTACGCTCTACCAGGTTGTAATGTGGCTGTAAAGCCTGGTAGCGGGGCAACCCTTTTTCTTCTGCCAGTTTCAGTGATTCGGTCAGGCGCTCCGGTGTGAGGTTAGAAGCGGCAATGTACCTTACTTTACCTGCTTTGATAATTTGCTCATAAGCTGACAAAGTCTCTTCTACCTGGGTCACATTATCATCAAAGTGTGTATAGTATAGATCGATACGATCTGTTTGTAAACGTTGCAATGACTCATCTACTGATTTCAGGATGTGTGCTTTGCTCACGTCTACTTTATGTTCCCTGTTCTGAGCGCCTACTTTGGTGGCCACGACAACCTGGTCCCGGTTACCCCTGGCCTTCATCCATTTACCAATAATAGCCTCTGATTCGCCACCTTTATTCCCATCCACCCACCAGGAGTAGGTATCTGCCGTATCAATGAAGTTAAAGCCGGCATGGACAAAAGCGTCCAGCATTTCAAATGATTGTTTTTCGTCTAAAGTCCAGCCAAATACGTTGCCACCAAAGTTGATAGGGGCCACCTGCAAATCTGTTTTTCCTATGGTAATCTTTTTCATCGTGTATCAATTTGAGAGGATAAAAGTACCTCGAATGGCAATGGCAGGGTTTGTAAAATGGAGGCAATTAATTGTAGATTTCTTTTACTTTTGTTTTATTATGAGTTTTTTAACAGTAACAGGGATCCGTAAACAGGAGAATGGTGAATGGGTATTGAAAGGCATTAATTTTTCGCAGGAAAAACACCAGCAGATTGCAATTGTAGGCGCCTCCGGTTCCGGAAAAAGTACCTTACTGAAGATTATAGCCGGGTTAATGCAGGCAGATGAAGGGGAAGTACGATTCGAAGATGTGCGGGTAAAAGGCCCACATGAAAGACTGCTTCCTGGTGAACCCGGTATCGCTTACCTGAGCCAGCACTACGAGCTGCGATTGAACTACCGGGTAGAACAAGTGCTGGAATATGCCAATAAAATGACGGACGAAGAAGCGGCTGAGCTTTATGACATATGCAGGATCAGTCATTTGATGAAGAGAAGAACCGATCAGCTGTCTGGTGGAGAAAAACAACGCGTGGCGATGGCCCGCCTGTTAATTGGTAACCCTACATTATTCCTGCTGGATGAGCCTTTCTCCAACCTGGACTATTCACATAAAGAGATACTGAAAACTGTTATCCGCGACATAGGTGAAAAGCTGGACCTTACCTGTCTGCTTGTATCACATGATCCACAGGATACACTTTCCTGGGCAGATGAAATACTGATAGTGAAAGATGGTTTGATTGTGCAAAAAGGCACGCCGGTTGATGTATACAATCATCCTGTAGATGAATATACAGCTGCATTGTTTGGGCCTTATAACCTGGTAGATGCGAAAGTATTGGAGCTTACAGGCAAAGAGAAAGCATTTATCCGGCCGGAGAATTTACAGTTCACCTATAAATCCGGGATTAAAGGCATTGTAGAAGAGGTCAATTACATGGGGAGTGCTTATGAGGTGCGCGTAAAGGTGCCGGGAGGGTCCCTGCTTGTAAGAACTACTGATGTACAGCCTAAAAAGGGAAGTACTGTATATCTGGCTATAAAACCTGATAGCATATGGCGTATTTAGACAAGTTAAACTCCAAAGAAAGATTTTCAGACAGGGTAGAGAACTACAAAAAGTACCGCCCTACCTACCCTGATGCGTTACTTGATTTTCTGCAGGTAAAAGGTGGGTTGACCAGTGATGCAACGGTGGCAGATATTGGGTCAGGTACGGGTATACTGACAGAATTATTGTTAAAAAAAGGCTGGACTGTGTATGCCATAGAGCCGAATGCAAAGATGCGTGAAGCGGCAGAAGCACAGTTGAATGACTACCCCAATTTTTCTTCTCTCAATGGATCAGGAGAAGCCACTGGTTTACCTGATCAGTCAGTACAGCTGATTACGGTGGCACAGGCTTTTCACTGGATAGATCCCGTGGCGGCGCGCAGGGAATTTGACCGGATCTTATTGCCCGGTGGTCATATAGCGCTCCTTTGGAACCTGCGTACTTTGGATTCTTCGTTTGACAAAGGGTATGAAGATATCAAGGCTAAGTATGGTACAGATTATCATGAAATCCGGAAGGCACATGAACCGGAGCTGACAGCGTTTTTTGCACCTGCTGCGATGGAGGTACAATACTTCAGGCATAGCCAGCAGCTGGACTTTGAAGGGCTGAAAGGACAGGTATTGAGTTCTTCTTATATGCCGCAACCCGGGCAGAAAAATTATGCGGAGATGATGCAGGCGCTGACAGAATTGTTTGAGGGGCATCAAAGGGATGGTGAGGTAACGATTACTTATAATACGAAGTTGTATATCAACAAATAAAAAAAGAGCCTGCCGCAGGAGAACCTGCAGCAGGCATTGCATCTTTTAACGCTCTTCTTTTAAAGACCAGCCAGTCTTTAATCCAATTACAAAAATCACCAACAGGGATTCACCCGCTGCCAGCAATATATCGCCTGGCACTCTTAACCAGCGGAGCGCCTGCATAGTATCAGTATGCATAAACTCAGCAGATCTGGCGTACCAGTAACCATGTTGAATAGAAGCGATCGCCTGCAGAATACCCATTGGCAGCATACTCACCGTCACCATCACAAGCAGACCTACATTAGTGAGCCAGAAAGACCAGCCCAGCAGTTTATCATTCCACTGCCTGTCAGGATATAAGCCTCTCAGCACGAACAGCATGAGCCCAATACCCAGTATACCATATACCCCGAACAATGCGGCGTGACCGTGTACAGCAGTGGTATTCAGACCCTGAATGTAGTACAGTGCGATAGGCGGGTTGATGGCAAAACCAAAGATACCGGCACCCAGGAAGTTCCAGAAGCACATGGCCACCAGGCAATAGATCGGCCATTTATAGGCTTTGATCCATGGAGTAGACTTGCTCAGCGTGTAGTTATGATAAGCTTCGTAGCCAATTACTACCAGCGGTACTATTTCCAGTGCACTGAAGGTTGCACCCAGTGCCAGTACGGAGATTGGCGTAGCACTGAAGTACAGGTGATGGAAAGTACCAATGATACCGCCAAAAAGGAAGATGATGGTAGAGAAGAGTACCGCAGTAGTGGCATGTTTGATTTGCAATAATCCCAGTCTGCAGAAAAGGAAAGCCCCCACCACTGTGGCGAATACTTCAAAGAAACCTTCCACCCACAGATGCACTACCCACCAGCGCCAGTACTCAGCAATGGCCATGTGTGTCTGCCTGCCATACATCAACCCGGCTGCATAGAACACAGCAATTGCAATAGAAGCAATGACGAAAAGGGTGAGCAGGTGGCGGCTTTCATCTTTCTTCCGCAATGCAGGCAACAGTGCCCTCAGCATCAATACCAACCAGATCACCAGTCCTGCGAGCAACAGTACTTGCCATATTCTTCCCAGTTCTATATATTCATAACCCTGATGTCCCCAGAGGAAATTGTCGACCAATCCTAATTTCTGCATAACGCCCAGCCATTGCCCGATCAGGGAACCTACTACAACAATCAGTAACGCACCAAATAAGACATTTACACCCAGGCGCTGGAACTTAGGCTCCTGGCCGGATACAGCAGGTGCTATGTACAATCCGGTAGCAAGCCAGGAAGTTGCAATCCAGAAGATGGCCAGTTGTACATGCCAGCTACGTGATACAGACGCAGGCAGGAATTTATCTAACGGTAACCCATAGAATGCATTCCCTTCCACGCCATAGTGTGCCGTGATTACACCTGCCAGCATTTGTACGATGATCAGTGCACTCACGATCCAGAAGTACTTTAAGGTAGCCTTCATGGACGGCGTAATCACGGTATGGCGTAAGGGATCTTCGGCAGGTAGGGTAGTGGGTGTTTCTTCTGCATTGCGTGCGTGGTAAAAGATAAGCAGACCAGTACATGCTAGCAGCAGTAACACGCTGAATCCTGACCAGAGGTGCAGGGAGGAAGAAGGAACGTTGCCAACGGTTTCATCTCCGGGCCAGTTGTTGGTATAGCTCACTGTGCCGCCAGGGCGCTTAGTAATACAAACCCAGGTAGACCATGCAAAGAATGCATTCATTTTGCGCATGCGTTCAGGGTCTTTAATGGTATTTGCAGGGATGGCGTATTGTTCACGGAGTTTGGCAAAAGCCGGATCTCCTTCATGCATAAACAGGTTGCTATAGTAAATGGAGAGTTCGTTGAAAGCGGCTACTCTGGCAGGTGCGAATACGATGGTGCTGGTGGCGGCATCGAATGTATTTTTGCGGATTACGCTTTTGAGTCTTTGCTGGTACATGGCCTGTATATCGTCAGGCTGTTGTGCATAGTCTTTTTGATCAGCAGTGGCGAGTGCATGCAGCATGATGGTTGATTCGCGGTGCAGGTAATCTGCAGTCCAGTCAGGAGCGATGTAACTACCGTGGCCCCAGATGCTGCCCACTGTCTGGCCGCCGATGGATTGCCATACGTTTTGTCCGTCGCGGATATCCTGGCCGGTGAAGAGGACATTACCTGATTCGTCAGTTACTTTATCCGGAATAGGAGGTAGTTGGTGATAAATGTCTTTGCCAAAGTAAATTAACACGGCAAAACTGGATAGTAAGACCATGGCAAGGCCTATCCATAGTTTTCGTACGGTCATTTTTAGTGAATTTAGATAAGAAGAGATTTAGTATTATGCCGGGCGGGCCACTACATGTTGCATGACGGCCGATATTTTTTGTGCCCTGTTTTTGGCTGCCTGCGCGGTTTCGCCGGCAAACAGTTCATCTACAGTGCTGTTGAAGATGGAGAGCCAGGCGTTGAAATGCACAGTATCGATAGCCATTCCGCGGTGTACACTCATTGGATCGCCCTCATACGTTTTGGTATAGAGCAGGAGTGTACTCCAGAAGTTACATAGTTTCTGCAGGTGTGTATCCCAGTCTTTGATGCGGGAGTTAAAGATGGGACCTATGGTATTGTCTTCTCTTACTCTTGCATAAAAGGTATGCACCATTAGTTTTATGTCGTCTTCGGTTGTTATATCGGTTAGCATTATTTAATACCTTTTTGTCTTTTATTAGTATAAAAAAAATGTCAGCGTTTCAGGAACCCAATGTCTTTGGCGAGTTTTTCATGAAACTCGTCCAGTTTGGTATTGGTGAGCATCCGGGACATGTCTTCTCTGATTTTTTTAAACTCGTGGTGGATAGGGCAGGGCTTGGTTTCTGAGCAGTAATCCAGGCCGAGTCCGCAGCCGGAGAAGATTTTGTCGCCGTCGATAGCTTTTACGATATCGGCGATAGAGCATTGAAGGGCTTTTTCGTCCAGGTAAAAGCCGCCGGTGGGGCCTTTGAAGGAGAGAAGTAAGCCTTTTCTGGTGAGTTCCTGCAGGATTTTGGCGATGAAATATTCAGGGGAGTTTATACCGGCAGCAATGTCCTTAACGCCTACTTTGACGTTGTTTTTGGACTGCTGTGCAATATAGATCATTGCCCTGATGCCGTATTCGCAGGTTTTTGAGAACATAGGGCAAAGATAGGGGGAAATAATAAAAGACAAAAAAGTATTTTATTGAGAGGAGGAAATCCCTTTATTCTGTATTTTTAAGTGTATCATCTACAATCAATTCCATGTTATATAGATTTTTGTTATCCTGTTTATTGATTTTTTGTTTGAAAACCAATGCCCAGCTGGTATGGACCACGCAAAGCCGGCATGCCGGCGAATCTATGCCCTGCGGTGGTGGAGATATTGGTTTGAATGTATGGGTGGAGAAGGGAGACCTGTTGTTTTATTTATCACGTAGCGGCACATTTGATGAGAATAATGCCATGCTCAAGCTGGGCAGGGTGCGGGTACGAGTTTCAGGGCACCCCTTTGACAGTAAGGATTTTCGGCAGGAATTGCATTTGCAGGATGGGAGTGTAATAGTAAGTGGTGGTGGGGTGAAGATTGTGTTGTGGGTAGATGTATTTCATCCTATTGTGCATGTGAGCATGGAAAGTAGGCAACCTGTACAGGTGAGTGCGGCTTATGAATCATGGAGATATGAGGATCATTTGATTACAGATGCGGTGGAATGCCGGGCGAATTCTTACAAGGTATTGCAGGCGTTTCCCATTACTACTTATAAAGATTCGGTTTCTTTTGGGCAGGATGGGGTGGTATTTTATCACAGGAACAGGGATGATAAGGAAGATATTTTTGATTATACCGTGAGGATGGAAGGGATGGCATCAGTGAAAGATCAGTTATACAATCCTATCCGGCATAATACATTTGGGGGTGTGATGGTGGGGAAGGGAATGGTAGCAGGTGCAAATGCTTTGGGTCAGTATGCAGATACAAAATATCGTGCTTGGGAAATAAAGACGGTTAGGCCGGTACGTGCGCAGGAGATCACGATTGGGTTGCATGTAGCACAGACAGGAACATTGGAAGAGTGGCAGCGGGGCCTGGATGCATTGGGAGGAGTAGAGGCATCAAAGAAAAAGCGTGCATTGCAGGGAGCGCAGGCACAACGGCAGCGCAGCCGGGAATGGTGGCAGCAATTCTGGAATCGCAGTTATATTCACATAAATAATAAAGATACTGCTGTACGTGCAATAAGCCGTAATTATGAATTATTCCGTTACCAGTTAGCATGCAACGCCTTTGGCGAATGGCCTACAAAATTCAACGGTGGATTATTTACATTTGATCCTTGCTATGTAGATAGCAGTAAACATTTTTCTCCTGACTTTAGAGCCTGGGGCGGCGGTACAATGACTGCACAAAATCAGCGGCTGGTATATTTCCCCATGTTGAAAAACGGAGATGGAGAAATGTTAAAAGGACAATTTGATTTTTATCTACGCATGTTGCACAATGCATCTCTACGTAGCTGGGTATACTGGAACCATGGCGGGGCCTGCTTTACAGAACAGATAGAAAATTTTGGTTTGCCAAATGTAACAGAGTATCAGCCTAAACGGCCTGCAGGCACTGACCCCGGTGTAGAGTATAACAAATGGTTAGAATATGAATGGGAAACCGTGTTTGAATTTTGCCTGATGATGCTGGAAGAGCAGCGGTATGATGGTGTAAGCATACAAAAGTATTTACCTTTTATGGATAGTTGCCTGTCTTTTTATGATGCACATTATCATAAATTCGACGTGCAGGGGCATTATATTTTTTATCCTACTTCTGCTGCAGAGACCTATAAGATAACTTATAATTCCACTACGGTGATTGCAGCGATGCAAACGATTCTGCAAAGACTGAAATCAGTTGCACCTGCTCCCAAATGGGATACAATGCTGGCACATCTGCCCCCCATTCCCTTAGGTGAATATGAAGGACATACCACTATTCTACCTGCAGAGAAATGGGAAAGAATTCAGAACAGGGAAACGCCGCAACTCTATCCTGTATTCCCCTGGGGCATATACGGCATTGGCAAACCCGGACTGGATACGGCCATCAATACTTATAAATACGATCCACAGTCAGTAACAGAATGGGATTATATAGGCTGGAAACAGTATTCCATCTTCGCTGCCAGATTGGGCCTGACAGCCGATGCGGCAAAATTGAGTTTACTGAAATTCAAAGATGGTCCACATCGCTTTCCTACATTCTGGGGACCGGGTTTTGACTGGACACCAGATCATAACTGGGGCGGATCTGCCATGATCGGGGTACAGGAAATGCTGCTCCAGACAGATGACAGGAAGATCTATTTATTACCCGCATGGCCAAAGGAGTGGGATGTGTCTTTCAAATTACATGCACCTTATCAAACTACGGTGGAGGCGGTAGTGAAAGGAGGGAAAGTCATTTCTTTAAAAGTCACTCCTGCGGCAAGGGAGAAAGATGTGATTTACCCCAACCGGGGTGGGATATGATTTAGTTTTCCCGGATCGAGCTATGCAAACCGGCCGGCATTTCCACCGGTATATATAATCTAATGGATGGAAGGTAATAGCCAAGGGCTAAAACTTTTTATCTTTACACTCTCTAAACCTGAATTATGACCAAAATCCTTTGTCTCTCACTGGCGCTGTCAGGCGCTATACTCGGCCAGTTAAAAGCACAGAATAAAGAGTCTTTTAAAAACGATGCACCGGTATCACCCAGCCGGATACTGAAAATTGATTCTGCTATAGTGACCCATCATGAAGTCACTATCAAAGGACAGCGGGTACCTTACTCCGCTACAGCTGGCAGTATGCCAATCTGGGATGAAGATGGCCGCCCACTGGCAGGTGTGTTTTACACTTATTACGAAAGGGAAGATATCAAGGATAAATCTAACCGGCCACTGGTCATCTCCTTCAATGGTGGTCCTGGTACGCCTTCTGTCTGGATGGAAATCGGTTATACCGGTCCACGCCTCCTCAACATTGATGACGAAGGATATCCTGTACAGCCATTCGGTATGCGCGACAATCCGAATTCCATCCTGGATGTGGCAGATATCGTATACGTAGACCCTGTGAATACAGGCTACTCCCGTCCTGTGAGCAAAGACGTTCCCGGTTCCCGCTTTTATGGCGTGAATGCAGACATCAAATATCTTGCAGAGTGGATCAATACCTTCGTGACCCGCAAGGGCCGTTGGGCTTCTCCAAAATTCCTGATTGGCGAAAGCTATGGTACCACCCGTGTATCTGGTTTAGCACTGGAACTGCAGGATGAACAATGGATGTACCTGAATGGGGTGATCCTCGTTTCTCCCACTGATTTGGGCATAGAGCGTAGTGGTCCGCTGGATCAGGCATTGAGTCTGCCTTACTATGCAGCAACTGCCTGGTATCACAAAAAACTCCCTGCCGACCTGCAGTCCAAAGACCTGAACGACGTATTGCCAGAAGTTGAAAACTTTACTATCAACGAACTGGTACCTGCTATTTCAAGAGGCGGTTCCCTGGACGATGCACAGCGCAAGGCATTGGCACAGCGTATGAGCCGCTACAGTGGCCTATCTGCACAGGTGTTCCTGGAAAATAACCTCATTGTTTCCTATAACTTATTCTGGAAAGAACTGTTGCGTGACCAGGGGTATACCATTGGCCGCCTGGATTCAAGGTACAAAGGTCTGGATAAGCAAAACGGCGGCAGCAGGCCTGATTACAATGCGGAACTAACGGCGTGGTTACAGGCTTTTACACCTGCTATCCATATTTACCTGCGTGATGAACTGGAATACAAAACGGACCTGAAGTATAACATGTTCGGACAGGTATGGCCATGGGATAATCAGAATAATAAAACTGGTGAAAACCTGCGTCAGGCCATTGCACAGAATCCTTTCCTGCACCTGCTGGTACAGTCAGGTTACTATGATGGGGCATGTGATTATTTCAATGCGAAGTATAGCATCTGGCAACTGGACCCTGGTGGTAAGCTGAAAAACCGTATCAAATGGGAAGGGTACAGAAGTGGGCATATGATGTACCTGCGCAAGGATGATCTGGCTACAGCTACAGAGAACCTCAGGACGTTTATTAAAGAGGCGACGCCTGCAAAGGGAACGCCTGCGAAATACGAATAAATTTTTACAAGAGGTTGTCTCAGGAGTAAGTTTTACCTGGTTATATTCGGGTACCTGATGGAACGAGATGTCGAATAAACGAGATTACTTTTGAGGCAACCTCTTTTTTTTAGACCGTTATGGAAAGACTGCTACAACATGTACAACGCTTTGTAGAATTAAACAGCGAAGAACAGGAGCTGTTGTTATCCTGCATGAGATATGAAGAAGTGAGCAAGAAAACACATTTGCTCAAACAGGGAAAGATCTGTACGGGGAGATATTTTGTGATAAAGGGACTGTTGCGGCAGTATATTATCGGCGAAAACGATGCGGAGCAGATTACGCATTTTGCGCTGGAAAACTGGTGGATGACGGATTATGACAGCCTGGAAAGGCGACAGCCTTCGGAGTTTTTTATACAGGCTGTAGAGCCTACTGAATTGCTGGTATTGGATAAGGAGATGGAAGAAGAATTATTTCAGAAAGTACCCAAAATGGAGCGGTATTTCAGGCTGGTATTACAGCGATCGTATGCTGCTTCCATGATGCGGATCAAGTATATTTTTACCACGAGTGGCGAAGAAAGGTATAATCATTTCAATAGTTTGTTCCCGGAGTTTATACAGCGTGTTCCACAATATATGTTAGCTTCTTACCTGGGTTTCAGTGCAGAGTTTCTAAGTAAAATCAGGGCTAAGAAATCTTGAACTAGTTCAAGATTTTCAAGGGCAGTTCTACCCCAACTTTGTGTCAACAACAAAAACAAATTGACATGCAAAACAGAATTGACCTCGGTAAAGTAGAACCCGAAGCTTATAAGGTAATGATGGCTTTTGAGAAATATGTACATGGTACGAAGTTGACCCCTATTCAACGTGAATTGATTAAGATAAGGGCTTCACAGATTAATGGTTGTGCATATTGCCTGGATATGCATACAAAAGATGCGCGGAAACTGGGAGAGACAGAGCAGCGGATTTATACATTGTCTGCATGGCGGGAGACGCCTTTTTTTACAGCGGAGGAAAGGGCGATATTGGCGCTGGTAGAGGAGGTGACAGAGATTAGTAAGGGGCATGTGAAGGATGAGACGTATGCAGCGGCAGCGAAGGTGCTGGATGAGCAGACGATTGCGCAGGTGATAATGGCGACGATAGTGATTAATAGTTGGAATAGGATTGGGATATCGACGAATATGCAACCGGCGTTGTAGTTATGGCAACCTATGCCATTCTGCCTTCGGCAGAATGGCATAGGTTGCGGAGGCCATCTCTCAGCGACCGGAGGTTGCTGATAGAGGGATTATTGGACTGAGGTCGCTGAGTTGAGTTGCTTTATTAAGAATTCAGCAGCAGCCTTATTGACCTTGAGTTCATTGCTGTATTTCATCCAGTGATGTGTATCATCTGGAATACTCAGGGTTTCATAATGAACACCTTTTTGTTCTAACCGGTTAATGAGATCAATGCTTTGGTTGAAGTTTACATTCCTGTCATCATCTGCATGAATCAACAATACAGGTGAAGTCCATGTATCTACATGTGCCACAGGGGATGACAGCCAGGCCACTTTTTCCGCAGTATCGGCATCTGGTGCCGGGGTAGCAGTAGGAGGTGTGGAAAACTGCATCCGGTTATGTACCCCATGAATATCTACACCAGCTGCAAATAATTTAGAATCCCGGCCCAATGCATGGGCAGTGAGAAAACCACCATAAGAACCACCATAGATACCTATTCGTTTTGGATCTACCTGCGATTGTGCTGCCAGCCATTCCCCGGCTGCTTTCACATCCTGGTATTCTGAAGCACCTAAAACCCCTGCACTGGCAGGCTTATGGAACTCATAGCCATAGCCGATGCCCAGCCTGTAATTGATAGCCAGTACAATAAAACCGTTATCTACCAGGTATTGGTTTAAAGCATAATCAATAGAATAATAATCCATCCAGTGCCAGCCTAACACCATCTGGCGTTGAGGTCCACCATGTACATATACAATAGCCGGCTTCTTTGCAGCACCACCTGTGGGTTGATATAATTGTGCATGTATGGGGGTACCATCCGGGGCTTTGAAGATCACCTGTGTAGGTGTCACCAGTTTTGCAGATGGAAAATTGGCAGGCAGCAAAGCGGCTCCTGTCAGTACAGGTTTCCCTTTTCCGAAAGGCATTTTCGCCGTGAGCAGGGGCTGCTGTGCATTGGAGGTAAATAGGATCACGGATTGGCCATCGCCTGTTACCACAGGATAGGTTTCAATTCCATCACCGCTGGTGAGCATTTCCATGGTTGCTTTATCAACAGGTACACGGCCAATGTGGCGCCTGTCTATATCCTGTGGAGAGGTGCCATTGTTCGCACTGAACACCAGCCATTTTTTATCGGCAGTCAGTGAGATCTGTTCACACATAAAGTTGCCGGGCGTGAGTAATAGCGGCGTACCACCGGTACCTGGAATAGAATAGAGATGTGGCCATCCGTCATGATAAGAAAGGAAGGTCACGCGGTTGTTCGCGGCCCAGTGCAGGTTGGTAGCTCCATCTGTAGTAGGAATAGAACCACTTAATGTGGTGGGTGCTTTCCACAGTAATGCAGATGTGCCGTCACTGATATTGGCAGTTCTTATTTCCCATGGTTTATGACGACGGGGCAGGATAGAGTCGGTTGCACCGCCGGTACCGGGTGTACGGACAAAGGCAATCTGCTGTCCATCCGGCGACCATCGGGGAGAATTATCCTGCGCAAATCCGGGTGAGATCCACTGTATAGGAGTAGTGGCATTTGAATACACACCAATAAAACTATGACCATTGCGATCAGATACAAAAGCGAGTTTGCTGCCATCGGGAGACCATTCCAGAGAACTGCTGGTGCCTTTGATACTGAATAAAACATGGGCAGGTGAAGAGCCATCGACGGGCACGATATGCACGAGACCACCTTTTACAAAGGCTACACTGTCGCTGTGTGGTGACAGGGCAGGATAGTCGCCTTCAGACAATACTTTGGCAGGGCCGCCATCAAAGGGAACGGACCAGATTTCTGTTTTGGGAGGTATGGGATCCTGTGCAGGGTTGACGGCGTTGAAACCGTCTCTGCCGCTATGATCACCGCCACGGGTATATACGACCCATTTACCATTGTCAGATATGGAGAGGCTGGTGATTTCCTGTCCGTCATCCCGGGTATAGTTACTGAGTTTACGGGGAGAAAAGTCGGGGCCGACGGCCACATATACATTTCTTTTTCCCTGTTCATTCACAGCCCATGCCACTTTAGCACCCTGAGCCGAAGCGGTGAGTTCAGAAGGGAAAGGGTAGGCGGTTACGGCTTCCATGGTGTAATGTTGGCCATAGGCCATGGATGCGAAGCATAAATAAAAAGCTGTTAGTAAAGATGGTTTGCGCATGCATTATCTGGTTTACAATGGTGGGATGGTGGTGGGGCTAAGATAATGTCAATTTTTAAAAAAAGCAGCTAAACATCGCTGAAGCATGACACATCAGCGATGTTTAGTTGGACCTGCAATGATTTAGCAAAACCAGTTACAGTGGAATTAAGGTTTTTGTTGCTGGATAATGTTCCGGATCACGAATTCGGTGAGTGCGTTACGGCCGGAAACGCCTAGTTTGCCGGCAATTCTGTAGCGATGATTCTCGATTGTGCGGATAGACACGCCCAGTTCTTCTGCCATTTGCCTGGTGCTTTTACCTTCAGCGATCATTTTTATAATTCTGCTTTCTGCCTTACCTAGTCTGTGATACAAGGTTTGTTGTGCAGTATTGGGATCAGCGAGGGAAACGGCACTGGTTTCTTCAGGAGGTCTGACATGATTAAATTTAGCGAAGCGACCCAGGCGGGAGCGGATGCTGAGGAGCAGGTCCCGTTTTCTGAATGGTCTGGCCAGGTAGTCGTCGGCGCCAAGGTTCATGGCCATACGCATCTCCTGTCGGTTGTCCCGCAAGCTGATGAATATGAGCGGGATGTGATCATAAGCCGGATCATTTCTGAGGGCCATAATAAAATGGTGTCCCCCGGTACCGCGTAAGTGGGCTCCACAAATGATAAGGTCCGGTTGATGTTGTTGACAGATGATGATCCCTTCTTCCTCTGACGCGGCTGTGTATGTGTCATATGATTGTGATACAAGTAACTGCCGCGTTTGTCTTACAAATACCTGGTCTTCATCTACAAGTAATATTTTATAGACTGCAGTGTTCATTAGAAAAGTTGATATACAGGTATGAAAAATTTAACAGGCGCAACGTCAAAGTATTGCCTGCTCATGCCTGGGTAAATAAATGGGGACAGGAACTGAGTCTTGATAGCGCATAACGCCCGAAAAAAACGGTGTAATCGTGTACATCTTTTACTTGGTTAATATTAAGTTTTACCTCAGGTGATATACAGATACAAACGGACTTTTTAGAGCCTGTCGGGATCTGCCTCCATCAGTTGATATAGTCAGGTTTCTTTCAAAAAAGATATGGGAGTGGTCTTTCTACTGCGTAAATATGTATGAAATAACGGGTGTGGCTTCAAGGAATACTATCGTATACCAGTAAAATAAGCGCTAGTACTCAAAAATAGATGTGCTGATACTCATTTAAACGACGCAAAAATGAAAAGAAATCCCGCTTCCAGCTTGATTTGCCATCTTTGCCGGGCTATCAAAATAAGCACACCAATATCCTTATAACCACTCACTGGCCTGGTCTAACGTAAGTACGCCAGGCCTTATTTTATATGTAACCTTCCTCATTTTCTTGTAGCTATAGGAGCATAGCTATTATCCACGGTACAGAAATAGAACCATTTGCTTATAAACCAGATCATTACCTAATAAGCGGGTCACAAATGTATTAGTAAATATACTAATTTTTAAAGTTCTCAGCAGATGATCTGTAATTATAAAAACATGTTAAAATAGCATCATATTAAAAAATGTTCCTCTTTTATAGACCATCGCTTAAAAAAAAGTTATCCACATTGTACGCATTTCCTAACCCGGCATTTTTTGTATAAACCCGACCCCAAAACTGAATCGGACTTACTCTTATGGCTATCCGAAAAACCATAGTGTGCAACATATTAAAATTTCCATCAATCCTTTACCGGGAGTACTTATCGGGGTAAAAGAGGATGGTGAGTACTACTCATTAATTGTAAATGTAGATCTGAATTTGGAACGGAATCAACCAGGTATGAGGAGTGAATAAATTTGTAATAGTTTGATTTATAATAAGCAAATGAGGGTATTTATAGGGTATTAATTTTCTAAAAAATATTGTTTTATCAATAAATATAGATATTTTTATATTCGAATTAACTATATCCTTGACAATCGGGAATTTATAGTCAAAAAACCATAACCAATGATAAACGCTGCATTATATCAGATCTGGACCGCTCTGAACGAGTTGCTGAGGGGGCCATCTTACCGCCTCAGACCTGTGCGGGTACATTATATATATAATAAGGAGAGGGAGCAACGTAGGTTCATATAACTGAGCAAATCATTGGGACAAATATTCGAAACTTACCACTAGTTTATAGTAATCCTATGCCTATGCGCAAACATTACAATTCCGCTCGTTTCACCCTGCCGTTTTCAAGGCAGCAGCGAGTAGGCCTGATTCACACTGGCGCCAAAAAGATCTCAGATTATTGTCTGGCCCTGATCCTGCTTATTGCAGGTCTGGCCTGGATTCCAGCCAGCGCTACTAATGTAGCTATCCATAGCGGTCGCCCCACAGCAGGTACTGTTTCCACCTGGATAACCGCCAATGGTTCCCCAACAGGAGCAGATGGTTCCTACGCCAGTGGTAACACAATTACTTATTCTATTTATGTACAGAACAATGGTGCTACTGCCATCACCAATGTGACTGTAGTAGATACCCTGCCTGCCAATACCTCTTTTTATGGTGCTACCTACAGTGTAACACCAGATGCTAATGGCAAGATTACCTGGACAATCCCCAGTATCGCAGCAGGGGCTACTGCCTTTGTAAACCTGACGGTGACAGTAGGTTCCAACCTGAGCGGGGTTGCGTACATTAAAAATACTGCCTATGTAGATGCGGGTGATGGAAATGGGCTGTTGCCAACTCCGGCCACCCAGGGGGGTACTTATACTTCCTGGCCAGCACTCTCTACACCTGTAGATAATGGAGCCAACTCCATTGCATGGCTCAGTGTTTCTTCCTCCAGTTCTGCAGGTACCGTGACCGCAGGCGACGTACTTACTTATACAGTTCACATCCGTAACAAGGGTACTGTAGACCTGACTAACCTGGTCATCTATGCATATGTACCTGCTTATACCATTTTTGTGGATGGAGATAACTCCGTTACTGCTGATGCTAATGGCCTGGTTACCTGGACCATTCCAAGTTTGCCTGTAGGTAGTGCAGATGTGACCAGGGCATACCGTGTAAAAGTGTCTACTGACCTCACCGGTGCCTCTGCCATTACCAACACTGCTTATGTAGACAATGGCAATGGTAAGGGAAAAATAGCAACTTATCCTGCCGCTACAGGTGATGCCAGCAACCCGAATTCTGCTTCCAACGCGGGTGTTTCTACTTCCATCAGTGTTTCCAAATCATCCAGTTTCGATACATGGATGATCGTACTGAATGAAAATGGTAACAACTATGTAAGCTCCAGCGATGTACTGACATATTATATATATACACGCAATACCGGTAGTGTTACTATTCCAACTGTACAGATCAACGTAGTGGTGCCAACAGGTACTGACTATACACAGGGTTATGATGGTGCTACCCACCCATTGAATACTGATGTACAAACAGTGTACTGGACAGTAAGTAACCTGGTAGCCGGCGCCATCAGTACCGTGCGCTATACAGTAACAGCTTATGAAGATCTGACATCCTATCAGGCGATTACAAGTACTGCTACCGTAAACAACGGTGATACCATCAAAAATACGATGAACTGTGACCCGAACGAGAGTGGTTGTGACGGTAAAACAGTTACAAGTATCAGTGTTCAGGGTGGTAAGCCGGGTCTGTTTGTAAGTAATGTGGTAACGCCAAATGGGGATGGTAAGAATGACTACTTCTATATCAGAAACCTGGATGAGTACCAGAACTCCAAGCTGTATATCTTCAACCGTTGGGGTGCGCAGATCTACTACTCAAATAACTATCAGAACGACTGGAAAGGAACAGGATTGGCAGAAGGGACCTATTATTATAAAATTGAATTACATACCGGGACCAATCCCGATCAATACACAACTTACAAGGGTTGGGTCATGATTATTAGATAATTGAATGAACTGTATTTCTAAAAGTGCAAATATGTACACAAGAAAAAATTGGTTTACTGTAGTATTATTACTTTGTCTGGGAGCAGGCGCCAAGGCACAACAAAGTGTTCAGTTCAGCCAGTATATCTTTAACGGCCTGTCCGTCAACCCTGCGTATGCCGGTTACAAAGATGTAATGTACCTGAATGCAACTTACCGCGATCAGTGGAGTGGTTATCCTGGTGCACCTAAAACAGGAATGGTATCACTGGATGGTCCGTTGAAACGTCCAAACAGAGATGCAAACGTGGGTTTGGGTGTTCAGGCCATGATGGATAAACTGGGGCCACAGAGCGCTATCTCCATCTATGGATCTTATTCTTACCGCATTCGCCTGGATGATGAAGATACCAAACGCATCTGCTTCGGTATCGGTGTGGGTGCTACCCAGTATGGCCTGGATGGTACTGCACTCGAGTACCTGGATTCAGGTGACCGTATCATTCCTGATGGTAGTGCAAAGGAAACAACTCCCGATGCACGTGTAGGTGTCTACTATTATTCTCCTACCTTCTATTTCGGTGTATCTGCACTGGACCTCTTTTCTAAATTTACCGCCAGTGGTTATAAATGGAGAGGATATACATATGAAAGTATTCGCAGAAGACAATCTATTTACCTGACTGCGGGCTATATGTACAGCCTGTCAGAACAGGTATCACTGAAACCTTCTGTGATGTTTAAGAGTGACTTTGCAGGTCCTGCAGGTTTAGACCTGAACCTGATGATGTACATTGATAATCTGTTGTGGATCGGGGGATCTTACAGAACTAACGTAGGCGTATTTACAAACAAAGCGATTTCTTCCGCTACACCGGTAGAATCTTCCAATGCTGCAAGTGCTATATTAGAGTACTACATTACGAGCAAATACCGCATCGGCTATTCCTATGATATGACTTTAAATAAACTGGCTGGTATGCAAAGCGGCAGCCATGAAATTTCAATCGGCATTCTATTTAATTCTAAGCAATATAGTACTTCCAATCCCCGGTATTTTTAATCTTAAGATCATCGAATTAATATGCTACGTTGTTACGCAATTTTATTATGCACACTTTTGGTCGTCCCTGTCACACTCTTTGGACAGGAATCTAAGAGTGTGCGTGAATTGGCTGACGATGCTTACGACAGGCAGGAATTTGCCACAGCCGGCTCCTTATATTCGAAACTGGCAAACAAAAACCGTAATAAGTCAAATGTCGAGCTGCTGCAAAAAATAGCAATGTGTTACCGGGAAGTCGGCTACTACGAGGAAGCCGCTAACTGGTTCAAAAAGCTTGATGCCTTACCTAACTGTCCTAACGTTGTACATCTGTTATATGGAGAGACACTAAAGAACCTGCAGAAATATGAGCAGGCAAAAGTACAGATAGCAAAATTTGTTACTACCAAGCCAGATAGCGTACGCCTGAAAAATGTAATGAGCGCAGGATGTGATAGCGCCATTATGTGGAAAGCGGATCGTGTAGACATGGCGATGGAAGATATTAAAGAATTGAGCTCCTCCGGCTCCGACTATGTAAGCGGAGTAACCAGGCAGGGGCTTTTGCTCGTATCAAACGGTTACCGGAAAATGGCAATTTCCAATGCTCCGGAAAAAACACCACAGATTGATACGCGCACAGGGCAACCCTATTTTAAAGCATACCTCTTTAAGCAGTATGCACAGGGTGTTGCCAATACCTATGTTGAAGAGATATTACCAGAGCTGCTGGGCAAGATACCTTACCACGTTGGCCCTGTATGTTTTAATCCAAGAGAGGATACTGTCTACGTAACACTGAACTCCTGGCAGCAGGATATTGCGAACAAGACAAAGCGTGGCCCTGTAAACGGTGAGCGCGTAATGATCGTGTTCTGGTCTTACAAAACAGGTGACTCCTGGGCGCCGCTGGAACCGCTGAAAGAAATCAATGCACCAGGTTTTTCTTCTGGTCACGTGGCCCTGAGCCGTGATGGTCAGCTGATGTATTTCACTTCTGACAGAAAAGGTAGTGTGGGTGGAATGGATATCTGGTATAGTGAAAAACAAAAGAATGGTAAATGGGGCAAGCCTAAGAACTGTGGCCCTATTATTAATACACCATTTGACGAAGCATTCCCTACTTACAACGAAGCGGGTATGCTTTACTTTTCCAGTAAAGGACATCCGGGCATGGGCGGTTTCGATATTTACCGTGCCACCGGTACCGGCAGTAACTGGACCAAGCTGCAGAACCTGCGCTGGCCGTTTAACTCCGGTGGAGATGACCTGGGTTTCATTATGATAGCGAATATGTATGAAGGTTACTTTGCCTCTAACCGTCCTGGTGGTGGTGGAAGTGATGATATCTACCGCTTCATGGATACTCACTTTGCTGAACGCTTTAATGGTGATGGCGGTATGCAACCTTACCAGGCGCCACCAGCTGCAATAGATACCACACCGGTAATGATGGCAGCTGCGGATCCTGTAAAAAAAACGGAAGATGTAAAACCGAAGGATACACCTAAACCTAAAGAGGAGAAAACTTCCAAACATCATAGAGGAGATAAAGAGAAATCAGTACCTGCATTGCCTGTAGTGCCTGCACTTCCTGTACCAACGCCGCCGGTACCAACACCAGCAGCTCCGGCTAAGCAGGAAGAACCAGTGGTGACCAGTCCGATGCAACAGGTAACTGTTCCATATACAGAACCAACACCAACAGCTAGTACACCAACACCAGAACCGGTGGCACCAGTGGTTGTGGAAGAGGTGAAGAAACCGGAAACGAAAAAGCCGGCTACCAAACAATCAACGCCGAAACGCCCGGTAAGACCCGAGCCGAAAGCGACACTGCCTGAACCTAAGCCTGAACCGGTAGTACCAGTTGCAGAACCTGTGAAGGAACCAGCTCCTGAACCAAAGTCAGATTATGTAGAAGAGCAGCCATTCAGCGAAATGGATAATGCGATTATCGATAAGCTGGAAAAACTGATGTTCTTCTACGATTACAACAGTGCGATCCTGACTACTAAGTCAAGAGATATGCTGGATAGGGTAGCAGTAGTGCTGAACCAGTTCCCTAACTGGAAACTGAAGATCACCTCTTATACAGATAGCCGTGGTTCTGATGCTTATAATAAAGACTTGTCTGCAATGAGATGCTATGCAGTGATCGATTACCTGATTAAGAAAGGTGTGGCCAGCAGCAGGTTGTATTATGAAAACATTGGTAAAGATCCGAACGATCCTTGTAAAGGAGGAGCAAATTGTACGGAAGAACAATATAAGTTCGCCAGACGTACCATGTTGAAGATCATTCGTAAGAATTAAGATAGAAATAAAGGAGAGAAATCCCGGTCAGCGCCTGCCGACCGGGATTTTTTCTTTTTAAAAAAAATATAAGTACCCGATAGTACCATTTTCCCTATCACCCGACTCCTATATAGTGACTTTATAACCATATTCATTAAAAGAAGATAATATATCAGGCCAAAGCAGACCGCTTCATCTGCCTAACCCGGTATCATTATTAAAAACAATTTTTCTATTCTGTGAAACACCGGCTTTATTGGCCTACAATTACAGCTCCCAAAAACCTTGAAAACCCGGCCCTGTAATTACAATAAAGCATAACCGTCAGAGAGTCAGACGTGTGCCTATACCCGCTACTGCCATTTCAGCCTGAGTGGATCCCTCCCACCAGACAGCGAGCAGGGTAGATAATGTGAGCGGCGCAGTCCTATCCATATCGTCTACAAAAATCCAGCGATAATGAAAGTAAACTTTACCTTTCGTGATGCATGGCTATGCACCTATGCAAGACATGCAATTCTTTTCCTTCTGCTACTAACCGGCCTCGGTAAGGCCAGGGCCCAGGTAAGCCCTTCAGTAACCGCTACCACAGCAAACCACAAAAAACAGGTGATAGGGTATATCACCCAGTGGGATGCCTGGAAAGAAGTATCGGGTATCGTTCCCAAAGGTGGCTACAACCAGCTGAACGTGGACTATTCCCAGTACACCATCCTCAACTTCTCCTTTTTTGGCGTAGCCAAAGATGGTTCCCTCCACAGCGGCGATTTCCGCAACAAAAACATTTACCAGGTAGGCGCCGTTCAGGAACCAGCCGCACTGATAAATGAAGATATTTACAGTAGCTGGGACCTGTACCTCCTCAAAGGAGAACTGGACGCTCCTATTTATTATATTTCAGATGGCAGCTATGCCTACTCACTGGGGTATCGTAACTCAGGCAGCGGCTGGACTAACGTAAACACCGGTAAATCTGGTAGTTTCCCGTTAAGCGTGCCTAAACAGGGTGGCGCACCAGGTCTGATCGACCTCTGTCACCAGAAAGGTATCAAAGTGATGGCCTCTATCGGTGGCTGGAGTATGTGTAAACACTATCCTTCTACCGCCGCCGACGCCACTATGCGTGCCAGATTTGTAGCTAATTGCGTAGACCTGATCAATATGGGTTTTGATGGTATCGACTTCGACTGGGAATATCCAAACGGAGCAGGTATGAATATCGAAAACTACAGCCAGGCTGACTATGCAAACTTCGCTACCCTTGTAGAAGCGGTGAGAGCTGCTATCGGTACCAGCAAACTGATTACCGCTGCTTTTTCTGCTGTTCCCTCCAAACTTTCAGGTTTTGACTGGACCCGCCTGAACAAATCTATGGACTACTTCAACCTGATGACCTACGACTATAATGGTGGCTGGTCAAACATCGCAGGGCACAATGCGCCCCTGTACGATTATCCAGGTGCTGAATATTCCGGATTCTCTATCGATGCGACTGTAAAAGGTGTGAAAGCACTGGGTGTGAACATGTCTAAAGTAAACATCGGTGCGCCCTTCTATGGCCGTGGTGTAGTATGTACCGGCACAGCAGCGCTGAATGGCGCTACTACCAAACGGGCTGAAACCGTACAGCCGGATGGGCCTATCTCTACCTGTGCTGACTATACCAACTGGGCGCTGAACCTGTGGGATGGTACACCAAACTATAGCTACATCCTGCAGCAAACCGGCTCCGGCTCTGGTTGGACTGACCACTGGGATGACAATGCGAAGGTGCCTTACATGACGAAAGGTAACTACTTCCTTAGCTATGACAACGAAAAGTCTATTGGCCTCAAAGCTCAATACATCAATGACAATGGTCTGGCAGGTGTGATTGTATGGCAGGTATTTGGCGATATGCTGAACATGACCAGCAGCACGACTGCAAAAGGTAAACTGATCTACTGCCCTGCTACTACCTCTCCGCTGGTAAATAAGCTGAATGCTGTATTTGCAAATGGTACAGGTACTACCAACCAGTCACCTACAGTGAGCATTTCCTCTCCTGCAGGTGGCGCTTCTTACACTGCCGGTGGTGCTATCACTATCACAGCAACTGCTGCTGATGCTGATGGTTCTGTAAGCAAAGTGGCATTCTACAATGGTGCCACACTGCTCGGCACTGTTACTGCTGCTCCATATACTTATACCTGGAGCAATGTAAGTGCAGGTAGCTACTCCATCACTGCCGTTGCTACCGACAATGCTGGCGCTACTACCACTTCTACCGCGGTAGCTGTAACCGTTAAATCTTCTACTTCAGACAATACTTCCGGTAAAGTACTGGTGGGTTACTGGCACGACTGGAACCTGGCATCTGCACCTTACATTCGTCTGAAAGATGTGGATTCAAGATATAATGTCATTGAAGTGGCATTTGCTACTACAGGTAGTGACTACGCTACAGTAAGCTTCACACCTGATGCCAGTCTTACTTCCGAAGCTGAAATCAAATCTGACATTGCTACTTTACAGGCACAGGGCAGAAAGGTTTTACTGTCTATCGGCGGTGAAAACGGTACCCTGCTGCTCACTTCTGCTACAGCAAAAGCCAGCTTCATCACCAGCATGAAAGCGGTGCTGGACAACTACAACTTCGATGGTTTCGACCTGGATATTGAAGGTGGTACTTCCCTCCAGCTGGATAACGGAGATAAGAACTTTACGGCGCCTACTACTGCCAAAGTAGTTAACCTGATCGCTGCATGTAAAGAAATCATCTCTTACCGTACAGCACAGGGTAAAAACTGCCTGCTGACCATGGCGCCTGAAACATATTATGTACAGACTGCTTACGGTGCTACTTATTCTCCACTGGTAGGTGCTTACCTGCCTATTATTTATGGTCTGAAAGATCAACTGTCATGGATTCAGCCACAGCTGTACAACACTGGTTCAGTAACTGCCCTGGATAATAAAGTATACAGCTCTGCTACAGCTGACTTTATTGTATCTATGACAGAAATGCTGCTGACAGGTTTCCCTGTTTCCGGTACCAGCCTTACATTCCCTGCATTGCGTCCTGACCAGGTAGCCTTTGGTCTGCCAGCGGCTCCGGGTGCAGCAGGTAGCGGATACACTGCCCCTGCGCAGGTATTGAATGCCTTGAATTATTTAGTAAAGGGTCAGTCCTATGGTGGTACATATACCTTACGTAACAGCGCTGGTTATTCCGGTCTGCGTGGTATCATGACCTGGTCTATCAACTGGGATGCGGTGAATAACAAAGAATTCGCCAGCAACTATTATCCATTCTTCTTTGGTACTACCGGTGGCAATCAGTCTCCATCCGTGAGCATCACTTCACCAGCTGCCAATGCTTCATTTACAGCACCAGCTTCTGTGACTATCACGGCTACGGCTACTGATGCTGATGGTTCTATTGCCAAGGTAGAATTCTACAACGGTTCTACATTGTTGGGTACATCTACTACCAGTCCCTATACCTATACATGGAGTAGTGTAGCAGCAGGCAGCTATTCACTCACAGCTAAGGCGACAGACAACGCCGGCGCCGTGACAACTTCTGCCGCTGTTGCAATTGTAGTAACAAGTAGCACAGGTGGCGGTACTTGCGACGGTATCGCTGCCTGGACTGCTACCGGTATCTATACTGGTGGCACCAAGGTGGTTTATAACAGTAAGATCTATACTGCTAAATGGTGGACACAGGGAGAACAACCTGATACCCATTCCGGCGAGAGCCAGGTTTGGACATATACAGGTGATTGTTCCGGTGGTGGAACCGGTACCGGCTCTGCACCAACTGTAAGCATCTCTTCTCCATCTGCAGGTGCTTCTTACACTGCTCCTGCTACTGTATCTATCACAGCTGCTGCATCTGATGCTGATGGCACTATCGCGAGCGTAGCCTTCTATAATGGTTCCACACTGCTGGGTACTGTGACTACTTCACCTTACACTTACAGCTGGACCAGCGTAGCTGCAGGTACTTATTCCCTGACAGCAAAAGCTACAGACAACAGTGGTAACACTACTACCAGTGCTGCTGTAAGCATCACCGTAAACGGTTCTACCAGCACTGGCAACTGTGCAGGTGTGGCTACTTACCAGCCTTATCCTGCTGTGTACAACGCTGGTGATAAAGTGGTATACAATGGTTACCTGTACGTAAGCCTTGCAAATGGCCTGTACAATGTAACGCCTGGTACTGCTGACTACTGGTGGCAGCCACTGGGTGCTTGTACCGCTTCTGCCGCAAGAACTGCTAATACAACTGTAGTTGCTGCTGAAACAACTGCCAAAGATCAGATCCTGGTGTTCCCTAACCCTGTTACGGGCAACAACCTGCAGGTAAGCCTAACCGCTGCTGCTGGTGAAAAGATCTGGGTAGAACTGTGGAGCATCAACGGTAGCACTCCTGTGATCAGAAAAGAATATGTAGCCGGCGCCAAAGGTGCACAGGTGATTACACTGGATGTAAGCCGTTTACCTCAGGGTACATGGATTCTGAAAACATCCAATGCGAAAACCGGTCGCAATGGTGCTGCGAAGGTGATTAAAATGTAATTGGACAAGCTCCATCTATCCTTTTAGGAACTACGGGTGATTAAAAAGGCCCGTAGTTCCTAATTCTAATTTGAAAAACTACCGCAGTCAGATTTTTTACTTTTCCCTCACCGCAGGAACCGCCCTCAAAGCGGGGCGGTCTCCGATGCGGCTTTTTATTCACCCTTTAAAAAATGAACCTGCATGAATTGAATCTTTACACTCCTACCATTTTATTCTTCATTTTTTCCACGTTAATCCACATTTATTAACAGGCTAAAATCATTCTTTATGAATGCTAAGA
Organism: Chitinophaga sp.; assembly: GCF_039596135.1. GTDB lineage: Bacteria > Bacteroidota > Bacteroidia > Chitinophagales > Chitinophagaceae > Chitinophaga. The sequence goes on from NZ_JBCNKH010000002.1 coordinate 274,975, forward strand.
ACTGTATCGTACTGCTGATTATAGCACTATTGAGTCATACCGCGCTCTTTGCCCAATCAGGTATTTATGCTGGTGGACCTGTATATAAAAACAGAAGCTACTCCATCAGTGAACTCAGAAAATCAGGTTTTACATATGTAGTGGTATGGACCATACATATCGATGCCAGTGGCAACTTTAATTTCAATGCTGAATTCCCGTTAGTGCAAAATGGATCTTATGTGGGTGCAAGCACCTATCCTAATTTTGCAAATGATATTGCCCTGCTGAAGTCAGCACCGACTTCTATTAACAGGGTTGAGTTTTGTATCAGTGCATGGGGCTCCGGCACATTTGCGAATATTAAAAACCTGATTGCTGCACAGGGTACCGGTAGTACGAGTATCCTGTACAAAAACTTCCAGGCATTGAAGAATGCTATTCCTGCTGTAGATGCCATTGCCTTTGATGATGAAAGTACGTATGATGTAAGTTCTTCTACAGCCCTGGCAGTGATGTTGGGCAACCTGGGTTATAAGGTAACATTGGTTCCTTATACGAATAGCAGTTACTGGACCAGCGTAGCTACAAATACCAACAATCAGCTGGCTGGCACTGTGACCCGTGTAGACCTGCAGTGCTATTCAGGTGGTGCTGGAAATAGCCCCTGCAGTAGCAGCTGGAGCTTTGGCTCTATTCCTATTTATGCAGGTTTGTGGGATTCAGAAAAGTCTACCTCACAGGTGACCAGTACATTGAATTCATGGAAAAGCAGTTGCAGCAGTAAACTGGGTGGTGGTTTTATCTGGTTGTACGACGATATTGACAATTCCAGTTCCACAGCCAGTTATGCAGCTGCTGTGAACAATGTGTTTGGCGGGGGGAGTCTGAATACAGCCGCGGCTACTTTTTACAGGGATTGTAATTATAGTGGGCTAGGAATTAGCCTGCCGACAGGTAATTATACACTCGCACAACTGAGATCGCATGGTATCCTGAATGACGATATCTCTTCTATACAGGTGGCCGGCGGATATCAGACTACGGTATACGCCGATGATAATTATGGTGGCAGTTCATTGCTGGTAAATGCCAATAATTCCTGTTTGGTGAATAACAGCTTTAATGACATTGTCAGCTCTCTCAAAGTATCCACTGTTACATCTGCTTCCACTACAAAGATTCAGGCAGAAAGCTACAGCTCTATGTCAGGTATTCAAACGGAAAGTACTACGGATGTGGATGGTGGGTTGAATGTAGGTTATATTGATACCGGCGACTGGCTGGCGTATTCCAATATCAATATTCCGGCAACCGGTACTTATCGTATAGATTATCGCGTAGCGAGTGAATCAACCGGTGGTCAGTTATCGCTGGATCTGAATGCAGGTGCTACTGTGCTGGGGTATCAGGCAATTCCGGTAACGGGTGGCTGGCAAACCTGGCAAACTGTATCACAGACTGTGAATATCACGGCAGGTACATATGCCTTTGGCATCTATGCCCAATCCGGCGGCTGGAACCTGAACTGGTGGAGTATTACACCGGTATCCACAGCAAGAGTGGCCGCTTCAAAAACCATCACGCCAACTACCTTTAGTATATACCCGAATCCTGCACAAAATGAATTAAAGACCAATGTTGACCTGGCAGGCGCTTTGATACAGATCTACGATGTAAAAGGTAACCAGGTAATCAATTTAAAACCAAGTTCTAATACAATAAATATATCCCGGTTGATACCCGGAACGTATACACTGGTAGTCATCAAAGGTGGTAATCGTATCACCCGCCAGTTTATCAAACATTAATTTTTTCACTCCCTCAAAATAAACCATATGCAAACAAACAAATGGATAAGGGCTGCATTCCTCAGCATTGCAACCCTTATTTCTTCCTCACAGGCATTCTCGCAGTTCAAAGTGGTGGGATATATGCCTTCATGGTCTGGTGATGTAAATGCTATACAGTATAGCAAACTGACCCACATCAACTATGCCTTCCTGCTTCCTACCGCTACTGGTGGTTTGCAATCCATTGAAAACCCCTCCAAGCTTTCCAGCCTGGTCTCTCTCGCGCATGCGAACGGAAAAAAAGTACTGATTGCTGTAGGTGGATGGAATAATGGAGATGACAGCGGTTTTGAATCTATTGCAGCCAACAGTAGTTACCGTACTACATTCGTGAATAACCTGCTCAGTTTCGTGAGTCAGTATGGCCTGGATGGTGTGGATATAGACTGGGAATATCCGGATGCAGGTGCTTCTGCCAACAATTATGTATCGCTCATGACACAGCTGTCTACCGCCCTGCACAACCAGGGTAAACTGCTCACTGCTGCTGTAGTAGGTACTGGTGGTGAGAGTATCCTGAGCAGTGTATTCTCACAGGTAGATTTCCTGAACATCATGGCATACGATTACAATAACTATGACCACTCTACATATTCCTATGCATCACAGGCTATCACTTACTGGAAGGGTAGGGGACTGGCAGCGGGTAAAGCGATACTGGGTGTACCATTTTACGGACGTCCTTCCTGGGAAACTTACGCAGCACTGATTGCCAGGGGTGCTGACCCATATAGCGATACATACAGTGGTGTAGGTTACAATGGTATTACTACCATCAAAGCTAAAACTGATCTGGCTTATAATTCAGGTGGTGGTATCATGATATGGGAACTCTCCGGCGATGCTACAGGTACCTATTCACTGGTATCAGCTATCAATACTGAACTGGGCGTATTGCAGGGAGGTACAGGTGGCGGCACTTCCACACTGATCCAGGCAGAGAACTATACTTCTATGTCAGGTGTGCAAACAGAAACGACTACTGATACAGATGGTGGTCTGAATGTAGGCTACATCGATACAGGCGATTGGATGGCGTATGCAAATATCAACTTCCCTACTACCGGCACATATAAAGTGGAATACCGTGTAGCCAGCGAAAGTACTGGCGGACAGTTATCCCTCGATCTGAATGCAGGTTCTATTGTACTGGGATATTTAAATGTACCGGTAACGGGTGGATGGCAGACATGGACGACCATCTCTCACACCGTGAGTGTAACAGCAGGTACTTATGCACTGGGCATTTATGCACAATCCGGCGGCTGGAACCTGAACTGGATTAAAATTACCAAAGTATCATCTGCCGCTAAGTCAGCAGCCCCAACTACTACCATAACCGCTGCTGATACGCATGAGGGCAGCGTGATTATATACCCTAATCCTGTAGCAACCGATCTGCACCTGAAGGGAGAATACACCCAACCAGGCGGTTACCTCACTGTTTACGACCTGAATGGCAAGCAGGTATTAAACGTACAGAGTGGGGTACAGCAGATCGCGGTAGCTGGATTACCAGCAGGTACATACCTGTTGATCTATACAAAAGGTGAAAAACGAATCACACAGAAGTTTGTAAAGCAATAGTCTTAGCACGCCATATCAATTTTTATTAACCATTTAAAACCAAAACCCTCAATTATGATTCGATCCTTGAAATTCCCTCTATTGTTAACCGCTATGCTGGCGCTGACAGGTAGCGCTGCCATGGCACAAAACTGGCAACTGGTATGGTCAGACGAATTCACCAACAGCATTGGTGCTGATTGGGTATTCGAGACAGGTGCCGGCGGCTGGGGCAATAACGAGCTGGAATACTACCGGGCAGAGAATGCCAGTATCGAGAATGGTCAGCTGGTGATTACCGCAAAAAACGAGAGCTACGGCGGAGCCAGTTACACTTCCACCCGTATGAAGACTCAGGGCAAAAAATCATGGACATACGGCAAGATTGAAGCCCGTATAGCACTGCCCTCTTTCTCTGGTTCATGGCCTGCATTCTGGATGCTGGGCAACAATATCGGCTCTGTAGGCTGGCCGGCCTGCGGTGAAATCGATATCATGGAACACATTAACACCGATGCCAACGTGTATGGTACTGTACACTGGGTAGGCACCAATGGTGGTCAGGCCGATTACGGCAGCAACACTCCTGTGTCCGTGACCGGTTACCACGTTTATTCCATCGAGTGGACCCCTACCTATATCAGGTGGTTCGTAGATGGTGCACAGTACAATGAAATCAACATCGCTAACAACGTAGGCAGTACTGAAGAATTCCAGAAGGCATTCTTCATCATCCTGAACTTCGCTATTGGCGGTAACTGGCCAGGTTTCAACATCAATAATGCTGCATTCCCGGCCAAGATGTATGTGGATTATGTAAGGGTATACCAGGATGGTGGTACCAGCTCATTTACCAAACAGGTAGAAGCAGAATCTTACAGCTCTATGTCTGGTGTACAAACTGAAACAACTACCGATACCAATGGTGGTTCAAACGTAGGTTACATCGACACCGGCGATTGGATGGCTTACAACAGCATTACTATCCCTACTACCGGTACTTACAAAATTGAATACCGTGTAGCTTCATTGAGTGGTGGCGGACGTCTCTCTCTTGACCTGAATGCAGGTTCCACCGTATTAGGTTACCTGGATGTACCATCTACAGGTGGCTGGCAGAACTGGACTACGATTTCCCATACCGTAACCATCAATGCCGGTACGTACAACTTCGGTATCTACGCCCAATCCGGAGGCTGGAACCTGAATTGGTTCAAGATTACAAAACTGTAAAAGAGCATTTGTTTTAATCTATCAACGCAAACCCTTATGAGCACAATTGTAAAATTTCTATCTGGCGCAACCATGCTGATGATGTCGGCAGCACTTGCTTTCGGGCAACAACAACCGTATCGCTTAGGCTCTCCTGCGGGCCTTCGCGACGATATCAGGGCACAGGCAAAATCTTCAAATGCACGTTTGACCAGCGCTGCAGAATTAAAAGTAGGTCCTAATACTGTATTGACTGGTAAGGTAAACGCCCGTCGTACAGATAATAAAACTGAGGAATTCATGGCCGGTGAGATTGATGGTGTAGCGGGTTCATCTTTCTACCTGGAAGTAAAAGGGGAAGATGTACGTGGTTTCGTGATTCTCCGTAAAACCAAAACCGGTTATAAATATTATACTGAAAACGGTACTGCCTATGTGAAACAGGTACCACTTGATTCTATCCTTTGTATCGATTACACACCGGCACCTGCTCCTCAGGGTGGTGCTAAGGTGGCGTCTGCTACTGCTACCAGCAGTGTAGCTGCACTGGGTTCCCTGCAAAGTCTGCCAAATGCCAATGGTGTGGTACTGCTGGATTTCGATGGCCAGGTTGTAACCAGTTCTTACTGGAACAATGGTGTGACCATCAATGCTGCAGCAGCTAACCTGACTGATGCGCAACAGCTGGAAGTATGGGAACTGGTAAGTGAAGACTACCGCCCATTCCAACTGAATATCACGAACGATGAAGCAGTGTACAATTCATATCCTGCCAACAGAAGAATGCGTTGCATTTTCACACCTACCAACACAGCTGCTCCCGGCAGCGGTGGGGTGGCTTACATCGGTTCATTCAACTGGGGTAATGAAACACCCTGCTGGGTATTTAATGGTGGTGTAAAAGGTGCCGGTGATGCAGCCTCACATGAAATAGGCCATACATTTGGTCTGGGTCATGATGGTCGTACCAATCCTTCTGAAGGTTACTATCTGGGTAATGGTACCTGGGCACCCATCATGGGGGCAGGTTACTATGTACCAGTTGTACATTGGAGTAAAGGTGAGTATCAGTATGCAAACAATACAGAAGATGACCTGGCTAAAATTGCCAGCTCTACTTATGGTGTAGGTTACAGAGCAGACGATTATGGTGGTTCCATTGGAACTGCTGCTTCACTGGGAGTAAGCACCAGTGGCGCTGTAAATAAAAGTGGTGTGATTGAGCGTACAGGCGACCTGGACTTCTTCTCCTTCACTACTGGTGGTGGTGCATTGTCCCTGAGCATAGCAACCCCTACACGTCAGCCAAACCTGGATATACTTGCAACTTTGTACAACAGCAGTGGCACTGTAGTAGCGACTGGTAATCCTTCCGGACTGCCTGCTACACTGAGTGCAACGCTTACAGCAGGTACTTATTATGTATCTATCACGGGTACCGGTTACCTGGATCCTGCTACTACCGGTTATTCCAATTATGGTTCACTGGGTAGTTACCAGATTACGGGTACAGTGCCTACCCCTTCTACAGCTGCAGCTACTATCTATAAAGATTGTAACTATGGCGGCTATGCAATTACGCTGGGCGTGGGTAGCTACAACATGGCTGACCTGATTGCACTGGGTGCAGCGAACGACGATGTTTCTTCTATTAAGATTGCAAGCGGTTACGAAGTGATCCTGTACAAGGATATCAACTTCGCTGGTGATGCTTACCTGTTCAGGGGCGACTGGTCCTGCCTGGTATCAATAGGTTTGTCTGACGGTTCTACTGTGAACCTGAATGACTGGACTACGTCACTGGTAGTACGTGCTTCTACAGCCTCTGCTGCCCGTACCGCTGCACCTGCTACTGCTGCTTCTGCAGAGAAAGTACAGGATGGTGTAACGGAAGAGACTAAACTGTCTACATCCCTCACTGTTACGCCTAACCCAACTGCCAACGAAGTACAGGTAAAAGCACCGGCCAAGGATGGCTACCTATATGTAAGCATCTACACCCTGGATGGCAGAACTATCCTGGCACCAAAACGCATAGTAAGCGGTGAGAAGGTAGATCTGTCCAAAGCAGCGCCTGGTGTTTACCTGGTAAGAGTATTCAATGGTGTTGAAACAGAAACAAGAAAGATTGTAAAATACTGATGATGAATTGCTAAGCGAAAACGGCGCGGAAAGCAGTTGCAGCGTGGCTGCGTTGTAACGAGCAAACCCTGCCAATAGTAAAACCACCGGTTACATTGTTAACAGGTGGTTTTGCTTTTTAATACGTACATTACTTTGCATCGATGTTACAGGGGTAAATACATTTCAATTAGTTTTAATTTAATTTTTTATGATAAAATAGTGCACAATAAAAAGAAATGTTACTATTTTATCTGTCGGATTGATGGAGCCATTGTATTGAAACCCGGACCCATTTAAACAGCCATATAATTTGTATTAGACAAATACAGATTATATAAATGTCGTGATATGAATACACAAGATGCCGAGTTAGTAGTATTGTTACAACAGGACGATGTAAGTGCTTTTGATTCGCTGTACTGGAAATATCACCAGGCAGTGTACCGTAACATTTTCAAGTTTGTAAAGGAACCTATTGGAACTGAGGATATTCTCCAGGAGGTGTTTACCAGGTTGTGGGAGAAGAGAAAGGAAATTAATGCTACCCAGTCGGTGGCCGGATGGCTATTTGTAATCAGTTTTAATTTATCGGTCGACTATGTAAGGCGCAAGCTGCGCGAACAAACCATTCACAAAGAGCTATATAATATAAATCCTGACGATGACCTGGGGCTGGATAATAAGAATGTGTATGAAGAGCAGTATCAGTTACTCGAAGAGGCGATTGCACAGTTATCTCCCAAAAAGCGAAAGATCGTAACGATGTGTAAGCTGGAGGGGAAGACATATGAAGAAGTCGCGGCGGAGATGAATATTTCCCGGAATACGGTGAAGGAACATCTGTCGATAGCGATGGCTAAACTGAATGAATATATTCAAAAAAACAAAGAACATAAATACATAGTATTATTCCTCCTTTTCCTGAATTATCACGACTAGGAGAACCTTTAAGCTATCTTGATCAGGCCCTCTCTACAGGAGGGCCTGTTTTTTTTCGTATATACCTGCATAAAAATACACCGTAATATCTGCAATATACAACTGTATCTTTTCACAAATCTTTGGTCCCAACATATTAGTATTAAGAATATGTAAATTTTTTTCAAAAACCACCCACCCACAAAAACCACCCTTACGTATTTAGTGTAAATAAGCAATCAAAATAGTGCAGAACAGGAAGGAATACTTCAAACATCTGTTGCATAATAGGAACTGGACACAGGAGGACAGAGCGTGGTTTCTGCAATATTTGGATGAAAAAGATCTTACGGAATTACAGGAATTTGCCGCAGCTGAATTCAACGCGGACCTGTTTACAGCCGAGCCGATACTGGCCAGGGAGGACGCTGAGAGGATATTGAAAAATATTCATCAGCGCATCGCACCAAAGCCACAACCGATAGTAAGAAGGCTATGGTGGAAGGTAGCGGCAGCGGCTATGCTGGTACTGGCGGCAGGCATTGGGTACTACAGGGTCTCTCACCCACCTGTAAACGAATTGATTGTATTATCAGGAGCGCAACGAAAGCAAGTGACGTTGCCCGATGGATCGAAGGTATTTTTGGAACCCCGATCCTCATTAAAATATAAAGGAGATTATGGTAAAGCGGAGCGCGAAGTGGCATTGTCAGGAGAGGCGCTGTTCGATGTACAGCACGACAATGCACATCCTTTCATCGTCGCGTCTCCATTAATAAATACACGGGTACTGGGTACTTCTTTTAATATAGAAGCCCGGGATGCCCGGGAAGCAAAAGTAGTGGTTTTGACAGGAATGGTACAGGTACAGGCTATAGATGGAAATCGTAATGATGGTCAGGAAGTGATTCTCACCGCCAATAAAAGAGCCGTATACAACAAAACTACCGACCAACTGCAAATGTCAGATGCTTCCGATGATGCGAGATTTTATTTACAGAAGCAACAGGGCCGATTCGCATATGATGGCACTGAGCTCATGAAAGTGGTAAACGACCTGCAAAGGTATTACAATATTAATGTTACAGTAGACAAACGCTTACAGCATTGCGCCTTTTATGGTGACTTCAATACTATTGATGAGCCGGAGAAAGCCCTGAACGTAATTGCTTTATCGTTGAACGCCAGAATCAATAAGGACAGCACCGGAAACGGATTCACCATCAGTGGAGGTAGCTGCCGGTAGAAAAGAAAGTAGGAAAAAACAAACACAAGCAGTTAACCGAGACAACCTTATGAGAGGATAGGACCAGCATTTTGTACTGTGAAAGAATGCCTGCCGGGGTTTAGTACGCACCCCGCTACAGGCCGGCATCCGGACCCTGTACTGCCTGATTACAATCGGCCTGTTGTAATCACTGTGAAACCCAACCAAGGTTAGCCATTTTACTGTGAAATGCAAACATTGCAACAACCAAAATGAATCGCAAAAACATGACGAAATCTAAACGCACGCCGTCCGGGTAACCATTTTCTAAAAATCGGTTAATCCATGAAAAAAACATGTACTGCACCGCAGCAGGTGCGCTATTGCCCTGGCTTCACAAGAGCCGGAATGGGCACTCTATTTCCTGAAACGCACAAAACAATTTATGACCAATGCTTAAAAAGGCGACCCTATTCCTTCAACTAACCGTGTTCGCGTCCCTGTTATGTATACACGCTGCCGGTTTTGGTATACAGGATGCACTGGAGAAGAAAATATCCCTTGAGTTAAAAGATGTATTGTTAAAAGAAGCATTGGACAAGATCGGGAATCTCGCCGACGTATCATTTATATACGCTGGCAACTCTGTCACCGCCATCGACAAGGTCGATGTGAATGCTCATAATGAAAAGGTAGGGACGCTCCTCAATAGATTATTAAAACCTTATTCACTGTCGTATACCGTACTGTATGATCGTATCATCATCCGGCAGGCAGACAAAAAAATCAACTCAAGCGTGACCAGCACAGGCCATGCAGTGGCTTTCCGCACACAGGACATTAAAGGTGTAGTGCTCACCGCAAACAAAGAACCATTGCCAGGTGTGGCAGTAATGATCAAGGGGACAACCAGGGGGACTACTACCAACGACAAAGGTGTGTTCGAGCTGAAAAATATTCCGGCAAATGCCGTACTGGTTATCAATTTTACTGGCTATGAATCGCAGGAGATTCCGCTGGCCACCTTCAAAGGTGAGTTGCTGACCGTGCTCCTGAAAGAGAAAACAACCAAACTACAGGAAGTAGTTGTAACAGGGTTTCAGAACATCGATAAGAATAAGTTTTCCGGTGCTGCTACCCGTATTAAAATGGAAGATGCGAAGATTGACGGTATGCCCGATGTGAGCCGTATGCTGGAAGGTCGCGTAGCCGGTGTGTCTATTCAAAACGTATCCAGCACATTTGGTTCTGCACCTAAAATCCGTGTACGTGGTGCTACTTCTATCAATGGTGACAACAAACCGCTGTGGGTGGTAGACGGTGTGGTACTGGAAGACGTGGTGAACATCTCCAACGACCAGCTTTCCAGCGGCGATCCTACTACCCTGATGGGTTCTTCTGTAGCTGGTCTGAACCCTAACGATATTGAGAGCTTCGACATTCTGAAAGATGCTGCTGCTACCGCACTCTATGGCGCCCGCGCTATGAATGGGGTAGTGGTGATCACTACGAAGAAAGGAAAAGTAGGTACGCCCTCTATCGTATACAGCGGCAACTACAGCACACAGCTGAAACCCAATTATGGTAATTATAATATCATGAACTCAGCCCAGCAGATGTCAGTACTGGCAGAACTGGAACGCAAAGGCGCGCTGACTTCAGATATCCTTTCCCGTGCTGATAACGGGGTTTATGGAAAGATGTACGAAAGACTGAATGCAGATGACAACGGTGACTTTCCATTAGAAAACACCCCGGAGGCGAAAAGGAATTTCCTGCTGAGATATGCTTCTGCCAATACGGATTGGTTCAACATCCTGTTCCGCACCAGCTTTATCCAGGAGCACTCCCTCAGTATCTCCTCCGGTACAGACAAGTCTCAGTCCTATTTCTCCACCAGCTATTATCACGATAATGGCTGGACGGTAGCCGACAGGGTAAGCCGGTACACACTTAACTTCAGGAACAACTATAAGTTGTCTGACAAGGTCACGGCCGGCTTCTCTGTCTTAGGCTCCGTACGTCAGCAAAAAGCCCCCGGTGCCCTGAGCCGTACCAGCAACCCGGTGGAGGGGCAATATGACCGCGACTTTGATATCAATCCATTCAGCTATGCACTGAATACCAGCCGTACGCTGACAGCCTTCGATGAAAGCGGTAAGAGAGAATATTTCAGAAGAAACTTTGCACCGTTCAACATCCTGACTGAAGTAGAAAATAACTACCTCAAAATAAACATGATGGACCTGCGCCTGCAGGGAGATTTTTCATGGAAGCTCACGAAGAACCTCCGCTATGAACTTGTAGGCGCCCTGCGCTATGTAAAATCTTCACGCGAACACCAGATCACGGAAAACAGTAACATGGCGAATGCTTACCGTGCAGACGGCAATTCTACCATTGCTGAGAACAATAAGTTCCTCTATCGCGACCCGGACAACCCTGATGCATTGCCACAGGTGGTATTGCCTTACGGTGGTTTTTACAACCGTACAGAAGACCTGCTGGTGAACTATGATTTTCGCAACAGCCTGAACTACTCCCTCAATGTGGCAGACAGGCATAACCTGAATGTGCTGGTAGGGCAGCAGGTAAAGTATGCTGACAGGCAGAACTCATCCAACACAGGTTATGGTTACCAGTATGATAACGGTGGTGTGGCATTCACAGATCCCCGCATTCTGAAGCAGACGATTGAAAGCAATTTCCCTTACTATGGCATGAGCCAGGACTACGATCGCTTTGCAGCATTTTATGCCACTGCTACTTATGCTTTCAAAGAGAAATACAACCTGACTGGTACTACCCGCTATGATGGATCGAACAAACTGGGGCGTTCTAAAAATGCCCGCTGGTTGCCTACGTGGAGTATATCGGGAAGCTGGAACATAGACAAGGAAGGTTTTATGAAACAGGTTACCTGGGTAGATTACCTGGCATTGCGCGCAAGTTATGGTCTGACAGCCAGTATGGGACCTGCTACCAACTCCAACATTGTATACCAGACCGTCAATACCAACCGTGGTCACCTGGATGAAGTAGAATCAGTCATTAAAATTGCACACCTGCAGAACGACGACCTTACCTGGGAGAAGATGTACACAACAAACATTGGCCTGGATGGTACCTTCTTCGACAGACGACTCAATTTCTCTATCGATGCTTACAGGAAAAAGAGCTTTGACCTGATCAGCCTGATCAAGACATCAGGCATTGGCGGGGAGCTATACAAAGCAGCCAACTATGCAGATATGAATTCCAAAGGGATTGAAGTGATGGTAGGTGGTGATGTGATCCGTAAAAAGGATTGGGGCTGGAAGGCGAATGTGACCTTCGGTTACAACACCAACAAGATCACCAATGCAAAGAACATCCCTGCCATTTTTGACCTGGTAGTGCCAGAAGGTGGTAATAAAGAAGGATACCCGGTAAGAGGGTTGTTTTCTATCAAATACGAAGGGCTGGATCCAAAGAATGGTTATCCCCGTTTCCTCAACCAGGATGGCGAAATCAGTGCGGATGTGTACCTGCAGGATCTGAATACTTCTCACCTCGTATATGAGGGCCCGGTAGATCCCCCGGCCAACGGTGGTCTGTCTAACACTTTCCATTACAAGAATTTATCCCTGAATGTTTTTATCACTTACCAGTGGGGCAACAAGATCCGCCTGTACCCTGCGTTCAAGACAAACTATTCTGACCTGGATGCAATGCCCAAAGAGTTCTACGACCGTTGGGTAATGCCTGGTGATGAAACAGTGACAAGAACACCATCTATACTCGATGCACTGGAGCAAAATGTGATTTACGGTACTTATCCATATAACAACTATAACTATTCGACCGATAGAGTGGCCAAAGGCGATATGATCCGTTTGAAAACAGTATCCCTCACGTATCAGCTGCCGCAGCATTTAGTCAAAAGGGCCGGGCTGAATAACCTGTCAGTAACAGGGGCTGCCATCAATCCATGGCTGATTTATTCAGACAGCAAGCTGAGAGGACAGGATCCTGAATTCTTCAACACGGGCGGGGTAGCACAACCTATTCAAAAGCAATTTACACTTTCATTAAAAGTAGGACTCTAAAAAGAAGAAGACTAACATGAAAAATTTTACACGGGTATCATTGATCAGTCTGGGCCTGCTTGCTATGAGTAGCTGCAGTAAATACCTGGACCAATCTCCTGATAGTACCTGGACAGAATTAAATACACCGCAAAAGGTATCCCAGTTGTTAGGCACTGCGTATCCGCAGGCCAACTACATTGTGTTTTGTGAAGCGATGTCTGACAATGCAACAGACAAAGGGGCCGGGCAAATAGAAAGGACAAATGAAGATCCATATTTCTTCAATGATGTAAACGACATCAAGGAAGATTCTCCTGAGTGGTACTGGACAGCATGCTACAAAGCCATCGCTGCCTGTAACAATGCACTCAAGGCATGTGAAAAAGCTACTGACACCACGCAGTACCAGGCGCAAAAAGGAGAGGCGCTGGTAGCCAGGGCATATGCTCATTTTATGCTGGTGACATTCTTCTCCAAATTCTATAATGCTGCCACAGCAGCTACTGATCCGGGCATTCCGTATGTAACGGAGCCTGAAACGGTGGTATTCAAACAATACGACCGTGGCACGGTTGCCGATGTGTATGATAAGATTGAGAGAGATTTACTGGCCGGCATTCCGCTCATTAACGACGAAAAATACGACGTTCCTCATTACCACTTCAATAAATCGGCGGCTTACGCCTTTGCTACCAGGTTCTACCTGTTTAAAAAAGATTATGCAAAGGTGGTGGAGTTTGCCAACAAGACTTTCCCTAACAATGACCTGGCCGGTTACATGCGCCCATGGAATACCACTTACAGAACGATGACCCCATCCATGCTGTGGGAAACCTATGCCCGCGCGACCGAAAAATGTAACCTGCTGCTGGTAGAAACGCAGTCACTATATGGGCGATATGTAGCGCAATACCGCTTTGGTATGAATCAAAGCATAGAGTTCGCCGTGCTGGGAAGTAATGTAACAGGTGGTAACTACACGTATCCAATATACTACTATGGTACCCGCGACTACTTTGTACCCAAGCTGACAGAATACTTCGTGAAGGCATCCGTGAATGCGACGATCGGTGATCCCTATGTGATGGTGCCGCTGTTTACCACAGAAGAAGTATTGTTCAACAGGGCAGAGGCCAATCTTTATTTAGGCAATACCAGTGATGTGCTGGCTGACCTGAACCTCTTTGCCAGCAAGCGTATCGTGAACTATGACGCCACTGAGCATGCGGTGACCATTGCCAAGGCACAGACTTTCTATGGTACTTCAAACAGCAGGAATGCTTTGCTGAATACCATCCTTGGTTTCAAGAGAGCAGAGTTTTTACAGGAAGGGCATCGCTGGTTTGATATACAACGGTATGGTATCACCGTGAACCACTATGATATTTATGGCAATAAGGTGACTGTAACTGCCGATGATAACCGCCGTGTATTGCAATTACCACTGTCTGCCCAGACAGCAGGACTTGCTTTGAATCCCAGATAACAACCAAAAATATTTCGCATATATGAAACCGTTAAACGCACTCTTTTTCTTTCTGCTGGTGATCGCACTTGCAGCCTGTTCAAAAGAAAACGATGATCTAAGTGGTGTGCAAGACATCCCCGGCCTGGGTGGAGACACCTGGGTCGAGGATTCTTTAGACAAATGGCTGTACGATTCCCTCACCGTGCCTTACAACATAGAGGTGAAGTACAAATGGGATCAGTTTGAATTTGATGTGACCAAAACACTGGTACCGCCTAAGGAAGAAGTAGTGATCCCTGCCATGCAGGCAATTATGAAGGTATGGATAGATAATTATATTGAATATGCCGGAGAACTTTTCTTCAAGAAGTATTCTCCCAAATTTTTCATTCTCTCAGGCAGCGCCAGCTGGAATGACAATGGTACCATCACCCTGGGTACTGCCGAAGGTGGCCGCAAGGTAGTAATGTACCTGCTGAATGAATTCCGTACCAAGGGCATGGATGGCTACCAGCTGGGTGATACTGCCAATGTGAAGCAGATCTTTCATGTAATAGAACACGAATTCGGGCACATTCTTCACCAGAATATTATGTACCCAACCGAGTTCAAAAAGATCAGTGTTGGGCTCTATACGGCAAACTGGAATAATATCTACGATTCCGATGCACACCAGGATGGTTTTGTAACGGCCTATGCCATGAGCAGCGAGAATGAAGATTTCGTAGAGATGATTGCTACTATGCTGATAGAAGGGAAGGAAGGATTTGACAGGATCGTAAATAGCGTAGAGGATAAGACCAGCGACAACGGCACCACCCAGGCACAGGCAGTAGCCGCCCTGCGGCAAAAGGAAGCGATGGTGGTGAACTACTATAAATCCGCATACGACGTAGACTTCTACGCTTTACAAAAGGCAACCAGAGACAGTATTAACGCACTTTTTTATTGATGCTTTATGAGAACAAATTTATATCTCTATATTTTCCTGACTACATTATTCTTTGCCGCCTGCAAAAAGGACGATGATAATGTATTTAAACAATCGCCCGATGAAAGGATTAACGAAGTGCTCAGTACCTACAGTACTGCGCTTACCAGTGCCGAATATGGATGGAAGGGGCTTGTGTATCCCTCGGCTATATCCAAAGTACCTTTTAGTTTTTATTTCAGTTTCGATACAGCGAATCGTGTACAGATGTATTCAGACTGGGATTCGGCTACGCTCTCTGTAATGCAGGAGAGCAGTTACCGGCTGAAAGCCCTGCAGCAGCCTTGTTTATTATTTGATACCTACAATTACATTCATATACTCTGCGACCCCGACGCCGGCGTAAATGGCGGTTATTATGGCGGCGGATTGCTATCCGACTTTGAGTTCATACTGGATGGCATAAGCAGCAATGGTGATACAATTAAACTTACAGGACGCCAGCATAGCAGCAAGGCCGTGCTCGTCAAAGCTACCTCCAAAGAGGCACAGGATTATTACGATAGAAAACGGAACTGGGATTTTGAAAAGGTTTCCCGGTTTCTTACTTACTTTAAAAAGTTACACACGGGCAAAGGTGACTATGACATCTATGTAAACCCGTCATTCAAGAGCATTAAGATCGTAAATGCCAACGTAAAATTCAGTGCCGGTTATTACTTCACTCCCAACGGTGTGGCTTTTGATAAACCATTTACCGATGCCGGTGAGACCATTAATGGATTTGAAGATGCCACCTGGTCAGAAGAAAACCAGCTCATGACCCTGAAGGTCAATGACAGAACTGTTACTATCACCAGTGACAAGAAGCCCTACATTGTAGACAGCACTGCCGGTACCCGCTGGTACAATACGGCTTTGAACGCTGCTAACTATTACTACGCGGATAGAGGGATTCATGTAGATGGCCAGGATGACTATTACAATTTCAAATCCATTTCCGGTTTTGAGTACCTGTTTTATTATCCCAATTTCCAGAGCAGTGGGTATGATTTCAATGGACTCATGGAAAACAGTTACTATGGTCCTGCCTTCAAAGCAAGAT
This sequence comes from Chitinophaga sp., assembly GCF_039596135.1. Classification (GTDB taxonomy): domain Bacteria; phylum Bacteroidota; class Bacteroidia; order Chitinophagales; family Chitinophagaceae; genus Chitinophaga. The sequence continues at coordinate 291,408 of NZ_JBCNKH010000002.1, forward strand.
TCAGTACTGCCGGCATTGCCACATTTACCTACGGCGGCACATTCTACACGATCCCTGACTACAGCAATACCACCATATCTAATATTGTCACCAAGATCACAGAAAGCACCGGTTACTACTTTGTACAAACCAGTGACAACAATACCTATGACATGGTGAATGTAAAAGATGCGCGTAGCTGGATCAGCTGGCAATTATTCTAATGCATTAACCCCCTAAATAATAGAAAAAGAGAACCCATATGAGAACCAAGCCTGTTTCTGTACGCCTCGGGGCTGTCTTATACCTGTTATTGTTGTTGCTGCCGGCTATCAGCCTGCGTGCACAGTCTGATATTACTATCGGTCTTGGCAACGGCAGCAACTCTACGACATCTTATCCATGTCCTATACAAGACTGGTATCAAGCTACCCGGGCACAATATCTATATCGAGCCTCAGAATTGACTGCCAAAGGCATGGGCCCTGGTATGATCAATGCTGTGAAATTTAACGCCACCTCCGTAGGAAGCGATGTGGACGGCGCAGAACAATATGCAATCAAGATAGTAGGAACCACTGTAAGTTCACTGTCTGATACATATTATGAACCCGTAGGCAATAACTTCTTCGGACCGGTGAATTATATGCCGGTAGTCGGGCTTAATACCTTCGCCATTCCGTCAGGTTTTTTCTGGAATGGTACGGACAATATCCTGGTGGAAGTATGTGGAGGTGCATCTTCCTATACACATAATCCCATATTTCCTTACACGACAGGTCTTGCATTCAATGGGTCTCATACCTATATACAGGATGCGGGTACCAGCCTCTGTGGCACCAACCTGGTGAGCACGGCATCGACAACCCGCCCTGACATTATTTTCAACTGGACTCCTGCAGCTGCATGTACCGGCACTCCCACAGCCGGTACTGCGGCCAGCAGCGCTTCGTCCGTATGTTTGAATGAAAGCTTTACACTTTCTCTGAGTGGTGCAACGGTGGCCTCCGGTCTTAAATACCAGTGGCAATCATCTACAAACAATAGCACATGGACAAATATTCCAAATGATACATTGTCATCACTTACTACCTCGCAGACTGTGTCCACCTATTATCGTTGCGTGGTTACCTGTGCTGCCAGCGGTAATTCGGCGAACTCTACGAGCGTACAGGTCTCAAGCCCATCGCTAGTACATGGTACCTTCACCATCAATAAGGCATTGCCTACAGGTGCAGGCAACTTTGCCTCCTTCAATGACGCATACAATTATATCAAGTGCGGTATTGACGGCGCCGTGGTATTTAATGTAGTGGCCAATGCAGCTTCTGCATATAATGAACAGCTGATCATGACACCGGTACCAGGTGCATCGGCAACGAATACAATAACCTTCAATGGTAATAACGATACGATTGCTTACCTGAGCACGACGAGTGCAGAAAGAGCAGTGATTAAACTGAATGGCGCAGATTATATCACCTTCAATGACCTGGTCATTCAGGCCAAAGGCAGTACTTCCGGCCAATATGGCTTTGGGGTACAACTGATGAACGATGCGGATTACAATACCATCAACAATTGTAAAATCCTTATCAATACAACCTCTACCTCTTCCGATTTTGCAGGTATCGTCGTGAGCGCTTCAGCTACATCTGCTACCGGAACTGGTGCTACCAACTGTGACAATAATACTATCAGCAATAATACGATCATAGGCGGTTACTACAGCATTACGCTGGTAGCCAGCTCTACGAACTCAAATGGCAGCAATAAAATTATCAGCAACAAACTCCAGGACTTCTACTATTATGGTATCTATATCTATGGAGCATTCAACCTGACATTTGAGAAAAATATCATCAGCCGTCCTTCACGTACTTCTGTAGATAACTTTTATGGTATCTATGTGACGAACCTGAACACAAAGCTGAACATCAATGCGAACAGGATCACTAACCCATTTGGTGGTAACCCCACCAGCACCAGCACATTCTATGGTATTTACTTTACCAGCGTAGATGCGCTGAACACGTTGGAGAACGTGGTGAGCAATAACCTGATCTACAACCTGACAGGTAGTGGGTCTGTATATGGCTTCTACAACAGTTCTTCAGACAATGTATTCTATTATCACAATACCCTTTCACTGGATGGATCTGCGACCCCGGGCACATCTTATGTGACAAGAGGTTTTTACCAGACCACCCAGGCCGCAGGCATTTATTTCAGGGATAACATGATCACCATCAACCGTGGTGGACAGAATATCAAGCATGGTATTTATTTTAATACTACTTCCAGTGATATCGTATCCAATTATAACAATATCTACCTGGCTGCAACGGCAGCTAATGCTTACACAGGTTATTATTCTGCTAACAGGTCAACATTAACTGACTGGCAAACCGCTGCTACACAGGATGCCAATTCACTGGCGGCAAATCCTATTTATAAAGACAGCACGAATGGCAACTATGCACCCAGCAGCCAGACGGTGAATGACAGAGGGTTCCCTGTAGGTATTGCTGCAGATATCAACAGCAATACCCGTAGTACATCTACCCCTGATATGGGCGCCTATGAGTTTACACCCGATCCATGTACCGCACCACCAGTGCCAGGTACTGCAACGGTGAACAGGAACCCGGTATGTGTGGGTACTAATGTAGGTCTGAGCCTCTCAGGTAATAGTAATGGTCTCACGCAAACCTATCAGTGGCAGTATTCCACTACTGCTACAGGTCCGTGGACGGATCTGGGTACGCCTATCAACTTCCCGGATACAGTGATTGTATCTACGGCTACTCTATACTATCGGGCAGCAGTGACCTGTAGTGGTAATACTGCTTATGCTACACCTGTGTTGCTTACGGTAAACCCGGCATTGCCGCCAAATACTTATACTGTAGATAAAAACTCACCAGCCAGTGCGACCAACTATACCAGCTTTGCAGCTGTAAAAGCTGCCCTGGAGTGTGGTATCTCAGGTCCTGTGGTATTCAATGTAGTGGCAGGCCGTACGCCTTATGAAGAACAGTTCTCACTGGATTCTGTAAGAGGTACTTCAGCTATCAATACTATTACTTTCCTTGGTAATGGTAATACTATTCACTATAGCTCTAATACCACCGATGAACGTGCCGTCATCAAACTGAAGCACACAGACCATATCATTTTCGATGGCCTGAACATCGATGCGACCGGTTCTGGTACTTACGGCTATGGTGTACAATTCATCGATCATGCAGATAGCAACGTGGTAAGGCATAGTAACATTCTTACGAATACTACTGATGGGTATAATACCAGCTACGCAGGTATCGTGATCAATGCATCTGATGCAGATGCAACTACTTCAGGTGCTACCCGCTGTACAGGCAACGTGATTGACAGCAATACTGTGACAGGTGGTTTTTACAGTGTTACTGTAGTAGGCGATAACAGTGATCCGGTATACAGTACAACCATCACTAACAATACGCTGCAGGAGTTCTACTACTACGGCGTTTACCTGGAATATACTTCCGGTACACTGTTAAAGGCAAATATCATACAGCGACCTACCCGTACAAATGTGAGCTACTACTATGGATTGTATGCTTACGGAGAGAACACTAACCTGAATGTACTGGAAAACAGATTTACCAATCCATTTGGAGGGGCATTGACTTCTACCAGTTACTTCTACGGTATATACTTCAGCAGTGTGTCTTCCAATTTAAGCACACCTATCCTGGTAGCTAACAATATCATGTACAAAACTACCGGTGCAGGCTACCAGTATGGTATCTACAATTATAATTCACCTAATATCAATTACTACCACAATACACTTTCGCTGGATAATACCGGCGGTAGCTCTTCTTATTATTCAAGAGGTTACTACCAGTCCGGTACAACTACTGGTATTAATTTCAAGAATAACATTATTACCGTCACTACCTCTGGTCCGAACTATAAATATGCAGTTTACCTGTCGTCAACCGGTACAGAGTTCTTCGCAGACCACAATGATTACTTTGTAGCAGGCGGCGGCAACAATAAATATATCGGTTACAATAATGGTAACCAGGCTACACTGGCAGCCTGGAAAGGCAGCACAGGCCAGGATGCTGCTACCATTAGTATAGATCCTGTCTATGCCGATGCGCCAAATGGTAACCTGACCCCGGTGATCTATCCGCTGGATAATACAGGTATTCCATTAGGCATCACCAACGATATTGTACATAAGACAAGGAGCACTACCACACCTGATATCGGTGCTTACGAAATAGACATCGTTCCGTGTGTGGCGCCACTGAACCCTGGTAATGCAGTGGTAACGCCAAACAGCAATATCTGTATGGGTACCCAGATCACCCTCGATCTGACAAGCAATACACCGGGTGGCCGCATGACCTACCAGTGGCAGGCATCTTATACAGCGAGTGGTCCATGGATCAATGTATCCGATACCCTGTATGTATCTCAATATAAGATGGAGCTGGGTATGCTCAACTACTTCCGTTGTAAGATCGTATGCAGTGGCACTGACAGCGCATTCTCCACAGTAGCTTCCGTGGCCATGAATGCACCGCTGGTGAAAGGGTTGTATACCATCAACCCTGCAGGTACAGGCAACCGCAACTTTACTTCTTTCCAACAGGCGGTGACAGCACTGGAATGTGGTATAGCTGGTTGGGTGATCTTCGATGTAGTGCCCGGCACTTACACTGAGCGGATCCGTATGCATAAAATACCAGGTGCATCAGATACCAGCCGTGTGACCTTCCGTAGTCAGTCCGGCGACGCTACAACTGTAACACTCACAACTGCACCTACTACGGCTGCTAACTATGTATTGAAACTGGATAGCGCAAGCTATGTGACTTATAAAAACATTACCATTAAAGCTACCGGCTCTACCTATGCAAGAGTAGTAGAACTGGCCGGTACTACAGCATACGACAGCTTACTGACCAACAATCTGGTGATGCCGGCTACGACTACCAACAGTACAAATATGGCCGGTGTGTATGCCACCAGCTTTAAAGGAAACAATAATGCAATTGTCGGGAATACCATCACAAATGGCGCCAGTGGTATTTACATCTCTGGTACAGGCTCGGATGAACTGGCTGCATCCATTGTGATCGACAGCAATACCGTGACTGGTGCCTATGTGAATGGTATCTATTCATCTTATGTAGATCATATTGTCATCACAGGCAATGCGGTGAATATGGCAGCACCGCTGGCCAGCACATCTTATGGTATCTACAACTACTACGACGACGGTGCGTTCAAAACAAACCACAACGTGGTGAACATCAGCAATGCCACCACCACTACCTATGGTATTTATACCTACAGTTGCGATGCATCGCAGGCAGATACTGCACAAATGGATGGCAACAGGGTGATTGGGGTAACAGGTAATACCGGTTCTATGTATGGCTTATACAACCAGTATTCTACCTATGTGAATAATGTTAACAACGTGATCAATATCGCGACATCAGGCAGCAGTTCCTATGGCCTGTACAGCGGCAGTGATGCAAACAGCGTGTACTATAACAATACTGTACAGAGTGCCGCTACATCAGCTACCAACAATGTCGCTGCATACCTGGGTCACGCTTCTGCCGGATACAGCAATGTCTTCTTCAGAAATAACATCTTCTCTCATACCGGTGGTGGTTATGCCATGTATGTGACCAATGTGGGGTATCACAACAGTGACTACAATACACTGTATACATCCGGTACAAACCTGGTCAGAAATTCAGGTGTAGGTGCCAACTACACTTCGCTGAATGATTTTGTGACAGCTGCCGATCAGGATATACATTCCATTGTGTACAAACCAGCATTCGAGGCAGGTAATAATAACCTGCTGCCTGACCTGAATAATCCTGAAGTATGGGCAATTCATGGTCGTGGTGTACAGGTGAGAGGCAATGCACATGATTTTAGTGGTGCATATCGTCCACAAACACTGGCAGAGGGCGTACCTGATATGGGGGCCTATGAGTTCCTGCCTGCTGTGGAACCAGTGTTGTTAACACCGGTACCAGCTGCTCCGTCGCCGGGTATTACCCAGACGTTCATGTTCGGTACAGATACAGTAGCGAAAATTACATGGGCTGCTTCGGGTGCAGTACCTGCATCCCTGACGCTGAAACGCTATTCTGGTATCAAGCCGCCAAACCTGAATCCAACACAGGAATTCATGTACTTCTATACAGATGTAGATGCGAATGGACAGTACAGCAACTTTGATTTCAAACAATACTATGTGCCTTCATGGCAGGGTACATTCACAGACGAAAAAACTATTCACCTGGGCAGAACCAATGTAGACTCTGCATGGGTGGTGAATGATAGTAGTAAGGTAGATACTGATTTCAAAACGATTGCTGAAAATCAGTTGTCATACCTCGACAGGTATACCGGTCTGAAAGGTAGCGAGCCTGATGCACCTAACTTCCCTGCACTGCCGGATAGTTCTAACAGGGGCACCCGCTTCTGGGTAGGCTATGGCCACCAGTACTACATGAATGTGGATAACTCTCAGAATATGGTGCTGTACCTGAGTGCACAACAACCAGCACATGTAGTAGTGAAGATTCATGGTACCAGCTATAGAAAAGAATATTCAGTACCAGCCAATTCAGTACTCGCTACAGACATCATTCCTAAATCAGGATTGAGCGATGCACGTCTGTTGGGCGAAGGATTGTATGAACAAGGTATCAGTATAGAAAGCGACGTGCCTATCGTAGCCTATGCCCACATTTATAGCGCTGCTTCTTCGGGTGCAACGATGCTGTTGCCTGTAGGAACTTACGGTTATGAGTACTATGCACTCACATCCCGTCAGAACTATAGTTCCGGTTCTTATTCCTGGTTCTACATCATTGCCGACAATGATAATACAGTAGTAGAAGTCACACCATCCGTACCTACACTGGCAGGCAAACCAGCCAAGGTACCATTCACCGTGACACTGAATAAGGGCCAGGTGTACCAGGTACTGGGTGCCATCATGAGCGGTTCAGAAGGCTATGACCTGTCTGGTAGTAAGGTGAGATCTATCACCAACAGTGCAGGTAAATGTTATCCGGTAGCTGTCTTCTCTGGCAACAGCCGTACCACATTAGGTTGTGACGGTGCGCTCGGTAGCTCTGGTGATAATGCGATCCAGCAGAACTTCCCGTCACAGGCATGGGGTATGCACTATCTCACAGCACCTACCAGCAGTTCTGACGATGCTGCTACACTCTCTACCAATATTTTCCGTGTACTGGTGAAAGACACCACTACCATTGTGAAGCTGAATAATGTGCAGCTGACAGGATTGATCAATGGCCGCTACTACCAGTACCAGAGCAATACTGCCGATTTCCTTGAAGCTAATCAACCGGTCATGGTAGCGCAGTATATGTCTTCCGAAGATGCCTGTCCTAATACCGGTTCAATGGGCGATCCTGAAATGTTCTATATCAGTCCGCTGGAACAGGGTATCAATGCAGTAGGTCTGTACCGCAATGTGGTAGATGCGATCGAGGTAAACTACCTCACGCTGATTATCCCAACAGGAGGTTTAAGCTCCCTGCTGATTGATAACAGTAATCTCTTCGACTATACTTATGCACATCCTAACAAACCGGGATATACAGTAGTAGTGAAGAGATGGTCCGCAGCATCTGCACAGTGTATAGTAACCAGTGATTCGGCCTTTACAGCAGTTACTTATGGTATGGGTAGTGTAGAAAGCTATGGTTTCAACGCTGGTACACTGGTAAGAAACCTGAATGCCACTACATCCTTCAACAATAACTATGGTACCGGTACCAGCTCTAATTACACCTGTGCCGGCACACCATTCCACTTCACGGCTATGCTGCCTATCAAACCAGTCTCTATCATATGGGAACTGAGCCAGGTCAGCAACCTGTTGCCAGCAGGCGATGTTACTCAAACAAACCCTGTAGCACTGGATAGCCTTGTGGCCAATGGCAAGACCTATTATAAATATGACCTGACGGGTGATTACATGTTCACTGCACCAGGTACCTACTACATCCCGATGAAGATGCAGCATCCTGAAATCGAAAGCTGTGACAACACTTCCGAAGTGATGCTCACCATCAAGGTAATCAGGAAACCAGTGGTGGACTACAGTGTGGATTACTCCGGTTGCGTGGCTGACATTGCCGAGCTGACAGGTACTGTAACCACCGAAAACAATGCGGCCATCAATACCTGGAAGTGGAACTTCGCCGATGGTACAACAGCAGCTACACAAAAGGTAACCCGTCAATATCCTGCTGCCGGCACCTATGTAGAAGAACTGCACATCATCACTTCCGAAGGTTGTATTGGTGATACAGCAAAAGAAGTGGTAGCCAATGAACCCACAGCAGCGAAACTGGTGACGGATAGCTTCACTGTTTGCTACAACTCATCTATAACCTTCACCGTGAAGGACCCTGAAACCGGTGTAACCTATAGCTGGTTCAATGCGAAGACCGGTGGTGCCCTGCTGGATACCGGCAACACCTTCACCATCAATCCGGTAACGACTCCTGGTATCTACTATGTAGAAGCTATGAAGAACGGTTGTGTGAGCACCTCGCGCACAGCAGCTACACTAACTGTACTGCCGCTGCTCACCGCACCTGTAGTAGAAGTAGATAGCATCGGTGTAAACACTATCCGCTTCAAATGGAATGCGATACCTGGTGCAACTGGTTATGAAGTAAGTACTGATGGTGGCACTACCTGGACCACGCCTTCATCAGGTGCACAGGGTACAGAACATATAGTGACCGGCCTGAAACCGGTGCAGGAAGTGACGCTGATTGTGAAAGTAAAAGGTTGTGAAGACAAACTCTCTGATCCGGTGTCAGCAATCACGCTTACAGATGGTATCTATATACCAAATGCTTTCTCTCCAAATGGCGATGGACTGAACGATGTACTGAAAGTATATGGTGCAGTGATCCGCGAAGTACACTTTATGGTGTTCAACCAGTGGGGTGAGAAAGTCTTTGAATCAAATGACCAGTCAGTAGGCTGGGATGGTTTCTACAAGAGTAAGGCGCAGCCTTCAGGTGTATACATCTATGTGGTAAAACTGAAACTGATAGATGGTAGTGCAGTAGATAGAAAGGGTTCAGTGAACCTGATCAGGTAAGCCTAATAAAATAGTTATCCCATGAAGTATCCTGTTTTAAATTATACTGCTTGCTATTGCTCTCCACCTACGGGTGGGGGCAACAGCCGCAGGTTACAGCGCCCCTTGTGGCTTACACTGGTCTCGCTGTTCGTCATCGTATTATCTGGTCATGCACAAAACCTTTCCAATAAAGGAACAGAGTTCTGGACAGCGTATGGCCACCATGAGTTTATGGAGCCAGGCTGGACCAACTCACAGGAGATGGTGCTGTACCTGAGTGCAGAGCAACCTGCTGTAGTCACTGTATCGGTAGACAGCCTTGGCTGGAGCCGTACTTACTCCATTCCGGCCAATACGGTAATTGCTACTGATTATATTCCCAAGGGAGGTACCTACGATGCGCGTTTGTATTCAGTGCCGCCTGCTTTTGGTGGTACAGGTGGCGAAGGCATATTCAGGTACAAGGGTATCCATATTGTGAGCGATGTACCTATTGTGGCATATGGTCACATATTTGGTTCTGCTTCTTCCGGTGCCACTACATTGTTGCCTGTCAATACCTGGGGGTATTATTATGTATCGCTGAATAGTGAGCAGAACTATGCCTCAGATTGCTTTTCCTGGATGTATGTAATCGCGAGTCACGATAGTACAGTTGTGGAAATCACACCTTCTGCGCTGACCCGAAATGGAAACCTGGCCAATGTGCCCTTTACAGTAACATTGAATAAAGGACAGATTTACCAGGTGGTGGGAAGCACGAATGGGAGTTCAGGCCCAGAGCTAACGGGAACCAAAGTTCGCTCTATTGCAAACGTCGCCGATACCTGTTATCCGATTGCAGTTTTCTCCGGTAGTAGCCGTACAGCTATTACCTGTACACCTGGTGGCAGTGGTAGTGGTGATAACAACATGCAGCAGGTGTTTCCTTCGCAGGCATGGGGAAAGCGCTATTTGTTGGCGCCAACCAGTACTGACAATAGCCCTTCGACTTTTATGACCAATATCTATAAGGTAGTGGTAAAAGATCCTACTACGGTCGTAAAACGAAATGGTGTGGTATTGACCGGGTTGATTGGAAATAGTTACTACCGTTTTACCAGTGGTACTGCCGATTATATAGAAGCAGATAAGCCGGTACTGGTTGCACAGTTTATGTCTTCTTCGGGATCCTGTCCGAACACCAACGGTAACGGCGACCCTGAAATGGTATATCTCAGTCCTATTGAACAGGCGATCAAAAACATTGGCTTCTATCGCAATACAAGGGAAAGTATTACGGTGAATTACCTCACCCTGATCATTCCCACATCAGGTACGCAAACATTAAAAATAGACGGGCTGAATAATGCGTGGAACTATACATATGCACATCCAAACCTGCCAGGTTATTCCGTAGTTATCAAACGCTGGCCGGCAGCACAGGCACAATGTCTTGTGTCCAGCGACTCAGCCTTTACCGCGGTGACGTATGGATTAGGTTCTGTAGAAAGCTATGGCTACAATGCAGGTACCCTTATCAATAACCTGAATGCAGTTGGTACCATTCACAACCAATATGATACAGCCAAAGTAAAGAACGACTTTACCTGTACCAATACGCCTGTGGAACTGTCTGTATTACTGGCATATCATCCTACAAAGATGGTGTGGCAAATCAGTCAGCTGGGTAGCGTGATCACACCTAACAATGATGTGGTCATCACTAATCCCGTGAGCTCTGGCCAGGAACTCGTAAATGGCGTACCCTATTACAAATATACCCTGCCGGGCACTTACCAGTTCAGTAATACCGGTAGTTACGATATTACAATTACAAATACCAACCCTGAAATTGAAAAATGTGATCACACCGAACAGGTGAAAATCACAGTAACAGTTAAGAAGAAACCATCCGCTAAGTTCTCTTATACCCATACCGGGTGTACAAAAGACTCTGTCTACTTTACTGGCGACACCAGCGGAAATGGATACGATGTCAATCGCTGGAAATGGACATTTGCAGGCCCCGTACTGGATAGCGGTCAGCATGTGACACATGCCTTTGCGCCCGGCCAGCAGAATGTACAACTGCGTGTGATTACAGAAGAAGGTTGTGTGGCAGATACTACAGCGAGCATCACTATCTATCCAAGACCTACTGCAGACTTCAATACCAGTGTGCAGGGTGTATGTGCAGGCGGTGATGTAACGCTCACAGACCAGTCGGCCTTTGGCGGCAGTGGTCCTATCGTGGGATGGTACTGGGATGGCGGCAATGGCACTATCGCTAACAATACAACTGCTGCTGCACAGACTGTACACTACGATACATACGGCACTTATAATATCAAACATATTGTAAAGGTGAGCGACCTCTGTGTGAGCGATACTGTTACAAAAGCAGTTACTGTGTATGCCAAACCGGTGCCTTCCTTTACCTATCCTGACAACTGCCTGGCAGTAGATGGCATTGTACAGTTCACCAGCACAACGACGGTGCCGGATGCACAAACCCTGAGCTCCTATACATGGGACTTTGGGGATGCTGCTGCTACACCTGCCAATCCAAACACCAGCACAGATGCTAATCCACAACATACATACACCTCATTTGGTACATATACTATCAAATACAGTGCGACTACTGCAAATGGTTGTACAAAAGATACTACCGTGACTGCGGTCTTCAAGCTGAAACCAAAACTCACTTACACCAAACTGGATTCTGTCTGTGTAAACCTGAAGGGAACCGTAGATGTAGCGAAAGCCGCCGTAACGAATGGGGTAACAGGTACAGGTGTATATAAAGGTCCGGGTACCAGCACTGCCGGGGTATTCAATCCGATCACCGCAGGTGCAGGCACTCACACTATCTGGTATGTATTTACTACCAACAGTGGTTGTATAGATTCCATTTCGAGTACTATCAAAGTGAATCCAAAACCGGCAGCTGCCTTTACGGCCAATGATGTATGTCTGGGCGAAGCGGTAGCGATCAGCGATCAGTCGACCATCTCAGCAGGCAACATTGTTTCCTGGAACTGGAACTTCGGCGATGGTAATAGTGAGAGCCATACTAATAATACAACCTTCAACAAAACATACACTGTCTGGAAGACCTACACTGTGAAACTGGTAGCGGTCAGCGATAATGGTTGCGCCAGTGATACCGCTACCAACACAGTGGCTGTACACCCGAACCCGACTACCGACTTTGCATTGCCACAGCATATCTGTATGCCGGAAGGTATTGCGGAATTCACCAACAATGCTTCCACACCCGATAAATCGGCTATGAGCTATCAGTGGAACTTTGGCGATGGCACAGCCACCAGTACCACTGCTTCGCCAACGCATGTTTATCAGCAGGCAGGCAGTTATACGGTGACACTGACCGCTACTACTAAATATGGTTGCAGCAGCAGTAAAGACAAAGTACTGAGTGCCTTCTATACCCAACCGGTCGCCCAGTTCTCCGTATCGCCCGATACACTTTGTCAGGGCACTGAAAGCATATTCACTGATCAGAGTACAGACGCCAGTGACAACATTACTACGTGGAGCTGGACCTTTGGCGATGGCAGTAGTTCTACCAGCCGTAACCCGGTAAAAGAATACACGATGCCCGGTGAATACACTGTACAACTCACCGTTACCAACGGTGCAGGTTGTGTATCTACGCCGGTGAGCAGCCAGGTGGTTGTCTACCTGCAACCGGTGATCGATGCCGGCGATGACTTTGTCGTACCACAAGGCACCCTTATACAATTTAATGCCACTGCCAACGATAGCACCCAACTGGTATTCCGCTGGTCACCGGGCGATGGGCTTTCATCTGCCAATGTACTGAACCCATGGCTGGTGGCGATGGCAGACCAGGTATACACGCTCACGGCTATCGGAAAAGGTAGCTGTGGTGCACAGGACCAGATGAAAGTAAAAGTGCTGAAACCTGTGAAAATACCGAATGCTTTCTCTCCAAACGGAGATGGTATCAACGATCGCTGGGTAATAACCAACCTCGCAGATTATCCTGGTGCCACCATCGAAGTATTCAACAGGTATGGACAAAGGGTCTACTCGTCTGTCGGCTACGATACACCCTGGGATGGTATGTGGAATGGCAAGCTGCTGCCGTTGGCGACTTACTACTACATCATCAAACTGAAAAACGGGTTCGCACCTCTCACCGGGTACGTTACGATACTTCAATAAGCAAATATTAACTCGCAATGAAAAATATCATCACCTTCATCCTGCTTTGCCCGCTATTGTTTGTAATGGCTGATAGGGCAAATGCGCAATCTGATCCGCATTTCTCCCAGTACTATGTGTATCCCTCCTGGCTGAACCCCGCACTGACCGGTGCTTTTGATGGTGACTACCGGGTGTCGGCTATATACCGTACCCAGTGGGGTAACATCAGCAGTCCGTTTGCCACCTATGGTGTAGCCGCTGATATTACCACCAATAAGCAATTCAATATTGGCGCCAGTGTATTGAATCAATCCGCTGGTGATGGTGGATATAACTATACAACCGGTTATGCCAGTGCATCTTATACAGGTGTGAAGCTGGGCGCTAACCAGACACACAGGTTGGTATTCGGTATCCAGGTGGGGTTAATCCAACGCCGCTTTGATGCCTCCAAACTCACCTTTGGTGACCAGTGGAACCCGGTGACTGGTTATAACCCTGGCACGCCGAGTGCAGAAGCGTTAAGCAGAACATCTGCCACCTCCTTCGATGCCGGTGCGGGTGTACTGTATTACGACGCAGAGCCAGGTAAGAAATACAACATCTTTGGTGGTTTTGGTGTCAGTCACCTTACACGTCCTACCGATCAGTTCAGTGCCAGTGGCGATGCACGTTTCCCCATGCGCTTTACAGGACACGCAGGTGTGAAAGTAGCGATCAATGAAACCTTTAGCATTACGCCGAATTTATTATACCTCCACCAGGGCAATGCAGAAGAAAAGATGATAGGTGCATACGGTCAGATGTATGTAACCCCCACAGTCGATTTTCTGCTGGGTGTGAACTACCGTTTCAAAGATGCAATTGCGCCTCATGCTGGCTTTACCTATGGCGGCTTTACCCTCGGTGCCAGCTATGATATCAACACGTCCGATCTGGGTAAGATAGCGAGAGGCTCCAATAGCTTCGAGATCTCGCTGACCTGGATAGGCAGAAAACTCTTTAAAACACCTGAAGTAGAATTTGTGTGCCCACGTCTCTAACATCTAATACAGAACCATGAAAAAGATTTTCTTCACAGCAGCACTGTTAGGTGCAGTCATGGCAGGCAAAGCCCAGTTTGCATACAATTACCTCAAGGCTGCTGACTATTATTTCAGGAACGCGGACTACAATTCTGCTGCACAGTATTATGAAAAATACCTGGCAGGCAACCGCTCCATCGTCAGCAATGCCGTTTATAAACCTTACAATACACAACAGGTAGCCAGCAAAAAATCCCTGCCTGTCAGTTCTGAACACCAGGCCATTTATAAGCTGGCAGAGAGCTATCGCTTATTGCATGATTATAGCAAAGCAGTGCCCTGGTATGCAGAAGCCATGGAGTTCGAAAAATCTGAATATCCATTAGCGCCTTATTACTATGCCGTATCACTTCGTGCATTGAGCCGCTATGACCTGGCAGAAAAAGCATTTGCTTATTTCCTCGATACTTACCAGGCAGATGATAAATACCGGGAAGATGCAAAGCGGGAACAACAGAACCTGCACTTCATTATCGTGCAACTGGCACGTCCTGACCTTTCACTATACACTGTAGAAAAAGGCAATACTAACCTGAACCCTGAAGGTGCAAACTATGCACCGGTATGGTTAGGTGATACACTCCTGTTATTCACGTCTACCAGACCTGATAACGGTGCAGCAAAGAATCACGTATTTACCAACAGGGTGTATGGTGCAAAGTTCAGTGGTGAAGTACCAGACAGTATTTCCAAACTGGCATTGGCACAGCCAAAAAGTGAAGAGCAGGGAGTGATCAGTGTTACGCCTGATGGCAATACCATGTTCCTGACCCGGTGGATAAAAAATAAGAAAGCGGCGATCTATAGTAGTCGTAGAAATGGTGATACCTGGGGAGAGCCAGTGTTGCTGGATTCTATTGTAAATGCAGCCGGCTTCAGTGCACAGCAGCCCTTTGTAACAGCCGATGGCAAGCGTTTATTATATGCCAGTGACAGACCTGGTGGTGAAGGAGGATTGGATATATGGGAAGCGCAACTGAATGGTGACGGTACACCTTTCTTCACAAAGAACTTAGGTCCTGTCGTAAATACGGCTTCCAATGAACAGGCGCCTTATTATCATAGCCCTTCTGGTTTATTGGTCTTCTCTACAGATGGGAGAGTAGGTATGGGCGGATATGATTTCTTCTATACGAAAGACAGTGCAGGTGGTTATACAACACCCGTGAATTTCGGTTATCCTGTAAACTCTGTGAAGGATGATATCTACTTCACCAGCAAGGGGAGTAAAGACAATATCCTGGGGTCAGTATGGTTATCGTCTGATCGTTCTGCCAGCTGTTGCTTAGAGTTGTTTACCCTGAAAAAGAGTGTGCCACCACCACCGCCACCTCCGCCACCAGTACCTGAAACACCTGTGGCTGTAGCACCACCGCCAGCTGAGATGCCTGTGGTACTGGACAATGTATACTACGATTTCAATCAATCATACCTGCAACCAGCTTCATATCCTGCATTGGATAAACTGGTAGCGATGCTGCAGGCACATCCTGAAGTGAAGATAGAACTGAGTGCACACACAGATAGCAAGGGTTCGGATGAGCTGAACCGGAAACTGTCTGACGCACGTGCAAAGAGTTGTGTGGATTACCTCGTGAGCAAAGGTGTGGCAGCAGAACGTCTTACCTGGAAGGGGTATGCGGCTACAGTGCCGATAGCGCCTAATACCAACGCGGATGGATCAGATAATCCTGAAGGAAGGGCCAGGAACAGAAGGACGGAATTCAAAGTGATTAAATAGTAAACCATGAAAAGATTACCCCTGCTGTTATTGCTGCTGGCCTGGTCAGCCAGCAGCTATGCACAGCAACAACCGCACTACACCCAGTACATTCTCAATACGTTCATTATTAACCCTGCTGTGGCAGGCATTGAGAACTACTGGGATGTAAAGGCAAGCCATCGCCATCAGTGGGCAGGATTGAATGGTGCCCCGGTTACTTCTTATCTCACCGTGCATGGCCCATTGCGCAAGAGTGATTATCCCGAAGCAAGTATCACGGGGCTTACACCCCCTGGTGAGAATCCAAGAGGCAGGGCTTACTGGCAACAGTATACCACACCGCCTGCACATGCAGGTGTAGGCATGACGATTCTGAATGATAAGACTGGCCCGCTGAACAGGTTTTCCATCACAGGTACATATGCACATCATATCCCTATTTCTGCACGAACCAGTGTGAGTGCAGGTATTTCGGTAGGTGTGCAGCAGATGTCGCTGGATGCATCGAAGCTGGATTTTGAACAGGCGGGAGATCCGGTGGTGGCAGCAAGTACACAGTTGAATAAGTGGCGGCCGGAAGTGAATGCGGGGTTGATGCTGTACAGCAGTAACTATTATATCAGTGCAGCTGTACAGAATATTATACCACAGCAGATCGCGTACGACAATGGAAAAGTAGTGGGTGATTCTTTGTATAGAGGCAAGCTGGTACCGCACCTGTTTTTCTCAGGCGGGTATCGTGCATTTATCAATGATGATATCAGTGTGTTGCCATCCGTGATGGTGAGAATGATTACAGCTGCACCGGTCAGCTTTGACCTGAATACAAAATTTCAGTATCGTGACCGGATGTGGATCGGGGCTTCTTACCGCATACAGGATGGGTTTGCAGCCATGTTTGGAGTGAATATCAATTCGACTATCAATATCGGGTACGCCTATGATTATACCACCTCTTCATTGAATACGGTGAGTAAGGGATCGCATGAGATATTGATTGGGTTCTTAATAGGAAATAGATATGGAGATCTATGTCCGCGCAATTTCTAAATCAAGTTGGGGCCGCCGGCCCGCTATATGCAAACCAGGATGGAGATAAAATTATTTCAAAACAATTCAATCAAAAACAAACAATCAAAATTTAAACTATGAAAAAGGTTTTCGGTTATTTATTCGTGGCATGTATGTTCTCCCTTACCCTTGGAATGACTTCTTGTAAGAAAGGTGACACGGGTCCTGCAGGCCCTCAGGGTGAGAAAGGCGACTCAGGAGTAGCCGGTAATGCAGGTATCATTTATTCCGAATGGGCAGATGCTACTTTCAGCCTGGCATCTGACAATGCTACGTACTTTGTAGATGTAGATGCACCAAAGATCACAACAGACATCCTGAACAACGGCGATGTAAAAGTATATACCCAGTACTATACAAGCGCTGGTGAACTGGTGGTGATGCCATTACCTTATTTCAATGGCAACTACATCATCAACGTATCATTATTTGAAGGTGGCTTTGAACTCTACAGCAATGCAGACTTCAGCTCTTATACTGACGATAGTGGAAAGAATGCTTTCCAATACAGATATGTAATCATTCCAGGTGGCAAGGCTGCGCGCAAAGCAGGCATTGACTGGAACAATTACGAACAGGTAAAAGCATACCTGCATCTGAAGAACTAGTTTACTAATGACCATCTCCATCAAAACCACAAGTAACAGGGCTGCTTTATCGAGAGCGGCCAGTTTTTATCAACATCTAATAATCATACCATGAAAAGATATAGTGAATTGACAGATGAAGAACTAATAAAACTCTACAGATCGGGAGACGATAGTGCATTCTCGGTACTGGTGTACAGGCATAAAAACAGGATCTTTACAACCATCATGTTGTTAGTAAAAGACCGGCACCTGGCAGAAGACATTTTCCAGGATGTGTTTATCAAAATCATTAATGCGCTCAACGAAGGACATTATCTGGACAACAGCCGTTTCATAGCCTGGGCAGTGAGAATTGCCCACAACTGCTGTATCAGCCATTTCCGTAAAAAGAATGCGCGTCCGGCCTTTGCGCTCATCTACAACGATGATATTACCAGCGGCGATAGTCGTATGGACATCAGCCAGGAGCAACGCATTATCATCAAAGAAACCAATACCGCCGTACAGGCATTGATGGATCGCCTGCCGGAAACACAGCGGGAAGCGCTGATACTGCGCTACTATGCAGATCTGAGTTTTAAGGAGATTGCGCAAACCGTCAATATAGGGATCAACACCGCCCTGGGTAGGGTTCGGTATGCTATCATCAACATGCGGAAACTGATGGAGCGTGAGGCACTGGAAGCAGTATTATAATCAACATCATACGTTCAATCGGGCACCTTTAACAGCGGGTTGCTTACTAGGCTCACAGGGGAGCTCTACATAAAAGGTTGTTTCCTTACCAGGTACACTCTCAAACCACAGATGGCCATTGTGCATTTCTGCAATTTTTCTGGAGATGGATAACCCCAGTCCAAAGGACTGTTCACCGGCTGTACCCGGTCTTCCGGCAGAAGTGTGCATCTCAAAGATCTTTTCCTTTAATTCCGGCGGAATACCAATGCCTTTATCCTTGATCATAATGGTAAAGGTATTGTCTGTCCGGGTAGCACTGATACTGATTACTGACCTTTCACTACTGAACTTGATGGCATTGTCAATCAGGTTGGTAAAGAGCTGCCAGATCTTGTCCCTGTCCAGGTATGCCATACCTGCGGGTATACGGCCTACCCTGATGCGTTGTCTTTTCTGCTGTGCTTTGAATTGTAGCAGGTCTATACATTCCATCAGGAGGAGGCGAAGGTCTGTCAGTTCTGATTTCAAACCAGCCAGTTGTCCTTTGTTCTTATTTTCGAGTAGTTGGTTGATGATTTCAAATGCCTGGTTGCCAGCGTTGGCGATCATCTGGTACATAGCTTTGCGCTGCGCCAGGTCGAACTCATCGCCATCCAGCAGTAAGCCTGCGATGGCCCCTATATTGCCTACCGGATTTTTCAGGTCATGGATGATGACTTTGAGCAGGGCGGCATTTTCCTGGTCACGGCTTTCCAGGTTGCGTAGGGCAGTAGTAAGCCTGTCATTCTGAATACCCACGAGTTGCAGGTTCTGCTTGGATCGTAACCATGTTTTCCAGATCAGGAAGGAGATGGTGATCAGAGAGGCCAGGAAGAGCCCTGCGATGACCAGCAGGACAGTTTTGAGCCGGTCGTCATTTTTGAGTGTAATGATCTCCTGCTGACGGGCTACGTTGTCAAATTCCCGGCTGATGTCTGCTTCATGAAACTTCCGGTTGCGGCCGTCCAGCGAGTCTTTGATGTAGGTATATTCTTTCAGGAAAGCGTATGCCTTGTCTGGTTGTTTTGTTTTCTCAAACCAGGTTTGCTCTGCTTTGAGCCACCTGAGGCGCAGTTCTTTGTCAGGCTGAGCGATGGTATCCAGTGCCGATTTTATCTGTTTCAATACATTGAATGCTTCGGGCATCCGGTTGGTATTGATGTAGAGATTTGCCAGGCGCAACAGTGTAAAATAGGCGTCGTCATTGGCATAACCCGGCTGGTTATTGATGCGGATACTTTCCAGCAGGAGAGGTTCCACACTGGCAGTATCTCCCTTTTTCAGGTACATGAAAGACTGATTGCCATAAATTACACCTTTTGCAGTAGCGATATAGCGCTTTTCGTTCGCCCCGGTATTGAACCGGTTTTCATTTGCACTGATATAACTGAGGGCTTTCTCAAAATATACACCGGCACTGTCGTAGTTGCCGGCACGATCAAAGGAAAGCGCAGTATTATCAATATTTTCCTGGATGAATGAGAAAGCAGCAAAGTTCTGCTCACCACAAATGAGGCGAAGCTGAGTCGCTGTTTTGAAATATTGAGCGGCCTGCGTGTATTTCTCCTGCCTGTAGCAGATCATGCCCAGCTGATTGTAATAGTCAGCCAGGAACGCAGTGTCATGAGTGGTTTCACCTATTTGTTTTGCCTGATAATAATATTCGAAAGCTTCAGTCAGCCGTTTTTGTGCTACCAGCACATCCCCTTTATTCAAAAGCGCATTGACATAAGACTTTGTGTACTTTTTGTTGTCCCTGAGATCTCTCATTACATACAGCATGCTGTCGCAATAGATCAGGCTTTTTGAGTAGTCTTTGTCGTAATAATATCCTCTTTTGAACTGGTATTTACGGTACAGATCGCCGGGGCCTGCATCCTGAAAATTTGCATATACGGAATCCAGGTATCGTATACCTCTCTCCCTGTCAGGATCTGCTCCCAGGCTGTCGGTATGGCGGATGACGGCATCGAAAAATATTGGGTGATCAACGTTTTGCTGTTGACCGGGGTTACAGGCAATACCTACTGAAAGTATGCACACTAACAATACATACCAGAACACTCGCAGGAGGGATAATTCTTTTGTACTACGAATAAACATTACATCTAATAACGTTAATAATCGCTAAACTATTTTTTAGCAGAACATTTTGTAACAGGTATTGGCTATTGTCCGCCCTAGTGTAAGTTAAAGCGTTTTTTGCAGGATGTATAACAGGGGGTGAAAAATTACATGTAAGTGGTATAATGATATAAGGATACTTTTTCAATTAATAGGGATTTTTAATGCGATTAAATTTCAGGGATCTCTTGTATGGGGATAGAAAAAACTGAGGACCACTTTCATGATCCTCAGCCATCAAATTATTGCTTCTTTTCTAACAACTTGAAAAACTGGTCCAGTTGCGGCAAAATAACAATCCTTGTTCTGCGGTTGGCCGCCCGTCCTTCTGGTGTATCGTTGGTGGCTACAGAAATGTATTCGCTACGACCAGCAGCAGTGATACGTGCCGGATTGATGCCGTAATCGTTTTGTAAAATACGGGTTACGGCAGTTGCCCGCTTCACACTCAGATCCCAGTTGTCCAGCAGCACGCCTCTTCTATACGGGTTGGTATCAGTATGACCTTCTACCATGAACTCGATATTGGGCTGGTTATTCAGCACCTTGGCCACTTTGCCCAGTACTTCTTTTGCCCGTGCTGTAATGTCGTAACTACCACTTTCAAACAGCAGTTTGTCGGAGATGTCTATGTACACTACACCCTTTTCAACCTTGATGTTGATATCCTGGTCATTCAGGTCGCCGATAGCTCCCTTCAGGTTCATGACCAATGCCATGTTGAGGGAGTCTTTTTTGGCAATCGCTGATTGCAGGTCCTGGATGTAGGCATCCTTCGCACCTATATTATCCAATGATTTCTTGATGCTTTCAGCCTGTGAATTACTGATTACAGACAGGTTTTTCAGCTGATCAAGCAGTTCGTTATTGTTCTTTTTCAGTCCTTCTGTACGTTCGTCTGCGATATTTCTGCGATGTTCAAAAGCAGCAGTGGAATCACGAAGACTGCGCTGGCAATCCTGTAATTGGCCCTGCAGTGCAACATATTTCTCACTCAGAGAAGCATAGCGGGCCTCAGAAGCCTTGTACTTCTTCGTACCCACGCAGGAAAACAATAATACAGGCAACGATACTACCAAAATCATGATCCTTAGTTTCATATAAATTGTATTTAAATTAAATGACTCTCTAAAATTGATACCTGCACCTGCTATAATTCCAAAACCTTGCCACAATGTGTTTTGGCGGGGTGAACCATACCTTTAAATTTGTTAAAATGATGAGATTGATGGCAATTTCACCAATCATGATAGTAGTTTAGCAGGATGTGTGCAGTGCGTAATGCTTATATTATATTAGGTTTTATTTACCACGTAAGGTCTCATATGAAGAAACAACTCTTTTCCCGCTTGCTGGCAGGGGTGCTGTGTTTATCACCAGCCATTTTAAGCGCACAATCAAAATCGTTATCCACACTACAGCAACAATTTGTTGACCTGCGGTTTGGTATGTTCATTCACTTCAACATTCCTACTTTCATGGACCAGGACTGGCCTGATCCTGAAACACCCGCTACTGCTTTCAATCCGACCAGATTGGATTGTAACCAGTGGGCTGCAACTGCAAAAGCCGCGAATATGGCGTACGGTTGCCTGACCACTAAACACCATAGCGGGTTCTGTATATGGGATACAAAGACTACGGATTACAATGTTATGAATAGTCCGCTGAAGCGTGATGTCGTGAAAGAATATGTAACCGCTTTTCGCGCAAAAGGATTGAAAGTAATGCTGTACTATTCCATCCTGGATACCCATCACAAATTGCGTCCCCACGGCATCACCCGTCAGGATATTGAAATGATCAAAGCGCAGCTCACAGAATTACTCACCAATTACGGGGAAATCACAGCTTTGATTATAGATGGATGGGATGCCCCCTGGTCACGCATCTCTTACGAAGATGTACCGTTTGATGACATTTATCACCTGGTGAAAACATTGCAGCCCAACTGTCTGCTCATGGACCTGAATGCAGCGAAATATCCGACAGATGCACTCTTTTACACAGACATCAAATCATATGAACAGGGTGCTGGTCAGCACATTTCAAAAGAAAGTAATCAGCTGCCTGCATTGTCCTGTTTACCCATCAACCAGAACTGGTTCTGGAAAACAAGTTTCCCGACCACTCCTGTAAAAGATCCGGTGAAACTGGTAAATGACAACCTGGTTCAGTTGAATAAAGCCTGGTGCAACTTCATCCTGAACGTGGCGCCGAACCGGGAAGGTCTCATTGACGACAATGCGGTAGCCGCATTGACACAGATTGGAAAAATGTGGAAACCAGCCGGACCATTACCTGCGTTGCCAAAAGGAGCAGCGCCCATTACCGCACAGAACTTTGCGAAGTACCAGTACAGCAATTCCAGCTGGAGTGATGATATGAATATCATGGATTTTGCAAATGATGATAATTTCCGTACCAGCTGGCAGTCAAATGCCGAGGTGAAACAACCCTGGTACGAAGTGGATTTTGACCGGGAAAAAGATTTCAATATGGTGACCATTGTAGAAGATGGTGATCATATTAAAAAGTACCAGTTAGAATACAACGATGGTGGTGTGTGGAAACCTTTACCTGCCGGTGTGCAACAGGGACGTGTAAGGATACACCGGTTTGATACAGTGAGAGGCGGAAAAGTGAGAATAAAAATTGAAGAAAGTAGCGCACCTCCTGCCATCGCAGAATTTGGCGTATACGATGAAAGAAAGTAGATAAATAATTCTTTCTTTTTTTAAAAAGCCTCCAAACTAAAAATCTTTTGCCGAAGGCAAAAGATTTTTAGTTTGGAATAATCTATCCTGTTAAAAAAAACCTAAAAATAATTACCTACTAATTTAGTAGACTTTGTATATTTGCCCCCGATTCGCTACTACTGCCACCAACTGTAGTACAACAACCCACTGCTACCACCAATAGTAGTACTCCATTTTTACTTGCAATATTTATTGCTGCTATCGCCAACTATAGCAGCCTCCATGCTTTTTACTAATTAAACCGACTTCGAGATGCAAAAACAAGGAAGGCGCGGAATGGCCATATTTATGCCATTCGTAACCTGCGTATTGATCCTGCTCAGCTGCTTGCAATCCATTGCAGCAACGATCCCTATTTCCGGTAAAGTGACAGATGAAAAAGGACAACCATTACCAGGTGTAAGCGTACAGCTCAAAGGCACTGGCACCGGAACTTCTACCGGCACAGATGGTACCTTCACTATCAATGTACCTGACCAGTATGCAGTGCTGGTATTCTCTTATGTAGGCTATGGCAGGCAGGAAGTGCCTGTTGGCGGTCAGAAACATCTTACCGTAAAACTCGCTTCTTCAGAAAGTGCACTGAGCGAAGTAGTGGTAGTAGGGTATGGTACCCAACAAAAAGGAAACATCCTGGGTGCAGTAACAACCATGCCCACCGGCAACCTGATCGAAAAACCATTGGGTAGAGTAGAACAGGCACTGATTGGACAAATGCCCGGTGTACAGGTAAAACAACAAACTGGTATGCCCGGACAGGGCCTGAGCATCACCGTACGTGGTGGTGGATCTGTAACTGCCGGTACTGAACCGTTATATGTAGTAGACGGGTTCCCGTTAGATGTAGTAAGCAATAACGGCTCCGGTGGTTTTACCGCCAGCCCGCTCAATAATCTGAACCCGAACGATATCGAAAGTGTACAGGTGCTGAAAGACGCTGCTGCCGGCGCCATCTACGGTTCCCGTGCTGCCAACGGCGTTGTAATCATCACAACTAAAAGAGGGCAGTCAGGCAAAGCGAAAATCGCTTTCAATGCCACTACCGGTTTAAGTAAAATACAACGCAAAACAGATGTACTGAGTGCAGACGAATGGGTGAAAATGGCGACTGAAGTAGCCAATACTAACTGGGTAGCATCCGGCACCGGTAGATCTGCTACCCAGACAAATGCAGAACGTGCGGCTATCTTAGGACTGGCAAGCGGTGTAGTCAACACTTCTTATATGACGGATGATCGCTGGGCAGAACCTGGCCACCCTGGTCTTACATATCTGGACTGGCAGGATGAGATTTTCAGAACTGCTCCTTTCGGTAACTACGAAGTATCTGCCAGTGGTGGTACAGACAATGTGCATTACTTTATTTCTGGCCATTACCTGGACCAGGAAGGTACCGTTATCAATTCTTCTTTTAAGAATTATGGCGCCAGGGCCAATGTGGAAGCGAATGTAGGCAAGCACGTAAAAGTAGGGCTGAACCTTGCTCCGAGCTACTCTGAAAACCATGCACCTGATGCAGAAGGTAAAGATAACCAGGTGATGAAAGCCCTGCAAATGGTGCCGGTGGTTGAATCTACCGCTGGTAATATGACGGGTGCCGGTGGCCGTTCTACCTACACCTGGGCAAGTGCAAAACTGATCAGCCCTTATGCTTACCTGAAAGAAGTGACCAGCCTTGTAAAGACAACCCGCCTGCTGGGATCCATGTATGGTCAGTATGAAATAATTCCGGGCCTGGTACTGAAGTCTACCATAAACCTGGACCAGATGAACCTCACTACTAAAAGATATATTCCTGATGATGTAGTGGTTGGTGCTGCCACAGAACTGGTTACCAATCCAGGTAAGAATGCTTCCGGCTCCTATGGCGGTTATACCAAACAAAACTTCATCAACGAAAATACCCTCACTTATGCCAAAACGATCGCAGGTAAGCACAACATCTCGGCAGTATTGGGTGAATCATTCAACAGGGTACACTACGAAAACTTCAGCATTGCCACAGCAGGTGGTTTTGCCAACGATATTATTCAAACACTGAACAATGCCATTCCCAATAGTTCAGGTGTGACGACTACCGGTTCTACCAGCGAAAGCAACAACACGTTGTACTCCTGGTTCGGCAGGGTACAATATGATTATGCAGGTAAATACCTGGTGACAGCCAGCTTAAGAAAAGATGCATCTTCCCGGTTTGGGGCTGACAGCCGCTGGGGTACTTTCCCTTCTGCTTCCATCGGATGGCGCTTGTCAGAAGAACCTTTTCTGAAAAGTGTAAGCTTTATCAATGACCTGAAACTACGTGTGAGCTGGGGTAAATCGGGTAATAACAACATTGGCGATTATGGTTCTATCCCTACACTCACCAGTGCTACTTACAGCTTTGGTGGTAACAGTGCTACTGCTGCTACTGGGCAGGTGGTATCAGGTCTGGCAAATCCTAACCTGAAATGGGAAACTTCCTCTACCTGGAATGCCGGTATTGATGGTAGTTTTCTGCGCAGCCGCCTGAATGTAATCGTGGATGTATACAGAAAGAAAAATACCGATCTGCTGCTGAACCTGCCTGTAGTAGGTGCCAGTGGTTTTACAACCAGCTTACAGAACATTGGTGCTGTACAAAACCAGGGTCTTGAAATCGGTGTGAACAGTGTGAACGTTCGCCTGAAAAACTTTGAATGGTCTACCAATGCAAACATCGCTTTCAACCAGAACAAAGTACTGGAACTGGGTCCTGATGGCGCACCAATTGAAATATCTTCTGCTTACAGTGGTAGCAATGCACCATACCTGTTGAAGAAAGGTCTGCCGCTGTTCAGCTATTATGTAACGAAAGTAAATGGTCTGCTCACACAGGCGGATATCGACGATGCGAGTGTGGCAAGAGTTACCAAAGAGAGGGTAGGAGATCCTAAGTATTACGATGCGAATGGCGATGGTTCCATTACTTCTGCAGACAGGGTGGTGTATGGCCAGCCTACGCCTAAATATACCTGGGGCCTCACCAATACTTTCAAGTATAAAGACTTTGACCTGGGGGTAACTATCTATGGTCAGCATGGTGGTTCCATCCTTTCTTACCTGGGCAGGGCGATCGACTTTTCCGGTAGTACCACTGCCAATACCCTGGGAGTATGGAGAGACAGGTATACGGATGCTAACCAGAACTTCAGCGCACCCCGTGGTAAAGCTGCCTCTACTTTCACCGTGCCTAACGTAACATCCGACTGGATCTATAGCACTGACTTCTGGCGTATTCAGAACATCACCTTAGGGTACAACCTGAAACACATTCTCAGAACCAATGCTATCAGTGGCGCGCGTATCACAGCTTCTTTACAGAACTGGTTCAGCCATGATAAATACAAAGGCGGTGCAAACCCCGAAGCACAAAATACCAATACCAGTGGTAACAGCAGCTATGCATTGCCAGGGGATTATGGCGCAGTGCCTTTGACCAAATCTGCGGTTATTGGTTTGAATGTCACCTTCTAATTTAAAAAGTAAAACGATGAGATCAGGATATATATTTTTATTGGGTCTGCTATTTGCTTCCTGCTCCAAACAGCTGGATCAGACGCCGGTATCCAGTACAACTACAGGCAATTTTTACTCAACACAAAATGATTTTGTGCAGGCGGTGAATGGGGTTTATTCAGGGCTGAAGAACTATCCTTCTATGGCCTTGTGGCTGGGAGAGATGCGGAGTGATAATATCAACGCCATCTCTGATGGTAACCGCGACTGGCAAGGCATCAACGATATGTCGCCAGACATTACGGCGGTTACATTCATCACGAATGCATGGCAGAATAACTACAATGCGATCTATAATGCAAACAGCACGCTGGATGCATTTGCCACTAAAGGTAGTGTAGTAACAGATACAACACTGCGCGCACGACTCATAGCTGAATGCCACTACCTGCGGGCGTTCTATTATTTCGAACTGGTGAAATTATTTGGTAAAGTACCTTTGATCACCACAGCCATGACGTCTTCAGAAGCGGCTACTGTACCGAGAACAGCCGTGTCACAGGTATATGATACCATTATTTCCGACCTCACTTATGCAGGCGCACATTTACCTGCCAGCTATACCGGTTCCAATGTGGGCAGGGCCACTTCCTATGCAGCCAAGGGCTTGCTGGGCCAGGTATACCTCACCCGTTCCGGTCCTGACTATGGCATAGAAGGTCCGGGTTTAAACAGTGGTGAATATGACAAAGCACTGGCATTGTTCAATGAAATTATCGCGAGCGGCACTTATTCATTTTTGAGCAGTTATTCAAATATCTTCTCTTATACCAATGAGAATAATGCAGAAGTGATCTTTGATGTACAGTTCATGAGTAGCTCCAATGGCGCGGGTTTTCCAAGTTACCTCGTACCGGTGGCATACTGGACCAGTTTAGGATTGTCCAATACATATGGGAATGGATATGGCGCAAGCAACTTTGCAGTGACCAGCAATCTTAAAACTTCTTACGGCGATACTGATACACGCAAAACCTTCAATATCGCAACTACGTATACAACAGCTCCGTTTATCAAAAAGTATATCAACACGGCTTACAAAGGTACCAGTGGTACAGACTGGCCTATTAACTTCATCGTACTGCGTTATACAGATGTGCTGCTGATGAAAGCGGAATGTATCTTACATGGTGCTTCGGGCTCACAGGCAGATGTGGATGCGATTGTGAACCAGGTGAGAGCAAGAGCGGGTCTGAGTAGCTTGTCCAACGTAACGCTGGATCAGCTGATGGAAGAGCGCAGAAAAGAATTCTTAGGCGAAGGGTTGAGATGGAATGACCTGGTACGTGAGGGCATGGCAGTAACGACGATGAATGCATGGATAGCAGCAGATGCAGTGACGAATGTGGAAACAGTGGTGCCTGCATATGTGATTTACCCGGTACCATCAGCGGAGATTTCCGCGAGTGGGGGCTTGTATGAGCAGAATACAGGATACTAAAACAGAAAAGGGCTGTATCAAAAGTACGGTACAGCCTCTTTTTATTCGGGTACCTGATGGAGACAAGTTGTCTTTTAAGCAATTCTCAGGAGGTACTTTTATTTTTGATACAGCCCCTTTTTTTACCTTTATAGCATGCTAACAGAACAAGCTGCTATCGAACTACAGAAAACCCTTCGCCAACAACTGGTACTGACAGATCAGTTACCCGAAAACCTACAACTCATAGCCGGCGTGGATGTCGAATATGATAAAGAAACCGACCTGATAGCGGGTGCTATTGCTGTACTGGACTTTCATACACTGGCAGTAAAGGCTGTTGCTACCCATGTTATGCACGTCACCTTCCCTTACATTCCCGGATTATTTTCATTCAGAGAAATGCCTGTCTTACTGGAAGCCTGGAAGAAACTGGAACTGCATCCAGACCTGATTATCTGTGATGGTCATGGATTGGCGCATCCCCGACGATTTGGGTTGGCCTGTCACCTGGGTGTGGTATTGAACATACCGACATTAGGATGTGGCAAAACCCGCCTGTTTGGTGATTTCGAACCGCCGGCAGCAGAACGGGGTAGTACATCCTCTTTACTGGCAGAAGATAATAGTGAGCCCGTAGGCAATGTATTGCGTACGCAACCCGGTATCAACCCTGTGTTTGTTTCACCGGGGCATAAGATCAGTATTGCAACTGCTACAGATATCGTGTTGAAAATGGCGGTAGAATATCGGTTGCCGGAGACTACGCGTAAGGCAGATCATTATGGGAGGGAAGCGCTGCTGGCGTATAAGAACGGTTAAAAGTACGGATAAATTTAAACCTGTCGGAGCAAGGCCTGTCTAATCCAAAGACTCGTATTCAAATTCAACCACCATTTATTCCCCTTCGTATGCAAAACAACTATTTACTTTCCATGGTGCTATGCCTGCTGGCATTGCAACCTGCCGCTGCCCAGTCCATGGGAAACTTAGATCAGCGGGAAGTCGCCATCAGCTTTATGGAATACATACAGGATGGAAGACCCGATAAAGCCGCGGAACTATTGGATCAGGGTAGAGTAAAATACGATGATCATCTGAAGGCGAGCATGAAAGGAGCCGCAGAGAGTATCAGGGATGTGGCAGAGATGACCATACCCGCAGTGACAGCGATGAAGACAGATAGTACAGTGTTTTTCAGGTGCAGGTACTATGCCCCCAAAGATAAGTTCCCTGACTATTACCAGGTGGATATTCAATTTGTAGACGGGCAATCCTTAAAAATAAGTAAACTGGTATTTTACGACAGGGCGACCCTGGTCAAAATGCAGACAGCCAGGAAAGAATAAATGAGAAAAGGAATCACTATAATGATTCCTTTTTTTTATATATTTTTCATTCTATGAAACAGCGCTTACTTTCCCTGGACTTTTTCCGCGGTGTCACCGTAGCGGGCATGATCCTCGTAAACAACCCCGGCGACTGGGGCCACATCTACGCTCCCCTGGAGCACTCCAAATGGAATGGCTGCACACCTACAGACCTGGTATTCCCGTTCTTTCTCTTTATGGTAGGGGTAGCGGTATCATTTGCCCTGAGCAGCAGACGGGAAGATCCTTCCTTACATAAATCCCTCATCCTCCACATATTTCGCCGCGCGGCCATCATATTTGGCATCGGACTGGCTTTTGGTCTCATACCCCGGTTTGACTTCGCACACGTACGTATACCCGGTGTATTGGCCAGGATTGCGGTCGTTTACCTCGTCATATCATTATTATACCTGAAAACGGGCAGTAAAACCAGGATCTGGATTTGTGGTGGTTTATTAATAGTATACTACCTGCTCATGACCCTCGTGCCTGTACCAGGTGTGGGCTACCCCAACCTGGAGCCGGAAACCAATTTAGGCGCATGGCTGGACAGAACTATTCTCACCCCTGATCACCTCTGGAAGCAATCCCGCACCTGGGACCCTGAAGGCATTTTAAGTACATTGCCTGCCATTGGTACCGGCTTATTAGGGATCATGGTTGGCGATTGGGTAAGGAGAAAAGATAAACCGGAAGCAGACAAGGTCGCCTGGTTATTTGCAGCAGGGTTCCTGTCAGTACTTGTGGGATTGATATGGGATGGCTTTTTTCCCATCAATAAACAATTGTGGACCAGTTCATTCGTATTGTTTACAGCAGGGTTAGCTACTATGGGGCTGGCACTCTGTTACTGGCTGATAGACGTGCAGGGGTATAAAAGAGGTACTGCTCCCTTTGTGGCCTTTGGCCGCAATGCCATTACAGCTTATGTACTGTCCGGACTGGTACCCAGAATACACAGTATACCATCCTCCCTGTTCATGCCATGGTTATCGCCGCTCAATGCCTCTCTGGCAGCGGCCATTACATTGGTACTACTCATGCTCATACCTGTATGGATCATGTACAAGCGAAATATTATAGTGAAGATTTGACCGGTTTTTTGTATTATTAAGCGTCTTCCAAAATCAACTGCCAATGCAATCGGAGAGTCACGTGTTATGGTGGAATGCGTTTAAACAGGGGGACTGGGATGCCTTCACCGCTCTTTATGGAGAGTTTTATGAACTATTGAACAACTATGGCCGTAAGTTCACGCGCGATGAAGACCTCATTCACGACGTAGTACACGATCTCTTTGTGAGAATATGGACTACCCGCCAGCGACTGGGTCAACCTGTATCTGTAAAAAATTACCTGTACAAAGCATTCCGATCTACCTTATTCCGCAAGCTCCAGTCCCTTTCCAAATTTGTGGAACTGGAAGGGGAGGGAGGTGGCTTTACTGTCAACTTTATTCCCGATGCATCTTTCCGGCAGGAGGAGCAGGAACTGCGCAAACAGGTAATCGACCTGGTCAATACGCTCCCTGCCCGGCAACAGGAGATCATCTTCCTCCGATTTTACGAAGGCATGTCCTACGAAGAGATCTCCGCGATCATGGACATCAATGTGAGTTCCACGTATAAATTATTATATAAAGCCCTCGATAACCTGCAAAAGGCCTCCAACAAACAAACCTGGCTGCTTATAAGCTGCCTTTTTTTCCTGCTGAAAAATTTTTCAAAAAAAATTCCTCTTCCGGAGGGATAATTTTTACTATGTCATGTATAATACCAATAAACAGGGGATAGCGTGATGAACAATGATAAATATTTAGCGTATTCACTACAGGATTTTTTGGATGATGATGCTTTTGTTAAATGGGTATCAGGCAAGGAACAAGACCCTGTAGTAGCACAATTCTGGAGTGAGTTCCCTGTACAGTATCCTGCTGCAGCTGCCAACTTTGAGTTTGCTGTCAATGTGATCCGTTCCTACCGGTCACAGGAATTCTGGGACAATAAAGATAACAAGGCCCGTGTACTCGAAAGGATCACGGCTACGATAGAAAGTCAGGGTGCCCGCCCTGCCCGTATGCGTTGGTTAAACAACTGGGTGCGTGCAGCAGCAGTTGCACTTGTTGTGACTGCCGGAGGTTATATGATAGTGAACCATTACTTCCGGTCTCACATGGAACAGATAGCAACTGGTTATGGAGAAATGAGAACAGTAACCTTGCCAGACCACAGCACTGTAACACTCAATGCATCTTCTGCTATTTCATTCAGCGAAGAATGGAGCGACACAAAACCAAGAGAAGTATGGATAGAAGGTGAAGCCTATTTCGATGTAAAACATATCAACCGAACTGGTCCCGGCCAGCAATTTATAGTACATAGCAATGGCATTAATATAGAAGTACTGGGTACATCCTTCAATGTAAGAAGCCGCCATGGCAAAACCAAAGTTGGATTAATCACCGGTAAGATCAAAGTAGATTATAATAAGGATCGCTCGCTCGTCATGTTGCCTGGTGACTATGTGGAATACGCAGACAACAAATTACTATTAACAAGAAAGTTAGATAAGCCCGAGAAGATAAAGCGCTGGACCGAGATACAGCTTACGTTTACAGACGCCACTTTAGGTGAGATCATAGAAACACTGCAGGATAACTATGGCTATACCGTAAAAGTAGCTGATGCCTCACTCAGAAAGTTAAAGATTGAAGGAGATATTAACGTAACGAATGTTGAAGAACTCTTAACTGTAATTACTACTACGCTAAACGTAACAATCGATCAACCTTCCAAAAAGGAACTGGTCATCACATCAGGAAAGTAAGGGAGTACGCGGAGGAAGCGCGTATAAACAGTACACGTAAAAAAAAACTAATGAACATTTTAAACCAAAATCTCATTTTGGGGCTGCTTTCCTGTGCCCTGCTACCAGGTATTGCTGCACCTGTCAGCGCACAGACGCCCGCGATGTATGCTTCCATGAGGCAGACAGATAATATCCCTCACCACAAGGCAGGAACAATATCACTGAAAGATGCACTTTTAAGGCTGAAAAAGCTGCAAAATATCCGTTTCGCATACAGGGAAGGACTGCTGGATGGAAAAATGGTTCCCGCTGACCTCGTAGACAGAGCAGAAACAATGGAGGCAGAAGCTGCCTTAAAATTATTACTGTCTGATTTTGCGCTTACTTATATGCGTGTAAATAAAACACAGTATTCTATCTATACCAGCGATGCTAATGCAGCCATTCTCAATTACAATGCACTCTTTGCCGATAAACTGAAAGGTAAGATCACCGGCCCTGATGGCGCCCCTGTACCGGGTGCTACCATCTCTGTAAAAGGTAATCCCGCTCTCGTTACTGTAGCCAATGATAAAGGAGATTTTGAACTGAATCTGAAAGATGCTACGCTACCTGTAGTATTGGTTGTTTCATCCATTGGTTTTGATAAGCAGGAAATAACTGTCACCAGCGCTGCTGATATCGTGAGTGTGAAACTGGCTGAATCCAACAAAGCACTCTCTGAAGTAGTTGTGACCGCATTGGGTATTAAAAAAGACAAAAAAGCACTGGCATATGCTGTTACCGAAGTAAAGGGTAGTGATTTCACACAGGCCCGCGAGGTGAACGTAGCCAATGCACTCACCGGCAAAATTGCAGGTGTGAACGCTACCAGTCTGGCTAGTGGGCCCGGTGGTTCCAGCCGTGTGATCATTCGTGGTAATACTTCGTTGAATGGAGATAACCAGCCGCTCTATGTTGTAAACGGTATGCCTATCGACAACACGACCCCAGGTGGTAGCCCTACTACCGGTGGTGGTGGTCAGAACGTAGACCGTGGTGATGGTATCGGTGGTATCAACCCTGATGATATCGAAACCATCAGCGTACTGAAAGGAGGTACTGCCGCAGCGCTCTATGGCTCCCGCGCAGCGAATGGTGTGATCCTCATCACTACCAAGAAAGGCCGTTCACGCAAAGGTGTTGGCGTAGATTACAACACTACACTCACTGTAGAAACACCTGCTGTGTATCCTGACTGGCAGTATGAATATGGCCAGGGCGACGGCGGTGTAAAACCAACTTCACAGTCACAGGCAGTGACCTGGGGCCGTCGTAGCTGGGGTGCGAAGATGGATGGTCAGCCTTACATCGCATTCGATGGTAAAGAACATCCCTACTCTCCACAAAAAAACAATATTCAGAATTTCTACCGTACAGGTTCTACTTATACCAACACCGTAGCTTTTAACGGTGGTAACGAAGCACTGAATTTTCGCTTCTCGCTCTCTAATACCAACAGTAAAAGCATCGTTCCCAATTCAAAGTTCGACAAGAAAATTGCGAACCTGAACCTGAACGCTGCACTGGGTAAAAGAATCAGCATCGAAGCTATAGCGCAATACAATGTAGAGAATGCCACAAACCGCTCCAGTTCAGGGGATGCTACCGGCAACCCTAACTGGGGCGTATACATGATCGCGAATACAGTAGACATCCGCTCTCTGGATCCGGGTTATGATGCCAATGGCCGCGAGATTCAATGGAACGAAACCGCATATGCTTCCAACCCTTACTTCGTAGTAAACCGCTTCAAAAACAATGATACCAAAAACCGTTTCATTGGTCAGGCAAGTGTGAAATATGATCTCCTGAAAAACCTGTATGTCAAAGCAAATATCAGCCGCGACTTCTTCAACTACGACTATGTAGGCATCATTCCTACTGGTACGGTATATACTACAGGTGCTGCCGGTGAATACAGTGGTTTGAGAAATGCCGTGTCAGAAACCAACTCTATGCTGACTGCGAACTACAATACCAAAATTGCTGGTGCAATTGGTCTGAATGTACTGGCAGGTACGAACGCCCGCCGTTACAAATCAAACCAGACAGCTATTACGGGTACACAGTTCATCATTCCGTTCTTCTATAGTTATACCAACTTAAGTACCACGACTACTACACCAACAAGAAATAACGTAGCGACCAACTCTGTATTTGGTGCGATAGACCTGGATTACAAGTCTGTGCTGTTCCTGAACTTCAGCAGCCGCCAGGATTGGTTCTCTACACTGAGCCCACAGAATAACCACATTTTTTATCCTGCTGTAGGTACCAGCTTCATCATCTCTGATGCAGTACAATTGCCTAAAGCCATAAGCTATGCCAAAGCACGTGCCTCCTGGGCACAAGTGGGCGGTGCTACACCTGACCCATACATCTTAAACCAGAGTTACACCATGGTACAGGGTGGACATGATGGACAACCCGTTCAGACTGTTACCCAGTCCGGTGGTGTAAACCTGGTGACCAATTCCAGCCTGAAACCACTCACATCTACTACTTACGAAGTGGGGCTGGAAGCACAATTCCTGCATAACCGTATCGGTTTTGATGTGACTTATTACAGCAAGCAAACGACGAATGATATTGTAAGCACAGCCATCTCTACCGCTTCCGGTTATAACAATGCCCTCCTGAACGTAGGTAAGTTGTCTAACAAGGGTATTGAAGTACTCTTAACAGGTACACCTGTAAAATCTAAAAACTTCACCTGGAATGTGAGCTACAACATGGCTTACAATAAGAGCGAAGTAGAACAGCTGGCAGCAGGGCTCACCACCTTACAGATGGCGACCAGCGTAGGTAGCTGGGCATTCGTTCACAACTCAGTAGGTCGTCCGTATGGGGTGATCATGGGTTACTCCGCGTCGAAAAACGAGAAGGGCCAAACCATCTACAACAGTGCTACCGGCTATGAACAAAAGAGTGCATTGAAATATTTAGGCAATGGTGTACCACCATTGACAATGGGTCTCAGCAATACCTTCAGCTACAAACGCCTGTCACTCGATGTACTGGTAGATGGCAAATTTGGTAACAAAGTATTTTCTGTAATGGACGTATACGCTACCCGTTTCGGTCTGCACAAAAAGACCCTGGCAGGTCGTGAAAACGGACTGGCACTAAGCGGTGTAGATCAGAATGGCAATGCTTATACCAACACCATTCCTGTATCTAACCTGCGCCTTTACTACGACAATACCAAGAACTATACAGATCATTTTATGTACGACGGCAGCTTCGTAAAACTGCGCCAGGTAGTACTGAGCTACCAGATTCCTGTACAAAAGCTGAAGATCGTACAGAGCGCTTCCCTGTCTTTCGTAGCGCGTAACCTGCTCATCCTGTATAAGAATACGGACAACTTTGATCCGGAATCAAGCTACACGAACAGTAATGCCCAGGGCTTTGAAGCGTTTGGTATACCACGCACCCGGAGCTTTGGTCTGAACCTGATGGCTAAATTCTAATTGTTCATGTTACACACTCGAATTATGAAAATGCGTTTTAACTTTCTGATATATACAGCCGTAGCAGCGACCTTATTGATTCAGTCCTGCGACAAAGGCTTTGAAGCAATGAATGTAAACCCGGATGCCTCTACCACCGTAGTACCGGAGTATATGTTTAGCAAGGCGCTGCTGGATGCGCTGAACAATAGCTGGTTTGCCACAGATGCGCTGGCCTGCGGGGGATCTATGCAGCAGTTTGCTACTTATAAGGATGTACCGGGCATAGGGGACAAATACTATTTCCAGCAGGGTACATATCCCTATGATTTTTTTACAACCGGGTATCCCGGCGCTGTGAACGAAATAGGCACAGTGATAAATGCACTCGATTCATCAGAAACCAACAAACTTTCTATCGCACGCATCTGGCGTGTGTACATCATGAGCCGCCTTACTGATATCTATGGTGATATTCCTTATTCAGAAGCGGCACAGGGGTATACGACCAACAATTTTACCCCTAAGTACGATGCACAGCAGGCTATTTATGCTGACATGCTGAAGGTGCTCGATGAATCTGCAGCAGCCTTCGATGCATCTAAAGCTACTTTTGGTGCGGGCGATTATATCTACGCCGGGAATGTGACCAGGTGGAAGAAGTTTGCATACTCACTCATGCTGCGCCTGGGTATGCGCATGTCAAAAGTAGATGCGGCATCTGCACAGACCTGGGTACAGAAAGCGATTGCAGGTGGTGTGATTACAGACGATGCAGACATTGCTACCATGAAGTACACAGACGGTACAGCCCTGAACAGGAATCCGAAAGCAGCTGCACTGCTCTCTAACGACTATGCAGTAGCAGATGGTAAGAGTAATACAGAAGGGGGTAAACTGGCACAGACATTCATCAATATGCTGAAGAGCAATAATGATCCCCGTCTGAATGTGATCGCGATTGTATGGAAAGATGGCAAGGCAGATACCACCACTTCCTTACAGACAGGCATGCCGAATGGCCTGCTGCTGAAGCCCGATAATTTTGCCAGTTACTCAGAGCCAAACCCCGCCACCATCTTACAGTATACGGCGCCTATCATTGTGATGAGTGCTGCTGAAGTAAACCTCTACCTGGCAGAAGCTGCGGTGCGGGGCTGGTACTCCGGCGATGCGGCTACTACTTTCTCAAACGCTATTGGTGCCTCTATGCGCAACTGGGCACAGTTTGGTGCGGCAGGTGTGATTGCTGAAAGCAGGATCACTGCTTACCAGGCGGCACACGTTCTTACCGGTACCACTGCACAACAGCTGGAAATGATCGGCAATGAATACTATGTATCACTGTTCCTCGATGAGCAGCAGATCCATGCAAACTGGCGTCGTTTGGGCTATCCCACACTGACACCGGTGAATATCTCCGGTAATATTACCGGTGGTACCATTCCCCGCCGTTTGCTGTATCCACCTTCAGAAGAAAGTGTGAACGCTGCAAGTCTGCAGGAAGCAGTAAACAGGCAGGGGCCAAACCTGATGACAACCCGCGTATGGTGGGATAAAGAATAATCCTCTCAAATTTTCTATCATGCAAAACCAAAGAAGATCCGTATTGAAAAAAATGTTTGCCGCTGCAGCTGGTATGACCGGTATCAGTGCCGTGGCAAAGGCTGCAGGCGCTACACTGCCTGCCGCCACTGAAAATGGAAATGTAGTGTATGACCAGGAAGTGCCTTTGTTTTCCAGCTTCAAAGTGCATGGCAATACTGTATACATTGCCGGAATCGGCGCTCACTTCGAAGGCGATATCAAGGCACATACCGATCATGTGCTGAAGGAAATGGAAGTACAGTTAAAAAAGGCAGGTTCTTCGATGGACAAGGTATTGAAGGTAAGCGTATTCCTGCATGACCTGAATGATTACAAGGCCATGAATGAGGTGTTTAGAGGCCGGTTTGGCGCTAACCCTCCGGTACGTACTACCGTAGCTGTATATGGAGGAGTGCCGGGAGACTCTCTTGTAGAAATGGACTGCATTGCATCTCTATAAAAATAGTTCCCCCTTCTCTACGGGATCGCTTATTGAAGCGGTCCCCCCTTTCTTGTTCACGTTTTTATTTTACTACTCATGAACCGCAGAGACTTATTGAAAAATATGTCTGTGATCCCTGTATTCGGGGCTTTCGCAGGCAGTGCTAACATATTGCCATTAACTGACGCCGCACCCGCTGTTGCTAAAGATTATTTCAAGGAACTGGGCATCCGCACTTTTATTAACGCGGCCGGTACCTACACTGCTATGACAGGATCGCTCATGCGTCCGGAAGTGATGAATGCCATCAACTATGCATCCAAAGATTTTGTATTGCTCGATGAGCTGCAGGATAAAGTAGGCGCGCGCATTGCACAATTGCTGAAATGTGAATATGCGACCGTTACCTCTGGTTGTGCATCGGCCATGACCCTGGGGGCTGCGGGTGTGCTCACCGGCATGGATGAAAAGAAAGTGGCACAGCTGCCACACCTGGAAGGTACTGGTATGAAGACGGAAGTGATCATCCAGCGCAAGCATGATATAGCGTATGCACATGCGTTGAAAAACACAGGGTTAAAGATTGTGTATGTAGATACCAAAGAAGACCTGATCGGTGCTATTACAGATAAAACTGCACTGATGTATTTCCTGAATGCGAACAACTTTGATGGCCCGGTACAGGTAGAAGAATTCCTGAAAATAGCACAGGCACACAACATTCCTACCATGATAGATTGTGCGGCAGACGTGCCGCCTGTGGAAAACCTGTGGAAGTATACGAACATGGGGTATGACCTGGTTTGCTTTTCTGGTGGTAAAGGAATCCGTGGTCCACAGAGTGCGGGCTTACTACTGGGCAGAAAAAAATACATCCAGGCAGCAAGACTCAGTGCACCACCCAGGGGTAATACCATTGGCCGTGGACTGAAGGTAAACAAAGAAGAAATACTCGGTATGCTGATAGCGCTGGAAACCTACCTGGCTACCGATCATGATAAAGAATGGAAAATGTGGGAAGCGCAGATCAAACTGATTGGCGATGCGGCAACATCCGTAGGGGGTGTGACCACAACCGTGAAAGTACCGGCCATAGCCAATCACGTACCTACCCTGCACGTAAGCTGGGATGCAAAGAAGATTCCTGCTACAGCAGCAGAATTAAAAGAGAAATTGAGAAGCGGTTCTCCATCTATAGAAGTGGCAGATGGAGAAAACCAGCATGCCATTGCCATTACAACCTGGATGCTGGTACCCGGGCAGGAAAAAATAGTAGCCGCAGCGCTGAAAAAAGCGCTTACAGAAAAGGCTCTTTCGGAAACGCATGGTTGATAAATTGGAGTGTGTTTAGTCACCCACAGGGAGCCTTGAGGCTCCCTGTTAATTTTTACCACAGGTCTTAACATTAAAGTAACAGCATATGAGGTTTTTACTATTGCTCATGCTGGCTGGAAGTGCTTTGCATGCACAACAATACAGCCTCCTCATAAAAAACGGGCACGTTATCGACCCGCGAAATCATATTGATGCGGTCATGGATATTGCCCTCAGGGAAGATACCATTGCTAAGGTAGCACCACATATAGATGCTACGAAAGCCACCACCGTCATAGATGCAAAAGGATTGTACGTAACGCCGGGGCTTATAGATATTCACACGCATAATTTTATTGGCACCACGCCAAACAGGTATTTAAATAACAGTTACAGTGCAGTAGCACCAGATGGTTTTACATTCCGTTGCGGTGTAACCACGGTTGTTGATGCAGGTAGTTCCGGATGGCGCAGCTTTGAAACTTTTTTAGATCAGACCATTCGTCATTCACAAACAAGGGTACTGGCTTTTTTGAATATAGTAGGTGGTGGCATGCGTGGTGGTGCTTATGAACAGGATACGAATGATATGGATGCAAAGATGACGGCATTGACCATTCGCCAGTATAAAAAGTATGTAGTGGGCATTAAGGTGGCACACTTTGAAGGGGCAGAGTGGACACCTGTAGACAGGGCTGTACAGGCAGGAGAGATGACGGGTACACCGGTGATGATTGACTTTGGTGGCAGCAATCCGCCTTTGCCATTGAATGAATTATTTGAAAAGCACCTGCGCCCCGGCGATATTTTTACGCATGCCTATGCCAACGTAAGAGGGCGTATGCCAGT
The DNA here is from genome assembly GCF_039596135.1 of Chitinophaga sp. Lineage (GTDB taxonomy): Bacteria > Bacteroidota > Bacteroidia > Chitinophagales > Chitinophagaceae > Chitinophaga. The sequence goes on from NZ_JBCNKH010000002.1 coordinate 331,628, forward strand.
GGTAGATGAAAGTGGAAAAGTACCTGCTTACATCTGGGCAGCGCGCAAAAAAGGAATTCTCTTTGATGTAGGGCATGGTGGCACCAGCTTTTCTTACAAAATTGCCATGCCGGCTATGAAAGCGGGTTTCCTGCCAAATACCATCAGTACGGATATTCACACCGGGAGTATGAATGCAGCCATGAAAGACCTGCTGAATGTGATGTCGAAAATGATGGCAATGGGAATGGACTTTCCTGCACTGATCAAAGCTACTACCGACGATGCGGCAAAAGCTATTCGTCATGAAGAACTGGGAAGCCTGTCAGCAAACAGTGTAGCAGACATTGCCATTTTAAGAATCGAAAAGGGGCAGTTTGGCTTTGCAGATCCTATGGGAGTAAAACTGGAAGGGAAAGAAAAGATTGCCTGCGAAGTTACCATCCGTGCAGGTAAAGTAGTGTACGATTTGAATGGCCTGGCGGATAGTATTTCAGTACAAACCGAAAATTAAAATATGAAACTGTTTTTATTGATTCCACTTTGTTTACTCATGAGTCGTCTGGCAGCGCAGACTATATCTAAAGAGGAACTGATATTTTTAACGGCCGACTGGAAAGGAGAACGCTTTCCGGACGGCCGGCCCCGTATTCCGGATGCCGTGATTACACAGGCAAAGGAAGTAGGATTGGATGATGTATGGACGATCCTGGAAGGAGAGGGGTATCACTGCCAGTTTGAAGGTGGGTTCAAAATGATCCATCCGGATAGTGTAATTGCCGGCAGGGCGGTGACGGCAATGTTTATTCCCGCCAGACCCGATGTAGAGCAGCACATGAAAGAACGTGGGCAGCAAAAAGGCTGGAAGGGAAATACCAATTCATGGCCCATACAGCAGTTGACCAAAGGAGATGTATATGTTGCAGACGGATTTGGTAAAATTGCAGATGGTACGCTCATTGGTTCTACCCTTGGTAATGCTATCTTTGCCCGCTCAGGTAATGGTGTAGTCTTCAATGCATCGGCGCGCGACCTGGAAGGCCTGGAACAAATACCGGGTTTCAATGCACTGGTAAGGGACTGGGATCCCTCTTTTCTGAAAAATGTGATGCTGTCAGGCATGAATGTACCGATTCGTATAGGGCGGGCAGTGGTATTGCCGGGCGATCTGGTATTAACTTCCAAAGAAGGTGTCATCTTTGTACCCGCGCACCTGGCAGAAAAAGTAATCGGTATCGCCGCCTTTATACAAGTAAAAGATGCCTTTAGTTTTGAGATGCTGAAGGCCGGCAAATATACGCCCGGAGAACTGGATAACAACTGGACAGATGCCATCAGGCAGGCTTTCCTTGAATGGCAGCACAGGCAGGTGGGTAAGGCCCCCATGACCCGGCAGGAGCTGGACAAGATGTTAGAAAAACGCACATGGTAAAAATAAATATCCACTTATGAATCATTTAGGCCCTTATATCATTGGTTTTTGGGTACTGTTAGCAATATTATTTTCACGAAAACCACAGACCCGTGGTTACGTGTACACGTTAATGATTTTTGCGGCTGTGACAACTTCGCTATACTACCCGCAATATTTTACCCACATTGGGGATTACGACCTGGCAAAGCTGATCACACCATTACTACAGATCATCATGTTCGGCATGGGCACGGCCATGAGTCTTGGTGACTTTTATGGCGTCATCAAAATGCCGATGGGGGTATTGACAGGCGTGCTCTGTCACTTCACCATCATGCCTTTCATTGGCTGGGGGCTGGCGCACCTGTTTGGGTTTCCGCCGGAGATAGCGGCAGGTGTGGTACTGGTAGGCACAGTGCCTTGTGGCATGGCTTCGAATGTGATCTCTTACCTGGCCAAAGCGAACATCGCATTGTCAGTGACGCTCACCGCTATTTCTACCATGCTGGCGCCTTTTGTAACACCTTTGCTGATGCGCTGGCTGGCAGGTAGTTATATAGATATCAGTGTGACCCACATGATGTGGGATATATTTAAACTGGTGATCCTGCCGGTGGCAGCGGGTTTGATCTTCAATCATTTCCTGAGTGGAAAAGCAAAATGGCTGGACAATATTATGCCTAAGATCTCTATGACAGCCATAGGATTGATCATTGTGATTATTACAGCACATGGGCGGGATAGCCTGCTGGATGTGGGTTTGCTGTTGATACTCAGTTCCCTGATTCACAATTTATCAGGCTATGGACTGGGCTACTGGTTGTGTAAACTGATCCGGATGAAAGAGCAGGATTGCCGTACGATAGCCATAGAAGTGGGCATGCAAAATAGCGGGCTGGCATCGGCAATAGCGAAAAGTATGGGTAAGATAGCGACGGTAGGATTGGCCCCGGCTGTGTTTGGCCCTTTGATGAATGTAACGGGATCTTTGCTGGCCAGCTGGTGGCACCGGCATCCCCCTGAAGAATAACGTGGAGGAGCCGTACTACCGTAAGCAGTACGGCTCAAGTTTTATCATACAAGACGCCTTGCGGCATCACGTGGTGGAATCTATAATAAAGCAAACGGGGAATGAGAGGCAAAAGATAATGACTTTATGCGAAAAAAGTATGCCTTTGGGCGAATTTTTACAAATAATCTGTAGCTATCTTTCTTTTGTCCTGTTAATTTGATAAATTGTTAGTGAATAAGCAGGTCTCAAAAACGGGGCCGGAATCCACTTTCATCAATCAAATACCACGTCTATGAATTCTCACTCGCATCGTCGGGATTTCCTCCGTCAACTGGCATTGTACACAATGGGCGCCGGCATGGTTCCAACTATCCTTGCTGCTTGTAATAATGGTCAATCAACTAAAGAATCAGCTACTAAAGATTCCACAGCTGCCTCCAAAGCGGAAGCGCTGGGCACAGCCAAATCCCTGTTCTTCAAAATCTCCCTGGCGGAATGGTCCTTCCACAAAGCCTTGTTTGCAAACCAGATGAGTCACCTGGATTTCCCCGTGAAAGCCAAAAAAGATTTCGGCATTGAAGCAGTGGAATATGTAAACCAGTTCTTTAAAGACAAGGCCAAAGACAAAGGCTACCTGGCCGATCTGAAAAAGCGCTGTAGTGACAATGGGGTCAGGAGTGTACTGATCATGTGCGATGGAGAAGGAGAGATGGGTGATCAGGATGCAAAGAAAAGACACCAGGCTGTAGAGAATCATTACAAATGGGTGGAAGCCGCAGAGTACCTGGGTTGTCACGCCATCCGCGTCAACGCAGCCGGCGAAGGTAAGCCGGACGATGTAGCGAAAGCAGTCGTAGAATCGCTCTCTAAATTATCAGAATTCGCAAGTACCCATAATATCAATGTTATAGTAGAAAACCATGGCGGCATTTCCTCAAACGGTAAATGGTTGTCTGGTGTCATGAAAACAATTAACCGTCCTAACTGCGGCACACTCCCCGATTTTGGCAACTTCTGCCTGAATAGAACAAAACCTGAAGCCAATACGCCGGAAGCATGGGCAAAAACAAAATGTCTGGAAGAATACGACCGCTATGAAGGGGTCACAGAACTCATGCCCTTTGCAAAAGGCGTAAGTGCCAAAACCTATGATTTCGATGCAAATGGTAACTGTGTAGAAACAGACTATCATAAAATGCTGAAGATCGTGAAAGAGGCCGGTTATACAGGTCATATCGGTATAGAATACGAGGGCAGCCAGTTGTCCGAAGATGATGGAGTGAGAAAAACATTAGCACTCCTTAAGAAAGTGGGAGAGGAACTTAGCTAAGTTCCTCCTCTTTTCTTTTACCATTTATCAAATTTCTTTTAACTTGATAATTTTATAATATCTTAGTAGTCAGTTTCTAAATGCTTCTTTCGTCCACCGTTTAGTAGTTTATCCCTAAAAATCATTGTCCGCAAAAGTAAGTTTGTACTACAACCCTCCTCTATGAATACGTTAATCTTATTCGGCGCACTGGCAAGTTGTATGTTGATGCTTGCCTGTTATATTGAAAAGCTGATATCCTTCTTTGAGGATGTAGATGAGAAAAAGGTGCTGGCGGTAGGCTATGGTACCTGCTCCAGAGGAGGATTTCCAGTTCCTTCGGCCAGTCCGGAGGCCCCTGTTTTACTCACCGGTATTCACAGTACGGTGGATAACCAGTATGTGTACATTTATCCCAATCCACAGGACCGATTCCTGGCGGGGTATTTTGTGCAGGTGGTAGGTACCAGGATCCTGTACAAAATAGGTAATTACGGGGATGATGCCATCATCATTGGTATACCAGAAAAGCTACAGGGAAAAAGATTTACCCTGCAGTATGCGGCTTTTGATACCCAGGACCGTGTGAGCAATAAGATTACCGTGGTGATCGATGCCGTGCCTGTACTGGCAGATGCCCTGGAAGACACCCTGAACTGGATGAAGGAAAACTAATTCACCTTCACTTTTACCCTGTCTCCTTTGAACTGATAAGAAAAATGCATTGCTTTTTGCATGGACTGTAACACCTGGTCCAATGACTGGTTTGGGAAACTCCCATCCACAGCCGGCAATGCCGACACATCTCCATCTACATAGATTTCCGTACCATACCACTCTTCCAGTGTATGCATGGCATTCATAAACGGTACTTTAGAAAAAGTCAGCTCCCCTTTGAGCCAGCGATCCAGCTCTGCAGGCTGATAGGTTTCTTTTTCCATCAGGTCTATTTCTTTATTGGCCAGCACCATATTGCCAATACTCAGTGTTTCTGCCTGGTTGTCGGTAGTGGAATGATAGGATTTAGCTACCTGTACTGTACCGCTACCCAGGTAGGCGGTAGCACCCTGTTGCGCTTCAAAGCAGCGGATTCTGAACGAAGCAGCAGCTGTATTGGTAATAGTGAGAATATTGGTGATCACCTTCAGTTCATGTGGGGAATTGAACCAGGCTTCCCCATCCAGCAGTAAAGTATGTGTTTGCGCGTAATTATCAGGCACCAGCACGGTCGATTTCCCATTCAGCAGGACCTCTGTACTATCGGGCAGGGTGAACCGGGTACGGTTGCCCTGAGTGCCCTCGTGCGGGTTATAATTTACCTGCGCCTCCCTGAACGACGCCAGCGCTGGCTTCTTTCCCGGTTTGAAATACCACATGCCGGCTGTGGTGCCACATAAAATAAGTACGATAATGATATACAGCCACTTGCTGGACTTTGAGTTTGAAGGCACTGGGAATATTGAGTTTGATGAAGGTATAAAAATAAAGAAAAAATTATAGGCCGTATCCCCATTGGGATCAAATAAAAATCATCCCTTTATTATCAATTTATTTAATTAAAACTTCACTTGTTTTGATATTATCTAAACCTGACGACAAGCAGGGAACTTCTACTGTTGTTGATGTTAGGTGGCACCTTAACTTTGCGCCCCATGGAAAAGCAGCAACCTTTGTCATTTGAGAATACCGCTATCGCCTTTGAATCCAGAACGGATAAAGCATTAAAAAAAGCTGACTTCCTGTTTAGTAACATAGGTAAGCCCTGGCTGGTAAAGCTGGGAGCAGCCCTCACGCCCTTAGCCTTTAAGATGCATTTACCCATTAAGGGAATTATCAAACATACCATCTTCGATCAGTTCTGTGGCGGCGAAAACCTGGAAGAAGCGGCCCGTACCGCTGAAACCCTTGATAAATACCATGTAGGTGTTGCCCTGGACTATGGAGTAGAAGCCATGGAAGGAGAGGAAAACTACGACCATGCATTACCCGAGTTTATCCGGGCCATCGAATATGCCGGCAACAAATCCAGTATTCCATTCATTGCCATCAAGGTAACCGGTTTTGCCCGCATTTCCCTGCTGGAAAAAATGCATGCCGGCGAATCCCTTACCAGCGAAGAAAAAGCGGAGTTCGACAGGGTGACAAAGCGCATCCAGACCATTGCTGCAACTGCCGCCAGGTATAACAAAGGACTGCTCATAGATGCAGAAGAAAGCTGGATCCAGCAACCGGTAGATGATATGGCCGATATGCTGATGGCACAGTTCAACAAAGAAAAAGTAATTATCTACAATACTTTCCAGCTGTATCGTCACGATCGGCTGGAGTTTTTAAAAGCTTCACTGCAGAAAGCACAACAACAGGGTTACCTGCTGGGTGCAAAACTGGTAAGAGGCGCCTATATGGAAAAAGAGCGCAAACGCGCTGAAGAAATGGGGTATCCTTCCCCCATCCAACCGAACAAAGCAGCTACCGACGCTGATTACAATGCCGCGGTAGACTTCTGCATGCAACACCTGGATAAACTGGCCGTTTTCATTGGCACCCACAATGAAGATAGCAGTATGCTGGGGGCCCGGCTGCTGGAACAACAAAATCTGCCTCATCAACACCCGCATGTCAGCTTTTCCCAATTGTACGGAATGAGCGACAACATTACTTTCAACCTGGCACATGCCGGTTATCGTGTATCTAAGTACCTGCCTTATGGCCCTGTAAAGGATGTGATGCCCTACCTTATTCGCCGTGCACAGGAAAATACTTCTATCTCCGGGCAAATGGGCCGGGAGTTGGGGTTGCTGCGTAAGGAAATGAAGAGAAGAGGGTTGTAACATTATTCCTGGTATAAAACTACATAAAGCCCCCACCTGCCCAGGCGGGGGCTTTTTATTTCCCCCCTCCAAAAGAGGGTATAACTATAGCATGCCCTTAGTGCTATCTTAGCACCAAAAGATCACCAAAAGGTCACCTCATTATCCCCGGGATATTGAAGTGACCTTTTGGTGACCTTATAGTACCCTTTTGGTAGTGAAGCTATGCTATCCCCACGGCGGAAGCGATTCTTTTTTCCTTACTTTTGCCAAATGGAACAATACCTCAACTTACTCCAACATATCCTGGACCACGGCTCCGTAAAAACCGACCGTACTGGTACAGGAACTATCAGCTGCTTTGGAGCTCAGTTACGTTTTAATCTCCAGGAAGGCTTTCCGTTGGTGACCACCAAAAAGCTGCACCTGAAATCCATCATCTACGAACTGCTCTGGTTCCTGAAGGGCGATACCAATATCAAATACCTGAAAGACAATGGTGTAAGGATCTGGGATGAATGGGCGAATGAAAACGGCGATCTCGGACCTGTATATGGTAAACAATGGCGTAGCTGGGAAACAAAAGATGGCAAAGTCATTGACCAGATCAGCGACGCGATCAACACCATCAAAAAGAATCCTGATTCCCGTCGTATTATCGTAACTGCCTGGAACCCGGCGGACCTGCCAGAGATGGCATTGAGCCCCTGCCACTGCCTGTTCCAGTTTTACGTAGCAGATGGCCGCCTCAGCTGCCAGCTCTACCAGCGCAGTGCAGACGTATTTCTGGGGGTTCCTTTCAACATTGCCTCCTATGCGCTCCTTACCATGATGATCGCACAGGTTTGTGACCTGGAACCAGGTGATTTTGTACATACTTTCGGCGACGTACACCTGTACAGCAATCATATAGAACAGGCAAAGCTGCAGCTGAGCCGTACACCTTATCCACTACCACAAATGAAGATTAACCCTGACAAAAAGGATATCTTCTCCTTTGAATATGAAGATTTCGAACTGGAAAACTACCAGTTCCATCCTCATATCAAAGCGCCGGTAGCTGTATAAGTTCGTTTTTCCTTTATTAAAATCTCTACATGCTCTCTATTATCGTTGCTGCATCAGAAAATAATGTAATCGGCATTCATAATCATTTACCCTGGCACCTGCCGGTGGATATGAAATATTTTAAAGACATGACAATGGGGAAACCAATTGTCATGGGGCGTAAATCTTTTGAAGAATTAGGAAAGGTGCTGCCAGGCAGACCTAATATCATGATTACCCGTCAGCAGGGTTATTCCAGCCCGGGGTTGATTGTGGTACCTTCGCTGGAAGCGGGTATTGAAAAGGCGAAGACCTTTGGTACAGAGGAGATTTTCATTACGGGAGGAGGGGAGATCTTCAGGATGGCATTGCCAATAGTAGATCGGTTGTACCTGACAAGGGTGCATGCGGAAGTAGAAGGGGATACTTATTTCCCGGCATTTGATCCGACCGGGTGGAAACTGGTGAAGAATGAAAGGCATGAGAAGGATGAAAGGCATGCACATGCGCTGACATTTCAGGTGTGGGAGCGGGAGAAATAGAACTGGTCTTATACCAATACTCATAAACTTTAATACCCAAAAAAGGGCTTATACCGAAGGTATAAGCCCTTTTTGGAATATTGAATATCTATCTTTATCTGAATATCACCGTCCCCAATCCATTCGTCAACTCACTCTCTAACTGTTTCAAATGTTTATGCATATTTATACAATTGATCTGCACCTCAAAATCCGTCGTTCTTTCCATCTCCTGCTGGTTCTCTATAATCATCTTCCGTATCTTTCGTAGCATAAGATAATTTGTAGTCGAGATGGTATCCTTCAGGTAAGCATTATCTCCATACACTGTTTCAATCTCAAACTCTTCTTTCCATTTAGGACTCAGCTCTGCTTCTTTATCCTCCATAATCTGCACCACCATCGCAGTTACATCGTGATCGCTGTGATACAGGAACCATTTCTTATCAGGCAGGCTATCCTCGTCATACATCTGTTTATATTCTCTCAGAATGCGTTTCACAATCTCATTATCTGCCAGTGATTCAAAATCATATGGCAGGTGGAAAATATAATCAGCTACGGTATTTTTATCTTCTTCACTAAATGGTTTGTCGCCAAAGCGGAGCAGTATTTTCACCAGTTCTCTTTCCTGTCTTTCATCGGGGTTAAAGAAGTTGTCCGATACCACACCACCATTCTCCATCGCTTCCATGGCAGCAATAGCTTCCGGCGAAAGGTCATCATCGGGGGCAGGTGCATTTTTCTCCTGATCCCTGGAAAACTGTTGCTCTTTCTTTTGCAACTTTTCCCTGATGAATTTATTTACCAGGTTGATCAGCCCCTGTTCATCAATCTTCAGTACCTGGCTGCACTGGCGGATGTAATCCTGTTGTTTGGTAAAGTCTTCCGTCTTATCAATCTTGGCGATCGTCTCTGCAATTTCATTTACCAGCTGAGATTTCCGGGTGGTATCGTTACCGGCATCCTGCATGGAAATTTGCAGTTTAAACAGGATGAAGTCCTGTTTATTTTCCGCAATAAATTGCCGGAAGGCATCGGCGCCTATTTTTTGTACATAGCTATCCGGGTCTTCCTTATCAGGTATCAACACCAGCTTCACATTCAGTCCTTCCTCAATAGCCATATCCAACCCACGCAAGGCCGCTTTTACACCGGCATTGTCACCATCGAAAAGGATGGTCAGGTTGTTGGTATATTTCTTAATGAGGCGTAGCTGGTGCTGCGTAAGGGAGGTACCGCTGGAGGCCACTACGTTTTCAATCCCGGCCTGGTGTAGCGAAATGACGTCGGTATACCCTTCCACCAGCAGGCATTCATTCAGTTTGTCGATAGCGTGGCGGGCAAAGTAAGTACCATACAACACCCGGTTTTTGACATAGATCTCATTTTCCGGGGAGTTGACGTATTTGGGGGCACGGTCGTTTTTGACAAGGATACGCGCACCAAACCCTAATACTTTACCACTCTGGTTATGGATGGGAAAGATCACCCTGCCCCTGTAGTTATCGCCGGGTTGTTCATTCCTCACGGTGACCAGCCCTGTTTTTTGCAGGTATTCCAGGTTATAGCCTTTGGCGAGGGCGGTTTTGGTGAAGGCGTCCCATACATTCAGGCTATAGCCCAGCTGGAACTTGCGGATGGTTTCCTGTGTGAAACCTCGTTCCTCGAAGTAGCTGAGACCTACGTTCTGACCTTCGTCGGTATTAAAGAGTGTATTGGAGAAGTATTCCCTGGCAAAGTTGTTAATAATATACAGGCTATCGGCCAGTTGCTGCTGTTGCTTGACTTCTGCGCTGACTTCCGTTTCTTCAACAGTCACGTCGTAGCGCTGGGCGAGCCATCTCAGGGCTTCCACATAGGAGTATTTTTCATGCTCCATGAGGAATTTGATGGCATTACCACTGGCCCCGCAACCAAAGCATTTATAAATCTCCTTGCTGGGCGTGACGGTAAAAGACGGACTTTTTTCGTTGTGAAAAGGGCAGAGGCCAAGATAGTTGGCGCCTCTCTTTTTCAACTTTACGAAATTGCCGACGATCTCTACAATGTCGATGCGGGCGAGGATTTGTTGTATGGTTTGTTGCGAAATCACGGGGCAAAGTTAGGATTTTTAGGCCGGGTCCCCTAGTATATTGTATATTTGAATCATATTCAGTTAATAATCCCTATATATAAATGAGAAGAATTTTACTATTGTTTGTATTGCTCTGTTTTGGGACATATTTATCAGCACAAACATTGTCAGCCCACTATGCAGTGGATTCCGCTGAATTGTGTTACCCACAACGAACTGTACATTTTACTGATCAGAGTACCGGCCAGGTTAAATCCTGGTATTGGAAATTTGGAGATGGTACCTTTTCAACTGAACAAAACCCAACCCATACTTTTACTAACAGGGGGAAATATGTGGTTAGTCTGGTTGTCACAGATGTGAATGGAAATATAGATTCGACTACCGAAAGTGGAAATAGTAAAGCCATTAACATTTACCCTTTCATTGATTTCGGCATTCCTTCCCTCTATGCTGCCTGCGGGGCGGTGCAGCTTTCTAACCAGGGGTATGCAGATGCGACCGGGATCTTTCCTGCTACCTATCTATGGTCTACCGGGTCGACGGCATCGGCTATCACCGCCAATAGTGCGTACGCTATTTACAAACTCACCCTGAATCAGTGCGGAATGACTGTGAAAGATTCAATCACTTTTACAAAGTCATACTGGGCATTGACAATCGGGGACCCGGTTGTCAATTTTTACAATCTCAATTCAGATTCACTGAAGATCGATTGGGGAGCATTAACTCCATTTCCGTCAGGAACAAAATATAAGGTTGACTGGGGAGCTGGGGCGACTGCCGATACCCTGAAGGAAACAAATTATGTCTGGTATAAAGGAGCAGACGTATTGGGGAAAAATCTCAATGTTACCTTCAGGGCTACTATTCCGAAAGGATGGGGAACGGGGTGTGATACTGTTGTTACAGGCACGAGAACGATGCCTGCAACATATTTAAAATTCGATAGTTGGAATGGAAAAGACACCACCATTTTATATGGTGATACGCTAAGGCTAACCTCTGTCAATACACTGGCTACTGCTACCTGGACACTTCCTGACGACAATCAGGAGATTGATAAGTCAAACCCTGTGCTGATAACTAAAGACTCCGGTTTATATGTGGTGGACATGCAGTATGGTAATGAAATTGTCAGAGAGACAATTCGGGTGAAGTTGAAGCCGCATTGTTCAGAAGACTTTAAGGTAACATTGACGAATTTGGGCGATAAGACATTTGTGATGTCGCCATCTTCATCCTATAGTTACAAATGGTATAGGAATGGCGTACTTATGCCTAATGTTGACTATTTCATTTATCCGCCTACTGAAGCTTACTATGCGGTAGAAGTAACTAACGCTACGGGGTGTGTAGCGCGGGATACTATGTTATGGGCGGTTGTATATGATGCCACCGCAACGTTTACGAATGCTACCCCTGTTATCGCCTGCGATTCAAGCAAGTGGAAGTTCAAGGCCGATTTCGGTTACTATAAGAAGGCAGACTCTATACAGTCCTGGAAATTTGATTATGGTGATGGTATATCAGGTATGGACTCTATACATCAGTATACGGCACCAGGTACCTATCATGTTATCGTAAACCTCAGAACTTACAGTAGTATGGGCGCTTCAGATACTGTGACTGTAACGGTACGGATGCCATCTGTTGTTACCGCTGAAAAAGTGAGTGGTATACAGGATACAATCTTTGCACATCCACCTGTTGGTTATGATCGTTCTCTATTTACTGTAAGCTGGTCAAGAGATGGCATAGCATTGCCTGGCAACTCCTGGTTTATTGTTCCTGATGATGCGGGTACATATACCGTTTCAGTGTCTTCGCAGCATAATTGTGAAAGCAGTGCGAGTGTAATTTATGCACCAGGAGCCGGCTTCAATTATAAGAGTGTCAACTGCGATCCACAAACGATCAGCTGTACCTTTGTCGGAGCTACAGACAGTATACAGGCGTATAAATGGACTTTAAATGGGAAAATAGTATCAGCTGAGAAAAATCCTGTACTGGCACTTGATTCCGGGGTGAATATCCTACGGGTAACTGCTACTTTCACTACCGGCGATACTGCATCCGTGGCTAAATATATCAATGCTGAAGGATGGACGTTGAGGGCGGCTATAGGAACGATCGCTGATTGTAATGTCAGCGCCATATTGGACGCTACTACCAATGCGCCTGCCGGCAAATACTTCATTTCCTGGAACAAAGGAAGAACTTACAAAGAGGGTATGGTAATTGCTGATTCCTCAGATACCTACATCGTTACATTGAAAGATACCTGTGGTAATATCCGCGCAATTGATTCTGTGCACCTGGTGCTGGATCAGGTAAAACAACCTGCAATTTTCCAGGCAGGCGATACTCTGCAGGTCCTTTCTGCAAATCTTAACTATACTTATAGCTGGTTTAGAAATGATACACTGGTAGGTACAGGTACAACAGCACCTTATCCAACCAAAAGCGGTATTTACAAGGTTAAAGCATTTAAGACAGATTCCTGTTACAAGACTTCCTTACCGCTGACTTATATCGCTCCCGGTGAAAAGTTGGCCTATTCAATATCCAAATTACCAGCAGCCTGTGGTTTGAATACCTACGACTTCACTGTTACGCCGTCTTTACCATATGGAGACAGTGTTGTATCCTATTATTGGGTAGCAGGAAAAGACACCTCCCGGACAAACAGGCTGACTGTAAAACTGCTGGAAGGAGGGCTTATACAAGCCCAATTGACAATTACGACAGCTTATGGATTAACAACTACAGTCAATGAATCACAGGAAGTGGTACCGCTTTCATTGAAGGTGAATAATAACGGCATTAATCCTTGTCGTGATACAGCTTACTTAAGTACAATTGTATCAGCATCGACTCCTTACAAAGTAGTATGGAATAATTCATTTGTAGGAAATTCATATACTGCTATCACCAGCGGTACGTATTATGTATCCCTTCAGGATAGCTGTGGCAAAGCCTACCTACAGGATAGTATTACAGTAAACCTGACTCCATTTACACCAGTCATTCGAATTAATGCTACAATAGATACAATCTTCTGTACACCCAACGACACCACTGTTTATACTTACATGTGGAATATGGGTGCAGTTCCAGTGGGTGTGGGCAACAAATCTTACCTTACAGATTTGCAGAATGGAGCAATTTATGGCGTAACAGTAAGAGATACAGGATGTTCGAAGTATTCTAATACAATTGCAGTCACCAAAAAATTGATTGCATCATTTACAATTACTCCAAGCGCATGTGATTCCTCTGTAGTTACATTGGCTGGTAGCTATAGCGAGCTAGCACCAGGTGACACTATACGCAACATCATTTACAATTTCGAAGATGGTTCATATAGCAGAAGTCAGAACCTGGTCAAGGCTTTTCCTTACAAGGGTACATATACCATAAACTTTACTATCACGACAAAAAATGGTTATTCTGCAAAGGCATCACAAACATTCTATTCACCCGGTAACGTAACCGGATTCCTGTATCTCGACACCGTTCCTTGTACGAACGAGGTTACGTTGAATTTTGCGCAAAATGAAGGGGTTGGAAAAAGAACTGGTATTAAATGGTCTACAGGAGATACAAGCCGTTCAATCATTATTAAAAATACCGGCACCTATTATTGCAATTTGGTGAATGACTGTGGCTACACTTATTTAACATTACCGTATACTATCTCATCTGCACCACAACCATTCGACCCGACATTGAAGGTTAGTGGTAATAAGGTAGCAGTGGCTTCGCCATCTGATACCTATTTATACAAATGGTACAGGAATGGCGTAGAACTGGCTGATATTGGCTCTGCCATCTATCCGCTTAATGATGGTTACTATGCAGTAGAGGTAACTAACCGTTATGGCTGCAAAGCACGGGATACCATTCTTTGGATGCTTATCTATGATGCAACGGCAACATTTACGAATGTTACCCCTGTCATCTCCTGCGATTCAAGTAAATGGAAGTTCAAGGCAGATTTTGATTATTATAAGAGAGCCGATTCATTGATATCCTGGAAATTTGATTATGGCGACGGTACATCAGGGACAGACTCTGTACATCAATATTCCGCACCTGGTACCTATCAGGCTGTCGTCAATCTCAGAACTTACAATAGTATGGGGGCTTCAGATACAGTGACCGTCAGGGTACGGAGCCCATATATTGTTACTGCTGAAGCGGTGTATAGTATAAAGGATACGATCGTTGCACATCCTCCTGTCGATTATGATCCTTCCTCCTTTACGGTAAACTGGTCTAAAGATGGGGTAGCACTGCCTGCCACTACCTGGTTTATTATTCCAGATGGTGCAGGTACATACACCGTTTCAGTGGCTTCTCAGTATGGATGCAGATACAGTGCGGTTGTCACTTATGCACCGCCTGCTAAAGCCACCATCGTACCACCTGCTGCTGGTGCCGAAGATCTGGATGTTTCCGCTGATTTTGGCAACACCACCTTTAACAATGACAACGAATTCACCGTTGAACTCACTATCAAAGATCCTGGTGGCCGTACCCTCACAGATAATGAAGTGATCATCCTTGGCACCATCAAAAGCACTGATCCTTCCAGTCTGTCAGTAGCAATACCAGATGCGCTTGCATGTGCTTCTAACTATACTGTTAGAGTGGTATCCAGCTCACCGGCTGACACCACTACCTGGTCTGGCACCTTCACTATCATCAACCAGCCGCCACAACCCGTCATCACCCAGGCAGGCGATAGCCTCTTCACCAGCAGCAGCTACGACCTGCAATGGTACAAAGACGATGTGGCCATATCCGGCGCTACAAATGCTGCCATCCGTGCAAGAGCCAATGGCGCTTACAAAGTAGCTGCTTTGAATGGTGAGAGCTGTACCAGCATCTCAGATGCCCGTTCTGTGGTAATCACCGCTGTTACTAATGTCTCCCTCGGAAGCAATACAGTGAGTGCTTACCCGAACCCGTCTGACGGACCTGTGTACCTCAAATTCGGTTACCCACTCTCCGAAAAGGTACAGGTGAAGGTATATAATATACAAGGCGTATTGGTGTACAGCACCACTACCATCCAGCAACAACAGTTACTGGACTTGTCTACCCAGTCCAAAGGCTTCTACATGGTAGAAGTAACCGGCTACGGTGCTAAAAAAGTACTCACTATTGTCCTCCAATAAGTAGAAGGGATTACTCCGGCCATAGCTGGGGTAATCCCTTTATAATCAACCCCCAAACCCCCTCCGAGATAAAAAAATACCTGTAATGGGTAATTTTACATTTAATAAAGTTCCATAACCAGCCTAATTTTATCTATCACGGAATGGAATCAAAAATCAACACCGATCAATTTCTGGCCACGCGTCTGAAGAACGGCGATCACTCCGCATTTGAGGAATTGTATGCTACTTATCACCAGTTACTGTACAGCGTAGCATTCAAATACCTGAAAAGCGCAGCCGCTGCTGAAGATGCTGTGCACGAAACGTTCGTCAGACTGTGGACGCACAGAGACGCACTCGATCCGTTGCAGGGTGTACGCAATTACCTCTTCAAAACACTCAAATTCTATATTCTGAACCTTATCAGGAACAATAAGCGTATGCTTGTCAGGAACTATGAGATCACTTACAATGCAGGCGAAATTCACCAGGAAACCGAATCCGCTGTTATATTCAACGATTATAAAAAAGCAGTGGATACTGCTATCAACAGCCTGTCTGCCCAAAAGAAACATATCTTTAAAATGAAGTCAGAACAGGGCCTCTCCAACGAAGAAGTAGCCCAGCGCTTAGGGCTGAGTATCAATACCGTCAAGTTCCAGTATTCACAAGCCAGCAAGGCATTGAAATCTGTTTTAAAGCTTCTTTTTCTCCTCTCTGTAATCGTTTACAAACTTTTTTTTTCTTAGACATAATACTTTTTTAAACTTCAGGTGTAGTACTATATATGAAGCCGCTTATCGACCAGCATCTTTTACAAAAGTTCAGACAGGATCAATGTACACCCGAAGAATACAGGATTGTACTGGAATGGTTCTCTACTGATGAGGGTAAAAAGTACCTGGAAGAATCGATTATGCGTGACCTGGAAGAAGGAGAAGGGAGCGATGTAGTCGCGCCCCCGGCGCTATACGAAACAGTTATGAATACTATTGCGTATAAGCCCCGGCGCCGCATCCACACCCTGCTGAAAGTAGCCGCGGTCGCCGCAGGGCTGATCGTGATGACCTATGCAGGCATATCCTTTTATCATTATCAACAGCTTAAAGTAATTCATACAGCTTATGGAGAACTGCGAACCGTAGTATTACCAGATCAATCTGTAATTACCCTGAATGCCAACAGCACATTACGCTATTACGATAATTGGGAACACGCGAAAAACAGGGAAGTCTGGATAGAAGGAGAAGCCTGGTTCTCCGTTCAGAAATCTCCCGTTCCACGTCCTTTCCTGGTCAATACCGCCAGCCAGGTGCAGGTAGAAGTATTAGGTACCACATTCAACCTGATTGACAGACATGGTCGTATGCAGGTAGTGCTCAATACAGGTAAAGTTCGCCTGCACAGCAGTAAAGAACCTGGAAAGTCAATCGTTATGCAGCCGGGAGACCTGGTTGAATTCAAACAGCAGCAAAAGACTGTGCTGAGGAAGCATGCCGATACATTGACCTATTCTTCCTGGACTAAGCGCAATCTTCATTTTGAAAACGCCACCTTCGCCCAGCTGGCACAGCAACTGGAAGATACCTATGGCGTAACTGTAGAGATAAGGGACTCCTCTCTGTTACACCAGCAGTTCACCGGCACTGTACCCGGTCAGCATATGGATATGTTGCTGGAAGGTTTATCAGAACTATTTCATGTAAAAATCACAAAGGAAAACAACAAGGTAATAATAGATAAAGAGTAAGAAAAACTACCAATGCCGTAAGAGATGTATGCTGGTGTACAACAGCATGCAACAGTAACAGCGCTTTTATTTCATTCATGCTTAAAGGCCGTAGCACATTCGCTCATTAGCGGAGCAGGACTTCCTATGACTTTTAAGTAAAGTAACACAAATCACACTCACATGAACAAGAAGTTCGTTAGTGCCTTTATGGCGGCTATGGGCATGGTATGCTTAAATAACATACCTGCCAGTGCCCAGGACCTGGCTATGCTGGGAAAATCCGGCACTGCTCCTCTCGAAAGAACACAGACAAAATCGCTGAAAACAGTTCTTGACAGGCTGGAGCTCAAGTACAATGTACACTTCATGTACAAAAGCAAGCTGGCCAAATTGCAGTTGTCGAACGTAGAAGAAAGCACAGCTTCACTCGAAGATGAGCTGAAAACTATCACCGTTCCTAACAAACTGCGTTATAAAAAACTCGGAGATGGTTTCTATATCATCTTTGCGCAGGACGATGAACCTGCTACGCCAACTACTTCAAATGGCGATTTAAACACCATCGCTTCTTCTTCCCTCGCTCCTGATATCATCACTGCTACCTCGCTGAGAGCCATACCAGTTTCAGGTGTGGTAACCGACGATAAAGGACAACCTATTCCAGGTGTAACCGTACTGGTAAAAGGCACCACCACTGGTACCACTACCGATGCTACCGGTGCCTGGAAATTGAATGTGCCTGATGCTACTGCGATTCTGGAATTCTCCTTTATCGGGTATGTAAAACAGGAAGTACCTGTAAACGGGGGCACTACCTTCAACATCAAGCTGGTACCAGATGTAACAAGTATGTCAGAAGTTGTTGTAGTAGGTTATGGTACACAGAAAAAAGTAAACCTCACAGGTGCGGTGACCGCCATAGATGGTAAGGAAATCAGCGCCAAACCCGTAGGTCAGGTATCTACCGCACTGCAGGGTGTGGCCCCGGGCGTAACCGTTACCACTGCTTCCGGTCAGCCAGGTGTAGACCAGGGTACTATTAAGATTCGTGGTGTGGGTACACTGAACAACACTGATCCGCTGGTACTCGTAGATGGCGTGCAGATGAGCATGAACGATGTGGATGCCAATGATATTGCTACTTATTCTGTATTGAAAGATGCTGCTGCCGCTGCTATCTATGGTGTGAGAGCTGCAAATGGTGTAATCCTCATCACTACCAAAAGAGGTGCCACCGGCAAAGCGAAGGTGAGCTATTCCAACTATTTCGGCTGGCAGAATCCTGCCCGTCTTGCAAAATACGTAGGTGCAAAAGACTTCATGAAACTGGTAAACCAGTCAGCTATCAACACAGGTGGCGCTGCGGTTTATTCTGATGCACAGATTGCTGCTTACGACGACCCTAACCGTGATACCGATCTTTATCCCGACAACTACTGGTTGAAAAAAATCCTGACCGGTAGCGGGTTTCAACAGGAACATAGCCTGGGTGTAGCAGGGGGCTCTGAAAATGTGAAATACCATTTCTCTGCTAACTATTTCGATCAGAAAGGTCTGATCTCCAACATGGACTTCAACAGGATCACCGTACGCCTGAACACAGATATCAATGTGACGAAAAGACTGACATTCAGTGCAGACATCTCTGCCCGCCTGAATGACAGAAATGAACCACAGGGTGTATCTGGTTCCGCATGGTACCAGTTTGGCCAGGGTGCAGTGATCAATCCACTCACGGTGAACAAATATAAAGATGGTACCTGGGGCATAGTAAGAGGTGGCCAGAACCCGATTCGCTTACAGGAAGAAGGTGGATTGTACAATTACAAGAGCAACCTGTTCTCCGGCAACTTCAAAGGTGTCTATGACCTGGCCAAAGGGCTGAAACTGACAGGTACAGCAGCAGTGAACTACCAGTCTGATTACAACTCCCTCCGCGATAAGACGCTGAATTACTATACTGATCATCCTACTAATTCCACTATCCTGCAGTTAGGACAGAATGACCTCACCAAGGAATCACAGGGTTACTGGTTCAGAAACTTCCAGGGATTAGCAGAATACACCAAACAATTAGGTAAACATTACTTCAAACTGTTAGGCGGTGCTTCACAACTGAATGAAACCACCGATTACCTGAACGGTTTCAGAAAGAATCTCGCAACTGGTACCACACAGCTCAATGGTGGTGAACAATCCGGCCAGAGCACAGCAGGTTATGCTATGGAATATAACCTGGTATCCTTCTTTGGCAGATTGAACTACAACTACGACGAGAAATACCTGTTCGAAGCGAACATCCGTCGTGATGGTTCTTCCCGCTTTCCGAACGGTCAGAAGTGGGGTACATTCCCTTCCTTCTCCCTGGGCTGGAGAGTATCACAGGAATCATTTATGCAGGATGTAAACTGGCTGAATGACCTGAAATTACGTGGTTCATGGGGGCAGTTAGGTAACGACAGGGTGATTGTAAATGCCAATGATCCTACTACTTACAATTATCCTTATCAGACTACATATAGCTATGGTAGCTATCCTTTTGGTGGTGTGCTGAACCCCACTGCAGGTATTTCTATCTATCCAAACAGTGGTCTGACCTGGGAAACTTCTACCATGACAGATATCGGGCTGGATGCGACTGTGCTGAAAAAACTGGATGTTACTTTCGACTGGTATAACAGAACTACCAAAAACATTCTCATGACACTGCCTATTCCATCTTCTGTAGGGCTGAGCGCTTCTGCTATGAATGCGGCCAAAGTACAGAACATTGGTTGGGAATTGGGTCTGAACTACCACAACACCATCGGTGACAAAGGATTTAAATACAATGTTGGGTTCAACATCTCTGATGTACACAACAAGATCCTGGATGTAAAAGGTACTGACCAGATCAGTGCAAACACCAACTACATTTACACTGGCTATGTAACCGGTCAGCCAATCAATGCACTGTATGGTTACAAATCAGAAGGTATTTTCCAGACAGCAGAACAGGTAGCTGGCCATGCTAAGCAGACCGTGGGTACTACCGGCCCTGGTGACCTCATCTACAAAGATATAAATGGGGATGGTACCATCACACAGGCACTGGATAGCAAAGGTGGTGATATGGTTTATCTTGGTAACACCATGCCCCGCTTTACATATGGTTTCAATCTCGGTGCATCCTACAAACACTTCGATTTCTCTGCATTCTTCCAGGGTGTAGGTAAGGTAGATATCATGACCATGCCGATCGAAAGAGCACCTATCAGCAACGATGGTAATTTTAGAGAAGAACACCTGGATAGCTGGACTTCTACCAATACAGGTGCTGCATTTCCAAGACTGCTCACAACGACGCAGAACTACCAGGCTTCTTCCTACTGGGTAAGAAGTGGTGCGTACCTGCGCCTGAAAAACGTACAGCTGGGATATTCCCTGCCAGCAAGCATCCTGGGTAAGTCAGGTTTTGACAGATGCCGTGTGTATGTAAGTGGTTCCAACCTGCTTACTTTCTCTTCACTGCCTAATGATATAGATCCGGAATCTCCAAACGACAGCAGGTATTACCCACAGGTAAAGACCTTCACTTTCGGATTAAATGTGTCATTCTAAATTTAGTAAGCCATGAAGAAATTATCGATATTAATCATGCTGGGTGGAATCGCATTTGCCGGTTGTAATAAACAACTGGACGATCAGCCACAATCCAGTACCAGCCAGGCAACTTATTGGGCTACGGCTACAGATGCCACCAATGCTGTGAACAATTGTTATTCCCGTCTGGGTGATGTGGATAACCGTATCTTCATTTCCTGTGCTACCGATGATAGCTACAGCTGGAGCGACTGGCCAAGTGATGTAAGGCTGGTAGGCAACGGAAGTGGTTCTATCAGTACAGGTACATTCGCGAACTTCTGGAGTAATTTATATCGTATGATTGCGACCTGCAATGATGTGATGGATAATATTGACAGGGTGAAGATGGATGCGGACCTGAAAGCACGTCTGAAAGGGGAAGCCCGTTTTATCCGCGCATATGCTTATCAGCAGTTGATCGGATTGTATGGGGATGTAGTGTTCAGAGATCATACGCCTACAGCGGCCGAATTTTCTGTGGCACGTACACCACGCGCTACCGTTGCTAAATGGATAGTAGACGAACTGGATGCGATTGCACCGGCACTGCCTATATCCTATGGCTCTGCTGACCAGGGTAGAATTACCCGTGGTGCGGCGTTGGCGCTGAAAGCACGTACATTGCTGTACGAAGGTGACTATACGAATGCAGCAACTGCTGCCAAAGCGGTGATGGATCTGGGCTATTACCAGATCGATGCGAACTACAACAGCTTGTTTAACGGTACGAACAAGAGCAGCCTGGAACTTATTCTGACTGCGGGCTATGTAAAGACGACACATCCAAATGCGATGGCTACCTGGGTAGGTGGTCCTTCAATGGGTGGCTGGTCACAGGTAGTACCTTTGCAGTCGCTGGTAGATGCGTATGAATGTACAGATGGTTTGCCTATTGATCAGTCACCGCTGTATGATGCGGCAAATCCTTTCAAAAATCGTGACCCACGATTGAGGAAAGTAGTGGTGACACCTGGCGATACCCTGAATGGTGTGGTGATTGATGTGACGAATAAGAATGGGTTGGATGCTTTGGGTAAAAACAATGCCTCCTTCACTGGTTATTATTATAAGAAGTATGTGCCTGCTGATATTGATGGTAACTGGGATAGCAACTCTTACAATGATATGGTGCTGATGCGCTATGCTGAGGTGTTGCTTACTTATGCAGAGTCGAAGATTGAACTGAATCAGATCGACCAGTCTGTATATGATGCCATCAACCTGGTGCGGCAACGGCCGGGTGTAGGTATGCCAGCTGTAACGGCGGCGACTGCGCCTACACAGGCAGCACTGAGAGAGGTGGTACGTCGTGAAAGACATGTGGAGTTCCCGATGGAAGATAACCGTATTTTCGACATTCGTCGCTGGAAAATAGCAGAGACGGTGATGCCGGGAGTAACGCATGGTATCCTGAATAATTATGATGCTACGCGTTCTGATTATGGTAAGAATGTGGTGATAGAGACAAGGAATTTTACCAATCCGCGCGATTATCTCTGGCCGGTACCGCAGTCTGAAATTTCTGTGAATACGGCGGCATTGCCGAATAACACAGGATGGTGATTTAGTCAATATTCCCCGCCAAACGAAAATGCTTCTGCCGAAAGGCAGGGGCATTTTTTTTTAATGATAGGTATGGGGCTGTAGGCAGCCACCCCCGGCGCCAGCCCAAAAAAGAAAGCTTCTTCCTTGCTGCCGCAGGCCAACCTTCGCGTTAAAAACATGTTAATATCTAAATCCATCAGTAACATCCCCCCTCAATCATCCGCTTTATCTAAAAAATCTTTATGCCTACCCGACTGTTACACTGTACGCTGTTCGGGGTACTGCTGCTCTTAAATGCCTGTCGCTCGGACAATGAGTGGGACACCAATAAAACCCCTTACGAGCCCGTTTATAACGCAGACCCTAACACAAAACACGTTCGTTTTCTACCTCCCCGTTCCACCACCAACGGTGGAAACCTCTACACCTCCGGCGCCTACGTACTGGAAGAAGAAAAAGACTCAGGCTTACACGTAATCTCTTACGAAGACCCTGCAAATCCTAAAAAACTCGCTTTCATCAGCATCCCCGGTTTCCGCGCAGCCGCTATCAAAGGTGATTACCTCTACGTGAGCAACTACGACGACCTGGTCACCATCCACCTCAATAGCTTCAGCAACCCGCAGGAAACAGGCCGCATCGCCCAGGCCTGGCACCTGAACGATTACCCGCCCTTCACCGGGATATTATTCATCTGCGCTGACTCAACCAAAGGCACGATCGTGTCCTGGAAACTCAGTGAAACACTTACCGGAACCTCCGCAAAATGCCGTAGATAATGAAGAAAATTTACACTCCATTTATTATTTTACTCACTGCCGTTATTATAATGGCGATGGATCCCAGCCCCACCCTGAGCTACTTTGCACCTTCCAAATCAGTCGCACAGGCAGGTATTGTCATCAATGGCAACAACCTTTACATTGCCAACAATGATACCCTTGTCAGCTACGATATTTCCCAGCCAGGAACACCTGCCGAAACAGGCCGTGAAAAAACGGGTATGACCGTAGACACCTTATATATGTTTAAACAAAACCTCGTGGTATGCCGTGATAATTTTTATGGCACAGTGATGTATGATGTCTCTTCCGGAGGTTTCGGTCAATCCGGCATCTACTGGCCCTGGACCAGCTGTAAAAAGGTGGTATTATATGGGGATAAAGCATTCGTTACAGATAAACCTGGCTACAGCTGTTCCGGCGAAAACCCTGATGGCGATGTCAGGATGTATACCATCAGTGACAATGCTGCTACAAGCGATCCCATTCATCTCCCTGTTGAAAACGTAAGTGCCCTTGCAGTTACAGATAATACGGTATATGCATCTATGGAAAGCCAGGGTTTTGCAGTAATAGATGTAGCTACCAATCTTATCAAAACCACCTTTCCTGATAAGGTGTATTATTCCCTGCAGATCTCCGGTACTAAGCTGTATGGCAGGAGTAAGACCTCACTGGATTGTTACGACATCTCCAACGCGCAAAGCCCGAAATTGATCTCACAGCTTTCAAACTGATGTATACATGAAACAAATTTACTTTCTCATATTGCTGCTATGCTGTATGACTACAGTGAAAGCACAATCAAACTTAACTGGACTCCGCGCATTCGTCAATGTGGTATCCTTTTCAGAACCTGATGGCGGACCAGCCCTGGGACTTGAATACCGGATCAAAAATAATCTCAGCGTGGCGCTGGAAGGGCAGTGGATTTTATACAACCTGAATCATTACGAAAGGGATAATCATGGCTTTCGCATCACGCCGGATATAAAGTTTTTTCTCCCGGGCAGGAGCAAACATTACAAAATGTTTTTTGCTGCACAGGCCCTATACAAGCAGGTGAATTTATATCAGAATTACATAGTACCTCATATAGAAGATGGGAGACAGGTTTATGAAGAACTCAAACCGTATGAACTGCAAAAACAGATGTTTGCACTGGGGGGCCGGTTTGGATTTCAGACCAACTTTGGCGGAGAGAACGAGAAATTTTTCTTTGAAGCATCTGTGGGATTGGGCCTGAAATGGAGGTGGACACATTATAATCAGGACCCACCTGAAAATAGCTACAAAGAAGGAAACGATTGGTTCCATGTGAACAGCAACGATGTACTGCCAGATATACCATTTAAAGTAAGATTCGGATATCGTTTTTAATATGAAAAGAACTATACTCGTTTGCACAACCCTGTTGCTGGTACTGCAGTTGATGGCCCAGCAGGAGAACCCTACAGCCGGTACCAAAGCAGCATTGATTCGTAACGCAAGATTGAAAGCCAGGTACGAAAAAGATAGAGGAAGCCAATTTAGCGACAAACCCGGTGCTCCTACCGAATTGGGACTGACGGTAGGTACAAACTTATTCTCCCTGCTGGAAGAAGATGCGGGGCCTTCATTGTTTGCTGAATACCGGTTTACCAAACACTGGGAAGTGGGATTACAGGCTACCTGGGTCAATTACACATTTCTGGTAAATGATGATTTCCCTCACCATGGATTCAGGTTACAGCCGGATATTAAGTTTTATATCCTGCCTAAGCATCATAAAATTATGCCCTTTGTAGGAATAGGGGGTGTATTTACCCAGGTGCATTACAAAGCATACGTTACCAACCCGGATGATGGATTAGGTGGTGGTCCGAATTTTTCAGCCGGCAAAACCGCGAATGAAAATAAGCGGATAGCAGGGTATGCGTTATTATTTGGTTTTAAGAAATACCTGGATGGGGAAAAACATCGGATATCGCTGGAGGTATATATGGGAATAGGTAGTAAATGGAAGAGTTTTCCAGGTCGTTCGGCAGCGAGAACAACTTATATCAAAAATCAAATCAATAGCATGAATTATTCGACTGATTTTATTTTCTACGATAAGTTTGATTACCTGGAACCTAAGAAATATCCATACGTTCCAATCTGTGTGAAGTTTGGTTACCGTTTCTGATTCCGTTATATTTGATTGATAGTCACCAAATCAATCTTAAAGAATTCACGGAATGAAAGATGTATTTATTGTCGCCGCTGTGCGTACCCCCATCGGCTCGTTAAATGGCGCCTTGTCGACCCTGCCAGCTACCCGGATGGGAGCGATTGTAATCAAAGCCGCACTGGAAAAAGCGGGCGTGGCAGCAAGTGCTGTCAATGAAGTATTTATGGGCAATGTGCTCAGTGCCAACCTGGGGCAGGCACCTGCTAACCAGGCGAGTATTTATGCAGGTTTACCGAATACAGTGCCCTGTACTACGGTGAATAAGGTGTGTGCCTCGGGCATGAAATCGATCATGCTGGGTGCGCAGAGTATTCAACTGGGTGATAATGATGTGGTAGTGGCTGGTGGAATGGAGAATATGAGCGCAGTACCTTATTACCTGGATAAGGCGAGAACAGGTTATAAATTAGGCCATGGCACCCTGACGGACGGCATTATCCGCGATGGGCTCTGGGATCCTTACAAGGATTTTCATATGGGCAATGCAGCAGAAATATGTGCGGCTGAATATAAAATATCGCGGGAGGAACAGGATGCATATGCCTCGCGCAGTTACAAACGGGCCGCCGCCGCCTTTGAGAATGGATATTTTAAAAATGAGATCGTACCAGTAGAAATCCCCGGAAAAACAGTCGTTACAGTCGCCGAAGATGAAGATTATAAAAAGGTTAACTTCGAAAAAATTCCAACACTAAAGCCCACATTTCAGAAAGACGGTACTATTACAGCTGCAAATGCTTCCAATATTAATGATGGAGCAGCTGCGGTCGTATTGGTAAGCGGAGAGAAACTGAAGGAACTGGGTCTGAAACCGCTGGCAAAGATTATCAGTTTTGCAGATGCATCGCAGGCGCCGGAGTGGTTTACCACTACACCGGTCAAAGCAGTCAATAATGCATTGAAGAAAGCGGGTATGACAATTGACCAGATGGATTTTGCCGAGATCAATGAGGCTTTTTCCTGTGTGCCCATTGCGAATCAGCGGGACCTGGGCCTGGATATGGAGAAGGTGAATGTATGGGGTGGAGCGGTGGCTTTGGGCCACCCGGTTGGATGTAGCGGGGCAAGGATAGTCGTGACATTGAATTCAATCCTGCATGCGCATCATGCAAAATATGGTGTGGCCGGAATTTGTAATGGGGGCGGAGGAGCAAGTGCTATCATCATAGAAAGACTTTAATCCACCTAAGCGTTTCTGCTGCAGGCAGAAACGCTTATCTATATAAACTTAAGGTTGTATCCAGTTTCGCCACTTTTCCTGCATCCTCCACCATATTCAGGTGCAACCACACGCTATCTTTTCCTCTTTTTTCCATCTTCACTCCCAGTATATTCTTTTCCGGTACAATCACATCGCCGGTGATCTTTTCAAATAACAAGTACTTATCCTGCACGAGGCTAAAGCTGGGATGCCGGTCGATAATGTCTATTGACTTGGTTTGCAGGGCAAAATCATCGTCGATCCGGTACCTTTCCATACGGGAGTCAGATAACAGGCCTAAACCGGTAATGACTGCCAGCGTACGCAATGGGGGCAGGAGCAGGCCAACTGCCAGGGCAAAAGGAAAGCCATAAAATGCAGCCAGGTATACCCGTTTTCCGGACACTTCTGGTTGGGTCAGACCATATAATATAATAGCCGAACCTGCGTACAGGGTGAAAAATACTCTTTCTGTATAGGTGCCTTTAAAGCCATATCCGCTGATCAGTAAAATCAGGGAGAGAGCGGCGAAAAATAGCATGGTGAAGTGGAAATACCACATCAGCTGGGTGATTACAGGGGCTTTCACCTTCTTGATCTTGCAGCTGATGGCTGCCAGGAAGCAGATGGATAGGACGGTGATGGTAAACATAGGCTAGGATATTCGGTACTAATATATATAATATTAATGTTATTTAGCTGAAAAGCAGTTTACGCTGGAAATTGTTTATGCCCGTTAGGAAAAAAGAATTTCTTCCTGCTGCCGCAGGCCAATCCTCAATCTCCCTGCCCTCAATTTATCTTTGCTTTTTTCACCATTAAACAATAATTTTGCCCCTGCCTTTGAGAAAACCAAAGACAATCATCTTTCAAACTTTAAGAGTAACAGCATGCGTCAGATAGCTTTCAGACAAGCCTTACGAGAAGCCTTACAGGAAGAAATGCGCCGTGACGAGCGGGTTTTCCTGATGGGAGAGGAAGTAGCCGAATACAACGGAGCCTATAAAGTTAGCCAGGGAATGCTGGATGAATTTGGGGCAAAAAGAGTGATAGATACCCCTATTGCCGAGCTGGGTTTTACAGCAATCGGCGTTGGTGCTGCGCAGAACGGACTTCGTCCGGTTCTGGAATTCATGACCTGGAACTTTGCCGTACTGGCCCTGGACCAGATCCTGAATACTGCTTCTAAAATGCTCGCTATGAGTGGTGGACAGGTAGGTTGCCCGATCGTATTCCGTGGCCCTAACGGTTCTGCTGGTCAGCTGGGTGCTCAGCACTCCACTGCTTTTGAAAGCTACTATGCAAATATCCCAGGTTTAAAAGTTATCTCTGTTTCCAACCCATACGATGCAAAAGGTCTGCTGAAAGCGGCTATCCGCGACAATGATCCGGTTGTATTCATGGAGAGCGAGCAGATGTATGGCGATATGGGTGAAGTACCTGAAGAAGAGTACATCATTCCTATCGGTAAAGCTGATATCAAACGCGCTGGTAAAGACGTTACTATCGTATCTTTCAATAAAATGATGAAAGTTGCACTGGGTGCAGCTGAAGAACTGGCTAAAGAAGGTATCGAGGCAGAAGTAATTGACCTCCGCACCATCCGCCCGCTGGACTGGTTCACCATCCTGGAGTCTGTGAAAAAGACCAACCGCCTGGTGATCGTTGAAGAACAGTGGCCATTCTCCAGCATTTCTTCTGAGATCTCTTACAGAATCCAGAAAGAAGGCTTCGACTACCTGGATGCACCTATCCGTCGTATTACTGCTGCTGATGCGCCTATGCACTACGCACCAAACCTGGTGAAACTTTACCTGCCTGATATCGAAAGAACAGTGAAACTGGTGAAGGAAGTAATGTATATGAAGAAGTAATTTATTTCAGGGAAATAGAAAAAGCCGTCTCAATTGAGGCGGCTTTTTTATTTTCAATTAAATAAGTGAGACTATTTTCAACCCAATAGGTCAGATTTTTTTCAACCCAATAGATCGGGCTATTTTCAATCAAATAAATCAGTCTATTTTCTTTCAGCCGAATAAATCCGAAGACAAATACCTATCTCCCCTGTCACAAATAATACATACAATCACCCCTTTATCCAGCTCCTTCGACAACCTTTCCGCCGCTGACACTGCACCACCACTACTCATCCCACAAAACACCCCTTCTTCTTTGGCTAATCTCCGGGTCATCGCCTTCGCCTCTTCTTCCGATATATCCATGATCCTATCCACCCGCTGGCGATCAAAAATCTTTGGTAGGTAAGCCTCCGGCCATTTCCGGATGCCTGGGATCTTAGATCCGTCTGTTGGCTGACAACCTACTATCTGCACTGCTTCATTCACCTCCTTCAGGTATTTAGACACTCCCATAATGGTACCCGTAGTGCCCATTGCACTTACAAAGTGAGTCACCGTACCCTGGGTATCCCGCCATATCTCCGGCCCCGTAGTTTTATAATGCATGCCATAGTTGTCAGGGTTGCCGAACTGGTTCAGCATAAGATAACCGCCTTTAGCCACCTGGGCATTGGCATAATCAATAGACCCTTCCATAGATTGCTCCTTAGGGGTGAGAATTACCTTAGCCCCGAAGGCTTCCATAGTGAGTACCCTTTCGCGGGTAGCATCTTCCGGCATTACCAGTTCAATCTCTACGCCAAACAGGCTGGCGATCATGGCCAGTGCAATACCCGTATTGCCGCTGGTCGCTTCTATCAGTTTGATACCGGGCTTCAGTTCTCCTCTGTCCAGGGCACCTTTGATCATGCCATAGGCAGCCCTGTCTTTCACGCTACCCCCCGGATTGTTGCCTTCCAGCTTGGCCAGAATGGTCACATTCGGATTGGCGCTGATGTGCTTCAACGTTACCATAGGCGTATTGCCTACCAATTCTAATATTCCTTTTCCTTGCATCAGTTATATAATTTTGATCACACGTTCACAGTGTTCATACTCCCGTCTGCCCGGTAATAGATCCTGCTGAAAGGCTCAGTGCTCTTGATCAGCCATACATTACCACCAATTATGCTGTGGTGACCTACTATCGTATCTCCACCCAGGATGGTGGCGCCGGCATAAATCACAACATGATCTTCGATAGTCGGGTGGCGCTTGCTCCGGGCCATGTCCTTATCCACACTCAGGGCACCTAAGGTAACACCCTGGTACAGTTTTACGTGTGCACCTATTTCGGT
Organism: Chitinophaga sp.; assembly: GCF_039596135.1. Lineage (GTDB taxonomy): Bacteria > Bacteroidota > Bacteroidia > Chitinophagales > Chitinophagaceae > Chitinophaga. Next base: position 361,257 of record NZ_JBCNKH010000002.1, read on the forward strand.
GGTTTCACCAATCACGATACCAGTGCCGTGGTCCATGCAGAAGTAAGGAGCAATCACCGCCGCAGGGTGAATGTCAATGCCGGTACGGCTATGGGCCTGTTCCGTGATCATACGGGGCAGGAGGGGGACATGCAGTTTTTGTAAAGCATGGGCAATGCGGTAAAATGCAATCGCATAAAAACCGGGATATGCCCTGATCACCTCATAAAGGCAGGTAGCGGCAGGGTCACCCTGCAACAGGGCCTCTGCATCCTTATTCAGTGCATCGTAAATATCTGGCGCCTGCACCATAAACTGCTGGCTCAGCTTCGCAGCATCCGCAGGCAACTGTTGCTGCATGGGTTGTAAAAGGTGTTGCAATTCATTTTGCAACATGTGCGCGTATTCTTCCAGCAGCACGAGATCTGGCATTACCTTTCCCTGGTATTCGGGAAATAGCCAGTTGATGAAATTATTCGCAAACTCGTTTACAGCGCTTGTCGAGGGATAGGCAGTTGCAGCAGCCAGCTGGTGCCTTCTCCTTAATTCTTCTAAAAGTTGTTGCATATGCAAGTGAATTACAGGCCTATAGTGAATCTTCCTACTACCTGAAATTACGGAAAAGTCCATAAAAGTAGTAGATAAATATCAATTTGAACCCTAAATGGGATTTGTTACCCAATCCTTTTTTATATTATTTTTGCCTGTTGTTCACTAAAACCAAGATATGGCCAACATTCTGATAATTGATGACGAAAAAAGTATCCGCAAAACATTGTCGGAGATCTTAAGCTATGAAGGTTACAAGGTAGACGAAGCTGCAGACGGTGCCGAAGGCTTTAAGATGTTCAAAGACAAGCAGTATGATGCAGTGCTTTGCGATATTAAAATGCCCAAAATGGATGGGCTGGAATTCCTGGAAAAGGCAAAAGAAACCAATCCGGATGTTCCCATTATAATGGTGTCAGGCCATGGCAATATCGATACAGCGGTAGATGCCGTGAAAAAAGGAGCATATGATTATATCTCCAAACCACCGGATCTGAACAGGTTGTTAGTCACCCTGCGCAATGCGATGGACAAAAGTAACCTGGTTGCAGAAACCAAAGTGCTTCGCCGCAAAGTGAACAGAACCCAGGAAATGATCGGCCAGTCAGCTCCTATCCTGAAGATCAAAGAAACCATCGAAAAGGTGGCGCCTACCGATGCCCGTGTACTGGTAACCGGCGAAAACGGGGTAGGTAAGGAACTGGTAGCCCGCTGGCTCCATGAGCGTAGCAACCGTGCTGCTGGCCCTATCGTAGAAGTAAACTGCGCTGCTATACCCAGCGAACTGATAGAAAGTGAGCTTTTTGGTCATGAAAAAGGCTCCTTCACCTCTGCTGTAAAGCAACGTATCGGTAAATTCGAACAGGCGAACGGTGGTACCCTCTTCCTCGACGAAATTGGCGACATGAGCCTCAGCGCCCAGGCCAAAGTACTCCGCGCCCTGCAGGAAGGCAAAATTACCCGCGTAGGTGGCGACAAGGAAATAAGTGTGGATGTGCGTGTGGTAGCTGCTACCAACAAGGACCTGCTGAAAGAGGTGGAAGAAAAGAACTTCCGTCTTGACCTGTATCACCGCCTGAGTGTGATCCTGATTCACGTACCTTCCCTGAACGATCGTCGAGACGATATTCCTGCCCTGGTAGAACATTTCCTGGAAAGTGCCTGTCAGGAATACGGTATGGCAAAGAAGTCCATCGACAAAGATGCCATGAAGGCATTGCAGCAACATAACTGGTCCGGTAATATCCGTGAACTGGGCAACGTGGTAGCGAGATTAGTCATTCTTTCCGGCAAGACCATCACCACCGAAGATGTGGTGGACTATGTAGTACCAGCCAGGGATAAGAAGAAAGTGAATGCATAATATTATTTAAAAACGCTTCTGCCTTTCCGGTAGAAGCGTTTTTCCCCAATTTGTTAATCACCATGGCCAAACACCTATACTTGCTAAGTGGTATGGGTTCCGACGAACGGGTGTTTCAGAACATTACTTTCCCGGATCAGTACATCCTCCATTTCATCCCCTGGCTCACTCCTCTGCCGGATGAAACGCTGGCTGCTTATGCTTCCCGGATGACAGCACATATTCCTGCCGATGAAGATATTACCCTGGTCGGGGTATCTATGGGCGGTATTGTGTCACTTGAAATAGCCCGCCAGCGCCCTGTGAGCAAAGTGATCCTGATCAGCAGCATCAAAACCACCGCCGAGCGGCCAGTCTATTTCAACCTGCTACGCCGTACCCGCTTACTTGCATTATTGGCGCTGCCGGATGCCATCCTCTTTGGCAGGCACCGGGACCTGATTATCCACTTCTTTTTAAAGGCCGAATCACCGGAAGAGAAGAAATTACTGCTGGATTATGTGAAAAATACGGATTTCGTGTACCTCCGCTGGGCCATCAGGATCCTGATCACCTGGGAAAACGAAGTGATACCCTCCCCACTGGTCCACATCCATGGCGCCAAAGACCTGACCCTGCCTATCAGTACAGTCAAAGCAGATTACGTAATCCCCGACGGTGGCCACTTTATGATCTATAACAGGGCAAAGGAAATTACTGCTATACTAAAAAACGAGCTGAACTAGACAGACTTAAAATATTTTAAGAAAACTTTTATTTGTTATTCAGTAGCTTGCAAACGACAGAATATTATATTTGTAAAATTAACTATCTTAAACACCATCTGAATGAACCTGGCTTTTTGGAAGAAGAATAACGAGGGTCAGCCAAAGAAGAAAAAATCTGCCGTAAGAGAGTGGTTTGATGCAGCCATATTCGCTATCATCGCTGCTACCTTGATCCGCACTTTTATTTTTGAGGCATATACTATTCCTACCCCGTCTATGGAAAAAACTTTGCTGGTGAACGACTTCCTGTTCGTGAGCAAAATCAGTTACGGTCCCCGTATCCCCATGACGCCACTGGCAGTACCTTTTACCCATCACACCCTGCCTTTTACAAAATATTCCAAAGCCTATTCTGAAGCAGTACATTGGAAATACAAGCGTTTACCTGGTTTCTCCGATGTAAAACGCTATGATGTAGTGGTGTTCAACTTCCCTGAAGGTGATACTGTGGCCCTGGAAAACCAGGACCAGAGCTACTACCAGATGGTGCGTGCTTATGGCCGCGACGCAGTGTGGGAGCAGAATCACGTGATTTCCCGCCCTGTAGACAAAAGAGAGAACTATATTAAGAGATGTATGGGTGTTGCAGGCGATACCCTCACTATAAAAGACGGTTATGTATTCATCAACGGACAACAGGCACCTATTCCACCGGAAAGTGAGCGCCGTTACATGGTGACTACAACAGGTGATCCCCTGAATCCTTCCCGTCTGGATGAAATGGATATAGACCCGGGTACAGATGGTCCTTACGACTCTGCTACATACAGGTATAACCTGACCCCGGCAGCAGCAGCGACCCTGAAATCCTGGCCGGTAGTAACGAACCTGAAGCCGTTCGTAAATCCACTTCCACAGGAAGTAATGGTATTCCCTCACGATACTGCACACTATCACTGGACAGAACATAATTTCGGACCGCTGTACATTCCTAAGAAAGGGGCGACCGTGAAGATTGATGCAACAACCATTGCTTTCTATGACCGCATTATCAGCGTGTATGAAGGCAATAAACTGGAAAACAGAAACGGTCAGATCTTTATCAATGACCAACCAGCTACCTCCTATACATTCAAGATGAACTATTACTGGATGATGGGGGATAACCGCGATAACTCCCTGGATTCCCGCTACTGGGGTTTTGTGCCGGAAGATCACATTGTAGGTAAGGCATGGCTGATCTGGATGAGTTATGGTAAAGGCAGTATCCGCTGGAGCCGCCTGTTCAGAACAATTAAGTAAGTTATTAGAAATTTTGAATACAAGAGAAAGCTATTGCCCCCAGGCAGTAGCTTTTTTGCATACAAGAGATTTTTCGTCAGCGATTTCCTTCAGTTCGTCAGTTCTTTTTTTTAACCCGATCCTCTTCAGCTTTCTTTGTGTTATAAAATCAATCACACATGAAAGTCTTTTTCCTCTCCTGCTTTTGTATCGTTTTCAGTAGTCAGATATTCGCACAGGTAGCTGATACCAGTGCCCTTTATAAAGCCATTAAAGCAAATGACAGCTTAATCTTCGACGTAGGTTTCAACACCTGCAACCTCGCTCCTTACAATGACATCATTGCAGATGATTTTCGTTTTTATCATGACAAGGGAGGCATTACCTCTGGCAAAACAGCCTTCATCGCCAGCATGCAAACCGGTATCTGCCAGTTGCCTTACAAAGCCGAAAGACAGTTGGTACCCGGCACATTACAGATTTTCCCGCTTGAAAAAAATGGCGTACTATATGGTGCTATTGAAAGCGGCGACCATGCTTTTTATGAGGTAGAGAAGGATGGAACCCACCATCAGACTGGTGTGGCGAAATTCACACTCGTCTGGCTGTTAGTCGATAATAAATGGAAGGCTACCGAGGGATTAAGCTATGATCACCGTGCAAAGTAGGTGGCCACAGGGCTTTTGCCTGCTTCAGATCACACAACACGCCCGCCGGCCTTTCATCCGCTACGAAATAATGCAGAAGCATTTTTTTCGTAATTTCAACCATGACCACGCAAAAATTCACATTCGAATACGTCTCTTACCCGGATAGCAGCGAGCTTTCTCCAGCAGATGAACAACTGCTGACCCGGGCCCGCAAAGTCACTGAAAATGCCTATGCACCTTACTCTAATTTCTTTGTAGGCGCTGTCATCCTGTTGGCAAATGGTGAGACGGTACAAGGCACCAACCAGGAAAACGCAAGTTTCCCGGTAGGCATCTGCGCCGAAAGAACCGCATTGTCTACAGCGAGTTCGTTATACCCGGGCGTAGGCATCGACACTATAGCCGTTAGTTATTGCAACAAAAACGGGGGTAAAAACGACGCCCCTATTTCCCCCTGTGGTATCTGTCGCCAGACGATTACGGAATACGAAAACAGGCAGCAAAAGCCTATTCGCATTATCATGAGCGGACAAAGCGGAAAGGTATACGTTCTGCAAACAGCCAAACACCTGTTACCATTCGGGTTCACCGCAGAAGATATGGAGTAGCGGGAATTTGTTTATCTTTACGGACT
>NZ_JBCNKH010000003.1:0-231715 GCF_039596135.1 Chitinophaga sp.
GACAGAGGCATGCTGGCACAGGTATGGAGAGGTGGTTTCCTCGACGCCACCCCTATGTGGCATGACAGGGGGAATGGAACCTCCCGCCCCCGTGGCACCGTGCAGACTTTAGGCAAACCTTCCCTTACCCTGGCCAAACTCGCCAACGCGCAGGCGACCTGGCTCACAGATACCACCGGTACCGGTTATCGCCCCAAGGGTTATGTATTGGATGACAAAGATCGCCCTACCTTCAAATACCTCATCTATGGCACTGCTGTAACCGATGAAGTTCGTGTGCTCTCAGAAGGCCATGGCGTACATCGCGAAATAACCGTCGCCAACCCGGTAGATGGACTGTATGCAAAGATTGTAGCAGGTAACACAATAGAACCTGTTTCAAAAGATCTGTACATCGTAGATGGCAAAGCCTATTACCTGCAACTGGAAAATACCGGCAATGAACAGCCCCTGATCCGTGATGCAGCCGGAGGAAAGGAAATGATCATTCCTGTTCACGGTAAACTGAGCTATGCCATTCTTTTCTAATCGTTCCTTAATCTTTTGAATCCTGCACATGAAAAACATATTAAAAAAGGCGGTGCTTTGCGGCATGATGCTGGCTGTAACCTCGATGGCCACACAGGCACAGGAAACGCCGAAAGAAGAAGACTACTTTAAGATTTTAAAAATGAAAGCCCCCGAAGGGATCCTGCTGGAAGTAGGTGGCTTGTGTGTATTGCCAAATGGTGACCTGGGTGTATCTACCCGCAGAGGCGATATCTGGTTAGTACACGCACCTGACAGCCGTAACCCTTACTGGACAAAGTTTGCCAGCGGCCTGCACGAGATTTTAGGACTGGTATACAAAGACGGCGCGTTGTATTGCGCACAGCGCGGGGAACTCACAAAACTAATGGATACCAATATGGACGGAAAGGCTGATGTATACGAAACAGTATATGCCTGGCCGCTGTCTGGTCACTATCATGAATATAGCTTTGGCCCTAAACTGGCACCTGACGGATCTTTCTTTGTATCTGGCAACGTTGCCTTTGGTGACGAAGAATGGTGGAGAGGGGAGAGCCGTGTACCCTGGAGAGGCTGGATGATGCACATCTTTGAAGATGGGCATATGGAGCCGTATGCTACTGGTTTCCGTTCTCCATGCGGATTGGGTATGATCAATGGCGAATTGTTTTATTCAGAGAACCAGGGCGACTGGGTAGGCTCCGGTGGCGTATGGCAGGTGAAGAAAGGTGCTTTCATCGGCCACCCTGCGGGCTTACGTTGGTCACAGGAACCAAATTCGCCGGTGAAGGTAACGGAAAAGCAATTCTTTTCGCTGGTAGATGGCCGCCGGGTAAAAAATGCAGAAGGCCGTTATATCAAACCAGAGAATGTGGTGAATGAAAAATTTGTGACCCTGATGGATGTGAAGAAAGAAATTCCAGATTTACAGCTGCCGGCGGTGATTCTGCCACATGGTATACAGGGTATTTCCAACTCTGAGATTGTACCTGTTCCTGAAGGTAGCTTTGGTCCTTTCTCTGGCCAGCTGCTGGTAGGTGATCAGGGCCAGAGTAAGATCATGCGTGTGGTGATGGAGAAGGTAGATGGAGAATACCAGGGGGTATCTTTTGACTTCCGCCAGGGTTTCCAGTCAGGTGTATTGAGAATGGCATGGTCTAAAGACGGTAATACCTTGTTTGTAGGCGAAACCAACCGTGGCTGGGGTTCTGCCGGTGATGCAAATGAAGGTTTGCAAAGACTGGTATGGAATGAAAAGATGCCGTTTGAAATGAAAACGATCAAGGCAATGCCGGATGGTTTTGAGATTGAATTTACACTGCCGGTTGATAGAAAATCTGCAGAAGATTTAGCTTCTTACCATGTGGAGAATTTCACGTACAAGTATCATGCGGTGTATGGAAGTCCGATGGTAAACATGGGGCAGTGTCCTGTAAAGGGTGTGAAGGTATCTGAAGATGGATTGAAGGCAAGAATCATTGTGGATAGTCTGCGACTGGATTATGTACACAATATTGTGCTGGATGGTGTGAGAGAGAAGGAGCATTTTTATTCATTGATTCACAACAATGGTTATTATACGCTGCATCATATTCCACAGGGTGCAAAGCTGTCTGTAAGCCAGGTGAGCACATACAATTCAGAGAAGGTGAAAAAGCCGGCGGCGGTTACGCCTGCAAAGGCTGCTGTTACAACAGCACCTGCTGTTGCGAAAAAAGCGCCTTCATTTGAAGAAGTAAAACCTTTGCTTGCCAAATATACCTGTCTTGCCTGCCATAATCCTGACAAGCGCCAGGTAGGTCCGGCTTATAAAGACATCGCAAAAAGGAAATACACCAGCGAGCAGATCTTAAAACTGATTGCGAATCCAAAGCCACAGAACTGGCCGGACTATGCGACAGAAATGGCGCCAATGCCGCAGGTACCGAGAGCGGATGCGCTGAAGATAGCAGCCTGGATTAACAGCTTAAAATAAGCTCAGGCCCTGCCCTCAAACAGCATAAAACAATTTTAAGCCGGTGGCAGGTCTCGCCCTCAGACAGTTTAAAACAATCTCAATCCGGCGGCAAGTCCCGCTCCTCAAACAAAAACGCTTTTGCCGCAAGGCAAAAGCGTTTTTATAATATATTTAAAACAAAACTTAAAACTGATTCTTCCACATCATACTCTCCACCGGTCTCACCGTTCTCCCATTATACTTTGCATTCCCCTTCTTATTATAGAAAGTCTCTACATCCCCCTCCACTACAAAATAAATCAACTGTCCGATCGGCATTCCTGCGTAAATCCTTACCGGTTGTGCACAGCTAATCTCCAGTGTCCAGGTATTACAAAAACCAACATCACCCTTACCTGCTGTAGCATGAATATCGATTCCCAGTCGCCCTGTGCTCGACTTCCCTTCCAGGAAAGGTACATGAGCGTGCGTTTCGGTATATTCGGCTGTCACACCCAGGTACAGTGTACCCGGCTGCAGTACAAATCCTTCTTCGGGAATTTCAAAATGTTCAATTTCGTTGTGCGAACGGGCATCCAGTACACGGTCTTTGTAAGTAGCCATATACTTGCCCAGGTGTACATCGTAAGAGTTAGTGCCGAGATACTTCCGGTCGTAAGGCGAAATGACAATAGTGCCTTTTTCAATTTCCTCCAATATCCTTTTGTCTGACAGGATCATAGATCGGGTAAGTTGTTTTTGGTTATTTAGTATTAATTTGGCAAGATATGCCATTAATACGTACGATACAAATATCTCCCGGCAGCCGGCTGGGAGTCTGGCAGATCGGAGAGGACGAAACCTTCTTCAGGAAAAGGGTGAACATATCCCCGGCCATACATCATCCGCATAAACGCCTGCAGCATTTTGCTGGCCGTTACCTGTTGACGGAACTATATCCTGACTTCCCTTTGGATAGTATCCAGATCATGGAAAGCAGAAAACCTGTATTAAGCTGTAATAGTTTACACTTTTCTATCTCTCACTGTGGCGATTTTGTAGCTGCCATTGTGAGCGAGGATAGTGCGGTAGGAGTGGATATTGAGCGCATGAACGACAAAATTGACAAAGTCTCCCATAAGTTCCTGTCACCCAGGGAGCGGAAATTTATTGATCCGGACAATGCCCTGGCTCACAAGACTATTTGCTGGAGCGCCAAAGAGGCAGTGTTCAAATGGTATGGCCTGGGAAAGGTTGATTTTAAGGAAAATATGCAGTTAGAGCCATTCCCATATCAATTATATGGGTTTATGCACTGTAATTTTAACAAAGCAGATAAAAAAGCCCGGCTATCTTTGCAATATATTATTGCGGACGGCCTGTGCCTATCCTGGACCATTTAATGCATCACTTTAAATATACACTGCTTGAAGATCTTTTTATTAGGTTTTATGGGTGCCGGCAAGTCCTATTGGGGTAAACAGCTGGCCGAGCATCTTGAGTTACCATTCTATGACCTGGACGATGTAATTGTAGAATCAGAAGAAATGTCCATCAGTGATATCTTCGCTACCAAAGGCGAAGATTATTTCCGTGAAAGGGAAAGTTTCTGGCTGCGCGAGCTGTCTGAAGAAGACAATTTCCTGATTTCCTGTGGGGGAGGGGCGCCCTGCTTCCAGGATAATATGGATGTGATGAATGAAAGAGGTATCACTATCTGGTTGAACCCGGAACTGCCCCTGATCGTAGACCGCCTGAAGCGCAAGAAGGCAAAACGACCGCTGATAGCGGATTTGCCGGATGAAGAGATACTGGCATTTGTAGAGAAAAAACTGGCCGAAAGGCAGCCTTTTTATCAACAGGCACAAATTACAATAGCTGAATCTGACAGCGTAACATTAGAAACATTTACCAAAAGACTGAACAATAATGCATAAGGGCTTTTTAATCTGGGCATCGGTATTTGGCATATTGGGCGTAATACTGGGTGCCTTTGGTGCACATAAGTTTAACGAACTGGCTACTACGCCGGAACTAAAGGAATTTTTAGACAGGGCTTACAAGACAGGCGTAACTTACCAGTTCTACCACGCTTTTGCTTTAATAGCAGTTGCATTGCTATATGTTTATATTCCAGGTTCCCTTGCACAATGGGCCGGGCGCTGCTTTATCACCGGCGTGATCCTGTTTTCAGGTTCCCTTTACCTGATGACATTGGTGAAATTCGCTAAAATAGATATTCCTTCGATAATTGGTATTCTCACACCAATCGGTGGGGTGTTCTTCATCGCGGGATGGGCTTGCCTGCTGCTGGCGGTAATTAAGAAATAAAAGAACGTATGCTTAGATATGTGATTTTGACCTGCCTGGGTATATGCCTGGGCGGATTTGTATTTGCACAATCCGGTCCTGACATTAGCGGGAAATGGTATGGTATTCTGAAAACCCCGCAGGGGCAGAAACAAAGATTAGTACTCACTTTCGACAAAGTAGATGGTGAGTGGGAAGGGCAGATGGTAAATCCTGATGAGGAGGATGCACCTGTAGACATGGATACCGTAGCCCTCACCAACGATAGTCTGAAGTTTTCCATTCCCCGCATCGGCGTGGTGTTTATGGGCGCATGGACGAACCGTAATACTTACAACGGGTTCTTCTACCAGGTGAACAACAGGGTGAGCATTTACTTTTCCCGTAAGGAAGTGAAGGAAGACGATTTGCCGGCAGAGCGTCCGCAGACGCCAAAGCCACCGTTTGCCTACGATACCGAAGACATTAAATTTGTCAATAAGATTGATAAAGTACTTCTGGGTGGCACACTGACCAAACCGGGTAGCAAAGCACAGGAACCTTTTAAAGTAATTGTACTCATTCCCGGTGCAGGACATCCGGACAGGGACAATGAAATTCTGGGACATCGCCCGTTTGCCGTGCTGGCAGACTACTTTGTGAGAAGAGGTATTGCAACCTTACGATTCGATCAGCGTGGTATAGGAAATAGCACCGGGAATTATGATTCTGCCAGTGTTGGTAACCTGGCCAATGACGTGCAGGCTGCCCTTGATTATTTGAGGAGCAGGAAGGATATTGATTCTGTGGGAATTGGATTGTTGGGTTATGGCGAAGGTGGTGCTGTGGCTGAAATGGTAGCTGCGAATGATAAAATGATTGCTTACCTGATGCTGATGGCTGCGCCAGGGGTAGATGGGCAGACGCAGTATATAAACAGGATGATGACGACGGCGGCATCTTATGGAGATTCGAAAGATCGTATCAGGGATTATAAAGGGTTTTATCAGCCTTACCTGAAAGTACTGGTGAATCAGAAGGATACCCTTTCCCGTAAGACGATTGCTTATAACTATTTAGGTTTGGTATACAACCGTTTCGGAGATAGCACGAATGTAGCGGGCAAACAGCAGTTTGTACGCGAAGTATATGCGGCAGATACCCGGCCAAGGGCGCTGTCGCTACTGAAATTTGATCCGGCGCCTTACCTGGCGAAGATCAAATGCCCGGTGCTGGCATTGAATGGTGGCAGGGATGTAGAGACGGACGCCAGCAGCAATTTACAGGGTATTCAGGCCGGATTGAAAACAGGCGGAAATGAGTTGCTGACCATGAGGAATTTTGCAGGGTTGAATCATTTGTTTCAGCAGTGTACGACGTGCAGAATAGAGGAATATGGTACGCTGGATGAGACGATTCAACCGATGGTGATGGAGTTCATGGCGAAGTGGGTGTGGTTGTTGTATGAAGATTAATGATTGAAAATATTTAAAGGAAAAAGGTTTTGCTGTAAAGCAAAGCCTTTTTTTATTGAAAATATTGAAGCTCAATTGCAAATGGCCATTGCAAAAATGCCAATGGTAAATGGGCATTACAAAAATTCCTCTGGTAAAAGGCCATTGCAAAAAATCCCTCTGGTAAATGGCCATTGCAAAAAATTACCTCTAGTAAATGGCTATTGCAAAAATTCCTCTGGTAAATGGCCACTGCAAAAAATTCCGCCTCAATGGCGAAGCCAAATAAAAAAAGCTGCCCTTCCATGCTGCCGCAGGCCCCCTTGGTAGCCATTTTCAGGTATATATGAAAATTAATTCTTAATATATCAACCTGTGGCCTTAATTTTGGAGCGCAATAGAATATGTCCAAGAACAAACTAAAAACTGAAAAACCAGACAGCAAAAAGCCTCCTCGTGCTAATGACCCCAACGTATTGAAACAGGAAAAAGAAGCTGAGGTAAAAGTAAAAGAGCTGGTAAAAGATGAGCGCACCCACAAAGTCCTGGGGGTGATATGCCTTTTATTGTCCCTCTACTGTTTTCTTGCTTTCACCTCCTACCTCTTCACCTGGCAGGAAGACCAGGACAAAGTATTCCGTTACAGTGCCAACATCCTGCTCATGGACAACGATGCTGTAAAAGTGGAAAACCTCCTCGGTCGTTTAGGTGCATTTGTTTCCCATTGGTTTTTTTACAAAGGATTTGGCGTTGCCTCTTATCTTTTTTGCTACCTGTTCTTTATTCTCGGTGTCAACTTCATCGTTGGCCGCCGCGTATTCAGAGTATGGCGCAATGTTAAATATATCCTCTTTGGTTTACTGTTCATCAGCACCACTGCTGCATTCGTAGCAGGTCTTGCGGCAGCAGAATTTGCCTGGGGGGGCGCCATGGGCGATGCCGTGAGCAAATGGATCTCTGGTTTTCTCGGTACTGCCGGTGCTGCCCTGCTCCTGATGGTAGCTGGCCTGGCCTGGTGTATCTGGAAGTACAACCTGGATTTCAAATGGGTACTGCGCAAACCAAAACCACCTAAGCCACAGCTGGAAGACGTGGAATCGGAACCGGAAGTGCCTGTAGCCCCTGTGAAAAAAGATCCGGGCCGTAAAAATGGTCTGAAAGAAAACAGCACCACCGTGATCGCGCCTGCCGTAGAGGAACCGGAAATGGAAGACATGAAGCTGGTGGAAAAAAACATGCCCTTGACAGTCACCCCACCTGTTGTAGAAGAAGAACTCACCGAAGAAGAAGAGGAAGAAGATCCGGGTCCACTGCTGTACATCGAAGAAACCGTGGAGCAAACCAATGCCCGCAACAATAAAAAGAACAATGCACCATTAGATGTTGCCTGGGAAATCAAGCCCAGCAAAGACGAACCCGATGAGGAGCTGGCAGAAACTACCGGCACCGTAGGCGAAGCGGTTCAGCTGGATCCTTACGATCCATCACTGGATCTCCGCGATTACAAACATCCTTCGCTGGAACTGCTTGACAACCATAATACAGAAAAAGTGGTGCAGGATGCTGCTGAACTGGATAGAAACAAAGACCAGATCATCAGCACCCTCAAAAACTACGATATTTCTATCCAGAAGATCAGTGCAACTGTGGGGCCGACTGTTACCCTGTACGAAATTGTACCGGCAGCCGGTGTGCGCATTTCCCGTATCAAAAACCTGGAAGATGACATTGCCCTGAGCCTGTCAGCACTGGGTATCCGTATCATTGCGCCTATTCCCGGTAAAGGAACGATTGGTATAGAAGTACCAAATGTGAAAAAGAGTATGGTATCCCTGCGCAACCTGCTGGCTTCCGAAAAGTTCCAGCAGAGCAATATGGACCTGCCTATCGCAATTGGTAAAAAGATTGACAACGAAAACTTCATTGCCGATCTGGCCAAAATGCCTCACCTGCTCATGGCAGGTGCTACGGGTCAGGGTAAATCTGTGGGTATCAATACCCTGCTGGTTTCCCTGCTGTACAAAAAACATCCTTCCCAGCTCAAGTTTATCCTGGTAGACCCCAAGAAAGTGGAGCTCTCCCTCTATAAATTGATCGAGAAGCACTTCCTCGCCAAGTTACCGGGCGAAGAAGATGCCATTATCACTGATACCAAAAAGGTAATTCATACCCTGAATGCGTTGTGTATAGAAATGGACTTACGCTACGACCTGCTGAAAGAAGCGGGTACCCGTAACATCCGTGAGTATAACCATAAATTCGTACAGCGCAGGCTCAACCCGCAAAGGGGACACCGCTACCTGCCATTTGTAGTACTGGTGATCGATGAGTTTGCAGATCTGATCATGACGGCGGGTAAGGAAGTGGAAATGCCAATAGCACGTCTGGCCCAATTGGCCCGTGCGGTAGGTATTCACCTGATCATCGCTACCCAGCGTCCATCAGTAAACATTATCACGGGTACCATCAAGGCGAACTTCCCGGCCCGTATCGCCTTCAAGGTGTCGAGCAAGATCGACTCCCGTACCATCCTGGATATAGGTGGTGCAGAACAGCTGATAGGGCAGGGGGATATGCTGGTATCATTAGGAGGAGAACTGGTGCGCCTGCAATGTGCATTTGTGGATACCCCTGAGGTGGAAAAAGTGGCGGAATTCATTGGGCAACAACGCTCTTACCCCGAAGCTTATCTCTTACCGGAATATGTGGATGAGAAGGATCTGGAAGGCAAGGAAGTGAACCTGCAGGACAGGGATCCCCTGTTTGAAGAAGCGGCCAGGGTCATCGTACAAAATCAGCAGGGATCTACCTCTTTGTTGCAGCGCAGGATGAAACTGGGTTATAACAGGGCAGGCAGACTGATGGATCAGTTGGAAGCTGCTGGTATAGTAGGCCCGAACCTGGGCAGCAAGGCCAGGGAGGTGAATGTGAAAACGGAAACTGACCTTGAAATGATCTTAAACGACCTGGGCGGGGGCTTTTAAAAGAACTGATTATTTTAAACGGGCTAAACCGTAAGGGGTTTTAAACAAACCCAGGCATTTAAAGCAGGCTGAAGAGGCATATTGCGCCTTTTTGGCACAATCTTAACAATCCGGGCAGGTCCCGGCATAACATTTGTTTTTACTACTACAACAATAAAAAAACTTACCGTAATGAGGAAAATTTTATTCATGAGCATGTTGGCAGGGAGTGTAACAATGAGCGGCATAGCTCAGACAAGAACAGGCAGCCTGGGTGCGAATGACCCGAAAGCAAAGGTGATCCTGGATAATGTTAGCAAGAAGTTTTCAACCTTCAAGACAGTGGTAGCCAACTTCGTATTGAAAGTAGAAGGGGGCAATAACAGTGTGGCAGATTCCAAGAAAGGAACTGTATATGTAAAAGGCAGCAAGTATAAAGTAAACCTGGAGGGTCAGGAGATCATTAGCGATAACAAGACTTCCTGGACCTACCAGAAAGATGCTAATGAGGTGACAATCAACAATGTAGATCAGGGTAGCACACAGCTCACACCTGCTAAATTGTTTACCAACTTCTACGATAAGGATTATCTGTACCGTTTGGATGCAGAGACTACTGAGAAGGGTAAGGTGTATCAGAATATTGAGATGACGCCTACAGACAAGTCTAAGAATGTTTTCAAGGTAATTGTGTCAATTGACAAGAAAAACCAGAACATTTCGAAGATGAAAATGTTTGAGAAGAACGGAAACCGTTACACATACGAGATTACCAATTTCACACCTAATACGAACCTGACGGATGCGACATTTAGCTTTGATCCTAAGAAGTATCCGGGGGTAGAGGTAGTGGATCTGCGATAAGATATTGATGGATCTTCGATTAAGAAGAAAAGAAAAGCCTGGCTTATATTGGCCGGGCTTTTTCTGTTTTTTTGGGGAGAGATGCCGCAAATCTGGCAAAAACGAGCATTTTCATTACGCGGGCGTCAGCCCATAAAAAAGAAGCCTTCTTTGCTGCCACAGGCTCCACCCCAAGGTCATTGTCACTAAGTTCCACCATTGGGCGTCAGCCCATAAAAAAGAAGCCTTCTTTGCTGCCGCAGGCTCACCAACAATGTGATTAATTGCATACTAGCAATTGCACATTTTTTTACTACCTTTGGCCAGTTTTAATTAAAATTAAGCATTATGGCATACGACGTAATCGTAATTGGTAGTGGCCCCGGTGGATATGTGGCTGCTATCCGTGCTTCTCAGCTGGGATTTAAGACGGCAATCGTTGAAAGGGAGAACCTGGGCGGTATTTGCTTGAACTGGGGTTGTATCCCTACCAAGGCATTGTTAAAATCTGCACAGGTACTGGAATACATACAGCATGCCAAGGCCTATGGAATCAACGCAGGAGAAAGCAGCGTTGATTTTGATGCAGTTATCAAGCGCAGCCGTGGTGTTGCAGACAAGATGAGCAAAGGGATACAGTTCCTGATGAAGAAAAACAAAATTGACGTTCTGCTGGGTACCGGTAAGCTGAAAGCTAAAGGTCAGGTAGAAGTTACAGATAAGGACGGCAAAGTCGCAGTACACGAAGCTAAGCACATCGTACTGGCCACTGGTGCCCGCGCCCGCGAACTGCCTAACCTGAAAATTGATGGTAAGAAAGTAATCGGATACCGTGAGGCAATGGTACTGCCTAAACAGCCTAAATCCATGATCGTAGTAGGCTCCGGCGCTATCGGCGTTGAGTTTGCCTATTTCTACGCTACCCTGGGTACCAAGGTGACTATCGTTGAATTCATGCCGCGCATCGTTCCGGTTGAAGACGAGGATATCTCTAAAGAACTGGAAAAGATCTACAAGAAGAAAGGTATCGAAATCATGACCAATGCATCTGTTGAAGCTGTAGAAGCAAACGGTGAGGGCGTGAAAGCGAAAGTAAAGACTGCAACCGGCGAAATCACCCTGGAAGCAGATGTAGTACTGAGCGCCGTTGGTATTCAGGCTAACATCGAGAACCTGGGCCTGGAAGCATTAGGCGTAAAGACCGACAAGGGCCGTGTATTGGTAGACAAGTACTACCAGACAAATGTACCTGGCATTTACGCTATCGGTGATATGGTTCCTGGCCAGGCACTGGCACACGTAGCTTCTAAGGAGGGTATCGTTTGTCTCGAGGCGATCGGTTACAACGAAAAGAAATATGCGCACAAACCTGAGCCTATTGACTATATGAACATTCCTGGTTGTACTTATTGCGCACCAGAAATTGCTTCTGTTGGTTACACCGAAAAAGCAGCGAAAGAAGCTGGTTACGAAGTGAAGGTTGGTAAATTCCCATTCACTGTATCCGGTAAAGCAACTGCTGCCGGTGCGCCTGAAGGATTTGTCAAGGTGATCTTTGATGCTAAGTATGGCGAGTGGCTGGGTACCCATATGATCGGTGCGAATGTAACCGAAATTATTGCCCAGACTGTAACTGCACGTAAGCTGGAGACTACTTACCAGGAAGTGCTGGATTCTATCCACCCACACCCAACTATGAGTGAGTCTGTGAAAGATGCCATTGAGGTTGCGTACGGTGAAGCAATACACCTGTAAGAAAAGGTATTAACGCTATAATGAAGGTCCCGGAGGTAATACCCCGGGACCTTTTTATTTTAATTTGGTACCGACTTAAAGAATCATTGAAGCGATTTCTATACCATCCGGATCATTATAATTTTACCAGCTTTGTAGAAAATACTTTCTTCCCCTCATCATACAATACACAGGTATAGACCCCCGGCGATAATTGTTCGATAGACAGCGTTTCCTGCAGGCTGGCCAGGTTTTTAGTCAGGATCAGTTTTCCGTTCATATCAAACAGTTGCAGCTGCATATTACTCATGCTTTTGCTGATTACATTCACCAAACTGGTGGCGGGGTTTGGAAATATGAGATGGTCATGCTGCCGCAGCAGGTATACAGGCACAGGGTCTGAATAAATATTTGTACCATTGTCTGTAACGAGCCTGACTCTATAGTAAAGTAATCCCTCCGGTGCATTTTCATCTTCAAAGGTATAACTGGTGGCAGTACTGATCGCACTGGTACCAATAGATACATAGTCATTGCCGGACAATCTTTCCCAATACAATTCACTGATATGCCAGGTTGTACCCAGTGTCAGAACAAGGGATATATTCCGGGAAGTTGTTTCATTCGCCAGCAGGCTTTTGAAATAACAACCAGTGCCCTGTAACTGGTAATTGGTGGCATAGCTTTTCAATCCCGACCAGCCATCGGTATGCAATGGGCTCACAGCATAATAAGCAGAATTGCCCGAAGCAGTAATCGTCAGGAAGGTATCTACTGTTTGTGTATAAGGTAGCAGATAGGAGGTACCCATATGATACAACTGGTAAGCGCCGGCGTTTTGCAATGTATTCCAGAAGATCATCGCACTGTCTCCGCAGTCATAACCTGTTTGCAGGGTAAGGCGTGGTGACAGGTAGAAAGTATCGCTCACAAAGGCTGTATCAGTAGTAGTATATTTCAGTAAGGCAGTACAGAAAGTATCAGGAATAGTCCAGTAGTATAAACCGACAGCTGTATTCAATTGGGTCGTTATTGACTGCCAGGTGGCGCCTTTATCATAACTGCATGCAAGGTCTCCTTTGCCGGTTACATTTGAATTCCATCGTAATGGAAAGGGCACGGGGCTACCTGCTGCTATTACTTCTTTTGAGCCTGGATTCTGCCATTCAAATGTGTTTTTGGGTATATAACCATAAGCAATATAAAACGCCTGATTTGGTACATTTAAATGATGCGCAGTGACCTGTATCGTCACAGCTCCTGCCGCGGGGTTCTCAATTGTAATTTGTTCTACATTATTCAAACTATCAGTAGCACGACGTGGTGCTGCAGACAACGAATCTGGAACAGGTGCTGCAGATAATACCCATGGAAGATAATTACTGCCATTTGCCTGTACGGTTAAGTCCAGGTCATTCACCAATGCAACCGCCGCATTCGCCTGGGCAGGGGGATCATTCCAGCACAGTGTTACTTTCAATGTTTGTATACCTGCAGGTACCTGTATTGTGAAAGTACCATTGTCCGTGCCCCCCCAAAAATGTGCCTGTGCCAATGTCTGTATTGCATGCAGTGTATGTAAACTACCGAACCCGTTGCTATAACTGATACCATTACTTTGTGCACTATTGATCAAAATTGCACGCACCAGTGCTGCCGAGGGCATTGTATGGTATACCTGTTTATAAGCCTGTTGTAATAATGCCGCAGTACCACTACACAGCGCTGCTGATCCTGAAGAACCATCTATGCCGAATGCTACTAATTCCGGTTTAATCCGTCCATCGTAAGCAGGCCCTTTTGAACTGACAGATAGTACATGCAGTGAGTCGTCTGTAGCGCCAACTACTAATACATTCTTTGCCTGTTTGAAAGTACCTGTCAGGTTTGCAAACCCGTTCAGGTTTTGATAGATGCCTGTAGAATCACCTTCCGTACCTATATTCCCTGAAGAGAATACGTGCAATACAGTATCTGTATTATACACCTGCTCATCAAAGGCCACTGCTTCGGCCCCATAATAATTCTCTATACCTGTTCCATAAGAATGATTCTGAATAGAGATACGATATGCCTGCATATAACTGCTATCCTCAGGTAGTAAACTATAACTATAATCCGCAGGGCATAACAATGCCTGTGGTGCTGCCCCCATGCCTTTTTCACCGGTATTACCCGCACCTGCTATCATAGTCGCCATAATAGTAGCATGCGAAGAAAAATTTGCAGCAGCATTTTTATTATATAAAAATCTCCCTGTTAAATCAAGATCTGTCGTGTCAAATAAATCTTCTTTCAATGATATGGTAATATCACTACCCCTTATTGCGGGATAAGCCTGTTGTGCAGTGTTGATCGCATTTGCAGAGTTGTCTGCTGAATTAATTCTCTGTTCCGGCGATGCTTTGCGTTGTATATCTGCAAAGGAAATAAAAGGTTGCGCTATAAAAGAAGACCAGTCTTTGGTATGAATAGAAACGGTGTAAGAAGATCCATACTGACGTAGCACACGGCAGTAGGCCGGAGACTGTGTAGTAGTTACAATCAATCGGATGCTATCTTTTTCCGAAAGCATATGTAACAAATTCGTACTCGCCTTCCAGTTATCATTTGCAGGATAGGTATATACCACTTCTTGCTGCAATGTACTATCGAAGTTTGTCTTCTTTAGTATAAAATGCACTTTACTTAATGATTTTACCACCCCATAATCATGCAGTGATTCACCGGGAAATTCACGGAACTTTACGAGGTAATAATCTGTATGTTTACGCGAATGTGGACCCGCAATGTCCCTGCTGGCGTATTGTTCAGCTACCGGGTCGGGTAGCTCCTGTGCGCCTGCTGATAATGATTGGCATACTAATAAGTGTAACAATACAAGGGTTGCTCTCATAAAGATTTTGGGTTGACAGGTTGCTCGTTGCTTCAAATAAAACTAATGTAATTCATTCATAACTTTGATTAACAGGGAAAGAAAAATTTTTTTTGGTTTCATGGAAAGTTGTAATATTGGAACCGAGCAACTAAAATCTAAACGTCGAGGCAATTGATACCAGAGATGAAACATACAGCCGTGTAATGGCGTTAACCGATGGAATCAAATAGTCATTGAAAACCCGGAGAGGACACGGATTTTGCCATACCGTTTCTTTTACCTACATCACATTATGAGCACTAAAATTATGTATTAGCAGTAAACAATTTAAACATGCATGATGCACGTAATGTGCAGCAATTGTAAGCACGAGTTATTATCTGTCGTTAGCTGTATTTACTGATGATGAATACGTCCATTTTTCATCAGCGAATCAGCTAATAATATCTTCATTTTCCAGAAACCCAAACCCAAATCTAAATGTATGCGTAAACATTCATTCAACGCCTTATTGTGTCTGATGGCGGGCATCGCCGTAGCAACTGTGTCCTGTAAAAAAGATAATGTAAGCAGCACAAAGTCAGCTGATGCTATCTCCACTGAAACCCTGGCAAAAATCGAAGCACTGGGATTCAGCGCTGCTGATGTACATAAGTTCCATGACGATTATATTGTAGAAGGTGATATCCGCCTGACCGAAGATGATCTGAATGGTAAATACACAGGTCCTGTACTGCGTGTTGCTTCTTCTGAACAATACCGCACTACTAACCTGGTAACGGGCACTCCACGCACGATTACTATAAAAGTAGCCAGCAGCCTGGGTAGCGCATATGTAGCAGGTACTGATACTGCTATTGCACGTTACAACCGTCTTGGCCTGGCCATCACATTCTCCCGCATTACCAGTGGTACTGCAAGCATTACCATCTCTGGTTTCAACCAGGGTCCAAGCGGTGGTTACATCACCCTGGGTTCTTCTGGTTTCCCAACCAGCAGCGGTAATCCTTATAGCTCTATCCTGATGAATACTAACTCTCAGGCATATGGCAGCAATCCTAACGTGCTGTATGTAGGTTCTGTAATACAGCATGAAATCGGTCACTGTATTGGTTTCCGTCACACTGATTACTTCGATCGTTCTTACAGCTGTGGTGGTACTGCTACAAACGAAGGTGCTTCAAGCGTAGGTGCTATCTGGATTCCAGGTACTCCAACCGGTGCTGATGCAAATTCATGGATGCTGTCCTGCTCTAATGGCGGCAACCGTACTTTCAACGCGAACGATATTATCGCATTAAACTACTTGTATTAATTAGTAAGAAAGATATTCTTATTAGCTGATGCATGAGCAAAGAAGCCGGTAGCACATTGCTACCGGCTCATTGTATTATCCTGAATAAAATCGTACTTGTTTATTCTGCTTTACATTCGTACACCACAGAACTACACCTGTCCACATCTTTCAATCCTTTGCGCCAGGAGATAAACCCATGCCGGAAGCCTTTGAAGAGACCATTCCCTCCTGTTTTATACTTTTCACTCAGCAGACTTACATAGAAGCCATCGAACACCATCGGGTGCTTTTTCACTACTCTTATTTTATGCTGCTTCAGCAATGCTTCCATGGCAGCAGGAGAGAAGTGATAAAGGTGACGTGGCACGTCGTAGGCTGCCCAGTATTCACCATAGTGTTCTGCATCGGGAGAGGTGTAGTTGGGAACAGCGATCAGGAGTGCGCCTTCCGGTTTTAACAAAGTACGGATCTGGCGGATATATTCATGTAAGGTATGTACGTGTTCCAGTACATGCCACATCGTGATTGCATCAAACTGTCCGGCAGGAAGTGAGAAAAGATCTTCTGAAGGACGAGGGTCTATGTTGTATAATGTCTTTGCGTTCTGACGGGCTGTCTGGTCTGGTTCAAGACCGGTGATCTGCCAGCCGCCCTGTTGCATGAAGTGAAGGAAGGCACCTGTTCCACAGCCGATGTCGAGGATGGAACCTTGTTTGAGACCGGTTGCTGCCTTTACCCAGTTTTGTTTACTGCGCAGGGTGATTTTCCTTACGCTGTGGTATAAACGGTTGATGAGACCCTGGCGGGTTTCTGAGTGGGAGATGTATTCCTGCGATTGGTAATAGCGCCCGATGTTGGCACTATCAGGAACATTTTGTGTATAACGTACGCTGCAATGCCCGCAATGGTTGATGTCGAAGGTTTCTTTTGAAACGGTGTAATCTTTGGCTGTCAGTACTTTATGTGAAGTTGCGGCTCCACATACCGGACAGGTGTTATGGTAGATAAAAGACATGGCCAAAATTAATGAATTACAGCAATACTATTTATATTCACCGAATACTTTCCGCAAGGTATCCGCTATTTCACCGAGGGTACACAAAGTTTCCACAGCTTCCACAACGATAGGCATCAGGTTCTCCTCCGTATGTGCCGCGGTTTCCAGCCTTTGTAATATTGCCTGTACCGCTTCATTATTCCTCCTGCTCCGCAGGGATTGCAGCCTTTCCGTTTGCACCTGCCTGATACTATCATCTATCCTGAAAATCTCTGGCGTCTCTTCTTCCTTTACCGTAAATTTATTTACTCCTACTATTATCTTTTCACCTCTTTCTATTTCCTGCTGGTATAAGTATGCACTCCGCGCGATCTCATCCTGCACAAAACCCTGTTCTATTGCACTCACCGCACCCCCCATTGCATCTATGCGATGTATCAGTTCCCAGGCCTTTGCCTCCACCTCGTTCGTCAGGGCTTCTACATAATAAGACCCTGCCAGCGGATCTACGGTATCCGCAATTCCACTTTCATACCCCACTATCTGCTGGGTGCGCAAAGCAATTCGTGCCGCTTCTTCCGTGGGCAGTGAGAGTGCTTCGTCATAGCCATTGGTATGCAAAGATTGGGTACCACCTAAAGTGGCCGCCAGGGTTTGTACGGCAACACGTACAATATTATTATGGGGTTGTTGTGCGGTCAGTGTGCTGCCACCTGTTTGTGTGTGAAAGCGTAACATCTGTGCCTTTGGATCAGTGGCCCCCAATTCAGCCGTTATATGTGCCCACATTCTACGTGCGGCCCTGAACTTTGCCACTTCTTCAAAGAGGTGATTATGTGCATTGAAAAAGAAAGATAACCTGCGGGCAAACACATTGATCGATAACCCTTTTTCAATCGCCGCTTTTAAATAGGCCTTGCCGTTAGCGAGTGTAAAAGCTAATTCCTGTACCGCATTTGCCCCCGCCTCCCGGATGTGATACCCCGAAATAGAAATGGTATTCCATTTGGGTACCTCTTTACTGCAATATGCAAAGATGTCTGTAATCAGGCGCATAGACGGCTTGGGCGGATAAATATAGGTCCCCCTCGCCGCGTATTCCTTCAGGATATCATTTTGAATAGTACCGGATATTTTATGCAGATCTGCCCCCTGTTTTTTGGCAAGTGCAATATATAAAGCAAGTAAAATGAACCCTGTTGCATTGATCGTCATACTGGTGGAAATATCTTCCAGTTTGATG
Organism: Chitinophaga sp.; assembly: GCF_039596135.1. Lineage (GTDB taxonomy): Bacteria > Bacteroidota > Bacteroidia > Chitinophagales > Chitinophagaceae > Chitinophaga. The sequence continues at coordinate 18,145 of NZ_JBCNKH010000003.1, forward strand.
CCGGCAAAGAGCCGTTCCATATCTTCGAGTGAATCAATCGCTACACCTACTTTTCCCACTTCTCCTTCAGACATGGCATGATCAGAATCATACCCGATCTGTGTAGGCAGGTCAAAGGCCACGCTCAGCCCCATTACCCCCTGGCTAAGCAGGTAATGGTAGCGCTGGTTCGAAGCTTCGGCGGTACTAAATCCCGCATACTGCCGCATGGTCCACAGTTTGTCGCGGTACATGGAGGCATGTACCCCCCTGGTAAAAGGGAATTGTCCGGGCAATTCATCCATGGGTACCGGTTGGGTATATACTGGCTCAATGACAATACCGGCATCTGTTTTGATGATATTTTCCATAATCTATGCGTTCGTGGAATAATGATGTATGATAGACAATGTTACATAATTATTATCGTATTGCTGCGAAGGCCAAAATATTGATAATTTGCAGGACCATTTCTGAAAGATTACCGAATAAGCTATGTTTATTTACGCACTGTTATTACTGACTTTTGCATTGGCCCTGTTCAGCATCTTTTTTACATTTACTGCTGCTGCAGCCCTATTCCGCCACAGCTGGTCCCGCCTTTTAGTAGGATTATCATTGGGCGTATTCATTTATCTCTATGGCACCTGGGTGTACCTTACTATCGAAGCCAAGTATGCTTTTGGCATCTGTCTCCTGCTCGCACTGGTCATTGGCGCCCTGCGCCGGAAAAGAGGGAAACGGGCATCGCGGACCTGGCAGGTAGGCTTTAATTTATTATTTGCCACCGGGTTTACCCTGCTGAGTATCCTTTATTTCACCGGTACCACTCCCAAACCCGCAACGATTGAACTGGCTTTCCCCATGAAAACCGGGCGATATTTCGTGTTGCAGGGAGGAAAGAGCTTGCCCACCAACCTGTTTCACTACAGCTTGCGGGGAGCGATTTATGCCATGGATATCGTAAAACTGAAGCCGGATGGCAGGCGTGCAAATAAGATCTTCAGCAGGAAGTTAAAGGATTATGAAATCTTTGGTGATACCATCTACAGTCCTTGCGATGGACGGGTATTAAAAGCCTATGGAAATAACCCGGATAATATTCCTCCTGACATGAGTCGTGGGCCCAATAATACGAACCAGGTGATTATTGAAACCACCAATAGTTACATCTTTTTAGGGCATATGAAGGAGGGGAGTGTGATTGTGCATGACGGGGACCTGGTTCAACAAGGGCAGGCCCTGGGTTGTGTGGGAAATTCAGGGTTTAGTTCGGAGCCGCACCTGCATATTCAGGCGCATAAAAAAGTACCGGGAGTGCCGTGGTACCAGGGGCCGCCACTCTATATTCACTTCAATGGAAAAGGATATTTACTGTATGAGGTGATCCGGCCAAAACGGGTGATGATGGTAGAGAAATAATTAAAAGGGGTTGTATCACTCACGATACAACCCCTTTTAATTCGGGTACCTGATGGAAAACTTTTATGTGATCCTCATGATCCTCTTTTGGTTAGAATAACTTGCGGGCTTCGGCATTTACAATCTGCGCGGTCATTTCGGCAGGTGATGTTTCTGCTTGCAGGAATACTTCCAGTATCTGTTTATTGAGATCCATCGCGGTGGCTTCGGCAGGGAGCTGGCTGGCTACCTGGTTGATGATCGTGATGGTTTGTTCTTTCAGTGTTTTTACAGCTTCCCAGGCGAGTGGAGAAACGTAGATCTGCTGAGTAACGTTGTGATCAAATTCTGCTTTGATCGTGTGGATCAGGCCTACCTGCATGTCTGTAGCACTGAGGCCGGGTTGATATACACGGCCGATCAGGTTTTGCAGGTTGATGCGGTCTACCAGCAGGGCCATTCTTTCATAGGCTTGTAATTGCAGGGGAAGTACTGCTTTGTCACTGCTGCGCGGTGTTTCGGCAGCAGGCGCGGTGGCAGGCTTTGCCTCCTTGTCTTTAGGTTTTTGGAACATGTCCCTCAAGGTCATATATAGAATAGTTAAGATGCCAATTCCTAATACAAAAAAAAGCAGGCTTTGATTTGAAATACCCATGTATAATGATTGTTTGCAGGTGCAAATATATAAATAATAATGTGCAGATGTAGGGACGAAAAAAAAGCTTTTGCCGATCTGACAAAAGCTTTTTCTATAGAAAATGAATTAATCAGGCCAGTTTTTCCAGTCCGGCTTTCAGACGCTTCATCCCTTCCTGCAGCTTCTCCATAGAGGCGGCATAAGAAATACGGATGGCATTTGGTTGCTGGAAGGCAGAACCTGTCACAAATGTCACGTTCGCTTTGTGTAAAAGATACATACACAGATCATCGGCATTGTTCACGGTTACACCGTCGTAAGACTTACCAAAGAAGCTGCTTACATCCGGGAACATATAGAAGGCTCCGTCCGGGTTGATCAGTTTCAAGCCTGGTATCTGGCTCATTTGTTCGAAAACAAATGCCCTTCTTTTGGTGAACTCTGCCAGCATCTCATCAGCAGAATCTTTAGGACCATTCAGCGCTGCTACTGCCGCCTTTTGTGTAATAGAACAGGTGGCAGAGGTGAACTGGCTCTGGATGTTTTCTGCCGCCTTTGCTACTGCTGTCGGTGCAGCCAGGTAGCCCAGACGCCATCCCGTCATCGCAAAGCCTTTACTCAGACCATTGATAATGATGGTACGTTCTTTCATCCCTTCAAACTGTGCGATGCTTTCGTGTTTACCCACATAGTTGATGTATTCATAGATCTCATCAGCCAGCACGTAGATACCAGGATATCTGGCAAATACATCGGCCAGTGCCTTCAGTTCGTCTTTACTATATACAGATCCGGTAGGATTGCAGGGCGAAGAGAACATGAACAACTTTGTCTTTGGTGTAATGGCCGCTTCCAGTTGTGCGGGCGTGATCTTGAATTTATTCTCAATACTGCAGGGTACGAATACAACCTTACCCTGACAGAGTTTTACTAATTCTGAATAAGTTACCCAATATGGCGTAGGGATAATCACCTCATCACCGGGGTTGATTACACTCAGCACTGCGTTGGCAATGCTTTGCTTGGCACCTGTCGATACCACAATCTGCTCCGGCAGATATTCCAGGTTGTTATCGCGTTGCAGTTTTTTCACAACTGCCGCTCGCAGATCTGCAATACCAGCTACGGGTGTGTAATGCGTAAAGCCTTCATCGATGGCTTTTTTTGCTGCCTCCCTGATGTGGGCAGGCGTGTCAAAGTCAGGTTCGCCGATGCTCAGATCTACAATGTCTATACCCTGCGCTTTCAACTCACGGCTCAGCTTAGCCATTTTGATCGTTTGTGGCTCAGAGATTCTTGACAGCCTTTCTGCTAATTCCAAATGCTTCATAACAAAAATGTTTAGTAGGTGCGCGACCAGCAACAAACCTACAATAATTTTGTAACTGATGGGAGAAGAAATCTGTGATCGTAATTAGGAGAGGGAGAAATACTTAACGTTTTATCAGTTTAACCACGGCCTTATCCCCACCTTTTTGTGCGCTTAAATAATATATACCAGCGGGTAAGGCAGAAAAATCTGCCGGCCACTCGTAGAAATAATAAGCTGTGGCAGCGGTAAAGCTGGTCGTCCTGATCCTGCGGCCACTATTGTCATACAGCGCCAGTTCCACCTTTTGGCCTGCAGTTGCATGTACGTAGGCTTTGATTGAGCCGGAAAAGGGATTGGGCAGTGCTTTCAGCCAGCTATGCTGTAACTGCATGCTATCGCTGGATAAAGTGCTGGCTAATAATGTATTGAAAGCAACACCATAATTTGGAATACCATAGCCCAGCTCATTGTCTGGCGATGTGTACTGGCTGCTACTGGCCCTGACTGCATTGATCACCTCCTGGTTCGTACTGTTGGGAAACGCCTGCCATAAGCATGCGGTGAGGCCAGCTATCACCGGTGTGGCAAAGGATGTACCACTGCCCAGTGTGAGCACACCATCTGGCCGTACGATCTGGCTATACTGCCCCACAGAAACTACATCTGGTTTGATACGGCCATCGGCAGCAGGGCCACGGCCGCTAAAATCAGCAAGCACACCTTCGGCGCTGACAGCGCCTACTGTCAGGATACTATCTGCATCACCCGGTGTTAATATATAATGCCAGTCATTGGCACCTTCATTGCCTGCAGCGATGACTACAATCATTCCCTTTGCAGCAGCCAATGCCGCGGCACGGGCAATGAGGGTTGTCTTTCCATCCAGATCTGCGTAGGTGTGGTTATAAACAGGATCATCGAAGGTATTGTAACCAAGTGAGGAGGATATGAGATCGGCTCCCATACTGTCTGCATATTCGGCAGCAGCCACCCAGTTATTTTCTTCAATGGGTTTTTCCCAGTCTGTTTCTTCTGTGCGGAGCAGCATGTAACCCGCTTCCGGTGCGGATCCAATCATCTCGTTCGGCAGGTTGGCAGCCAGTATGGAGAGCACTTCGGCACCATGTTCGCCATAGTCGTATACGTTAGCAGTCGCGTTGACAAAATCCCAGGTGCTGATGATCGTTGTATTGGTAAAGGCCCGGTTTACATTCACAGATGGGAAACCATTATCAATGACAGCAATGACCATATTTTGTCCTTTATAATTGTTGTCATGTAAGCTGATGGCATTGTGCAGTTCCATCTGCCCTTTTGCGCCACCGTATATACCGGTACCAGTTTGCTTAGTATTATTGCCGGCAGCAGAAATGGCTTTGCGAAAGGAGGCTTTCCGGCCTTCGGGGCTGGTTTTCGACACAAAGGGAAAGGACTGAATTTTTCGCAGGGCGGCGGTGTCAGTAGTCTGGATAATGACCTGGTTGAACCAGCGGGAAGTATAAAGTATGCGTACATTTCCGGCGGCAGCAATGCTGTCGCGGTAAGTTGCAGATACCGGCAGGTCTGTACTGTCTATGGAAAGGTGTTGTTTTGTTCTGCGCTCAATGGCTCTGGCAGTCAGAAAATGCGAAGGTTGATCGAGCGACCAGGTGGCGTTGCCCTTGTCATGCAACTGGATAATATAGCGGGGAGTCTGGGCCTTACTAAAGGAATAGGATAGCAGGAATATAAACAGGATAGTGAGCCTCATAGGGCTAAGGTAGTGTATCAGTTTCATTTTTCTTACTCCAAAATCACCCGAATCTTTCGTGCAGTTGCAGGCAACTGCACGAAAGATTCGGAAGTGGCCTGCGGCCGGCCATATCAAAATCAAACTGATACACTACCAGGCACCTCTATTAATAATAGTTCTTGATATACCCTACGTAAGGCGCCTGTGTACCACTGGTGGCACTGGCATCGCCTGTGAGGAAGATGGTGTATACACCCCCTTGAGTCAGCTGGGTAGAAGAAGTGTTATTAGTTGCTACAACCGTTTCAGTACCAGCTTTCTTAATGGTGATACTGGTCGCGTTGGACACGGTAGTCAGTGCCTTGAACACGGAAGCAGGTCTGGCCAGGGAGAAAGTTCTGTTGCTGTCCACTTTAGTGGTATTCAGGTATACGTCTACCGCACCGATATTAGGAGATAAGTTCCAGAAGCGGATATTCAGGTTAGCGTTGTTCGCACCTTCAAAATCGTCTTTGATCGGGTAGAATACAGGTGAAGTGGAATCACCGAATGCTACCAGGGTGTAATAGGTCAGTGAATCGTAGTTGGCAGCGGTAGTAGATACCACGGTGGTGCTGGTTGCATATCTTTTCAGGTCAAACAGGTGATAGCCACCGTACGCCTGGTAGTTGTAACCTGCAAATCCTGTGGAGATGCTGTCTTTTACTTTGGTAGAGTTGTCATAAAAGTCCAGTTTTGCGGTACTTGTGATACCATTGATCACTACGAAGGCAGCTACTGGCCTTGAAGGAGTTGTGTTTTCAGTTTTCAAACATGCGGTAAACCCTGTTACCATTGCAAGAAGGGCGGCTACTGCCCGGAAACGTTTACTTGTTGCCATTTCACTCACTTGTTTAATATAGAATTAGAACTTGGTTTTTTTTAAAAGATCTTATTGGAATAGTCAATTCTGAACCGGGACAGGTCGGGACGATATGCCCGCTGGCGCTGGCGTTCATAATTATAAATCAGCTCACCCAAAGCCTGCATGAAAGGTTCGCCTATCTGTTTGAACTGGTAATTTTCGTCAGACAAGATTCCGGTGTTGTCATTTACATAAACAGTTGCAGATAACATAAATTCAATTCCGTGGGCAAAGTCCGCTATATAGGCTACGTCTGTCAAGGTGCCATACGCCCATCCAGGTTTATTAAAGCTGCGTACATCACCACTGATATGGTTGTTTTTCCCTGCACCAAACAACAGAAACTTCACATAATTATGATGAAATGCTGCCGGATCGAAAGTTGGTTGCTCCGATTCTTCGGGCTGTGCTGACATGCAGTGGTATAAAAATCCATAGTCGTCATCATTTAAACGGAAACGTTGTGATTTTGTTACAGCGTCAGGAAAAATAATGCTTTTTAAAATACTATGCAGGTCTGACAGCCATATCCTGTTTTTCTCCGAAGCATCCATCGGGGCGTTGACCAGTTCATGTTGTTCATTATACCAGGCCTTTCCCATCTGGTCCTGCCGGGGAGAGAAGGTGAGGAGACTGTATTGAATGGGTTGCTGGTAGATAACTTTCCGGCCCCTGCGAAAGGTAATAGCGTTGGTATACCGGTTTTTTTCCGTGGAAATGCCGGTGACCCCCACCCGGTGCCTGACCTGTACCCCGGGGTACCCTTTGGCCCAGAGACTTTTATTAAAGGCTTCCTGGCCAATGAATTCATAAAGCCGGTTGAAGGCATCGTTGTCACTGACCAGCAGGATCTTCTTTATATAATTACTGATGGTGGGGAACCCGGAAGGGGAAGAGGCATCTGTAAGGGCGGCTGGGGTAGCGCCGGGCAGGCTTTTAGTAATCATGTGTGTATGGCGGTCCAGTCCCCGGATGGAAAGGTCATTCAGCTTTTCCAGGGCAAGGGCGGTGGCAGCCAGTTTTATAGTAGAGGCCGGGTAGAAATAGGCGTTTTTGTCCAGATTATAGGTAAAATCTGTGCATTGAGGGTGGTTTTGCGCATCCCGGTCGATCCGGGTGTAAATAATCTGCAGCCGGTACCTTTCCGGATCGGCAAATACAGGTCCAAGGCGGGTTGCCTGTGATTTTAACAGAGAATCTAAAAAAGAGTCTTGGAGAAGGTAATTGGAGGTTTGCATATTTTTATTAGTATTGCAGCCTGCAAAGCATAGTATCAACCAGATAGAAAAGCATTGGCTCATATCAGAGAAGACTAAATAGAGGGCAAAAAACTCCGGTTTAAGAGTTGAAAACCAATATTTTCCACCTTTTTCCTTTTCTGAGTTTCTCCGGCTTTAATATATCAATTTAAATTCTATCTTTGCAACTCTTAAAAATTTTTTATAAACCCGAAACAATATGCAACTTAAAGGACTGGTTAGATTTTTTGCCGGTGCATTGATCCTTATCTCTGTGTATTACTTGTCTTTCACGTTTCTGGTACGCAGCTACGAGAGCAAGGTAGACCTGCAAGCCAAAAACGACGTCTTAAAGACGAACAAAAGTGCTGTGGAAAAGTATCCAGACAGTAAAGAGCAACAGGCTTTTTATCAGGATACATTGACTGAGCTGATTAAAGTAAGAAGACAAAGAATCCTGGATAGCACCAGCAATCAACAGATCGCGGGTTTTCCCTGGTACATAACCTATACCAAAGCCAAGGAAAGAGAGCTGAACCTTGGGCTTGACCTCCAGGGAGGTATGAACGTAGTGCTCGATGTGAGCGTGGAAGATGTGATCCGTTCCCTGAGCGGTCATTCGACTGATGCAGCTTTCAACCAGGCGCTGAAGAATGCAGCGGAAGCAAAAAAGACCAGCCAGTCGGATTTTGTAACATTGTTCGGGCAGGAATATCAGAAGATCGCGCCTAACGGCCGTCTGGCAACTATTTTTGCCAACACTTATCAGAAAGACATCAATTTCAACACCTCCAACGCAGACGTACTGAAAGTAATCCGTAGCGAAGCAGGTGCTGCAATTAAAAATACTTACCTCGTACTGCAAAAACGTATTGACAAGTTCGGGGTAGCTTCTCCAAACATCAGCCTGGATGAAAGCAAAGGTATCATCTCCGTAGAACTGGCCGGGGTAGACAATCCTGACCGTGTAAGGAAATACCTGCAGGCCAGTGCAAACCTGGAGTTCCGCGAAACTTACAGAAACGATGCAGACTTCTTTAACAACGTACTGGCTAAAATGAACGAAGCATTGAAAGATGTTTCTACAGGTAAACCAGCTGCCGTTGACTCTGCTGCTGCGAAAGCCGATACTACTAAAGCTGCCAAAGCTGCTGCCGATACTACTAAAGAAGGTAGCCTGGCTTCCTTCATGAACGATTCTGCAAAGAATAAAGGTGGTAAAGTAGACTCTGCCAAGCTGATGGCTGACGCAGAGAAGGAATTCGTGAAGACCAACCCGCTGTTCGCTATTCTGCATCCGAATATTACACAGGAAGGTCCTATTCCAAGTGCTACTATCGGTAGAATCCTCCCTTCTGACACAGCTACCTTCAAAGCTTACCTGACGCTGCCAGCAGTGAAAGCCGTAATGCCTAAAGACCTGGTATTTGCCTTCGGTCCTGAAAATAAAACTGATCGTCACGGCCTGATCGAGGTATTCGGTCTGAAGATCAATCCTACCAACCCAGCTCCACGCGTAAGCGGTGAAAGAGTGGTGGATGCTAAACAGGATTTCGACCAGAATGGTAATCCGGAAATCAGCATGACGATGGACGTTGTGGGTGCGAGAGCATGGAAAAAGCTGACCGGCGAACTGGCTCCTAAAGGTGGTGCAGACGATGACCGTGGCAACCTGAACTTTGTAGCGGTGGTACTGGATAGCATCGTTTACACAGCTCCTTCTATTATTAATGAAATTCCTGGCGGTAACTCGCAGATCACTGGTAGCTTTACCATTGAAGAAGCGAAAGACCTTGCAAATATCCTGAAGTCAGGTAAAATGCCTGCTCCGGCTAAAATCGTTCAGGAGCAGATTGTCGGACCAACCCTGGGTGCTGAATCTATCGCAGCTGGTGCTAAATCCTTCATTATCTCCTTCATTGTGATCTTCGTGCTGATGCTGGTATATTATAATACTGCCGGTATCGTGGCAAACATCGCCCTGGTGTTGAACCTGCTGTTCACCTTCGGTATCCTCGCTTCGCTCGGTGCTACACTGACAATGCCTGGTATAGCCGGTCTGGTACTCACTGTAGGTATGGCCGTGGATACGAACGTAATCATCTTCGAACGTATCAAAGACGAACTGGTGCATGGCAGAACTTACCAACAGGCAGTGGAATTCGGTTACAAGCGGTCTTACGCTCCTGTACTGGATGGTCACATCACCTCCCTGCTCACAGCAATTATCCTGTTCTACTTCGGTTTAGGTCCGGTACTGGGCTTTGCTACCACTCAGATCATCGGTCTGTTACTGTCCCTGTTCTGTGGTATCATGATCTCCCGTATCGTAACAGACTACTATACCAACAAGAAACGTCACTTCGAGTATTTCACACCAATCTCAAAGAAGATTTTCAAGCATGCTGCTTTTGACTTCGTGGGTAAGAGAAAGTACGCTTATGTGATTTCTGGTATCATGATCCTGCTGGGTGCATCTTCCTTCTTCCATGGCTTCCGCCACGGTGTTGACTTTGACGGTGGTCGTAGCTTCACCATCCGCTTCGAACAGCCAATGAAGACCGAAGAAGTGCGTAGCGTGCTGGAAAAAGAATTTGGTACTGAACCGTTTGTGAAAACGATCGGTAATACTAACCAGCTGAACATTACTACCAACTATAAAATCAACGATCAGAGTCCTGAAGTTGACAAGGAAGTAACTGAGAAACTGTACAATGGTCTGAAGAAATTCTACGACGGCAATGTGACTTATGAAGTATTCTCTTCACCTCGTTACATCGTAGCTTCCCAGACAGTATCTCCAACCATTTCTGATGACCTGCGTGCAGGTGCGGTGAAGGCGACAATTCTGTCCCTGGTGGTGATCTTCCTGTACATCCTGCTGCGTTTCAACAAATGGCAATATTCTATTGGTACAATCTTCTCCCTGTTGCACGACGTGATGGTAACACTGGCAGTATTCTCTTATTGCCGCGAATTTGTTCCATTCTCACTGGAAGTTGACCAGCACTTCATTGCGGCGATCCTTACGGTAATTGGTTTCTCAATGAACGATACCGTGATCGTATTCGACCGTATCCGTGAGTACTTCCGCAACGGCCAGATGAAGGGCGAGTCAAGAAACAGCATTATCAACAAGGCGATCAACGATACCCTGAGCCGTACAGTAATGACGTCTCTGACAGTATTCCTGACCATCCTGATCCTCTTCATCTTTGGTGGTGAAGTAACCCGTGGTTTCGCATTTGCGATGCTGATTGGTGTGATCACTGGTACTTACTCTTCTATCTTCGTAGCTGCACCGGTTCTGGTGGACTTCGACAAAAAGAATGAGCTGGCTAACGAAAGCGAAGCCATTCCTGTAAAAGATGCAGATAAGAAAGGCTTAGCTGGCGCCGCTGTAAAGAAATAGTGTTCAATTAAATGTTTGATAAACAAGAGCCCTTCGGTGTAACCGAGGGGCTTTTTTATTACCTATTTGGGTATAGATAAAAGCGATGTTGACATGTCACATGCCCGGGGTATTTTGCATGCACTTTACCATGACAATTTATTATTTTACATATAAAATCACATCACCGTGTCTACTGAAAAAAAATCCTGGGTTAAATGGATCAAGCGGATCGGCATTGGCGGATTCCTGTTCTTCCTTATCAAAGGTTTAATATGGCTGGCGATTGCGTATTGGATTGTGAAATAGCTTAATCCTTTGTGAGCAGTTTGAGCAGCTTTTCATCTTCCGCACCATTATCCTCCACAATCCCAAAATCTCCTTTATACGTCCATACGGTCCATGAGATCGCATTCTTATCCAGCGCCTTTTTCATATCCCTGTACCAGCGCATCCGGTCCTTTCTGGGCACAAGATTCGTACAGCCCCATTCCCCACAAATAAGCGGTACCTTAAATTTCTTTGCCACCTTCGCCGCCGTTGCTACCTGGTCTGCTATAATATCTTCATTATAGTCCTGTGTACTACCGGCCAGCAGGTTCCTGATTGTGGCTGGTTGCTGGTTCAGCTCTTTGGCGGTAATAGTTGCGCCGGGATAGTGAACCGGTCCGCTGTAATCCTGCTGTCTGCTGCCGTTATAACGGTAATGGGTAAAGTAAACAGGCTCGTAATAGTGGAAATTAAGGATAAGGCGATTATCTCCTTCAGGCAATTTCAGCTGTGAAAGCGTGCTGTAGCTGCCGCTCTGGTTACTACTTATTACTATTACCCTTTTAGGATCTACTTCCCGGATTGACTTAATTGCTTTTGCCAGCAGCTCATTCCATTCTGCTGCACTATCTGCAGTCGGGTTATTCAGCAACTCATATGCGACCAGGTTCGTCGGATATTTTTTCAGTTCCAGCGCCAGTTCTTTCCAGATCTGGATGAAACGGTCCTGCTCATCATCGCTGCTCCACAACCGGTGTCCTTTCAGCGTATGCAGGTCTATGATCACACGTAGCTTGTTTGTTTTACACCAACCAATGGCAGCGTGTATATACTTAAAAGCATCTGCGTATTTCTCGTTCTTATAATTCCACAGTTCACCTTCATCTACAGGTATGCGCAGGTGATCAAAACCTTTCTGAGCCAGTAAGGTTACATCCTGCTCACCAAAAAAATCTACCTGTGCAGTACCATTCCGACCATTAGATTCCGACAGCCAGTAACCAATATTTACCCCTTTCTGAATATTAAATCCTTCAGGGAATTTAGGAGGCGCCGGTTGTTGGGCATGGATCGTGAGTGAAGTGGCCAGGAAGGCCACCATAAGCATGATAATTGACCTGGAGTTATTTAACATGGCACAAATTTCGAAAATTTTGTTAACTGAACAAAAACGCGACATCATCTTCTGTCAGCTTCTTTACAAAGCCGGTATCTTCACTGATCAGGTCATCTGCAATCATCTTCTTTCGTTGCTGCAGTGCAAGGATCTTTTCTTCCACACTGTCTTTACAGATCATCTTGTAGGCAAACACCTTATTCTGCTGACCAATACGGTGTGTACGGTCTATGGCCTGCTGTTCAGCAGCCGGGTTCCACCAGGGGTCTACCAGGTACACATAATCTGCCGCTGTCAGGGTCAACCCTACACCACCTGCCTTGAGACTGATCAGGAATACCCGCATTTCTTCCTCTTCCTGGAACTGGTTCACCAGCTGCTGGCGGTTTTCGGCTTTCGTGCTGCCATCCAGGTATAGGAATTTCAATCCTTCCTGTTCCATCGCTTTCGCTATGAGCTGCAGCATGCCGGTAAACTGTGAGAAGACGAGTACCTTGTGTGCACCGGTGTTTTCACTGATTTCGCGCATCAGCTCATCCAGTTTTACAGAATGGGTAATATGCGATTCGGATTCCACCAGCTGGGGGGCATTGCATACCTGCCGCAGCCGGGTCAGACCTTCCAGTACATAAATCGTGCTAGCTGCGATTCCCTGCTCCTGGATCCGGTTAAAGACCTTCTCCTTGTACAGATCGCGGACCCGGTTGTAGGCCTGTCGCTGTTCATCGCCCATTTCGCACCACATAATGATCTCCGTTTTGTCCGGCAGGTCCTGGGCTATCTGTTCCTTTGTACGCCTTAAGAGGAATGGATAGATCAGGCGGCGCAACTGACCAGCTTTTTCTGCATCTGAATATTTGTCAATAGGCATGGCAAATTCAGACCGGAAGAATGCCTGGTTACCTAATAACCCGGGGTTGGCAAAGTTCATTTGCGCATACAGGTCCATGGTATTGTTCTGGATAGGGGTACCACTCAGAATCAGGCGATTGCGTGATTGCAATACCTGCAGGGCTTTTGTAGTCTGCGACGCAGGGTTCTTGATCACCTGGCTTTCATCCAGCACGATATAGCCAAACACATGACTGGCAAAGATCTCCTGGTCACTGCGCACAGTACCGTAGCTGGTAATCACTAAATCATATCCGGCAGGGTCATATTGCCGGTTCCCTCCGTGATAGACGGTGTATTTTAAGTCAGGCGCGAATTTCTTCAGTTCACTTTCCCAGTTATAAATAAGGGAAGTGGGGCATACGACCAGGTGGGTTTCACCGGGGTAGGTATTTGTGAGGTGTTGTAAAAAAGTGATGGTCTGCAGGGTTTTACCCAAGCCCATATCATCTGCCAGGCAGCCACCCCAGCGCATGGCATCGAGTAGGCACATCCACTCAAAACCTGCCTGCTGGTAGTTACGCAATTGTGCCTGAATAGCTGCGGGCACAGGAAAATGCTTACCAGGCTGAGCCTGCAAGCGTTGTAATTTTTGCAGGGTATCTTCTGACTGATTGCTTTGCACCATCTCCTGCGCAATGGTAAAGTGCAGGCGCGAAAGTTTCAGTTTATCTTTTTGTACCTGTCCTAATTTCCAGAGCAGGTCATATTTATGCAACCATTCATCGGGGATTACGCCGATGGTGCCGTCTTTCAGTAACAGGTGCGGTTGCTTGTGCAGCAAGGCTTTCTGGAGGTCTACCAGGGCCACGGGAATGTCGCCGTAATGGATTTTTATTTCCAGATCAAAGGAATCTTTATCATCCCCGCTCCATTGTATATCCATCACCGGTACATGGGTATTATACCTGAAATGTTGCAGCTGGTCCATACCGTATACACCAATGTTCCGATCGGTGAGTTTACGATAGCATTTTACAAACCACTGGTTCTTTTCTGCATCGGCAAAGGGTAGGTAGAAGTAGCCATTGCGCTGTTGTGCAAAGCGTGCATGTAAAGAACGGATGAATGCAATGATTTCCTGTTCTTCTTCCGGGTGTCTTTTGATCTCGAATTGGGTATCGCCTTCTGTGCGCAGCACTACCTTATCCGGGGTATCTTCGATGGTGAATTGTCCGTACTGCCATTGCGGCGTGAGTACGAGAAAAGATTTATTCAGTTCACTGAGCCAGATGTTGCAGGAAGGGGTCACATCGATCACTTCCTTATCCAGCAGGATGCTTTTATTGACAGGGAATAGTTCGCTCAGGGGTTCTACCACCTGTTGCAGGAAAGCGCCTTCTTCGCCGGGTATGGCGTCGATGTAGCCGCCGGAGAATTTTGCCAGGGCGTTGGCACTGGCAGGTGGTAATATAAAGAGTTCACCACGGCTGCGCAGTAAGAAGCCATAGTGCTCAAAGCCGGAAAGTGGAAAAGCCTGGTTGTTGATATTGACGAATGCCACCATGCGGATCACGCCGTCGTCACCCTGTACCAGCTCGAAAGAGAGGGTAGGAGTATAGTTATTGACGGTAGCGGGCCGGGTATGTTTCATCAGCATGCTGTCGTCGGTAATCATGGTATACCAGGGTAGTACCGGTGTGAGGGAACGCAGTTGCTGTAAGGTATGATAGAGATATTGCTGCATGCCTTCCTGCACGTACTGTTGTAAGGTCTGTGATCTTACGGGGGCCTCTCTGAATTTTTCTTTCAGTTGCAGTTCCTTGTACAGCATGGCTTCCTGTGTGCAGGGAGCCAGCAGGTGTTGAACGCCGGCAGGCAAGGTATTGAATATGGACAATGATTTTTTATCATGCAGGGGCATTCGCTGACAGGTACGGCCACCGGCATCTTCTTTCAATAAACCGGCGCTGATCTTAATTGGTTCCGGGTGATTACTTTGCAGCTCCAGTAGCAGTACGGGTGTAGCTTTGGATGAATTGACGGTTTTCCCCATGCAGATATTTTAAGGTTATTTATTGGGCGCCTGCCAGTTCCAGCAATTTAGCATGGAGGGCAAGTACCTGAGGTATGACCATCTGTTGTTCATCATTGTGAATGACATCGTCACACAACTTCATTTTGATGGGTTCTTCGATCTGTTTGTATATACGGGCCAGCACATCCTCGCGGGAGATGTTGTCGCGCTTCATGACCCTGAGAATACGCAGGGGCTGAGGGGCGGTTACGCCAATGATTCTATCCAGGTAGGCGAAAGAACCGGATTCGAACAGGAGGGCAGCTTCCTTAATGATATAGGGAGCCTGCTGCCTGTCGGCCCATTCTTCGCTATGGCGGATGGTGGCGGGGTGTACGAGGGAGTTGAGCAGTTCCAGTTTGTCTTTGTCGTTAAAGACGATTTTGCCCAGGGCAGCGCGCTGCAGCTGACCGTTTTCGTCGTACATATCTTCGCCGAAGTGCTGTTTGATACTGGCTTTGAGAAGTGCGTCAGTATGCATGATTTCTTTGGCGGCATCGTCTGCATAGTACACGGGGATACCTAGCAGGGAGAAGATCCTGCATACTGTACTCTTGCCGGAGCCGATGCCCCCTGTAATACCTATTTTTAACATATGTCCAAAGATCAAAAAAAATCCCAAACTCCGGTAAAGGAATTTGGGATCTGTCACCTTTGCGGGGTGTAGAATTATTTAGCAGCTGTTTCAGCAGCTTTCTGCTGAGCAGTGGTATATTCCATGGAGATAGCAGAACGTTCGATAGTGAGGTAGGTACCTGCGCTAACTTCGATCTTTACGGTATTGTTATCATTGAATTTATTGATCTTACCGTGGATACCGGCAATGGTAACGATTTTATCACCCTCTCTCAGGTTAGAGATAAAATCTTTCTGTGCTTTAGCTTTTTTTGTCTGGGGGCGGATCATGAATAACCACATCACCAGGATCATACCACCAAAGAACAGCAATTGCACCATACCTCCGTTACCGCCCTGGGCTCCACCCGGAGCTCCCATCAGTAAAATGTTAAGCATGTTTGTGTACATCGTAAATGTTTGTATTTGTTGTTGTTAGTTTATTATTGTTTTACCACGGTACAAATGATCGTTGGTCCCTGCACCAGCCCTGGGGTGGTATTGGCATGGAGAATGATCTGCTTTGTCGTGAAGCCGGATTTGCCGGCGCTGTTGAACGCTACTTTGAGATAGCTGCTTTTGCCTGCCGGGATAGGTTCTTTTGGCCAATCCGGGATGGTACAGCCACAGCTGGAAGACGCGTCTGTAATGACCAGGGGCGCATCGCCAGTGTTTGTAAATTTGAAGGAGTACTCTACTTTTTCGCCTTCTACCACGTTGCCGAAGCTATGTTCCATTTCTTCGAAAGAGATAGTTGGTGTGCCTTTTTTTATTTCGGTAACGGGTGTACCGGTACCTTTTTCAGTGCTTTTTTTGTTTCCGCCGCAGGCTCCTAAGAGGAGGGTACTGCAGGCAAGCAGGTAGAATACCTTCTTCATAGTCTCAAAATTAGCTATTTTTTGTTACGGTCTACTTTCTTTATCTGGTTAGCCGCATCCAGGTCTTTCAGGATATTGTCCAGTATGCCGTTTACAAACTGTCCGCTTTGTGGCGTGCTGTAGGCTTTGGCCAGGTCAATATATTCGTTGATAGTGACCTTGGTAGGGATAGTCGGGAAGAAGAGGAATTCGCACACGCCCATTTCCATCAGCAGCATATCGACAGCGGCAATACGTTCAGGATCCCAGTTCTGCAGTTTTGGCTTGATGAGTTCCATGCTGTAGTCCTTCTTGTCCAGTACGGTGAGCAGGAGTTCCCTGGCATACTCCAGTTTTTCCCTGCTGATGAGCTGAAGGAAGTTGAACAGGTGTGGTTTGTGCATGTAATTGGCAATGAGCAGGGACATCATCTCTGCGTCGTCGCCCCAGTGGAGGAAGGTATCTTCCATGTGCTGGAGGAAAAGCTCGTTTTTCGAAAGAATTTCCTTATAGATATACTCGATAATTTCTTTTTCAGTTTTCTTATTGCGGGAAGGCTCCTGGATATATGCCTGATAGCTCTCGGAGGCTACCAGAATATTATAGAGTTTGCGCAGCATATCCTGCTCCGGCACGTGCTTAAGCTTCCAGGTTTCCAGGTTTACCTGGAATCCTTTGTCATTAATGATCTGGAAAATGAATTCGTTGCCTGCAATTTTGGTGTTCACGGTCAGGTCTTCGGCTGAGGGAAGGTGCTTGGATGCACGTTGTTGTGCGTCTATTTCCGCATATTGCGCTACCTGGGTAAGGCAATAAAGTAAATAGGTAAAGATCTGACTGGTCTGGTCCAGCTTCTCGTTCAGTAAGCTGGTAGCCGTACCTGGTTTAATAGTACCTGGCTCCATCGTTTCCAGGGCATAAAGGGTTTGCATGACCTTTACCCGGATATTTCTTCTGCTAATCATCTTATAATCAAGAACTGTATGAGGGCGCAAAGCTAGGGAAAAAAAGGGGTAATCGAACAGGGGGCGAGACTTTTTACGTAACAGTCTGATAGGGGAGAATAAAAACGGGTGTAACTTCAGGCAGGCTAACAGGCTTTTAATCTGCTAGTTACTCACATTTTAGAATGTTTTGTCAGTTTTTGCTGAAAAATTGGCATTTTTGTCAGGCGTCCACGGGCGAAGAAAACAGGGGTTCCTGAAAAAATGACCCGAACGGGGCCTTGGCACAATTATCGAGGGCCAAGGGACAGAAAATCATCTTATCTTTTTAAAAAGTATAATTATATGGCAAAAGATTTAAGTATTAAACCCTTAGCTGACAGGGTGATTGTGAAACCCGCAGCAGCAGAAGAAAAGACCGCTGGTGGTATCATCATCCCGGATACTGCGAAAGAGAAACCACAAAGAGGTACTGTAGTAGCAGCAGGTCCCGGTAAAAAAGATGAGCCGGTTACTGTGAAAGTTGGTGATACTGTACTGTATGGTAAATATTCCGGTACAGAGATCAGTATTGAAGGTGGTGATTACTTAATCATGCGTGAGTCTGACATTTTAGCAATTGTTTAAATCAATTGGTGCACACACAAAACAATCCGTAAAATTTTAAAAAATTACAAGCTATTATGGCAAAGCAAATATTCTTTAACATCGAGGCCCGCAATAAAATGAAGAAGGGCGTTGATATCCTGGCAGATGCTGTTAAGGTAACCCTGGGCCCAAAAGGTCGTAACGTTGTTATTGAGAAAAAGTTTGGTGCACCTGGTCTGACTAAAGACGGTGTTAGCGTGGCTAAAGAAATTGAACTGGAAGACCCAATTGAGAACATGGGTGCCCAGATGGTAAAGGAAGTTGCTTCCAAAACCGCAGATATCGCTGGTGATGGTACCACTACTGCTACCGTTCTGGCTCAGTCTATCATCTCTGAAGGTCTGAAAAACGTAGCTGCCGGTGCAAATCCAATGGATCTGAAACGTGGTATCGACAAGGCTGTAAAGGCTATCGTTGAAAACCTGGCAGGTCAGTCTGAAAAAGTTGGTAACGACATTCAGAAAATCGAGCAGGTTGCTGCTATCTCTGCTAACAACGACGCTACCATTGGTAAGCTGATCGCTGAAGCTATGAGCAAAGTAACCAAAGACGGTGTAATCACTGTAGAAGAAGCAAAAGGTACTGACACTACTGTAGAAGTAGTAGAAGGTATGCAGTTCGACCGTGGTTATCTGTCTCCATACTTCATCACCAATAGCGAGAAAATGCACGCTGAACTGCAGAACCCTTACATCCTGATCTACGACAAAAAGATCAGCACCCTGAAGGACATCCTGCACATCCTGGAAAAAATCGTTCAGAACGGCCAGCAACTGCTGATCATCTCTGAAGACCTGGAAGGTGAAGCACTGGCTACCCTGGTTGTAAACAAACTGCGTGGTCAGCTGAAAGTAGCTGCTGTTAAAGCTCCTGGTTTCGGTGACAGAAGAAAAGAAATGCTGCAGGATATCGCTACCCTGACTGGTGGTATCGTAATCAGCGAAGAACAAGGTTACAAACTGGAAAATGCTGACCTGAGCTACCTCGGCCGTGCAGAATCCGTAACTATCGATAAAGACAATACTACCGTTGTAGGTGGTAGAGGCGAAAAAGAAGCTATCCAGGCCCGCATCAATCAGATCAAAGCTCAGATCGAAGTAACTACTTCTGACTACGATCGTGAAAAACTGCAGGAACGTCTGGCTAAGCTGAGCGGTGGTGTTGCCGTACTGTACGTAGGTGCTGCTACCGAAGTTGAAATGAAAGAAAAGAAAGACCGCGTTGACGATGCCCTGCACGCTACCCGCGCTGCTGTTGAAGAAGGTATCGTTCCTGGTGGTGGTGTTGCTTACATCCGCTCTATCGAATCCCTGGATAAACTGAAAGGTGATAACGAAGACGAGCAGACAGGTATCGCAATCGTGAAACGTGCGATTGAAGAACCTCTGCGCCAGATCACTGCAAATGCAGGTATCGAAGGTTCTATCGTAGTTCAGAAAGTGAAAGAAGGTAAAGGTGACTTTGGCTTCAACGCCCGTACTGAAGTGTACGAAAACCTGCTGGCTGCCGGTGTAATCGACCCAGCTAAGGTAACCCGTATCGCACTGGAAAATGCGTCTTCTATCGCTGGTATGCTGCTGACCACTGAATGTGTGATCGCAGATAAACCAGAACCTAAGTCCGCAGCTCCTGCAATGCCAGGTGGCCACGGTATGGGTATGGATTACTAATATTGGTAATATCTTACTAAAGAAGCCGTCTCATTTCATTATGAGGCGGCTTTCTTATTTTTTATTCCTTCTCATAAGGGTATACCTGGACCACAGTTGTCTACCTTTGGGCATAGCTACCCAATTTCGCAATTGAACTGAGTGAAAGACGTCATAACCAATACTGGTGTATTAGAAGGCTACTTCAACGAATATTTTGAAGTACTGCATCGATATGCCTATACCATACTGAAAGACAACGATGAAGCTAAAGATGTAGTACAGATCATCTTTATGCAACTATGGGAAAAAAGAGATTCAATATCCATTAACCAGTCGGTAAGGGCCTATCTGTACACTGCTACACATAATCACTGTCTGAACAGGATCAAAAGCCGGCAGACACGGCAGCGGTATTACGACCACTTCGCCACCCGCGAAGAATGGACCACTACTGCCAGCGAAGACCAGTTAAACTTCCGGGAATTGAAAAAGGAAGTTTTGCAGGCCATGGAAACACTGCCGGAAAAATGCCGGGAAATATTCTATAAGAGCAGATTTGAAGAAAAGACGTACCCGGAAATTGCCAAAGAACTGGGGATCTCCCTTAAAACAGTGGAAGGACAAATGGGCAAAGCCCTGCGCATACTACGCACACTATTGCTGACAGGACCGAACCTGGTGATATACTTATTGACCGAAATTTATAAACTCTTTCATTAACTATGGCACAAGGAGGATTAAACTTTTCCATTACAGACGAGCTGCTGTCAAAATATTTTGCCGGGGAAGCCCTCCCGGAAGAAGCCATGGCCATTGATGGATGGAGAGCCAGCCATGCTGACAATGAAGGGCTCTTCAATGCCAGCTGGAAAGCCTGGAATGCTACCAGCCGCCATCCCTATCACTTACCGGATAAGGAGGCTGTATGGAAAGTGGTTGCCCCCAAATCGACAAAGAAAGTACGCTATATACCCTGGCTGGCTGCCGCCTCCCTGCTCACGGTGATTACCGTATTGGCAGCCTGGCTGTTATTCTCACAAAAAACTGCTTATCGTACGGGTATAGCTGGTATACAATCCCTGCCGGATGGCTCCGTTGCTAAAATCGCTCAGGGTAGCGAAATCAGCTACGCTGAAAATTTCAAAGGAAATACCCGCACTATTAAACTGAAAGGAAGTGGCGATTTCGATGTGACATTCGACCCGGCAAAGCCCTTTGTTGTAGAGACAGGTCCTGTTACCATTACAGTACTTGGTACCAGTTTCCATGTGGCAGAAAATGATAGTCTCATTACCGTGCAGGTAACTTCCGGCAAAGTAAGTATGGAGGAAAAGGGGAAAAATATTGTGATATCTGCAGGGCAAATGGGCTACTTTCACAAACAAAGCGGCAGACTATTTTTGGAGACGTATCACTTTGCTTTCGACAACGAGCAATTAGGGACTATCATCACCCGGTTGTCTATCGCATTCCGGAAAAAGATCATCATCAAAGATGCTGCTCTGGCACAACTCCGCATTTCCAGCATATTTGATAATAAGTCGTTGGAGTATATTCTGGAAGTTATAACCTCAACACTTAATTTAAAATATACTTATCTGAACGCTGATGAAATATCTATCGAAGCAGAAGAATAACTTTCTGCTATACTGTATTGTAATGATCCTGTCCAATCTACCATTGTATGCCCAGTTAACTCAACGTGTTATCACCATTACCCGGCCATTGGTAGATATACCGGAACTGGCAAAGACCATTGCAGCCCAGACGGGGGTGGAATATTCACTGAATATGCAGAATACATCGCTGAAAAAGAGTGTACATCTGAAACCCGGAAAATGGAAACTGGAGGATGTGATGCGGGAGGTGCAGCTGCAGGTGGGGCTGGATTATAAAATATTGGGAGACCATATTTTATTTACGGACTACAAGCCAGCGAAGAAACAGGATATGGTACCAGCTAAACCCGGGAAAGTATTGCCGGCAGGCGCAAAAAGTGAGCTGGCAGCTGCTAAAAGTGTGCCTGCAGCCACTAAAAAGGTGTCGGCGCCGCCTAAAAGCACGCTGGCACAAGTTAAAAGTACACAGGCACCGCCTAAAAGAACACCCGCAGCTGCTAAAAGTGCATCAGCAGGCGCAAAAAGTGAGCCGATAGCCACTAAAAGTACGCCGGCACCGGACCAGATTGTACCGGCACCTGCTTACCCGGCGTATGTTTTAAGTCCGCTTCGTTCTGATTACTATATCACATCACCGGCACCCTACGTAGCGCCACGGCATATGACAATTAATGAGCGAAAAGTAAGTAACACAAAAGAAGCGCCCCCCGAAAAAGAAAGACGACATATTGCGCTGCCACAGGGGTGGGCTTCACCGCTGGCCGAAGCAGGTATTACTGCAAATGACATCGTATATCTCAGTGCCAGTGTAAAAGCCGGCATACAGTATTTTTATGGCATTGCAACGCTGGGCTTTTCATTCCGCGGCATGCGGTTCAGGTATGGTGCTGGTATACGTGTTCCGCTGAATGAATATACAGCATTGCATGCCGAGTTTACCACCGGTGCACTATCCAGGAAATCTATAGATACAGTTCCGCAGGTAGGCCTGCTGCATGAACGAATGAACTCCTACGGTTTGTCGTGGTCCAGAACAATCCGCCCACGTTTGAACCTGCAGGTGGAAGTGAATTATTCAACACTTAAAAAATCAAATGATTCTACAGTGAATAAGGTGAATATGGAAACGCATTATTTTGGATATGGCACACCTGTCTATAACGCAGGGATTGGCTCCAATGGAAAATATAGTGAATTATATACGTGGGTAGGCGCCCGGGTATCCATATTTTACAATTTAAGAAGAAAATAACCTGTAGTACTGCTACAGGTTACTTTCTTACCGGGTGAAAGTTCTCAGTAAAACCGGTGGTACCCAGTCTCTTAATGTTTGCTTCAAATTGCTTTTGACATCTTCTTTTCTCAATTTGAAGATGGTACTATGGCTTGCTGTTACTTCTTCGGCAGGTCTGCCATTGGTATAATAATATAATGCAATTGATTTGCGGGTACGGTTTTCAGGACACATTAACGGATCTGGATGTCCATGGTAGGAATGCGAAGTTGTTGAAAAGATGGCCATCCTGTTATAAACAGGCAGGATCTTTACCATTGACTTTTCCATATCCTTATCCCACAGCTCCAGGTGCCCACCATAAGATTCTTCCCATTCCTTATTTAAATATATCAGCACATTCAATCTTCTGTCAAGCCCGGTTACAGGGTGCTTATTAAAGTCTGCATGCACTTTTAACATACCACCGCGTTTAATCATATGGAGGCCGCCTCCTTCCAGGTACGGGTCTGGTAATAACCCGCTGATGCCTGTGAGGGTTTCCAGAAAATCAATGAAAGGTCTTGAATTGAGTATATGAATGAAATGACGGGTAAAGTCTCCGAAGTCCTGTTCATTTTTCGCCGCGAGTTTTACCTCTTTGTTATTATTAAATTGCTGCCAGTGAGCCTGTTTGGTGGTGGGAAACTCTTCCAGGATTGTCTCCAATGCCGGTTCTGGAAATACATCATCAAGGTAAATATGAGGAAATGGTGCTGCTTTGTTGTACTTTTCACGATTTTGTTTGGCAATAGCTTGCAATTGGTGAGTGTCAGGCTTAAAGATGTACATAGAAAAGTGTTTTATATTCTTCAGACATTTGCCCGATATTTATACCCTTACGTCGTCTCTGACTTTGCGGTCAGTGGTTATTTTTCGTCGCTAATGGTTCTCCTTTTACCGACAGGCTTTGTAACTTTACATGAGCATATGCCGTTATATATACATGAAGATATTTTTACAATCTATCCTTTTTTTACTGTGCCTGTCTGCCTGTTCTGTATCAGACGATGACGGCAACCCGTCGAACTCCTCCGATCCATCGAGCATAGGTTCGCAGGAATATAGCATCCAATCGTACATCTCCAAACATGGCCTGACCATGAAAAGAGATAGCAGTGGCATGTACTACAAAATCGTGGAAACTGGCGACTCTACTCAAATAATGACCCTCAGTTCCATACCTACCCTCATTTACACCCGCAGCAACCTGCAGGATACCCTGCTGGATGCCAGTTTCGGCTCCACCGACTTTGACGGCCGCCAACTCAAAGACCACATTGCCGGCTGGCAGATAGGCCTCCGCAAAATTGGCAAAGGTGGTACCATCTTCATGATCATTCCCAGCCGCCTCGGATTTGGTGACGTAGCCGTAGGCAGCATTATTCCTGCTAATACCGTACTGGTGTGCACCGTACAACTGGTAGATTTTAAATGATAGCAGGAATGCATTAATTTTGGTGAAATTACACCTAGTGGCACACGAATGCATATCCGTTTTTGACATTTTCAAAATAGGCGTCGGTCCTTCCAGCTCTCACACATTAGGCCCCTGGCGGGCAGCGCTACAATTCCTGGCCGAACTGAAAAAAGCAGGCCGTACACTTTCCGAAATACAGCATGTCAGCGTTTTATTATATGGTTCTCTGGCCAAAACCGGTCATGGACATGGTACTGATATTGCCGTACAGCTGGGGCTATGCGGAGATGATCCCGTCACCTTCGATGTCAGCAGGATCAATGAAAAAATGGATGACATCCGCCGCAGCAAAACCCTGCTGCTGGGGGGAGAAAAATTAGTCGCATTCGATCCATTGGAAGATATCAGTTTCCTCTACGAAGAATCGCTCCCTTTTCATCCTAACGCCCTTACTTTTTTAGTCACCTTTGAAGATGGCGGCCAGCAGGCAGCTACTTATTATTCAATAGGTGGCGGCTTTGTCGTGAAAGAAGGAGAGGTAGCGGGTGCCGCTTCGCAGGTAGACCTGCCTTTCCCTATTGATACCGCCCGTCAGTTGCTGCAATTTTGCATTAAAACAGGGTATTCCATTTCTGAATTAGTAATGGAAAATGAACTTGCCTGGAGATCAGAAGCAGCTACCCGCGAAGGAGTGCTGAACATATGGCGGGTTATGAAGGAATGTACCTACCGCGGCAGTCATACTGCCGGCGAACTCCCCGGTGGCTTGCATGTAGCCCGCAGAGCTGCAGCACTCAATAAGAAATTACTGAAAGGAAGTACCTATACTGATTACGATTCCTGGATCATGGCCATTCGCCAGGGTGGCAATCACTTTGCTTATACGCTGGATTGGGTGAGCTGTTTTGCGCTTGCGGTGAACGAAGAAAATGCTTCCTTTGGCCGTGTGGTGACAGCGCCTACCAATGGTGCTGCGGGCGTGATTCCAGCTGTGTTACAATACTTCATCACCTTTTGTGATGGCTATAATGAAAACAAAATTATTCAATTCATACTCACTGCATCTGAAATAGGCAGCATCTTCAAAAAACGGTCTACTATCTCAGCAGCTATGGGTGGTTGCCAGGCGGAAATAGGTGTCTCTTCTGCAATGGCAGCAGCAGCACTGACTGAATGCCTCGGTGGTTCTCAGCGACAGGTATTAATGGCTGCGGAGATAGCGATGGAACACCATCTGGGACTTACCTGCGATCCGATTGGCGGTTTGGTACAGGTGCCCTGTATAGAACGGAATACCATGGGGGCTATAAAGGCTATTACAGCTTCGCAGCTGGCTTTGCAGAGTAACCCTGAGCTGGCCAAGGTATCGCTGGATGCTGTTGTGAAGACGATGTGGGATACGGCAATGGATATGAATAGTAAGTATAAGGAAACATCGGATGGTGGACTGGCAGTGAATATTCCGATTAGTTTGCCGGAGTGCTGATAGCCTGAGAAGTTGGCCTGCGGCAGCAAGGAAATGATCTTATTATTTTTTACAGTAGGGATTGGTTTTGCCTTTAGGCATAGCTAATCCTTTTTTGTGAATTGTTTGATTTGCCTGTGCCAAACCTTATCTCACCGAAAGCTAATATGGTGTACCGCAATAATTGTGTATATTGTCAGGCTATACCAACAACTGTTATGAGATTATTCACGTATCTCTTCCTGTTACTTTTTCCCACCAGCCTGTATGCCCAGGTGTTTGGGGGAAACCCACCATCTTTAAAATGGCACCAGATCAATACGGATACTGTCCGTGTAATCTTCCCCGCGGGTCTTGAAAAAGAAGGCCGCCGGGTAGCCAATATTGTCAACTACCTGGATGCCAACACCCGTGGCTCTATTGGTAACAGAAAGATGAAGGTGAACATTGTATTGCAGAACCAAACCCTGGAATCCAATGGCTATGTGGCACTGGGGCCTTTCCGCTCAGAGTTTTACCTGACACCTCCTCCCAATCCGGACCTTGGTTCCCTGAGATGGGAAGAGCAGCTGTCTATCCATGAATACCGTCACGTATTACAGAACAGCAACTTCGATCAGGGAGCAAGTAAAGTAGTCTCTTATATATTCGGACAAATGGGCTTAGCGGCAGCTACCAGCATCGCGGTGCCCAACTGGTTCTGGGAAGGGGATGCAGTTACAATGGAAACAGCGCTCAGCAACCAGGGGCGGGGCAGACTGCCTTCGTTCTTTGATGGTTTCCGTGCACTTTCACTTGAAAAGAGAAACTACTCCTTCATGAAGATGCGTAATGGTTCTTATATAGACTATACACCGAATCATTATCCGCTGGGTTACCTCATGAGTATGTATGGCCGCGAACACTATGGCCGTATGTTCTGGAAAGACATTACCACAGATGCTGTGCGGTACAGGGGATTGTTTTATCCCTTGAGCCGTAGCCTGAAAAAACATACCGGGCAGGGCGTGGTAGGCTTCTATCACAACATGCTGAATGAATACGAGTCACAATGGAATACCTATGCCCGGGACTCCGCAGTTCCGGGAGCCCCCCTGATGAGAGCACCTGGTACTGTGACAAACTATAAATACATCTACACCATACAACCCGGTCAGTGGATCGTTTATAAATCTTCTTACAAAAAGGTACCCGGGTTTTACCTGGTAGACAGCACTGGCAATCAGTCTTTGCTGACAAGACCGGGCATACAGTTCGACGATTATTTCGGGTATAAAAATGGCCGCTTAGTTTGGACAGAAGCCCGCTACGATCCACGCTGGGGATGGAAAGACTACTCCGTCATCAAACTGTATGACCGGGCAACAGGCAGGAAAAAAACACTGACAAAAGGTACCCGTTATTTCTCTCCTGATATCAGTGCGGATGGTAAAAAGATCATTGCAGCTTATACCTTGTCTTCACAGGCATTCGGTTTACAATTGCTGGATGCGGCAGACGGTAAAGTAATCGCCACCTTGCCCAACCCACAAAACTGGTATTACACTTATCCAAAATTCTCTGCGGATGAACAAAGTGTAATCAGTGCAGTACGTAATGGAAAAGGAGAGATGGCCATGGTCAGACAATCTATCAGCAGCGGTGAAACAGAATTGCTGACACCATTCAGCTTTAACATGCTGAGCATTCCGAATGTACAGCATGATACCGTCTACTACACGGCCAGTTATAAAGATGTAGATAATATTTACGCCCTCACCCTCGCCGACAAACAGATTCACCAGGTCACCAATCATGACAACGGTGTACTGCATGCAACGGTCGAAGACAGGGGCGTTGTATATAGTGGATTTACTTCCAGGGGGTACCAGTTATATACTGACAGCATCAACTGGAAACCGGTAGATGCTGGTGTAAACTATCATAGCAGCTGGCTCAGGCCTGATTTCCAGGAAGGCGGCAACATTTTGTCTACCGTGCCTGACAAGGATTACACGATTACAAAATACAGGAAGAGCACAAAGCTGATCAACCTGCATAGCTGGTTGCCTACCTTCGATGATCCTGATTATAGCCTGACTATTTATGGTGACAATATTCTGAATACGGCATCGACTACCCTGGGGTATACTTACAACAGAAATGAAGGTAGTTCCGGATTGACTGGCAACTTCATTTACGGTGCGCTGTTCCCGTATCTGCAGGCAGGGGCTACATATACATTTAACCGCTCCGATTTGTATGCCAACAGGGGAAGATTGTATTGGAATGAAATGGATGTACATGGTGGCATTACAATACCACTGAACCTGTCAAAGGGAATGTATAGCCGCAGCATTTCCTTCTCCTCCATGTATCACTACCTGGAACGGTATCCGCAGGGGAATTTCAAATTCCTGCATCCTTCATTACAGTATCTCGGCAATTCATTTGTGTTCTACAATGCAAGAATAAAAGCGACACAGAACCTGTTTACACATTTTGGTCAGTATTTATTGCTCACCTATAATCATTCGCTGGACAACCTGTTTGCAGAGCAGTTCTATGGCAGATTTGATCTGTATTTACCGGGGCTGAGTCAGAATCATAACCTGATCTTACAGGCAGCTTTCCAGCAGCGGGATACTATGAGGAATTACACCTTCACGGACAATTTCGCTTATGCAAGAGGATATAATACACCGTACTATAAATGGGTGTATAAGCTGGGGGTGAACTATCATTTCCCGATTGCTTATCCTGACTGGGGCTTTGGGCAGTTGCTTTATATTATGCGGGTGCGGGCGAACCTGTTTTATGATTATAGCAGGTCTTACAACTTCCGTAATAATTTGCATAGTCAGTTTACATCGGCAGGTACAGAGGTATTTTTTGATACGAAGATTGGGAATGTGTTGCCTTTCTCTTTTGGGTTCAGGTATAGCAGGTTGTTTGACAAGGATCCATCGGATAATGCGAAGGACCGGTTTACGTTTATTATACCGATACAGCAGTTATTTAATTACTGATTCTATACTGATTGTATACTCGTTCTATACTGATTGTATACTCATTCTATACTGCTAAAAGGGTGCTAGTATACTGCTTGTATACTTAAAAGGCCTGCGATTGATTTCGCAGGCCTTTCTCTTATCTTACAATAAATTGAAGCTTCGGTGCTCTGTACAATTTATCTCCTGTATAATTCACAATAATATTATCAAAGTAAAATACCTCTCCTTTATCCAGCATTTCCTTAATCCTGCTCACCCAGAGTGCAGGCAGTTTATCACCTTTAAAACTGTCTCCCACATACTCTGTATAGATACCCGGTTTGCCGGTTGTATCATTCAGGAAATACTCTTTATTCTCATAAGTAAAATCAAACGATACCACGGGGTATTTCACATTCTTCTCGTCTCTTACTACAAGTGCAGAATCCAGTAATTTCACGATTTCCGGACGGGGAATACTATCACTCAGGAAAATTCCCCAGGTACTTCTGAAGCGTAATTTGGTAGTGGTAGTTTTGGCTGCCGCCGGTTTTTTAGCAGGCGTAACCTTTGGTTTTCCTGACTGAGCATACAGTGAGAAAGCAGACATGACAACGAAGATGCCGGATAGTATAAGGTGTTTGCGCATAATACTGAAGGGTATAAAAAAATCGCCCGGAGAGTTAACGTCCGGGCGATGTCTAAAATTATAAGGATTTTAAACTTTCCGTAATGGCAGCAATCTTAGCTTCGGCATCGGCTTTCTTTTTGCGTTCAAGTTCAACAGCTTCCGGTTTAGCATTCTGTACAAATTTTTCATTGCCAAGCTTCTTCTCTACAGAGAGGAGGAAGCCTTTCTGGTATTCCAGATCCTTAAGTAATTCTTCCTTCTGCACAGTGGTGTCAAGTTCCTGTTCCGTTTCCAGGTAGAACTTATCTTTCTGTACTACCAAAGCGATACAACCACTCACAGGAGAATTTACATAAGCGATAGATTTTGCATTTACCTGTTTGATCAGCATTTCTTCAATCTGTTGGAAAGCTGGGATCTGTGCAGTATCGATATGCAATGCAATCGGATCTTTGGGTTTGATCTGGTTCTTCACACGTGCATCGCGGATGCTGGTGATTACTTCTTTAGCCAGTTCGCCCTGTGCTAGAATATTGGCATTCACCGCACCAGGAGCTGCATATTGTTTTATTACCAGGTCATCACCAGCTTCGCGGGTAGCGAGGAGCTGATAGATTTCTTCAGTAACAAAAGGTAAGAACGGATGTGCCAGTTGCATCAGTTCTTCGAAGAAGTAAACCGTCTTTTTGTAAATAGCTGCATCGATTGGCTGTTCGAAACCTGGTTTCACCCATTCCAGGTACCAGTTACAGAAATCATCCCAGATCAGGCCGTTGCAGATCAGGTTCAGGGCCTCACTCAGTTTGAAGTCTTTGAAAAGCTCGGCCACCTGAGATTTTACTTCATTAAGCCTGCTTTCAAACCATTTCACGGCAAAGTGAGCTTCTTCACTTGAGCTGGCGCCATCTGCAACACGTCCTTCCCACATTTTCACCAGTCTCAGTGCGTTCCAGATCTTGTTATTAAAGTTACGTCCCTGTTCACAGCTTGAATCGTCAAACAGCAGGTCATTACCGGCAGGAGAGGCGATCATGATACCGAAACGAACGGCATCTGCCCCAAAGCGGTCAATCAGTTCCAGCAGGTCAGGGGAGTTCCCCAGCTGCTTACTCATCTTACGACCCAGTTTATCACGTACCATACCGGTGAAGTATACATCACCGAAAGGCTTTTCGTTCTTATATTCCATACCCGCCATGATCATACGTGCCACCCAGAAGAAGATAATATCCTGACCGGTTACCAGTACGTTGGTAGGGTAGTAGTAGTTGATCTCTTCGTTGTCAGGGTTGGAAACGCCGTTGAACACTTCCATTGGCCAGAGCCAGCTGGAGAACCAGGTATCCAGGCAGTCCACATCCTGGCGCAGGTCTTCCGCTTTTACTTCAATGCCTTTTGCCTTGAACTGTGCGATGGCGTTGTCAGAGCTGGTAGCTACTTCAAAAGTACCATCCGGCGCATAGTAAGCAGGAATGCGCTGTCCCCACCAGAGCTGACGGGAAATACACCAGTCCTTTACATTTTCCATCCAGTATTTGTAAGTAGCCAGGAAGCGATCGCCGGGGTGGATTTTTACATCGCCGTTTACCACTGCATCCAGGGCTGGCTTTGCCAGTTCCGGCATTTTCACGAACCACTGGGTGCTGATGCGGGGTTCCACTACAGTGTCTGGGTTACGTTCACTGTAACCGAGGCGGGTCGTGTATTCCTGTTCTTTTACCAGCAGTCCCTGTTCTGCGAGGGCAGCAACCACCAGTTTACGGGCCTTGAAGCGGTCTTCGCCAATGAATACCCCGGCAGCAGTGCTGAGGGTACCGTCGTCATTGAGTGTGTCTACAACTTCGAGGTTGTGTTTCAGACCCAGGTTGTAGTCATTGATATCGTGAGCAGGTGTTACTTTCAGCGCACCGGTACCAAATTCTTTATCAACGTAAGTATCGAAGATGATAGGTACACGGCGGTTTACCAAGGGAACAATCGCGAAGTGGCCTACCAGGTGTTTGTAGCGTTCATCGTCAGGGTTTACGCAGATAGCGGTATCCCCCATGATGGTTTCAGGACGCTGGGTAGCGATGGTGATAGATTCGCCGGTGAGGTTACCATCGCCATCTTCCAGTGCATATTGTACATGGTACAGTTTACCCTGCAGGTCTTTGTACAGTACTTCTTCGTCACTGAGTGCGGTTTTAGCTTTGGGGTCCCAGTTGATCATACGGGCGCCCCTGTATATTTTACCTTTGTTATAGAGGTCTACGAATACTTTGATCACCGCAGCATAGTAGTGGTCATCCATGGTGAAGGTGACACGGTCCCAGTCGCAGGAGCAGCCGAGTTTTTTGATCTGGCTGTAAATGATGCCGCCATATTTTTCCTTCCACTCGAAGGCGTATTTCAGGAATTCGTCGCGGGTAAGTTGTGATTTTTCAATGCCCTTTTCAGTTTTGAGCATGTTTACCACTTTGGCTTCTGTGGCAATGGAAGCATGGTCGGAACCTGGCACCCAGCAGGCATTATAGCCGCTCATACGGGCACGGCGCACCAGGATGTCCTGTACTGTTTCATTCAGGGTATGGCCCATATGCAGGACGCCGGTGACGTTTGGCGGAGGTATTACAACGGTAAAAGGAGGGCGGTTGTCCGGTTTACTACGGAAATACCCTTTGTCCATCCAGTGTTGGTACCACTTGCCTTCAACAGCAGCAGGCGTATAATTTTTAGAAAGTTCCATGCTATCGATATATCTGATTATATAAGAGTGTGCAAAAATAAGAGATTATTCCATTTCGGCTATTACAGCGCAGGTTTTTGCCACCATAACGGGGGTAATGTCAAGGTGAGTGACCATCCGGACGGCGGTATCAGATACAGGATTGAGCAGAATTCCTTCATTTTTCATGTAATCGCAAAAATAACGGGGTGTCCATTCACCACCTCTCAGGTCAAAACTGATAATGTTGGTTTCCACTGGCAGCATGTGGCCTACGAAAGATTTCTTGAGCAGTGCCTGGGCAATGTCTTTAGCATGCAGGTGGTCCTGGGCTAACCTGTCAATATGGTGCTCCATGGCATAAATACCTGTAGCCGCCATAAAACCGGCCTGACGCATACCACCCCCTATTCTTTTGCGAACCCGGCGGGCTTTCCGGATAAATTCGGCGCTACCTAATAAAACAGATCCCATGGGACAACCCATCCCTTTGTTCAGGCATACTGACAGACTGTCAAAAAGTTCTCCATAGATGGCAGGGTTTTCCCCGGTGGCAATGATGGCATTGAAGAGCCGGGCACCGTCCAGGTGGAGTTTCAGGTCATTTTGAAGACAAACTTCTTTGATCCTGACAATCTCCTCCATGTCATAGCAGCATCCGCCACCCCGGTTCATTGTATTTTCGAGACAAACGAGGCTGGTAGCGGCTTTGTGTACATCATCCGGGTTGATAGCTGCCAATACGTCGGTGGCAGTAATCATGCCTCTGTCACCTTCCAGGGCACGGCTCTGGGCGCCTGAAGTGGCAGCGATGCCGCCGCCTTCGTAGATGTAAATGTGCGCTAAGTTGCTGTGAATCACCTCATCTCCTGGCTGGGTATGTACCTTGATTGCGATCTGGTTACTCATGGTACCACTTGGGCAGAACATGGCTGCTTCTTTTCCAAAGTAGGCTGCCATCATGTCTTCTAATTTATTCACTGAAGGGTCCTCTCCGTATACATCATCTCCGGTGGCTGCAGTGTACATAGCATCAAGCATGGCGGGCGTTGGGCGGGTAAAAGTGTCACTCCTGAAGTCAATTATCATTATTGAAGAATTTGCAATCTATTGAAGAATAAATTAGTGAAGTTATTAATTTGAATGAGATTCTTTTTCAAACGTTAAAATTTATATAAACCATTAAAAATATCTACTAAAGGGCTATTAAATTTCGTTTATATAAAGTACTTTGTTATTAAGAACAGTGAAGCAAAGAAGAATTTGGTAGTGTGGGGTATTAGCACGATCTTTGCAGGCTAATTTGTTATAACGATAGTATAGAGAGGTGGAATATTTCGTAAGATATATATTTTACTAATTTCAACAAAATAAATCTTCTCTTGTTATCTAATTTATAAACTAATACACTTTCAATATGAGGCAACTTAAAATTGCCACCCAGATCACGAACCGTGATTCGCAGGCGGTAGAAAAATACCTGCAGGAAATTTCAAAGATCCCTTTGTTAACACCTGAGGAAGAGACTGTATTGGCGCAACGTATCAAAATGGGCGACCAAAAGGCTCTTGAACGTTTAACCACAGGAAACCTGCGTTTCGTTGTATCAGTTGCAAAGCAATATCAGCACCAGGGCTTAAGCCTGAGCGATCTCATTAATGAGGGCAATTTAGGGTTGATCAAAGCTGCGCAAAGGTTCGATGAAACGAAAGGTTTTAAATTCATCTCCTATGCTGTGTGGTGGATTCGTCAATCCATCCTGCAGGCTTTAGCAGAACAAGGACGTCTTGTACGCCTGCCGCAAAATAAGATCGGCACTTACAATAAAGCGAACAAAGCTTACATGGCATTCGAGCAGGAGAACGAGAGAGAGCCGTCAACAGAGGAATTAGCAGAGATCCTGGAAATGTCTGAGTCAGAAATCAACAATATCTTCCAAAGCAATACCCGTCACATGTCACTCGATGCACCAGTTCACGAGGCAGAGGATGTAGCTATGGGTGACCTGCTGGAAGGTGGCGATATTACTGATGATGATGTAATGCGCGATTCACTTCGTGAAGAGATCCGTCGTGTACTGAAATCACTCAGCCCACGCGAAGCCGAAATTGTGAATGCGTACTTTGGTCTGGATGGAGAAAATGGAGCAACGATCGAACAAATCGGTCAGAAATACGACCTTACAAAAGAAAGGATTCGTCAAATTAAAGAACGCGCCATCAAGAGGCTGCAAAAGGCCCGCTACAGCGGAGCACTCAAATCTTATCTGGGATAATAGTAAAGTGTGCACAGAGGACCTCTGTCATCAATATTATAAATCTATTATGTCTATAACTGCACCGGCTGTAATTTTTATAGCCGGTGTTTTTTATTATACAAGGAAGTGTACTTTTGCAAGTCAAATGAATTTCGAGCCACACTTTATTAATTTACATAGCAAGTATGGAAACTAATCAACAGCAAGAACATGTGCATTTATTGATCATAGGTTCCGGCCCGGCGGGTTACACCGCTGCCATTTATTCGGCCCGCGCAAACCTGAAGCCAGTGCTTTACCAGGGTATTCAACCTGGTGGTCAATTGACAATAACAACAGAAGTAGAAAACTATCCAGGTTATCCTGAAGGTATTCAGGGACCTGAAATGATGGTGGACTTTGAAAAACAAGCAACCCGCATGGGTGCTGATATCCGTTATGGCCTCGCCACTTCCGTAGACTTCAGCAGTCAGCCTTATAAAATTACCATCGACGAATCTAAAGTAATTACCGCCGATGCAGTGATCATCGCAACCGGTGCTTCCGCCAAATGGCTGGGCCTCCCTTCTGAGCAACGCCTGAATGGTAGCGGTGTTTCTGCCTGCGCCGTATGCGATGGATTCTTCTTCCGTGGAAAAGAAGTAGCGATCGTAGGTGCCGGTGATACCGCCGCTGAAGAAGCCCTGTACCTGTCCAAAATGTGCTCAAACGTACACATGATCGTTCGCCGTCACGAAATGAGGGCTTCCAAAATCATGCAGGACCGCGTACTCAAAACTTCCAATATCATGGTATACTGGAACTCTGAAACCCAGGAAGTACTGGGCGATAACAAGGTGGAAGCAGTAAAACTGCTCAATACCGCCAAAAACGAAGAGCAGACAATCCCTGTCAGCGCTTTCTTCGTTGCCATCGGTCACCAGCCTAACTCCGACATCTTCAAAGATTACCTGGAGCTGGATGAACAAGGCTATATCAAAACGACTCCAGGTTCTTCCAGAACTAACGTGGAAGGCGTATTCGCCTGCGGAGACGTACAGGATAAAATTTACCGCCAGGCAGTAACAGCTGCAGGTAGTGGCTGTATGGCCGCCCTGGATGCTGAAAGATATTTATCTGCTAAAGAACACCAGGCGTAATTATATTATTATTGATCAAACCAGCCGGATGGAAGTCCGGTTGGTTTTTTTATTTTTTCCCATGCTGACAATCGGACTCGAACAAGTACATTTTCATGCTTTCCATGGTCTTTACCCTGAGGAGAAGATCATTGGGAATGACTTTATTATTGACGTGTATGTAACGATACCCGGTACCTCTCCAATCGACAAGATTTCAGAAACCGTTAATTATCAGGGCTTACTGAATGTAATCAAGCCCATTATGGAAATTCCCCAGCCCCTGCTGGAGCAGGTGGTGTACGCTATTACTGATGCGATCAAACATAAATACCCGGAAGTGCAGAAAACCGTTATTTCCCTGCGCAAAATGAACCCTCCAATGGGCGCTTCTGTACGTAATTCTGTTGTCTCCCTGGAAAAGACTTATTAAATCTACCTGAATTTCATTAAATTTAGTTATTTTAATATATGAAAAACTCCTTCCTATGTTGAATAAAGCACTGGTACTTGCTTTTGTATTACTCACTCAGGGAATTGCGTATGGACAAACGGCCGATGAAATGATCGAACAGGCCAAATCACTGGAAAAGCAAATGAAAGAGGCACCAGCACTAAGCCTTTACAAAGATGTGCTGAAAATCCAACCCGATAATCTTACCGCTCTTATTGCAGCCAGCGAGATCTGTAGCCGCGAAGGGTACCGCACGACCGACAAAGATGAGCGATTAAAGGATTATAACGATGCCAAAGCCTACGCCGAGCAGGCGGTAAGACTGGCACCGGAAAATGCGGATGCCAATTATGTAATGGCAATGGCCATGGGCCGTCAGGCATTGATAGCAGGCGCCAAAGAGAAAGTAACGGCGGCCAGAGAGGTAAAGCGCTATGCCGATCTTGCCATTAAGTTCAATCCCAATCATGCTAAAGCCTACCATGTACTGGGAAGGTGGAACTATGAAATGGTCAACCTGAGCACCCTGGAAAAAACAGCGGCAAAGCTGCTCTTCGGCGGTTTGCCCGAAGGGAGCCTGCAGGAAGCCATTAATAACTATGAAAAGTGTCGTCAGCTGGACCCCTCCATTGTTTTAAATTACTTTGAACTGGCCAAAGCCTATAAGGATAATGACGAACAGGACAAAT
This sequence comes from Chitinophaga sp., assembly GCF_039596135.1. Taxonomy (GTDB): domain Bacteria; phylum Bacteroidota; class Bacteroidia; order Chitinophagales; family Chitinophagaceae; genus Chitinophaga. The sequence continues at coordinate 54,355 of NZ_JBCNKH010000003.1, forward strand.
GCATTGAAGTGCTGAAGAAAGCCGTGGGCCTGCGAAATGTATACCCGGACGATGCTAATGTGAAAGTGGAATGCAGGAAAATGCTCGACGCGTTGCAGTAGCTCGTTTACTACATAGGGTTAAAAGTCGCTATTTTTGGTTATTATTGTGCCATATCTAATGTATTAATAATGTCTGTGACGTATAACATACATCCTGCTTTTGCCGCGGATGATGCATCGCTGCTTGAAACAGACCTCACCACCTGCCAGTTGCTGGTATTGGTGGGGAAGGGCTCCTTTAACTATGTGGTATACAATCCGGCTGCCAGGAAGTTCCTGGCCCTGAAGTCGTACCGCTTCACGCCCCAGAAAGCCACGATAGCGGATATCGAGGTAATAGAACAGGTGTTTGATACAGATAAGCTGCTTTTTACCAATTTCAGTGACGTACTGCTGGCATTTGACGGGGGCAACAGCACCCTGGTGCCCGAAGTGCATTTTGACCCTGCCATTAAAAAAGACTACCTGCACCTGATCTACCCTGAACAGGCACAGGAACTGGTGATGGCAGATACCATCCCCGATCAGCAAATGGTCAATGTCTATTCCGTAGATAAAGACCTGTTCGGATTCCTGCGCAAAGAGTTTTCTACTGATAAGTTTGCGCATGTGAACACCGGCCTGCTGAAAGGCTACCGTTTTGATAATGACTACCTGGAGCTGAACGGCATCATCTACCTGGATATCCAGCAACATAAATTTACACTGACCGTTTACCGCTTCGGCAAACTGTTATTACAACAGGAAATGAATTCCCAAACCGGGCTGGATGTGGTATATCACCTGATCAATACCATTCGCCAGGCAGGATTGGACGAATCGCAGGTAAAAGTGAAAGTAGGAGGGCCTGTGACCCCGGATTCTCAGATATATGAGGAACTGCACCGCTTTGTTCCCAAACTGGAATGGGTACCCCGTCTTACAGGTTTCTGGTACATCAGTAAAATGGAAGAAATTCCCGGCTATTACTTCAACAATCTTTATTCCCTGGCATTATGCGTATAATTGGAGGAGAGAAGGGGGGATTACGATTTCAGCCACCCGCAAACATGCCTCATACCAGGCCCACCACGGACATTGCAAAAGGTGGCCTGTTCAATATCATTGAAAATAACCTGGACCTGCCTTCGCTGAAGACACTGGACATCTTCGGTGGCACTGGTAGCATCAGTTATGAGCTGAACTCCCGTGGCGTAGAAGACCTGACAATCGTGGAGAAGGACAATGAGATGGCAGAGTTTATCAAAAGAACAGCAAAGGAACTGAATGTACCCCTGAAGCTGTTTAAAATGGACGTGTTCAAATACCTGCAGCAGTGTACAGAAAAGTATAACTTCATCTTTGCAGGTCCTCCATATGCGCTCACTACCATCGACCAGCTGCCTATCCTGATTTTTGAAAGGGAACTGCTGGAACCGGAAGGCTGGTTCGTGCTGGAACATACTCCCCGCAATAACTACAAATCATATCCATATTACCGGGATGAAAGGAACTATGGTACCACCATTTTCTCCATCTTCATCAACCGGCCGGAACTGAAGAAATAATTACAACATGCAACGCATTGCTTTATTTCCAGGCACTTTTGATCCTATTACATTGGGGCATACTGATATAATAGATCGTGCCCTGGACCTGTTCGACGGGATTGTGATCGGTATCGGCACCAATTCCAGCAAAACACCTATGTTCAGCCTTGAACAACGTATGCAGTGGATCAGGGACATTTATGGCCACACCCCTAAGGTGAAAGTGCTCACCTACGCCGGGCTGACAGCTAAGTTCTGCGAGGAGATCGGCGCCCGTTTCATATTGAGAGGGATCCGTGGGGTAGTGGATTTTGAATATGAAAAGGCCATTGCAGATGTAAACAGGATGATGGACAATAAGCTGGAGACCGTATTTTTGAGTTGTACACCTAAATACTCTACGATCGCCTCCTCCCTGGTGCGGGACGTGCTGAAGTATGGGGGCGATGCAACACCCCTGTTGCCTGAGCAGGTGTTAAAACATATTAATCATTAACTATTAATCAGAACAGCAATGAAACCGATCTGGCGTTCTTTGGATATATCTCTGGACCAGTTGAATGAGAATGGGGAGAACACGATGGCAGCTTTTCTTGGAATGGAGTTTACGGAAATCGGGCCTGACTATCTGCGTATGATGATGCCGGTGAATGAACGTACCCGTCAGCCATACGGTTTATTGCACGGGGGAGCTTCAGCAGCCCTGGCCGAAACGGTGGGCAGTGTGGCTTCTGCACTGATAATAGATCCTGAAAAACAGGTCTGTGTCGGGTTGGACATCAATGCCAACCATATTCGTGGTATTAAAGAAGGGTATGTACATGCAGTTGCAAAGCCTTTGCACCTGGGGTCGACCACGCATGTGTGGGATATCAGGATTTGTGATGAGCACAATAAACTGGTTTGCATAAGTCGCCTTACAGTAGCGATACGCGATAAAAGATAAAAAGACGGGTCACCCCGTCTTTTTATCTTTATACAGCATAACCATCCATCTTAAACACCGCCTTTATATTCAGGTAGGAGAACTTCAGGTACCTGCCCAGGTGCTCCGGTTTGATCCATTGAATATCGACAATGCCCTCTTCAATCTGGGGAATGGTCAGTTCCGTACCGGTAAACTTCATTTTATACCAGTAGGTGTGTTTCAATATTTTCTTTTCCTTGTAGGTGTAGTAGTGAAAGGTCTCCATGATCTTGTGTTCGATGCGCACATTGTGAAGGCCGGTTTCTTCCCTTACTTCTCTTAAAGCACAGGTTTCGAGACTTTCCCCATCGTCCAGTTTACCTTTTGGCAGGTCCCATTTGTCATTTCTGAACATCATGAGTACTTCTTCTTCCGGGTTGGTGATGAGGCCACCGCCGGCTACGAGTACGGTGAAGTAGCTTTTGACCGTTTCCAGCAGTTCATGCGGGTCCGGATGTATGAAAATGGCGGCAGGGGATTTTCCTGTTTCCAGGGACTGGAGGATTTCTTCTATCGTCTTTGTGTCGGGTTCCGTGAACAGGGCTGCTTCCTTATATTCGGCTGGTATGGCCTGATGTGTGGCAAGGATGAACAGCGGACGTTCGTTGAGGTAAATTACAGTATCCTTTTGCATGGGGCAAAAATAAGGAAACGGGGGTAATTAAGTAAGGGGGATAATTCTGACGGCCTTTGTAGAAAAAGTTGCATTAAATGTAACTAAATAAACATTGGATGTTGATTTATTAACAGGAAATGTCGAAAAAGTTGACAAAAAGTTTTACGCCGTTGCACTTAATTCCGCAATTTTGCGAATTATGAGTAAGATCAGCGAAAAACAGGTAGCAGAAAAACTGCTCCAGATACAAGCCGTAAAGTTAAGCCCGGCAGCCCCTTTTACCTGGGCATCCGGTTGGAAATCACCCATTTATTGCGACAACCGTAAAATCCTCTCTTACCCTTACGTGCGCGACTACGTAAAGTCGGAGCTGTGCAACGTGGTATTTGAAACATTTCCTGAAGCCGCGGTGCTGGCAGGAGTAGCCACCGGTGGTATTCCCCTGGGCGCCCTGGTAGCTGACCAGCTGAAGCTGCCTTTCATTTATGTAAGAGCCAAGGCAAAGGAACATGGGATGGGTAACCTCATCGAAGGAGTACTGCAGCCAGGCCAGCCTGTGGTAGTAGTAGAAGACCTGATCTCGACCGGCAAAAGCAGCCTGGAAGCTGTAAATGCCATCCGTGCAGCAGGAGGGGAGGTAATCGGTATGGTTTCCATCTTTAACTATGGTTTTGACGTAGCTGTGAAGGCATTTGAAGCTGCCGGAGTACCTTTTTACTCCCTGAGCAACTACGGTGCGCTGATTGAACTGGCCGTTGAAAAAGGCGTGGTATCCGGCGATGATCTGGCCCTGCTGGAAGCCTGGAGAAGTGCTCCGGACCAATGGACCGGTAAATAAGCAAAGTTTTTGCTATATTAGAACTATAAAACGTAAAACATGCGTATTGTTAGATTAGTAATGGTATTAATGCTGGGTTGCTTTGGAATGACTGCCATGGCCCAGACTAAGAAAGGTACACTGGTAACTGCGAAAATCGCAACGCCAACTGTACGCTGCGAACAGTGCAAAAACCGTATCGAAAGATACCTCTCCGGCGAAGAAGGTGTACAATCTTCCAAAGTGGATTTTAAGAAAGGACTCACCACAGTAAAATTCTACAGTGACCGTACCAATATCGAAAACGTGAAGACTGCTATTGCAAACGCGGGTTACGATGCGGATAATGTGACAGCTAACGAAGAATCTTACAAAAAACTGCCTACCTGCTGCAAAAAACCAGAAGATGGCGGTAACCCGGACAAGAAGAAAAATTAAGCGTTAGTAAGTAGATACAAAAAAAGCCACCGTGAATGTGGCTTTTTTTATTTTCTTTGCTGTAAGAACTTAAAAGAAGTTCAGTGGCTGTTTTGTCTCGCATTTTATCGGAAAAGGCAGAAAAACGCCCCCTTTACCCACTTTACAATTTCCCGAAGCCTTGATAGTCACTTCTTTATTCATGAGTGCGCCAAGTGCATTCTTAAATACATTTTCCATATTCACTTCCAGCTTTACGGGAAAGTAAAATGTGTCTCTTGCAGGAATCATAATCATAGTGTCCTGGATGGAATGGCCGACCTGGGTATCGTCAAAGAAGAGGTCAAAATTGGCGTCTTTCAGTTTCAGGTTAAAACCGTTTGGATTATAGTATGCCAAAGTCATCCGTACAATACTCTTTTGAAAACCGAGGTTGTCAAGATTGAGGCCGGCTACTCTCACAAACTCGAGGTCTTTGAACTTTTCACAAGAGCTTGCCATGCCCCAGATCAGGAAAACGCATATCGATAGACGTAAATACTTCATGATGTCTAAAATGGATTTCGTCAAAGTTAATGCATTTTCTTCCCCTCGGCATTCGATTTAACGTTCTCTAAATAACTCTCCCTCTTCAGATTTTACTTGAAGCAGAAACCCCTTGAAATGAATGAAAAACCTACTAAACTATTTAGTAAATTTGCAGCTACCTGAATTTTTACTTTAAGTGTGAAAATGCTAAATCCACTAGCATATTTTTGAGAGTGCTATGAACTGTTTAACAATCACTTACAAATAATTGTTAGATACTTATTCATAAGTAAACTCCATTTCTTAAATGAGGGCTATTCTGGTCTAAAACAACAAAATTTGACAACATGGCAGCTGATGCAACTCGAAAAACTTTATTGATTGAATCTCAATACTTTCCGAATCTTTTCTTCTATAAGACTTTAATTGAGCATGACATATTGTTGATTGAGAAATATGAACACTATCAAAAGCTTAGTTTCAGGAACCGTTGCTATATAGCCGGTCCGAATGGAAGCATACTATTGAGTGTTCCCCTGGCCCGCGGCAAGAACCAACGAACAGTGATGAAAGATGTGAGAATCAGCAATGAAGAAAAATGGCAGGCACAGCACTGGAAGACGTTGGTCTCCGCCTACCGTCGTTCACCCTGGTTTGAATATTATGAAGAGGAACTGGGTCAACTGTACGAACGCCCTTTTGATTACCTGATGGACTGGAACCAGGCATGCTTCGAATGGGCTAACAAGGTCATCGGGTTATCCTCCCCTATCACATATACTACTGAATATAGTAAGCAATATACCGACCTGATGCTGACAGATGCCCGCGATATCATGGTACCGGGTAGGGAAAGTACCAAAACCGACCTGCCGGAATACACCCAGGTATTCCAGGAAAGGGTAGGCTTCCTGCCAAATCTTAGCATTCTGGACCTTATTTTTTGTGAGGGAAAACGCAGCCTGACGTTATTTAAATAAGGGAAAATCTACATATATAATAGAGTTTAACATATTGAAAGCGACAGATTTAGCATAATATCTAACCATTTAAAAAAAAAAGAAACTTTTTGTCCGGCCAATTGGACAAAATATTTAGCTTTGCAACCAATTTTGCTGGGTTTTTAAGAACTGACGTAGGTGTGTAAACCAGGAGTTTTCCAGCGAGGGTTGTGATATGCTTTTTACTAATCCTTAAACAATGTATCGCAGGTTTAAATGAACAGCACCTACACAGATCTCGTTAACCAAACCTTCGAGTTCCCCCAGGAAGGGTTTGACGTACAGGATAGCTACCTGGAATTTAATGGGGTGAATATCAAGGCTTTGATTGATAAATATGGAACACCTTTCAAACTGACTTATCTGCCCAAAATTGGCATGCAGATCAACAAGGCCAAGAAGATGTTCCAGGATGCAATCAAGAAGAACAGGTACGATGGAAATTACTACTATTGCTACTGTACCAAGAGTTCTCACTTTTCCTTTATTATGGAAGAGACCTTGAAACATGGGATACACATTGAGACATCCTTTGCATACGATATTGATATTATAACCAAGTTGTATGAAAGGAAAAAGATCAACAAAGAAACCTTCGTGATCTGTAATGGTTACAAAACCAAAGCTTACACAAGGGCCATTTCCAAACTGGTCAACACCGGATTTAAAAATGTAATTCCGGTACTGGATAACAAGGAAGAACTGGAGGATTATCAGAAATTCATCCGGACAAAGGACAGGGTTAAATTGGGATTGCGTATTGCAGCTGAAGAAGAACCTACCTTTGACTTTTATACCTCCCGCCTGGGAATCCGTTCCCGCGATGTGCTGGAGTTTTATGTAGACAAGTTGAAAGGCAATGAGAAGTTCGAGCTGAAAATGCTGCACTTCTTTATGAACAAAGGTATCAAGGACGATATTTATTACTGGAGCCAGTTCAATAGGGTATTGCAACTGTACTGCCAGCTCAAGAAGATCTGTCCTGAACTGGATAGCATTAATATAGGAGGTGGTTTTCCTATCAAGCACTCCCTGGGTTTTGACTATGACTACAATTACATGGTAAATGAGATCGTAGCGACCATTAAGAGTGTTTGTAAAAAGAACAAGGTACCGGTGCCGGATATCTATACCGAGTTCGGTTCGTTCACAGTGGGTGAGAGTGGTGCTGTTATCTACAGCGTAGTAGGCGAGAAGATGCAGAACGACCGTGAGATCTGGTACATGATCGACAGTTCTTTTATTACCACACTGCCTGACACCTGGGGCATCGGGGAGAAGTTCCTCATGCTACCTATTAATAAATGGGACCAGGAATACCAGGAAGTGCACCTGGGAGGGCTGACCTGCGACGGGTATGACTTCTATACATCTGAAGAACATATCAATGCAGTGTTTTTGCCGAAAGTGACTAATGGAGAGCCATTGTATATCGGGTTCTTCCATACGGGCGCTTACCAGGATCAACTGAGTGGATATGGTGGTATCAAACACTGCCTTATCCCGTCACCTAAGCACGTGATCATTGGATATGATAAAAATGGGCAGCTGAAAGACTGGCTCTATGCCAAGGAACAATCTGCCCAGAGTATGCTAAAGATTTTGGGTTATTAAAAAAATGGGTTAGTAATCCACTGAAACACCCCGCGATTTCTCGCGGGGTTATTTTTTTTTATCAGGTTCCTGCAAATAAAAAAAGGCTCCCCCAGCAATACAGAGAAGCCTATTTCATGGCATAGGTTTATCATCGAAAGCATAAAGGAAAATAAGACAAGTAGGGATATAAGGTACGTTCGTATAGGGAAGAATAAGACAAATAAACGTTGTGGTGTATCAGGAGAATAGGATTCCTGTTCTATGATGAAACAAAGATAGTCTGGACTAAGTCATAGAAAAATACCCGAAAGTTGTAATTTTTTAACCTGTTTATTGGTTCATTTTGGCTGAATCCTGTTAAAACCAAACCTGTATTCATTTCGTAACGCTCACACAGACGTGTAGGCACCCTACTCAGCTTTCTGGCAACTTCCCATTGTCCAGGTAGTCAATGGCACTTTCGCACTGTTTTTCAATCTCCACCAGGCAGGCTTCCAGCAATTCCTTATTTCCATCCAGGTATTTCGACTTACCCGACCGGCTCAGTCCTTTCAGGATGATAAATTGTTTGGTCAGGTGTTGGTTGAGTAAAGAAGAATGCTGTTTCTGTTTTTGCAGGGTCTGCTCATGCTCCAGCATAAATATATTACGGTAGTGCTTGCCAAATACCCGCATCAGGAATAAAATGTACATTCCGGCATAGATGGCCATAAATGGAGACAACTGCTCAGGTACATATCCAGCCGAAACCGGAAATGCCAGGTGATGCACTTTGATCCATGATACCACACCCAGGTAAGCACACAATACAGCGCCTAAAAAGAGAGTCGTTCTCCTGTTGATGGTAATATAACAAAAGAGCAGGCTGAGTAACCAGGTCATGGTATACTTAGGCGATACATCCTGGTTATTGAAGAAGGACGAAGCCATAGGCAGCATCAATGTAGCGAGGGCTACCAGGAAACTAACCATTTTGGGTGATGTGCCGTTTTTCAAAAGGAGCATTGCGGCAGGTAATATTATAATATATCCTGACAAGAGTAACAGGTCCGTGCTATTCTGATAATAAAGTGATACAAGTAATTTGGGGATCAGCAGGAGTATATGGAAAAAGAGATAATCAAAAATCAGCTTGAGCCGGCATTGTAATCTCGTGTTGGTAGTAACCTGTAAAGCGTTGCCTATCACTGCATTTTCTGTAGTGACGTATATTTTTCCAGCCAGGGATTGTATACTTTTAAATAGTTGAGGCATAGGCCATATGGTTGTATGGCAAATTATCCCATAAAAACAGGATAACTCTTAAACGTTTGTGTGAATTATAAAAAAATCCCCCCTGTAAATACAGAGGGGATTTATAGCTATTACGTTTAATCCTTATTCCACAACAATCGCTTTGGCAGCGGCTTGTATAGTTTCTTTCTTAGGCAGAACCAGTTTGAGAATACCGTTCTCATATTTGGCCTGGATCTTTTCTGCATCAACCTGTTCGTTGATGTTGAAGGAACGTTTGAAAGAAGAACGGATACCAAATTCCTTACGGGTTTGTTTTGGAGCTTCGTCCTTGTTTTCAGCAGTTTTTTCTGCTTTCTCGGCACTGATGGTCAGGGCCTTGTTTTCAACGTTGATCTTAATTTCTTCTTTTGCCCAACCTGGTACCAGGAGTTCGATGGTATAACCATCTTTACCTTCGTAAATATTTACAGGGGGATGTGCGCCAAAAAAGTCGTTGGTTAAAAAGTCGTCTTTCAGGGCCTGCTTAAATCCGTTGTTATTAAAAATCTCTTCTACTAAACCGCCAAATGCTTTTGCTGCAGGATGCTGATTAAATTTTACGTATGTCATGGTTTTATGAGTTTTAATTTTTTGTTTTAAAAATTTGAACGATTAGGCATATGCAAATGGAATACCATGGCATAAAAACTGCTATTTTGCTAGGAAATCAATAAATTAATAAGACAAATTGTCTTAAATGATTGGATTGAACAGTCAAAACGTCATATTCATTCAAGTTTTTCTATTTATCCGCTGATTGTTTAACTTTGTAAAAATTTGACGAACAATAAAATTATATTCATATGTATCCAGCAGCATTAGTAATGCCGATGAAGGCAGAGTTAACAGATAACGGTTTTGAAGAATTGCTGACACCTGAACAGGTTGATGAAACATTAAAAGGTGCTGGTACTACACTGGTGATGATCAACTCCGTATGTGGTTGTTCCGCTGGTAGTGCACGTCCTGGTGTATTATTGGCTGTTGCGCATAGCGAAAAGAAACCAGACAGACTGACTACAAGTTTTGCAGGCTTTGATACCGCTGCTATTCAGCAGATCCGTACTCACCTGCTGCCTTATCCTCCGTCTTCACCTGCTATCGCACTGTTTAAAGATGGACAGTTGGTGCATTTCATCGAGCGTCACATGATCGAAGGTCGCCCTGCACAGATGATTGCAGCGAACCTGGTAGACGCTTTCGAACAATATTGTTAAGATCAGCTTACGTAAGATGTAGAATGCCTGGCGCTAAATATATTTGATTTTTGTGTCAGGCATTTCACATTAAACGTAAATATGATTTGGAATTTGCGATTTTTACAGCTTACTTTGGTGGTTTGATTTTCCTTCCTGACTAATTCGGCTTTGTTCATAGGAAAACTCAGATCACCAATTTTTTTTGGCTATGTATCCTAATTTATATTACGCATTCAAGGATCTGTTGGGTTTAGAGCTACCTTTTTTAAAACTGTTTCAGACCTTCGGTTTCTTTGTAGCAATTGCATTCCTTGCAGCCGCCTATACCCTAACCAGTGAGTTGAAAAGGAGAGAACGCCTTGGGTTATTGAAAGGTATTCCTGAAAAAATTACAAAGGGCAAACCTGTAAGCACCACTGACATCATTATTAATGGTGTAGTTGGTTTTATTCTTGGTTTTAAAATAATAGGAATCGTGTCCGACTGGGAAAATATATCCCAGGACTTCCAATCATTCGTCTTATCTGCGAGAGGTAGCTTCATCGGTGGTATCATCGTTGGTGCTGTTGTAGCGTACTTTAAATACAGAAGTGGTCAGAAACAAAAAGCTGAGAAAGAAGTCACCGTAACTGAACTGGTATACCCGCACCAGCGTGTACCTGATTTTACAGTGATGGCGGCAATCGCTGGGCTGATCGGTGCGAAAGTGTTTCACAACCTGGAAAACTGGGGCGACTTCGTACAGGATCCGATTGGTTCCCTATTATCTTTTAGTGGGCTCACCTTCTATGGTGGTCTGATCGTAGCGAGTTTTGTAATCATCCGCTACGCCCGCAAAAAACAGATCAATGTATATCACCTGATTGACAGTGCTGCGCCAGGTCTGATGCTGGCCTATGGCGTAGGCCGTATGGGTTGTCACTTTTCCGGCGATGGTGACTGGGGTATTTACAACAGTGCTTACATCACAGATGCTACCGGCCAGGTAGCACAGGTAGATCCTTCCAGGTTCCAGGAAGTACTTAAAGCCAATGAGCAATTTTTCGCCCGCCAGTATGGTGGTCTGGAACATATTCCACATGCAGCCTTTGCTAAACCTCAGGGCCTCAGTTTCCTGCCTGACTGGTTCTTTGCTTACGGTTATCCGCACAATGTAATTAATGAAGGCGTACTGATGCCAGGTTGTACAGGCAAATATTGCAGTGTGCTGCCCATCTCTGTATATCCGACCGCGCTGTATGAAATCATCGCCTGCCTGCTGTTATTTGCATTATTATGGAGTATCCGCAAAAAAATAAAGGTGCCAGGTATGGTCTTCGGTATTTACCTGATCCTGAATGGTATTGAAAGGTTCTTTATTGAAAAGATTAGAGTGAACACTAAATATGATATTTTCGGATTTCACCCTACCCAGGCTGAAATTATTTCTACACTCATGGTAATAGGCGGAGCTGTGCTGATCTGGTATTGCCGTAAACTTTATACATCGGCTAAAACCATATCCTGAACATGCAACGTCATTCTACCTTAGTGCCTCTCTCGCAGGAGCACCAGCGCTTATTATTTGTATGCCGCTATCTTAAAAAAGATGCTGCTCCTTATGAAGGCTTTCCACTTGAAACTAATGCAAAACTGGCTTATATCGTAAAAGTATTCCAGGAAGTAATGGTACCACACATTCAAAAAGAACAATACCTCTTTGAATTGTGCCAGGGCAAAAATGCTGAGATAGACAACCTCCTGGCAGAACTATACCAGGAACATTCTGCTATCTCCCGCATGTACAGTGCCCTCACCGTTACCGAAGAGAAAGATATGATAGACGCGCTGGACCTGCTGGCGCGTAGCCTCGAAGACCACATCCGCAAAGAAGAACGAGTTTTCTTCGAAAAAGTACAGACCGAACTACCCGATGTACTGGAAAGCATCAAATGGTAAAATTCATACTTTCCTTATTATAAATCGCTTCTACACTGAGTAGAAGCGATTTTTTTTGCAACCTTTTCCCACCTTCCTCGTCTTCTGTTAAATAGCCCTTAACAAATTTTACCAATCATCCCTATCTGGTTACCGTTTATGTAAAACTATGTACTATGCAATGCAAACTACCTACCTTTACACTGTAGTTGATAAACAAAGGAACTATAGAAGTAAAAGTTCTAAATAATTAACTAATTAAAAAACAGAAACTTAGAAATCCTTAATCCGCCTTATATGAAGACAATAGCTTTACTTTTCTCAATTATGACCCTGGGCATCGCTTCTCAGGCTCAAACCCCAGGCTCGGGGAAAGTCTCCGGCCAGGTAGTTTTGACCGGTAATAAGCCGGTCGAGTTTGCCATCGTTACCTTGTTAAAAGCATCCGATTCCTCCCTGGTAAAAGGAGCGATCGCAGATATAAATGGTAAATATGAAATCGAACCTGTAAAAGATGGTAAGTATCTCGTTGCTGCCGCTTATGTAGGTATGACCAAAGCATATAGCCAGCCATTCGAAGTAAAAAATTCACCTGTTAAAGTGAACGCCCTCACCTTAAGCACTGATACCCGCAACCTGAAAGCCGTAAACGTGACTGGTAAAAAGCCATTCGTAGAACAGCGCGTAGACAAAATGGTTGTAAACGTTGAAAACAGTGTAGTAGGAGCCGGCGCCAATGCCATGGAGGTATTGGAAAAATCACCAGGTATCACTATAGATAAAGATGATAACATCAGCTTGAAAGGAAAAAACGGCGTTGTTATCATGATTGATGGAAAGCTCACCAACATGAGTTCCCAGGACGTTGCCGCGCTGCTGAAAAGTATGCCCAGTAGCAATATTGAGCAAATAGAACTGATCACCAATCCTTCCGCCAAATACGATGCAGCGGGCAACGCCGGGATCATCAACATCAAACTGAAAAAGAACAATACCGTAGGTACCAATGGTAGCATTACGCTTGGTGGAGGCTATGGCGAAACGCCTAAATATAATGGTAGCCTGAACCTGAACCACCGCAACGCTAAGTACAACGTATTCGGTTCTTACAACTATAACTACCGCCGGAACAACCAGTCGCTGGACCTGTATCGCAGCTATCCTGCTGAAGGCAGTGTGAATGAGTTCAATAACCACAACACCCATAACCAGACTTCAAAGTACAATGGCGCCAAACTGGGATTCGATTATTTCATCAATAAGAACCATACCATCGGTGTCATGATAGACGGGGCGCTGAGAGATTATACCATGCCTTCCCATTCCGTGACCTACATTGGTAAAAATGGTATTATTGACTCTACACTGCGCACCGATTCAAAGAACCCTGGCGATTGGAACAGGATGGCCTATAACCTGAACTATAAAGGTATACTGGATACTACCGGCAAGGAACTGAGCATTGACCTGGACTATGCGCACAACCACGATAGCAAACGTTTAAATACCTATTCAAACACATTTGATGCCAGCGGTAAAAACTTTACACACGGCGATACTACCCGTAATATGCAGCCATCTACAATCGAAATCAAAACTTTCAAGGCTGATTATGTCAATCCTCTGAAACACCAGGCAAAACTGGAAGCAGGGGTGAAGCTCAGCTTTGTAAAATCTGATAACGATGCACGATTTGACTCTTTACGCTACAACAACTGGGTGTATGACTATAACCGTTCCAACCATTTTATCTACAAGGAAAATGTGAATGCAGGTTATGTCAATTTTTCCAAACAGTTCAAGAAACTCACGCTGCAGGCAGGTTTGCGTGGTGAACTGTCACATATCGAAGGGAACTCTGTAACCATCTCTAAAGTGACAGATACTACCTACTTCAACCTGTTCCCAAGCCTGTTCATGAGCTACAACGTGGCCAAAGACCATCAGCTGGGTATTTCCTACAGCCGTCGTATACAGCGTCCGGATTACGAAGACCTGAACCCCTTCGAATTCTACCTGGACAGGTATACCAAGATTGCAGGAAATCCTTACCTGAAGCCGTCTTACAGCAACAACTTTGAAGTAACCCATACGTTCAAACAGTTCCTGACTACTTCAGTGGCGTATGCACATGCATCAGATAAACTGACACAGGTGGCAGAGTCAGAAAAAGATCCGGCAACCGGCGATACATCCATCCTTCGCTACAGGTACCTGAACATTGCAAAGTCTGACAACTTCACCTTCAGTATCTCTGTGCCATTCCCGATCACGAAGTGGTGGAACAGCTACACTTACTTCCAGGCACTGTATGCTAAGTACGAAACCATGGTAGACAATAACCTGGTGAGTGTGGAATCCGGTGGTTTTATGGGCCGTACCCAGCACACGTTCACACTGCCTTACGGCATCACAGCAGAAGCTACCTTCTTCTATTTGTCTTCCCAGATTGCAGATGAAGGACTCATGAAAATGAAACCGATGTATGCATTTGACTGCGGATTATCCAAATCCATCCTGCATAAGAAAGGTAGCCTGAAGCTGAATGTAAACGACGTATTTAATAATCAGCGCTTCCGCGGCACCTTCACCAACGCCGGTCGCTTTATGTCAGTGAATTCCAAATGGGAATCCAGGCAGGTTCGCCTCGCATTCACCTACCGCTTCGGTAATATGAATATCAAGGCTGCCCGTAACCACCAGACCGGCCTGGAAGACGAACAAAACCGTGTGAAGACGAACTAACATCGGCCTGTTTTTTAGGTACATATAAGGATGGATAGGACGTAACCCCATGGTTGCGTCCTTTTTTTTCAAATCATAATCGTTTGATTGCTAACATTTTGACTGCTTTTAATTCATAATTCCCCAAAAATTTCCCATCAGCGGTGCAACCTTTTTTAAAAATATTGTCTTTATTATGCAAGCATCAGCCAACAACAACTTGAATCAGACCATTATAACAGATCACCTGGTAGCCCAGTGCAAAAAGGGAGAGGTTCGCGCGTTCCGCGAGCTGTACAATGCTTATTCGGAAGCAATGTATAACATCTGTTTACGTATGACTGGTAACGCAGCTGATGCTGAAGATACACTGCAGGAGGCCTTTATACAGGTGTTCCGGAACATTGACCGCCTGGAAAATACGGGTAGCGTGACGGCCTGGATCAAAAGGATCGTGGTCAACCATTGCCTGAGCCACCTGCGCAGAAAGAAAGTGTATTTTGAAGAAGTGGACAATATAGATGTCGCAGAAGACAAAGCAGAAATGGACGAAGATAGCTTCACCTGGACAGTTTCCGCTATCAAAGATGCCATACAGGGATTGCCGCATGGTTACCGTACTGTGCTGAACCTTTACATCTTTGAAGAGTACTCCCACAAGGAGATTGCTACCATGCTGGATATATCTGAATCTACTGTGAAGACGCAGTACATGCGTGCAAAAGACAAAGTGCGGCAGATCATTAAACAAAAAAATGCAATACGCTGATGCCAGAACAGAGTTTTGAAGAATTTATCAGGCAGCACCGTTCAGATTTTGAGCAGCCCGGACCCAGACCCGCTTTGTGGGATAAACTGGAGAAGGAACTTGCGCCACAGAAAAAAGGAAAGGTGTTGCAAATGTTGGGGCGCAATTGGCTCAAAGTAGCAGCAGTACTGGTGCTGGTGGTGAATACCATTGTCATCTTCCAGTTTCTGCAAATGAAGAAACAGCAGCAGGTAGCCGCCGTTTCGCCAGAGTTGCAGGAAGCCGGTATTTACTATACTTCCCAGATAGAGAAGCGCCTGTCTGAAATCAAGGCTTATCCACCGGCCGTACTGGGCCTGGATAGCGCCGCCCGCAAAGAACTGGAACTACGCAACGATACCTACAAGGTGTTGGAAGCAGAACTGGTTCAGAACCCGGGAAATGAAAGAATTAAAGCAGCCATGGTCCGCTACTATCAACTGAAGCTGGACCTTCTTGATAAAATACTTGATGAGTTGAGAGACAAACAGCCCGTTAAGCAAAAGCAGTCAAATTATGAAAGAGAAATGTAAAATACTATTACTACTGTTATTGCCCATAATGGCATTTGGTAAAAAAGGGGACAGTGAATTCAAGCGCGTTATTTCGAAAGATTATGCGAATGGAAGTAATTCAGTATTGTCCATATCTAATAAATACGGCAAGATCATTATCCATACCTGGAAGCAGAATCATGTTAAAGCAACCATCACCATTACCGGTTTTGGAAAGAATCCCGACGAGGCACAGAACTCAGCGAATATGGTAGATATTGATGAGAGCAATGCCAATGGAAATATTTCGCTGCAAACCAGTTATCACCCGCTGGGTTCCACGGGCAGACTATTCAACTGGGGCGCCAGGAGAGATAGCAAAGATTATGTAAACATCGACTACGAAGTATACGTACCTGAAGATCTGCGCAAACTGGCGCTGGATAATAGCTTCGGAGATGTGTTGACAGATGTGCTGAGTTTCCCGGCTACTATTGGCTTAAATTATTGTACCTACGATATCAGGGAAGTGCAAAAATCTTTAACGCTGAGTATGAACTATTGCGATAAAGGCCGCATTGGCAAGGCCGATGCACTGATTGTACACGCTAATTATTCCAATCTGAAATGTGATAATATCGGCTCTCTCAATACCCGCTCCAACTACTCCGAATACGAACTCGGTACTGTCGGAGTGCTGGATTCAAAGTCTAACTACGATGATTACAAAGTAGCCAGAGCTGCCTCTGTCAATATCACCTGCAATTATTCTGATTTCAATATTGCAGAACTACAGGCAGAAGTAAATGCAAAACTGGTGTATGGTGATCTGAAAGTAAAGAGCATAGGGAATGGTTTCAAAGGCGGTAGGATCACGCTCACTTACGCGGATATTAAACTGATGGGTATGCCTTCGCGCATTGGCTTACAGTTTAGGATCAGTTTGCACAACGGTGATGTACACAACGGCGGTCTGTCTATGAAGAGTGAAAGCTCTGTAAAGAAAGCATCACAACTCACCTATAACGCCATCTCCGCAGGTGGCAATGATCAGTCGCCTACACTGACAATAAATGGTACATACAGTGATGTTTCATTTGGTACGAACTAAAATCCATCCTTTAAATAACACAATTATGAAAACAACAACTATTGCATTCCTGATGCTCTTATTCACCAGCGTGACCGTATTTGCACAGAAGGAGCATATAACCGGTAGCGGAACCATTAAGAAAGAATCAAGGTCTGCGTCTCCATTTAAAAGCATTGCTGCCTCAGGTAGTTTCAATGTATACATCACACCTGGTTCAGGTAGTAGCATTGAGATAGAAGCAGACGATAATATACTGCCTTACATCGTGACAGATATAGAAGACGGCGAATTGCAGTTGCATGTAAAGAAAGGATACAACATCAAGCCTTCCCAGAAAATCACGGTAAATGTGACGATGGCCGAAGTGAAGTCTCTCGCTGCCAGCGGCTCCGGTGGCTTCTATAGCAAGGGTACGCTGAAAGGTAACAAAGTAGAATTGGGGATCAGTGGTAGTGTGATCATAGATCTGGATCTGAATGCAGATAAGCTGGAAGTTGGTGTATCTGGTTCAACCAAAATCACACTGAAAGGTAGTATCCCAGATGTTGAATATGGTATTTCCGGATCAGCGAGTGTAGACGCTTTGGCGCTGCAATCACAGGATGTGGAAGTAGGGGTATCAGGTAGTGGCGACCTGGCTGTATATGCAGCAAAGAAACTGGATATCAGTGTAAGCGGTGGCGCCAAAGTACGTTACAAAGGTAATCCTTCCATTAACCAGTCTTCTTCAGGCTCCTCCAAGGTGACGAAGATCGACTGATAAAGAAAGAGAGTTGTTGGTCGCTTGTAAATATCAAGTGACACTGTTCCCTGCCTAGGAAGGGAATTACCCCGGGAAACGTCCCGGGGTTTTTCATTTTATAAGCTACATGGTCGCTATTTCCTAATTCATATTTATATTTGCCTTCTGTCACAAAAAAATAACTCATTATGCCATCCTTTGATATTGTTAGCAAAGTGGACACACAGACACTTGACAATGCGATAAATACGGTAAATAAAGAAATCACTAACAGGTACGATTTCAAAGGCTCTCATGTCAATATTGCGCTCAATAAAAAAGACCTGAGCCTGGCTATTGAAGTAGAGAGTGAGATGAAGCTGGACCAGGTGATTGACGTGCTGATCAGCCGTACTATAAAGCAGGGGCTGGATGCGAACATTTATGACCTGAGCAAAGAGCACTACCAGAGCGGTAAGGTGGTAAAGAAAGATATCACAGTACGCAATGGTATCAAACAGGAAGATTCCAAGAAGATTGTCAAAATGATTAAAGATTCCGGCACCAAGGTACAGGCGGCCATCATGGACGACATCGTTCGGGTAACCGGCAAAAAAAGAGATGATCTTCAGGAGGTTATACAGCTGCTCAGATCGGGCAATCTGAACATACCCCTCCAGTATGTGAACATGAAAGATTAAAAAAATTCAGTCTTAAAGTCTGGAAATTTAAAATAAATAATTACCTTTGCAGCCTGTATTATAAATATTGGTATGAAACCTAGCATGGGCGTTCATCAACTGTAAGAAGAATGAATATGCGCGGTTGCATCTGGTAAAAAACAAAGAAAACTAAAATTCTGATGAAACAGGGAATCCATCCGGAAAGTTACAGGTTTGTAATATTCAAAGATATGTCTAATGGACATACTTTCTTGAGCAAGTCTACCGCTCCTACTAAAGAAACTATCAAGTGGGAAGATGGTAACGAATATCCAGTGATCAAGCTTGAAATTTCCAATACTTCACATCCTTTCTATACCGGAAAGAACGTGCTGGTGGATACAGCAGGTCGTATCGACAAGTTCAACAAACGCTACGGAAAGAAAGCCTAGTAAAGGCCTGTCAAATAATTTAATGAGAATCCCATCGACTTTTTCGATGGGATTTTCTATTTTTATCCCCTTATGGAGCGGCATTATATTCTATTTGACTCTCCTGCACGCGATTTGTTGTACCCTTTCACTCATACCCGGCCGGTAGCGGCCATCCGTGTAGGGATACTTACCATAAGAGAAAAATGGGAGCGATGGCTCAATGCCAGCGCCAGCTTCCTGACCCTTCCTTATCTGCAGGAAAAATTTCCCCTTCAATCTATTACTCCTGGTGATCACTGCGTGCTGATCAATGGTCATATATTGCCCGATACTCAGCTGGTACAGGCTATCAGGACCTTAAAAACAGGGGCGGAGCTGTATAAAGACAATATATTACTGGCCAAAACTGTGGCTGGTAGTGATCTGCAAAAAAACACCACCGGTGACCGGGTTAACTATCAGGAATCAGTACAGCAGCTGACGTATCCATGGGATATATTTCGATTAAATGATAGTGCTTTGCGCCAGGACTTTGCCCTGCTCACAGCAGGTCGTATTTCTGCCCCGATATCGGGTTCAAACCAGGTCAGTGGCGCGGAAAATATCTTCCTGGAGCCGGGAGCTGTGGTAGAACACAGTATCCTGAATGGAAAGACGGGGCCGATCTACATTGCCAAAGGAGCAGAGGTGATGGAGGGCTGCCTGATCAGGGGCCCATTGGCGCTTTGTGAAGGTGCGGTACTGAAGATGGGCACTAAAATATATGGCGCTACCACCCTGGGACCTGGTAGCGTAGGGGGCGGAGAGATCAAGAATGTGGTAATGCTGGGATATTCCAACAAAGGCCATGATGGCTACCTGGGAGATTCGGTGCTGGGTGAATGGTGCAACCTGGGCGGAAATACCACGAACTCAAACCTGAAAAATAACGCCAGTACAGTAAGGATCTGGGTCGAAGCCCGGAACGAGGCGATACCGGCTGGTACCAAGTGTGGACTGATCATGGGCGATTACAGCCGGAGCGGTATTGGTACAATGTTTAACACAGGCACTGTAATTGGCGTTTCGTGTAATATCTTTGGAGGCGAATTTCCGCCTAAGTTCGTACCCTCCTTTTCATGGGGTGGGGTACAACCTGGACCTTACAGGGAACAGGAGGCTTTGCGGGATGCCCGTCAGTGGATGCAGTTCAAAGGTCAGCAGCTGGGAGACGTGGAAGAACGTTTGCTGAAAGCTGTATATGCAGCAGTAAAATCTTAGATTCAATATATCATTAACAATAGCGATAAACATGAGAAAAAAAATCGTTGCAGGAAACTGGAAAATGAACCTGACCCTGGCGCAGGGTGAGCAGCTGATCAATGACGTACTGGCGGCAGGTCTGCATCTGAAGGAAGGACAGGAAGTTGTATTTGCTACCCCTTTCCCTTACCTGGTGAAAGCGAAAGCATTGCTGAAGAACAATCCTGGTTTCTTCCTGGCTTCACAGAACAGTGCGTCAGAAAAATCCGGTGCTTATACTGGTGAGGTATCAGCAGAAATGCTGCAGTCTGTAGGCGTAGACTACGTGATCCTGGGTCATTCTGAAAGAAGAGAATACTTCCAGGAAAGTAACGCAGTACTGGCTAAAAAGATCGACCTGGCACTGGCAAACGGTTTAAAACCTCTTTTCTGTTGCGGTGAACCACTGGAAGTGAGAAAAGCTGAAACCCAGAACGAATATGTTGCAAAACAACTGGAAGAAAGCCTGTACCACCTGTCAGCTGAGCAACTGAAGAATGTTGTGATTGCTTATGAGCCAATCTGGGCAATCGGTACTGGTCTGACTGCAAGTGCAGCACAGGCACAGGACATGCACGCATTTATCAGGGCACAGATCGCTGCTAAATACGGCCGTGAAGCTGCCCTGAACATCTCTATCCTGTACGGTGGTAGTGCAAAACCTTCTAATGCTGTTGAGCTGTTCTCCTGCCCTGATGTGGATGGTGGTCTGATCGGTGGTGCATCTCTGGTAGCTGCTGATTTCGTAGCAATCATTAAAGCACTGGCATAAGCCAATTACATATTTATTTTACTCCGGTATGGTAGCCGTTTAAATGGCTGCTGTACCGGTTTTTTTATACCTGCGGGTGCTATACTTTTTAGTATTAAACAAAAATAATTAGTAAAAAATGCTAAATAAATTAGTATTATTGAAATAAAGATTCTATATTTGTAATGTCAATATTCAAATAACCAATACACTTTAAGTTCAAAACTTATTTGGTTATGATTACAAATAATAACGTTATTCCTGAACAGGAATTATTGTATGACTACTTATTAGTAGTTAATCCCGGTACTCATATCAACAATGATGTAATGGCTTTAAAGCGGATGGTAGCACAGGAGCTGGGCATTAGTGATACCCGGTTTTCACAGGCTAATATCAGTCTTTTCCGTTCTGTATTTCCAGTGCGTTTTGAGGATGACTTTGTCAGCTTGTTGGATAGTATAGCAAGCAGACAATCAGGTTTTACCTTATATACTTCCCGTTTTGATCACTTCGAGCAGCAGCACGACAGGCGCACGATCTTTATCAATGTGGCGAATCCCAAGCCACTTGTAGAACTGCACAAAAGGATCTTACAGGAGTTCGATATCAAATCCAGTCCATATAAGCCACATATCACGATAGCGAGGGGGATGAATACCCGTGAGTTTGATCAGGTATATGATCATTTTTACAACCAGGTATTTGTACGCAGCTTTCAGTGCAAGAGTTTCACTTTATTGCGGAAACCAGCAGCAGGTGGGCAGTATGAAACGGTAAAGGAATTCTTCTTTGGTGATGAGGCAATGCGCGGACATGAGCATACGTTGTTTAATTACGCAGCGTAAGGAGATGGGGGCATTCTGTTTAATAATGATTCCCAGGCATCGAATGATCTTTAATGATTTCTACTCATCAAATGGTCTTTTAATGATTCTTACTCATCGAATGACCTTTTAATGATCCCTGCTCATCAAATGATCTTTTAATGATCCTCATTCATCAAATGATCCTTATCAGCGTTCCCAACCCTTGTCAACCATTACCAAACCAGCATTCGTCAGCTCTCCCTGCCCCCCGGCAGATTAATTTTAATTTCCCCCTGACTGTTCGTAGATTTAATATGTTCACAATACATATTTTACAACCGTAACAGCACAACAATGCAAAAGATACACAAAGTCATTATTGTAAAAGGCAAGGTGCAGGGTGTTTTCTTCAGAACTAATACCAAGCGGACCGCAGATGGGCTTGACATCAAAGGCCAGGTCAAAAACCTGCCCGATGGGAGTGTCTGGATTGCTGCAGAAGGAGAGGAGGCGCCAATGGAAGCTTTCATCGCCTGGTGCCGTCAGGGGCCTCCACTTGCCAAAGTAACAGGCATTACAATAGAACCCGGTGAAGTACAGGACTTCAGGACCTTCGAAGTCTCGCATCACTAATCTTTCATTCATTTTACAGATAAATATATTGCCTTTTGCAACCTATGCCAGCTAATAAAAAACCGCTTCTGCCGTAGGCAGAAGCGGTTTTTTATTGATTAGTATTTTAAGCCATCTTACCTGTCAAAATCGGTTCACCAGCAGGCTTATTATTTCTCTTTGTCAATAGCAATTCATTCCAATCAAAATCGATTCACTCATAGACTTGTCATTTCATAACCTATAGCAATTCTCACCAACTTACTTCAACGCCAGCTTACCCAACATCGCCTTATCCAGCACCGCCTTCGGCACCACCATCGTAATCGTATTCATCGCAAAATAAGGAATAGACACATGCATATACCCATCAAAAGGCCCGGCCTTCGGTCCCCATGAATTCTTTACAATGAAAAACTCCTTACCACCGGCTGACTTACCTAACCCCGTAATCTGCATCAGATGATCATCCTCCGTCACCAGCTCTTCATACAAACGTTGCCTGTCTGCTGCATTATACGCCTTCTCACTCATATCAGGATTGAAAGGTACTTTCTTCAACAAGGAATCTTCTGCAGGATATAATCCATATCCTTTACCAAGCACCCATCCCCTGTTGCTCATATCCGTATCCCACAATACTGTATACCCTTTATTCACCGTAGCTTTTGCCACATTCACCAGCTCTTCCAGTGGCAGGTTATAATAAGCACCATTAGAATAGTTATCAGGCACCTGCACAATAAAAGGCGCATAGTAAGGATGGTCGGTGAATGAGGTCAGGTTCACATAATCGTCCTGTGAAAACTTCACTACTTCTTTCGCAAAAGTTACAGGCGTATAGGTCTTGCCATTATAAGTAAATGAAGCCGGAACTGTACCTAAATAATTGTCCAGGATGCTGTTCACACGCACCGTCCAGTTATCCGGCAAAGGTCTCTTTACCTTCAGCAAACTATCCAGGTAGTTTTTCATCTCTTCCACCATCGGCCCATGATTATGACTGGTGCGCCCATCTTTCAGACCGCTGTAAACATTCTCAGGCATCAGGCCATAGATGGCTGCAGCATGCAGGAAATCATGCGCCAGACCACCTTCGTCAAAGCGGGTGAATCCCTGCCTGTGAATATAGTTCTTCGCCTTCTCCAGGTAGATATTACGTACAATGTACATTTCGGAGAGATCAAGTGCTGGCAACCCTTTTCTCAGGCATTCTGATTCCACTACCGAAGTAGACGAAAAACACCAGCAGGTACCGGTTTCTCCCTGATTTTTTACCGGTGTGGCGGCATTATTTTTAATGACGGTAAAGTCCAGGAGTGTTTTATTTAAATCCTGTGCTACAGCACCCGTAGCTAAAAGCATCATCAGTATCCCTTGGGAAATCTTCTTCATCCTTGTGGTGGTTTAATACATAAAGATAAGGGGGAACCATCAAATAAAAACGCTACTGCCGTAGGAACGGCAGTAGCGCAGTATAAATAACAGGCTTTGGCGGAAAGCCCCCCTATAATCTATTCTTCTACACTAATACTCAGACGGTCCTCTTTACCAGCAATCAACAGTTTCTTTGCATTCTTCAGGTAGCTTTTGTATTTGTCAGCTACTTCGGCAGACTGCTTTACATCATTGATGTAAAGGTCCCCGTCTTTTTTCTGGATGGTGTAACCCTTGCTGGCGTCGATCAGCTTATCAGCAGCCATTTTATCAATCATTTCTTTGTATTGTCCGTCAGCTTTGGCATGAACCGCATCCTCCCGATATTTAGATTCAGCGATGTGCTTTTTCTTCATCTCAGCTTTTGCGGTCGCCATTGCGAGTGCCATTTGCTCGCGGGACTCTTTCATCGCCTTTGCTGCTTCCTGGCGACCTTTCTCCATCGCCTCCTTAAATTCCTGGCTGTTCATGGCCGCCCTGGCAGATTCTATACCCATTTTGGCCGCAGGAATAGCTACATCTTTGATTGCAGATCTGGCGGCATCCAGGCCTATGCGAATACTCTCCTGGATATCGTTGGTATCGATGTTTACATTAGTATTCACATTCACATTAGGATGCACATTCACATCTTTCAAACTCTCCTTCACTTCCTTATTGATCTCATTCCAGTTAATATCCTTCATTGCCTTTTCAACATCTTTGTTGATCTGGGTCCAGTCTATATTCCTGATCGCGTTTTCAACCTCCCTGTTCACATCATCCCAGTTCACTTCTTTCATGGCATTGGCGATATCGTTGTTCACGTCATCCCAGTTGATATTAGCCATGGCGGCAGCTGCCTGTTCATCTGCAAGCTTAGCTTCGTGGTCCAATTGATCCTTATCCTGCTCCTCTTCTGTGTGAGCATTCGTTTTTGGCACAGTCGTATCACCCAGCAGCGTACGGGATATTTTAGTCAGTACAGGTGCCGGTGTACTTTTGTTTGTCTTTTTTGCCCGTGCCTGAATGGGATTCAACCATGCAATAGCGACCAGGCTAACGGCGATAATCAGTACCGCCAAAAGTTTCTGTGTATAATTGATGTTCTTGGTTTTCATTTCCATGATGCGTTTAATGCGGTGAAATAGATGTTGTTTATTATCTGCCGCTGCCATGGCCAGTGCATTAACTGTTAACCGGTATTCTTCTAATGCTACAAGCGCTTTGGCATATTGCAGGGGTTGCACCTGGCTTGCAATAACAAGGTCGTCGCAACAGTGTTCCCTTTCCAGCCGGATGTTTTTTGTGATCCACCAGATGAAAGGATTAAAAAACAGGATTGTTTCAACAATAGATTGGAAGATATTGAGTAGATAATCATTGCGTTTGATGTGTGCCAGTTCGTGCAGGAGAATGGCTTCCAGCTGTTCGGCAGTCAGGTTGTTGAACATGGCTACAGGCAGCAGGATCAATGGTTTCAGAAAGCCAATCATAACCGGCACCTGGATGTGTGTAGAGATCAGCAACTGCACCTTGCGTGGAATCCGTAACTGGGCAGCCAGCCGCTCCAGGTGCTTTTCCCATGCTGTATCTATAGGCAGCACCTGTTTGTTCCGGATCTGTTTCAGTTGCACCAGGTCCATAATTAGTTTGATACTCATGACAGCTACTCCAGTCACATATAAGGCAACCAGCACAGGAAACCACATTTCCAGCTGTGGAATGAAGTGCTTAATAGTGCTTTGACTGTGATATATCGGAGGAACATCGAGGTGCCGCTGCCGTACACCGGTTTCAATCATCACCCAGGTAGCCTGCCGGATGCGCAGTGCAGCAGTCACCTGCTGGTACAGCGTAATGGCGAACCAGGCAAAAATGCCGGTCAGTGACAGGTACGACAGGTTATACTTGATCCTGGCGCTCATGTGCGGCCACACATACAGTACCAGCCGGAGACAGGCGAAGATCAGAAACCCTTGCCACAGGGAATGTAAAAGCGCCCATCCAAATGCCTGGATCAGAATAGTCGGGAGAACAAATTGTGCTGTCATAAGACTTGAGTTTACCTTTTTTGCTGGTCTTCTATGTCATTCAGGTACTGTCTGATCTTGTCCAGTTCCTCTTTCGAAGAAGTATGATGACCAAGGGCCTGCATGACTAACTGAGAAGCAGAACCATTAAATACGGTATCAATCATTTTGTTCAGCAATTGCTGCTGGGTGTTTTCCTGTGAAATCGCAGCAGTGTAGACATGCGTCTTGCTGCTGGCATCCCTGTTTAAATAGCCTTTGTCATGCATAATCTGCATCAGCTTCAGGGTGGTAGTATACCCCGCATCTTTGCTTTTTGACAGCTCTTCGTGCACATCCCTTACCGTACAGGCGCCTTTCTCCCACAGGATTCCCAGAATCTCCAGTTCACTTTCCGTCGGTTTGCTATTTTTTGCTGTGCTCATTTTATTTTCAATGATTATTGATCTACGAATATCTTCGTAAGTAAATGTACGACACTTTTCGTAATTGCAAAATTTATTTTTCAGAAAACACAAAAAAGGCCCCTTCCGAAAGGAAGAGGCCGTATTCCTGGTTTGTTTATTCGAAAAAGTCGTGATTATTTTAAAAACAGGCATGCCATCCTTCGGCCACCCATTACAGCAAGACAGAACAGATAGCAATGCCTGGCACAAGTATCTTTTATCAGAACTTCCCGGCCTTAATTCCAAAATGGAAAGATGCCATGCTCAGATCCCCGTTAGAAATATTCGGTGTATTAGATCCCTGTACAAAGCGGTAGGTAGCTCCCAGGTCCAGTCTCAGGTAGCTGGTTACATTCAGCTCTATATTGGCAAATGGTTCTGCCACAAACAATCCGCTCCTGTCGTAAGAATGATAATGCCTATCGTCGTCATCAAGGTCGAAAGTTGCTTTGTTCCTTCTTCCTACGGCCCCGCCGCCTACCAGCGCACCTGCTGTCCAGTGGATCAGTTTATCAGTATTGTGGGTATATTCCACAGCAAGCCCGGTATACCAGAAATTCAAATATTGCTTATAACCCGTGGTGGCACTTGGTGCATACGTAGAAGTGATATTGTTTACCAGTGAATAGGCACCCGCACCAAACATCCACTTCCTGTTTATCAGCACCCCGCCATAACCGCCGGTCATAACCGCGAAATTACCATCTATCGATGTTAAATTGGCCGCAGGCACACCATATGCACCAATTTTTGCAGATGTAGACTTTTTAGAGAATAACGTTTCCGTCTGGGCAGTCTGAGCCCAGGCCTGCTGTACTGATGACAGTATCAGCAGCGCCAACAGCGCTTTTTTCATAAAATTAAGTTTAAAGAAAAGTGAGAGAGAAGAGAGGGAGAGAGGTCAGTCAAGGTGTGTTGAATTGGCCTTACTGACCCCCGCCCTTATAGAAGAAAATCAATTCGTGGTAATCGAGTCAGCACTTACAGCGGAGGTTCCAAACCATCCCAGCAGCTTTCCTTTGCCACCACCATCTGTAACGTTCCTGAGGTTAGTGCCTACATTGGCCAGTACAGTAGCAAATAATCCGCCTGATTCCAGCTGTGACTGCACAGATGTTACCCAGAAATAGCTCGGATAACTCAGTGAGCGCAGTTTCACAATCGCCAGGTCACCTTTCAGAAAAGGATGTTCGTCATCATTCACACTCTCTCCTACAAACAGTGGGAACTCCTGTCCGTCAGACAAACCTTCAGAGAATCCACCGTCAATGACATAGAAATCTTCTACGATATTGTTATTATTCAGATTATTCCTGTAAGATCTGACCCAGGTATAATCTGTCTGACCTGCCATATCAGTTGCATAGAATCGTACATAGTAACCTGCATTGCTTACACCATCATCCCCTTCTTCCTTGTACTTATAATCGATTTTTGAAATGGCGGCTACCGGTTTGATGGTATCCGTGGCTTCGTATGTATTTGAATCGTACTCCACACGCAGGCGGTAAGTATGATTGACCTGACCAATCTGTTTGCTACCCGGATCACATTTGTATACTGAATCTGCAAACACAAATGGATAAATATCGCCGGTTGTTTCATCATACAATGTAATGGTTGCATCACTGACCACAGGTGCTGAACCTGACTGTGTATAAGAAACTGACTTTGTAACCCTGATATATTGTGTACCCGGTTCAGTGGTAATCCATGCATCCACCACGGGATAAGAAGTACCATTGGGAACATCCAGGTCAATTACATCCGTACAGGCGCTCATCCCTGTCATGAAAGCTGCTAATATGCTAAGTTGGAAAAATCTCTGCTTCATGGCGGTTAAAATTTAAAATTGTAAGTAATACCTGGGATGATAGAACCAATGATAGACAGGCGAACTGCTTCTTTCTTGCTCTTGTCATCTTCATTCTGCCGGAAGTAGATAGAGTAGGCATTGCGGCGTGCGTACACATTGTACAGCGAGAACACCCATTCTCCTTTCCAGCGGCGCAGCTGCTTACCTTTCAGCGTCAGTGATACATCCAGACGGTGGAAGGCTGGCAGGCGGTAAGTATTACGTTTGTCAGTACTATTGTATGGAATATCCCAACCCTGGTACTCCAGGCGGCTGTCTGCATAGGTGGTAGGCGTACCTGTCGCATATACCCAGTTAGCAGAGAAGGAAGTACGTTTGTTGATTTCATGCGTCATTACGACATTCACATTGTGTGTACGGTCGTAGCGGTTCAGGAACCATTCACCCTGGTTGATACCTTCAGTTTTACGCTCAGATTTAGACAGGGTATAGCTGATCCAGCCTGTAGTAGAACCGATTTCTTTTTTCGCCATCACTTCCAGACCATAAGAGCGGCTTTTGCTTGGCAGCAGGTCTGCTTCAATGTACTGGTTCAGCTGCAGGTTCGCATTGTCAATGTAGTCCAGCTGGTGGTTCATGTTTTTGTAAAACAGTTCAGCAGAGATTTCATACCTGCCTGAAGTTGCATCGTATGCATAACCTACTGTGTACTGATCGGCAACCTGTGGTTGCACATTGTTGGTACTTGGCGTCCAGATATCGAGTGGCGTAGGAGAGGCGGTATTTGACAACTGGTGCATGTACTGCGTAGTACGACTGAAAGATGCTTTCAGGGCATTGTTGTCATTGATGCCATAGCGAACATTGATTCTTGGCTCCAGGTAGTTATAAGCTTTAATCAGTTCATTGGTACCATAAGTTTTGCTGCCTATGAGTGTTTTACGAATACCGGGTGTGGTATCATTGTAGTAGTAGGCGGTACTGTTACCCAGGTATTGGTATTCAGAAAGGCGAAGGCCATACTGCACTCCAAATTTCTTACTCGGTTTCCACTCATGATCAATGTAAGCAGCTGCTTCCAGGCCATGTTGCAGTGTCAGGTTCTTTACGTTTATGCTCGCACCGTCCTGGCTCACACCCTTACCCGGCTTGAAAGTGTAGTAGATACCCTGTACCCCGAAGTGCACACTGTTCTTTGCATTTATATAGTAAGTAAAGCCAGGTTTCAGACCGTAGTTGATGATGTTGGAAGTCCAGTTATAAGCCTGGTAATTATCACTTTCGTTTTTGGAAGTACCGTTGTTGAACTCAAGACTGTAGTCATAGTTACTATAAAAAGTAGTCAGGTTCAGGAACAATCTGTTGTTGAACACATGGTTCCATCTTACAGTAGCGGTTTTATTCCCCCAGTTCATATTCACCTGCGAGCCGAATCCGAATACGTCCCTTCCCAGGTAACCACTCACAAAGAGGGTATTGGTCTTGTTCAGTTTAAAGTTCGCTTTAGCGGTGATATCGTAGAAGTTTAATTTGGTGTCCTTCATATCTCCTTTCAGGAATGGCTTCATGAGAATGTCGATATAAGAACGGCGGGCAGCGACGATAAAGGAGGACTGATCCTTCACGATAGGTGCCTCGATGGAGAGACGGCTAAATACATTGCTGATACCGCCATTTACAGCCATATTCTGGTTGTTCCCATCCTTCATGCGTATGTCGAGTACGGACGAGGTACGACCACCGTATTCAGCCGGAAAACCACCTTTAATGAGGTTTACGCTTTTTACTGCATCCGGGTTGAATACAGAGAAGAATCCAAGCATGTGGGTGGAGTTGTATACAGGTGCCTCATCCAGCAGAATCAGGTTCTCGTCTGCCGCGCCACCACGTACGTTGAAGCCGCTGGCCCCTTCACCTACGGTCTGTACGCCGGGTAGGGTCTGGATGGAACGCAGTACGTCTACTTCACCCATAAAGGTGGGCATCTTTTTCATCTGGGCAATGTCCAGGCGGTTGATGCTCGTGTTCAGTGTATTGACTGCTTTCTCTTTTTTATCGCCGATCACTGTTACGGTGTTCAGCTGACTGCTGGATTTATCCAGTTTGATGTCCAGGGTCTGGTTTCCTTTCAGGGAAATGTGGGTTTTAATAGGAGCATACCCTACATAAGAGAACTGAATGTCATGGTCGCCGGCAGGTAATGTGAGAGAATAAAAGCCATATTCGTTGGTCACTGTACCAATGCCTGTTCCTGCTTTGGAAACGGAAATGCCGATCAGGCTTTCCCCGTTTTGCTGGTCTTTTACATATCCACTTAATGTAAACCGTTGCTGCGCATTAGTCTGTAGCGCCCAAAGCAATAGGATGCCAATGGACAGGAGCTTTACTAGCCTTGTCTTCATAAAAGGATTTGATAGTTATAAATTTTTTACAAAATGGTTGTAAGGTGCGCTAGTGTAAATCTAAACACGCATATATGACGTGGGATATTGGGGTTACCCCTATAGGTTGGCGTAGAAATTTTAAAAAAATAATCCTCAATCCAGTATATCGCATTGATAACCCATGCGTTGTAAAAGAAAAATAACTTCTCCTTCGTTCACAGGACCTCCCTGGCCCACAACCCGTAATACTTTATCGCAATCTTCAATATCTACAGTACAGGCTTGAACCCGGAACTCCTGGTGGATGGCCGAAATAACTTTCAACTTATCCAGGTCTGTATTGATATTTGTTTTGAATATTCCGATCATGTAATTATAATATTTAGTTTTGTGCAAAGGTGATGCACCTCGTCCGGCTAACTGTTACATGAAAAGGATAAAATTTTATATTTAACGGATTATTATGGGTGTCCAGATCAGAAATGATATAAATGAATTATTGCTCGAGGAGGAGATGGGGGACGACCTGCAGGAAAAACTCGTATCTACCATATTGGTAGAAGAGAAGCAGGAAATCAAATACCACTTTGGAGAAGCGGTATTCCGGGAAACCTTTTTTGACGGTTACCATATTTTCTCCGGCGATGCCTCTGTATACGAGAACCTGCATGTAGATTCTACAGAAGCCGTGCCGGCTGTGTCCCTGTTTTTTATGGTACGCGGACAGTTTAATACCAATGTAGGAAATGAACGTGAGCGCCTGTTTGCTTCCCGGGAGCACAATCTTTTTTTTAACCCGGCAGGCGTGGAGCATGCACACATCTCCAAACAGGACGGACTGGCAGTAGTAGGTATGAACTTCAGTAAAGAGCGGTTCCTGCAGCTGGCAAACAATAACGGCCGGGTCCTGGATATGCTGGCAAACAATGTGGCTGGCAACAGGCCCATTATACTGAATAAAAAAAGTAACCATCCCATTACCGCCCGCATGCTCATGATCCTGGATGATATCCGGAATTGCCAGTTCCAGGGCGGACATAAAAAACTATTCCTGCAATCAAAGGTGATAGAGTTACTGGCATTGCAATGCGAGCAGCAGGAGCAGGCAGAAGCTGTACGGAGAGAGCGGTTTGCATTGTCTGCAGTAGATAGAGAACGGATTTATTATGCCAGGGATTTTCTATTGACCCATATGCAGGCGCCACCTTCGCTGACAGAGTTATCAAGAGCAGCAGGAATAAATGAATTTAAACTGAAGAACGGGTTCAGACTGGTATTTGATAATACCGTGTATGGATACCTGAATGATCATAAAATGGAACATGCCCGGCAGTTATTGCAATCGCCGGCACAATCCGTGACGCAGATAGCAGAGCAGCTGGGGTTTTCATCAGTACAGCATTTCAGTACAGCTTTCAGAAAAAAATTCGGGGTCAGTCCCATAAAATTAAGGGGGCTATAATTGCCCCCTTAAATATGTTTAGTATGCAGCAGTAAACCTTGCCTTTACATGCTGGTTTTTCTCCACTTCGTCAATCAGCGCAACCGCGTAGTCCTTATTTGAAATCCTGCTGTTGCCTTCTGCATCAGTTACCAGGGTATCCTTACCCAGGCGGAATTTACCCGTACGCTCACCAGGGAAGATGTAGGCAGCAGGGCTCATTACGGTCCAATCCAGGTCGTTCTGTTGTCTCAGCCAGTAGAAACCTTCACGGGTAGCAGTAGCACCACCTTTCCACTCTGCAGGGAATTCAGGGGTATCCAGCAGTTGCACACCCGGTGCTACTTCCAGGCTACCTGCACCACTCACTACCAGTACACGCCTGATGCCGGCTTTTCTCGCACCATTTGCCAGACCCTGAATCAGTTTCAGGTAAGTAGGTGTATCATGCGCACTGAAAGAGCTGATCACAGCTTCAGTACCTTTAATCAATTCTGCAAGTTTGTCTGCATCCGCTACATCACCCTGCTTTACAGTCAGCCTGGGATTCGTAACAGTGACCTTTTCAGGATTACGCACAATAGCAGTTACCTCATGTCCTCTTTCCAGGGCCTCAGCCAATAAAGCGCCGCCGATAAAGCCAGACGCACCTACGATAGTCAGTTTCATTGTATTATGATTTTATTGTTATTAAAATTGTTACAGTTTGGTATAAAAAAAATCAAGACACGAACTGGGCACTGAACTGCGCCAGTGTAGTATGCTTCAGTTTCTCAAATACTGCCTGGTCGATTTCGTCGAAAAGGCCTTCCAGCGCACCATTGATATCCCTGCCCACCGGGCAGTCTGGATTCGGGAGGTTGGGAGAGAAGCCGAAGATGTGGTTTTCCTTCACTATCTGGAAAACATCGGATAAATAAATATTGTTTGGAGATTTAGTCAACCGGCTACCCCCGTTTTTGCCTTCCTTGCCTTCTACAAGACCAGCTTCTTTCAGTGCAGCCAGTTCCTTGCGCACCAGCGCAGGGTTGGTATTGAGTGAGCCTGCAATGATATCGCTCGACAGCCATTCTGACTCAGAAAGACTGAGCAGGCTGAGAATGTGAACCGATATTGCAAACTTACTTTTGACCATACTGTAATTAAAATGATTACAGTACAAAGGTAAGGAGTTTTTCAATTCCAGCAAATAAATTAATAATTAAATCAAAACCAGCTGGTTAGCTAGTGCTTCTATAAGGTTTCTATAAGCTCGCTATAAGCTTTCTTCGATGCTTGTTCGATGCTTGTTCGACGCTTCTTCGATTACTGTATAATTAAAAAGCCCCGGCTAAGTAGCCAGGGCTTTCAAAATAAACTTCAAATAATTACTTTTTAGCAATCACCTGCTCTGTCTTCACTTGTTGCTTTTTCGCAGTCTCAGCCTGTCCTGTATGGTGTATATCTGCCAATGTCGGCGCTATCACCAGGCTCACAATAGACATCAGCTTAATCAGGATATTCATGGAAGGACCTGAAGTATCCTTAAACGGATCACCTACGGTATCGCCAGTTACAGATGCTTTGTGTGGTTCAGACTTTTTGTAGTAAGTCTCTCCATTGATCTCCACACCTTTCTCAAAACTCTTCTTCGCGTTATCCCATGCACCACCGGCATTGTTCTGGAAGATCCCCATCAGTACACCACTTACGGTAGCACCTGCCAGGAAACCACCCAGTACTTCCGGACCAAACACAAAACCAACTACGATTGGTGTAATCAGCGCAATCGCCCCCGGCACCATCATTTTCTTGATAGAAGCCTGTGTTGAAATCGCCACACATTTATCATACTCAGGTTTGCCGGTACCTTCCATAATACCCGGAATAGTTCTGAACTGTCTCCGCACTTCTTCCACCATACTCATCGCCGCTTCGCCCACCGCCCGGATTGCCAGGGAAGAGAAGATAAACGGAATCATGGCGCCGACGAACAGGCCAGCCAGTACATTCGCCTTATAGATATCAATACCGTTAATTTTTGCTACCCCTACAAACGCTGCAAACAGTGCCAGCGCTGTCAGTGCAGCAGAAGCAATCGCAAAACCTTTACCTGTAGCAGCAGTTGTATTACCTACCGCATCCAGGATATCAGTTTTTTCTCTCACTTCCTTAGGCAGTTCGCTCATTTCAGCAATACCACCTGCATTATCTGCAATAGGGCCAAAGGCATCAATGGCCAGTTGCATCGCAGTCGTTGCCATCATACCCGCAGCTGCTATCGCTACGCCATAAAGACCCGCACAGGCATAAGATCCGTAGATCCCTGAAGCCAGCACGATGATAGGCAGCATGGTAGACTCCATACCCACAGCCAGACCACCAATCACGTTTGTAGCATGACCAGTTGAAGACTGCCGGATAATAGTCAACACCGGACGCTTACCCATCGCAGTATAAAACTCAGTGATGATACTCATCAGCGTACCTACTGCCAATCCCACAAAGATCGCTCCCACTACACCGCCCTGCGTAATCGCTTTGGCCCCTTCACGTAAATCACCTGTTCCTGGTAAATAATCACGTTTCAGGTAAATCGAGCCTTCAGGCAGGATCCAGTAAACTAACGCTGCGCTGGCAATAGCAGAGAGTACGATAGACCCCCAGTTACCCATATTCAGCGCTTTCTGTACAGTGCTGGTGTTCAGGCCCGCAGTTTCGGAGATTCTTACAAAAACGGTCGCCAGTATAGAAAACACGATACCAAAACCTGCAATCATCATTGGCAGCAGGATCGGGCCAAGACCACCAAATTTGTCGTTGGATACAATCTCGCTCCCCAATACCATTGTTGCCAGTACAGTGGCTACATAAGATCCAAAGAGGTCAGCACCCATACCGGCTACGTCACCAACATTGTCACCTACGTTGTCCGCAATAGTAGCGGGGTTACGGGGATCATCTTCCGGAATGCCGGCTTCCACCTTACCTACCAGGTCGGCGCCTACATCCGCAGCTTTTGTATAGATACCACCACCCACGCGTGCAAACAGCGCAATGCTCTCCGCACCCAGTGAGAAGCCTGTCAATACTTCAATGGTTTTGATCATCTCATCGGTGTTGGGAATTGCACCAAAGTAAGATTTCAAAATAATGAACAGGGAACCCAGACCTAATACAGCCAGTCCGGCTACGCCCATACCCATTACAGATCCACCGGTAAAGGAAACTTTGAGGGCTTGTGACAGGCTGGTACGTGCAGCCTGGGCAGTACGTACATTTGCTTTCGTTGCGATTCTCATTCCAATGAAACCAGCGGTAGCAGAGAATACAGCTCCAATGATAAATGCAAGGGCAATAGTCCAGTCAGAGTTTTTGTGGGAAGCCCCCATAATCCCCAACAGGATAGCGGCGATAATTACAAAATAGGTAAGGATCTTGTATTCAGCTTTTAGGAAAGCCATTGCCCCTTCTGCAATGTAGCGGGCTATTTCTGTCATCCTTTCATTGCCGGCATCCTGACGGGATACCCATGCACTGCGGACTGCAGTAAATAGCAGGGCAAGCAAGCCAAAACATGGAACGAGGTAAACGATATTCATATACGTGATTTTTTACAATTCTATAAATATAAACTTTATTCCATTAAGAATTGTCTGATGGGAAATAGATAAGTAACTGATAGGAAAAAGCCGTTATTTCTAGGTTTTTTGAGGTGTATGTTGATGCAGTACCTTATTCCCGCAGGCCCAGAAAGGTTTTGCCGAGATTGTCTATAATGTCTTCTGCCGTCATTGCTTCCTGGGAGAGGGTTTCAGCGGCATAGTCACCTGCCAGGCCATGGATATATACGCCCATCAGCATCGCATCTTTTGAGCTATATCCCTGTGACAACAATGAGGTCAAAATACCTGTTAATACATCTCCACTTCCTCCTGTTGCCATGCCTGCATTGCCTGTTGTGTTAAAATAAATGTTGCCATCCGGAAACGCCATGGCTGTATATCT
Organism: Chitinophaga sp.; assembly: GCF_039596135.1. Taxonomy (GTDB): domain Bacteria; phylum Bacteroidota; class Bacteroidia; order Chitinophagales; family Chitinophagaceae; genus Chitinophaga. The sequence goes on from NZ_JBCNKH010000003.1 coordinate 90,149, forward strand.
GCCTTTTAACAGGATGCAGAGACGCTTTTCAATCGCATTGTGAGATAAAACCTGTAGTTGCGCTCTATTGTTGGCTGTTTTGCCAAACAGGCGCTCAAATTCTTTAGGGTGTGGGGTGAGCAGGCTGCCTGCAGGTACTTTGTCTATCAATCCCGGCGTGGTCGCAATAATGTTGAGGGCGTCGGCATCCAGTACCATGGGTTCACGATATTGTTCAAAGAGTCTTTCCAGCGCCCAGGCCGTACCTGCCGCAGTGCCTATACCAGGACCTATCCCGATCACTTTATATTTTGAAGTATCCGTCTGAAAGCCAGAGCTGTGGTCGTATTGCTCGTCTACCATGCACATGGCTGGTGGCACGGCCAGTTGGATGATAGTATACCCACACTTAGGTACATGACAGGTTAACAATCCTACACCCCCGCGCAGGCAGGCTTTGGCACTCAATATTGCTGCACCCATTTTTCCTTCACTGCCTGCTATGAGCAGGGCATGGCCATAAGTACCCTTGTGTGCAAAGGGAGAGCGGGGCTTGTAAATACTTTTGATGAGGGTTGCTTCACTGATATGAAATGGGGTAGGAGTCTGCCGGATATAATCCGGATGCAGGCCAATGGGCAATATATGTACCTCGCCTGTCAACCCCGCATTTTCAGGAAATAAAAAAGCGAGTTTATAAAATTCAAAGCTCAGCGTATAATGCGCTTTTACCACAGGCGTGTTCACAGAAGAGCTATCTGCCCGCATGCCTGAAGGCAGGTCGATGGCGATGATGGTATGGGTCGCATACAATGCCTGCAGCTGTTGGATAATACCCGCTATCCAGCCACTCGTGGGCCTGCTGAGTCCTGTTCCAAGTATGGCATCTACAATCAGCACATTCGCTGGTGGTGCCTGAATAGAATTTGTGTCTGGAATATCATGCAGGGCGTCCGGGTATTTTTGCAGCAGCGCCTCCCTGTTAGCGACATGATCCACAGAAGCTTTTTCACTATGGTGCAGTATAAATGCATGGGCATTGTAACCCCTGTTTCTGAGCAGGCGGGCAATGGCCAGTCCATCTCCGCCATTGTTACCCATACCGCAGTAAATGTATATGGGGGTGTCAGCAGCATAGTGCCTGCAAATCCATGTTGTACATGCACCCGCGGCCCTTTCCATCAGGTCCAGGCTGCTAATGGGCGTATGCGCGATGGTATATGCATCTGCTTCGCGAATCTGTTGCGCAGAGAAAATCTTCATAGTTATAAATATAAAAAAGAAAAAGCTTCTGTCAGCGACAGAAGCTTTTTCACTAATAAAGTATATTCCCTCTTAGAAGGTGAACCTTGCCGAAGCACCACCAATCTCTTCGCCAATGTGGTGTGTACCACCTACGAAGTTTACATATGGTTTCAGGTCAGCACTGATCACCAGCGGAATTTTGTTGAATTTGTATTCCAGGCCAATGATACCATCGATACCAGGAGATGCATAAGAACCATCACCGTGGTTCCAATAACGGTCACGATCATAATCCCAGCGATCGTAAATACCTAAGTGTACACCACCACCCGCATACATACGGAGGGGGGTATCGCCCAGGTCAAAATGGTACTCATACAATGCAGTGAAAGTTACATTTGAACGACGGTTGTAATTGGTAAAAGCCAGTGCCTCAAAAGCATGATTTTCAGTAAAGAAGTGCTGGAAAGTTGCACCTACGACCCATGGATTTACTCTTACGCCTATCGCGTTTTCGTAGTCTGAAGCGCTACCGCGACGTTGTGCATTAGCCTGAAATGCCATTACGGTACACAGGCTGAATAATAACACAAGTTGTTTCATATCTGTTTTTGGTTTTTAAAAAAAGGTTATTTCAATAATCTTTATAAAGGTGTTTTCAATAAATCATTTTCCAAACGTATACCTGATCGATATGGCAAAATCAGTCAGGTCATCATCAGTATTAAAATGAACTGCAGGCTTCCAATCTATACTCAGGTTCAGCGGAAGGGTAGGGAAGGTGTAGTCTACACCAGCAATACCATCCACACCACCAATTACTTTTGTATTTCCCGCCACCGTCCGGCTACCCATATGTGCCCCGCCGCCTATAAACCATGCAAATCCTTGCGTGGTCAACGCCGACAGGTCAAAGTGGTGTTCGTATAATCCGGTGACAGTGTAAGTTTTGGAATAAGCTCCTGCGATGCCTTCTATTGCGTTGGCATCGTCGAAAAAGTATCGTACTGTAGCGCCAAATGGCAAGCCAGCGCGCAAACCTAATTGCGGATTGCCTTTTGTTTGTGCCTTTGTGTTACTAAAGTACAACCCCAGGAGCAAGGCTATGAACAGGATCTTTTTCATTGGTTATTTGCAATGCTTCGCAATAACGGTGCCAAGATACGGAATATTGCGCGGATGAGATAGCTATCTTTTGCATAAATAAAAATATCCGGCGGCCATAACCGCTATCTTACTGTATACCTGCCAGTTAATAATGGTGACCAACAGTCTTGAAAAGGCAATGCGCAATACGTGTTTTAACAGCTATAAAAGAAACAATCCCTGCAACCGGCTCTCCTGAAAAGGAGAATTAGCCAGTAGCAGGGATGTCGCTGTACCTGATGTAAAAAGGACAGAAGATTCGTTTGTTATTTTACGGTAAAGTAGTTGTTACTGTCGTAGTATCTGCTGCAGGTTGCTTTTCGCTCGCACCACCCATCAGTTCATATTTGGTCTTTGGCCTGCGCTTGATGTCCCATTTAAAATTCGGTAGCTGCATCTGATCGATAGGACGCTGCCCAAATGGATACATCGTACCTTCCGGATCCTTGATGAAATTCACGTGATGCAACTGTCCGCCCTGGAAGTACATATTGATTATACCACTCAGTGTTTTGTTCACACTGATAATAGAACCATCATCATCCTGTACATAATAGATACTCTCTGCATTGCCATCTACATGCATCCAGTCGAGTGTCTGGTTTTTAAAATAGCCGGTTATGAAGTTTCCCTTGATCTGGTCGTACAGATCCTTGTCCACTTCTTTTACGATCAGGCTATTCTGTGTCAGTAAGATTTTATCAGCAGTCTGGTTTTTCGTATAGAGGTGAATGGTATCTCCGCTCAGCTGCGTACCGTTTGCCCATAATACCGGGTTGCGGTAAAAGCGGAAGATGGAATCTTTTGTTGAATAATATACGCTATCTGCCACACCCTGCAATGAATCAGAGTAGATCTTTACATTGTGCCATGCCATGATGTACCTGATCTCTGTTGTATCTTTTGCAGCTGTATCCGGTTTGGACTGCAATGCGCCAGGACCAGCTTTCACCAGGCTATCCCTTACTTCTTTTGAAAGGGCAGGATTGGTAACGGCCAGTTTCGCGGTGTCAGTAATGTTCATGAGGCTATCCCGTTCACGATCAACCAGGCCATTGGCTTTTTGCAGGCTTTCCTGGAATTTTTTGCCAGTGGTGTCACTTTTTGTATCAAGGAAAGGAGGATTATTTACCAGGGGTATTGCCACGCTATCTGTTTTTACAATTGCATGTATACTATCTGCCAATGCCTTTGCAGTGCTGTCTGGTAATGCTTTGGCTATACTATCCGCTTTTGCCAGGTCCGGCATTCCTTTCTCAACAGGTTTCTCCAGCACAACAGGAATGGTATCTTTCAATGGCTTTTTCACCACGATACTATCCTTCCCCAGTATGGCAGAATACAAGGTATCGGCTGACAGGTATAAGGTATCCGTTTTACCTTCCAGTATCATGAGCGGATGTTGTGTAGCCAGTATGGTTTTCTTCGCCTGGTTCACCGTACCATAGTTGGAGAGCAGGCTCATTTTCTGCGCGGTATCTCTATAAACCATGTTCCCGTAGGCATAAGCCATTCCGGTTCTTTTGTCCATAATGATCCTGTCGGCAGTGATGGTAGCGGTGCTATCTTCAATGGTTGGGCGGCTGTCGAAGTTACCTTCCCCGGTCTCCGTATTATAATCTCCTGAAGTGGTGTACATAATGGTCTTACCATCATTGATCGTAGTAGGGGCTACGATGGTCGCCACTTTGGAAATGGTATTATATAAGAGTGTATCTGTAGTCAGGGTATACTCCGGGTCTACGAGCAATACATTCTTTTTAAAATAAACATCTTTGGTATCGGCATAGTAAAAACCTTCCTGGCTGGTCAGCACACTGGTACCGTTTACGAGTTTACCACCTTTGGTATAAGTACCGATCCTGGCATTCATGTCGTATTGCAGCTCAGGACCAGAAATGGTCACTTTACCATCGGTCAGGCGGGCATTGTCACGCATGGTGGCCAGCCTGGTTTCACCTTCATAGTGAAGGTAGTCGCCGTAAATATGAATACTATCTGCCTGATTAATGTGAATATGACCGTAGGCATCAAGTACATTGGTCGCTTTGTCAATAAATGTACTATCACTATAGAACAATGTATTTCCCTGGCGGAAAATGACATCGTTTATAAATCGGTTCAGCGAAACCCCATTCTTCGTTACAACATTCAACGAGTCAGCGTGAATGATGTGAATCACTTTCCCGGTATCAGTCTTTTGCTGAGGGGTATCCTGTGCCCTGGCAGAGAATATACTACCAAGGCAGATCCCGGCGAGGATAAGCCCGACTTTAGCTAAATGCTGCATGTTTAAAATCATTGTGCCGTAGCAGTATCTGATGGTATGGGCTGAGGTTTGGACTTCTTACCGAACAGAGAAAAGTGTACATACCTTTTTGGATTTACGCGAAGGTCTTCCAACAATTTATTCAGGCTATTCAATGAATTTTGCAGGTTCACATATACCTTCTTGTCGTTCAGCAACATACCTGCAGTACCATCGGTACTATTCAGTTTTGCAATTGTTTCGTTCAGGCGTGTAGCCATTTGCTGCAGTTCCTGCAGTGTTTTATCCAGTTGACCGTTAGACAGGGCTGCAGTTGTTTTCTCTGCATTGCTCAGAATAGCGGTGATCTTATCGTTGTTTGCTTTCAGGTTGGCAGTGAGTGCTTCCAGGTTGTCGAAAGTGGCAGACACATTACCATGTTTAGGATCCAGCATACCATTCAGGGATGCGGAAGTACGGGTAAAGTTGCCCATAGTGGCATTCAGGTGCGCGATCGCTTCCCTGAGGTTACCTTTGGTGGTAGTGTCAAAGATGGAGTTTACGGTCATCAGTACGGAGTCTACTGAGCCCAGTGTACCTTCCAGCTTCTGTACCAATGGGTTCAACTGTTCTTTCAGGGCATCGGTTACAGAACCGTCTACGGCTGCATACACCGTATCGCCGTCTTTGAGATAATCGTTCGCGTTACCAAAGGCGATCTGTACGGTCTTGGTACCCAGCAGGTCACTAGTGATGCGGGCAACAGAATTGCGCGGAATATCAATTTTCTTCTTGATAGTCAGTGTTACCAGGATGCGGCCTGCATTGTTATCCATTACGTCCAGGTTGGCTACATTACCTACCACGAGGCCATTTACCTGCACGGCGCTGGAAGGCAGGAGGCCATTTACCTGAGTATATACAGCATAAATAGTCTTGCTATGCGAAAAAAGGCTTTTACCTTTTAACAAATTAAAACCTAAAATCAGCATAGCGATGGCTACTGCCGCCAGGATGCCAACCTTAGTTTCGTTCGATACTTTAAGCATGTGAATACGTTATACGTTCTTGCAAAAATAATCAAAAAAGGATGCGAGCAATCAATTCCTGATTTTCAATTGCAAATAGCACACCTGTTTTAACTAATATTTAAAAAGGTAAATATAACGTGAAGTATTGGAAATGATCAGTTTGGGAAAAAAGTTGGGGAAAGGTTCGTGGGGTTAAAAAGGATAGGGGGGGTGGGAAAGAATTAACGTTGGGCGAGGCTGTTCTGCTCAGGGTCCATAATAAAGGCGTTCCAGAAACCGGCTTTCTTGGCGCGGGAGAGCGCAGACCTTGCTTCATTCAGGGAGCCAAAAGTGCCCCATACATATTTATTAAGTGTCTTATTATTAATAGACACTGGTTGTTTTTTAATATAACCGTTCAATTTGCTGAAGATCGGGGCGGAGCGGGTGTATTTCTTATCTGTGACGAGGAGTTGTATATTATATTTATAGTCAGGCGGCTTGCTCACCGATTTAGTTTTAGCCAACTGTACGGGAGTTGTTGATTTTGAACTACCTATGGAGCCATCCTTATTAATCACGAAGGCCTGGCGAAAGCCAAGCTGCTTTGCTTTTTGCAATGCAGCCTTGGCCTCAGCTTCGGTCCGGAAATTTTCCCAGATGTATTTATTTAATTTCTTACTGTCTTTTACATACGAATACTTCCTGATGGTACCGTGCATACCATTAAATATAGTAGCACCCCTGGTATAGGTCTTTTCGGTTACCAGCAGTTGTACCTCATAAGATTGCTTGCTTGTCTGCACGGGTGTGCTGCTCACCACTTCCCTGCCAGTTTGCTTATATACCGATTTGCTTTTGGTAGTAGTGGCATTGTTCTGCAGGGTAGAGGGCTGCTCGCTGCCAGAGTGGTGGTCGCCATCGTAGCGGTTCAGTTCCTCCTTGTAGCGCTTGATAGCCTTAAAGATACAGAGTGCCATTTCCTGCTGCCCGTCTTCAGAGTTCAGGTACTTTTCTTCCTGTGGATTGGAGATAAAGCCCAATTCCACCAGCACACTTGGCATAGCAGTCGCCTGCAGTACCCAGATACCTTTTTCGTCACGCTGACGGGCACCACGGCTGATGCGGCCTACCTCTGTAAACTGATCTTCAATCAGGGAAGAGAGGCGAAGGCTCTGGTCAAAATAGGCGTTACGCAAGGTGTTCAGCAGAATAAAGGTTTCCGGGTCAGACATATCCAGCACAGAATTGGCTCCTTCCGATTCAGCATCCAGCATGATAACGGAGCTTTCACGCAGGGATTCTGTCTTGGCATTGTTCTTTCCCGTAGCCCATACATAGGTTTCAGTACCTTCTGCAGTGCTGGGAGAGGTCGAGTAAATGGGTCGCTTTGTGGCCACTTTCTTCTTCCCCTTCTTCACCATGACTGTCTTGTAGCCGGTTACTTTATGAGTAGGTCCTGCAGAATTACAGTGAATAGAAATGAAAAGGTCTCCCTTTTCCCTGTTGGCAATATTGGCTCTTTCATTCAGGTCTGCCTTCAGCGAGCCTGCCAGTGCAGCGGGTGTCTTTCTGGTGTACACCACCCGTACATCTTTCATATTGGCTTCGATCAGCTTGCCCAGCTTAAGGGCTACATCCAGTGTTACCTGTTCCTCCGTGGAAAATTTTCCTTTTGCCCCCGGCGTAGTAGCACTATGCCCCGGATCAATAACGATAGTCCTTAGGGGCGGATTTTGTTTTTTGCCTGCTGGTTCAGGTTTGTTCCTGGCGTAAAGAAATAAACTTCCAAAAAATGTTGCACAACTTAAAAAAATCCAAAATCGGTTCCAGCGCATGACTCAGTTTTTATTTTAATTTAATGGGCGTTAGTCATAATAAAAAAATAATTGCGAATTACAATCGAGTTTTTCCAACGGGGCCGGGGTCCACACAGTAAACTTGTATTGTCCGGTACCTCCCACAGTCAGTAATTTACAGGGAGTTCTTGGTTTTTCTCAAGTAATTCATCGTTTAAAATCCGTCTTTCGTCCTAATATAAGGTGTTAAATAATATCAAGCAGCACTCTTTTTCATTTTACAATTGACAATAATTTGTACAAAAACTTGTAGGTTTGTGCCCACTTAACACATGCACCCGAGTTACAAAAATAATTATAAAAAGTTTTTGAGACAGATATACCTGGTATTTGGAGGAATATTAATTGCCGTTCCTGTAATTTTTACCAGTTTGGCCTCGCCGAGGTCCAATTTCACTGTGTCCTCAAATATTTTCGCAGATACCGTGCCGAAAGGGGCGGATACAGCCACTCCTGCTATAAAAACGCCTGAACGGGCAAAAACTGATACACCGCTTCCAACCCGTATCGATACCATTGGTTCTTCGACGGACACCACGGGAATAGATAGCCTGCATGGCCCTAAGCTCTCCAAAGATAGCCTGGATGCGCCAGTTGCTTACAAAGCGAAGGACTCTATCATCCTGGTGATACCAGACAAAAAGTTTTATATGTATGGCACTGCCAATACCAAATATAAAACGATGGAGGTTACAGCAGAACGCATGACCTACCTGCAGGCAACAGGTATCATGGAAGCCACTACCGCGCTGGATACGGCCGGTAAGCCGTTCGGCCGCCCGCATTTCAAAGACGGTGGACAGGAATTCGATTCCGATACCCTGCGCTTTGCAATGGAGACCAAGAAAGCAAAAATCTATAATACCAAATCCCAGTACGGAGAAGGCTATGTGCATAGCGAGCAGACCAAACGCCTGCCTGACAATAGCATCTTTGGTTTCAAAAACGGTTACACTACCTGTAACCTGGATACGCCCCACTTCCAGTTCAGGGCTAAAAAGATCAAGGTAATTCCTGACAAACTGGTTATTTCCGGTCCGGCAAACCTGGAAATTGAAGGTATTCCCACACCATTATTCATCCCTTTTGCCATTTTCCCGATCACCCAGGGACAGCGTTCCGGTATCCTGGTACCAGGCTATGTTGTGAACGCCCAGAAGGGGATGGGCCTGGAGAATGGAGGTTACTATTTAGGTCTGGGCGAGCACTTTGACCTCACCATGCGGGGAGACATCTACTCCTATGGTAGCTGGTCGCTCACTGCCAGTCCGACCTACCGCAAGCGCTACCATTACAATGGTGGTATGACCCTTAGCTTTGCCAATACCCGTTTCGGCGATCCTTCGGTAAAGTCCGAGTTTAGCCGCTCTCGTGACTTCAGGGTTACCTGGAACCATAGTATGGACAGTAAGGCCAGACCGGGTGTGAACTTTGGCGCTAACGTGAACTTTGGGACCTCCAGCTATAATACTTACAACGTATACGATTATGCTACCCGTGTGAACAATAATATCGGATCCTCTATCAGCTTCTCAAAAACCTGGCAGGGTAAGCCGTACAACTTTACATCGGGCCTTACACACTCTCAGAACCTGACTACCCGTGATGTGTCTATTTCCTTCCCATCTGCCACTTTCAATGTGAATACGCAGTACCCCTTCCAGCCAAAGGAACTGGTCGGGAAGTCAAAATGGTATCACAAACTGGGTGTTTCTTATACCGCTGTCCTGGCTAATAACGTGACATTCAAGGATTCCGTGTTCGGTAAGGCAAAGATGTGGGATGCATTGCAGTCAGGTATGAAACAGAACATTCCAATCTCCTTTACGATACCTGTCTTAAAAAACTTTACCCTGTCTCCGGGTATCAGTTATGCAGAGTATTGGTATACCAAAAAGACGGAGCGTAGATGGAATCCCAACAAGCGTGTGAGTGTCGATTCACTGGGTGGTCTGGATACGATTTATCAGCAGGGATTCTTTGCAGCGCGCCAGGCGAGTGCAAGTCTTTCATTGTCAACGGCAATATATGGTATGTATGTGTTCCCGAAAGGGTCTAAGGTCAGGGCCATCCGCCATGTGATGCGCCCGACACTGAGTATCAGTGCACAACCTGATCTGGCCAGTAATGCTTATTACAACCTGTATTATAACAGGGATAGTGCCTCCCAGCGTGCATCTTACTTTACCAGCTCGTCGGTCGGGGTGCCTTCGGAGGGTAGAGCCGGGTCCATCTCATTCGGCTTGGATAATAACCTGGAAATGAAGGTGTTCTCGAAAAAGGATACGTCGGCAAACCATGAGAAGAAGATCAAACTCCTGGATGGTTTTGGTTTCAACGGCTCCTACAACCTGCTGGCAGACAGTTTTAAATTGTCTACTTTCAGTCTGTACGCCCGTACGAACCTGTTTGATAAAATTAACATCACGGCCAGTGGTAGTATCGACCCTTATGTATATAACAGGGGGAAGAAGATTGACAAATACGTATGGAATACAGGTAAATTCAGCCCGGGCCGACTGGCAAGTGCGACAATTGCCCTGAGTACTTCCCTGACTTCACCGGATAAGAAGGCGAAAGCCAAGCAGGACCAGATTAATAATATAGAGAATGCAGAAAGTACGGATGCGGCATTCCAGGCACAGCAGCGACAGCTGGCTACGGTGAAAAAGAATCCGGGTGAATATGTAGACTTTGATATTCCGTGGAAGTTGGATTTATCTTATAGCCTTACTTATAGTAATACGATCTCAGCGGATTCAGGGGGGGTGGTGAAAAGCTTCTACCAGTACCTGACTTTTAGCGGTGACTTCAGCCTGACGCCAAAGTGGAAGATAGGAGTGAACAGTGGTTATGACTTCATCAATCATGCGCTGGGGTATACAAATATGTATATTTCCCGTGATTTGCACTGTTGGCAGATGTCAATTAATTTGATTCCAATTGGTACTTATCGTCAGTTTAGTATTACGATCAGTCCGAAGGCAGGTATTCTGAGGGATCTGAGGATTAACAGGTCCCGAACGTTCTATGATTTATAACATTATGAAAAAGGGAGGTTTCTACAGAAACCTCCCTTTTTCATAATGTTCCCACATGATCTGGAATACCTTGGCCTTTAGCTCTTCTACATCATCCATGGTGTATCCAATGGTCGATATAGGCGGCAGGAATTCCATTTTGATAGCATGTGGCCAGGCAAAGAAAGTCTTTCCGGGGGGCATAATTTCTTTAGTTCCCCATATGACAGTAGGTAAAATCGGCTTTTTAGTATCAATAGCGAGCGAAAATGCCCCGTCATAGAACTCCTTCAGGGGCTGACCTGTTTTGTTCCTGGTGCCTTCCGGATACAGCAGCATATGCATACCATTCTGCAGCACTTCTTTCATTTCCACAAAGCTATGTTTACGGCTTACAGGGTCTTTGCGGTCTACCAGCACACTGCCTATCTTGTACATAATACCAAAGATGGGGGCTTTTACCATTTCCTTTTTCGCCAGACTTTTGTGAGTGCCCGGGATGCCGGCATAGGTGGCAGGGATATCCATAAAGGAGTTGTGGTTGCAGACGATGATGTAGGTCTGTCCGGGGGCGAAATTTTCGCGGCCTTTGGTGCGGACAGGGCAGCCGATCAGCGGCATCATAAGGCGGCACCAGAGGCGGCCTGATTTGACAAATTTGCGTACGCGGATTCTCAGGGAGTAGAATGATACCAACCACATTGGGAGCAGGAAAATCAGCATAAATATGGTGAAAATAATCAGTACATATAAAGCATAAACTCTGCCGACCAGGTTTTTAAGCCAGTTCATAGATGTATATTCAGATTATAAATATAATTATGAAATGGTATATATTTTTTAGGTGTGGAAAAAATCAAAAAAGGGAGCCACAGGAATATGGTCTTCTATATATGAAACCATGTTATACGGATGAATAAAATCATTTCATGGAAAAAGCCCTATTCACTTTCACCGCCACCCATCAATAATCATATACATGCAGGGCACTAATATCAGGGTAAACAGCGTCCCTATGTGCAGTCAATACAACACTGATAAAAATTAAAGGTAGTATGGCTGATATAGATGCAACGGATTATTCGCAAAAGCGTTTTGCATTGGAAGCCGGAGCGGAGATATTTACACGGGTGGGGAAACGCCTGGCTTACGATTTTTCTGCTAAGTATGTATGGACATCTAAATATCATCCTTATATAGGAGGTTTAGAGAAGGTATAATGGAATCAGGGTCCAGTTGAATATCGGATTTATAACAGGACCGTCTTTTGCGAGATATAGGCGTGCATTGAAGATGGCGGGGATGAACAGGGATCATTGAGAGGGGCATGGATGAAAGGAGGTTCCTGCCGAAACAGAAAGCCCCCATATTTTATCCTGAATTATTTAACATCATGCAATACTTTATAACGAAACAGGTCTTGCCTCTATGATGATGAAGTGACCGATACGGTTTTTGATGAACCATTTTCCATTTTGGCGCACATACTCATCATCATATCTGACGCTATAATCTGTAAGAATATTTTTTCCGTCAGTTTCCCTTATCATCTTAATTTGTGAAAATGAAACGCCTGTTGCGGTGTCGCCATCTATTTTTACCGTATGTTGTCCATTCAATGTAAAATAGGTTTTTACAAGGGCAGCGTGTCCGTTAAATTCTTTTTCCAGTTTATCAGTTCCGGTCGTATTGGCGACCTCAACGCCGTTCATGTAAACTGTATAGTTAGCGTCCGGCATAAGTAAGGTCATTTGTTCCGAAATCTTTTTTTCGTCACCCAAAGTGGCATAAGCATCTACCAGATCTCTTAATTCTTCTTTGCTTCTTAAAGTTTCTAATGTCATGATTTTTGTCCTTTAAAATTAATAATGGCAAAACCGCCTTGATTTATTTTTATTTGACAAAATTACCCTACACTTGCTTACTATTTATTAGTTGTTACCTAAAGGTTAGGAACTAATCTGAATAATATCGATTATGGAAGCAAATGACAAACAAGCAGTAAACAAGGAATTTACAGAGGAATGTGGCAAAATACTGGCGGCGGTTAGCGACGCGCTATATGCCATTGGCGGTAAGTGGAAACTGATGATAATAATTGCTATGGCGAGGGGCAATAACAGATTTACCGAACTTCAGCGACAAGTCAAAGGAATTTCTGCGCGGGTTCTTTCAAATGAGTTAAAGGAGCTGGAGCTGAACGGTTTTATTGTAAAAAAGGTTTCTGTGGGCTATCCGGTTAGCATTGAGTACGAATTATTGCCTTACAGTCATACGCTCGAAGAAGTTGTTGGGGCGATGACCCGGTGGGGAATGCAGCACCGGGAGAAGATAAAGAATGATATAGCAGCTTCGGGTGCTTCAAAATCTTAAAGATTTTATAAAATATATCATGACAAATTATAAATCCATTACAATTTTCTGACAAATACATTACTTTTACATCCGAAGGCGGAATACTCCAATAGATGAATTACTCCACTCATCGCCCCGTCTATTCTATCAGCGTAAATAAATAAAAATGAAATACCTGACAAGATTCACGGGGCTGCTCGGATTCCTGATCGTTTTGTTCACTATGCCTCTTGGGCATGCTTTGATGATTGTAATGGAGAAAACCTTTGGTCATGAACATGTGTACCTGGCAGCCTTCCTGCTTGGATTCGCAGGGTTACTGCTCCTTATCTTCGGCAGCAAGCTGAAAACGGAGAATAAAAGCACATTTGCCGGATTATTTGCCGGCTTGTTCATTTGGACAGGCTGGATAGAATTTGGTTTCGTTTACATTGCACACCGGTACAATGTACAACCCCTCATCGAAAACGGAGCAGTAGTCACCAAACCTGAATACCTGATCATGCCTGCTTCCGCGGGATTTCTTGTAATCATGATTTTACATTACCTGTTCAGTACAAAAACAGGATGTGTATTCTTCTGCTGGTTACAGAAACGTTTACGGATACCTGTTCCCCGTAATCAACCCATTAAGGCACATAAGAACTTTGCCGTTATTACAACAGTAGAATTAATAGCGTTATTATGGACATTCTACCTGGTATTGTTATTCTCTTATGATCATACCTTTTTTGGAGATCGTCATCCCGTAACATACCTGATTGCCTTCGGATCATTGTTATGGTCACTATTCCTGATCCGCAATTTATTCAGGATAAAACAAATGGGATATGCCATCCGATACGCCATCCCAACAGTAGTAATATTCTGGAATTTCATAGAGATCATGGGAAGGTGGAATATCCTGAATGAGATATGGGTTAAACCTTATGAATACTGGTTTGAGATGAGTTTAACACTGGTGATATTTGTAGTGCTTTTCGGGGTATCCTTACTGGAGAAGCGGACAAATATAACTTATACGCCAAAAGCGACTTCGTAATTTATGTTACTTCCATTCCCGTATGCCTTTTATGTAAACGAGGAATAGTCCTATTGCTTTTAGAATAAATGACAATATAGTAATGTATAGTATGTTTTCTTTAAGCCAGGCAAAATGATTTTCAATTTTTGTAAAGCCAATAATTAAATCAACACCAAGTCCTGATAGTGCAATGAGAAAACCGTAAAAAGCCATTTTCTCATTTGTATCTTCTTTGATTTTATTTCTGACGTACTCACCCGAAGAAATCCTTTCAACACTGGTAACCGCTGCATTTTCCGCTACGTCTATTACTGCAGGATTTACAAAAATTACATCATTACCATTGTACGGCTTCCCTTTTACACAGGCAGAGTAGGGGCCACAGGAAACCCGGAAAAAGCCGGTAATGTCTTTGTCAGGAATTTTTTCCCCATTTACAGTGCTGGAAAAATGGGCTTCAAATTTTTTTACAGCCTGTCCTTTTAAATCAGTGCGGTGTTGGAGTTTATAATCCGGCATTGAGGTTATTATTATTTCTGAGGCCATTGTTATTTTTGCAGTTTATGTAAAGCCTTTGCCAGATCTAACAGTAATTCAGGTTGCTCTTCCCGAAGGCTCCCGGTGTACATATGATCCGTGATAATGGCAGCTGCTATCAGCAATCCTTTTGCATGGTAAGGTAGCTCTTCTAAAACTAACCTGGTATCGTAGGCAACTCCGGAATTGATGAGTTGACTGGTAAATGATTGATTGCTGAAGTCATTGACCTGAAATTTATCAAACCACACCTTATAGCCAGGGCGCTGTTCGTAGAAGGTTGATACATCAGTTGGAAAGTTTTGGGGAAGAATTAGTTGGCCTGAAAGGCCTAATTCTTTTAATAATTTTAAGAGGATATCGTGCGGAGAAATGCTTATTCTAACAGTAAAGCTGTTATCGGCCACGCCGGCGATATTCGCTACCATTTTACAAAGGTTGTTTTTATCGCAATCAAAGCAGACAAATTCTTTCGCTGCATTATCTCTGACAGCGTGGTAACCACAAGCCAGGACATGGCAGTTATAGCAGCAACCAAATGGATGATCCTGTTTTCCTAGAGGGTTTGATATAACACTAGTTCCTTTAATGCTACACCAATAACAAATTGCGGGCATATAGTATATTAAGGTTAATAAATTGCTTTAGGTCCGGCTAAGGATACACAATTGCTTTGGGTCTTTGGGATGATCTGCCGGAAATGTGGTTTATTACATCTGCTGTTCTGTTTCAAATTTCCTGAATTTATTTGAGTCAGGCAATACAAAGTAGTTGGTATTTTCATAAAGCCTTTGGCGTTCAGGAATTGAAAAGCCATTTGGAGTAAATCATAATAACATCCAGCTAAAAACGGATATATTCTACGTATGGAGTGCGTAGAATATATCCGTTTTATCTTCGCAAATTCATTCTGGCATTTTGGAAAAACGCTTATAAATAGACATCTTTTTGGAAAAGTGCTTATAAGATTGGAAAAACACTTATAAAAGATCAGTTTTTATGAAAAACGCTTATGGAGACTAGTAGCTATTAAAAGGATTGCATTTTATAATGATTTGTGAAATGCTTAAAAAGAAAAAGGCAGATGCTCTTTCACATATTTTTTTTCACTTTCAATGATAGCACTATTATGCATTAGTTCATATTCTCTTTCTTTTTCCAATAGCTTAAACCACATAACAGCAGGAAAATTTCTGTTTGAATGTAATTCCAGCCTATATATAATCTTATCTGTTGGCTTTCTATGTCTATTAATGATTTGGCTTAATTCAGTTGGATCCACATCAATTTCATTTGCAAATTGCTTGTTTTTCTTTTCTAACCTGACAATATATTCCTTCAAGAAATATCCAAAATATAATTCCTTATTAAAGCTATTTGCTTTCAGATAGTCTTCAATTAAGAATCTTAACTGAAGTAAGTTGGCTATTAATTTGCTTTCTTCAGATTGTTGTTCTTTATACCTTTTTCGAATTTCACTAAAAGCCGATATCATCTCTTTGCGTTCATTGGCATCTGCTGACATGGGGAAAACAATGGATTCCGCTATTTCCTTTGGAGTATGTTTTTTTTCTGTTTCTTTCTTCGATTTCATATTGACAGACGGTTTATTATTTAAAAACTGGGAACACCATGCATTAGGAATGCTAACTATTATCGAACAATTATTTCATCTATAAAAAATCAGTAATCATTTTTCGGGCACCTTCTTCATAATGAACCATAAATCCATTAGGTCTGCCATGTGTCCTGATTGGCTCATATTTAAAGCCATACTTACTGGCATAATGATTAATTAATGATGTTTTAGGAGTAAGAAATACACAACCTCCATGCCCTCTTTTAAATGATTCTCTACAGGCAAAGGCAATTAAGCATCCCCCAATCTGATCATACGTTTTTCCTTTACCTATATTCTCAATTGAAGCTTCCAACAACTCAATTTCGATTGCATCTACTCCTGGATCGTCGTGGTCAATTAAGCAGAGCAGTCCCACTATCAAATCATCCTCTTTCAACCTTAGTTTATAAACCTCTTTCTTTTTATATTTACTCCAATCAAACTTATCGAATCTGTCCTTACTTTTTTTTATTAAGGTAAAATCCTTTACTACGACGGGTTCAATGACAGCCTCAACCAATTCTCCCGTCTTCAGATTTTTAAGTCGTACATTCAATGGTGCATCTATCATCCAGTACTTATTTACTATCTAAAGATATGTAAATAATTTACAATTATGTAAACTATTTACAAAAAAGTAAACTTTTCATCTTGGAATTATTATGCCTTTGATGGATAAATTGCGGGCCACTGCGGCACTGATCCCTATGTAATTTTACGCTAATGCAGGAATGACCTGACATCTACTTCCGGCAAGCCGGTAAATCTTCCTTTTCAAGGAGTTTTTTTTCTCGGGCGAGGGAATTGGGTCAAATTCATATGCTTTTCTCTTTTTCTCGCAGGTGATTTTACCCCTTTTAAGGGAAAAAGGAATGGCTAAATTTTGATTGGCTGCCATTAATAGAACTTAAGATCGCTCTTTCTAAAGGTTACAAAACACACCATTTTGGTTGGTGCCCACGAAGATAGGGTCCCGAACACCTTGATATAGATTGATATACTTTAATGTGTTAATTTCGCTGAAACGCGCTGCCAGTAAGATTATATGCATAAAAAAAGCGCAACTCTCGTCGCACCTTAGTGAACCGGATATTCGAAATGTGTCTCAAATGACTGATTATCAATATATTATTGACCGTTTTGGACATGGGGCACCGAATAGGGCACCAGTACAAAATGATGCGTTTTGTTATTCTTTGTAAAGAACTTTTGCGACCTGAAATTAATGAAGAAGTTCGAATCTATCGGATGCCATTATCATTCATTTTTCTTATCCGTGTTCTTTTTTATTCATTTGATATATAGTGAATTATGAAGGAGTCTTTGAAATAATACTTCTGATTTTCAATAATTTAATTACGACAATTTCTCCAGTTTTTTGTCGTAATTAAACTCAGAAATGGGTTTTCTCGCCAAGAGTTTTGTCCAACCATTGATCCTGTTTTTTATGTCATAAAAATATTATTTACGACAATAAACCTATTTTTTTGTCGTAAATTTGTCGTAATCTATAATATATGTCCAAAACAAGTCAAGCTCAGATTCTTAAGGAATTACAACTTATTAGAAAAGCCTTTGAAAGTTTCGGGGATGGCGCAACCATTGAGATGATAAAAAATGCGCTGGATATAGACATAGAACTCCGGACTTTACAAAGACGTTTGGAAAAACTGATAGATGAAGGAATAATTACTACTTCTGGAAAAACTAAAGCCCGGCTGTATCATTTAATTCCCACTCCAGCTGTCGAGAAGCAAAATGGTGGTCTAGCAAATAATACTATCCCATTATCAGAAGGAGGAAAAGAAATACAGGAGATTATTTCCCGACCGACCAATACCCGTTATCCTGTAGGATATCAGCGTGATTTTTTACTTTCATACCGCCCTAATATTGATAGTTATCTTACTGAGGAAGACAAACGTAAACTCGCCACGCTAGGAAAGACAGCAAGATTGGACCAGCCCGCAGGCACATATGCTAAAGAAATTCTGCAACGCCTGTTGATAGATCTATCATGGAACTCTAGCCGCCTTGAGGGAAATACATACAGCCTGTTAGATACGCAACAATTGATCTCTCTCGGAAAACTTGCTGACGAAAAATCAGCTGCAGAAGCTCAAATGATACTCAATCATAAGGATGCAATTGAATTTATGGTCCAAACCACTGAGGATATCGGATACAATCGCTATACGATAACTAATCTGCACGCTTTGTTGTCCAATAACTTATTGCCGGATCCCGGAGCAAGAGGGCGATTGCGGACATTTGGCGTAGGTATCAGCAATTCAGTGTTTACCCCGTTGGCGATTCCACAGGGTATTGAAGAAATGTTTGAAATCATACTTGAAAAGGCAAGGGAAATTAAAGACCCTTTTGAACAGTCATTTTTTGTAATGGTACATTTGCCTTACCTCCAGCCTTTTGACGATGTAAATAAACGGGTTTCCCGCCTTGCGGCGAATTTATCATTAAACAGATATAACCTTGCTCCACTGGCATTTGTTGATGTGCCTAATGATATTTATATAATGGGAACACTAGGAGTCTATGAGCTCAATCGCGTTGAACTTTTAAAAGATGTTTACATGTGGGCATATGAACGTTCCGCACTTCGCTATGCATCTTTACGCCAGTCATTAGGAGAACCGGACCCCTTCAGAATCAGGTATAGAAATGATATTCGTAGCCTTATTACTGAAATAGTTGCAAACGCTATACCTCCGAAAGAAGCTGGGAAATTGATAGCCAGGAAAGCTGCAGCCCTTCCCCTGATAGATCAGCAGAGATTCATTGAAACTGTTGACACAGAATTGTTGTCCCTCCACGAAGGTAATTTTGCAACTTATTATGTTCGACCGACAGAATTTAAAAATTGGGAAGCAATCTGGAAAAAATCTTGAAGACAATTTAGTATTGGTGGTATCCTCAGGGAAAAGGATCTATCCATGAAATACTTAGCGTTAAAGGTATTTAGGTAGTTATAAAAATCTACTGAATCTTTAACGGAAAGTACTTTGCTATTAGACAAGGTACTTTCCGTTATGAACTTTACTTACTTGCTATATGGACTACTTTCAGTGGTTTATTTATATCAACTACAGGGGTAGTTGGTTTTAATTCTCCATTTTCATCAAACAATTTCTCTTTCACCATTTTCATATTTTCACTAAGATTACGTTTGTTGTTTTTTACATAGACTTCCGTCGTTTTAATTGATGACTGGCCTAAATAACCACCAATTGTTTTTAAGTTTACGCCATTATTAAAGGTGATTGCATTAGCGAAGCTTCTTCTTCCATCGTGAGTATCCAGCTCTATCTCAAAATTTAATATTGTGCCCATTACCTTCAATTCTCTGTTGAAAGTTTGATTCGCTGGTACCGGGAAAAGCCTGTTTCTTCTTGCTGCAACAGGATGGTCCTTATATTTTTCTATAAGCCGGACAGCTGGTGGAAGTAAGGGAACACCTTCTCTATTGCTGGTTTTCTGACGTTTGATAGATGCCCATAATTCGCCATCGTCACTCTTTCTTACATGATGAGGACCTAAATTGTATACCTCCTGATAAGAAAAGCCTGTATAACAGCAGAAAATAAATATGTCCCGTATGGTATTATGAATTGGCTTTTCAAAAAGATGCTCCTGTAAAATTCTTAAGTGATCCAATTCAAGCAGGTCTTGTTCTGGAATAGTATAAGAGCACTTAAATAAGGCAAATTTATTGTGAGTTTGCCAGCCATTTGCCACTGCTCTGTCCATAATCTCCTTCATTACCTGCGCATACTTACTGGCAGTGTTTTCATTGACCTGGTGCGCTATTAACAGATAATTATACAAGTCGGTTATAAATTTATATTCGAGGATAGACAGCGGAAGATCTTCTTTTTTGTAACGATATTTAAGAAATTCAAGGAAGCGACGCTTTCTTCCGATCATTTTTTCAAGGCTGTTTATCGATCGTTTGTTTACCGATACCAACTGCAGGAAGTTTAAATGATATTCATCTATGGCGATGACCAGTGTTTTCTGGTGATTTTTATTATCAAAAATGGTATTAGCCTGGTTGACTATTTTGCCCAAATCCTCCTTTAAATCAGATTCTTCCTTTTCAAGAAGTACTTTTTTCTCGGGCGAGGGAATTTGGTCAAATTCATATGCTTTTCTCTTTTTCTCGCAGTATTTAATGTATTTATTTATTAAATCATCCAGTTTTTCACTAAAGGCAAGGTTTTGTACCTTTTCTTCCTGCAATTGTTTGCCATTAAGAGGCGTTTTGTAAGATTCGATGACTAAGACTGGAGTGGCGACACCATGTTTTACCTGAACAAGGTCAAAATGGCGCTCGAGATCGGTTTGGATTTGACAGAGCTTTTTGTTGATTTCTTTATGGGATTTGTCTTTAGTCAGGACCTTTTTGGTTTTGGAATCCCAATCTCTGTCCAGTACCTTACAGCCGGAGGAGAAATCCTTGTCCAAACCATCAATGGTGATACGGACATATATAGGTATTTTACTGTTTTTTGAGGCTTTACTCCGTTTTACATAGAAAAGAATAGCCAATTTTTGCTTAAAATTCATAAATCAAGATTTAATTCGATTAAAAATTGTTTTATCCAAAGATTAGCAATTCACATCATTTAATTCGGTGACCATATGAAGATAGGTCACCGAAATGGTCACTGAATAAGCCACCATTTGCCTTAATACAGAATGATATATTTTAATGTTTTAAATCCGCTGAAACGCGCTACCAGTGAAGTTATATACACAAAAAAAGCGCAACTCTCGTTGCGCTTTCGTGAACCGGATTGGATTCGAACCAATGACCTGCTGCTTAGAAGGCAGCTGCTCTATCCAGCTGAGCTACCGATCCATTTCCCAAATTTCCCGTATATTTACCGTTTCATTTGGGAGTGCAAATCTAGTGAAAATTCCCTTTATAAAACAAGTTTTTGCCATTCAAAATAAAAAAAAAGTATGGACGTAAAAATTGAAGCAAGTTGGAAAGAAGTTTTAAAAGATGAATTCCAGAAATCTTACTTTGAGCAAATCGCCCTCCACCTCAGGCAGGAGAAAGCTTTAAACCGGACCATTTACCCTCCCGGCAACCTTATTTTTAATGCTTTCGACAAAACTCCCTTCGATAAAGTTAAAGTTGTTTTATTAGGACAAGACCCTTATCACGGCCCCGGGCAGGCACATGGTTTATGCTTTTCTGTACAGGATGGCGTAAAACCTCCACCTTCCCTTGTAAACATTTTTAAAGAGCTGCATGCAGACCTTGGCCTGCCCATCCCACAAAGTGGAAACCTCACCAAATGGGCCGACCACGGCGTTTTGCTGCTCAACGCATTCCTGACCGTACGCGCCAATGAGCCTGCTTCACATTCAAAAGCCGGTTGGGAAAACTTCACAGATGCCGTGATCAGAAAGGTGTCAGAAAATAAAAAAGACGTGGTATTCATTCTCTGGGGCCGGTTTGCACAGGACAAACAAGTGCTCATAGATGCGACCAAACACCATATCCTGAAAGCAGCCCACCCATCGCCTTTTAGTGCCGATAAAGGATTTTTCGGCTGCAGACACTTCTCCAAAACAAATGAACTCCTGGCAAAAGCAGGGATCGAACCTGTGGACTGGCGTTTATAACCATAATGTCTACTTGTTGCATAGCGTACAACAAGTAGACATCTTTTATTTTAAAGCATCTCCCGCTTTCACCACCGCTTCATTCACCTCCTTCACCCTCCCCATATCCATTTTCTCCACCTCCCTGTCATAAGTCAGCATCCCATTCACCTCATGTTCCACATCCGTCGTCTGTGTATATATCGCCACACTCAATCCCTTATACCGCATCAACTGCTCCACCTGGTTCATTAAAAGCACATACTTATCTGTTAGCCGCTCCTTAGTCGCCTCATAATCATATGCGTTATTCTCCACCGGCCACATATGTCCTCTTACAAACATACCCACACCTCCAAACTCACCCAACGATGCCGCCCGCTTCTCATCAGGTACTGAAGCGCCATAAGGGCCCACGTAAATATGTGTATCTACAAAATCTCCATTCCCCGGATCACCCGCTGCCTCCTGGTATCCCGGGTTGTTATTAAACCCTGAATTACCATTCACCAACCTGGATGGATCCATTTGCTTCACCCAGTCAGTGATCTCCTTCACATCAAATGCTCCCCAGTTTTCATTAAATGGTACCCAGGTAATGATAGAAGGCGCGTTGTAAAGATCAGCCATCATTTCAGTTAATTCTTTCCTGAAAACGCTTCTATTCCTGGCCGTATCTTCATGTTGGTACCATATAGCTGGCATGTCCTGCCATACCAGCAGCCCAAGCTTGTCGGCCCAATAATAGAACCGCCTGGGCTCCGTCTTCATATGTTTCCTGATTAAATTGAACCCCGCTTTTTTAGTGAACAGGATATCAGATTGCAATGCCTCTTCTGTAGGCGCTGTCAAAATACCATCGGGCCAATACCCTTGATCCAGTAAGCCCACCTGCATTACAAACCTGTTATTCAACAGTGGCCTGATCACCCCATTCACACTGCCCAATTTTATATCGCGCATCCCAAAATAACTGCTGACTTCATCCGTGATATTTCCTTTGTTATCCACCAGTGTTATTTTCAGATCATATAGAAATGGATGATCAGGAGACCATAATTCAGGGTCTTTTATTGGCACAAATAAACGAGCTCCTGACCGCCCTGAAACCTCTGCCACTACTTTGCCATCATTCAATGCAACTGCCTTTACCTGTGCCGGAGCAGCATCAACCAATACTTCGAGCCGGCTATTCACCAGGTCAGGCAGGAGACGAACATTTTTAATATAAGTTTCGCTCACAGGTTCCAGCCATACACTTTGCCAGATACCTGATGTAAAGGTATAATCACCTCGTGGGCCATTTTTACCCGAAGGCGTTCTTCCATCATTCGGATCATGAGCCGCTACAATGATCGTATTGCTACCAGTCTTTAAATACTTTGTAATATTGAAATGAAAGGAACTATACCCGCCACTATGCGATCCTGCTTTTTCCCCATTTACAAATAAGGTTGCATCGTGATCCACCGCGTCAAAATTGATGATCACCTGCTTCCCTTTCCATGAAGCGGGAATTTCGAATGTGCGCCGGTACCACATATTGATCTCTTGGTTCCGCTCAATGCCTGAAAGCACTGACTCCGGGCAGTAAGGAACCAATATCTTTTCCACTTTATCACCAAAGGTAATGGGCTTCACAGGGTTCAGGGCACTCGTCACCTGCCTGCCTCCTATATAATCCCATTTTCCGTTCAAACACAACCATTCCTTTCGCGCTAACTGCGGACGTGGATATTCTGGAAAAGGGACTGCTGCTGCCATCGCAGCTTTTGTCCATCGGGTAGGTAATTGGGCGGTCTGGGCTACAGCATGATGAAGGAGGAGACCGTGGAATAATAAGTAAACCAGTGTTTTCATAAAAAACAAAATACAAATTTTAAAGAAGGAAGGAAAGTGTATCAACACCCCGAAAACTAAAGATATCTGATGTATATTTGATCTTTGTATTT
The DNA here is from genome assembly GCF_039596135.1 of Chitinophaga sp. Lineage (GTDB taxonomy): Bacteria > Bacteroidota > Bacteroidia > Chitinophagales > Chitinophagaceae > Chitinophaga. Next base: position 113,779 of record NZ_JBCNKH010000003.1, read on the forward strand.
AAAAAAATGGAAGAAACAAGAGGAATGATGGAAAAGATCAGGCATCACGATAAACTATCTATCGCGTTGAATGAGAACTGTGCAATTCCATTACCAGGTGATGTAATGGAGATCCTTGTAAAACCTCACCGGCTCTCCTTTTATTATTTTCAGTACATCGTGCAGGGTTCCGCAACTTTTATAGCAGACCTGCAGCAATTTACCGTCGGCAATGGCGGACTGGTTTTTGGCCTGCCTAACCAGGTATTTACCAAATTGCCTTACGACAAAAACATGCAGCAATACGCACTCTCTTTCGATGAAAGTACCCTGATGCTGTTGCCTGGTACCTACCCATTCCTCATCAATCCTTACAACGCCAATACGATCTCTTTTGACACCGCTGCCCAACAGCGTGTGAAGAACCTGCTATCCGGCCTGTTTCAGCTCCTGCACGCTCCTGGAAAACAAAAGAAGTCAGAAGTCATTCTCGCACATTTACATGCTGTGCTGACCGAATTCAATACTGCTTATTTTGAAAGGTACGAACGGAAAGAAGTGAATACAGGTACTAAGTTATCAAAGTATATCGCTTTTAAACTGGCTGTTGAAACAAACCTCTCAGAGCAGCATGATGTACAGGGTATTGCAGACAGACTGGCTTTGACATCCAGCACGCTGTATGGTATAGTGAAGGAATTTGCAGGTGTTTCTCCGAAAGAGTGGATCACAAACCGTCTTATGTTGGAAGCACAAAGAAAGCTGCAATATTCGAAAATGTCAGTGAAAGAACTGGCCTATGAACTGGGTTTTACTGATCCCCGTTATTTCTCCCGCGTATTCAAAAAAAGTACAGGAAAGAGTGTAAGTGCCTACCTGGCTGAATTACAGGATTTGTCCCACAATTAGAACGATTTGTCCCCATCACCTCATTTCCTGCCTGCTACCTTCGTTTCCTAAATCAGAAGGTATGAAATCAGCATTAATCACAGGCGCTAACAAAGGTATTGGCTTTGAAGTAGCAAAAATACTTGCGCAAAAAGGTTTCTTTGTTTATTTAGGTAGTCGTAACCTTGCAAACGGACAGGCGGCGGTAGAAAAGCTGAAAGCCCAGGGGCTGACCAATATTACAGCGCTGCAACTGGATGTCACCAGTCAGTCTTCAGTAGATGCAGCAAGAAAGGCAATCAGTTCCCTGGATGTGTTGGTGAACAACGCCGGCATTGCCGGGGGCTTTGAACAATCAGCATTGACGTCTACAGCAGATCAGTATCAACAGGTATACGATACCAATGTATTTGGTGTAGTAAGAGTAACCCAGGCTTTTATTGATCTGCTAAAAAATGCACCCGAACCACGAATTGTGAATGTAAGCACAGCGATGGCCTCTCTCTCTGCAGCAGCAGATATTTTCAATGACAATTATCCAAAGCGCTATGTAGTGTATCAATCCTCCAAGTCTGCCTTAAATATGTATACGGTGAACCTGGCTTACGAACTTCGCGATACAGCATTTAAAGTCAATGCAGTTTGCCCGGGATATACACAAACAGATTTTACAGGGCACCAGGGTACCAGTACCCCGGAAGAAGCAGGACAAAGAATAGCTAAATATGTATTGGTCGGGCAGAATGGTCCTACAGGACAATATTTTAGTGAGGAGTATTTTCCGGCACCGGCTAATTGCCCATGGTGATTAGCTCACTCTGCTCCCTGGTAGTTAGATCGCAATATTACGATGGTAATTGATTTTGGATGTTATATTTCATATATAAATAATTAAAATCAATGAATTTGTCATGTCACAGCTAAATTTGGCAAAAAAAGTTCAACTGCTCTTACTTTGAATTAACTTTGCATCCCAATTTTTCTGTGATAGATTTAATGAAAATGAGAAAGGAGATCAGAGCTACCATCAGCGCACTAGGAGGCTATGTACCCTCGACAATATTAACTAATGAGTTTTTATCGACAATCGTAGACACTTCCGACGAATGGATCAGGCAGCGCACTGGTATTGAAGAACGGCGTATTGCAAATGCAGAAGACGAAGCCACCTCAGACCTGGCGGCATCAGCCATACAGAACTTACTGGATACCTACCAGGTAAACCCCAACGAGATTGATGCGGTCATCCTGGCCACCGCTACTCCCGATCATTTATTGGCCCCAGCCAGCAGCCTCGTTTGTAAAAAGAGCGGACTTACCAATGCCTTTGGTTTTGACCTCAATGGTGCCTGTAGCGGTTTCCTGTTTGGTCTGACCACAGGGGCCAGCCTGATAGAAAGCGGCCGATACAGGAAAGTCATTGTTGTTGGGGCAGATAAGATGAGCTCCATCGTAGATTACAAAGACAGAAACAGCTGTATTCTTTTTGGTGATGGCGCCGGTGCTGTATTGCTCGAACCCACTACCGACGACTATGGCGTGATGAACAGTGTACTGAAAACTGATGGCGCAGGTACAGACGCGTTGCTGGTACCAGCAGGTGGATCAAGATTCCCTGCTACCCACGAAACCGTGCAGAACAGGGCGCATTATATTAAACAAAATGGAGCACTGGTGTTTAAGAATGCAGTCGAGTCCATGGCCAATGCTTCTGGCGAAGCCCTGGATCTCAATGACCTGGATGCGGAAGAAATAGACTGGGTCATTCCACACCAGGCAAATAAAAGAATTATTCAGGCTGTCAGCGAAAGACTCAATATCCCATTTGACAAGGTCAAGATAAATATTGAAAAGTACGGCAATACCACTTCGGCAACAGTACCGCTGGTTCTGTGGGATTTTGCGAAAGATTTTAAACCCGGTCAGAACTTACTGATCACTACCTTTGGTGCAGGGTTTTCGTGGGGTGCTACCTGTTTGAAATGGGGACAACTGGTAGCCAAAAAAGAAGAGGTTGAATATGCCTTGCCCGATAGCGCAACAATATAAAAACCTGATGTTTTAATAGGATAGAGGCAGCGGCAACGCTGCCTTTTTTATTTAATTTTACAAAAACATACTAAGTAGTATGTTTTTGTATTACCTTCGCATTGTTCAAGTGAATAACTATGCATCAGACGATTTTGATATTACATTCCATTAACCGGTACCTTGTTCTCATCAGCCTTGTTTATAGTATTGTAATGGCCTGGAACGGACTGCGTAAAAACAAGGCGTTTTCCGCTTCAGACAATACTTTCAGGCATCTGACCGCCACGATTGCACATGTACAATTAATGCTCGGTCTTTACCTCTATATGATTAGTCCCATCGTCAGGTACAATGTATTCGAATCGTCTTTCAATGGTATCGTTAGTGAACATATATTCTTCCGTTACATACACCTGCTGCTGATGGTGACTGCTATTATTATAATAACAATAGGATCTGCCAAAGCAAAGCGTATGGAAACAGATAAATTAAAATTCAGAACGATACTGTTATGGTTTTCATTGGCCCTGTTAATCATACTAATCGCCATTCCATGGCCTTTTTCACCATTAGCTAACCGCCCTTATTTCAGATCATTTTAATCCTATTCAATGTTATGTTACATCTTTTCAAAACGCCAATAGGCCGACTCAGGATCATCGGATTTTTCGAAGGAATTTCCCTGCTGATATTGGTATTTATTGCTGTGCCATTAAAGTACTGGGGCGGTCAGCCCGCCATGGTAAAGATAATGGGACCCATTCATGGATTACTTTTTACCCTGTTTGTAATCACTACACTCAGCGTAGGTGTGGCGTACAAATGGAAGTGGAAATTGTTAATCGCCTGTATCATACCATTTGGGACTTTTTATGTTGATAAATATATCCTTGCGCCACAAGCCAATAATGAAAACAGGTAAGTATTTCGCAATTATTATTTTGATCATTGCTATAGCCTGCAATCAATCGCCACAACCCGCCAGTAACAATATAATTTTTGAGAACAAACTTTCTGCATATCAACTATTCCAGGGAGATATGCAGAAATTAGTGCCGGCAGCAGGTGTGGAAGTGATAGAAATCGCCTCCCCCCTGTTTACAGATTATGCGCAAAAACAACGGCTACTAAAGTTACCTGCCGGAAAAAAAGTGATGCTGAATGGCGATAGTTTGCCCATATTTCCGGAAGGTACCATCATTGCCAAAACATTCTATTACCCAACAGCCAGGCAGATTATTGAAACCCGCCTGCTGTTATTAAAGGATCATAAATGGAATGTGGCAACGTATCGCTGGGATAAAGACCAGAAGAATGCTACGTTGTTAACGGCAGGAGCAATCGTGCCCGTCTCTTTAGGAAATAGAAAGCTGGCATACAAAATTCCCAGTCAGGGCGATTGCGGGTCCTGTCATCGATCTGGAAATGAAATAAGCCCTATTGGCCCTAAAGCTGCGAACCTGAATATTTCGGTTCACCGGGAAGGCAGCCAGCAAAACCAGTTAGCCTATCTTATGAACAAAGGCATGATTGCGCATGCTGATATTACTTCCATTGCGTCTTTGCCTGCTTACAGTGATACAACATTGCCCGTTTCCATAAGGGCCAGGGCATACCTGGAAATAAACTGCGCACATTGTCATCAGCCGTCCGGAATGGCGGCAAATACTTCAGTAATGCTGGGCTATTTTACTCCCTATGACAAAACAGGCATTGAATTTAATAAGCAGAATATGCTCATCAGGATGAGTACGATGGGTGAGTTTCATATGCCCAAAACCGGGACGACTATTATTGACGCGGAGGGATTACAGCTGGTGAGGAAATATATTAAAGATTTAAACTCCGGAAATTAAATCCGAAATTGTGTTGTCAATCATACAATTCCTAAAAGAAGGTGATTAAACAATACATCCAGATGAAAAAGGCAGCCGCAACAAGGATTAATATCTTACAGAAAGCATTTGAGTTAATATATGTCAAAGGGTATAAGGCAACCAGCATTGATGATATTATCGCTACTACCCAGGTCACTAAAGGCGCATTTTACTACCATTTCAAAAATAAAGACGAAATGGGAGTTGCTATCATCAATGAACTGATGAAACCTGTACTCACGGGTAGTTTTATAGAGCCATTGCAAAAGGGAGGGCCAGCCCTGGATGCTATCTATAACCTGATGTATCATTTGCTGATGAAGGATGAATTCCTGAAAGTGGAGTATGGTTGTCCTGTGGCTAATCTGACTAGCGAAATGAGTCCCTGGAATGAAGAATTTAACAATGTATTGAACGAAGTGACCCGGCAGTGGACAAAGTTAATGATCTCCACTATCGAGCAGGGAAAGAAAGACGGTACGATACGTAAAGATGTCAATGCAAAGCAGGTGACAATGTTTGTAATGTCTGGTTATTGGGGAGTACGCAACTTTGGGAAATTAGAGAATAGCAGAAGTCCGTATGTACTGTATTTAAAGCAGCTTAAGTACTACCTGGAAACGTTGAAATAATTACAAAGGCAGGCGATCCGCCTGCCTTTGTAATTAATATCAATTAAACAGTACAGCACCCCCGGCTTTTTTCAATGTAAGTGTTACCGTTGTACCGAGTCGCTGTTTTTGCAATGTGGATGCCTGCCCATCACCGTCTTTTATAATAGACACTTCTTTATTCGCCAGCATAGGCAATGCTATGGTCAGTGTCTTTTCTTCCGGCTCTCCATTCACTGCTGCTACATACCATTTAGTTCCCTTGCGCCTTGCTATCACACAGTATTTTCCCGGATAGCCATCAATCAGGTGGGTTTCATCCCAGGTAGTAGGTACCTGCCTGATAAAATCCAGCAGGTATTCCGGCTCTCCCTGCAGGTTATCTGGTGTTAAACCCCAATGCTGTACCGGTGAAAAGAACAATACGGCCGTCGCCATCTCAAAAGCATCCGTCGTACGTCTCAGGGATCCCTTTTGCTGGGTACGGCTTAAGCGTTTATTCAGAAATACCGGTCCAAAATCCATTGGCGCCACAGCATTACGGGTGAATGGATATATAGTCGCTGTTTTGGGATAGTTGTCACAGAAGGCCTGTTGGAACACGAGGTTTTCTGATGCCAGTACGGCTTCGCTGGTTACATAATTCGGATACATCCTTTCCCAGCCCCTGGGCAGGGTCGCGCCATGGAAGTTAATCACCAGGCCAAAGTCCGCAGCATCCACTAAAATATCGTGGTACAACTGCATCGTCGCTTGTTTATCTCCACCAAAGAAATCCACCTTTAATCCTTTAATACCTGTTTTTTGTAACCAGGCCATTTCTGCCCGGCGTACCGCCCTTTCATTCATACGGTTTTTGGGCGTAAGCGGCGCATCATTCCTGGATCCGTTACTGTTGTACCAGAGTATCAGCCCAACCCCTTTTGAGGCCGCATAACGGGCTAATTCTTCCATTTTCTCTTTCCCGATTTGTGTATCCCAAAATGCATCGATCAATACGTATTCTGCTTTCAGATTTGCTGCCAGGTTGATGTAAGTCACCTGGTCATTGTAGTTGGCACTGCTATCCTGCCATACAATCCAGCTCCAGGCAGCCCGGCCGGGAGAAAATATCTTTTGAGAGCTGATAACCGGCTTTACCACATCAGTAGCTACCGTCGATTCAACCACCGGTTTCAGGTCATTACCTACAGTAATGGTTTTCCATGAAGTTTGTAATGGCAATGCCGCCGTAGCACTTACCGGCCCCTGCCCGTTGTTTTCACCGCTTTGCGGAAATGCAATTGTATATAAGCCATCGGCTGTACCATCGCTTAAATGTGTGCCTACATAGTTGCCTGCCACACCTGTTTCAGAAACCAGGGCCCATGCCCGGCCTGCTACATGGAACAATGCAGGAAAGGTATAGCCTGCTTTATATTGTGAAGCTGTACCCACCGGCTCTTCCAGGGTATATGTTTCCTCGTAGGAAGGTTTTGTTTTCATCCAGCCGCTCATCGGCAATGCCTGCGGTGTAATAAACGTAGTGGTGGCTGCAGGAAAGTCAAACCCGGTTACTTCCTTTTCTACCGTACAGGCTACCGCCCCCTTGCCATTTTGAGGAATGCGGTAAGAAAAGGCCAGATCCCGGTTACTTACGCGGAACAGCACCTCTATTGTATCTTTGTTAACATTGGTAAAAGCACAACGCAGTTCATTTGCTTTGTAATCGACCTTGCTTACCTTGGCTCTGTCAAGCGTATATTGTTCCTGCACGCCCCGTTTTTGTGCCCCCGCCCATCGTAGTTGTTGGGAGAAATCGCCGATGCTGCTCATCAGTCCCAGTTGCGATGGCTCCAATACCTGTTTACCGGCATAGGTAACACTATAATAAGCTTTTCCTTCCCGCAGCCGGACATTCACCTGCAGTTGGTTATCCGGGCTCTTTACAAGTGCATCGTTTTGTTGAGAGAAGGCTTCTGTACCGGCAAGTGCGGTCGCCAGGAAGCATAGCAACGTACGTTTTATCATATCATGGAAATTATTGACCTGTAATTTAGTTTGTGGTATACAGGCATAAATATACTAAATTAGGTGTGATTTTGACAATTAATTGTACCTGCCGTTATATGAGATTGCTTACCTCCGGCAAATTACTGTCCGGGTCGCGGAAATATAACCCAATCACCCAACCGGTCAGAAAATGGAATTCAGACAACTTAAAATAGTAAATTTGCGGCATGATCAAGTTAGTAGTTACAGACCTGGACGGTACACTGTTGAATGATCAACACGAAGTACCTAAACGCTTTTGGGATATAGCCAACCGCCTGTTTAAAAAAGGAATTAAGCTCGGAATTGCAACTGGCAGACCACATTTCAGTATTACTGAAAATTTCCCTCCTTTGATGGCTCATGTCTACGCCATATCGGACAATGGTAGTTTTATCATGCATGATAAAAGAGAGATATTGTCAAAACCATTGCCACACCATGAATTAGCGCCATTGATCCATACGTCGCGGGGTATTGCCGATACCTATCCTGTACTTTGCGGCAAGGACTATTGGTTCCTGGAAAGCGAGGACAAAGTGCTGTTGGAAAAAGTACTGATCTACCAGAAGAATATTAAAATCGTAGATGACCTTACAAAGGTAGAAGATCCTATTTTAAAAATGTCCGTACTCGATTTAAAAGGTGCGGATCAGCATAGCTACCCGCACTATATACAGTTTGCAGACCGTATGAAAGTTGCCCTGGGCGGCGCCCTCTGGGTAGATGTAACACGTACGGATGCCAACAAGGGAGAAGCCGTCCGGATGCTGCAGCAAGTGAATGGTATCAGCCCGGATGAAACACTGGTATTTGGCGATTTTATGAATGACTATGAGATGATGAAAGCCGCAAAATATAGTTATGCCATGAAGAATGCATACCCGAAAATCATTGAGGCAGCCAACTTCGTGACAGAAAAGAATAATAATGAAGAAGGGGTATTGGATGTGATAGAAGCATTGTGCTTTAATGATTAGGAATTTTATACCCACTCAGAAGGAGCTTTGCCAAACATCTTTTTAAAGGTGCGTGAAAAATGAGAAAGACTCTCAAACCCTAAATCAAGGTAAATAGCAGATGGCTTTTTATGCTTTTTCTCTATGAGATGACGTGCCTCCAGCAATCGTTTTTCCAGTAACCACTGCCTGGGGGCAGCATTAAATACCTTACTGAAATCACGCTTAAATGCCGCCAGACTCCTCCCGGTCAGTTCTGCAAATTTTTCAACAGATACATTGAAATGAAAATGGGCCAGCATGAATTTTTTAAGATCGATCTTATGAGGTACTGAAAAGTCGAACAATAAATTACTTAACGCAGGCATGGCGTGCAATAACAATTGCACGCCTTCCTTAACTTTTATCATACCCATGGCGGTTGCTATCTTTTCATTTGGATTACGCACATATGGTACCACCGATTGAAAATAACCCTGCATAAAATCATTCGGAGGAATCAACACAAAAGCAGGACCATTGTATTTTTCCCGGATCTCTATCTTTTCTTCCAGTGCTATTGTCCGCAGCAGCTCTTCCTGCAGCGTGATGACGATCGTTTCATACCTACCTTCGGGTGAAGGTGTTTTGGTGAGTTGTGCCAGCTGGTTCTTACCTACCAGCATGATATCGCCTTGTTGCAGCGTAGTTTTCTGACTGGATGTTTCGAACGTCAATTGTCCGGACACCATCAGGATAAGCTTATTATGCCCCAGGAATGCCACTACATCCCTGCGTGAAGAGGTGAGAAAAGAATAAAAGATGACGCCCGGAATGATCTCAGTCGGATTTTGCATGGTATGAAATTACAAAATTATCGTTGCAGATAAGTGCCGCCAGCAATCGTACCCGGCGCAAATTCATGGTTCAGTGCCGCTATCTCTGCTGGTGTAAGCACGATCTCCATGGCCTGCATATTCTCTGGCAACCTTGATCTCCGGCTCATGCTCACCAATGGCATAATGTAGTCTCCCTGTGCATTTACCCAGGCAATCGCCAGTTGTGTAGGCGTACAGCCCTTTTCGGCGGCTATCTGCTTAAATACTTCCACTTTTTCCAGGTTTTTGAGCAGGTTTTCTCCCTGGAAGCGGGTAAAGTGCAGGCGGTAGTCATTATCCGCAAGTGGGGCTTTTAGCTCACCGGTCAGTAATCCTTCGGCAGTGTTGGCAAAGGCAACAACGCCTATACCCAGTTCTCTGGCAGTTGGCAGCAGGTCGCTTTCAATCTGGCGGTCTGCAAGGGAGTAGCCTATTTCCAGTGCGGATACAGGGTATACACTATGGGCCTTGCGCAACTGGTCCGCAGTAATTTCCGATACACCCACATGGCGTACTTTCCCTTCTTTGACCAGGTCGGCGACTGTGCCGATTACATCTTCTATGGGCACACTGTTATCCAGTCTGCAGGGTTGGTAGAGGTCGATGGTATCTATACCCAGGCGCACGAGCGAATAGCTGATGAAGTTTTTGATGGCAGCAGGGCGCAGGTCCAGGCCGGTCCATTGGCCATTGTGCCACATAGCGCCGAACTTCACACTGATAAATGCATCGTCTCTTCTGCCTTTGATGGCTTTACCTACCAGCAGCTCATTGGCGCCATGGCCGTAAAAGTCACCGGTATTCAGAAAGTTGATACCGTTGTCGAGTGCCTGCTGAATGGTTGCAATACCTTCGTTTTCGTCGTTTGTACGACCCCAGGATGTTGACATACGCATACAACCTAATCCCAGTTTTGATACCAGCGGACCATTTTTACCTAAAGCTATTTGAATCATTGTTTTCTTTTTTTAACAATACAAAGCTCGGTAGTAATGCCTTATGGTATATTGCCCGGATAGCTCAAATTGTTTGCCTGAGTGGCTCATGTTTCAGAGCCCTGCACTTCCGTTTGCCCAATATCCCTGCAACTTAATATTCCGGGAACTGATATCATGCTTTTTCAATGCACTTCTAAACCGCTGCACAGCAGCTACATTTCCTGTCAGGTAAAAGATTGAATCCCTGAAGTCATGCATGTAGTTGTCCAATGCTGCCAGCGCTGCGTCTCCCGTTTTTGGAACCGTTTTAATATCATAAGGAATCGTAAGATTCGGTTCGTTCAACTCAAATATCCCATATACCTTACCATTATTTTTATTGATCTCTTTGAGCAAACTGATATAGAATCCAAGGCTCGTTTCATCTCCAAAGAAAAAATGAGAATGCTTACTATGATCATAGAGTTTTCTGCCTCCGGGTACCGATACTTTCAGGCGGTCCCCAGGTTTTAAATTATCTGCAAGATGACTGCCCGGTCCATTTCCATGTATATGAAAAAGGACATCAAAAGTGCCGTTTGTCTTGTCGAAATCAATTGGGGTGTAGTGTCTTATCTCCGTATCACTCACACGGAAATTGATGGCACTACCCGGAAAGGAATCGATTTTAGACAGGTCTGCCCGAAAGGTTATTTGCTTTAGCTCGGAACTGTATCGGGTAATTGTACCAACTTCGATATCCATAAATTTTGAGGGTAGCAGGTTTTCCATCTGGTCGGCTACCCATTTAGGTACATTAGGCATAACTCAAAAATTGTTTGTTGCTTTTTGCAGCTGTATCTGCGCCAGCATTAGTTCATAAGCACTCTGAATGTAATTGCGTTCAGTAGCACTGAGGCTTTTCTCTGTATCCAGCAACGCACTATAGTCAAAAGCGCCCAGCCGGTATTGCGCCTGTTGATTGTGAAAGATGGTCTTTGATAACTCATAACTGTCCTTCGCATTTCTCTGATTCAGCATAGCATTGGCCAGTGAAGTCCGTGCCTGCTGCACTTCGTAATTGATATCTGCATTTCGCTGCCGGAGTAGTAATTCGTGTTGACTGATCTTTTGCCGGTAAGTTGTTAAGACTGATTTGTTCTTAACGTGACTGGAAATAGGTACGTGCACATTGAGTGCCACATAACTGAATGGGCTCCACCACCTGCCATTCCCATAATTGAATTTATCAGAAAGGAATAGTTGCGAATAATTGGCACCTATAGATAAGGAAGGGAGCAGCTCCTGTTTATATTTTTGCAGCTGGATCCTATTTTCTTCCTGTTGCAGTTTCAGCTGCCGGAGTTCTGTTCGCTCCCCATTTGTTTTATCGTAGGCAATTGTAACGGCATCCAGCGAATCGCTGAGCAGGAGAGGGGTATCATCAGGAACATTGAGTTGGTAGCGAAGGTGCATTACACTCAGTTCATAATTCTGATCGGCCTGTTTACTCAGCTGATCGGCATTTTCACGATCCAGCCTGGCCCGGAGATAGTGGTTTTCAATCAGCGTACCGTTATTGTACATACCCGTTGCAATCATTTCATACTCATGATTACGTGCGGCAATGTCTGCAGCTACACGTTTTTGCAATCCTTTTAGTTGTACGTCAAGGTAGGCACGGCTTATCTGTAGCATAATGTCTATCTGTGCAGCACGGTTCTTTTCTTCCTGTAAGGCAAGTTCGGTCCTTGCCAGTTTGATCTCACTATTTAGCGTGGCGTCGAACAGTGGTTGCACGAGGTTTAATCCAAAAACACTTTCATTTTTTACCATGAGCGGCAATAACGTCGTTTCATTATATCCCGGCAGTACACCACCTGGAATTACGGAATTCTGCAACTGCGGACTGTACTTTACCTGCCCGTCACCGCTCATGTCTGGCAGCCACTTATTGGAAGCCTGTTTTACCCTGGCCGATGCAATGGCTACATCATATTGATTCGCTTGTACGTCAAACCGGTTTTTCAAACCGAGCTGAATCGCTTCACTGCGCGACAGGGTGAGTGTAGTCTGTGCATAGCTCATCCGCCCTGTTACCAGGAATATTATCAGGAATATATTCTTTTTCATTGTTATGATTGTTGATTAGTGTGCATCAGCAGCATTGTTGCCTTTGGGTGTTTTGATCAGCATAATGACCGGAATGCAAAGCGCAAAGAGAAATGCGAAAGTGATAAAACCATGGTTATAACTGAGCAGTGTTTGCTGACTGATGATGCTGTGGTCCAGCATCTGGTGGGCAGCAGCCGTTGCCTCGTCACTGGCAAAACCTGCACTGATGAAGTTTTGTGTCATCAAAGCTGTTCTTTCCTGTGTGACAGTATTGTATGCTGAAATATGGCCGACAAGGTTACTCCGTACAAATGCACTGTTCCTTGTCGTATATATACTGATGACAGCCACACCGATGGCCCCACCCAATTGCCGCGTCATGGTAGACAATCCTGTAGCCTGGGCCAGGTCTTTACCACGTAGTGTGCCTACTGCAATACCGATCATATTAGGTGCTACCAATGCCACGCCCATGTTGCGGATAATGAACGGCCAGAAGAAATCATCCTTCGATGCATCGGGAGAGATAAATGCCATTGGTACCAGCGAGATGATGACTATTATAATTCCTGCAATCATCTGGATTTTTGGACTCACGTTAGCCAGCAATTTCTTGCCCAAAATCATCCCGACAGCCCCCACTACGCCACCAGAGATCAGGAAGGCACCTGTCTGCGTAGCTGTCCAGCCAAGTGATACCTGTGCCAGGAGTGGAAAAATGAACAAGGTGCCATTCGCCATAATGCCATACATCATACCGATCACATTGCCAAGCACCAGGTCAAAGTTCGAGTATAGGCGTAGTTCTACAGCCGGATGATCAGTGGTGAGCTCCCTCCATACAAAGGCAATGAATGAACAGATGGAGATGGCAAAGAAGATGCGTATTGCCGCACTATCGAACCAGTCATGAACAGAACCCTCTTCGAGTACATACTGTAGTGATCCCAGCGCCATGGCAATAAACGCAATACCTGCCCAGTCGATCTTTGGCGGCCGGACGGCGCCGGAAAGGTCGGTGATGTAGCGCCAGGACAATACAGCGCCAATCACCCCCAGGGGTACATTCACAAAGAAGATCCAATGCCATGAAAGTGTATCGGTAATAAACCCGCCCAGTACAGGACCGAAAATAGGGCCGATCATGATGCCGAGTGCAAAGGTGAGAAAACCTGTCTTTGCCTGTTCCGGCGGAAAAGCACCCAGCACGATGGACATAGCTGTTGATAGCAACCCACCACCGGCCACACCCTGTATAAACCGCCACAGCACCAGTATCCACAGGCTGGACGAAAGACCACATAATAAAGAAGTCAATGTAAAAACAACCACAGAACTGGTGAAATACAACCTGCGGCCAATCAGGTTTGCCAGCATACCGGAGAGGGGAATGACAATTACATTTCCAATACCGTAAGCTGTAGATACCCAGCCAATTTCGGTCACGGTGGCGCCGATGTTTCCGCTAATTTCCCTGAGCGAAACATTCACAATGGTGCTGTCGATCAGTTCCATCACCGCACAGGAAACACAGGTCAATACAAGAATCCACTTTGCAGCGCCGGTAGGATATTGAGTTTCCGCCGTCATATCAGTTCACTTTAACTTTGACAAATACACTGAGACCAGGATACAATTGTTCCTTTACCGTTTGCGGATCCAGTTTGATCCGTACAGGAAAGCGCTGGGCGATTTTTATAAAATTGCCCGTGGCGTTGTCTGGTGGTACCAGGGCAAACCGTGCACCTGTGGCACCGCCATACGAGTCTATTGTGCCGGTAAGCTGCACGCCGTCATAAGCATCCACAGAGATATTGACCTTTTGTCCTGCTTTAATCCTGTTCATCTGCGTTTCCTTGAAGTTGGCTGTAACCCAGCATGCCCGGTGATTGATGACAGCGCAGAGTGCCTGGCCCGCATTGATGAACTGCCCCGTCTGTACATTGCGTTTGGTAACGATGCCATCAAAAGGCGCAATCACATATGCGTGGCGAAGACGTTCTTTGGCAGCGTCCAGTTCTGCCTGTTTCTGAAGAATAACATTCTGTGCCAGGGAAATTTGTTTTTCTTCAGTCAGGGCACGTGTTTTCAGGCTATAGCTGTTGCTGGCAGAGGACTGCTCCATTGCTTTGGCCTTCAGGTAAGTAGCCTGGGTGATAGCTACCTGTGTGGCAAAGTGTTCGTAGTCAGTTTGGGTAATAGCTTTAATGGCCAATAGTTGTTTGGCGCGATTAAAGTCGGTAACGGCCTTGTCGTAAGTGGCTTTGGCAGATGCGATGCCCTGTGTGTCAGACTGGGATTCAAACATCGCCGCATTCGCATTTTGAAGGCTTGCTGCTGCCATGCCCTGTGAAACAGTAACATTCAGCCGGGCGTACTCCAATTCGGCGCCAATACGGCTGGTATCTGCTTTTAGTTCGGTGGTTTCGAACACAATCAATGTATCTCCTTTTTTCACCTCCTGGTTATCCCTGAACCGGATGTCGGAAATGTACCCGGTGATGCCTGCTCTGACAGGTAGCAGATCGCCGTCCAACTGGGCGTTGTCAGTGGTTTCATAAGCCCTGGCAGCGATATAGGCATTGATACCATAGCCGAGTGCGAGGAGTGCCACCGACATCCCGATGAGCCACTTGATCCTATTGTTCTTTTCCATTTTTTGTCTTGATTTATCAATGCAAAGGACGGAAGGAAGCCAGGGCGAAACAATGAACCAATGCAGGGAAAGTCTGGATTATTTGCGGGAGTTGCTGCGAAATTGAAGTGGCGGCATGCCGGTAGTCCTGGTAAACAACCTGGTAAAATAAAAGGTATCTGTATAACCCAGCAGGTGGGAAATTTCTTTTACGGTGCTGTTGGTATAGAAAAGCATCCGTTTTGCTTCCAGCATGATTTCCTGGTGAATCCAGTAACTAACAGGATGGCCGGTGGTATCTTTTACTGCTTCGTTAAGGTAAGAGGGAGAGATGTTGAGTGCAGATGCATATTCCGAAGGGCTTTTCATATCCCGGAAGTTCACCATCAGCAAACTTCTGAATTGCCTGGTGATGAGCAGTGGCCGGAGTGGAGCATGTGCTGACAAAAGCTGATCGCGCTGGCAGGCGGCTACAAACTGACCAATGCACACTTCCAGCATAGAGGTGTCTTCAGGATATTCATCGCCCAGTTTTTCCAGCAGCAGGATGCTATCTCTCAGCAGTTTGCCTTTTGAAGCAGGCATTGCCACAGGCTGATTCCGGATAGCGAATTCAGTCAGTACAGCCCTGTGATTTTCCTTAATACGAACAGCATCCGTAGCCAGCACCCATGCCATGGAATTCACCATAGACAAACCATAATGCACCTGTCCCGGCAGCAGGCAATAGACTGCACACCCATGAATGTTCACTTCCTGAAAATCAACTACCAATCTGCTATGCCCCTCCAGCTGAAAGAACAGCAGATAGTTTTCGTCCCGGTGAGCCTGGTTCCAGTGAGAAATATGAATTGCATTGGAGAGCGAAGACATTTCAAAGTTTTTATCAGCTCTTTCCCGGAAGTGATATACTGGTATGGTGGGTTTCTGTTTCATCATGATAAAGCTACACTGACCCGCACTATTTAAATATGGACAAATCCGGGGGAAGTATGGACTAATCATGGATGTGGTCTGAAGATAGCACAACCATAAGGGTCAACCGGTCATATCCCGGTGGTAAACCGTAGATATTCCGTATCTCTATAGATACGGGATATCTACGGCTTACATACGGCTTATATACGGGATATCTACGGGTTACCTCCCTGTTTATGCACAGGAAATACCGAAGGATGGATGGCCAATCCTTTTAAATGATTCCTTTAAGAAGTGAGAAAACTACTATTGAGATTCAGGGGATGCCAGCAACAGGTTAAATATTAAAGTACATTAAAGCCTTCCAAATCCCATCATTATCAATATCATCCGTCACATAATCTGCAATTGCTTTTACATCGTCAGTGGCATTTCCCATGGCGATGCCAATACCCGTACATTTTAACATCTCGATATCATTCCCACCGTCTCCAAAAGACATGGTCTCTGATATATGAAACCCGAAGTGCTGGCAAAAAACCTCTACACCCACCCTTTTACTGATTCCTTTGGGGTTGATATCAGCAGAGTGTGGTGCCCATCGGGTAGCGATGCTATTGGGCATGACGTTATTCATAAAGTCCAGCTCGTCTTCCGGGTTTAGTAAGATATTCGCCTGCAGGATATTGGCGGTATCGGGGTTATTCCTGTCTACCAGTGGGGGTACGGGCAGGTTCAGGTAAGCATACATGTTGACAATTTCCGGCGTTGCCTCGTTAACAAAGTGGCAGTCTTCGTACATCAGTGAAAAACTCAGGGGCCGATGGCGGGTATAATTCAGTAATTGCTGAATATCCAGTGGGTCGAGTGTTTGCCTGAACAGCACACTTTTATCCCTGGCTACACAGCACCCGCCGTTAAAAGTGATGTAACCGTCAAAATCCAGGTGCTGAATATGGCTGATGGCATTGATAGAGCGGCCGGTGGCAATAAAAACCTTTATCCCTTTTTCGCGCAGGCGTTCCAGTGCGCGCATAGTTGAATCCGGGATGGTTTTCGTTTTGAAACTGATGAGTGTACCATCAATATCAAAAAAAACGGCTTTTACAGTTGTGGTATTGTCCATGAGCCTTTTTGCAGGTTGAATCGGCTAAATTAGACAAATAGTCCTTCATTTTAATGGTCCAAAACGAAAAAAAGCCGGTAGTCCAATTATATGGGGACGTTTTTGCCCTGACAACCGCCATGGCAGACGATAAGACCGGTACTATGAAAGACTGGGACACCCTTTAAATAAATCCTTGCTAAATTGATTCAGCAAATTCACGTTATGAAGTTACTTTATACCTTACTCTCCCTTACTGTACTATGCAGTAATCTCTGTTTTGGTCAGCATTCCCGTTCCTGGAACTCCCAGTGGATAGGGCTGAAAGCTCCATTTGACAATGGCAAAAGCTACGGCGTCTATTACTTCAGAAAGTCCATCGATCTGCGGGAAAAGCCGCAAAGTTTCATGATTCATGCCTCTGCCGACAACCGGTACAAGTTGTACGTAAATGGCCAGCTCGTATCCATCGGCCCTGCCAAAGGCGATTTTTACAACTGGAACTATGAAACGATCGATCTGGCACCCTACCTCACCCAGGGCAAAAACAGCATTGCCGCTATCGTATGGAACGAAGCCGAATTCCGCCCCGAATGGCAGATGACCTTAAGAACCGCATTTATTATTCAGGGCAATACACCTGCTGAAGACATCTTAAACACCAACGATAGCTGGAAGTGTGTACAGGACAAAGCATTCTCTCCGCTCTGGGGTTTCTTTGCCGCTACCAATGGCGAAATTGTTGACATGAACAAAACCATCCCCAACTGGCAGGCAAAAGACTTTGACGACAGTACCTGGCCACCCGCCGGCAACCTGTTCCAGGGCCAGTTAAAAGGCGCTGGCGATGGGTTTGGCTACATGCTCGTACCCAGTACTATCCCGGCAAGAGAGCTGACTTACCAGCCTGTCACTGTCATTCGCCAAGGGGCTGCTCTGCCGGCAACCATTCCGGCTAATACAACCACAAGCATCTTACTCGATCAGACCTACGAAACAAACGCATACCCTACCATCTGTTTCAGCGGCGGTAAAGACGCCGGCATCTCCCTTAGCTATGCCGAAGCACTCTATGACCACCAGGAACCTTACGGTTCCCACAAGAGCAATAGAAACGATGTAGCGGGCAAAGACTTTTTTGGTGTAAAAGACAGCCTTACCAGCAATGGTACCCGGGGGCAAACTTTCACCCCCTTTAACTTCCGTACTTTCCGATACATCCGGTTAACTGTACATACCAAAGATGCACCTTTGGTCATCGATAGCCTGTACGGTACTTTCACCGGTTATCCGTTTAAACAGACTGCTTTCTTCAAATCAGAAGATACTGTCATTCCAAAAATACTCGACATCGGCTGGCGCACCGCCCGCCTCAATGCCTTCGAAACTTACACCGACTGCCCATTCTACGAGCAGTTGCAATACATAGGTGATACCCGCATCCAGGCCATGATCTCTTACTACTATAGCGGCGATGACAGACTTGCCCGTCATGCCCTTGACCTGATGGATCAATCCCGGCTCCCTGAAGGCGTGACCCTCAGCCGCTATCCCAGTCATACCACACAGGTAATTTCTACTTTTTCTTTGTGGTACATTGGTATGCTACACGATTTCTTCATGTACAGGCATGACAATGATTTTATCAAAGCAAAGCTCCCCGGTGTGCGAGGTATTCTTGACTTCTTCAGCAAGTACCAGCAGGCAGACGGTTCCCTGGCCAATACCCCTTACTGGAACTTTGTAGACTGGGCTTCCGGAAAAGACTGGTTTGTAGGCGCGCCTCCCAAAGGCAGAGATGGCAGTTCCGCTATTGTAGACATGCAATTGTTATGGGCTTACCAATGGGCGGCTCAAATGGAAACCACACCTGCTAATATTGCCATGTACAATCAGAAAGCGGCGCAGTTAACCAAAACCATCAAACAGAAATATTGGGACGCGGGTAAAGGTGTATTCGCCGATACAAAAGAGAAAGATCACTTTTCCCAACACGCCAATTCACTCGCCATCCTGACGGGCCTCGTGAATAAAACAGGCATGACTGCGCTCGGCAAAAAATTACTTCAGGATACTTCGCTCACCCAGTGCTCCATCTACTTTAAATACTACCTGCACCAGGCACTGGTAAAAGCCGGCCTGGGAGATGACTATATCAACTGGCTGGGCATCTGGAAAGAAAACATTGCCATGGGCCTCACTACCTGGGCAGAATATTCCGATGTGGGGTATTCCCGTTCTGACTGTCATGCATGGGGCAGCAGCCCTAATATCGAATTTTTCAGAACCGTATTAGGCATCGATAGCGATGCCCCCGGTTTTGGCAGGATAAAAATCGAACCCCACCTGGGTACATTGAAAAATGTAAATGGCGAAATGCCCCATCCTTTTGGCAGGATCAATGTAAGCTATGTTTACAACGCTGGCCAATGGAACCTGGATGTTCGCCTGCCTGCCAATACTTTCGGCGTATTTATCTGGAAAGGGAAATCCTATGCCATCAAAGCCGGTGATAATAAAATCAGATTGCAGGTGTAAAAACGCTGCCGTCTTACGGGACAGCAGCGTTGAGATAAAAAGCTCGGCGGGGCACGTTAGTGTAAACAGGCCAACTTTACTTTGGAAGACGTGTATCAGTAGCTTTCAGCTGCGCTAATGTGTCTTCAAAAACCTTTAAGTAAATGGACTTGATGCTGATTAATTCAGCACTGCTTACGCCACGTACCTTGCCATCGCTTCCTACCCGGAGACGGGTCGCCGCCCTCAGTTTTCTGTAAAATGTGGGAATACTCCAGTCACATTCTTTACAGATTAATTCCCTGGCCTCAACGGGAATGTTGTTCACTTTCCAGAACATTTCTGCAAATGCATTTGGAAAGTTGTCATCCGCTTTTTTCTTTTCCATTTCGGGTTGATCAAGGCGGATCTGTTTTGGTCGTTTACGGTTCATAATTGACTTAAGGGTTTGATTTAATAATGTTGTTTCTAAAAAATCAAGCGGGTCTTTTTGATGGTTAATCAGGCAACACATTGTTCTTTTCAGGGTGAAAGTTCATGACTCCTTTTGAATTTTTCAATTTTAAAGAGCAGTTTTTTTTCTCCGACATGCCGGTCAGGACCCTTTGTGGTATTAAATTTCAATGTTTACAGGACTTTTAAAATGAAAAAAAGTTTTGAAATTTTTTGCGTTACAAAATGAAAAAGAGCGTATCAATATGATGAGTTTTAAAATCATATTGATACGCTCTTTTTTAACTGCTACCCGGTTTAGTTGTACCCGTTATTCTGTGTATACAGCCCTGGTGCTATATCTAACTGTGATTTAGGTACCGGGTAAATAATGTAGTCCGGTGTGAAGGGTTGAATTTTATTTTGGACGTCTTCTGACCCGATCCAGGCAGGAATTATGGAGGTGATCAACCCACTTCTTACGAGGTCATGCCATCTGGTTCCCTCCGCCGCGAACTCCTTTCTTCTCTCTTCCATCAGTTCTGGGAGGGTCACATTTGCCTTATCACCTGTTAGCCCGGCTCTTACCCTCACCTGGTTCACGATCGCGTCTATATCGGCCCCCTGTGAGCCCGCAGCGCCATGTAAAATACATTCTGCCTTCAGCAACAATACATCCGTATAGCGCAGCACGATGAAGTTGATAGACCAGTCCTGTGTCACTGTAGGCACTTTCGTGATATCTACATACTTTTTCAGGAAGGAGCGGGTCTCTACCTGTCCGTTGGTATTCGTATACCCTGTCTGGATGGTAAATGCCTTCCGGATATCGCCTGCCTCAAAACTATTCAGCAGGTCAGTCGACACCGGGCGAATGGTCAACCCACCCTGTGTGTTTTTGGAAATAGCCGAAAAATAGGTGTCAGGAACCAAAATCCCGGGGTAAGAGGCCCCGACTGAGGGAGAGGCCCCGGAAGTATAGTCGATGTTGTAAACGACCTCTTTATTGTATTCGTTGCTGTACGAAAAAATATCCGTGAATGAGGAGAGAAAACCATAGTTGCCGCTATTGATGATTTCATTGAGCTGGTCTGCTGCCTGCTGCCATTCATTCAATCCCAGTCCCGGACCTTCTATGCCATAGGTAGGAGCAGAGCGGGTCATGTATACGAGTGCTAAGATACCTTTGGCTGCATACTTTGTAGGCCGGCCCCTGTCTGCAGCGGCATAGGTATCTGCTGTAGCGGTGGTACCATTCCTGGATGGCAGGTGACCGGCAGCATATTCCAGGTCGCTGATGATGAGGTCATAGATGTCGGATACGGGGCTTCTGCCAATGGTGGCAGCTTCTGCTGCCAGTACCGTTTTGTCTATGAGGGGCACCTTGCCAAACAGTCTTACCAGGTCAAAGTAGAAGAAGGCGCGGAGAAACCTGGCCTCTGCCTGCAGGCGTGTACGTAGTATAGTGTCTGTAACGAGCGTACCCCTGTCTGCCAGGTTTTCCAATACGAGGTTCGCACGGAAAATACCATTGTAGTTAGTCACCCACGCCTCAGACATATACGCATTGGTAGAAAGATCATTGTAAAAATCATTCACGCCTTCCCAATCCCTGACCCCACCATCTGATACAGCATACAGGTTGTCAGAGCGGGTCTCAGACAGGTTGTACAATCTGTCAGGGTACTTGAGCAGGTCGTTGTAAATAGCGTTCGTTCCCTGTACAAAGTCATTTGAATTAGCGAAAAAGTTGTCTGTCGTTACGGACGAAACAGGTTGCAGATCCAGGTCGGTCTTACAGGAGGAGATGAGGAATATGGCCAGTAATATCAGTAAATTTCTCATGTGGAATGCGATTAAAAGGTGATGTTTAAACCGAGTATCAGTGATTTGGGCAGTGGCAATCCGCCATAGTCGCCGGCTTCGGGAAAGGAGGTGCTGCCACTTACATCGGTGTTGGCTGCTTCGGGGTTAAAACCGCCGTAGTACCTGTCATGGACAAAGTAGTTTTCTGCCGTGATGTATACCCGGGCTGCATTGATTTGTCTTGTCTTCAATGCTTTGCCCAGGTTATATCCCAGGGTGATACTGCGCACCCGCCAGTAGTTGGAGGAGTATAACCAGTCGGTATTAGCGATATAGGTCGTACTGGTTACTGCCTTGCTGGTGATACCATTACCCGGTTCATCGGCAGAGCGCCAGCGGTCACGCATAATGCCCAGGGTATTTTCCAGGGAGCTCATACCCACCCGGTTGATGGCCCTGCCCAGCAGGGAATAGATGGAGCCACCGCTTTGTCCCTGTACTAAAAAACCGAGGTCAAAGTTCCTGTACCGGAAAGTACTGTTGATGCCCCATATGCGGTCAGGGCTTGGTTTGCCCATGATTACACGATCGCTGCTGTTGATCACACCATCTCCATTGGCATCGTAATACTTAGGATCTCCGGCAGTTTCACTGGTATACAGCGGCACACCTTTGTCGATATCTTCCTGGCTCAGTACCCCGATTCTTTTCAGCACATAGATGCTGTAAATGGGCTCACCTACTTTCAGAATGCTATGCACGGCAGCATCACCCAGGCTGGAAGGAATCACAATTTGTGTTTGTCCATTCGGTAATGCCACCAGTTTATTTTTAGTGAGGGTGAGGTTGCCACCCAGGCTCCAGCTAAAATCTTTGGTGCTGATTACCTTCGCATTCAGTTCAAATTCCCAGCCATTGTTTCTCACTCTGCCGGCATTGCTCAGGTAGGTCTGAAAACCGGTGGTAGCAAGAATCGGCACGTTCAGCAACAGGCTGGATGTAATTTTGTTGTAATAATCGATAGCACCTGTAAGGCGGTTATTGAATAATCCAAAGTCAATACCTCCGTCGATGGTCCGGCTCTTCTCCCAGGTAAGATCGGGGTTGACGATAGAACCCTGCGTTTGCCCTGCTACCGAGGTATTGTTCAGCGAAGCATTGGCGGCAGTGAGCAATGCAATGCTGGCATAGTCACCAATGTTGTAGTTACCGGTCTCTCCATAGCTCACACGCAGTTTCAGGTTACTCAGCGATTTTATATTGTGCAGGAAAGATTCGTCTGTTACATTCCACCCTATGGAAGCCGCAGGGAATAATGCCCATTTGGTATTGGTTCCAAAACGGGATGATCCGTCGCGGCGCAAACTGGCAGACAGCAGGTATTTTCCTTTGTAAGCATATTGCGCCCTGCCAAAGAAGGAGAGGAGTTTATTCTGTGTCTCCGTACTGTTGCCTGTAATGGCTACAGCGCCATTCAGTGTAGTGATATTACTATAGTTGAAACCGCCCGATGACCTTTCCAGGTTAGCATAGAGGTAGTCACTGTTGTAAGAGAAACCTGCCAGCAACGATACATCATGTGCCTTTCCGAAATTATGATTGTAGCTAAAGGTATTCTCATTCACGAAGGTCTGGCGGCGATACTGGGTAAGGGCCCCGTACGTACCGGCATTGGGTGATGCCAGCCGGGTAGAATAAGAGGATACAGTTACCCCATTGGGCTGGTAAGTTTTGGAAGTGTTGTCCGTATTGTCAAGGTTCACCGTTGTTTTGAAATGCAGGTCTTTCACTATTTCATAATCACCATATACACTGGTCAGTGTCCTGAATCGTTTGGTAGCGCCTATAAAATACAGCAGCTTTGCAACGGGGCTGTTATTTGAAACTGACCATGGGTAACGGTCGTAGGTAAATACGTTTACATTTTCTGCATCGTATAGTTGTACTGGCGAAGCAGATACCAGCTGGTGCAGGATATTGTCTTTACCTTCTACGCCGGGATCATTGGTGATGGAGTAAGAAGGATTGATGTTTAATCCCAGTTTCAATTTGTCGTTGGCCTTTACCTCGAAGTTGGCTCTTACAGAATACAGCGTGTAATCTGTCTTTCTAACCAATCCGTCTGTTTTTGTATAGTTACCTGACAGGAAATAATTCAGTACGTTCGTACCACCCCGGGCAGACAACTGATAGTTCTGTAACGCTGCCTGCCTGAAGGCTTCGTCTTGCCAGTCGATGAATTTAAGCCCGCCATAACCAGGTTGCGTCCAGCGGTCATCTGTCATGTAGTTGATGTCAATACCACCTGCAGGTAAGCCCAGCAATGTTCTTCTCTCATCATTACTTTGCGTTGCCGTTCTGTTGGCACCGGAGTTAACCCATTGTTGATTGATCATCTCAGTAGCCCTGTCTATCCACTCTTTGCCACTGAGCACATCCAGTTTTTTAACAGCTTTGGAGTAACCTGCATTGGCATTGAAACTGATCTCTGCCTTACCGGTTTTACCTCTCTTAGTAGTGATGAGCACCACTCCATTGCCACCCCTGGAACCATAGATGGCAGCGGAGGCGGCATCTTTTAATACCTGTATAGATTCGATGTCATCAGGGTTGATATTATCCAGTGGGTTACCGCTGCCAAAACTGCCTGCAGAACCGGGGGCGGCAGTAGACAGGGGAAAACCATCAATGACATACAGGGGTTCATTGCCGGCAGAGATAGATGCGGCTCCTCTTACCTGCACGCTAAAAGCCTTGCCGGGTGTGCCTGTAGTTTGTTTCACCGCTACACCTGCCATCTGGCCGATGAGTGCCTGGTCTACCCGGGTCACGGGTCGTTGTTCCAGGTTCTCAGTATTGAGCGAAGCTACAGCACCTGTCAGGTTGGATTTACGTTGGGTACCATAGCCTACTACTATCACCTGGTCCAGCGAGCCCACAGCTGCTTTCAGCGATACATCCAGCGTAAAGGTAGTACCGGGTCTGAGCTGATACCCTGAATAGGTTTTAGGCTCAAATCCAATACTGGTAATGGAAAAGAGATAAGGACCACCGGCAGGTACCCGCATACTGAATATACCGGCAGTGTCGGTTTTGGCACCAGTCGTGAAATTGTTTTGTGTGTTGCGGATCATGACAGTGGCGCCTGGCACGGGGTGATTATCTTCACTGTGTACAATCCCTTTTACGTCGCTCATTTTAGTTTGTGCAAAGGTCCATAAGGGCAGGAAGATCAGGGCTATCATGGAAGCCCGGGTCCAGGGTTGCTTACATTTCATACAGCTTTGTAGTTTTATCAGGAAACAACAGCCCTGTTATCAATCGATATGACTGATAAGATGGGCTATACGTGGAAAATATGTACGTGGGTTTTATTTTTTAATTATCATCACACTATCATTGTCGGTAATCTTAAGGTTGTTCAACTTAGCAATTCGTTGCAAGATCGATGCAAGCGATTCAGTTCTTTCATATCTGGCTGTGAAATAGATATTCTTTATATCGGCGCTGTTATAAATAATCTTTACTTTATAGAGTGCTTCGAGTTGGTTCAGCACTTCTTCCAGCGATTGGTTGTTGAACATGTACCAGTTGTTCTCTTCGCCACTGGCAATGTATGGGTCTTCAGCAGGATGCTTATCTCCCGTCACGGAAGATACGTTCTGCAGGAAGGAGCGTACGATGATCTGGTTGCCATAAATAAATTCCTGACCGGGAGAGAGGTATACTTTGTTCTTCATTCTCCTGGTGTTGGAAGAAGTGATCATCACCTTGCCGGTGTACAACCTGACCGTGATATCATGAAATGTATTTACTTCGAAACCCGTTCCCAATACTGTAGTAGAGATATCTCCACTGATCACTGTAAATGGATGTTGGTGGTCGCTGGCTACCTGAAAAAATGCCTTCCCCGATATACTAACCGCACGGTTGTCTGTGAATGGCTCCCGCCAGGTGAGCGCACTCTGATCGGCCAGCAGTATGCTGGTACCATCCGCCATGGTCAGTTTCTTTTCTTTGCCGGTGGTGTTCACTTCGTGGTGCAGGCTGTCATGCGGCACACTTTGCGCTGTGTTTACTGCTGCGATATGAGTATGGGGCCGCTTGTACAGCCACTGCCAGCTGGCAATGACAAGCAGGCCGATGGCGGCGGCAGCGGCCAGCATAGCGATCGGTTTTTTAGATGACACCTGTTTTGCGCCTGACTGTCTGAATTGCGCCCATTTTTCGTCCATGTTCATTTCATCCAGCACATAATCCAGGGTCTGCCGGGCATCGGCCAGTTGCCATGCCTGGCGCAGTGTATCGAGGTATTGGCGGTTTTCTTCGCTAAGTGCCAGCCAGCGCTCGACGAGGGCTTGTTCGGAGGCCGGGGCCTCATTTGCCAGGTACCTGGTCAGGAGTTCATCGTTGATTGTATTTTCCATGCGCTCGGGTATTAATACAAGTGAAAACAATTTTACCCCTACAAGGGGAGAATAAATTTTTTAGCGGATGAAGGCCGCGAGTTTCTTCCTGAGTTTAAGCAGCGCCCGGCTCATCTGTGTTTCTACCGTCTTGATCGATAAATTCAGGCGTGTGGCGATCTCTGTGTATTTGAGACCGTCGTGGCGGTTGAGCTCAAATATTTTTCGCATCTGGTCGGGCAGTTCTGCAATAGCGACATCGATCGCATCGCGGAGTTGCTTGAGGTCGAGATCGTCGGTGGGAGACAAAGGCGTGGGTGCATTGAGCTGGTATTGGGTGTACTGATCTTGTACCTTTTGGTGTTTAAGGGTATTAAGGCATTGGTTGTTAACTATTTTGAAGAGATATGCTTTGGCAGAAAGGGTAGGGGTCAGGGTATAGCGGGCTTCCCATAGTTTGGAGAAGGAGGTATTCACGATGTCTTCGGCGAGGTGAATGTCGAAGTTATATTTGAGTTTGCAGTATACGCACAACTGGGGATAGAGTGCTTTGAAGAAGATTTCAAAGTTGGATTCCAGGCGGAGATCATGGAATGAAAGGTTTTGCTGGCGGCTTTCGGGTAGTAAAGTCATATCATTACGTGGCTGATCAAATGTAATAAAAAGCTGAGTGAAAAGCGAAACCCCACCGTTGTCAGTGACAGCAGTGGGGTTTCAGGGGTGTGGTGTGAGCGGTAGGGGCAAAAGGCTTAATAATATATAGTTTTGTCAGCCAGACAATTATTTTTCATTCCTCCTGATGGGATAAAATTCATTCAGCTCTACTTCGAGTGCGGAGGCTAATTTAATGAGGGTAGTCGCAGCGGGATTTTTCATGCCATTTTCTATTTTCGAAATATCTCCGGCATGTACACCGGAAGAAACTTCGAGATCCAGCTGGGTCATTCTTCTCTGCTTACGAATTGCTTTGATCTTTCCGCCGAGCTCTTTTAATATTACTTTTAGTTCAGACATTCCGGATGAAAAATGGTCACATTTTGGAGAATAAAAAGTTGTCGATCGACTACTTTCATAAAAAAAACCTAAACGCTTGCAGGCTGTGAGCAAGCCACCCGCGCAGTTAGGGGTAACCCGGGGTGCGGAGTACTCCTAACTGACACAGGTGAGGTGATGGCATGGCTATAACACCTGCACAAAGTGTGTGCTGTTTTGTTGTTTAGAAACAATGCATGCTGATCATCCGTTGCGTTGGCATGGATACAGCTCAGAAACGAGTTGGCTACTGAGATGTTGAATAGTTCATGTTGAATCAGATTTCCTGGTTACCTTGAGATATACAGCCTGAGGGTGCTGTGTCTTTTTTGCGTATAGTACCTGTTCCCCGGTCGTTTGTTTGTATTTCCTGTCCCCGTTGTTGTTTATGTAAAACTCGTTTCAATTCCTGTCAGGTGTTCCAGCAGCCACTTCCCTGCTTTTGCCGTTTCCTCTTCGGTAACGGTTTTACCTGCAGCCAGTTTGAGGCCCCAGGGCTTGCCGTCGTGCACGAAGAGTGGCGGACTTGCTACTACTTCCCATATGGCGTATCCCAGTCTTTTGGACCGGATCAGCAGCCGCATGTCGGCAGTGAGGTAATACAATTCATCCGGCACAGGCTCCAGGATTGCATTCCTGGAATCGCCTTTTTTTGTGTGCGGATGATTGGTTGCTACTACTACTGAGCCTACCTGGTGCTGGGGTTTATAGTAGTAGTTTTTTTTCGCAGATTTACCAGTGGGTGTTTCGTCACCGGAATACCTGAGTTGTTCTTCAAAGAGGGAAAAGAAGAGCCGTTGCAGCTGATGAATGTAGTAGATGTAAGCAGAAGTCAGGACTTCATCTACACCTACAAACCATTTTCCTCCCATGCCAGGCTTCAGCCAAAACTTGTTGCCAAGAGAGGTAGGACGGAGAACTGTGCCGGTGCTGACATCCATAGTGGAGAAGCGGAAAAGCGACAGTTCAGCACGTTCGATCAATATTGGTTCCAGCGTATCGATTACCTGCAGGATGTTTGGCAAATCCGTACCTTTTATCCTGATCTTTTTTCCCTGTTGCAGGAAGTATGCACCTTCAAAAATTTGTTCTATTTCTACTTGCACAAAACTAAATAATTTAGCTCAAAATACTAAAAATATTAGCAAATAAATTTAGGTTTTTTGAGGCGATTAGTTAGCTGAAAAGTAGCCGGTATTTAAAAAGAAAATGATATTTAAAGATTTTTATACTCATTGTTGTATATTGATGCTATCGTATATTACAATTTATATGCAACGTTCATTATTTACATTTATCATCGCCCTTTATTCCACGGCTACCTTTGCTCAACGACAAAAGGCTATCAGCCCTGATCTGTTTGGTATCTTCTTTGAAGACATCAGTTATGCTGCTGATGGAGGATTATATGCAGAACTTATCCAGAACCGCTCCTTCGAATATACCGGATCGGACCACAGGGGATGGAACCCAATGACCGCATGGGAGTATACACCCAGGGGATTTGCTTACGGCAAAATATCGCTGGAAACAAAGTCGCCACTCAATGAAAACAATCCGCATTATATAGTGCTGGATATACAGGATGCAGGCCGGGAAGGGCTTGGACTAACTAACTACGGTTTTAACGGCATCCCCGTAAAAGAAGGTGAACAATACGACTTATCGCTCTTTGCAAAACAACTGGCTGGCAATGCCATGCCTGTCACCGTGAGCCTTCGCAATAAAAAGGGAGACATTTACGGCGAAACCACTTTCGATATAAAAGATAAAAACTGGCAGCAATATGCCGGCCGTATCACGGTGAATAAAAGTGATGACAGCGCCTGCCTGGTGATTATCGCAAAAGGTATTGGCAAACTGGCGCTGGACCAGGTATCGCTTTTTCCAACAAAGACATTTAAGAACAGGCAAAACGGGATGAGAGCAGATCTGGCACAGGCAATCGCTGATCTGCATCCACGGTTTATGCGCTTTCCCGGCGGATGCCTGGTACATGGAGACGGCATCGCCAACATTTACAACTGGAAAAATACCATTGGTCCATTAGAGGCGCGCATTGACCAGCGCAACATCTGGAACTACCACCAGTCAGTAGGACTGGGCTACTTTGAATATTTCCAATTTTGTGAAGATATCGGTGCCAAGCCCGTACCTATCTTAGCTGCGGCTGTAAGTTGCCAGAATTCCGGTGGTACCTGGGTAATTGGCGGTACAGGGCAGAAAGGAATACCTATGCAGGATATGCAGGCTTATATCCAGGATGTACTGGACCTGGTAGAATATGCAAATGGTCCCGCTACTTCTGCCTGGGGTGCCAAACGTGCGGCTGCCGGTCATCCGGAGCCATTCCACCTGGAATACCTGGGCATTGGCAACGAAGATAAAATGACCCCTGAATTTGAAGCGCGCTTCACCATGATTTATAATGCCGTGAAAGCAAAGCATCCGGAAATTACAGTGATCGGTACAGCAGGTCCTTTTCCTGAAGGAGAAGACTATGAAAAAGGATGGAATATTGTGAATAAACTGAAAGTGCCGGTAGTAGATGAACACTACTACATGGACCCTGAATGGTTCCTGAAGAATAACCTGCGCTACGATAAGTACGATAGGAAGAAAGCAAAAGTGTATATCGGGGAATATGCTTCCAAAGGAAATAAGTTTATCAACGCCATCTCTGAAGCGGCATACATGACCAGCCTGGAAAGAAACGGCGATGTGGTTCACATGGCTTCGTATGCACCGCTGCTGGCAAAGAAAGGAAATACCAACTGGAATCCCGACCTGATTTACTTTGATAACACAGGTGTATATCCAACTGTAAATTACTATGTACAACAGCTGTTTTCCATGAATACAGGAGATGTATATATCAGTGACGTGGTGACCTTTGACCGTAAGAAAGATTCTACACTGGCTGCATCCTGCGTAAAGGATACGAAGACCGGAGATCTCATTGTGAAGATGGTAAATGCCGGAGGTACGGATGCCAAAGTAAACATCAACCTGAAAGCATTGGGCGCATTGCAACCACAGGCACAGGTAACTGTGTTCAAAGAAGACAGGGGCGTACCTGTGACCATTGAAACAGGGTTAACGAAAGGGAGTCTCACGCTGGATGCATTGAGTATGCAGGTGATACGGCTTCACCGGAAATAGTTGAAAAGCTTATGAAGAAGACCTTTTTGACCCTCTGTATTGTTTTAACAGGCGTATATTGCCTGTATGCCCAGGAAACCGAAATCCAGTATCTATCAGGTACCAATTGGGACTTTTATTGCACTGCAGGTGCAAATTCCGGCAAGTGGACGACGATACCTGTACCCGCCTGCTGGGAACTACAGGGATTTGGAAAATATGATTATGGCTTTGCAAAAGATAGCGTCAGGGGAAAAGAAAGTGGCTGCTACAAGTATGCTTTTCATGTACCCAGGGGTTGGAAAGGCAAACAGATCAATATCGTTTTTGAGGGTGTCATGACAGATGCGGCCGTCAGAATAAATGGTAAATCAGCAGGTGCAATGCACCAGGGTGCCTTCTATGCTTTTAAATATGACATTACGCATTTATTAAAAAGCGGCAGCAACCTGCTGGAAGTAAAAGTAGATAAACAGAGTGCCAACAGATCTGTCAATGCGGCCGAAAGGCAAGGCGACTTCTGGATTTTTGGCGGCATCTTCCGGCCTGTATACCTCGAAGCACTGCCTGCTGAACATATAGAACAGGTTGTTATCAACGCCAATGCAGACGGACATTTCACAGCACAGGTAAAAGCTCCCGGAGAAGTGACAATGCAATTGTACGATGCAAATGGGAAAAAGATCGGTACACCCTTGCATCACCTGGATACCATTTATCATGATATTCAACCCTGGTCTGCCGAGTTCCCGAATTTATATACCGCAGTATTCACACTAAAAACGCACATCGTGCGGCAGCGTTTCGGTTTCCGTACAGTAGAGGTACGGCCCAGGGACGGCGTCTATATCAATGGTGCCAAAATAAAATTCAAAGGTGTAAACAGGCATTCCTTTACACCCGAAACAGGTAGAACAACTACCAAGCAGGTGAGCATAGATGACGTACTCCTGATGAAAGAAATGAACATGAATGCAGTTCGCATGTCTCATTACCCGCCGGATGCACATTTCCTGGATGTATGTGATTCACTGGGCATGTACGTGATAGATGAGCTGGCCGGATGGCATGGCCATTACGATACACCTACCGGCACCAAACTGGTAAAAGAAATGATCACCCACGATGTGAACCATCCCAGCATCATCTTCTGGGCCAATGGCAACGAAGGTGGTCACAATTTAGAATTAGATCACCTCTTTCCCGAACAGGATCTGCAGCGGCGCCCTGTATTACACCCCTGGTTATTATTCAGTGGCATTGAAACCCAACATTACCGGGAATACAATTATGGCATCGGCAATTATGAAAATGGCAGGGACATTGTCATGCCTACCGAATTCCTGCATGGACAATTCGATGGTGGTCATGGTGCAGGACTGGAAGACTATTGGGAAAAAATGTGGCGCAATCCTTTGAGCGCCGGCGGCTTCCTGTGGGATTTTGCAGATGAAGGCGTAGTCCGTCATGATTTAAATGATTCAATCGATACAGATCATTTCAGGGGGGCCGATGGCATAGTAGGCCCACATCACGAAAAGGAAGGAAGTTTTTATACCGTCAAAGAAGTATGGAGCCCGATTCACCTGGATGCCAATATGCATGTTGAAAACAGGTACCATTTTACCAATACTGACCAGTGTACTTTTAGCTATAAACTGGGAGCTGACAGCGGACAGATTGCTGCACCACATATTGCTCCGGGACAGAACGGGGATCTTCACCTCAGGCTGCCTGCCAACTGGAAAGACTACGATGTACTATATATCACCGCAAAAGACCCTTATCACAGGGAGTTGTTTACATGGAGCTTCCCAATAACCACACCTGCTGCCACCGCGCAAAAGCTATTAGACACCTCCGGCAGCACAAAACCTGTAGTTAAAGAAACCGACTCCCTGTGGCAGGTTACGGCCAATAAGATCCAACTCGCTTTCAATAAATATACCGGCCTGCTGGAAGGGGTACCTCTACACCACGGCCCCATATTGCAGGAAGGCGAAAACAACTTCAGCGGATTTAGTTATGCTTACGAGGGAAACAACCTGGTCATCCGTAGCTCCTTTGACCGGCAAAAAAGTTATAATACCCTGCAATGGACCATTTATCCATCCGGAATAGTCAGGCTGCATGTCAACTATTTCCCGGGGGCTTATTTTACCTCGTTTACAGGGCTAAATTTCTCTTTCCCTGAAAAAGACATCCTCGGAGTCGATTATATGGGGAACGGGCCGTACAGGGTCTGGAAAAACCGTTTAAAGGGTACCCGTTTCGGTATCTGGCATAAAGATTATAACGATACAGAAACAGGGGAGCGGTGGAACTACCCGGAGTTCAAAGGTTACTACTCACAATTGTACTGGTGCAAATTCATTACCCGTGGCAAACCTTTCACCGTATACACCACCACAGAAGACGTTTTTCTCCGCCTGTTCACCCCGGCATGGAAAACGGATCAGTGGCATAATTATGAACCGATCTTCCCGAACGGCGATATCTCTTTTATGCAGGGCATCAGTGCCATTGGCACCAAGACCCAGCGTAGTGAAACCACCGGCCCGATGGGCATGAAAAATATCTTTTACGACTATGAAAAAGATCCGGCGCGGGCATTACAACTTACCCTGTATTTTGATTTCTCAGGCAAATAAAATATATTTGTTTGATTGACACTTAATTCCACCGTTGTGACCACGTTATTAATGTTTTCCCATGATAAGATTGTTATTCTGCCTGTTGCTGGTACAGTGTGCCTACGCACAGCAAAACTCCGACAGCGGATATAAGAAACCATTGCAGGATGTACTGGTGGATATCCAGCATCGCTATGGCATTAAAATCCGGTACACAGCAACAGAGGTAGCAGGCAGGTGGGTGACTTATGCTGACTGGCGTTATCGCCCGGATGCCGAAGCAACACTTGAGCATGTGCTGGCACCACTCGATCTGAAAGTAAGAAAGGAAAAAGACAAGCAATACCGCCTCACCAGTTTTGAATACTACCGCTGGCCAGTAGCCGATGGTTGGGCAGAGCTGGATAGAATTGCTGCGCAATATCATAATGCACAGGAGTGGGAGCGCCGAAAAGCGGAACTGAAACCCTGTATCCTGCAGGCATTACAATTGTCTCCTTTACCACCCAAACCTGCATCTGCCCCCATCATTACTGCAGAGAGAAAATTTGACGGATATACAGTACGCAACATCGCTATAGAAATATTGCCTGGTGTATATATTAACGGGTCGCTCTATGCACCTGCCAAAAGTAAAGGAAAGATACCCGTCATCCTCAATCCCGACGGGCATTGGAAAGATCAGCGATACAGGCCCGATTGCCAATACCGCTGTGCCACCCTGGCCCGTATGGGAGCCATGGCCTTCAGTTACGATTTATTTGCCTGGGGCGAGTCGCAACTGCAATTTGAAGAAGCCGATCACCGCCGCAGTTTAGCCATGAGTGTACAGGCCCTCGGCACCATCAGGATCCTCGATTATTTATTGTCTCTTAAAAATGCAGATACCAGCAGGGTAGGCATCACCGGTGGTTCAGGCGCCGGTAGTCATACGGTATTGATGACAGCCATTGATGACCGTATCAAAGTGAGCGCACCTGTAGTGGCCATCAGTTCTTATTTCTATGGTGGCTGTCCCTGTGAAAGCGGTATGCCCATTCATGGTTGTGGCAACAGAACCGATAATGTAGAAATAGCTGCGATGGCAGCACCCAGGCCACAGTTGTTAGTCAGCGATGGCGGCGACTGGACAGATAAAATGCCTGAACACGATTTCCCTTACCTGCAAAAGATTTATGGTTACTACGACCAGGCCGGCAAGGTATCGAATGTACACCTGCCTGCAGAAGGCCATGACTTTGGTATCAACAAGCGCAAGGCAGTATATGCATTCATGGCTCAATATCTCCATCTTACTGCTGCGAACGAAACCGGCGTCACGATTGAACAACCCGCTGCGATGTACGTGTTCGGCGAAAAAGGAGAAAAACTCCCCCCTCATGCCATTCACGGATTCGCAGAACTTGAAAGACTATGGAATGTGCCACGTTAAGACACTTATTACTGACCACTACATTGTGCAGTTATGCAATCACTTATAGTATATGAAACAATTGCTCATCCTTTGTTGTCTCTGTTTCCTGTCTGCCGCCACACTGGCACAGGCTACCTGGATCTGGTATCCGGGAGATTATGAAATATGGTTAAGCAACCGTATGCAGAACAGGCGTACCGATAGGGGCACGTTTTTCCCTGTCTTCTGGAAAATGGATAGTCATTATCCCTTAATGGATTTTCATAAAGATGTTACGCTTTCCGAACCGGAACAGGTACGCATTTATGCAGAAGGTACTTACAATGTAAAGTTGGACGGGCAGCCGTTTGAAGGCACACCTACAGTAATAACTATCCCTGCCGGTAAGCACCGGATCAATGTAAAAGTATTTAGCCAGGCTACGGTTCCTGCCATCTACATACAAGGTAATAAGATCATCTCCGACAGTAGCTGGCTTGTAACTTATGAAGATAAAGAATGGATTGACGAAACAGGGAAGACCTCCGACATTACTGCCACCAAATGGTTACATGCTGGTAGCTGGAATTTCAATGACCCTGCAATATTGCCTTCTGCATTTACATTGCCTGTAAAACCAATGGCCGCTGTAAAAACCGAAAACGGGCTCATAGATTTTGGAAAAGAAACCTTTGGCTATGTAAAACTCAATGGCATAAAAGGCAAAGGTAAAATCACACTCTACTACGGCGAAAGCAAAGAAGAAGCGATGAGTGACAAAGGCGCTGTAAATGTAGACTGGCTTACATTTGATAAAGCGGTAAGCCAGGATAGTACCCTGCCTGCATCCAAAGCATTCCGCTATGTACGCATGGTTACAGCAGGAGATATTCATATAGACAATGTATCCATGCTCTATGAATATGCAGACGTCAATGAGCCAGGTAGTTTCAGATGTTCTGATGATGAACTCAACCAGATCTATGATGTAGCAAAGTATACCTTTCACCTCAATACCCGTGAATTCTTTATTGACGGCATTAAAAGAGATCGCTGGGTATGGAGTGGCGATGCTTACCAGAGTTACCTTATGAACTACTATCTCTTCTTTGATAAAGGTACTGTGCTCAGAACCATATATGCATTGAGAGGAAAAGATCCGGTGACCAGTCATATCAACACCATTATGGATTACACCTTCTACTGGTTCCTTGGTGTATATGATTATTACATGTATACAGGCGATCGCACCTTCATAAAAGAGATCTATCCCCGTATGCAGCCACTCATGGACTATTGTCTTGGCAGAAGAGATAAAGATGGATTGATGGAAGGACAGGTTGGCGACTGGATATTTATTGACTGGGCAGATGGCCTGAGCAAAAAAGGACCGCTCAGTTTCGAGCAGTTACTGTTTTGTCGTAGTCTCGAAACCATGAGCCTCTGTGCAGATATTGCCGGCAACCAACCCGACGCCGAAAAATACAGGTTGTTAGCCGCCGACCTGAAGGCCAAACTCTTCCGCATTTACTGGAATGATCAGAAACAGGCTTTAGTACACAGCACCGTGAATGACGACGTGACCCGCTATGCAAACATGTTCGCCATCTTCTTTGATTATTTCAACGCACAGCAAAAAGAAGCCGTCAAACATACTGTATTACTAAATGACAGCATTCAGCATATCACCACACCCTATATGCGCTTTTATGAACTGGAAGCTTTATGTGCCATGCACGAGCAATCCTATGTTTTAAAAGAAATAAAAAACTATTGGGGTGGTATGCTCAGACTCGGCGCTACTACGTTCTGGGAAGAATATGACCCACATGAGTCCGGGCCTGCACACTATGCCATGTATGGCCGTGAATTTGGCAAAAGCCTTTGCCATGCATGGGGAGCCAGTCCCATCTACTTACTCGGTAAGTATTACCTGGGTGTAAAACCTACAGCACCCGGTTATGCTACCTATGTAGTGGAACCTGCATTGGGTGGATTGCAATGGATGGAGGGTACTGTACCCACACCAGCAGGGAATATCAGTTTGCACGTCAGTACCAAAGAAATGAAGATTACTACTGCCGGTGGCAATGGTATTCTTCGCTTTGGCAGCAGCACCAGGCCTACATGCACAACCGGCACTATCCAACAAACTAAAGACAACTGGTATGAGCTGAGCTTATCACCGGGCAGCACTTATGTGATCAACTATCAATCTGTAAAATGATGCGGTATTTAATAATGGTTCTGTTCATCAGTCTGAATGTAGCAGCACAAAGCCCTTATGCAAAATTGCACCCCGTAGATGCAGGTGCTGTGCAATGGACTTCCGGCTTCTGGGCAGATCGTTTCTCCGTGTGTAAAAACACAATGGTACCCCAGCTTTGGGCTACCTATCACGATCCACAGCTCTGCCATTCGTACAGGAACTTTGAGATTGCTGCCGGCCTTGACACTGGTCATTTCGTAGGCCCCTCTTTTCATGATGGAGATTTCTATAAAACACTGGAAGCAGTAGCTGCTATGTACGCAGGCACCAAAGATCCATTATTAGACAAAATGATGGATACCGCCATCGCCGTCATCGCGAAGGCGCAAAGGCCAGATGGTTATATCTATACAAAAGCCATCATTGAAGGCAAAGGCAAGTTTGATGATAAACTCAGTTTTGAATCTTACAACTTTGGCCATCTCATGACGGCTGCCTGTGTGCATTACCGCGCTACAGGCAAAACGAGCCTGTTAACGGTAGCAGAGAAAGCAGCAGATTTTCTCGATGCCGCTGCTACCACCACCACGCCTGCAGTGTGTCCATCTCATTATATGGGATTGATAGACCTTTACAGAACTACCGGCAATCAAAAATACCTGGCCCTGGCTGAAAGACTAATCGACCTCAGGGGCAAAACTGCCGGCACAGACGATAACTCAGACAGGGTGGCTTTTCGCCGGATGCAACGGGTAGCAGGCCATGCCGTAAGGGCCAATTACCTCTTTGCAGGGGCAGCAGATCTGTATGCAGAAACCGGTGATAGCAGTTTACTCAACACACTCGACCGGATGTGGGTAGATGTGACCGATCGTAAGATGTACGTCACCGGCGGCTGTGGTGCCCTCTACGATGGGGTATCTGTAGATGGGATCTCCTACAATCCCGATACTGTACAAAAGGTTCACCAGGCCTATGGCCGCAACTACCAGCTACCTAACCTGTCAGCACACAACGAAACCTGTGCCAACATTGGCAATATGCTCTGGAATCGCCGCATGCTGGAACTTACCGGCGATGCAAAGTATGCAGACGTAGTGGAACTGGCTTTATACAACAGTGTACTAAGTGGCGTAAGCCTGGATGGGACCAGCTTCTTTTATACGAACCCGCTGGCTGCGTCTGCTGACTATCCCTACACCTTACGCTGGGCAGGCGGGAGACAACCTTACATTGCATTATCCAATTGCTGTCCGCCAAATGTGGTACGCACAATCGCCGAAGTCAGCGGCTATATGTACAGCATAGGAGCAGATGGTTTATATGTAGACCTATATGGAGGCAATACATTGGATACAAAAGATATCCGCATTACACAAACAACCGATTACCCCTGGGATGGCCGTATCAACATCGCTGTGGAAAAAGCACCAGCCAGTAGTTACGGCATTCACCTCCGCATTCCCGGCTGGTGCAAAAAGGCCCGTCTCACAATCAATGACAAACCGCTGAACCAGGAAATTGCTGCCGGCGCCTATCTGCACATCAGCCGTAAATGGAAACCCGGAGACAAGATCTCCCTGGTACTCGATATGCCTGCCACCCTCATAGCTGCCAATCCATTGGTAGAAGAATGCAAAAACCAGGTAGCTTTAAAAAAAGGTCCACTCGTTTATTGCCTGGAGTCTACAGACCTGGCACCGGGGCAAACAATTGCCGACATCACAGTACCCGCTAAAACCATCTGGCAGCCTAAGCCGATGAAGATAGGTAATGAAGAAGTGATAGCCCTGCAAGGCATTGCTCATTTGCAACAACAACAGCAATGGTACAATACCTTGTACCAGGAATTAAATAATAACTCCAAACCAATTATAATAAAGTTGATACCTTATTTCGCCTGGGCAAACAGGGGAAAGAGTGATATGAGTGTATGGCTACCCCTGGCGCGATAGTAACAGGCATGCTAATTGGACGGGAAAATAGCATTCCACATGAAAAAAAGCAGTTATGTCGGTATCAGATATTACGGAACGAATTGCCCGGTTTTCTTTTTTCTCGTCTTTTGAACACCTGCAACCCGCTGTCAGGGCGCAACTGAAAAAGCATTTGCTGGATGCGGCCGGTTCCATGCTCTATTCCATGAAGGCCCCGACGGTAGAAAAATTATTCCGGCAGCTGAGATACCTGCAGTGCGACGGTCCTGTGCCTGTACCGGTATTGGGGAAAACAGGTGTGGACCGGGCTGCCCAGTTGTATACATTATTGATACGGTATCCTGACT
The DNA here is from genome assembly GCF_039596135.1 of Chitinophaga sp. Taxonomy (GTDB): domain Bacteria; phylum Bacteroidota; class Bacteroidia; order Chitinophagales; family Chitinophagaceae; genus Chitinophaga. The sequence goes on from NZ_JBCNKH010000003.1 coordinate 152,555, forward strand.
TTATGGACAATTACCTGGGAAAGCATGCCACCTGTCATCCCAGCGATAATATAGGTGGGATATTGGCCGCCTGTCAGGCTGTGAATGCCAGTGGGCGTGACTTCCTTACGGCCATGGCTATAGGTTACCAGGTAGAATGTACCCTTATAGACCAGATGCCACTGATGGCCAAGGGAATAGACCATACAGCGTTGCTGGCCATGTCGCTGACGGCAGCACTCAGTCCGCTATACGGTCTCACGCTGGAACAGGCGGCGCATGCCATTGGGATTAATGGCAGTACCTTCAATACAACCGTGACCACCAGGGCTTCTTATACCTACGAATGGAAAGGATATGCATCTTCACTTGTGGCACTGGCCTGTACCAATACAACCCTGCTGGCAAAAGAAGGAGTGACAGGCCCTCTCCGCTATTTCGAAGGTCCGATGGGATTCAGGGAAGAATTTGATATGGATCCCGAATTTAACTGTGAGCCGGGAGACTTTTCAAGAATTGAACGTTGTATCTTAAAGAGCTATAATGCGGAAGTACATACACAATCTGCGATTGAAGCATTGCTTGAACTCAGGTGTAAACATAATATTGCCGCAAAAGATGTGGCCCGGATAGATGCCACGATTTTTCTCACCGCTTATAATATAGTGGGCGGTGGAAAATACGGCGACCGTAAGCTGGTACAAACCAAAGAACAGGCTGATCACAGCTTACCCTATTTATTGGCAATAGCGATGCTGGATGGAGAAGTACTGCCGGCACAATTGTTACCAGACCGGATCAGAAGACCGGATGTACAGGCATTTATTGAACATGTGTTTGTAGATACAGGTTTGCCCCTGAAATCTCCCCGAAAAGTAGCAGAGGTACTGGATCCTTATACAGCCCCTTATCCGGAGAAAATGCCGGCAAAGATCACCATTCATTTAAAAAATGGAGCAGTGATAGCAGAAAAGAAGGAGGATTATAAGGGATTTTATACAAGGCCGCTGGAATGGGATGACGTGGTGAACAAGGTACATTTATTAGGAAAAGATACGACTGATGGTGAGAGGAGGAATGAGCTCATCGCTGTTATTGATAATTTGGAGAATGAACCGATTAGCAGGCTGACCGACCTGTTATCTAAAATAGAGTAACGCTTTTGTTTGAATATGGTGCCCTATATATATACTAAAAAACTTTATGTATTTATTTTGAAGCCCTTGCCTGAATAATTTGCAGGAAACCCGGCGGAATTGTGCAGTTTTTATGGTAAATTGTACAGTATGTTATTTGAATGGTGCTGTACTTGTTCTTTGAATGTTAGCCATTACTCACCAATATCATAAAGATGTATCAACCAAATCTACGCAAGCTCCTTTTGAGCTTATTAATTGCCTGTATTTCATTAAGTAGTGTATTTGCCCAGGTGACGACCGCCAGCCTGAGCGGTGTAGTAAAAACAGAAGCGGGGGAGGCTTTACCCGGGGCCACTGTACAGGTAACCTGGTCGGATGCTGGTATCAACAAAGGATTGATCACCAAATCAGATGGAAGTTTTCTTGTACCCAACCTCCGTGTGGGAGGGCCTTACACGGTGGTAGTGTCTTTTACTGGTTACGCGACTAAAACTGCTTCCGGGGTATTTCTGAACCTGGGCCAAACGACCTCCCTGGATCTGCGCCTTTCCCAGGCTGCAGGTACCCTCAGCGAAGTAGTGGTGAGTGGTCGCTCTACCATTTTTAATGATCAGCGCACGGGTGCTTCAACCAACATTTCAAGCACCCAGATCCGTCAGCTGCCTACCGTTTCCCGTTCGGCAGACGATTACCTGCGTCTTACACCATCGGCTTCCCCTACTTACAATGGAATCTCCTTTGCAGGCAGGAACGGGCAGTACAACAACTTTTCACTGGATGGAGCGGTGTTCAACAACCCGTTTGGGTTAGATGCACCCACACCCGGCGGGCAAACCAATGCCCAACCCATCTCTATCGATGCGATCGATCAGATCCAGATCAACATCGCGCCTTATGATGTAACCCAGTCAGGGTTTACCGGCGCTGGTGTGAACACAGTGACCAAAAGCGGTAGCAACAAATTCAGTGGTACCGTCTACGCTTTCTATCGTAATGATGCACTGTCCGGCAGTAAAATAGACGGACAAAAATTTACTGTGCCTACCCTCGAATCCTTTCAGGCAGGATTTTCTCTGGGTGGAGCCATCAAAAAGAACAAACTGTTTTATTTTGTCAACTTCGAATCAGAACAGCGCAAGGATGAAGCCAGTGCATATGTAGCACAAACCGCGAACAATGCCGGCGACATTACCACCTCCCGCGTACTGGCATCTGACCTGCAGGCGGTGAGTGACCTGCTGAGTTCCAAGTATGGCTATAACACAGGACCTTACGAACATTACAACCTGAAACGAAGTAACTATAAATGGCTGGCAAAAATAGACTGGGTGATCAGCAATAAACATTCACTGGCCTTTACTTATAATGGTCTGAATGGCTCACAGGAAAAAACTGCTCACCCCAATGCCATCAACCGCCGCGGACCTGATGCCATTACCCTGCAATTCAGAAATTCAGGATATGAGATGGTCAATAAACTGCACTCATTTGGACTGGAATTGAAATCAAACTTCAATGATACCTACGCCAATAAATTCAGGGCAGTGTATACGATCTTCAGGGATAACCGTAATCCATTCTCTTCTCCTTTCCCGGCTTTGAATATTACGAAATATGGTGTGCCTTATATCGTAGCAGGCTATGAACCGTTCTCTATCAACAATGTGCTGAACCAGGATGCACTGCAGCTGACAGATAACTTCAACATCATTCTGCCAAAGCATACCATCACCATTGGCGGTTCGTACGAGCAGTTTAAATTTGGCAACTCTTTTAACCTGACTGGCTTTGGGTTTACACTCTTCTCCGGTGTTGATATCAATACTTTCCTCACAACAGCTGCAGCTGGCGCATACGATGCGAATGTGAGTTATGCAAAAAACCGCGCCGCCGCTGATCAGTGGACCTGGTATTACCTCACTGTAGGGCAGGCTTCTGCTTATGCACAGGATGAATGGAACCCCGTACCTAACTTCAAGCTTACTTATGGTGTACGCTTTGACAAGGCCCTGTATTATCCTTCCAAGGCCAGTTACAAGAGCCCGAATATCAATGCAGACGGTACTTTTGCAGGCACCTTTGTAGAAGGGTCACCTACAGTACCTAATACAGATAACCTGACCCTGTTCGATGAAAATGGAAACCCCGTGAAGAATGGTCCCGGTCAGACCATTGATAATACCCGCATGCCCAGCGGTAAGATCTTAGTCTCTCCCAGATTGGGTTTCAACTGGGATATCAATGGGGATAAAACCGTACAACTCCGCGGTGGTACCGGTTTATTCACCGGCCGTTTCCCATTTGTATGGATAGGTAACCAGATCGGTAACCCTTTTACCGGTTATTACGATGTGACAGCGCACAACTTCAAGTGGCCACAGATCTGGCGTTCCAATATCGGGCTGGATTATAAATTACCAACAGGAACTATCCTGACAGGTGACCTGGCTTATTCAAAAGACCTGAACTCAATGATGGTAAGAGACTACGGGTTGGGTACACCAACAGGGGTATTGAACTCTGGTACAGGCGATACACGCGAGGTATACCAGGCCAGTGATAAAGGCAATACCGCTACCTATGTATTTACCAATACAAAGATTGGTTATTCATTCAATGCCTCTTTCCAGGCGCAGCAAACGTTTGGTAAAGGTTATTTCCTGATGTTTGGGTATAACTACCTGATTGCAAAAGACGCCAGCTCCATCTCCGCAGAGATTTCAGGCGATGCCTTTGACCGTAACCCGGTATTGGGCAATGCAAACAAAGCGAGAGAGTCGCACTCTTTATATGGCAATACCCATCGTTTTACACTGGCAGGTATCAAGAAGTTTGAATATGGTAAAGGGAAATATGCGACCACCATTTCGTTCTTCAGCAACTGGACCAGCGGTAACCGCTATTCCTATGTATATGGTGGTGATGTGAACAATGATGGCTCTGCAGCCAATGACCTCCTGTATGTACCTACACAGTCAGAGATCAGCAAAATGAACTTTGCAACATTGACAGATGCAAATGGGAACGTACAGGATGCGGCAGCCCAGGGAGCAGCGTTGGAAAGATTTATCCAGCAGGATAAATACCTCAGTTCACACAGGGGACAGTATACGGGAAAATATGATGGCACCTCACCCTGGTTTAGTCAGCTGGACCTTCGCCTGTTGCAGGACTTCAACTTCAAAGGAAAGGACCATACCAGCACCATCCAGGTGAGCCTGGACATTGTGAACCTCGGAAACCTGATCAGCAGTAAATGGGGATTGCGTAAATACGCCAGCACCACAGGTTACTACCAGCCATTGGCCTATACCGGCAAGGATGCCGATGGCAAGGCGATTTACCAGTTTGACCCCGGACAAACACGGACTTTTACTACCAGTCCTGACCTGCCATCCAGGTGGCAGATGCAGCTGGGGCTGAGATATATTTTTTAACTGATATGGATTTGAATTGTAATGGGGGCCTGCATATGCGGGCCCTCATAGTATTTTGAGTATAGGTAATACTATTTTCCGTATAATTCCTTTCCTTAATAAAACACCCTATTTTTATAGCTCATGTGAACACAGGTCTAACAAAAAACAATACTGCATGAAGAAATTTATAGGCAGCAGGGGACTGGCATTTGCTATGCTGATGCTTGGGGCCAGCTGTAGCAACGCACAGGTAGGTGCACCCGCACCTTACGGCGTATTGCCTTCCGCACCACAGGTGGAATGGCAGGCCATGGATATGTACGCCTTTGTACATTTCACTGTCAATACCTTCACTAACAAGGAATGGGGCTATGGCGACGAAGACGAGAAAATATTTAATCCTACAAACTTTGACGCCAATCAGATCGTATCGGCTATCAAGGCTGCAGGACTGACAGGTTTGATACTGACCTGTAAGCACCACGATGGTTTTTGCCTTTGGCCAACCAGGACCACATTCCACAACATCACCAAAAGTCCCTGGAAAAATGGGCAGGGCGATATGGTAAAAGAATTTGCAGACGCCTGTAAAAAACAGGGAATCAAATTTGGTGTTTACCTCTCTCCCTGGGATAGGAACAATGCTGCTTATGGCACCCAGGATTATGTACGCATCTACCGCGCGCAACTGAAAGAATTACTGACCAACTATGGCCCTGTATTCGAAATATGGCATGATGGTGCGAACGGTGGTGATGGCTATTATGGCGGTGCACGCAAAGAAGTAAAAATCGACCGTTTCTCTTATTATAACTGGCCTGAAACCTGGGGACTGGAAAAACAACTGCAGCCAAATGCAGTGATTATGAGCGATATCGGACCAGATGTAAGATGGGTCGGTACCGAAACCGGTTTCTCTGGTGATCCGTGCTGGGCTACTTATACCCCCATTGGCGACAAGGATTCTTCCAATCCTGCACCAGGACAGGTATTATACGAATTAGGGCTGAATGGTACCCGCAATGGTAAACAATGGATGCCGGCAGAAACAAACTTCTCCATTCGTCCAGGATGGTTCTACCATGCTACTGAAGATGGCAAAGTGAAAACACCGGAAGATCTGCTGAACCATTATTTTGCTTCTGTAGGTCATGGTACCACCATGCTGCTGAACGTACCTCCTGATCAACGGGGCCTGGTAAACGAAATTGACGTGGCTTCCCTGAAAGGCTTTGGCGATATCATTAAGGAAATGTACCGTGTCAACTTCGCAGCAGGCGCAACCGTGCAGGCCAGTGATGTAAGAAGTGAAGATAAGGCATATGCTGCTGAAAATGTGCTGGACAATGACCCATACACCTACTGGGGTACTAAAGACGGTGTGAACACCGGCGAACTGGTATTGAACCTGGCAGGCACTAAGACATTCAACGTCATTCGTCTCCGTGAGAACATCAAACTGGGACAGCGCATAGACGATTGGGCTGTAGATGTATGGGAAAATAACCAGTGGGTAGAACTGAAGAAAGGTACAGCGATTGGTTATTGCCGCCTGATCCGTAGTGATCGGATGGTGACGACTGATAAAGTGAGGATTCGCATCACAAAGGGTGCTGCGAGTATCTGTCTCAGTGATGTAGCCTTGTTCAAAGCGCCGGAAGTAAAGACTGCCACTAATAATAAAAACGAGGTGGTGGATAAGACACAGTGGAAATCGCACGATACCAAATTCTCCGCCGCTATTGACGGGGATGCCACCAGTGCGGTACAGATGGATATGTCTACTTTCAAAAAGATCGCACCCAAAGGCGTGATTGTAGATATGCAGTTCCCGCTGAAGATGATTGGCTTCAACTACCTGCCTGTGAAAGATAAAGGATTGGTAGACAAGTATAAAATTTACACCAGTGGGGATGGCAAGACCTGGGAGCTCCAAAAAGAAGGGGAGTTCTCTAATATCAAGGCAAACCCGATCGAGCAAAGGATTGACCTGGAAAAACCAGTCACCGCAAGATATTTCAGGTTTGAGCCAGTGCATGTGCTGCCAGCTAAGGATGGCAAGCAGTATGTAGGCATCGCCGAAATTGGCATTATAAAATAAAGACGTTCCTCCCTTAGCCGGCCGCAGGCCCGCTATTCCAAACATAAAGGCTTCTGCCTCCGGCAGAAGCCTTTATGTTTGGTTAAATCCCCAATAAAATATCCTTTTTGCTTTTTTTGGCAGATGTTAATATCTTCAAATAAATTTGCGGAATCTTTAAACGCTCTTATGGGACAAAGTGCTACACTATTTCTCGTGGACAGGAACGAATTTTCCAAAATAGGGGACGATCCTGAATATCCAGTGGCCAATATTGCCGGGGAAAAAACAACTTTTGAGAAATCCTTCGAAGGATTGTTATTTCTGATCACCAAAGGTAGCAGACCTGAGGACATTTCTCTCGTTAGGCAGATCTTTTACCCTGAGGCTTATATAGGAGAGGAGATCGATTTTGAAAACATCGATATCGACGAACTTCCTGATGATTTTGACTTCGACAAGCAACCGCTGTATTTCAATGATCCGGCTACCGTATCGGATATTGCAGACCTGCTGTCGCCGATCGAACCAGGTACTATTATCGCACTGTTTGACCATGCAGAACTGAATGAGCATGACATAGAACCTGGCCAGGTATGGACAGACGATGAAAAAGAAGGTGTATCCTTCAATGCCCAGCATATGGCTACAGAACTGCTGGCGCTGAAAGCTATCTATGAAAAGGCTAAAGAGAAGGATGCTTATATCGTGAGCTACGTGGACTAAATCGCAACCCATGAAAAAGGATACGGAAAGGCATGTTTTTAACTCTTTAAAAGAACAATACCTTTTTCAGGATTTACCCACCGATCTTATTGATGATCAAACCGATTTTACAATTCACAATATCAGGGACATACATTCGGTATTGCCCTATACTTCTATTGTATACCGTGTCAATTTCTTCTCTTTTGTATTTGTAAAGAATGGAAAGGGCCGTTATACAACAGATGACCAGGTATACGCCACCCAGCCTGGTACCATTTACTTTACCAACCCGGGACATTTTAAGTCCTTCGAGTGGCTGGAGCTGGACGAAGTCTATCTCATTACCCTCAGTGAATCTTTCCTGAAAGAGAATGTTCATGCGAACATTTTCGAGGAATTCCCGTTTTTGCTGGCAGAGACTGTGCCGCCAAGAGTATTGCCCCCGGAGGAGTTTGCAGTATTTGAACAGCTATATCTCCTGATAGAAAAGGAATACGAATCTACTTCCACCTATCGGAACAAGGTGATTGGCAACCTGTTCGTTGTATTGCTGTTGAAGATCAAAGAGTTTTTCTGGAAGGACTATAACCCGATCTATGAAGGTAACCGCAGTTCCCAGATCGTAAAGACCTTCAGGCGGGCTTTGGAAAAGCATTACCGGGATATGAGCAGGGGAGTGACAGATAAGCCTTTCAGGGTGCAGGAATATGCAGCATCGCAGGGATTGCATCCAAATTATCTCAGTAATGTAATCAAGACCAAGACCGGCAAGTCGATCAGTACCTGGGTGTCTGAAAAGACGATTGCCGAAGCAAAGGCGCTCTTACAAAATTCAGATTTATCCATCAAGGAGATTGCTTATCTGCTGGGATTTGGGGAAAGCACTCATTTCAGTAATTATTTTAAGAAGCATACCCAACAGTCTCCGGTAATTTACAGAAAAGAGATAAAATAAAAGCCCCTGCCATATAGCAGGAGCTTTTATAAGGTTTTAGAATGAGGCAAATATCTTATTCTCTGTCCCAGAAAGCTGGTGGCTCTATACCCAGCGAACGCAGGTACACATACCCTTGTCCGCGGTGATGTATTTCATTATCAACTACATACATCACTAACAGGTACACTGGCATTTCCCATTGGCCAAAGGCAATGACTACATCGTTAAATCTTTCCCCGTGAATTTTGGGCCACAGGGTGTTTATGATTTCAGTTTGTTCATCCCACAATTCCAGTAATGCCTGTTTGGTAGTAGGCGCTTCTTCATGTTTGAACTGTTCCCATTTTTCGGTGATGATCCCTGTCAGGGTAGGTACGGCCATGCCAACGAATTCCATTACCAGCTCAGCAAAAGGACGCATGCCGCCCACAGAATAACTAAAGAGTTTGTCTTCAGGATATGCATTGATCATTTTGCGGGTCAGGTTACGGTGCAACTGCCAGTGTTTCAGGAGTTGAGCCGGGGACATAAATGTTTCCGTTGCGACAGTGGTGGTCATTTCTTTCATGTGAGGTTTGTTTTGTTGTAACAAAGTAAAAAAGGGCAGGTGACAACAGTATGTCAGTAGCCCCAAAATTATTTTTCCTCGCCCATGAGAATGGCCCATGGTTGCAGAGAATCCACTTTTTCACTGATAATACGGATAATGGCGGCCAGGGGGATGAACAGGAACATGCCGGGTATGCCCCATACCAGCTTGCCGGTGAGCACTGCAATAATTGTAATAAGGGGATTGAGTTTAACATTACCACCTACCACACGGGGCAGAATAACATTTGCATCCAGGAAATGAGCGACGATGAAAACAATGCCAACAGTTAGCGCCTGGGAAGGAGCGCCGTTGGCAAAAGTGATGATCATGCTGATTACCATTGCAGTATAAATACCCAGGTAGGGTATTACGTTCAGCAGTGCAGCCATTACACTGATCAGCAGGGCATATTTGATTCCCAATATGGCCAGTGTAGAAAGCAATAAGATGATCAGGATAAACATTTCAGTGAGCAGCCCGATAATATAGCGGTTGATCATACTGCGGGCACTGGCCAGTACTTCTTCTACTTTAAGCAGTTCTTCGGGAGGGAAAAGAGCGATCACGAAGCGCTTGAACAGCCGGCGATGGTACAGCATGAAAAAAGTAAAGATGAGGAAGAAGATAGTGAGGATGAAGACTTCGGCAAACCCGATAAAGGTGGCACCCAGTGAGCTCATAGCCGTAGACTGCAGGCTGCTGGTTGACCGCTTCAGGTAGTCAGTTTGCTGCTGATAGTCGATATGATAGGTATTGAACAGCCAGGAGCTGAGATCTGCCAGGCTGTCGGAAAACCGTTTTTGCAGTTCAGGCAGATTATGGGTGAAGTTCACCACCTGGTGACTAAGAACATCTATAAAGGATCCGATGAGCACAACAAACAGGAGTACAGCAATAGCAGCGGCAAGGCCACGGTGCAATCCCCATTTTTCCAGTTGCCGGCATACAGGCAGTAAGGCAAATGAGATGAGCAGTGCAAAGAACAGTGGAATAATCACCGTCTTTCCAAGGTGCATGAGTAGCAGCGACAGGATAAGCGCATGTAAGATCAGGGCCAGGCGGGCATAGAAGGCCAGTTTAACGCTTTTCATAATATTAACTTTTGAGATATAGTGAACATAATGAATGCCAAACTATGCCGCGCCGCAGTACCTTTATTTATAGTCATAGCTGACCATCCAGTGGATGCCATATTTGTCGGTTAGCATGCCGAACAGGGCTCCCCAGAATTGTTTACCAAGTGGCATAGTGACAGTACCGCCAGCAGATAATCCCCCGAAAAGTTGATGTGCCTCTTCTTCACTTCCGGCAGTGATACTGATCGTTACACTATCGCCAAAAGTGGTCTTACCCATATGTCCCGGGCGGTCACTACCCATCAATACACCATTATTACCCAGGGGAAGCGCAATGTGCATAATTTTGTCGGCATCCGCAGGTGGTGGTGGATTTTCGCCGGGTACATCTTTGAAACGCATAACGGTTGCAAACTCCCCACCAAATACAGATTTGTACAGGTTGAAGGCAGCTTCGCAAGTGTCATTGAAATTGAGATAAGGATTTAATGTTGCCATAAGGTGGTTTTATAGTTTATGTAACAGCTACGAACAGTAATGGTTTAAAAAAATAAAGCCACCCTTAAAAGAGCAGCTGTCTGATATCCCTATACCTATGAAATAATAATTTTAATCCCGCTAAGTTACAACTCAGCCATTTTACATCAGTTAATGCGATGTTAATGAGCGCGGAAACTTTATAAACGGTAAATAGGGCAAAGGGGTGGTTTAAGTCTAGTTGTTTTGTAGAGTAATCTCAATCCCTTACCTTTGCTCCCAATCTAAAACTTGCCTGTGATAAGAAAATCAATTGCCAGCCTGCAACAGGAAGCCGCTCAAAGTGGCAGTAATACATTAAAACGTAGTCTTGGAGGTCTGAACCTCATCGCCATCGGTATTGGTGTTATTATCGGTGCTGGGCTCTTTTCCCTTACTGGTATCGCTGCGGCGAATAACACCGGGCCAGCGGTCATTCTATCATTTATACTGGCGGCTGTGGGTTGTGCTTTCAGCGCGCTCTGCTACGCCGAAATGGCCAGCATGGTACCTGTAGCGGGTAGTGCATATACATATGCCTATGCTACGCTGGGTGAACTGTGGGCATGGATCATTGGCTGGGACCTGGTGCTGGAATACTCAGTAGGCGCTTCTACTGTAGCCATTAGCTGGTCTCGTTATCTTGTTAAGTTCCTCGGCACTTACAATATTCATATTCCGCCCCAGCTGGTGGCGTCTCCATTTGAAAAAATAGAACTGGCAGACCATACTTTTGTACACGGGTTTATCAATCTCCCTGCTGTGCTGATTATTGTGGCCATCACTGCTATTATCATACGCGGTACCAAAAGTTCTGCATTGTTCAATGCCATCGTAGTAGCGCTGAAAGTAGGGGTAGTACTGGTATTCATTGCATTGGGATGGAAATATATTCACCCTGAAAACTATCACCCGTTCATCCCTGCCAATACCGGGGAGTTTGGCTCCTTTGGCTGGAGCGGTATCCTGAGGGGGGCCGGCGTGGTATTCTTTGTATTCATCGGGTTCGACATTGTCGCTACTATGGCACAGGAAACCCGCAATCCAAAGAAGAATATGCCGATAGGGATCTTAGGTTCCCTCATCGTATGTACCATTCTCTTTGTATTGTTTGGCTACGTAATGACGGGAATGGCGCATTACACTGAATTTAAAGACAACCCTGCACCCGTGGCAGTGGCCATCGCACATACACCTTATAAAAACCTGTTCCTGGCAGTAATCGGCGCCATCCTCGTTGGCTATACCTCCGTGATACTGGTAGACCTGCTGGGACAATCCAGGGTATTCTATTCCATGAGTAAAGACGGGTTATTGCCACCTGTATTTTCCCAGTTGCACAAACGCTTTGCTACGCCATTCAAATCCAATATTGTGCTCTGTATTTTCATCAGTCTCTTTGCAGGTCTGGTGCCTATTTCAGTAGTAGGTGAGATGTGTAGTATCGGTACATTGCTGGCATTTGTGATGGTATGTTTAGGTATTCTTATACTGCGTAAAAAGCAACCGGATATTCCCCGTGCGTTCAAAACACCATGGGTGCCGGTAGTGCCCATCTTAGGGATTCTTACCTGCCTGGTAATGATGTTCTCCCTGCCACTGGATACCTGGATCCGCCTCATCGTATGGCTGCTGTTAGGTTTTATTGTATACTTTGGATATGGTAAAAAGAATAGTAAATTAGCCGGATATGCTAGCACTCAAAAGAACGAACAGTGATGATCCGCATTTCCTGGATCTGATTATTGCCCTTGACAAAGATTTATGGGTCAGGTATCCTGAAGTACAGCAGGATTACGAAGTTCTCGATAAAGTTAAAAATATACCTACTGTGGTAGTGGCATATGTCGATGCCCTGCCGGTAGGTTGTGCCTGTTTCCGCCCGTTTGACGAGAAAACTATAGAAATAAAGCGGATGTTTGTACACGACACCCATCGTGGCCAGGGCATTGCTTACGCTATACTGAAAGAGCTGGAATCCTGGGCGGCCTCCCTGGGTTATACCCGGGCCGTACTGGAAACGGGCATCCGCCAGCCGGAAGCCATTGCCCTGTATCAAAAATCCGGTTATACATTCATGGACAATTACCCGCCCTACGAGCAGATGGAGAACAGTGTATGCCTGCAAAAACCCTTGCTGTAGGCTTGCAGCCTTTTATCCAGTTATTTAATGGCGCCGTAGCAGCATTTGTTACCTTTAAAAGGTAAACAACAATCTGAATCGCCATTTTATATGAAAAAATTACTGCTTGCTTTTGCAGCCTGTGGCCTGGCTTTAGCATCCCATGCACAGGACAATGCACTATGGCTACGTTATCCCGCCATTTCTCCCGATGGAAAGACCATCGCTTTTGGGTACAAAGGGGACATTTACAGGGTGGATGTAAACGGGGGCATTGCCGTACCACTCACCATTCACGAAGCACACGACATGATGCCGGTATGGAGTCATGACGGTAAGCAAATCGCCTTTGCCAGCGACCGGAATGGTAACTTCGACGTATATGTGATGCCTGCCACGGGCGGCAACCCTGTACGGCTCACTTACAACAGCTCTGCCGATTACCCCTACGATTTCTCGCCAGACAATAAGCAGGTATTATTTGGCAGCCCCCGCAATGCGCCGGCTTCAGATATCCGCTTCAGTGTCAGGATGTTCAATAATCTCTATACTGTACCTGTGACAGGCGGCCGTGCTATCCTGGTCAGTTCTGCAGGTGCGGAAAATGCACACTATTCGGCCAAAGGCGACCAGATCGTATTCCAGGACAGAAAGGGATACGAAGACCCTTTGCGCAAGCACCATACGAGTAGCGTAACCCGCGACATCTGGGTGTACGATATAAAGAATAAATCTTACAACCAGCTCTCCACTTACGAAGGTGAAGACAGGGAGCCAGTACTGGGTGCAAACGACCAGCTGTATTACCTGAGCGAGAAAGGCGGCATTTCGCAAAACCTGTTCAAAGCTTCCCTGACCACCAAAGGTGAGATGAAACAGCTTACGCATTTTGACAAGCATCCTGTACGTCATTTATCTATTGCTGACAATAATACCCTCTGCTTTACTTACAATGGTGAAATTTACACCCTGAAAGAAGGGCAGGAGCCTAAGAAACTATCCATCCAGGTACTGAATGATGGCCGTGCACCGGTGGTAAAGCACCTGCCTGTAAGCGGCAATGTGACGCAGTTCAGGATGAGTCCTGATGGCAAACAGATGGCCTTCATCGCAAGAGGTGAAGTATTCGTGAGCAGCGTGGAAAATAACATGACCCGCCGTATTACGAATACACCTACACAGGAGCGTGGCCTCAGCTGGTCGCCCGATGGCAAAACCCTGGTATATGCTGCAGAGCGTAATGGTAACTGGGATTTGTACAAAGCAACCCTGGCAAGACCTGAAGAAAATTACTTCTTCAGTGCTACACTGTTAAAGGAGGAACCCCTGGTAGCCACTGCTGCTGCGGAGTTCCAGCCGGTATTTTCACCTGACGGAAAAGAAGTTGCTTATGTAGAAGATAGAAATATCCTGAAGGTCTACAACCTCGCTGCTAAAAAGAGCCGTACCATCTTACCGAAAGGCCGCAACCACTCTTACTCCGACGAAGACTGGGATTTTGCCTGGAGCCCTGATGGTAAGTATATCGTTACAGAAGATCAGCAGGGGTATTTTGATATCAGCAACGCCGCGCTGATCCCTGCCGATGGCAATGGTAAAACCATCTACCCTGTAATGAGCGGCTTTGGGGAAGAAGGCAATAAGTTTTCACAAGACGGTAAAATGCTGTTGTACCTGAGCAATGCAAACGGCCGTCGTTCCCTCGCCAGACAAGGTAGCAAGGAGAAAGATATCTATGCCGTGTTCTTTGACCAGGCGGCATACGATCGTTTCAAATTGTCCAAAGATCAGTTCAACCTCCTCAAAGACGACACCGCTGCGACGAGGAAGGATACTGCTTCCAAAACGCCTTTCAAACCCGACTTCGATAACCTGGAAAACAGGAAAGTACGCCTCACTATCAACAGTGCCAGCATCAGTGATTATGTATTGAGCAAAGACGCCAGCAAACTGTATTACATGGCTTCTTTTGAAAAGGGATATGACCTGTGGGTAACAGAACCTCGTACCGGTGAAACCAAAATTCTCGCTAAACTGGGCGGTTCATCAGGCGATATCGTATTGAGCAAAGATGGCAATACCCTGTTCGTAAGCAATAAGGGAAGTGTGGTAAAAGTAGATGCCGCCTCCGGCAAAATCACGCCTGTCAGCATCAGCACAGAGTTCAACTGGAACCCTGCCAGCGAAAGAGCATATATTTATGAACACGCGTGGCGGGAAGTAAAAGATAAATTCTACGATCCTAAACTGCACAACGTAGACTGGGAGATGTATGCAAAGAACTACGCACGTTTTCTGCCACACGTGAGCGATAACTACGACTTCCAGGAGATACTGAGTGAACTGCTGGGCGAACTGAATGCGTCACATACAGGTGGCCGTTATTATCCATCTGCACCGGAGGGGGATGCAACGGCATCTCTCGGGTTGCTGTATGACGAAACCTTCACCGGCAATGGTCTGAAGATAGATGAAGTGATACCAGGTGGCCCTTCTGACAAGGCAAAGAGCAAAATTCGAAAAGGGATAGTGATCGAAAAGATCGATGGCGAAACGATCACACCTGATGTAGACTGGGCGATTTTCCTGAACCGCCGCACGGGAGATAACGTGCTGTTAAGCCTTTACAATCCTGCCTCACAGGAGCGTTGGGATGAAACCGTTATACCATTTGCTGCAGGCGAAGAAACAGAGCTGATGTACAAACGCTGGGTTACCAGGATGCAGGATATGGTAGACAAACTGAGTGATGGTAAAGTAGGCTATGTACACGTACAGTCTATGAACGATGCGAGCTACCGTTCTGTATACGATGCAGTCATGGGGCGCAACAGGGGTAAGAAAGCACTGATTGTGGACACCCGTTTCAACGGTGGCGGATGGTTGCACAATGACCTGAATACCTTTCTGAGTGGCAGGCAATATCTCACCTTTGCCCCCCAGATGGACAAGGTAGAAGGCGCTGAACCGCTGGACAGGTGGACACGCCCCAGTTGTGTGATCATGAGTGAGGGCAACTATAGCGATGCCTTCATCTTCCCATACATCTACAAGCAGAATGGCATAGGCAAACTGGTGGGTATGCCAGTAGCAGGTACCGGTACAGCCGTATGGTGGGAAAAACAGATTGATCCAACCATCATCTTTGGTATTCCGATGATTGCTACGATTGGTAAAGAAGGCCGGCCTACCGAGAACCTGCAGGTAGAGCCTGATATCAGGGTGCCATTGAGATATGAAGAAGAGATGAGTGGTAAGGATGCCCAGCTGGAAGCTGCGGTGAAAGAAATGCTGCAGGAAATAAAATAGTCGTTTTTTTATTTAAGTATAATGGGGCCGGGGTGTACCTGGTCCCATTTTTATTTGTATCTTAAGCCCACTTCAGGGATTTGGGAACATTCTTTTTTCATCAAAAGGTAGTGTTCTGTTATGTCGTCTTCGCATTCGTTAAAAAAAGTGATCAGGCCCATTCATTTGTGGGCTATTGGTGTTGGATTAGTTATATCCGGAGAATACTTCGGGTGGAATTATGGCTGGGGAGTAGCCGGTACGATTGGCTTTCTCATTGCCACGCTGGTCATTACCGGGCTTTATATTACGTTTATCTTCAGTTTTACGGAATTGACAACCTCCATCCCGCAGGCGGGTGGACCTTTTACCTATACCCACAGGGCGATGGGGCCGATTGGCGGATTGATAGCGGGCTATGCGACTGCAGTGGAGTTTTTGCTGGCTACGCCGGCCATTGCACTGGCACTGGGCAACTATCTGCACTTTTTACACCCTGCACTGCCGGTGTTGGGAAGCGGGGTGGCTTTTTATATCCTGTTGACTATTGTCAACCTGTTAGGGATCAAAGAATCCGCGTTATTTTCTTTGATTATCACCTTATTGGCGGTAGGAGAATTGTTGGTGTACCTGGGAATAGTAGGGCCGTCCTTTAAGACTACCAATTTCCTGCATGATTCGATGCCTTTTGGCTGGACGGGGGTGTTCAATGCGTTGCCATTTGCCATCTGGTTATATGTTTGTATAGAGGGAATTGCGATGGTGGCAGAGGAGGTGAAAGATCCGCACCGGAATATTCCGAAAGGGTATATTTCTGCGATCCTGACGCTGATGCTGCTGGCGATAGCGGTGATGGTATTTACCGGGGGCATTACTGACTGGAAATCATTGTCGGCCATAGATTACCCTTTGCCGGAGGCGATCGGGATTGTGCTGGGAAAGCAGAATGGAATCACGAAGCTCTTTGCAGGAATAGGTTTATTTGGCCTGATTGCTTCGTTTAATGGAATCATCATTAGTTATTCCAGGCAATTGTTTGCACTAGGCCGGGCGGGATATTTGCCAGCTTTTATGTCTACATTGAGTCCCCGCCGGAAAGCGCCTTATATATCCCTGATCATAGGCGGTTTGTTGGGAGTGGTGGCTTTATATATGGGCAAAACGGATCAGTTGGTCATCTTGTCGGTGATGGGTGCGCTGGTGATGTACATATTGAGTATGATCAGCCTGTTTATATTAAGGGATAAAGAACCTGCATTAGAAAGACCCTATAAAGCACCCTTATATCCCTGGTTCCCTGGGATTGCATTGTTCCTTTCGATCGTTTCACTCTTTGCCATCATTTATACTTACCCAATGTTAAGTTTGATCTTTTTTGCCGGTTTGGCCCTGGCATTACTTATATTTATAGGGATGGGCAGGCATAAGCATAAGGCCATCATAAACCTGGTTTCATGAGCTACCGGCATACCATTCAGCATACTAATTACGAGTTCAGCGATTTGCGCACTTTACTGGCAAGGGCAACGCCTTTTCGCTCTGGCGATGCGCTGGCAGGGCTGTGTGCAGATAGTGCAGAGGAGCGGGTGGCAGCGCAGATGGCATTGGCAGATGTGCCATTGAAGACGTTCCTGCAGGAGGCTGTGATCCCTTATGAAAAGGATGAAATTACCCGGTTGATCATTGACTCGCATGATGAAGCAGCATTTGCACTGGTGAGTCACTTTACGGTGGGGCAGTTTCGGGATTGGTTACTGAGTGATCATGCAGATACATTTACATTACAGCAATTAGCACCGGGTATTACGCCCGAAATGGTGGCTGCTGTTTCGAAGTTGATGCGGAACCAGGATTTGATCAGTGTGGCAAAGAAGTGTGAGGTGGTGACTAAATTCAGAAATACCATTGGGTTGAAAGGGCATCTTTCTGTGCGTTTACAACCGAATCATAATACAGATGATCCGAAAGGAATAGCTGCCAGTATTATAGATGGATTATTGTATGGTAGTGGGGATGCGGTGATTGGTATTAACCCGGCTACAGATAGTCCGCAGGCGGTGATCACCTTATTGAAAATGCTGGATCAGTTGCGGCAGCAGTTTGAGATCCCTACGCAATCGTGTGTACTGTGCCATGTGACGACGGCATTGCAGATCATGCAAAGTGCACCTGTGGACCTGGTGTTTCAGTCAATAGGTGGTACGGAGCAGACGAATAGCAGTTTTGGCATTCACCTTTCCTTGTTGCAGGAGGCGTATGAGGCAGGATTGTCATTGAACAGGGGCACTGTGGGTAATAACCTGATGTACTTTGAAACAGGGCAGGGGAGTGCATTGTCTGCAAATGCGCATGGTGGGGTGGATCAGCAAACCTGCGAAGTGAGGGCGTATGCGGTGGCGCGAAAGTTTTCGCCCCTGCTGGTAAATACGGTGGTTGGGTTTATCGGACCTGAATATTTATTTGATGGGAAGCAGATTATACGGGCGGCATTGGAAGATCATTTTTGTGGAAAATTGATGGGGTTACCGATGGGGGTAGATATTTGTTATACAAATCATGCAGAAGCAGACCAGGATGATATGGATAACCTGTTGACATTACTGGGTGTGGCAGGGTGTAATTTTATCATGGGGGTGCCGGGGGCGGATGATATTATGTTGAACTACCAATCTACTTCTTTTCATGATGCATTGTATGCGAGGAAGGTGTTAGGTCTGAAGCCTGCGCCGGAGTTTGATAGGTGGTTGCAGCAGCAGGGGATTATGAATCATTCCGGGCAATTATTACCTGTAGGGAGTGCACATAAATTACTGAAATACGTATGAGTCGGGAAATAATAGAACAGGATCCGTGGGCTTCGCTGAAAGCTTATACAACGGCAAGGATTGCATTAGGGCGTACTGGTACTGCGATTCCATTAAAAGAAGTGCTTGACTTCAGGCTGGCGCATGCGCATGCCCGGGATGCAGTGTATTCTGCACTGTCGGTAAATGTTTTGCAGGAGCAACTGCAACCTTTTCATTTACCTGTTTTATTGCTGCATAGCAAAGCAGTGGATCGGCATGAATATTTGCAACGACCGGATAAAGGCCGGCAGCTGGATGCGGAGAGTATTGCATTATTAAAATCAACAGCAGCCGGGTATCTTTTTAAGGACGTTGCTATCATTCTGGCAGATGGCCTCTCGGCAACGGCGATGAATATAAATACGCAACCTCTTTTAGAGATATTGATTCCATTGCTGAAAAAAGCGGGCCTTTCACTGGCGCCTGTTTGTATAGTGCAGCAGGGGCGGGTGGCCAGTGGGGATGAGGCAGGTGAAATATTAAAAGCGAAGGTGACGCTGATGCTGATAGGAGAGCGTCCTGGTTTGAGTGCGGCAGATAGTATGGGAGCGTATATTACTTTTGCGCCGAAAACAGGGATTACGGATGAAGTGAGGAATTGTATTTCCAATATCAGGGAGGAGGGGTTGCAGTATGAAGTAGCTGCGCAGAAGATTTTATATCTGATCCAGGAGGCGATCAGGTTGCGGCTTACGGGGGTGGGGTTGAAGGATAATGCGGGGTTATTAGGATAGATGCTGCCGCAGGCCACCCTCAAAAAACAGTCATTTTATCAAATAATATTAATATTTTACCGGCCAGACACAATCAAAATGACCTGGTACGGAACTGACATTTCTGCCGCAATCGTAACCGAAGGCCTCCGTGACCGGAATATGGAAGTCTTTCAACAATTATACCTCACCTACAGTGAAGACCTGTTCCTGCTTGCCTACCGATGGGTGAAAGACGAAAACCTCGCCAAAGACCTCGTACACAACCTCTTCATACACCTTTGGGAAAAAGGCGCCACCCTTATCATCACCGGCAATGTCCGGCACTACCTCTTCCGTGCCATCACCAACCGGGCCATCAATGAGTTAAAACGCCAATCCCGCCACGTGAGTGAAGACATCCTGCAATGGCAGGCCGACCCTGCCTCCCTGTACGAAACCGCCGACTACATCCTCTTACAAAAAGAAATGATCCAACTCGTGCAGGGGCTCGCCCCCCGCTGCCGGGAAATTTTCCTGTTAAGCAGGGTCAACGGCCTCGAACCATCAGAAATAGCTGATAAACTGAATATTACACTGAATACTGTTTACTTTCAGCTATCTGTAGCACTAAAACACCTTCGCACTCACCTTCTTGGTGAAAAAAAAGAAAAATAGCAATCAAAGTACCTCCTTCCTGAATTGTCTTAATTAATATACAATCATGAGTGTTGATGATATAAGGGAATTTTTAATCGACTGCCTCACAGACCCTGCAAATGCAGAAAAACAGGCAGCACTGGGGCAATGGCTACAGCAATCCGATGCCAACCGTACGCTTTATGCTGAACTGAAGCAGTTATGGGATGCCGCGGAAAACATGCCTGTTACACCTTTTAATAAGGAACAGGGATGGCAGGCCCTGTCTCAGCAAATTTCTGACCCATCAGCTCACGTTGTTGAATTAAAGAGGGAAATTGCGAGCAGTACCCGGGAAGAAGCACCCGGCGTTACTGCTCCATTTTTAAGGCGATTCAGATGGGTGGCAGCAGCCTGTATACCCTTGTTGCTGGTAGCCGGCTATTTTATCTGGCACAAGACTAAACAACCTATTACTATTCAGGCAACTGTAAAAAATACGCTTTCCCTGCCAGATGGTTCGTCCATCCAGCTGCAACCAGGTACTGTTATAAAATATGATCCCTCATTTGCGGAACGTCGCATCTCCCTACTCAGGGGAGCAGCATATTTTTCTATTTCACCGGATGAAAAGCGTACATTTATTGTACAGCTGCCACGCTCCACGGTCACAGTACTCGGTACCATATTCAATGTAAAAGCCAGTGGCACAACTGAAAGAGTCGTCGTGCTGGATGGAAAAGTCCGCCTTACCACCGGGAAAGACACCCTGATTCTGCCCAAAGGCCAGGCTGGCCAGGTCACCAAAGAGGGAAGACTATTTCAGCCCAAACTGACCTTTACCAACATAGAAGCCGGTACAGTGGCTACTGCATTGTCTGAGTATTACCAGGTGAACATTACATTGCCAGACAGCACATTCAGGAAGAAAAAGATAACAGCCAACTTCCAAAACATGTCCGCCAGTGAAGTACAGCAGGTACTCAATGCGATATTGGAGCGATAGCCGTCAGCTAACCTGACCACTGTATCGCCTATTATGAAAACCAAAACCATTTGCTGTTTACTCACCCTGTTCCTCGTTATGTGCCACTGTGCGAAAGCACAGGAAAAACTGACCATTCATGTGGTGAACGAACCAATCATTTCCGTACTCCATCTTATAGAAAAACAGACCGGTGTTTTATTCGCTTATCGCAATGAAGTGATCGATAATCATGAGCGTATTACTATACATTGGGATAACGTGCCTTTAAAGACCATTTTAGACGTGATTTTCCCATCTTCTCTATATCAGCTGCGATTCATAGGCAAACAGGTTGTGATCCTGAAAAAAGAGGCGCCAGTGCCTGTTACGCCCCCTCGTATTATAGACATCAACCCGGTGGTGATCACGGCACTGGGTATCAGCAGGCAACAGCGGTCTTTAGGCTATGCATACGCCGACATAGGGGCGCAAACCTTTACTACCAATCCAGTCAGCGCATTGTCCGGCAAAGTAAGCGGATTGAATATCTCCCCTGTCAATAGCGGAGTGGGAGGGTCTGTCAAAGTTACCCTGAGAGGAATGAAAATTATCGGTGGGGATAATACTCCTTTGTTTGTCATTGATGGTATTCCTGTTAATAATTCTTCTCCCGGTCAGGCAGATAAATATGGAGGATATGACCTGGGAGATGGTACGAGTATTATCAACCCTGATGAAATAGCCAGCATTTCCATTTTGAAAGGTGGTTCTGCGTCTGCATTGTATGGTAGCCGCGCTGCGAACGGCGTCATTATTATTACGACAAAAAAAGGATCTTCCAACGGTCTTGCAGTAGCATATAATTCCAACATCCTGGTCGAAAAACTGAATGATAGCTACGACTTTCAGCATGACTATGGCAGTGGGCAGGATGGCTTGCTACCCAAAGACGTCTCTACTGCCCGGGTAGATGCACAGGAAAGCTGGGGGCCTAAAATGAACAAAGATAGCGTGGCCGTCATCTGGGATGGCAGAAAGGTGCCTTATGTAAATGCAAGTAATGCCATCAGCAGGTTTTTCCGCAAGGGCCTGACCTTCACCAATTCAGTTTCTTTGTCTACAGGTACTGACAAGGCACAATTACGTGCTGCCTATACCAATGTGAGAAACAATGATATTATTCCCCGCAGCAAACTCGATCGCCATCATATTTCCCTGAGAGGCACTGTGAAGCTATCTTCGAAACTGACGCTGGATGCAAAAGGAACTTATCTCTCTGAAGATGTATTTAACCGCCCTGCACTCTCTGACAATCCTAATAATATTGGTTATGTGCTAAGTGGTATTGCTCCTAATATCGATATCAACTGGCTCAAAAATTACAAAGATTCTGCTGGCAATTATATTAACTGGAATAACAATGCCTACCAGGTAAATCCTTACTGGGCTATCAATGAACAACCTAACAACAGTACGCAGCGGCGCTTTAACGGGTTCTTATTATTGAAATACCAACTGTTGCCGGGGCTATATATTCAGGGGCGTACAGGTACAGATTATTCCCGTTTTGCCTTCACGGAGTTTATGCAATATTCCACTCCTTACTATACCACCGGTGGTATAGTGAGCCTGCACCGGAATTTACAGGAAACCAACTCAGATCTCCTGGTGAATTATCAAAAAAAATGGAACAGGATTTCATTGGAGGTAAATACGGGTACCAACCGGATGGACTATACAGAAGATGTGCGGAATATAACAGGCAGAGATATGAAAATACGGGGAGTAAAAGACCTGGATAATTTTCGGACGCAACTGAGCAGTCATCAATTGTACAGAAAGCGAGTCAATTCTGTATACGGTGCTGTCACTCTTGGTTATAACGACCTGCTCTACCTGGACCTGACAGGTCGTAATGACTGGTCGTCTACATTGTCCGCAGGGCATAATGCCTACTTTTATCCTTCTGCGTCTGCAAGCTTTGTGTTCTCTTCCTTATTACCGGCTTCTTCAATTTTATCCTTTGGGAAACTAAGAGCCAGCATTGCGCAAACGGGTACAGATGCGATTGCACCTTACCAGACGGCGCTTACTTATGCAACGAATCCTAATATTCCCAGTGTAGGTGGTTATGTGATTGGTGGGGTAGCCACAGACAGAGTTCCTTATGCGGACCTGAAACCGAGTATCAGCCGCTCTTATGAAACAGGGTTGAATATGGTGTTTTTTAATAACCGCATTCATTTAGACCTGACCTGGTATCATTCTAATACCCGCAACCAGGTACTGAATGCACCTATTTCACCCACCAGTGGTTATACCAGTGCTGTCATCAATTCAGGCAATGTATCCAACGAAGGATTAGAAATATCACTAGCGGGAAAACCTATATGCAGTAAGGATTTTAAATGGCAGGTGGATGTAAACTTTGCACGCAACAGTAATAAAATAATTTCTTTAAGTTCCCTGGTCTCCGACTATTACACCCTTGCATCTGCCCGCTGGGGCAATGCCAGTATTATTGCAAAAGCCGGTGCTGCCTATGGCATGATTACCGGCAGGAAATTTCTCCGTAATCAAAATGGACAGATGATACTGGATGCAAATTATTTACCTCAATATACTACTACTGATTATAATCTCGGTAGTGCGCAATACAATTGGATCGGTGGTATCACGAATACATTTACTTACCGTCGCTGGTCCTGCGCTGTTTTATTAGATATCAAACAGGGAGGTAGGATTTTCTCTATGACGAACTTACTCGCTTATCAGAATGGTCAGCAGAAAGGCACACTGGAAGGCAGGGCGGGCTGGGCCAGATCGGAAAAAGAAAGAGTGGCCGCCGGGGTATCATCAGCAGATTGGACACCTACCGGGGGCCTTCGTGTGAAAGGCATAAAGATAGCTGACCCGAACAGACCGCAATATGAGGAGGTAGACAGGTATGTGAATCCTGAAACATACTGGGCAAGAGTTACAGAGAATATTCCGGAACCTTTTGTATACGATGCGGGTATGATAAAGATACGCGAACTCACGCTGGGATACAGGATTTTGAAAGAGGTGTCTGTGTCAGTGATTGCCCGCAACCTGCTGACGATAAGTAAACATGTACCTAATATAGATCCTGAATCCAGTTATAATAGTGGGGATGGGCAGGGCTTTGAATATGGATCACTGCCTACCCGTCGTGCCTATGGTATCACCCTGCATGCTAAATTTTAAAAGATGAAATTGTACCATTATTACCTGATAATAATTTTGAGTAGCAGCTGTACAACAAACTTTGGGGTCATTAATACAGATCCTGTCAATGATAGTACCATTGCTGCGGGGGAACAACTTACAGCGGCGGCTTACCTGCTGGATGGGGGAAGGGAGATGGGGTATCCCAACTTATATATTTTTCAGCCGATGGTGCAATATGTCAATGGTACTTATGGCATGCGTGCAGGAAGTAAGTATGTAAGAGATGAATTTTACAATGGATTGATGTGGTCGAATTATTATGGTAAGTGCATTAAACAACTGGCAGACCTGCTGGAGCAACACCAGGACGATAGTACACAGGTGAACTATGTAGCTGCTGCACGGATATTGAAAGTATACATCTTTTCCTTACTTACAGATGCCTATGGTGATATTCCTTATTCCCAGGCCGGGCTTGCTTATTATGATAAGATCTACACGCCTGTCTATGATAAGCAGGAGGAGATTTACAAAGATTTCTTTAAAGAACTGGAAGCTGCTATTCAACAATTTGATGACCGTGAGCCGGCCATCACCAATGATATCGTTTACAATGGGAATCTTACCAAATGGAAACGCATGGCCCGCTCGCTGCAACTGCGGCTTGGTATGCGCCTTTCTGCCGCCGATCCCACGCTTGCAAAATCGCAGGTGGCGGCGGCGTATGCGGGTGGGGTTATGCAAAGTAACGACGATAACTTTGTGATGATTCACGAAGACTATAGCTATCCTGATCTACGTGGCAATGGCTATGCGCAGGCATTACAGGAGGAGTCAGCTTATAAATATACTATTGGTACGACTACCTTCGTCAATTATCTCAAAGCAGAGAATGATCCCCGGTTAGGGTTGTTTTTTGTCAATACGGATAGTATTACCAATTATCTTCCTATCCAGCCGGGTCTTTACTGGTGGGAAGACTGGCATGACTTTGTAGGTGAAAACGGGGAAGTAGTAGGACAGGCTGATAAGTATTGTCATATCAATGCGCCTTTTTATCAGCAAGGTGGGTCATGGTTACATCTGGGTTATGCAGAAGTTGAGCTATTAATAGCAGAAGCGGCAGTTCGTGGCTGGATTGGTGAAGATGCCAATGTCCATTATCAGTCAGGATTGAGAGCTGCCATGCATCAATTGGAAATGTATCCCGGAATGAAGGCTTTATCTGCTGATGCGATTAATAGTTTTGTTGCTTCGCATACATTGCCAGCTAATGCCATTGAGGCGATCAGTATGCAGAAATGGGTGGCTTTGTTTCCGAATGGATATGAGGCGTATGCCAATCAACGGAGAACAGGATATCCTGTGTTGAATGCTATTGTCGATATAGATGGCGAATCTGAAACAGGTGGTCATCAGCCAAAGAGATTGTTCTATCCGGCTACAGAAGCGTTATCCAATCCGGTACATTACCAGGAGGCATTAGACAGGCTGGGGGGGAGCAATGATTGGATGGTGGCGGTGTGGTGGAATAAATGATTATAATATTTCCCAAATTATTTGTAATTCGCACACTTATCATCATGCATTCCACTATGTATAAACTTTACCTGGCAATAATACTGGCCATCGGTCTGCCATCTCTTTCCAGCTTCGCTCAGACAAAACCTACACACCCGGCACCTGCCCCTCTCTACCGCGACCCTATCTTCGACGGCGCCGCGGACCCTACCCTCATCTGGAACGACAAAGAAAAATCCTGGTGGATGCTCTACACCCAGCGCCGCGCCAGCGTTGACGCTGAAAACGTCGCCTACTGTTACGGCAGTAAAATCGGCATTGCCGAATCAAAAGACAACGGCCATACCTGGGTATACCGCGGAGCGCTAAACCTTGAATTCGAAAAAGGCGAAAACACCTTCTGGGCGCCCGATGTCGTATACAATAACGGCACCTACCACATGTTCGTCGCCTACATCCAGGGCGTGCGCAGTAACTGGGGCGGTCACGCCCGAATTGCACACTACACCAGCAAAGATATGTGGGACTGGAAGTTCGAAGGCTTCCCCCAACTCACCTCCGAAAAAGTAATCGATCCCACCCTGTACCAGCTCCCTGACAAGACCTGGCGCATCTGGTACAAAGACGAAGACCATGGCTCTCACACCATGATGGCAAGCAGCAAAGACCTGAACAAATGGACCTATACCAGCACCGAACCTACCATCGGCGGCAACGGCCATGAAGGGCCCAAAGTATTCCGCTTCAAAGACCATTACTGGATGGTCACTGACGAGTGGCACGGCATGCGCGTATATCGTTCTGAAGACCTGAATACCTGGACCCGGCAGGGATTAATTCTCGACGTCCCAGGTAAGCGCAAAGACGATACACCTACCGGTGCACATGGCGATGTCGTCGTCACCGGCGATCAGGCATACGTAATTTACTTCACCCACCCTGGCAGAAAAGTACATAGCCAAAGTCCGGTAAATGAAGATGGCATACAACCTTACTCCATCCGCCGTTCCAGCATAGAGGTGGCCGAACTGAAATTTGAAAATGGTACGCTTACCTGCGACAGGGATGCGCCGTTTGATTTTTTCCTGCCTTCGAAATAATGATGCATTTTACATTGTTTCCTCTTCCTCAGGGTGCTTTGGTTTGTGCCAAAAGTAGTAATAAGCCAGGATCAGCACCCCCGTCAAAAAAGGAATCAGTGCCAGGTACTTGTAAGTGACAGTGCCAAACAGGATCTCCGTGTCAAAATGCATAAACTCACTGATCATCCAGTAAGAGTTTGCCGTAATCCACACCGTTATTGCCAGGTTATGGCAGAGCTCAGACATAAACTGCCGTGTGCGCCATGCAATGACAATAGAAATAATCAGCGTTGGGAAAATCATAAGAATGCCCAGTGGGGGCCATACCATGCACCAGCTGATGTCTTTGAGCAACCAGAAAACAATATGTAGGTTCTCCATTTTCCGGTATTTAAGGGGGATGCTGTAAACAGGACTTTTCTCCTGCGTAATGGTGGTGTCAGGCATTTTTGATTCTGATTGAGGGAGCAAAAATAAAAAATCTGGCATCAATTGGTATAACTCTTGTGATATCTCTATCGAACCAAAACGCTGAGATATGAAAAAGGCATTAATAGCAGCCTCTATCGTAGGCGCGGCAGCAGCAGGCGTAATCTATTACCTGGCCAACAGAAACCGTATAGAGCAAGACCTGGACGAAACTGCTGACGAGGGTCGCCGCATAGCAAAAAATCATTTGCGCAAAACCCGTAAAAAAATGAATAACATCATCCATGAGCATATGGAGCCGTAGTCAGGTTTTTACATTAAAATGATTTCAAAAGGGCACTTCAATTTTCATGGGAAAATGAAGTGCCCTTTTAAAGTCAATATTTAGATAAAAAAGTATTATTCCTGCATGAGGAATAACCCTAGCTTTGAAGAAACAGCACCACGTTTTTTCGAAAGACTATGGACAAGCGACTAGCGGATTACAGGGAGGAGGTTACCACGGCATTATACGATATCCTGCACTACTGGCAACAATTTTCAGTTGATCTGCAGGATGGTGGATTTTACGGGGCAATAAATAACGACAACATCGTACAGCAGGGTAGTCCCAAAGGCGCAGTGCTGAATAGCCGTATATTATGGACTTTTTCTGCAGCCTGTAAATTCGATCCTCAGCCACAATTTTTAGCATTGGCAAACAGAGCGTACCAGTACTTACGTACACACTTCCGGGATACTGCATTCGGGGGTGTATATTGGTCGGTGACAGCAAAAGGTGAACCGCTGGAAACACGGAAACAGGTGTATGGACAGGCCTTTCTGATCTATGCCTTAAGTGAGTATTACGCCATTCAGCCTTCCAGGGAAATATTGGATTGGGCTATAGATGTATATCGATTGCTGGAAGCACATAGTTATGACCCGGTAAACGGTGGTTACTATGAAGCATTTTCCCGGGAATGGGGATCCATTGAAGACCTGCGCCTGAGTGCAAAAGACGACAATGCCGCCAAGACCATGAATACCCATCTGCATGTATTGGAAGCTTATACTAACCTGTATCGCATATGGCCGGATGAGGATTTACGAAATAAGATCCAGCAGCTGATCCTGCTATTTTTAAATAAAATCATTCATCCTTCTACCCATCAGCAGCTCTTATTTTTCAATACAGCCTGGGAGCCGCAATCCAGTGTCGTTTCTTATGGTCATGATATAGAAACATCCTGGTTATTGCTGGACGCAGCAGATGTTTTAGCAGACGAGGCGCTCTTACACCGGGTAAAAGAGAACGCCGTTAAAATGGCGCTGGCAACTATTGCTGGTGTAGCAAAAAACGGCAGCCTGCAATACGAAGATGACAACACAGAAATACACTGGTGGGTACAAGCCGAAGCAATGGTGGGATTTTTCAACGCCTGGCAACTAAGTGGGGAGGAAAAATATTTACAACTTTCATTAAACAACTGGTCATTTGTAAAAAAATATATCATTGACCATGAAAAAGGAGAGTGGTACTGGGGCGTAACAGCGTCGTTGGCGATCATGCCCGGGCAGGATAAAGCGGGGTTCTGGAAATGCCCCTATCACAACAGCAGGGCGTGCCTGGAACTCATTCACAGGATTGTTTAACACGTATATGAACATAAAGGCCGGCATGATTAGCCGGCCTCTTTTATTTTAATTCCATCCTTTTAATTTCCTGATATAAGCCGTAAGTTCTTTAGCAATCTGTTGATGTTCTTCCAGTGTAGGATGATCTCCACATCCACCATGGTACCTTTTGGAAAAGAAATAATATGACACATTCTTATCTCCGCTGGCGGCCACCACCCGCTTAATATAGGACTTCAATACAGCACTCAGGTCTGCATCTGCCATCGGACTGCTCAGCAGCACAATACTGGCATTGGGATAATATCCTCTTAATGTACGAATGAATCGCAGGTAGGCATTACAATAAGTAGTAGAATCCTGCTTACCATCGTTCTGGCCCAAACATACTGTTACTACATGCGGTTGGTATTTCTTAAAATCCCAGGGCATACTATTATCCCGCATGTTGATTTTATCAAATACCTGCGGCATAGTAATTTTCATCTCACAGCAACTATGTATCAATCCAATTCCTGATACGGAAGACAGCATCCAGTGTGCATCCAGCGCACGTGCTGTCAGTGGTCCATAACTCATAAAGGCATTGTGCTGGTCATACCACTGCCCCTGTCCACAGGGAAAAGTAGATTGATCACTGCCCGTACCGCAGGTAATGGAATTCCCGATAAATTCAAGTCTGCGCGATGGTGTAGAAGTAATTGGCAGCAGTTTTTTGCACTGCAACCCGATAAACTCCAGGTATCCGATACCTGCTTCCGTATTTTTACAGATAGTGATGATATGCTCCCCGTCGCGCAGATTGGAGGCGGCTTTGATCACATTATGCTGTGCCGTTGTCTGGACTCTTTGGGCTGGTTGGTTATCAACCTGGATAGCGAGGTAGTTGTGCTGGTTATTCAGCACTTCATCGTCGATAACAATATTGCAGTAAGTACCGCTGAATTTTGCGCGGATATACACCCCTGGTTGCCAGAAGCGATACGTTACAAAACTGCTCTTTAAAATACGACCGGTGTATTGGATATAAGGATGGTTGGCCCTGTAGTCAATAGCCTCCTGGGCAAAGGTTTGAAGGCTGCATAAGATGAGCAGCGGGAATAAAATACGTTGTATCATAACAGAGAAATAAATCTCTGCGAAAAATACTAAAATAACTTAGAATATAAACTACCGATGGCTACCCATATGGATGTACGTGCAGCTGGAGTTTGCCTGCTCAGGTCAGGCATTTCGGCCTGCAACTCGTTGTAGAGTTTTTCTGCCTGCAGGTGAGAGGGGGTATCGCATTGCAGTTCCAGGATATTGGAGAGCATCAGGATGGCCATCCTGTGATGTTTTTTCGCCAGTATACGGGCGGTTTTTATCACTTCCTTACAATATTCTGAGCGGAAGGAATAAAATTCATCCGGCAGTAAATTGAGTAAACAGATGTAAGTGATATCTACTGTTTCTTCCAGTGCTACGGCATCGATGGCCTGCGCCAGTTGCAGCTGGTGCCTGATTGACAATAATAGTCGTTCCTTATCATTCAGAAATTGCAGAATGGCTGTATAGCTCTTTTCCTCATGACAATCATCGAGCAGGTGCGGATTCGCCATGAGGTCACGCATCATTTGGGTATCTTTCATTTGCAGGCAACTAATGACAGCTGCGGTAAAGACAGGTTCAAAATGAGGGGCGATGATTTGCAATAAGGCTGGTTCATTGTACCTGGGATCATTGAGGAATCGGCCTCCTTTAGGAATAGCACCGGTTTCAAGAAATGAAATTAAAACGGTATCCCGGCGGATTAGCGTAAATAGGGATTGAGTAGTAACGTGATTCATAGCATAGGTTGGGATTGTACAATAGCAATATAGTAAATTTTTTAATATATAATATATATTTTTTTAGTTGGCGGCAAAAAAGAAGGGGATATACCAAAGTTTTGATACATCCCCCTTTTTTTAGCGATTTTTAGGTAGGTTTCCCCCAATTAATTCGTGTCAGTTTTGAGTTTATCTTTAAACACCTTCTTAAATTTCTCCAGTTTGGGTGCTATCACAAAGTGACAATAGGGCTGTGACCCATTTTGCTTATAATAATCCTGGTGATAATCCTCTGCCTTATAAAACGCCGTAAAAGGAGCAATCTCTGTCACCACCGGTTTATCGTACGCCCCGGATTTATCCAGTTTGTCCTTGTACAGCGCTGCCAGTTTGTGCTGCTCTTCATTATGATAGAAAATTACAGACCTGTACTGGGTACCCACATCATTCCCCTGCCTGTTCAGCTGGGTGGGGTCGTGGGCGGTCCAGAAAGCCTTCAGCAACTCCTCGTAAGAGATTTTGGCAGGGTCATAAGTCACCTGGATCACCTCTGCGTGTCCCGTTGTGCCGGTGCACACCTCCTCATAAGAGGGATTTTTCACCGTGCCACCAGAGAAACCTGATTCTACCTTCAGCACCCCATCCAGGTATTGGAACTGTGCTTCTGTGCACCAGAAACATCCTCCGCCAAAGGTTGCGGTCTCCACTTTTACGTCTTTGGGAATAGCCATATCACCCGGTACTTTATCTTTCGATGGTTTGCCCTGGGCGCAGGCCACAAAGGTGATGGCGAGCAAACAGCTTAATAATGAGTATCTTCGCATGATTTTTATCGTTTGGAGTAGTTTTACAGGCGTAAGCACTTCGACCCCAGACAAGTTAAATTACGATAAGATTGATGTAACAGATCGCCAAGTTAATTAACTTTAACATTCTTTTGAATGGCCAAAAACCAATTTTAACCGCCTGTGCTATTGTAACCGCAGGCTTTGTATGGAATTAAATTTAAGATGAAGTATTTTCCCGATTCAGCGTTAGTACAGCTGGAATTCGACAAAGTGCAGGCTTTGTTGGAGGAACATTGTAAAACGGAGCTGGGTAAAGAAATGGCGCAGGAACTGCGTTTACATACCCACATTGATTACGTTAAAACGGCATTACAGCAGGCGCACGAATATAAGCAGCTCACCCTGCTGCAGGAACATTTTCCCAACGATTATGTACTGAACCTGAAAAATGAACTGCGCTTACTGGGTATCCAGGGAGCGGTATTAAGCGGTGAGCAGGTAATGCAGTTGCGCAAGCTGGCCGAAAGCATGGGCAGCATTGTGCGCTTTTTTGATCACGACAGGCGCGTTACTTACGCGGGCCTGTTCGAGGTGATCACTCATACCCACTACGAAAAGAAGATCATCCTGATCATTGATGAAATACTGGATGAAGCAGGGTTGGTAAGGGACAACGCTACTCCGGAGCTGTCCAGGATCCGTATGTCACTGTTCCGCAAGCGGAATGAACTACGCCGTGTATTTGACCGTAGTTTGTCAAAACTCAGCAAACTGGGATACCTTGCCGACACCGGCGAAGCTTTTCTGAATGGCAGGAGGGTAGTGGCTATTTATGCTGAAAACAAACGGATGGTGAAAGGGATTCTCCATGGAGAATCCGATACCCGTCGTACAGCATTCATAGAACCTGAAGAAACTATTGAGCTGAATAATGACGTAGCTTCCCTGGAAAGGGATGAAAGCCGTGAGGTATACAAAATATTGCGTACCCTGACTGCGGACCTGAGCAAACATTCACTGCTGCTGAACAACTACCACATTATTCTCGGTACTTACGACTTTATTCGTGCCAAATCTAAGTTGGCACTGGATATGGATGGTAATTACCCAATGCTCACGCCGAATGCACAACTGCACCTGGTAGATGCTTATCACCCGTTGTTGCTGTTGTACAACCGTCGGAATGCCAAACCAACCATTCCTGTTAACCTCACGCTGGACAACAATAATCATATTCTTGTGATCAGCGGGCCGAATGCAGGTGGTAAAACGGTGACCATGAAAACCGTTGGCCTGATTCAGCTCATGCTGCAGGCAGGGCTGCTGGTGCCGGTACATCCCAGCTCTCAGCTCGGTATTTTCAGACAACTGATGATCCACATTGGGGATACCCAGTCACTCGAATTTGAATTGAGTACCTATAGTTCGCACCTGAAAAATATGAAGCATTTCATGGAAAATGCGAATGGTAAGACCCTCTTTTTTATCGATGAGCTGGGAAGTGGTTCTGATCCGAACCTTGGTGGCGCTTTTGCGGAGGTGATCATGGAGGAGCTGGCTAAGAAGCACGCGTTTGGTATTGTAACCACCCACTACCTGAACCTGAAGGTAATGGCGAACAAGGTGAAAGGTATCATCAACGGGGCTATGGGTTTTGACGAGGAGAACCTGTCGCCGATGTACAAACTGATTGTAGGTAAACCCGGTAGCTCCTATACATTCTCCATTGCACAGCGAATAGGATTGCATCCCGCGTTGATCAACAGGGCCAAAAACCTGGTGGATGAAGGGCATTTCCAGCTGGATAAGCTCCTGAACAAAGCAGAACAGGACCTGCAAAAGGTAGAGGCAAAGGAGAAGGAATTACAACAGTTACTGCGTGAAAACGAAAGGTTGAAACGTGAGTACGAGGTGCTTTCTGACAAGGAAAGGAAGAACCAGCAGTTTGGGATACTGAAACTCCAGAACAAAATCAAGGAAGACGAACTGGCCTACCTGAAAGATATGGAGCGCAAAATGAAGCAGATAGTGGTCGAATGGAAGCGCACCGACGACAAACAGAAGGTGATGAAGCAGGCGGAAGCGCTCCTGTTTAGAAAACGGGAGAAGGCTATTAATGACAAACTGGAGAAAAAGGTACAGGATAAATTCCAGGAAGTGCTGGGTGGCAGTCTCGAAATAGGGGATCTCGTAAAAATTAAAACAAACGGCCAGGTGGGTAAGCTGATCGAAATACGTGATAAGCGTGGTATAGTGAAATTGGGAAATATTCCGATGAACGTACTGCTGGCAGATCTTATATTAGTAAAGGAACGCCCTAAGGAGAAGGAGGCGGCTGCGGGGAAATAACTCTTTGCAGTCAATTTCCTGCTTTCCTGACTTTTTGCTGCGGCAGCAGTAAAAAGTCCAGTCCCCTCGAAAAAAAACGCTTTTACCGCAGGTAAAAGCGTTTTTTTTCGAAAATACTTTTAATTAGCCGGCTAATTATTATATTTGTCCTATGAACAAACCGCTTATGTGCAGTACCCTGGGTCACCTACTGGTACAAATTGGCAAAGCGCACAGAAACAAAGGAAATCAAATGCTGGCTGCATACAATCTGCATGCCGGCCAGGAGATCTTTCTTCAGCAGGTACTATGTCACAACGGCATCATGCTCAGTGACCTTACTACCAACATGGAAGTCACACCCGTGACCGTCACCCGTATGGCTGACCGTCTCGAAAAAAACGGCTTCCTGGTAAAAGAAAAATGCTGTAGCGATCAGCGCGCTGTCAGGGTTTCCCTTACTGAAAAGGGTAAGGAGGCCGCCATGCATATCACAGAACAAACCTGGAACCAATTGGAACAACAAATGGTGGAAGGACTAAGTACAGAAGAAAGGATAATCTTAAAACGTCTGCTCATGCAGGTATTGGGAAATTTAAAGAAATAACATTTTTTGCTTATTTAATTAGCCGGCTAATAATAATTGCAGATAATAGATATAATTATCATGTAAAAATAGTTCGATGAAATATGAAATGTATACTATACTTTTGTCGCACTATGTAATATCTATAATCTGCTAATCATCTACTGATTACAATCCTGCCGACTAACTAATCCATGCCGATTCTGTAGCTAGAATGGCACTGCCTCTGAACTTTTACAACTGAGCCCTCTTCTTTTTAACGACTAAACTGTATGTGATATGAAGACTAATGTAGTCATACCAGTTTATAATGTTGACGACTGTGTTGATGTGCAGAATCCATTAAAAGGGTTCTTTATCAACCGGACTACCTACCTGGTACAACCAGAAGATCTGAAAGAACCGCATCGCCGTAAGCATTTCAGTATCACACTTGTGCTATCAGGCGAAACAACACAATATATCGACTTCGAAAAATATACTGTCAGGGGACCTGCTGTAGTGATGTTATATCCGGACCAGGTACATCAGCATACAGGAGATAGTTTATGCGAGGTCGTTAATATCATTTTTTCACAGGAGTTCCTGGTGAATGAAACCGGATTGGGTAGCCCTATCTGCTGGGGCTGCGTGTGTGGTACACCCGTGATTGAGCTTACAGACGCACAACTGAAAGATCTGATGGGGTTTGCACGTCTCATGCTGAGAGAGATGGAAAACAGTCAGCCATTGCGGGAGCTGATTATCCGCAACATGCTGCATTCACTCATTGCTGCCATCTCCCGGTTGCCACAGCGCGACATTGCCGGTATGCAGACAGATACGCTGCCTAACCGCATTGTACGCCAGTTCGATGAATTATCTGATGTTCATTACAAAGACAAAACGCAGGTAGCACATTATGCAGACATGATGTATGTGACGCCCG
Organism: Chitinophaga sp.; assembly: GCF_039596135.1. Lineage (GTDB taxonomy): Bacteria > Bacteroidota > Bacteroidia > Chitinophagales > Chitinophagaceae > Chitinophaga. The sequence goes on from NZ_JBCNKH010000003.1 coordinate 187,837, forward strand.
GTCATCTCAACGATACTATCAAGGCTGTGTTGGGAAAAACCGCCAAGCAGATCATTGACGAAAAACGGGTAATGGAAGCCAAGAGACTCTTGTTTTACGGCGAACATACAATCAAGGAAATTGCCTGGGAGCTTAAGTTTGAGGACGATGGATACTTCAATCGTTTCTTCAAAAAGCATACTGGGTATACACCAGCGACCTTCCAGAAGAGTATCCGGGAAAAGTACAATTAATACCGTAATTAGTTAAATGAACTTCCTTGTTGATCATTGTACTTTTGTGTAGTTATAATAATCATAACATGATGATGTTGAAATAATGTCGTCCTTAAAAACCACTAGCACATGAAGTATCAAAATTTCTCCTGCTAACCTGTTCATAAATTTTTCTTAGCAGTAACCAATCAAAAAACTTTGTCATCTGATTGCCCGGTTCAGGCGGGTGGGGTGGCCTTTCTATCTCTAATAACTGTCGTTATTTAATAACCGGTAACCACCGTGAAAGGGAGGGGTATGCCTTCGTGAAAGGGACCAGGCGTCTTTATTAAAGAGGTTTTATTCCTTTGTTAAGGAGGTTTTATGTCTTCATGAAAAGGAGACGTTTGCCTTAATCCTTCGCCACTGGCGGCATGGCTATCTATTGCCATACTTTTCTTAAAATGAACAATTGTATGAATCACTTATTCTTATTACAACAAGCGCACAAAAAACACGGACCAGCAGGTCTTCTTTATAGTATCATTATTGTCGCGTTTCTTTCATCATGTGCCTCTTCTTCTGCAAAAACAGAAAATGCAGGAGGTCCGCCGGCAGCAGTACTGCCAGTGCTGAAAGTAACTTCCATTCCTGCTACTACGTACCGCGAGTACAATGCAACGGTAGAAGGAAAGGTAAATGTTGAAATCCGCCCACAGGTGGATGGATACCTCGACAAAATCTTTGTGGATGAAGGTGCTTATGTAAAAGCAGGACAACCTTTATTCCGCATCAACGACCGTACTTACCAGGAACAACTGAGTAATGCATCAGCACTCCTGCTCGCTGCACAGGCCAATGAAGAAAAGGCCCTGGTGGAAGTAAACCGTCTTACACCACTTGTACAGAACAATGTGGTATCTGACGTACAACTGAAAACCGCCAATGCGGCATACCAGGCTGCGAAAGCCAGCGTAGCACAGGCACAGGCAAATGTGGGCAATGCACGTATCAATGTAGGATACACCCTGATCACTGCCCCGGTGAGTGGTTACATCGGTCGTATTCCTTTCAAAACCGGTAGCCTGGTAGGTCGTGGAGAAACACAGCCACTTACTTTGTTATCAGATGTAAATGAAGTGTATGCTTATTTCTCTATGAGTGAAATTGACTTCCTCAAATTTAAAAATAAAATAGCTGGTAATACCATTGCCGACAAGGTGAAACAATTACCTGCTGTAGACCTGGTGCTGCCTGACAATAGTATCTACGCCGAAAAAGGTCATGTAGAAACAATGGAAGGTCAGTTTGACAAAACAATGGGTGCTGTGAGTTTCCGTGCTGTGTTCCCGAATGGTGCGGGGCTGCTTCGCTCTGGTAATACAGGTAAAGTACGCATTCCGGAACAACTCTCTGCTGCGCTGCTGGTACCACAGGAAGCGACCTATGAGCTGCAGGACAAAGTATTTGTGTTCACAGTAGGAGATAGCAATAAGGTGGCGAGCAAGCCAATTACTATCTCTGGTAAGAATGGTGCTTACTACTTCGTAGAGAAGGGACTGCAGGCTGGTGAGAGCATTGTGTATTCAGGACTAGGAAGATTACAGGATGGAGCTGTGATTACACCACAGCCGATGTCTATGGATAGCCTGCTGAAGGTAAAGCCATTGTAAAATGGGGAGCCTGAGTAATCCTATTGTTATAGGAATTATTAATAGAAGGCATCGCCATTGTAAAAAATTCAACTAAAGATTTATGTTAAGAAGATTTATAGAAAGGCCGGTACTGGCAACGGTGGTTTCCATCCTGTTGGTGCTGTTGGGGATCTTATCCCTATTCACACTGCCGGTTACACAATTCCCGGACATCGCCCCTCCCTGCGTGGCCGTTACAGCATCCTATCCCGGCGCAAACGCCGAAGTGGTAGCCCGTTCCGTAGCCACCCCCATAGAAGAAGCGGTAAACGGTGTAGAGAACATGACCTACATGACCTCTACCTCCAACAACGACGGCTCCATGACCCTGAGCGTGTACTTTAGACTGGGTACCGATCCTGACATGGCAGCAGTAAACGTACAGAACCGCGTAGCAAAAGCTACCAGCCTGTTGCCATCTGAAGTGGTCAGCGCAGGTATCACCACAGAGAAGAAGCAGAACAGTATGATCATGGTGGTGAACCTGATGAGTAATACACAGGAATATGATGAGAAATTTCTGCAGAACTATGCAAAGATCAACATCATTCCTGAAATACAACGTATCACCGGTGTAGGTCAGGCCATGGTATTCGGTGCCAAAGATTACTCTATGCGTATCTGGCTGCACCCTGACCGTCTGGCTGCCAACCACCTTTCTCCACAGGATGTATTGAACTCCATCCATGAGCAGAACATAGAAGCAGCCCCCGGCCGTTTCGGTGAAAGCAGCGACAGGGCATTCGAATATGTATTAAAATATAAAGGAAAACTGAACCAGCATGAAGACTATGAGAATATGGTGCTGAAGGCAAATGCTGATGGTTCTTTATTGCGCCTGAAAGACGTGGCGAGAGTGGAGTTCGGTTCCTTTACATATAGCAGTGACACCAAGGTGAATGGGAAATACGGTATTGGTATCGCTATCTATCAGACAGCAGGTTCAAACGCCAATGATATACAGGTAGCTGCCAATGCACTGATGAAAAAAGCAGCCCTGCAATTCCCCAAAGGCATAGAATATTTCAATATCTATAGCACCAAGGAATACCTGGATGAATCTATCGACCAGGTGAAACATACCCTGCTGGAAGCATTTATACTGGTATTTATCGTTGTATTCATCTTCTTACAGGATTTCCGTTCTACCCTGATTCCAGCTATCGCAGTACCGGTAGCCATCATAGGTACTTTCTTCTTTATGCAGCTGTTTGGTTTTACCATCAACCTGCTCACCCTCTTTGCACTGGTACTGGCTATCGGTATCGTGGTGGATGACGCCATCGTCGTCGTGGAGGCGGTCCACGCCAAAATGGAAAAGATCAATATGTCGCCCCGGAACGCTACCATCACCAGTATGCAGGAAATATCAGGTGCGATCATTTCCATCACCCTTGTCATGGCAGCGGTATTCGTACCTGTTGGTTTCATGCAGGGCCCTGCCGGGGTGTTCTACCGTCAGTTCGCCTTTACACTGGCCATCGCGATCCTGATCTCTGCATTGAATGCATTGACCCTGAGTCCTGCACTCTGTGCCCTGTTATTGAAGAATATACACCACGGAGACGACCACAAATCAAAGCACACATCCATGGGCTTCGGCAGTCGTTTCTTCAATGCTTTCAATACTGGTTTCAATGCAGTTACTTCAAAATATATCAATAGTCTCCGTTTCCTCGTAAGACGTAAATGGATTGCAATAGGTGGTCTGATACTGATCACCGCTACAACCGTATACTTAGTAAAGCGTACACCTACCGGATTCATTCCTACAGAAGATAATGGTTTCGTGGTATACTCCATCACCATGCCTCCCGGCGCTTCATTGCAACGTACCAGGGAAGTAGTAGGCAAGGTGGAAAAAATCATGCACGACTTCCAGTCAGTAAATGCATACCTGAGCGTATCCGGGTTTAACATCATCACCAATTCCAACAGTTCTGCATATGGCGTAGGTTTCGTAAAACTGAAACCATTCGAACAGCGGGGACAGGTGAAAGACCTGAAAGCTGTAATGGGTATGATGCAGGGCGCACTGGCAGGAATTCCTGAAGCCAATATCTTCATGTTCAACATGCCTACCGTACCCGGTTTCAGTAACGTAGATGGTTTCGAAGTAATTCTGCAGGACCGCACCGGTGGCCCGCTGGACAAACTGGCGAATACATCCTATGGTTTTATCGGTGAACTGATGAAGCGCAAAGAAATTGCTTTTGCCTTCACCACTTTCAACGCCGGTAACCCACAGTACAGCGTACAGATCGATGAAAGCAAAGCGAAACAGCTGGGTGTGAAAGTATCCGACATCCTGCAAACATTGCAGGTATTCTATGGTAGCACTTACGCATCTGACTTCAACCGCTTTGGTAAATATTACAGGGTGATTGTACAGGCAGACGTACCTGCACGTGCAGAACCTTCTTCACTGGATGAAGTGTTTGTGAAGAACGAAACAGGTGAAATGGTGCCCATGAATACAGTGGTAAAGCTGGAAAGAGTGTATGGCCCTGAAACTGTAACCCGCAATAACCTCTTCAATGCAGTATCCATCAATGGTCAGCCTAAACCGGGTTATAGTACTGGTGATGCAATCAAGGCTGTGGAAGAAGTAGCAGCGCAATACCTGCCAAGAGGTTACGCTTATGAGTGGGTGGGTATGACAAAAGAAGAAATTGCAGCCGGTGGTCAGGCAGGTATCATCTTCCTGTTGTGTCTGATCTTCGTATACTTCCTGCTGTCTGCACAGTATGAAAGTTACATTCTGCCATTCTCAGTAATCCTCTCTATACCGCTGGGTATCTTTGGCGTATTTGCCTTCATCAATCTGGCAGGGATAGACAACAATATATATGTACAGGTAGGTCTGATCATGCTGATTGGTCTGCTGGCTAAGAACGCCATCCTGATCGTAGAGTATGCCGTACAGCGGCGCAGGGGAGGAATGGGGCTGCTGGCTTCAGCATTGGAAGCGGCCAGGTTACGTTTGCGTCCGATCCTCATGACATCCTTTGCATTCATCGTTGGTCTGACACCACTCATGAGAGCCACAGGTTCATCTGCACAGGGTAACCGTTCTATCAGTTTCGGTGCAGCAGGAGGGATGTTGACAGGCGTATTGCTGGGCATCTTTGTGATACCGGTGCTGTTCATCGTATTCCAGTATATACAGGAACGCATTAGCGGCAAGCCTGTAAGACAGGAAGATATGGAGACAGCAGCAGAGTATTAAAAAAAATAAAGAAAAAAGTGATGACTAAAAAATATATCAGTGTCCTAACCGTCTTCATTGCTATAGTTACAATTCTGGCAGCCTGCCGGGTAGGCCGTGACTACAAACAGCCTGCCCTGGTACTGCCGGAGCAGTTTGGCGACAAAGCCCCTTCGGATACCAGCGTAGCTGGAATGCCATGGAAGGAGTTCTTTTCAGATACGACCTTACAAAGACTCATCAGCGCTGGCCTGAGTGGTAACTACGACCTGCAGCTGGCAGTAAAACGGATCGAAGAAGCTTCAGCTTACGTTAAACAGGCAAAGGTAGCCTGGCTGCCAACTGCCACGCTGAATGTGGCGGCCAGTACCACCAACCCTTCAGATAACAGTTTGAATGGTACCAGTTTGGAATCATTCCTGGGTGCAAATCATATCGAAGACTATTCATTGAATGCAGCAGTATCCTGGGAGATTGATGTGTGGGGTAAGATCAAAAGACAAAAAGAAGCAGCACTGGCCAGTTACCTGGAAAGCTACGAAGGTGCACATGCGGTGCAAACCACCCTCGTATCAGATATCGCCAATGCATACTATAACCTGCTGATGCTGGACGCACAGTTGCAGATAGCAAAGAACAGCCTTTCACTGAGCGATACCATTGTGCAGATGATCCGCCTGCAAAAGGCAGCGGGCGATGTGACAGAACTGGGCGTGCAACAGGCCATTGCCCAACAGCAGACAGCAGCATTGCTGATACCGCAGCTGGAACAGGCATTGGCTATACAGGAAAATGCTTTGCGGATACTGACCGGCGAATTGCCGGGCACCATTGCACGCAATCAGCGACTGAGCACCAGCCTGATGCGCGATTCACTGCCGGTAGGTATTCCTGCCAAAATGATCAGCAAACGCCCGGATGTAAGAGCAGGAGAGATGGCGCTGGTAGCTGCCAATGCAAAGGTAGGCGTTGCGCAGGGTAGTATGTACCCTACATTGACCCTCACCGCTACAGGTGGATTAAATGCCTTTAAAGCGAGTGATTGGTTCACAGTGCCGGCTTCCCTGTTTGGTGTAGCTGGCGCCGGTCTGACTCAGCCATTGTTTCAGCACAGACAACTGAAAACACAGTTGGAAGTAGCTAAAATCCAAAGAGAAGAAGCAGTTATTCGTTTCCGTCAGCTGGCACTGAGTGCAGTAGGAGAGGTGAGCAATTCCCTGGTGAAACTGGACAAACTGAAGTCACAGCAGGAAATCGCTTCCCAACAGGTAAAGACGACACAATTGGCTACCCAGCAAGCGCAATTATTATTCCGCAGCGGTATGGCCAATTACCTGGAAGTGATCACAGCACAGGGAAATTCCCTGCAGGCTGAGCTGACGCAGGCAGACATTACCCGTCAGCAACTGAGTGCCGGGGTGGAATTGTACAGAAGCCTGGGAGGCGGGTGGAATTAAAAAATGACAGTTGTAATAGGTAGATAAGTTGTTGTTAACCCGCAGCGCCATATTCCCCGTATGGCGCTGCCTTTTTTTATATATTTGAGAGAGAAAATCCATCCAGCATGAAAAACTTATTCTGTACACTGGCGGTTGTTATTGCTACTGTCACCACGTATGCGCAGACCATCCATGGTACTTATGCTATTAAGAATGTAGCCTCCGGTATGGTACTCCGTATTAAGGATGCGAACACTGCCAATGGTACACCCATTGTAGCTTACTCACCGGTAAACTGGAAATGTGTGACCTGGGATTTTAAAAATGTGGAGGGGCAGACTTACCAGTTGAAGAATCTTTTTTCTGGTAAGACGTTACAACCTAAAGCAGCAGCTGCTGAAGGGGGATTGCTGGAAGAACAACCTATTGCCGATCAGCAGTATGAGTTTCTGCCTGGGGAAAAGAATAGTTACCTGATTAGGGTGAAAGGTACGGAGTTGTACATTACACAAGGGGAGGAGAACATTCTACTGGCCACAAAGAAAAAGGACGCCCGGTCACAATCGTGGACATTGGTGGAACAGCATCCCACTATGTAAAGAATGGAATAATATCCCACTATATAAAAAGGCTGTTCCTCGATAGAAACAGCCGGATGATAACCAATGCCAACTTGGTAAAATTGTAGCACAAAGATGATCATCCAATCACATACCTGCAATGGCGTTTAAACGGAATAACTTGTACAGATTATGGAACTTATTCCTTCAGTAGCTTTATATAAAAGGAGTTATCATTCTTCGGAATACCAAGAGAAGAAAATAATTTAAGTGCGAGTGTATTGCTATAATGTGCTTCCAGCTCAATCCCCGCAAAATGCGGATGCATACGCTCTGCAGCAATCAGCAGATTGATGAACTGCTTTGCCGCCCCTAGTCTGCGGTATTTTTTTTTGATATATAACTCATCCACACCCACCATCAATCCTCCATATTCATGACTCCAAAACCTGAAAATAACCGAGTACCCTGCCAGCCAGCCATTGTATTCAATCATCAATACTTCTCCCATATTACGATATTGCTGATAAAACCGTAGCGTAGCCACAATCTTATTCTCCGTAAAATCTTTGCGGCTACTTATTTCGGTATATAGCTCCATCGACATTATGGTAAGTTCTTCAGCATCCAGCAGCCGCGCTAATCTATATGAAGTATTCATGTTTAATAATTTAAAAAATATTATTGGCTGCAGATGAGAATACTAAACACTCTTTCTTAAAATCAGAGAAATTCGTTCCCGTCGAATTCTTAAAAAACTTACTAAAATGCGCAATATCAGAAAACCCCAGATTCCACGCTACCTCTTTCATACACACATCTGAATACGCCGCCTGCCGCTTAGCCTCCAACACAACTCTTTGCCTGATGTGATGACTCGCCGGATATCCCGTAATCTTCTTCACAATCTCATTCAAATAATTCGGTGTTACAGATAGTTCCCTCGCAAAATCTGCCACTTTTTTCTTATTCTTAAACATTGCCTCCACCATATTCTTAAACTTCTCCACCAATTCAATATTCCTCGTCTGAATCGTCGTTTGCAAAGTCCCTCTCAATTGCCTGGTCAGGTAAATCAATAAGATCTTCAAATATCTTCGCATCAATTCTGTCCGCAGCAAATACAAATTATCCGCCTCCCGCATCATCTTTACAGTAATTTCTTTCATTTCCACCGCTGTCTCACTATCAACTTCAATGCCTGCCGATCGTGACAAAGCCTGAAACAACCCCGAATGGTACATCAGGTCAAACTCATGCTCCCCCATATACAGGAAGTCTTCAGTGAACTGATAAATATATCCTTCTGTATGTTCATTCCCAATCAGCTGGTGGATTTGTCCGGAAGTAACACAGTATACACTATTAGCAGGCATTTCATGTTTCTGCATATCTACGATCAATGTGCTATGTCCTTTCGTTACCCAGATAATTTCGATAAAGTTCTGGCGGTGAGGAAGGGCATTATGCGCTCTGACAGATTCATCATTCCACCGGAAAGGATGGATCTCAAAAGGAAGATCTGCTTCCTTGTGCTTAAATTCCTGTAAAGGAAAATATTCAGGATACTTCATGACAGCTGTGTTTTGCCTGAAAGTGTCATATCCTGTGCCTAACTTAATAATGTTGTAAACCAGTTATTTATGAATAAATGTCCGTTTCAGAATTGACGATATATCGTCATATTGTTAAAAATGGTGCGAAATATCGTTATTTACTCCATCGGGAAATGCTGTTTTCGGATCCCTAATTTTCTCATTTTTGACTCCAGTGTTGTAGGTGGCATGTCCAGGATTTTGGCGGCGCCTTTTTCCCCGCTCACCCTGCCATTGCATAAAGAAAGCGCTTGCAGGATATATTCTTTTTCATGTTCTTTCCAGGTCTTCAGCGACCATTGCTGCACTTCGGGAGGGGGTGACTCCGCCGAAAAAGGGGGCAAATGCAGTACGGTCAGCACCTTTCCTTTACTCACAATAGCACTTCGTTCAATCACGTGTTCCAATTCCCGGATATTTCCCGGCCAGTGATAATTATTCAGTTCCTGCAATACTTTTGTACTCATCCCCCTGAATTCCCGTCCTAGTTTTTCGGCCATCTTTTGAAGAAAATGAGCTGCCAGCAGGGGAATATCTTCTTTTCGCTCCCGCAATGGGGGCAATTGAATGGGAAATACATTCAGCCTGAAAAACAGGTCTGACCTGAATCGCCCCGCAGCTACTTCTTTTTGTAAATCCCTGTTGGTAGCGGCGATAATGCGTACATTTGTTTTAATCACCTTATTACTTCCCAGTCTTTCAATTTCTTTTTCCTGCAATGCCCTGAGCAGTTTTGCCTGTAGTTCCAGTGGCAATTCACCTATTTCATCGAGGAACAGGGTACTTCCATCCGCAATTTCGAACTTCCCGATTCGCCTGTCGATCGCGCCAGTAAAAGCTCCCCGCTCATGCCCGAACAATTCACTTTCTATGAGTTGAGCAGGTAAGGCGGCACAATTGAGTTTGATCAATGGCTTGTTTTTTCTGTCAGACAGGTTATGAATCGCCTTCGCAAAGAGTTCCTTGCCCGTGCCCGTCTCTCCCAATAATAGCACAGTAGTATCCGTACGGCTTACCAACTGGATATTCCTGAAAATCTCCAGCAGCTTCTTGCTCCTGCTGATGATTTCTTCGAAATGCTGGTGTTGTACAGGCGGTTCGCTATACTGTTGGATATTTGCTACTGCCAGGGCTACCTGGTCGGCAATGCCCTGGAACAGGGGATACTGTTCCTTTGGCAATACCTCTTTCTGCGAACTGAAGACCTGGAAAGTTCCGATCGTGGTGCCACCTATCCGCAACGGAGCCATGATGGCCCCATTGATCTGCAACCTGTTCATCATTTGAATGAGTAAAAAATCAGGATACGGAGATTCACGAAATACAGGGAAAATCTCACCTTTCTCCAACACTGTTTCCAGGGGGGTGCCTTTAATCGGAAACTCATACCCCACCATTTCTGTATAATCCGGGAAGAACACAGATGCGGTGCCCGCAGCCAGATCTATCGTATAAATCTGGGCACCTCTGTCAAATCCCAGCATAGGCTGAATCCGGTTTACGAGCAGTTTGAACAGGTCATCTTTGTCTCTGATGGTAGCCATCGCCTGGCTGATAGCCAGCAACTGACTTTTTTCATGCTGTGCCATTAACAGCTTCTCATAGAGCAGCACATTAGAAACACCGGTGGCAATTGGTTCGGCAATCTTTTCAAAAATACCTAAATGAGCGGGGTGGAAGTGATCGTCATGAAAGGAAGCAATTGCCAGGTACCCCATGAGTACACCCTGCATCCGGAGGGGAATAATGCAGGCTGTTTTAAAACCGTTGTCCCGGTGCAGCCCTGCCAGTGGCAACTGACCATACAGTGCTTCGCCAGCTTCATCGTATCTGAAAGTAAATGGTTTGGAATGCTTGAGTGGTCCCATACACGAAAAGGGTTGTGGGGTAGAAATACCGGCAGCCACCTGTGGCAGCAGGTTCTCCGTAAAGCAGGAACAGGAATGATAATCCTGAGCATAAACAGCAATATAGGAGGAGTCAAAATCGATGATGCCGCGCAACTCCTTTTTTATACTATTCATTAATTGCCTCCTGCTGCTAACTGGTGTAACTGTATTGCTAATATTCGTAATGTGTCGATTTATGGCGTCAATGTCTTCTAAAGCAGCTTTGTTGGTCTTGCTTTTCATGGTGTCATCCGGTAAGGTGAAAGTAATGAAATTTCAGGGACAGGGGAGTCACTAAATGGAGTGAATCGAAAATGTGAATTCACTAAATAACGTAAAATTTCACTTGAAAGAAAAAAATCAAGTAGCTGTATTACAGTGGTTTGCCGGGGTGGTATATGATTTGTTTTCTTTGGTCGCATCGCAATTCGTACTATTTTAAGAAACCCACTTAACTACATCCTTATGTCAAGACCGATTCACGATTCCCCTCTCTTTGAAATCCGCACTATGGAATGGTTACAGCAAAATGGCCGCTTACACGACAAAAAGCCACATCGTCATCAGGGATTTGAAATTGTTTGGGTCCGGCAGGGAGGTGGCTCCTTTTGCGTAGACCTCGAAACCCGTGACATTGCCGGTGGCCATGTGTATTGCCTGCGTCCCGGGCAGATCCATCAGTTTTTGCCCGAAGCAGGTACCCAGGGTTATGTCATTTCTTTTAGTCCGGACTTTCTGCTCATGCCTGCATACAATAAACCTGTGATCTTTCATGCGGGTAGTTCTCCTCATTCATGGCTGCTGAAGGTAGAGGAAAGCATGCAGCTGGAAATGGAAGATATGGTTCTGAAAATGCTGAAAGAGTATGACAATTATTTATTACTCCGGTCTGAAATTCTGAGAGGGTTGCTCAACATTTTCCTCATTTACCTTACCCGCCAGTTTGTGCCCGCAGGTATTCGAAACATGCCCTGCAAAAGATCAGATCTGGTAACCCGGTTCCTGGCTATTGTAGACCAGAAATACATGATTCTGAAACTGGTGGCGGACTATGCAGGTGAGCTGGCTGTAACGCCCAATCACCTGAATGAAATGGTGAAGAAGGTATCCGGCTTTCCGGCCAGTCACCACATCCGGCAGCGGGTGGTACTCGAAGCCAAACGGCAGGCCACCTATTCAGGGGCCAGTATGAAGGAGATCGCGCATCAGCTTGGCTTTGATGATATTGCTCATTTTAGCAAGTTCTTCAAAAACTTTTCGGGTCTTAGCTTTTCGAACTATAAAAAGGAGGCCATGCAACAGTGGAGGTAGATCTGGATAAAGACGGCAAGGGCGCACTTTATATCGATGAAGGGGGTAAACGGATCGCGGAAATGCTCATTGGTATAAATGGCAAAACACTGATTGTTTTTAACTGCCATGGGCAGTGGAAAAAGCTGCTGCACGAACTCATGAAGTATGCCCAAAAGCACCAGTTAAAAGTTATGCAACATTGCGTATATCAACCATTAAAAGATTAACGATATTTTATTGAGTGTTCGAAATGTAATACCAGTCTTCCTTCCGCCTTTTCTTTTCAGGTTGTATCGCAGCTGCTGATTTCTTTAGCAGCTGCGATTCGCATTTAGTTTAGTAAATTCATACTGTTAACTTATTATTACCATTAAGGGAATCAATTTACTCAAAAAACTACCTGTTATGGCAAAGAGCAAATCAAAGACTGGTAACTACATCCTGCTGCCTGTCACAGAAACTCAAACCACTGCCGACACTAATCCTAAAGTTGAAAACTTTCTCACAGCCGTATTAGAGCCTGCAGTAAGCAAGGAGGCTGTTAGCCTGAAAACCCGTGGACCTGAAAAAACTGCAAAGAAAATTCCCGTGAAAGTTATTGACTCTATTCAGGACAACGGTGCCAAGCTGGTACAACTTAGTCAGGAAGAACTGGCAGATTTCCGTTTCTCTTATCCCGGCCTGCGGATTATTAAAGAAAAATTCTACAAGAAAGCGCAGGTATTTCGTGAATCTATCCAGCAAAAGGCAAAGAAAACCAAGACAACTAAAAAACTGGACCTGACTGTCACTGATACCGACGGTACGCCCATAGCTGGTATTTACATTGTTGCCTTTACTGATTTTGAAAACAGAACGGGGGATTCAGGGAATACCAATGCAAAGGGGAAGCTCTCGCTGACTTTGTCCAGCAAGCATATAGAACGGATTTATGTATACCCGGAGCATACTTACTGGGGATATTACAAGACTAATTTTTCTGCTACCAGTCTCACCATCAAATTGCAGAAAATAGATACGGGTTATACTGATTCCCTGCGTCATTTTTACGATACGCCACAGTGGCCTAAAATTACGCAGAAGCTGCGCATAGGTATCATCGATACGGGGGTGGGGCCGCACAAGGACCTGGTGGTAAGTGGCGGTTTGAATTGTGTGGCAAATGAAGATCCGACAGATTTCAAAGATAATGGGGAAGGACATGGCACCCATGTGGCGGGCATTGTAAGTGCCTATGGTGGGGTGTATGGACTGGCTGCCGGTGTAGAGATCTATAGCTACAGGGTCTTTCCTAAAGGTGCTAATGCGTCTAACTTTTATATTATGAAAGGGTTGGCGCAGGCGATCCAGGATGAATGTGACATTATCAATATGAGCCTGGGTGAATCAGAAACTGATGAAGGAATAAGTAGTTATATTAAGCAGGCTTACAATGCAGGGATCTTGTGTTTTTGTGCCAATGGCAATGATGACAGGGGGCCGGTGAATTTTCCTGCCAATTACAGTCTGTCGGTAGCGGTGTCTGCGATGGGGCGTAAAAATACTTTTCCAAAAAATACGGTACAAACGGGGATTGTAAAGTCTCCTTATGGCACAGATAAAGCTAACTTTATAGCAGACTTTTCCAATATAGGAGCAGAAACGGATCTGACTGCTCCGGGTGTGGGGATTATTTCTACCTTTCCGGACGATTTGTATGCGATTATGGATGGTACGAGCATGGCTTGTCCGGCGGCGGTGGGGATGGCAGCGCGGTTGTTGGCGGCTGCGCCAGAGATCCTGACTTTGCCAAGGGCATCTGCAAGGGCAGATGAGATGCTGAAGTATCTTTCAACTAAGATTCAGTCTATGGGGTTTGGTGCGAATTATGAAGGAAAAGGAATGTTGACAGCTGAAAAATAATTCATTGCTATGGCAAACTATATATTACAATACAGGGGTACAGGGGTGCCGGATCCGAAGCAGGTGAAGGAGACCTTACATATTTGTGGTGTGAATATCATTGATGGCAGCTTGTTGCCGCATACGGCGCTGCTGGATGTGAGTGAGGGAGAGGTGGAGAATGTGAGGTGTAGGTTTGAGGCGGATTGGTCGCTGACTCCTGAGAAGAAGTATAGAGTGCCGGATACAAAGAGAAAGCCAAAAGGGTAGAGAAATGTCATCCTCGGGCGTCAGCCTGAAAAAAGTGATTCTTCCTTGCTGCCGCAGGCCACCTTCGTTTTAAAAACGCTTTTGCTTTGGGGCAAAAGCGTTTTTAATTTATTTCACCTCCATTATCATCCACAAAGTGGTATTATAATGTCCTGAATTTCCCATCGGCTTATCCAGCTTCCTGAACCCTGCTTTCTCATACATTCCCACCGCAGTGGCCAACTGATCAAATGTTTCCAGGTAAATCTGCTTATATCCTAATCCCGGCGCTGCTGCAATTGCCTTCTCCATCAATATTCTTCCTAATCCTTTCCCGCGTGCCGCAGGTGAAAGATAAAACTTCACCAGCTCCGCGCATCCTTCCGGCAATCCTTTTGTAGGATACAACCCGCATCCTCCAAGCACTTCGCCATTTTCTTCTGCCAGGTAATAAACACATCCGGGGTGCTGAAATACTTCATACAATCTATCTGTATCCGGATCGTCATAAACAGTTCCAATCAAAGGTGCATCGAATTCAATGAAGATGTCTCTGATTATTTTAGCGAGTGCGCTATTGTCCCGCTCTTCCATCGTTCTAATCGTAGCCATCAATAATTAATATTAGTAGACCGGTAAAATACTCAAAATCCCTATACTTGCATAACAAAGACTTGCAAATGATAGCAGACGCTGACATCCGTGTGGGAAACCTGGTTTGGTACTACGATTTGTACATGAACGAAACTACCTTTAAAATAGAAGGTATATTGGAAGGGTATGTCTATAATTCCTGTCTGCCCAAAAGCAAACTGCCATTATCAAAAGTGAACCCGTTGAAACTGGATGTGGATCATTTAAATGCCCTGGGTTTTGTGAGAGGAGAGAAGGAGTATGGAGAAGACATCAACGTATATTCTTATCGGTATACCCATAAGGATAGTATTTATATTCGTGATGAAGGATATGCTTTTCAGTTGCTGACGGAGTCACCGGCAGGGCTGGTGCCGTATGGCAGGCCGTTGGTACATGTACACCAGTTGCAGAATGTGTTTTATTATCTCACTGCAGAGGAGTTGGTGTTGATGTAGCGTTTTCCCGGAATAGTAAAATACTGGTTACGATCATATAAACGACTGTCAAACCATGAATAAGCAGGTGTTGGAGATCTTTGGGACCATTCGTCACCAACACAATACAAAAGTCCGTAGCCGGTACAATGATGGCAGTTGTTAACGCAAATGCAGCAGCCTTACGCATTTTCAAAAACAGAAATGGGAGTAACACCAGTCCTGAAAAAATGTCTCTTATTCCCTTAATTTTTCCAAATGGTAAATCGTCCATACTGGATATGGGAATTCCGAAACCATCGGCTCCCACCAGGGGATTTACTATGAACCTTGCTCCGATAAAAATTATTCCTGCTGCAATTAAAAGCGTCATCCAAAAAGATGCAGATTGAATTCCCCAGTTTGTTTTGATTTCTTTCGTTTTCATTGTGTTATTTATTTGATAACACAAAATTGCTGTATTCACCACAGCTTTTCATGCACCTGGGTTAATAACGCTAGAGAACAAGTCGTTTCCTGATCCGGCTTAAAGACTGGGGCTTGACGCCAACGTAAGAGGCAATATAATATTGGGGTATACGCTGGGAGATGTCAAAGTAAGCCTGCATAAACTTTTGATAGCGTACCACGGGTTTATCGGTGTACATGGATGCTATTTGTTGTAAAACGGTAGTGAAGACCTGCTCTATGGCTAAGCGCCCGAACCTTTCCCCGTACCGGACCTCCTGGTAAAATTTTTGCAGGTCGTCATAGCTGATCATCCAGACTGTTGTATTTTCTAAAGCTTATATATTGACCGTTGTGGGTGCTTTCGGCAAAAAACTCGTATAGTCGCAAACCCATTCACCTTCCTTATTAAAATAGTTGGTTTGCTCCTCGCCGTTGTTGGATAGATAGTATCTGACTAATCCTTCCTCAATGAAAATCACATGTCGGCATACCTGCCCTTCTTTTAATAAATGTTCATCCTTATTGATCACTTTTTTGTGAAATAAACTCCTGATGATTTTTTCATCCGCTGC
Organism: Chitinophaga sp.; assembly: GCF_039596135.1. Lineage (GTDB taxonomy): Bacteria > Bacteroidota > Bacteroidia > Chitinophagales > Chitinophagaceae > Chitinophaga. The sequence continues at coordinate 203,931 of NZ_JBCNKH010000003.1, forward strand.
TGACAGGGGTATATAGGTGCTGATATTTTCGATAAGCAGGTCCATTGCAGGTATTTAAACGACAATAAATTTAACAAAAAAAGCCTTCAGACGAATAGTCTGAAGGCTTGCTAAACTTATTCGTTTATGACTGATTATTCATTATCCTGTTTCTGCAGCAGGAACCTGTATATACCTCCTCCTATTATACTGCCTGTAATAGGAGCTACCCAAAATAACCACAACTGCTGCAATGCCATGCCACCAACAAATAACGCCTGAGAAGTAGACCTGGCAGGATTAACGGAAGTATTTGTAATTGGAATACTAATCAGATGTATAAGTGTAAGTGCCAGACCAATTGCGATTCCTGCAAATTTTCCATTGGCAAACTTGTCTGTAGCCCCCATAATTACAATAAGGAAGAATGCTGTCAGCGTCATTTCTGCAAGGAAGGCAGCCACTACGCTATAACTCCTGTTATTATATCCGGGGCTGTCATAAAAGTTTGTAGCGAATGCTCCTGTACCTTCCCTGGTAAAAGCCCCTGCCCCGTTCAAAATAAGATAAAGTATAAAGGCGGCCGCTGTTGCACCTAACACCTGGGCAATGATATACGGTACCAGGTCTTTTGCCGGAAAGCGTCCTCCAACCACTAACCCAACAGATACTGCCGGATTAAAATGTCCACCGGAAATATGGCCCACAGCATAGGCCATAGTAAGTACTGTAAGACCAAAGGCTAATGACACGCCCAAAAGTCCAATCCCAATATTGGGAACGCCAGCGGCAAATACGGCACTGCCACAACCTCCGAATACTAACCAAAATGTTCCGAAAAACTCTGCAAATAATTTTTTCATGTTATTTTGAATTTAAGACTTTTGTTCAAAGAGTAACAATTCAATTTGTAATTTGTTTAATTTTCTTAATGCACAATCTATGGGAGTTGAACCTATGGTAATTAAGAATTCAAATCCAGAATCAAAAAATAATATCATAATATTCAGCTATCTTAAAGCAGTGTAATTGAAGAAGCCGACATGGCGTTTTAAAATTTAAGTCTACCTGACAGCATATTTAACTTTCCACGATATATGGATGAAATAAAGGATAAAAGATATATAAAGGAAATAATCAGGGAATATTCTACCCGCTTTGTATCCTGGGGGCCACCCGACTCTTGGGATCTGGACCAGTTTAAGACGTTGGAAAATATGATCCTTGAGTCTACTGACGTCACAGTGAATGCTAACACCCTTAAGCGTTTTTTTCAACAGCGTACCGGCAATCCACAACTGGCAACCAGGGATGCATTATGCCGTTTTTTGGGTTACACAGGGTATACCGATTTTGTTATCAAAAAGACCCGGATCGAGGAGGCTGCCAATAATGCCATAGAGATTCATGATGCCCCGGCGGAAAATATACAAAAGGAGTTTGTGCCAATACATGGTCAAAGATCAAATCGTATATACATCTACTTACTTTCAGGGCTTTTACTGATTGCCTGCGCCTATCTTTTGTATACTTTGAAGATCAAAGATATGTATACCGGTTACCTGTTGTCCAAAATAGAATTTTCGGCAGCAAATCCCAAAGGCGCGAATCCACTAACGGTTACATTTTCATATAGTATTCCATCTTCCCTGCTATCGGACATTAAACTGATATATGAAGAGGCGAATGGCGATACATCGGAAAAGCAATTGACGAGAGATATAGGGAAGGTGAATGCCACATATATCTATGAAGGAGACGGATATTGTTACCTGCAATATAAAGGGCACACCATAAAAACTGTCACTATAGAAAGCCGTAAACCAGGCTGGTCAATTTTTACCCGTAACGAGCGAAAGGGCATTTTCAGAACACTGCCCATCAGCCAGGCTTATAACAAGGAAGGATATGTGAGCCTGCCACTGGATAGTGTAGTACCTGAAGCCCGTCCCGGCCATTTATTTGTGAGCTATGTATATTATAAAGAAAAGCTGGTGGATGGCGATAATTTTGTATTTGAAGCGAGGGTTCGTAACGCTGCAAAAGACTTCGCCATTCCCCGTTCTGATGTGATGATGTACATTTTGTCAAATACCGGGAGGCATGGTTTTGCCTTAAATGAGGCCGGCTATTCCTATATAAAATTTATAAGCAGCGAAAAGAGTATCAAGGGCGATGAATATAATCTGAACAAGTTCAATTTTAATGCATCGGAATGGCATGTGATGACTATCAGGGTAGAAAATAAAAAATCTGCCTTCTTGCTGGATGGACAAAAGATTTACCAGATTGATTATACCAAATCAATAGGCAGCGCCAATGAATTGATTTTACGATTCAAAGGTTGTGGTGCAGTAGACTATGTAAAGGTTAGTAAGCTCGATGGCCAACCTGTTTATGAACAGAATTTCGATACAATGCTTCAATAGTATTTGCTAAATTATTCGCCCAGAATCCACCCAGTTTTTCTGCACCCAAAGCATTTGGGTGCAGAAAAAAGATCCCGGCATTGCCTTTTTCAGCAGTAAAATATTTGTCGGGATCTTTTCTGAAAAAGTCATAGGCATTTCTATCGCCTTTAAAGATATAATCAGGGTTTTCTTTTACCAGTTTATCCAATTGCGGCGTATAGGTTTGCAGGCGGCTTAATCCTGCTGCCAGGTATTTCGATCTGTTATATGTATTGGGGCTGTACCAAATAGGACGATGTAATACAAAAATGCTATGTGGGTATCTATTATGTAAACTGTCGATGATGACCTGCAAATTTCTGCTATAGTCGCCTGGTGATACAGGTGCTCCTGTGGGGCCTTCTATAGCACTGTCATTTGTACCCAAACTGATTGAGAAGATCAACCATACATTTGGATCATATAGTGTATCGGCAGCCTGTAGTACTTTTGGAAACAGGTTCCGGGAAGCAGGTAAAAAATCAACTGTAGTACTTCCGCTGTAACCGCAATTGGCAAATTTCACAGTATGTCCCTTTGCCTGCAAAAGCTTTACTGTTTGCACGGGCGGACATTCCAGCGCTGGTGATGACAATGTGGCTCCATGGGTTATACTATTTCCAATAAAAACAATACTATATTGAGCCCTGGCAGTGATGATACCGGTCATTAATATTGTCAACAGCAAGGTGATTCGTTTTGTCTTCATTATTCAGTTTTTACCTGGGATGCAGACGGGGGCAGATCTGCTCCCGTAAAATTTCCCGGTTCGGGACTCATTATTAATTCAAGACTTCCGCCTTCCATTATATCCCTGTGGGTAATATATAGTTTGTTATATGCCTTTCCATTCAGCTTTATCGACCGAATATAAATGTTTTTATCGCTTAAACCAGTCGCTTTCATTGTAAATACCTTATTATTGACATGGATGCCTGCAGATGCTACCATTGGTGTTCCCAATACATATATCCCCTCAGCAGGATTAACAGGATAGAATCCCATTGCACTGAATACATACCAGGCCGACATCTGTCCACAGTCATCATTCCCAGACAAGCCATCCGGTTGATCGCTGTATAAAGTCGTCATAATCTGATGCAACTTCTTCTGCGCTTTATATGGTTTGCCAATGTAGTTATACAAATAAGCGACGTGATGGCTGGGCTCGTTGCCATGTGCATATTGCCCAATCAAACCGCTGATATCTATCGGCACATTTTTTCCCGACAGGCTGGATGACACTGAAAACAGGCTGTCCAGTGCATTTTCAAATTGCTTCCCGTTACCATACAGGTTGATCAATCCTTGTATATCGTGCGGCGCAAAAAAAGAATATTGCCATGAATTTCCTTCCACCCAGTCGCTCTGTCCATACGATGAGAAGAAGGGATCAAAAGGACGGCGGAATGTTCCGGCACTGGAAACCCCATTCATTAATTTAAATTCCTTGTCAAAATAAGTGCTATACGACATTGCCCTTTTCATAAAATATTCATAATCTTCCTTTTGCCCCAGGTCTTTTGCCATTTGCGCAATACACCAGTCATCATAACAGTATTCGAGTGCAGTAGAGACCGATTTGTTATACTGGTCATAAGGTATATACCCAAACTGTTTCAGCTCTTTTATACCAAATGCATCCTGCATGGCCGAGTGCTTCATAGCCTGGTATGCTTTTGCTACATCAAAGTTTCTGATTCCTTTGAAATAAGCATCTACAATTATCGGTACGGAATGATAACCGATCATACAGTTTGTTTCGCTTGACCATAGCGGCCATACTGGTAGTAAACCATACTGATCGTACTGCGTTAGCATTGATTGTATAATATCATTTGCTTTACCAGGATCAAGAATGGTCAGCAGCGGGTTCAGGGCCCGGAAAGTGTCCCATAATGATAGTGCCGTATAATTTTTAAAACTATCTGCCTGATGGGTTTTACCATCAAAACCAGTATACTCCTTATTTACGTCATTAAAGAGGTATGGGGCAATCAAACAGTGGTACAGCGCAGTATAGAAAATAGTTTTGGTTTTGTCAGGTGCATTAATGCTTATTTTAGATAATTCCTGTTGCCATTTAAGTTGTGTCTGCGTAAGTATCTCGTTAAAATCCCAATGTGGTATTTCTGAAGACAGGTTCTCCAATGCATTTTCAACACTTACAGGTGATATACCTACTTTCACCAGCACCATTTCATTTTTCGATGTTTCAAAGTTTAGTATGGCTTTCACATTCCTGCCGGTTGCTTTTTTATCCCCTATAAAACGATCATCTACAGCAATGGTAGCATTAAAAGGCTTTGAAACTTTTATTGCAAAAAACAATTTTTGGTCCACCCAGTATTTTTCACCCGGTTCTCCCCAGCCTTTGGTTTTTCTTTCACCGGTTATTGTACTGCTATCCACCACATTTAACGAAGTAACCTGTACAGAATCTGTAGCATAGTGATGAAACAGGTCCAATACAATATGCGATTCTTTGCTGGCAGGAAATGTATAACGATGAAAACCGCAATGGGGAGAGGCAGTCAGTTCGGCAGTAATATCGTAATCTTTTAGCTTTACTTTATAGTAACCGGGCGATGCTACTTCTTCATCGTGAGAGAACCTGGAACGATAACCTTCGCCCCGTTTTGATGTTGATTTTGCCTTGTCTACGGTGGGCATCAGCATTACATCCATCAGATCTGAACGCCCGGTACCGGAAAGATGGGTATGCGAGAACCCAATTATTGAACTGTCAGAATAATGATAACCTGAACACCAGTCCCATCCCTCAAGCCCTGTATCAGGACTTAACTGGACCATTCCAGATGGATAAGCAGCACCGGGAAAGGTGTGTCCATGGCTGCCTGTACCTATAAAGGGATTTACAAAACCCAATACATCTTCATAATTTTCCTGACTATTTACTATTGCACTGCATCCCATCAGGAAAGAGATGAGCAATAGTGAAATTATATACCTGGTCATACATTTATTATTTTTCTACACCAAATTCAACTTCATTTGCCCAGTGCTCCTTCCAATCGGGATGGAAAGCCCGGGCATTTACTTTGGATACACTGCGGTCCCGGGCCAGTTCCATACAGGCTCCACCGGCACCATCGTCATTGATCCTTGCAGAGAATTTTATTTTCCCGCCCTGATCAATGATTCGCTTTACATCCGGAATTTCACTCCACGGAATGGCACATTCTGTAAATAAGGTATTGCCTTTACGCACTGTTACCAATTTACCGTCCTTTACAGCACCATCATAGGGTGAATGGGGCTGACGCGGAAAAAAGTGTTTACGTGGCATACCGGGAACAAGCATTCTCCAGATCTCAAAACCACCGCCATATTCCGGGGCAACTGTATTTAGCGCATATTCGTAATCCGTACATTTATAACCGGTATAACGGGGCATGGTTCCTTTTGCAGCGGCTTCCATTCCATCTTTGCCGATAGGGAGCACGTTAAATGCAATGAGTATATTGTCGAATTTTTCGCCCACCAATCCGTCTGGCAGGGTACCCGTTTTACGATATGAAAACCGTCGTACCCCTTTGGGCCATATCATGGGCACCAGGTCGTTTTGAGTAACGGGCGTACATTGGATATCTGCAGGCAATGCGATGGCTGATCCAGGAAGATAATATCCCGTTTTCCCATATACGCCTATCCAGTTACCCTGGGTATCGAAATCTTTGGATACAAGCGTTGCTTCCGTGCCCTTACCAATGTGTTTGTCTGACGGATCGAAGCAAATACCTGCCAGCTTTGTTGTATTTCTCCAGCTATCCCAGCTAATAGCGGAACAACGGATGCGCAGTTTTCCAGCGAGGTCCAGTTGCAGCCAGGCTCCGTTCCAACAGTTCTCTATATTGGTATGCAACAATTCTTTACCACTTTCCCTGTCATATACAGTTATTAAAACATTCCGCTGATTAATGCCGGGAAAGTACAAACCGGTGCGTGTACACCTGTCCATTGGTAAATCGATATCCACTCCGATAGATCGTGTCGTTAATGAATTTTCAAAGTAATTCAGTACGCGGCCGCCTGAAGGCAACTGTAGGGCTGCTTTATCGGTAGTTGCAACGGGTTGCCTGGTCAATAAGGACTCCATGGCATAGATGCTTTGCATGTATGCGGTATCAGGATAGAAGTATTGATCGTCATCACGTGTTTCAAATCTCGGGGCGCCTTTATTCGGTGTTTTGTCAGCAACCTTTGCCGCAAAATAAAGGTACTGATCATCATAAGCCAGGTAGGTATTTGCCAGCCCTTCGGAGAGGGTATCAAAACTTTCATAGGGGTGCCAGGCTGCCTCCGTTACAGAAATACTGGCTTTAGCAGCACCTTTAATGGTTTGGGGAATGACGCCCAGCCAGTCGCCCAGATCGCCATCTACATGAATGGTCTTTTTTGCTATATAGTTTACATGCATTTCTTCATAGTGCCGGGCGAAGCCATCACTTCCGGCATCAAAATGCACTTGCAGCGGGTAGCGGTTCTCTTTATTTGCTACGCCATTCCTGATAGCAACCGTAATCGTTTTTGTTTCATTCGGTTTGAAAGAAATTGTTTGCGGGTAGCTTACTTCCAGGTTTCCAACAGTGATTGTCAATTTACCTTTTAGGGGGCGGTTCAGAATATTCGTCAGTTGCAGCTGCATGCCCGGTTTGGTTTCAACAGGTGCTGTAAAATCCTTTGGAACGATCTCCAGCGGTTCGTATCCTTCAATCCGCGCATGGCTGACAGCACTCACTAATTTGCTGAATGCACCACTGCTGCCATTTACCCGCATAAAATAGCCCTGGTAATTCAGGGGTATGGTAAAGACGCCGTTTTGCGAAGGAATGTTGTTACCATAAAAGTCATACAGCAAAAATGCGGGATCGGCCTTCACGATCATTTTACCATCCGTAATTGGATAATACTCACCGAGCCTGTCTTCCAGTTTTTTACGCGTTCCCTCGTCTGTTGTTGTTTTTAAACTGTCGTACACAGCCTGTCTTTTCTTTGCCTCGCTCAGGCTTCGCACATTCCGGAAAAGTACATGGGTGGCACCAAATGCATCTCCCAGATCACCGGCAATGAGCAGGGTACCGTCTTCCTTATTGTTATTGTAGCCATCAAAAACCATTACCCAGGGAAGACCATTTTGAAAAAGCAACTGGTTAAAATCCCGTTCGCCGATCAGGCTCTGCACGGCGCCCATAGCGGCCGCTGTGGACCAGGTATTATGCAATTTAGGTACCGTTTCGGTTCCGTTCTTTGTACGGATACTCATCGTTTGAACAGATCGGTTAGGATCTCCGGAATACATATACCCACCATAAACACCCATCGTTCTGTCATAACCTGCCGAACGCCCTGCTGCTATTACCAGCCCTATACGATCGTCTGTGTTACCTACCCAACTTTCCGTATCCCATATTTTAACCTTTCCTTTATAATCTTTTCTATTATTCCATTCAGGGTATAATACCGGCGATTCCAGACCCTGGTAGTGGATCGAGAGAAAGTCGAATATGGGCAGCATTTTCATAGTACCATCGGAAAAGAACTTATCCAATGCGTTAGAATTAGAGTCACCTCCTCCGACTAACACGTCCCTGTTTTCTTTCCGGGCGTCCAGTACAGCTTCTGCCATTTTGGTATATATTTCACGGTAACGGATCATGTCGGCCTGCCAACCCGATATAGAGGTTCCTTCCCAGGGTTCATTCCAAAGGCAGACTGCCGTAATGGGGCCGTTGGGCCAACCAAAATTGAGGCATAGTTCTTTTACATACTTTTTGAAATCTTCATCCATATCAGGCATCCAGGCAAGATCCTGTTTGGTACGAAGCATTTTCCCGCTGCTATCCAGGTGGGGCCTGCTTATTCCAAGTGGCATGGATTGAGCGGTTTGCCCCTCGCCAAACATCAGCATAACCGTGATATTGTTGTCCATGAAGTTTTTCATCAGGCCTTTCAGCTCCTGCATATATACCTGGTAATTGGGGTTGGTGGTGGCGATATAGGGAACGCCATATCGAATAGCTTTTACACCTACACGTTGCAGGAAATCAATTCCCAGGTAGTCCAGCGATTGTTTAGGATACTGCATTTTCACCGTAGAAGGTTTCATGCTCCGCACAAAGCTGGTACCCAGTCTGCGCCCGTATTTGCCAAGATCAAATACTACGGCATATCCCCCATATTCGTGGATATCGTCAATGGTGAGGTCAGTATTGACATAGCCATTGGGGGCAATGTTCAATTTTACCGGCACCGCTTTTTCATAACCCAGTTTTACCATTTCAGGTAACCAGATATCGTTTGGTATTCCTTTGGTTCCATAACGGACTATGTACATTGTACCGTCTACAGAGATAGCCTCGTTGGTATTATTGGTCAACTGGAATTTCAACCTGATATGATCGCCCGGCCAGAATATATTTGCCGGGGCAGACGATTCTATCAGGTTTACATCATAATTATAACTTCTCAGACCATTTTTCACCCCCAGCAATTTCTCATATCCTACCCAGTCCTGAGGGGCTTTCATCTGGCCTTTGGTCCACAGCATGATAAAAAGGGATACAACTCCCAAAATAAAAGTTTTCACCTGCATGATTATTTTGAATAGATTTCGAAATCGTTTTTTATCCTGAATTCATCGTTTGGCTTTTTCAATGCACGAATAGCCAGCCCATTTCCAGATAAGCGGAGATACGTGCTATCTGTATTAACTATTATTTCTCCCGGCATTTTTTCGGTGACCATGGAGAATGCAAGTCCCGATACAGCCTCCTTCATAGCTGCAAGATTGAAAGTCTTCCTGTTGCCGGAATAAATGACAAAATCTGCATATTTCCTGTCGCCTGAAGTACTGAGTTCCCAGTGTCCTTCCAGGCCATCCCAATTACTATAAGGAATTTGTATGATCATCCGAATAGCGCCAGATTCAAGCGACAATTCATTTTTTTGTTTGTCAATGATTGAAAAAACAGAAGCGGCAATATCTCCTCCTGCTTCTATGCGCAAACGCAGATCAGTGGCTGTAATGGTAGAATCTTTTATGCGGTCGATATTCGGATGTTTATCTCCGCCATTATAAGCCAGATTCAAAATGGATAATATATGGGAAGAATCCTGCACGCTCTTGATGTGTACTGCCGAAAAATCGTACAGGTCATGTAAAAAACGCAGCCGCAGGTAAGATGGCTTTTCAGGACTGCCCCAATGTGCTATGAGCGGACGGCACTGGTTCCAGAGATATCCCTGGTTTACAGAAGCAAGTGCATATTGAGGATGCTTGTATAGTTTGCCGATAATGTCTTTTGCCCACAATTCTCCGACATGATCCGGGAGCTGGTATTTTCCAACAACAAATGTATCAACCTCTATGCGGGGTAGCACCGGCTGCAGAAATTCAGGAATCATGGCCAGGGGTATTTCATGCGGTTCCATTACCCGTGGCACTCGCTGATACTCACCGGGGAGATCAATTTTTCCTTTGGAAGAATAATAAAATAACTGTTTCAGTTCCGGTGTGACCAGGTCATTATACGCTCTCAGGTTGGGTCCGCACCATTGGCCCGAAGGCTGGTGGAAATGCCGGGCAATCATACTCCAGCACATGGAATACAATTCATCTACCATTTTCTTATCTGCGGGATTTATAATCGCCTGTTTCATGCGCAGCAGTTCATTCATGGCCACTACGGTATAGGTAGGGCTGTTGTATTCGGTGAATCCCTTGCTGTTCCTGGTATAATTATAAAAGTAGATCAACTTGTTCTTTCCATACCTGCTGATACCTGGTTGGTTATATAAATTACCGACCACGTAACAAACATAAGTGCCCATGATGCAGATATTAGTATAATCTGCCTTCACATTTCTTTTCATAATGGAACGGGCAGCCAGGATAAGCGCTTCTTTTATTTTTTCTTTCAGCTCCCTGTCAAGGTGATCCTGCGCATTGAGGACAATATCAATTAAATATACCGACATAAAATCGGCCCAGTTATAATCAACAGGGGCCTTACGACCTCTCAGTGGATCTTCAGGATAATAAGGCCAGATGCCACAAAATGCTTGACGGGGATCTTTTTCCTGCAAAGGCAATATTGCTTTTACAATATCAATACCACGTTGTATACCAGCAGCATCAGCGGTATGCAGTAAGGCTGCGGCATATTGAATGGAGCTTCGCGTATCGTGCACTTTTACACCACTGTCAAGGTCGCTGTGGTAGTGTTTTTCTTTTGTGATCGACCATATCATTTTTTTGCTGGTATCATAATAATCTTCTTTGCCACTTAGCTCTTGTTTCAGTAAAGTGATCTCGTTTGGGTTTAAACGGGATGGTTTTTCCCGGATGTTGCTGACAGCGCATCCCGCCTCAAAAAAACAGCATGCAATTGCAATAATGAGCGGCGTTTGTCTTTTCACTTTGTTATTTTTTTTGTTGATCTAACATTTTTTGCACTTCCATACCTGCAAAAATGACGGCAAAAGAGCCATGTGTATCGTCGTCATAAAACGGTCGTGTCATATAGTAGTTCACATCTTCCGAACACATGGTGCCGACACATATCTTATGCACAGTGCCGTTGTCTTCAATTTCGGAAGCAGTGGCTTTCCATCCTTTTTCAACAACCGGGGTAAATTTTTTTGCATCCAGCCAACCCAATCTTACTCCTCTTGCCATTGCCATTGTGAATATAGCCGTGCCGGACACTTCTACCGGGGAATCGTTGCGGTTGATTACGTTATGCCAAAAGCCTTCGGGGGTTTGGTAACGGATTAATGAATTGGCAAAATCGCAGTATAGGTTCAGAATGGCATTGTATTTAGGGTGGTTCCTGGGCAATGCAATCAGCACTTCTGTCATCGCCCAGATGGCCCAGCCATTGGCCCGCGACCAATAAGGTAATTTTACCTGTGGCCGCCGGGAATAATTTGCATGCATAAACAGCCGGGCATCTTTGTCCCATACATGTTTTGTAAAGTCAAGTAGCTGGCTGGCCGCATCATCAAAATACAATTTTCTTTGCTCCGGGTCATTGGTATAGAGCCCTGCCTGCATTAAAAAAGGAATACCCATAAACATATCATCTACCCATACGGTATATTCTTCCGGTGTGGTACGTGTATAATTGGTAAGTCCTATACTTCTTATCTGGCCAGTACGTGCATAATCCATCATTTTATGGATGTAGGCTTTGTAGATGGATTCATTTTTAAAATTCTTCTCTTTGCGGAGACGATATATAAGTGGGAGGGAAGGGGCTAAGGTAAAATCAAGCAGCCTGGAACTGATGACCATGGCATTTGCTGAATTATAAGCCCTGAGTGTATTGACCTGGTAGTTTACAAAAGGCATTCCTTCCATTTGAAAATCGCAGAAATTAGCTGCCCATTGCCCATATTTTTTTTCGCCTGTCAATTCACTCAATTGTTCCATAGCCCATGCTACTCCACCATTATGATAATTCCATTGATAAGTGGTACCCCATGCCTTTGCGCCAATCACATCTCCCAGTACTTCTGCTTTGGGAACCGACCACGTAACCGGGGCGAAGGCGCCAGGATACATGGTGCCAAACCGGAGTTCTTTTTCTGGCGCATGTTCCGTATCCATACCCGGCGCAAAGGGACCAATCACCAGCCAGTTGCTCAATGTGGCAACGCTACTATCTACATACTGAACGTGCATTAATCCTATTTCAGGATAGGTTCTCTGCTCATCGGGTACTGCATCTTTATCGCCTGGGGGTTGTAGGAATACACACCATTCCTTCCCGGCGGTGGCGGATTTTATTAAAAGGCTATTGCTTCCTTTTTTCAGGTGTACCTGGAAAGAAGATGACAGGGCCATGTTTCTTTCATCTCTCTTTATTCCAATATCCTTGTTGCTTTTTTTCTCATACACAAGGTCTCCATTGCACCAGATCTTACAACTATCATTGTGTTCTATTTCAATTGTAAACAGGGTATCCTTCAAAACTGTCAGTTGTGTATAGCCATAGGCTATTGCTGCCTTTTCCCTGCCGAACGTTCTTCCAAAATCGACAAAGTTGAGACCGTTGAAAACCTGATTACGCGCGGGGAATACCAGCTTATAGGCAAAAGGTGTTTCCCGTATCAGTTTATCTCCAATCTTTTTTACTTTTTCAACCGGGTGCAGTTCTGTCTGTGCTTTCGCCCCGGTTGCCAATAAAAAAAACAATAACAATACACTTATACATTTTTCCATTTTTATGTCTTTTTCGGCCTGTCGTAGTAATTAATTTCCTGGTAGGACCTGCAGCCATTTTTTCAATGCGGTTGTCCAGTCTTGTTTGTAGATAAAATTGTCGTTCAGTGCCCACCCATGACCGCCTTTCGGGTATACATGCAATTCCGCCGGTATATTATTGGCATGCAAGGCTTCATAATAGTAAATACTGTTTAGCGGCGATACCACCTTATCGTCGTCACTCACTACGATAAAAGCAGGGGGCGTTTGAGTTGATACATGTAATTCATTTGAGTATTCTTTAACTAAGCGAGGGCCAGGTTTTTCACCCAGCAGTGACTTGCGGGAACCGGCATGCGATAGTTCTTCTTTCATGGAAATAACAGGGTAGAGGAGTACCTGGAAAGCAAGAGGACTGCTGGTTCCCGCATGTGTACAGACAGTGGTGGCAAGATGTCCACCTGCCGAAGCACCCATAATACCCAGTTTGTTTAAATCGATATGCCATTCCTGCGCATGGGCAGTAACTATTTGTATGGCCTTCTTAGCATCACTTAGCGGCACATCCGAACGGCCTTTGGGCAAGCGATACTTCAGTACAATCAATGCAATGCCCTGTTCATTGAAAAAAGGGGCAAATTTCGTCCCTTCTTTTTCCAATGCCAGGCCGGCATAGCCACCTCCGGGGCAGGCGATCACTGCCATCCCATTCCCATGTTCAGGAATAAATACTTTTACCAGGGCGTCGGCATAATCTTCAACTCCTGCTTTTTCGGGCCATAAGGGCAATTCTATGTATTGTTGTGCTATAGTCAGTTTTACTGAAATAGTTGACAGCAATAACAGTACGATCGTTCTTATCATTCTTTAGTTATTTTCAAAAACAATACGCCATGCGCTGGTACCTGGAATGTATAGTTATCCTTATACACGCCTTCATCATGTTGGGTCCATATGTTACGGATAGTTTGCGGGCCTTTAATAGCCAATTGATCCCAGGTAACAGTCATCTCCTGCTTATTGTCTGACAGATTAAATAATCCAACAGCTATAGTGCCATCATGCAATGGTTTGGCCCATATTTCCGTCTTCCTGTCTTTATCAGCGATGATCCTTTTTCCTTGTATGCCTGCCGGGTCCTGATCTACCGCAATCAATTCATTGTTGGTGAGCAGGCGTAACGTGAAGGAGTCTACCTGTGTAGGGCTACAGCCGATCAGCAAGGGTGCAGCCAGCAGGCTCCAAAGTGTGACATGTGTGTACTGTTCATCGGGCGAAAGGTGGGAGGAATGGATATCCTGTCCCCAGCCCACTTTACCAACTACCAGCATATCCGGATCATTCCAGCTGCCTGGTTTGGCGTATGGTTGCCATTTATTTTGCATAAATCCAATCGTAGTCATGCTGCACCAGGAGTCATGAATGTCTCCGGTTGTACGCCATGCATTGGTCAGCCGGCTCCAGTCTTCTGCCAGTTCAAATGGTGCTGCATTCGAGATGCTGTATACCATATCTCTTCCGGATTGGCGCAGGAGATAAGTGAGCGCGGCTGTATTTGCAATATCATTGGTCACCCAATCATATTTTACATAATCAAAACCCCATTCCGCCCATTGTTGTACATCGTTTTTTGCAAAAGAAAAAGCACCATACCTACGGCCGGGGTTCATCACCTTCCCATCCCTTGTATCGGCACTGCCACCAATATAGCCGGCATATGTTTGCACCCAGGGTGAAGAATAAATTCCGATTTTGAGTCCCTTGCTGTGTACATAATCTACCAGCGCTTTCATGTCGGGAAATTTCTCATTAGGCATAATGGCGTTGAACTTCCCACCCCGCTGCCCCTGCCATCCGTCATCGATATTTATGTAAGCGTATCCATAGTTGATCAAACCAAGATCTACCATAGCATCAGCCATAGCCCTTATTTTTTTATCATCGATGCCGGCGCCAAATACATTCCAGCTATTCCAGCCCATTGGCGGCGTGAGTGCTATTTTTTCACCGATTTCTATTGTCAGTTCTTTGGTATGGGTCCCATACCTGTTTTGGGCCGTAATGGCCACATGATATGTTCCGTTCTTTATTGCTTTTCCTGTTATAATACCGGTTTTGTTATCAATTATTAACCCTTCTGGTAAACCAATCGCTTTTACAGTAATGGGCCGTTCTCCCGATATCGGCACGGTAAATAAAAACGGGTTGCCTGCGCGGGCACCGTACACATATGGTGCGTTAATAACCGGCTTTTTTAATGGTACAGGTGTTGTTATATATTCTTTCTCCCGTGGTCGCTTTATGGAAACAGGGGCAGTACCCTCCACTTCAAAGTATGCATTGACCCAATCAGCACGATCGCCTGCTATTCCATCGCCAGTATGATCGACATATAAGATGAGCGAGTGAATGCCTTTCGTTGAAACAGCTACCTGCTTTGCTTTTTCCTTAGCATGCATAATACCACTCCGCCAGATGACTTTATCGTTTCCTATGATGATGAACTCGGCGCTGGCCTGTTTCAATTCATGTTCCGGCGCTGAATCGTCAATGCCTACCCGGGCATTAAAAGCAATGGTGTTGCCGTCGAGTTGGATCCTGAATATACTTTCAGCATGTGTGCCAACACCCCTGTTGAATTTCTCTCCCGAAATGATCAGGGGTGTTTTCCACATAGACAGGTTTGCCATTGCTTTGCCTGCAGACTGATCTACGTTAGACAGATCCAGTTCGTCGAGCCATAGCACCTGTGGGGAAGGTCTGAATGCCCAACAGAGTAGTATGACTGCGAGTACTATGGATATCCTGCTGATTGACTTATCCATTCTGTTAATACCCTTTATTCTGCACACAATTGATATTCCTGTCCAGTTCAGTTTGAATAATCGGAAGTGCATACTGGTTATCCGAATTCTATGTTATAGCACCAGCCCTGCTTTTTTCGTATACTTTTGCTTCGTTGGGTCCAAGGCCCCATCTTCTGACATTGAACCACCATTTTGCCTCGCCGAATGTTTCAGCCCAGGTTTCATAATACAAAGCATTTAGTGCCAGCTGGTCCTGGAACGAAAGATCTGTAGTATTAGGATGGAGTTGTGCCTTGGTGATCTGTGTGCCTGATGCCAGTGCGGTATAATCAACTCCTCCCAGGCTTGTATTATTGGGAAGGTCCCAGGCCCTGCGGTGTACCCGGTTGATATATTCCAGTGCATTAGGATCAGCATCGTTACCGCTCAGTTTCCAATAGCACTCTGCGAGGTTCAGGTATACTTCGGATAAGCGGGTGAAATAGAAATCAGCTCCATGCATACGTGGGTTCTGGCTTGCCTGCACATCGTACAAATTGAATTTTCGGAGAGACCAGCCATGCTTGATCACATCACTGCTCTGCGTTGTATTCAGCTGGTATTCTGTTTCGGTGCCTGCGCCATAAGGTAATATGGCCACTTTATTCGTATTATTCAATACCGTATCTACCCAGGGCTGGTACGCACATACCCATAAACGGGGATCAGGATCTACTCCATAGCGCTTCATCGTTTTCATATGGTAGCAGGAGTCTACATAAGCAGTTTCCACCGTACGGCCCGGTGTGCCAAGGTTTTTCATAACAGGGTAATAGTGCTGTGGAAATCCGAAGCGGCCCAGATTCCTGTCGTGCATAAACATATTACCATAACCGGGTGTTGCACCACCTGGAACGCCATTGTCATAGAATGGTGTATAGAGCAGGCTTACGGCAGACGCAGTTGATGAACCAGCCATAGCATTGTCGCCGGATCTTACAATCGTGACCTGGTGTAATGCTTCTGTATTATTATTTTCGGTGTAGGCATATTGAGGATTACCATTCCACATGTTGTAATAATCTGAAAAACTCATCAACGTTTTTCCTGAATGCTGAACGATATCGAGGAATGCATCGCGGGCTTCGGACCAGCGTTCTTCGTACATCAGTACCCGGCCCAGCAAAGCTTCGGCAGCATAATAATCGATGCGGCCTTTGTCAACACCCGCCCATGTTTTTGGGGTACCATTAGCAGGATTGGTTAAATGCGTCATTGCATCTTTCAGATCAGCGATGATATAATCCCAGCACTGCTTTACGGTACTACGTGGACGCATTTCATCTGCGCGGTCGCCGATCTTAATATCAGATGTGAACAGGATAACACCTGGCTCCGTGTTATCTCCATTGCCCTTCACCACCACATCCTGCGCATATAAATTCATCAGGAAGAAATAATGCCATGCCCGCAGGTAGTAAGCTTCACCTAGCTTATATCTCAATGCTGTAGTATCGGAAGCAGACAAACTGCTACCCTTCTTTGCTTTGAAGTTGGGAACGATTTCGTCTATAAATGTTCTGGCTTGCTGCACGCCCCTGTACAAGCCCCGCCATGGAGCGCCGGAGTAACTGTTGGCAGCATTTACATGGAGTACCTGTAGTTCGTTCCAGTCGCTTGTACCCAGCCATGCCACATCACCTGTATGGTCAATGTTATAAAAGAACCTCCCCAGATCTGAAAATCCAAACAACTCAACGCTGTGAATATTGGCATATGGAGAGTTGAGAAAGTAATCAACCTGGGCCATGGATTCCGGGAAAATATCGGGATTCAATACATTGTATGGCTGAGATTCATCTACAAAGCTCTTTTTACACCCGAAAAGTAAGGTACTTACACCCAGGATGAAGGACAGTTTTATGATGTAACGTTTCATTAATCGTAATTTTTTTGACAGAATGATTAAAATCCAAATTCAATTCCGAAAGAATGAAGCCTCGTTTTTGGATACACTTCTGCGGAAATAATGCCCTGGGCCAGCGCGCTTGAGTTGGCACCTGCAAAACCTACTTCGGGATCTACATGCTTCACTTTTGTTAGTACAAATAAATTCTGCCCGCTGTAATAAATTCTGAGCTGCCTTACCTTGAGACGGTTTAATACCATTTGAGGCAGGTTGTAACCGAGCTGCAAATTCTGCATGCGGAGGAATGATCCCTTTTGTATATGAAAATCGGAGATCCTTTTGTAGTTCCCATTTGGATCGTACTGGAACGCGTTCCCGTTGATATATCCCCATCTGGGTTGGCCGGTCAGCCCATTGCCGTACATAAAGGAGCTGTTGAATACCTGGGAGGTAGTATTGAAATCGTTGTATATACTATTATAGTATCCGCTCATGCCATTATAAATATCATTGCCATACACACCGTTGAAGTAGCAGGAAAGATCAAAATTTCTGTAAGACAATCCAATGTTAAAGCCATAAGTCATTTTGGGCAGCGGATTCCCGATGATGGTTCTATCCTTATCATTGATAACATTATCTCCATTCAGGTCTACATACCTGATATCGCCGGGGCCTGATCCGGCTGCATACCAGTACGCATTGCCAGATGCCTGTGCTTTTGCATTCAGGGCGTCAATAGTTTGTTGATCAGGTATCAGGCCGTTTGTTTTAAATCCATAGAATTGGGAAATAGGCGAATTCAGTTGGGTGCGGGTTACTATACCTGACCAGTATTCTCCGGCGGAACCGGCATCCAGGGGTAGTTTTTCGCCTCCGAAAGACAATATTTTATTATGATTGAAGGCGGCATTAAAGCCAACATTCACGCCCAGTTTTCCAAAATTAGTGCTGTAGCTAACGGTCAGCTCCATGCCGGTATTTCTCATTTTACCAAGATTCATGTCCAATGCATAGGAGTCTGAGGCAGAGTGCCCTGCCGTCATGCCTGAGCTTATTGGCAGGTTGCGCTGGTATAACATATCTTTCGTATCCCGGATATAATAGTCGAGGGTCAGGTTCAGTTTGTTATCAAACAGACCTGCATCTATTCCCACATTGGAGGTCGTAACCGTTTCCCAATGAATGTTCTGATTGGCCACGCGCCCTACTCCCCAACCGCTTACAGCACCGGTGCCGGACGATTCATTGAACTGGGTCTTATCATAGTTAGAATAAGATGGGATATATACGTAGCTGCCTACACCGTCGTTACCCAGGTTGCCGTAGGTAACCCTGAGTTTGAGATCGGATAGTGGGGTGAACTTATCTTTCATAAACTTTTCTTCTGTCACCCTCCAACCTATGGCAGCAGAGGGGAAATTCCCTTTCCTGTACCTGGGTGCAAAGCGGTCGCTGATATCCTGGCGTAGGTTCGCTTCGAAGAGGTATTTATCTTTATAGGAATAATTTACCTTTCCAAAATAACTGAGCATGCGCGAAACACCGTAATTCATATCAGTAGAACGGCCACTGGTGTTGGCAGGCACATTGCTTAGTGCGGAAGATTCAGAAAAGCTGACAGGAAAGGCATCGGAAATAACCGGTACAGAATAGGCAGAGTTAACCGCATAAATTGACCCGGAAAGATCATCGGAAGAAGACTTTCTGCCCTCTGTACCAACTAACAATTTAAAATCATGGTTTCTAATCTTTCTGCCATAAGATGCAACAACATTTCCAACATAGGCCATAGATAAGTTACTTTGTTTTCTGAGGTTGTCCTGCGGCTGGTTGGATTGGCCGGATACATACCATTTGGCTTCATATTGACGGGCCATGCTGGTGGTGAAATCACCGCCGCCAGTAGCACGTACATGCAGGCCGGTAATTGGTTCAACATCTATGTACAGGTTTCCTTCAGCTTCCAGTGAATTGTATCTTCTATTAGTAGTATTCACGTAGGCCGCCCAGTTTCCTCCATTATAGTTGCCGGAAGAGGGTAGTCCACCCCAGGACCCATCATCATTTTTGGGCTTCATCATAGGAGAGGACCTGAATGGCAAAGCATAGGCATTTGCACTGGTGCCGGTTATGACAGGAGGATTATCAGCATAGGAATACAGGTTCAATCGTTCGCCGACCTTTACTTTTTTGCTAACGTCATAATCACTATTTACCCGCAGGCTATATCGTTCTGACCAGGAGTTGATAACAATACCATCTACGCGCCGGTAGCCAGCAGAAATGTAATAATTTTGCTTATCGCTTCCTCCGCTAATAGAAGCGTTGTAGTTCTGCTCCTTGCCGGTGCGGTATAAATAATCAACCCAGTCTGTGTTTACAGATTCATCCCAATTGGTAGCAGAAGGAATGATGGCAGCCCAGGCCTTTTTATAATCCGGTGTTCCCAATAATTTAGGTAAAAAAGTACCGTTGCTGAATCCCTGGCTCACCGAAATATCTACGTTCATTTTTTCTTTACGGGCACCTTTTTTTGTTGTGATAACAATCACTCCGCCAGCAGCCCTGGCGCCGTAAATAGCAGCAGAAGAGGCATCGCGAAGCACCTGGATGTTTTCAATATCCCGGGGATTTAAATTAAAGCCTGTATTACCAATTGCGGGTACCCCATCGATTACATATAAAGGCGACATACCGCGGATATTCCCAACGCCTCTGATCACCACAGTGCCTGTTGACCGCGGATCTCCGCTTGTATTGGTCACCTGCACGCCGGCAGCACGTCCCTGTATCATATTGGCGATCCCTGTAACCGCTGTCTTAGATAGGTCCTTTGTATTTATTGATGAAACGGCGCCTAACAGATTGGCTTTTTTTTGTGCACTGTAACCAATCACCACTACATCGCCCAGCTGTTTTGATTTGGCTGTTAATACAATGTTGAGTGGTGTGAGCTGGTTATCCACAACAACTGTTCGCTCTTCATATCCAATACTCCTGACAAGCAGCTGTGACGGAAACTTAATTAAGTTAATAGAAAACTGTCCACGGTCATTGGTGATTACGCCATTCTGGGTTCCAGCCTCAGTTATAATGGCCCCTATCAATGGTTCGTTTGTATCTGAGCGCACAACTCCTTTCACCGTTGTACTTTGTGCCCGCAGTTCCTGCGCGCTTGCGAAAAATGTCAATAGCAGCAGTACAGCACTAAGAAACTTCTGCATTTTCATATGACTTGCAATTAAATTTTGGTTATAAGAATAGATGTAACTGTATAGGTTATTGTCCCTTTTCATAGGCGCCAATCGTTGGCGGTTGCGAACCGGAAACCGGATTATTGAAGAAATCTTTTCCCCCATTATCATTTATTAAAAGTCCCGCTCCTATAGCCGGAGAAGCGGCTGGCAAGGTGTATCCAATGAGTGTATTGAGACCGGTGCCCCCTGTACCCGGCCCTATGAGCAATGGATCTGAGACCAGGGCGTAATTATCGCTTGTTGCTTTTTGTCCCTCATAGTACAAATTGTGGTCGTAAATAATATGCTGCTGGTCATCGAACTGGAAGTTGAGCGCATAAAAAATATTATTATAGAACTTAATGCCAGGGTGAACACCTGTTCCACCGTCCCTGTCCAGCACCCCGATCGTTGAATCGTTATAGAATGTGTTGTTATAAATGGAGATGGGTACCAGTTTCCCATTTGTGTGGTTATGCAATTCAAAGGTTCTGTAGCCGAATTCATTTCCATCATTCTGGCTGATATTGTAACGAACAATGCCATAAGTAAAATCAGGACCCGGATCACCCATATGCAGAAAGAACCCACCTTGATTATCGTGTGAATAATTATATTGGATGATGGTATACCCCGGACTACTGAGATCGATGTCAAAAGCTTCGGAATCCATGGATGCATAGGGCACCGGGTTGGTGAGCCGTGTATAGGCTACTTCATTGTGTTGAATGGTCATGTTCTTACCCCGGCCCCATAAACCAGCGAGTACAATATTCATATTTACTCCAAGTGTATAGGCGCCTGCATTCAATACCCTGTTGTATTCGATCAGCACATTCTTTGACGTATAAACAATAATGCCTTCCAGGGCGGTATTGTTGACCGTATTGTTGCGGATGACCACATTATTATTGTAGTAGGAGGTATCCTTATTGCTGCCATCTCCCATCATGATTCCCCGGGAGGAACAACGTTCGAGTTTATTCCCTTCAATAGTCAGGCTGTCGAAATACGCTTGTGCGGCATTGGAGCGTACAAAAATGCCTGCCTGGAGATGCCGGTTGGTAATAGGCATTCCCTCTACATCGTGCACATCATTGTTTTTTATGGTTATATCCGGATAAATGCCGTTGGTAGCCAGGGCTACATAAATTCCGCACAATGATTTATCTGGCGGTCGTACGGAACGGGGATTACTGACGTCAAAGTTCTCAAACGTAAGATACCTGGCATCCTGGATCAATACAGCCGACAGGGTGCTGTTGTCCCCGATTATTTTAGGTTTATTGCCTACACCATAAGCTCCGAATGTAATTCCTGCTGCTGCTGTACCCTTACTTTTAATCACCAGGGTGCCCGTCCAGGAACCGCCTCTTCTGAATAAAATAAAATCGCCGGGTTGAAAGGTTGTTGAATTTACTTTACTTAAGGTTTTCCAGGCAGTGGCTGGTGTTAATCCATTGGCGGAGTCAGATCCGTTATTGTCAATATAATACCCGTGAAAGGTACCGGTATCACCATGGTGGGATTTAGGATAAGGATAATCTGGCGGATCATCAAGGCGCGAGCATGAACTGAACACCAAAATTTGCAGAAATGTAATTCCAATGGAATACAAGAGATGCTTAAGACCGTGGGTCTTTAGTTTTTTCATAACAGGAATTATTAATTAATGTGGTTACTTACCAGGCTCAATCGAACTGGTCAAAAGTATTAACGTGGTATGGGTTGGAGCAAATAAAACTGGCTAAAAAGTAGGGGCAAATTGCAAACAAAGTGCAGACAAAAATTTAATTGATTATTAATCAGGGTGTTAGTAAGGTGTTTTCACATGCTGCTTGAGGGGGGCAAAAGTTAAGACTGGGGTTGATTATTGCTTTTCAGTTTTTTAATAGCCTCGTTTATCAATTCAAAGACTTCGCTATCCTTTGAAATATCGTCTAATACTTTCTTCAGTCCTTCTTTTTGGGTGCTGGTTAATTCATTGTAAATCTTTGCGATCAGGAATGACTGAACATCAACTTTCAGTTCTAAACGTGCTAAAGCAGATGAAATGTCTTCGTTAGGGTCATCATAGTATAAATCACTGTCTTCAAAGTAAGAGCCATATTCCTCTTTAAGGTTCTTCAAAAACTCATCTGTAGGCCCTATTTCATTGGCCATTTTGGATAGATAAGTTTGCTCATAACCGAGCGTTTGGGCCACCTGACCCTGGGTAATTCCACGTTTTTTTAAAATTCTCAATGCTTTTTTTAAGTTAAATACCTTGCTCATCTAATGGAATGGGTCTTGTTTGAAATTTTTTTCAAATTTGTACTTTATGTACTTTTTGTGTATATATTTGTACTTTATTAGCCGCGAATACAAGTCTATTGGCTCAATTGGAATGAAGATAATTAAAATGAGATGGAAAATATCAAATTGCAATTGATATTTGTGAAACGGGCGTGTCCAATTAATTCGTTAATTGCCCTTGTGATAATATAATTATCATTATTGCACTTGCTGTATCGTAATTATCGTTTTGATACTTATATTTGTATCACAAAAAAGCCCGGGAATGATTTCCCAGGCCATTTTAAAAAAAACTTAATCCAAACAATTCGTTACCAGCGATGATGATGTAATAAATCAAAAATGACTGGTAACACCTTCAAGAAAGTGAATAGTGCTTGCCAAAGCCATTTACGGCTTTTTGAAGCGTTTCTCATAATATTAAATTTTGTGCCGGGTTACAGCCCGGCGATTACAAATAGGAGACTGCCCGTTCGATCTGTCCAAGGATGACGGGCATTTCCGTTTAATCTTCAAATATCGTTTGTTTTAGAATATAAATGACCACTGTTGGTACATTTTTCTAATTCTGAATATTAATCCATTTTAGCTTTCTCTACATTCATAAAAAAAATGAGGCTGGCCGTTCAGCCAACCTCACCAAATTTTTCTTTCAGTAAATCACTCAGCAAAGATTTCTCACACTTAACCAAACAGTAGTCGTCGGCGCTACCTTCTTCTCAGTAGCACTTACATTCAGATTTGCAATTCTAATTTTCTGCAGGTTCAGCTTTTTTGATTGTTGCTTTTTCATACTGTATTTTTTAATGGTAATAAAGCAATCAAATTAGACTATCCCACTGCAATAATCCTACATCGCCATTGCAACTTTTACAATTTTATCATGATCTATTGTATAAATCACCACCGCAGTCAGAACCTTATCTTTCATTCCGGTCACCTTTTCCTCATCCACTACCGTATTCCCCGATACTATCCTCTTTACCACCTGGCAATGTAATGCCGGTGTTGCTTTGAAAAGCGGTCCATAGCTGTTTCTCATTGCCTCTTTCCCCTCCAGTAATAACTTCCCGCTCGTCTGATCATAAATTTTCACACTATCACTATAAGGCGCCAGAAACGCTTCCAGGTTCCCCGCATTATATGCATTCAATTGTTGCTGTGCCAGTGTCTCCGGTGTTACCGGCAATAACTTTTCTTTTGTAAAGATTTTCCCTCTATGAATAGTCATTGACACATTCCCCAATGCATGCAGGTCCTGCATCGGATCTTTCTCTAACAGGATCAGATCAGCAATCTTTCCTTTTTCAATACTACCATAATCTTTCTCCTTCCCAAAACCGATAGCAGCATTCAATGTTGCATCCCGGATAATCTCACTATTGCTTAAACCAGCCTGTTGCATCGCCAGCAGGTCTTCCAAAAAAGAAGCCGCATGCATCGTGCCTATATTCCCCGCATCCGTACCCGCGGCCACTAAAACTCCTGCCTCCTGCGCCAGTTTCAGATTGGTGGCCATGATGGTATCTTTTTTATTCGGTACATGAATAGCTTCGCGTGCTGCTTTATAATTATATGCACCAGGCATATGTAGCAGATCAGTCAGTGTACCCAGCATGAAAGGATCACTGTAAGCCAGTTCATGCGTTGTAAACGGCTGTTGCTGTGTCATAGCCCGGTAATATCCATCCATCACCTTCAGCGTCGGGATATACAGAATATGTTTATCCTTCAGCATTTTTAGCATCGCAGCATCCATTACCTCATCATCCACACTATGTACGAGGATATCGGCACCTGCCTCGACAGCGAGTTTAGCCGTTCCGTACTGTGTGGCATGTACCGCTACTTTCAGACCATTGGCATGACTTTCTGCGATTGCCGCTTTTACAATGGGCAAAGTACTATCTGCCTTATGTCCGGGGTATACGATATACCATATCTTGATAAAATCAGGTTTATAGGGTAGTTCTTTCTGTACTTGTTCCTTCGCCTCCTCCGGAGAAGTGACCTTCACTATCGGAGGATCTTTTTCATCCAGCCGCTGGGGCAGATATGTAGAAACCAAGGGCCCTGTCACCCACGTTGTTGGTGCTACAGAATCACTATTGGCCCGCTCCCTGATTGCAAAATTGGCCATCGGGCCGCCTACATCTATCACAGACGTAACCCCGCAAGCCAGGTATCTCGCCATAAGGTCACCCAGGTGAGCTTTTACATAATCCTGGTCTTTTTGATAAGGGTAATAACTGGTCAGGTTAATGGCATCGGGCCGTGTATACAATCCGCCACTCTGGAAGAAGTGAATATGTGCATCTGTCATCCCCGGCATAATGTACTTTCCGGTACCGTCAATGACGGTGGCATCGGCGGGGGCTTTTACTTTATTTGCGGGGCCGGTGGCGACAATGCGATCCCTGGTAATAATAATGGTTTGGTCTGGCAGGGTCACATTCTTTTTCACATCTATCATGTTCACATGGGCAATACATATTGTCTGGGCAGCTGTTGACACAGTCAGGCATAGTGCTGCCAGCAGCAAACAAGGGCTTTTCATTGTAAACTTTAATTTAGGTTATCTTATCAGGGTGGCTGTCCCTTTTCTAAAAATCTTCTTGCCGGTATCTTTCACGGTGTACCTGAGCATCCATACATATGTACCAATATCGGCGGGTTGTCCCTTTACATTTCCGTCCCAGCGTTTGGTCCAGTCGGTGGTCTCAAATACCAGTTGTCCTACACGGTTATAAACAGCAAAATATAGGTCTATCGCTTTGTATGCGTTCAGGGGATAAAGATAATCATTCACCCCGTCATTATTTGGAGAAAATGCATTTGGAACATCTATATAGCAACTGGTCACGGCTGTGATGTAATGATCGGCGGTGTCCCTGCAATGGAGGTCGTCTTCCACGATCAGGCGGATCAGGTATTGTTGCTCCTTGCTGGTAGGGAAGTATTGTTGTGGTTCTGCCGTTGGACTGACACTGGTTACCCCATTACCATAATCCCAGTAGTAGCGGATGATGTTGCCAAAGCTGCTGTCTTTCGCAGTCACTACATCCAATGGACAATATGGGCCGGGATCTACTGTGAAGTAAGCACCAAGGGTCTGTACAAAGTTGATGCTGACAGATGCGGTGTCGGTACATACGCCGTTGGAGACAATCAGTTGTGCTGTTTTAAGGCCAAAAGAATTATAAACTTTCACTACCTCCTGTGTGGTTGCGGTGGAACTATCTTCAAAGGTCCATAGCCAGCTGTTTACATCGTGGGCACCGTCATGTGTAAAATCAATGGTACTGACTTTACAATTAATATTTCTGCTGTAAGAGAAAGTAGCATTTACGGTATCGGCCGTATGAAAAACAGTGGTTTGTGCATATTGTACTGCCTGGCCGCATTCACCTAACAGGACATTGCCGTCGCTACCGGTTCTGAGCGTGACGTTGTAATTACCTTTTGTATAAATGGGGCGGGAAAGCTGCACTACTATTGTATCCGTCAGGTTATCACTGTCGCAAAGGCCATAGGCAGCAGTGATGCTGACAGCTGTTGGTCCGCTGATGGTAAAGTCACTACCATCAGCCGCAATGGATGCACATCGTACCGGCGAGGATAGACCTATTTTTAGCTGGTCAGGCGCACAGCCGGTAGTTACCTCTGCAACTGTGGTTATCACGGGTGGTGTGCCGATATGAAAATGCAAAGTATCTCCCACTGGTACCGGGTTGCCGCAGGTATTTGCCAGTGTGTTACCATCTGTACCTGCCTGTGCAGCAATGATATAATCACCGGGTGGCAGGGTTGTATTAAGGGAGAGGGTGATGGTATCCAGGTCGAATCCGTTACTACACTGTGTGCTGGATGCGCCGGTTACCTTGTAACCTCCCGTGGTTACGAAAGTAAAGTCACTGCCATCGGCAGCGAGGGTGGTACAGGCCACTTTTTTGGTGAGTGCTACCTTGATTGTGTTATTGAGACAGCGGTAGGTGGCAGATTGCAATTCTGGAATAGTCGGATCTGTAATATCTGCCGTGCCGCCATCGAAGGAAAGGCTGTACCCGCTTTGGGAATCTCCGTCGAAGTGACTGATTAGCAGCAGGTAGTTATGTCCTTTGGTAATGGTCGGCATCTTACTGAAGAGTGGTTGGCCGTAGCCGCCACATACATCCAGGGAGGTGCCGGCGGAAGAGGCACCGGTTTTACCGCCCTCGCCGGACCAGTTCATGCAGACATACAATGACTTATCGGTAAAAACGGCATCAGGTGTTTTGTTGGTGATGTCGAATATCTGCCAGTCGTAATCGTCTGTCAATGTATTGGGAGTGATGGTAAAGCCCAGGGTACCGGTGGTATAGCAGGTGAATTTATACCAGTAAGGATTGACGTCTGTGTGGGTACCATCGCCGGGTACGTTGCAGTTTGGGCCGGGTATGTCGTGGGTGACACAGACGGGGACGGATTGCTGAATAAAGGATTTGGTACCACATACCGGGAAGGCGGTGGAGGGAGTCTGGCCGATGGAGGTACAGGTTTGCGCTGTAGCAGTTTTCATAAGAGCCAGCACCAGCAGGTGGTACAGGAAAATTTTCTTTATTAGCATGTTTTAAGGCGTCCGGGTAAACATTTTAGTACTTAAAAATAGGTTTTTTTTCTTTGCAAATGCAGACTGCGGTTGGATTTTCGTAAAGGGGGAGGGGAGGGGTGAAAATTTT
The DNA here is from genome assembly GCF_039596135.1 of Chitinophaga sp. Lineage (GTDB taxonomy): Bacteria > Bacteroidota > Bacteroidia > Chitinophagales > Chitinophagaceae > Chitinophaga. The sequence goes on from NZ_JBCNKH010000003.1 coordinate 231,538, forward strand.
TTTTTGAAAATTAATCCAGTTTCCTACTTTTGCACCGGAGAAATGGCAGAGCGGTCGAATGCGGCGGTCTTGAAAACCGTTGACTGTAACAGGTCCGGGGGTTCGAATCCCTCTTTCTCCGCTAAAAAATCGAAAGATTTAGCAAGCCTTCAGATGGAAAATCTGAAGGCTTTTTTGT
>NZ_JBCNKH010000004.1:0-225084 GCF_039596135.1 Chitinophaga sp.
TGCCTTTTGCTGTTACATAGTACTTGCCAGCAGTTGTTACACTGATTGGGTTCACGCCTGCGTTATATCCATTCCATGTAATCGTTCCGTTAGATGTAGCGGTAAGGTTAATGGAAGTGATGGAACAGGTTAAAGTACCCGGTGTTGTTACTGACAATGTTGGCTTGGTGATGTCTTGACTCACTGTCACACTATCGGTAGTTGTGCAGCCGTTTGTACCTTTTGCGGTTACGTAATACTTGCCAGCAGCTGTTACCGTGATTGGGTTCACGCCTGCATTATACCCACTCCAGGTGATCGTACCATTTGAAGTAGCAGCAAGGTTGACTGATGTAGTTGAACAATTCAACACAGCTGGTGCTGTCACCGATAAAGTTGGTTTGCTGATATCCTGCGTTACTATAACCTGCCCACTACCTATACAACCAGTACCTGGATGGGTTACAGATAATATATAAGTTCCCGGAGTATTGACTACAGGATTTTGTAACGTAGAGGTAAATCCATTAGGTCCTGTCCAGCTATAGGTAACTCCTGATGTAGTAGAACTGCCAGATAAAGTTACAGTGGTGATGCTGCAGGAAAGAGAACCATTGACAGCGGCAACGGCAGTTGGAGTGATAACGGATTGCTTAACAGTTACTGTATCACTACCCGTACAACCTGTAGTAGGATTTGTTACTGTTAAAATATAATCTCCCGGAGTGGTTACAACAGGATTCTGTAAGTCACTTGTGAAATTCGCAGGGCCCGTCCATTTGTAAGTTACACCAGCTGTAGAAGAACTTCCTGATAACGTGACAGAGGTTACTTTACAGGTGAGTGAATCAGTAACCGATGCTACAGCTGTCAGGTCTCCCGCACTTGCTGCATTTACTTTCACATTGTCAACATAATAGAACTCATCCGTGCCTGTAGCGCGGGCACGAATAACGAGTTGTAAGGTACTACCTGTCATTGATGAAGAAGTAGAAACGTATGAGTAAGTCGTACTATGCCCATTGATATCTGATTTCTTTTCTGCAAAAAGTACCTCAGCACCTCCATTCAGTTTGTAGTAAAAACGAAGATAATCGGCATAAGTACCCGCATCATTCATCACTGCACCACCCGTTACAGCACTTCTTGCATTTGCACCTATGCTAACATTGGTCTTGCCAGTGATATCTATCACACCAGATGTCCAGACTCCCTCCCCGGTTGTACCTATTCCACTGATCCGGAACTCATTGTTATTAACAGAGAAAACACTACCGGAAGGCGCTGTCACTGACCATGCTGTGGTGCCGTTATCAGTAGCAGTTCCATTTGCCAGGGTGAAATCTTCATTCCAGATGGTGCTTGTAGTCGCACCATTGTTTGTAACTGTAACAGATTGTGTACTTGTACAACCATTCACAGGATTGGTTACCGTCAGTGTATAGACACCCGCTACACTTACTACAGGGTTTTGTAATGTAGATGTAAACCCTGATGGTCCTGCCCACTTGTAAGTGACACCTGCTGTAGCAGAACTACCGGATAATGTCACCGTAGAAGTACCACAAGACAATGGCCCACTCACACCTGCCGCCGCCCCCGGAGGAGTAATAGATTGGATAACCGTCACAGTATCACTACCTGTACAACCCGTGGCAGGATTCGTTACCGTTAAGATATAATCTCCCGGCGCTGTAACAGCAGGATTCTGTACATCACTTGTGAAACCTGCAGGACCCGTCCATTTATAAGTTACATCCGGAGTTGAAGATGATCCTGACAGATTCACCGATGTAACCGCACAGGTAAGCGAATCTTTTACCGTTGCTAATGCTGTCAATGAACCGGCACTTGCTGCATTTACCTTTACGTTATCCACATAATAGAATTCATCTGTACCCGTAGCTCTTGCACGAATTACCAATTGCAGGGTACTACCACTTAACGCCGCCGTTGTAGACACGTAAGAGTAAGTAGTACTATGCCCATTAATGTCAGACTTTTTCTCTGCAAAGAGCACTTCCGCACCTCCGTTTAATTTGTAGTAGAAACGAAGGTAATCAGCATATGTACCCGTATCATTCATCACTGCACCACCAGTTACGGCACTCCTCGCATTTGCACCGATACTGATATTTGTCTTGCCACTGATATCTATCACACCAGACGTCCAGACACCTTCTCCTGATGTCCCAATACCACTTATCCTGAATTCATTGCTATTCACAGAGAATACACTACCTGAAGGTGATATTACTGACCAGGCTGTAGTTCCATTGTCTGCCGCTGTTCCATTTGCCAATGTAAAGTCTTCATTCCAAATAGTACTCGTAGTAGCTACGTTATTGATCACCGTCACTGATTGACTACTTGTACAACCATTGACCGGATTGGTTACGGTGACGGTATAATTCCCTACCACACTTACCACAGGGTTTTGTGACGTAGATGTATATCCTGACGGGCCTACCCATTTATAGGTTACACCTGTTGTAGCTGAACTCGCAGTTAAGGTTACAGTTGCTGCATCACAAGACAATGGTCCACTTACTCCCACCGTTACGCCGGGGGCTGTAGTAAACTGTTTGACTGTTACTGTGTCCTTGCCGGTACACCCTGTCGATGTGTTAGTAACAGTGAGGATATAATCGCCAGCTGCGTTGACAACAGGATTCTGCTGATCACTGGTAAAGCTATTTGGACCAGTCCATTTATATGTTACGCCTGAAACTGAAGACGTACCTGATAAGGTTACTGATGTTACTGCACAGGTAAGTGAGTCTTTGACCGTAGCTACAGCTGTAGGATAGCTCACTAAACTGGCGCCTGTAAGACTAATATTGTCAAAGAAATATCTTTCTGTAGGATCTGAATTTCTTGCTCTGACTATGACCTGTAAGCTCGTACCATTCAAGGCTGCAGAGCTGACTGTCACCTTTGAGGTTCCGGTTGTTGTACTTCCTATACCCGCATAATCTTCGTACACCAATACTTCCGCGCCATTATTCAGTTTATAGGAAACCTTCATGTAGTCATCACTCTCAAAGGCATCGCTGGTACTGGCCGTTTCACTACGAAGATCCGCCGCTATTATCACATTGGTCTTGCCGGATATGTCTATAATACCAGAAGACCAGGTTGTTTCACCTGCTCCTGTATATGACACCTTAAACTCGTTGCTCTGAACGGATGCTGTTCCTGTACCTGTACTCACTATTGTCCAGGGAGTGCTTCCATTGTCGGCAACTGTACCGTTTGCAAATGTGAAGTCTTCCAGCCAGAAGTTGGTAGCCGTAGCAGAAGATGATTCTACTACGACAGACTTTGATGCTGTACAACCATTGGCCGGATTTGTAACCGTCACTGTGTATGTACCAGCTACAGTTACAGTGGGATTCTTTGATGTACTGGTAAATCCCCCCGGCCCCGTCCAGCTATACGTTGCATTGGCAACAGTAGAATTTGCACTAATGGCGACACTTGTAAGACAACCTAACACCGCCCCACTTGCATCCAGGTCAGGTGTTGTCTTGTTTTCAGTGACTGTGGCAGTTGCTGATACCGTACAACCAGTAGGCAGTGTGGCTACAACGGTGTATACTCCTCCTGCTGTAACGGTTGGATTCTGAGTAGTAGACGTAAATCCATTTGGCCCTGTCCATGCATAAGATGACACTGTGCCACTGGGGGTTACAGTAATCTGTGCATTGCTGGTACAGGTAACTGGCCCGCTTACAGTTGTAGCAAGTGTGACAGCAGGATCGATCGCCGTTACTTTTACATTGTCGAAGTAATAGAATTCATCTGTACCGGTAGCCCGTGCTCTTACTACTATCTGTAATGTGCTACTGGTAGGTATTGATACTGAAAATGTAGTATTGGTTGTGCTATGATTATTGATAGCAGATTTCTTTTCATAAAATAAAACTTCAGATCCACCGTTTAATTTATAGTAGAATCTTAAGTAATCGGCGTAGTCACCGGTATCGTTCATGACAGCACCTCCTGTTACTGAACTCCTTACTGCACCGGAAACTGTCACACTGGTTTTGCCAGTCATTGTAATACTACCGGAGGTCCAGACGCCTTCGCCTGTAGTACCGATTCCACTTATGCGGAATTCACTGTTATTGACAGAGAAAGTACTGCTTGATGGTTTGGTAACACTCCATGCTGTAGTACCATTATCTACACTCGTTCCATTAGATAATGTAAAGTTCTCCTCCCAGGTGGTGGTGGCTGCATTGCCAGCTGTAACTGTTACCGTCTGAGATGTTTTGCACCCATTAGCAGGGTTTGTAACAGTGACGGTATAATCACCTGCGGTACTTACAGTTGGATTCTTTGTCGTACTGGTAAAACTATTGGGCCCTGTCCAGCTATAGGTAGCATTGGCCACAGCCGATGCAGCTGACAGTACCACATTGGCAGCGCATGCGAGCGAACCTCCGGTTGCGGAAAGATCAGGTGCGACTTTATTTTCTGAAACGGCAACGGTAGCAGTTCCTGTACCTGAAGCACTAGTTGCTGTTACTGTATAATTTCCTGCTGTGCTTACGGAAGGATTCTGAGAGGTTGAAGTAAAGCCATTAGGCCCCGTCCAGCTATAAGTAGTGCCGCTGGCGGAAGATGTGGCTGAAAGGGTGAGAGAAGGCGATGCGCAGGTGAGCACACCACCATTGCCAGCTGTTGCGGTCACTGTTATGCCGCTCGTGCTACAAGGACCTTTCTCTTTGAAAACCCTGTATTGTTCTATATAATATTTTGACGTCTGGGTGCCTCCGTTGTTGTAATTGTAAATTCTTACAACCAATTGTACACTACTACCATTGAGTAATGCGGATGTGAAATCCAGGGTTCCAAAATTGCCGGTGCGCTGATCTAACAAGACTTCACTGCCACCGTCTATTTTGTAAAAGATCTTTACATATTCGGAGCTATTCATATCTCCTTCGGAGGTGACCTTTACAGCCACCTGCCAGTCTGTATACCCTGCGGTAGAAAAGACTTTTGAATACCACACTCCTTCTCCCCCAAGTTCCTGTGCAGTTAAGCGATTCGATTTCACGGCGAAGTATCCCGTGCTTAGTACTTTGGATGCATCAAGATACCATCCGGTAGCTGAGTTGTCTGCAGTGGTGCCATTTGCGCCGGGGAATGTGCCAGAGATGATGGGGCATTCAGGGCTTGCAAAAGCGGATGTTCGTACAAATAAAAAAATTACTGCAAAGAAAAACATGAAATGCCTTTGCATTTGAACAAGTTGGATTTTCAAGGGTATCTATTTTAAGGGATATAGGAATTTTATTTCGACGGCCACAGAATTCTATAATGACAATATGCAATAATATATAATATATTTTTCAATGAATTAAACAAAAGCGAGGCTGGTCGTTAATTATAGCGGGATAAGAGTGGAATGGAATGAGTATGTTGGGCACAAGTGTAAGATTATCATTCAGGTGAACTAATGAGTACCTTAGATTGAGTAAATGGAGGATATTACTGAGTATTGTGGTATTAAAATTTACAATAAAACGTATTTGGCAACGGTTGGGCAAGAAAATAGAAACCTTCGGATGTGATCCGGAGGTTTTTGTTTTTGAGGAAAATGCGGTAGTCTTAGCGCTAACGATGATGACTGTAACAGGCAATGGATGCCAATGGCCCCGGCATTCTATTCAGGCCGGTTTATCATGTAATCAATAGGTTATGATGCCGGTTTGGTGCAAACAATAATTCCAGATCAGATCTTCCCGTTCCGGACTAAAATACTTAACACTTTTTTTCGCTGGTTTTCTGTTGACATAATAATCACCAGAATTTCCCGGAACAGTGGATGCTGTTGCCAGGAAAACAATGGTGTCTGCACCGGATTCGGGGCTAAGGAAAAACGGACGTACCATTTTGCTTATTATATTCAGCAGAGGGCCGAGGTTGCTGTTTTTCCCAAAACTGGTAGCAACTGCGCCCGGATGAAGGGAATACACTTTCACATTAGTACGCCAGGCCAGATGTTGGGTATTCCAGATCAGAAATAATTTGGCATTGCCATATGCCCGTAACGGGTTATATCCATTTTTAAGTTCCAGGTCGTTGAAGTCAGGTTGTGCATTAAGCTGGTGAGAGTTTGATGCTACGTTGATAATACGGGCATCATCGCTTTTTTCAAGCAGATCTAACAATAGATGAGTAATTAAAAATGGAGCCGTTACATTCACTGCAAAAGTCTTTTCTATGCCATCTGCACTGACTTCTCTGACATTACTCATCAGACTGCCTGCATTATTGATAAGTATATCAATACGGGGAAATTGCTCATGTATGCGTGTACACATTTCACGAATATCCTGCATGCTGAACAGGTCTGCGGTTATTGCGCTTACCTGGGTATTTCCACTTTCAGTTATAATGTCCTGTCTTACCACTTCCGTTTTTGCAGCGTCCCGCCCGTGTATTATAACATGAAAACCCTGCCGTGAAAGGGCAACTGCGGCAGCTTTGCCAATACCACTGGTAGCACCCGTGATCAATACTGTTTTTTGCATTATTACATTTTTTACAAAACTAACAGTATAATGATATACATTTGATACCAGTTACCTAAAGGATACCAAAATGGCAAAGAAAGAACTAAGCATCGAAGAAAAAATAAAATATGTACAGGATACATTGTTTGTCATTAGTGGAAAGTGGAAATTACCCATCCTGATGGCTATTAACAATGGCAATAACCGATTCCGGGATTTACAAAGGGCTGTTCCCAATATCACTACCCGCGTACTATCGAAAGAGCTAAAAGATCTTGAAGAGAACAGACTTGTGATCCGTACAGTATATGATTCACTGCCTGTATCCGTTTTATATACAGTCACTCCATATTGTAAAAGTTTGAAACCATTGGTGGATGAAATGATTAAGTGGGGTGAAAATCATCGCGCAGAATTGAAAAAAGCGAGAAAAGTATAGATGTGGACGCAAGTTATCAGGGTACTTTAAAAATTTCATTTCGATGGGTATTAGCCCATTCGATCAATGATTCAAAGATAGGCGCTAATTTTTTACTATATGCGGTAAATGTATAGATAGTAACAGGAGGAAAGTCATCAATAGTTTTTCGTTCAACAATATGATTGGCTTCGAGCTCTTTTAGCTCTTTACTTAACATCCGGGTATTGATTTTGGGAAGGCTCTTCTGTATCTCGCTAAAGCGGGTATTGCCTGCAGCAATGGAACGAATCACGTCCAGCTTCCATTTTCCGCCAAGTACATAGAGTGCATCCTTCATCAGGCGAAGTTCTGCTGTCGAAAATACTTTGTCTTTATCGCACTTGAAATCCATATAGCAAAGATACTTTACAAAAGTAAAGCAAGCCTCAGTCCTGCATTCTTTTTAAGTTATTTTGTATCATCAAAAATTATAGATCATGGAATTGGAAAAGAACTTACAGTATTTGATGGATCGTTTTGCAATACAGGATGTGATAACAAAATATTCATTTGGACAGGATTTGCATCAGGGAAATGATAATAATATTCTGGATACATGGAAAGATGTATTTACTGACAATGCAGTACTGGATTACCGGGCGGCAGGAAGCGAACCTACATCCTATCAGAAAATGGTGCAAATTATGCGAGGTGATGGTGTAAATCCGGGTAATATGAGCAGTTTTTCAAACTGGCAACACCTGGTTGGTAATCCGGTGGTGACTATTGATGGCGATGTAGCAATTGCAAGAACCGACCTTTGGGCTACACATAAAGGGAAAGTTATAGATGGAAAGCCCAATCCTTCGTTGTATGTAGCTGGTGCCTTTTCCGACGAACTTGTCCGTACCAGAGATGGATGGCGGATTAGTTTTCGTAAACTGGAACTCCACTTCATGGATGGAATCAACACGTTATAGTTCGTGTCATTGTGCTATTACTCAACGGGGTGCACTGCTTATACAGGTCAATCTGTTGATCCGGAACATGAAAACCAACCAGTACCTACCATGAACAAAAGGAGTTTTCGGATGAACAATCGCTCGGGGTTTGATATCTTTACTACATGTGACAGGCATCATTTACACTGGCTGACCCTCAGACCAGGGAGTTGGCCCTGAAGATCACCTATTTTAAAGATGATAGCCTTTTCAAAGGCCCCGAAGCTTTAGTTTCATTAAATTTTAATAATAATCTGTTTCATGCAATTGAAGACAACATCCTTAACGACTGCGTTCATCTTATTATTTACTTTTGTAAATGCTCAAGATCAAAAATCCACAGGCAGGATTGCTGTAACTGCAAAGTGGATGATTGATGTTCGTTCCGGCAAGGAAATTCCAGATGCAGTTATACTAATAGAAAACAATAAAATTACAGGAGTAGGTTCTAACCTCAAAATTCCCGATAGTGTACAAACTATTGCATTAGGTGATGTAACGCTTTTGCCGGGGCTTATTGATGCTCATACTCATTTACTTCACCAATATTATGCAAGATATGGAGATGATAACCCGAATAGGATTTTGGAAATGACTCAGCTCGGGCCAGCTAAAAGAGCATTACTAGGTGCAAGGTTAGCACGTGAAATGCTAGAGGCTGGCTTTACCTCTGTACGTGATTTAGGTAATTCCAGTATCAATGCCGACATTGCATTAAGAGACGCTATTAATAATGGAGATGTGATCGGACCCCGTATGTTTGTTTCCACCAGAGCACTTTCTCCTGTAGGTGGTCAGTTTCTGTCAATGACACCAGCTGCGCAGCAGTTATTGGGCGAAGAATATGTTCAGATAAGTGGTGTAGAAGAAGCCCGGAGGGCCGTACGGCAGGCTATATATGATGGCGCTGATTGCATAAAAGTTATAGCCAATTCTGGCTCCCGCAGGTTATCTTTAGAGGAAATGAAAGTTATTGTAGAGGAAGCGAGACGGGCTAATCTGCCAGTAGCCGTACATGCAACCGATGGAGACGGCCCTTCTATGACAGCAGTCGAGGCAGGGGTGAGTTCTATTGAACACGCGTATACCGTTTCTGAAACAGTGCTTAACCTAATGGCCAAAAAGAATATTTTTTTAGTTCCCACAGATGTATATGGGGTTACAAGATATCAGGAAAGAATCAAAAGAGCCATAAAAGCGGGTGTGCGGATAGCAATAGGTTCGGATATTTATTATGAATTTCAGGGAAAGACCCGAGGTCAGGCCAGCGCAGGAATGTATAAAACTTATGTAGCATCAGGAATGACCAATATTGAAGTATTACGTGCAGCAACACTTAATCCTGCTGATTTAATAGGAAACAATTCAATAGGCGCCATTGAAGTTGGGCGTTTTGCAGATATTATTGCAGTGAAGGGAAATCCGATAATTGATATCGGTGTTTTGGAAGGGGTGGTTTTTGTAATGAAAGATGGTAAGGTTTATAAGTAGCGGTAGTATAAGCATAAATGCACGTCTTCATTTCCTGATCCGGGAGCTAATAATGCCCGAATTTTATCTAAAAATTATCGTCCTGTCCGCTACCGAAACCAGCCTTTACCTTTAAAACCTGATGGCGGTGAGCATGCGCGAGAAGATCCATAATACATTGAATTTCAACTCACTAATCCATTTAATTTTAAATTGTCCATATTAGCGGAATGGTGTAATTTGCAATTGCAATAAGTAATACACACCTTTCCTTGTTCATAAATCCAGAGCGATTAAGAATGGCTCTCTAAGTGCTATTTTTTTTACTTAAAACTCTGATTTATGAGAAAATTCTCTCTTCTTCTTGCCAGCACACTTTTACTGATCGGCATCAGTAAAGGTTCGTATGGGCAGGCATCTGCAACTGCCAGCGTCACGGCTACCATTGTAACTCCTATTGCAATTTCCAAGACGACTGATATGAACTTTGGCCGGGTAGCGGTTACCTCCACTGCAGGTACTGTAGTACTGGCTGCTGCAGGTACCCGCTCCACTACTGGTGGTGTTACCTTACCTTCTACCGGTGGTACTTCTGACGTATCACCAGCGGTCTTTGCAGTATCAGGTACAGCCAATTACACTTATGCCATTACGCTACCTTCTTCAGATGTAACCATCACCGATGGCACTAATACCATGACTGTGAATACCTTTACCAGTAGCCCTACTGTTGCATCAGGTGGTACACTGGACGCCAGTGGCGACCAAAACTTACGGGTAGGCGCTACACTGCATGTGAGTGCAAACCAGGCTGCAGGGGTGTATACAACCTCCACCCCATTCACGGTAACGGTAAACTATAACTGATTAAAAAGGCCCTATTGTTAATTATGGGATTGGTAAGGCAGCGGCATCCACTGTCGCGCAAAGGGATATTATTTGCCATTATTTTATTGATTCCTCTCCTGGTCCAGGCCCAGGGCAACCTGCTGATTACTCCCCGGCGGGTAGTCTTTGAAGGAGGGAAAAAGATCCAGGAACTCAATCTTGCCAATAATGGCGCAGATACCGCAAGATTTGTCATCTCGATGGTAGAGATCAGGATGAATGAAGATGGCTCGTTCGAGAATATTACTGTTCCGGATTCCGGACAACAGTTTGCCAGTGACTTCCTCCGGTTCTTTCCTCACAGCGTTACTCTGCCACCCCGGGAGGCACAGGTAGTGAAACTGCAGCTACAACATACGGCTGATCTGGAACCCGGTGAATATCGCTCTCATATTTATTTCAGAGCTGTACCTAATCAAAAACCATTGGGAGCCGAGAAAACACTGGAAGACTCACAGACCATCTCTATCAAACTTATCCCTGTTTTTGGCATCTCCATTCCTGTGGTTATCCGGGTAGGTGAAAATAATGCTACCGCCAGTATATCGGATCTTTCCCTTTCTATGGACACCATCCCAAGATTAAATGTCACTTTCCATAGAGCGGGAAATATGTCGGTGTATGGAAATGTGAGCGTAGACCATATTTCACCTAATGGCAAAGTAACCCCGATCGGTTTTATCAAAGGTGTAGCAGTGTATACTCCCAACCGGAAAAGGCAATTACGTATAGCGCTGGCAAAAGTAAACGGTATCAACTATCATGCGGGCAAACTAAGGGTGTCTTACCATGAAGACTCCCAGACAAATGCAAAACCTGGCACGCTGGCTACTTCTGAAATTACTTTATACTAGCCTTGCCCATCAAGGCAAGCATATTGATGAGCATGCAGAAATTATTGCAATCTATATTTTTACTAATCATCTCCGTTCCCTTGTTTGTCCCATTAAACCTTATGGGACAAACAAGCTGGATTGGTGGAGTCAGTACTGCCTGGAACAACAGTGCAAACTGGACGGCTGGCGTACCGACAGCCACTGTAGATGCTGTTATCGGAGATGCAAACTTTACCGGTCCTTTTCATCCTAATATCAGCACTTCGTCAGTTTGTCATTCACTCACCATCAGTAGCAATAATAGCCCCGTGCTCTCTATATCCAAAGGTCTTACCATAGCCGGAGATCTAAACCTCAACGCTGGTGGCACTATTTCTCAGAAAGGAGTAACTGTCACTATCAAAGGCAACTGGAATAATTCAGGAACTTATACCACCACGAGTACCAATTCCAAAGTAACCTTTGGTGGTACTACCCAAAGCATTAACGGTAATGCTACTACTTTCAGAAGACTCACTATAAACGCCGGCAGTACTGTAACACTCAATGTCAATACCAGTGTGAGTGGCGCCATGTCTGTGAGTGGTACCTTCCTGCCTGCCGAAAATGCTACTCCTGAGGTTGTTTCCGGTTCAGGTACGCTCTCTGTCGGCGCTACAGGCATATTGAAAGTAAATGCATCCACCTTTGCGGGCAACTATGGCCTCAGTTCCATTAGCCTTAGTGCCGGCAGCACCGTAGATTACAGCGCTACGCTGGTGAACCAGACCATCAGGGAAACACTGACCTATTCTACCCTTACCATCAGCGGCAGTGGCACCAAAACACCTGCTGGTAACCTGAATGCTTTAAACTCCACCACCTCCACAGCGGGAATCATCAATGTGAAAACCGGTACACTGGACCTCTCTACATTTACTGCCAACAGAGGTACATCAGTAGCCGGTGGATCTATCCTGGTGGCCAATGGCGCTACCCTGAAGCTGGGTGGTACCACTACCTTTCCGGCCAACTATAGTACTGTATCTCTAAGCCTGACCAGCACTGTAGAATATTCGGGCACCAACCAGACAGTAGCTGCGGCAACATATGGCAACCTTACCCTGTCTGCATCAAGCGGTACAATTGTAAAGACCATGCCGGCTACGGATTTTATCGTGGCGGGCAACTTTGTCAGTAACATCAATGCAGGTACTTCCCTTACGTTTACCGGCGCTTCTAATATCACCTTCAGTGGAAATGTGACCATCGGTGCTTCTACTACCTTCAATGGCAGCACGTTTAATTATAACCTGGGTGGTAACTGGATTAACAATGGCACCTTCACAGGGAATACCTCTACTGTATTGATGAATGCCCCCGGCTCTTCTATCAGCGGGTCGGGTACTCAGAATTTCAATAACCTGACTATCGGCGCTTCTAATATCACAGCACCTGCTACCACCACCATCAACCTTTCGGGAAACCTGGCTACCACTGGCCCCGGTGAGTTTACCTGTGCCAGCGGAAATACCTTTACGATGTCAGGCACCTCTAAAACCATTACGGGTACGAATATTGTTTTTGACAACCTGACTGTATCCGGCTCTGTCACTGCCAGCAACGACCTCACTATTACAGGCAACCTAAGTGTAAGCGGTACACTTACGGGTTCTGGCAATACCATCACGCTTAGTGGTGCCTCCAAAACAATTTCAGGAGCAGGAACTGTCAACTTTAACAGCCTGGTGGCATCCGGGAGTATTACCACCGCCATCAACTTCTCCATCGGATCGTCCTTGTATGTAAGCGGTACCCTGACTGCCTCAGCCGGCACAGCTACGTTCACCGGCACCAGCTCACTGACAGGTACTGCCAACCTTTTTAACGTCAACCTGAATGGCACCTCATTACAGTTATCCACCAATGCTGTATTGGGTATTGCCAATACATATACGGTTACCAGTGGCACACTCAATGTAACGTCTACTGCTCCCAATACAGTCAATTATAACGGTTCCGGGGCACAAACAGTGACTGCCAGCACCTATGGTAACCTGACATTATCTAACGGAAGTACCAAGACAGCAGGAGGAAATATTTCTGTAAATGGTGACCTTACGATTGCTACCAGCACTACTTTTAGCGGGTCTACGGCTACAGTCACCGTCATGGGTAACTGGTACAACAATGGCACCTTTACAGCATCCTCCAGCACAGTTGCGTTCACAGGTAGTGCAGATGCAACGATTAATGGGGCCACTACTTTCAACATCCTTACGCTCAATAAATCTGCTACCACCAACCAGCTTACCCTGAATGCCAATACCACGGTAGGCACGCTGAATATGACCCAGGGTGGAATGAGCACAGGGAGCAATATGGTCATCATTACAACCACCCGTACCGGTCCTGGTATTATCATCGGTACCATCAGAAGACAACATGCTTTTAGCCTGCTTACCCCCTATACGTTTGAAGGACCTGATAACCAGATCACCTTTACCGGGATCACACTGGCGGTAACGGCCATAACGGTGACGGTTACAAAAGGCGCTGTGACGGACTTCCCTTCTGGTAGTGCTATCAACCGGGAATATACTATCACTGTAACGGGTACTAATATCTCCATTGCCACCCTGCGATTGCACTATGAAGATGCAGAACTGAACGGGAACACAGAATCGGCATTAACACTGTGGCACAATACCGGCTCTGGCTGGAGCTCATCCGGAAGTAGTTCCAACAGCACTACTTCCAATTATGTAGAACAAATTTTATTAGGAGATGTCACCAATCGCTGGACATTATCCAGCACGCTGAATGTAGCCAGGTGGAATGGTTCTGTGAGCAGCAACTGGGCCACAGCGGGTAACTGGACAACGGTTACAGGCTCTCCTTCTACCCCTCCGGGTGTAAATGATATCGCAGAAATTGGTACCGCTGCTTTTACGAACCAACCAGTGATTACCAGTGCCGCTTCTGTAAAAAGTATTCAATTTGGTAGTGTGCAGGCTGCTACACTTACCCTGAATGCTGGCGGCTCTCTCACTACTGCAGGTAATATTTCCGGCACCTGGAGCACCAATGCCACCCATACCATCAATGCTAATAACCAGAATATTACTGTGAATGGAGACCTATCACTGAGCGATGGTACTTCGGGAGATGTGATCAATCTGAATGCAGGCACAGGTACAATTACAGTCGGCGGATCACTAACCGAATCAGGAGGTGCCAATGTAACTTTTTCCGGTGCAGGTAACCTCAATATCGGGAATAATTTTAATTATACTAACGGCACCTTCACCCCATCTACCAGCACTGTTACCTATAATGGTACCAATGCACAAATTGTAGCAGGTGTTCCTTATTACAACCTGACAATAAATACTACGGGAGGTATTGCTACACTGGGAAGTGCTACCAGTGTAGCCGGCAATCTATCTGTCAGCGCGGGTGAACTGGATATCAGTGGCGCTACTAATATAACCGGCGATGTGACCATTGCCTCCGGTGCTATTCTAAACGGTGGCACTGTCACCAATACCGTGGGTGGCAACTGGAACAACAGTGGCACATTCGTCCCTTCAGGCGGTACCATCACTTTCAATGGGAGCGGCGCACAAAGTATATCTGCCAGCTCTTTCAATAACCTTATCATCAATAAAGCAGGTGGTACCGCTACTCTTTCCGGCAATGTGAGCATCAACAGCGACCTTACACTCAGCAGTGGTACCTTATCGCTGTCTACCTTTACCTGCAACCGCAGTTCTTCGGGCGGTACCTGTACCCTCACCAATGGGACTACATTGCTGGCAGGAGGAACCAATAACTTCCCGGCAAATTTTGTTACCTATGCTTCAGGTACCAGCAGCACTGTCAACTATAATGGTACAGTTGCCCAGAGAGTAGCCCCTGTGACCTACGGTAACCTTATCTTCACCAATGGAGGTACCAAAACCCTTAATGGGAATGCCATTGTGAACGGCGACCTTACTATTAACAGTGGCGCTACATTCAGTGGTAGTAGTTACTCTATTACCCTCGGCGGCAACTGGGTAAATAGTGGCACCTATACGCCTGCAAGCAGTACTGTGATATTGAACGGTAGTGGCAAGACCATTACAGGTACTACTACCTTCAATAAGGTGACTGTATATGGTAGTTATACGGTGGCAGGTAGCGATCAGTCGTATAATGGATTGCTCTTTATTACGGCTACCGGCACTTATAATGCCGGATCTGGTTCGGCCACTGTGAATGGAGACCTGACCAACAGCGGCGTGCTGACAAGTACCGGCACCACCACCTTTACCGGCACTGTAGTACAAACCATCCGCCTGCTCAATGCCATTACTTCCAATTCAAGTGGGGTTATTAATTTCAATGGTTCCATATCTCCTGTACTGAACTCTACCAGCACACCAACATTTGCTACACTGAACGTGAATAATACAGCAGGAGTGAATCCCAGCGTAGGCTGGACTGTTGTAATCGCCTTCAACGTTGGTACCGGGGGCATTTTCAATGGCGGCCCTTCTACCCATACTATACTGGGTAGTTTTACCAATAATGGTACCGTAACCAGTACAGGCATACTGAACTTCACGCCCAGCACCGCAAAGACTATAAAACTATTGGGTACTACCTTCAACAGCTCAGGAACAGTGCTCTTTGCCGGTAGTGGCGCAATGTCAGTAACCGGCACACCTACTGCGCTGAACAACGTGACTATAACCAATACCGCCGGCGTTACTCCTGCTAACAACTGGACGGTGGGTGGCAACTTTGTGATCGCCAATAATGCCATCTTCAATGCCGGCAGTAATAGTTATACGGTAGCCGGTGATATGGAAAGTGATGGTACGCTGAACGGAGGCACTTCTACCTTTACCCTGAGTGGAGCCAGCAACAGCCTTACTGGTAGCCCGGGTACTACTTTCTATGACCTGGTGATTACGGGTAATATTGCTGCCAACTCTGATTTCAATGTGGCGCATAACTTTACGAACAATAACCTGTTTGACGCTACTGTAGGCACTGTCATTTTCACTGGCTCACTGGCTTCTGTAATTGGAGGTACATCTTCGCCTTATACGCTGGCACAGTTCACCATCAATAAAACAAGTGCTACTACCTCGCTGGCACAGAATACAGTGGGTGTGGCAGACCTCCATGTACAAAGCGGCACATTCGATAATGCAGGTTTTTCAGTAACACAGGATGCTGGTGGTGGCATACTGACCATTGACGACAATGCGCTGTACAGGGTAGGTGGTACCACCTCCTTACCTACATTTACAAGCTATGCTATCGATACACTCAGTAACGTAGAATATTATGGCGGTACCCAGGCGATCAATGCCGATACCTCCTACGGCAACCTGCAGATAACGGCAGCAGGCAATAAAACTGCCTCAAAGATGCTGCACATCTTAAGTAACTTCACACTCTCCAACGGTACTTTTATACCCGGCAGTTTTGTGGATACACTGGAAGGTAGCTGGAGTATGACAGGTGGCACCTTTACCAATACCGGCAATACTTTCGTCTTCTCTGGCACTGGCGTGCAGAATATTTCTTCTACCGGCGCCTTCAATAATCTGCAGGTAAAAAAAGCCAGCGGAAATATTACCATGGGTACGAATGTAACAGTGAATACTACCCTCAATTTCATTAAAGGAATTATACAAACGGGCACCTTCACTATGATCATTCCTGCCACCGGCAGTGTAACCGGGGCATCTGCCAGCACAGGATGGGTGTATGGAAAATTACAGAAAAATGTAAGCACCGGTACCAGTGTGACCCGGAATTATGAAGTTGGCGATGGCACTAATTATTCTCCGGCCACATTACTCTTTGCCAGCGTAACTACAGCTGGTAATATGACAGGAACGGCAACGGCTACTGAGCATCCCAACATTGCGACCTCTCCATTAAACCCTAACAGGAGCGTGAACCGGTATTGGTCTTTTACCAACAGCGGTACCGTCTTTACCACTACCTCAGTTACTGTAAACTGGGTAGCGGGAGATGTAGATGCGGGGTCTACTACTTCTAATTTTAAAGTGGCCAATTATAATGGCAGCACCTGGACCTCGCCCACCACAGTATCTCCGCTGGCTACCTCTATCCAGGCTACAGGGCTGAGCAGCATTGGAGATATTGCAGTTGGTGAGCTGCTGAACAGCAATACCTGGACAGGGGCTGTAAGTACCAACTGGTTCCTGACCGGCAACTGGTCTGCCAGCTTTGTTCCACTCACTACAACAGATGCGATTATTCCGTCTGCGCTCACCAATTATCCCAATATTACTACCGGTACTGCCACGACCCATAACCTGACTATTCAGACCGGGGCCTCTGTAACAGTGAATGGTGGCGCCATGCAGATCAGCGGCACCATTTCCAATTCAGGTACATTCACGGCCACCAATGGCAGCATTGAGCTGAATGGCAGCGTTGCACAGACAATACCCGCCAGCACCTTTGCCACCAATACCGTTAATAACCTCACCTCCAATAATAGTGCTGGCATAACGGTATCAGGCACGCTCAATATTGCGGGGATATTGAAAGTGACTACAGGTACACTGACCACTGGTGGATTTATTACCCTGTTATCGACCGCTACCCAAACAGCCCTGATCGATGGTAGTGGCAGCGGCAGTGTGAGTGGCAATGTTACCATGCAGCGATACCTTCCTTCTGCATTTGGCTACAGGTATGTAAGCTCTCCATTCCAATCGGCTACAGTGAGCCAGCTGGCAGATGATATTAACCTGAGTGCCTCTTTCCCTACGCTGTATAGTTATGTAGAGAATGTTGCTTATTCCGGCTGGACTGCCTATACCACCACAACGAACGCATTGGTGCCTATGGCCGGATATGCCGCTAATTTTGGCAGCAGTACGGCAGCGGTAACATTCAATATGACGGGCACTGTCAATAATGGTACTATCACATCACCCACATTTACCAATAACAACCAACCGTATACCCTTGGCTTTAACCTGGCGGGCAATCCGTATCCATCTCCTGTTGACTGGAATGCGGCTGGTGGCTGGACGAAGACGAATATCGACAATGCGATCTATTACTTTAATAATGGTACTACAGATCAGTATGCCGGTACCTATAGCTCTTATATCAATGGTATTTCCAGCGATGGTGTGGCCAATAATATCATTCCTGCCATGCAGGGTTTCTTTGTACATGTGTCTAATGGTACTTTCCCGGTGACGGCCACTTTCGCTGTCAATAATACCGCCCGTGTCAATAACCTCACCCCTAATTATCACAGGGATGCACCGGCTACTGTGCCTTTATTAAGGCTGGCAGCAGGGTTTACAGAAGATGGATCAGGGGAAGATATGGCGGTGGTATATTTTGATCATAGTGCCGTGAAGGAATTTGATCAGACGATGGATGCGCTGAAGATAATGAATACGGACCCTTCAGTACCGAATATGTTTATGCGGGGTACTGATACCAATCGCCTGTCGGTATATGCATTGCCGTATTTACAGGATAGTACGTTTGTGATACCACTGGGACTATATACAAAGAAGACGGGGTATCTCACCTTCAGGGCTGCAGATCTGCTGCGCATGCCTGCCGGATGGCATATCTATCTGAAAGATGGGGAAGACACTTATCAGCAATTGACGGCAGATGCACATTACCGGACGTACGTCAATGCAGGAAATGATGACAGGCGGTTTTCCATTGTGTTTAGTTTGAAAGCCCTGGGTACTGCTCCGGACAATACTACTTTCAATGCTTATAGTGCACATGGGAAGATATTCGTAGCACTGGACCTGGAAGCTGGCGAAACGGAACAGCTGACAGTATGCAATGTATCAGGACAGGTATTATTCCGTACAACTGTGACGGGTAGTGGTGTACGGGAGCTGGGTCCGTCGTTTAGCAGTGGTATCTATATGGTAAGTTTATATTCAAAGAAAGGGTTGAGGACGAAAAAGGTTTTTGTGGCGCATCAGTAAATATTCGATAGCATGAATGGCTTTATTACCGGCATATTATTCTTGATGGGTGTATTGGCAGCTTTACCTTCCAGGGCACAGCAGCCGCCTCCCCGCCCCATAGCCATATACGTAAACCCTGCACAGGGCTTACGCTTTGGTGCATTTACAATGGGGGCTTCCGGTGGCACGGTAACGGTATTTTCAGATGGATCAAGATCCAGTACAGGTAGCGTGGTGCTGTTACAAATGGGTGTCTCTTTTGCACCGGCCATATTTGAGGTGGATGCCAACCCCGGAACATTGATTCAGATTGTAAACGGTTCGTCTGCTTTGCTGACAGGCAGTAACGGGGGAACATTGACGATGACGATAGGCGCTTCCAGTACGGGGAGTCCCTTTATTGCTACGGCTACACCACCGGCCAGAACACTGGTGCGGATAGGTGGTACACTGACGGTAGGCAATATCCTGGCCAATCCACCAGGGCAATACAGTGGAACGTTCAATGTGACTTTTATACAGGAATAATGTTGAAGGACTATGGAAATATGATCAACAGTTGTATGTCTGAATACAGGCATATGTGGAGTTGTTTGTTATGCCTGTTGCTTACCTTGTCAGTACTTGCGAAAGGGCCGGGGCCGGGAGGAGGCCCTGGTGGCGGGCCAGGGGGAGGTGCTCATAGCGGAGGTCCGGGACCTAGTGGTGGACCTGGCCCTGGTGGCGGAGGAACTGGGCCTGGGGGAAGTGGGCCTGGCCCCGGTGGAAGTGGACCTGGTCCGGGATCACCCGGGTATGAAGAAGAATTTGATTATGATGAGGTTTCAGTCACCTTCATTGTAAAAGATATAGGCGGGGTGGAAATGCCAGCTGTGATACATAATGATACGGTGTACCTGCCGGTAAGTACGTTGTTCAATTTTCTGAAGATCAGGAATATTCCGTCTGCTGGCCTGGATTCCGTCTCCGGTTTCTTTGTTGACCAGCAGTTCCCTTATGTGATAGATCACAAGCACAGGCAAATCACTTATCAGCATAAGACCTTTCCCCTGCCACAGCAGAGCATTGTGCGCATTGCAGATGAGATTTATTTACGCACGGATATCCTTGGCCTCGTGTTTGGTCTGAATTGTAAATTCATATTCCGCAACCTGGCCGTTAATATGGAAACAAAAGTGGAGCTCCCTGTTGTAAGAGAAATGCGGCAGGAGCTGATGCGCCAGAACATTAGCAAGCTGAAAGGTGAAATGGAGGCAGATACTACAATTGGGCGTACTTATCCCCTCTTCCATTTTGGTATGGCCGACTGGGCTGTGATCGCCACCCAGCGGAAACCCGGTTTTTCCGATACCCGCCTCAACCTGAACTTAGGTGGTATGCTGGCAGGTGGAGAAGCCTTTGTATCTCTTAACTACAACAACTTCACCCAGCAGACTACAAAAACCAGTGTCTCGCATGACAGTAACTACATCAGGCCGCTGGATGAAAGACAACAATTTTACCGCTGGCGTTATGCCAACAATGACAACACTGCACTGCGGCAGATCATTGCCGGGAAACTATATGCCAGCTCCATTGCATCCATCTTTGCACCCGTGGTAGGTGTAACACTGACGAATACCCCTACTTCTTTCAGACGTTCTTATGGCACCTATACATTGAGCAATTTTACCGATCCTAACTGGATCGTGGAGCTATATGTAAATGGCGTGCTGGTAGACTATACCCGGGCTGATGCTGCAGGTTTTTTTAGCTTCCAGGTACCACTGGTGTATGGGAATACACAGGTAACGCTGCGCTATTATGGCCCCTGGGGAGAGGAAAGGTTTAAGGATGAGAATATAGTCGTGCCCTTTAATTTCCTACCTTATAAAGAGTTTGAATACAACGCTACGGCAGGGATGGTGGAAGATTCCCTGCATAGCCATTATGCACATGTACAGGGTAATTATGGACTGACCCGGCAAATCACCATTGGAGCGGGAATGGAATATCTTTCTTCTGTAAGAACCGGCAAAGGGATGCCGTTTGTAAACATGTCTATGCTGGTGGCAAGAGGGCTGCTATTCACCGCTGATTATGTCTACAATGTACGTGCAAGAGGTATTATGACCTACCGGCACAGGACCGGGCTGGAGGCAGAGTTTGATTATATCAGGTATAAAGAAGGGCAGAAAGCGATCAATTTTAATTATAAGGAAGAACATAAACTGATCGTATCAAGACCGGTGAACTTTCCTCATTTTTCATCCTTTACAAGGGTAACGCTGGATCATATTCTGCTGCCGGGCAATATTAATTATACGACTGCAGAATGGCTGGTGACCGGCTCTATAAAAAGGATAGGTACGAATCTTTCTACCTATGGTTTCTTCCTTGAAAATACCCAACCTTATATTTATAGCAACCTGGCCTTTACCGTTCCTCTTGCCAAAGGTCTCATCTTCCTCCCACAGGTACAGTATGGTTATAGTGATCACAGATTCACATATGTAAGAGGGGAGATCGGCAAGTATATCATGAACCGGGGCTATGTCAATTTTACATTTGAACAGAATTATAAAAGTAATATCACTAATGTGGGTATTGGTTTTCGGTATGACCTGGATTTTGCACAAACGTCCCTGTCTGCCTGGAGAGGATCAGGCGTGAGCACGATCGTGGAAGCTGTTCGGGGTGGTATGATGTACGATAAACGTACTCATCACTTCGACCTGAATAATCGCATCAATGTAGGTACTGGTGGTGTGACATTAGTACCTTTCCTGGACCTGAATGCCAATGGAAAGCGGGATAAAAATGAGCCGAAGGTAGCTGATGTGAAGGTGAGTGTCAGGTATGGGAATGTGATCTATAGTAAATCTGATTCTACTATTATGATCACACAGCTGGAACCTTTTGTGAACTATTATGTGACAGTGGATGCGAATAGCCTGGAAAACATAGCCTGGCGGCTCGACAACAGGACTTACAGTATTGCCATTGATCCGAATAATCTGAAGCTGGTAGAAATACCTGTGACGGTGGTGGGCGAAGTAAACGGCCGGGTATTCCTGGACAATGTACCACAGGGCCGTGTGCTGGTGCTGATCAGGAATAGTAAAGGGGGGCTTGTGGCCAGGGCACTCACAGAACCGGACGGAACGTTTAATTATATTGGCCTGCCCCCCGGAAACTATACTGCCAGTATAGACCAGGTACAGTTGAATAAATTGCAGCGCAAATCAGTACCGGGTAGTATTCCATTTACTATCCGGGTGCTAAGGGATGGAGATGTGGTCGAGAAGATTATATTCAGGATGGAGTGAGGATTGATTTTTTTTCAGTAATATCGTAAAGCGTTTTTTTAAGAAAGAAGTGGGGAAATAAAGAAATTTATGTTGCAAAGTGCGAAAGTGATTTTTTCTTTTCTGCTTACGTTCGACAGTCTCCTGGCTGTTGGCCAACCCCCAAAGGATACAGCCCCCAAAGAACAAAAAACGATCTATCTTTTTAGTGGAATCGGAGCAGATTCAAGTATATTCATGAACCTGAAGCTCCCGGGTTATCATAAAGTTTACATTACCTGGATACCTGCTTTGCCCAATGAGTCACTAACACAGTATGCAGGCAGGATAAAAAGCCAGATCACTGTCGAAAATCCCTACTTTATCGGGCTTTCTTTTGGAGGCATTATAGCTGTTGAAGTATCTAAACAAATCAGGGTAGAAAAAATGGTATTAATCTCTTCGGTTCGCACAAAGAGCGAACTGAACAAGTTGCAGTTTTTTTTCATGAAGCTGGGTTTGTATCGAATCATTCCCGGTCCATTGATAAAACGTGCCAATTTTCTCAGTTATCGTTACTTTGGAGCCAAATCACCAAATGATAAGAAGGCATTAACGAAATTGTTGCAGGATACAGATGTTACTTTTTTTCGTTGGGCCCTGAAAGGGATAGCTTATTGGGATAATAAAGAAGTGCCTGAAAGAACTATTCAGATACATGGGACTGCCGATAGGGTAATCATCAGCAGGCTGGTGCATCCTGACTATCGAATTAAGGGCGGAGGTCACCTGATGATTTTAAATAGAGCAGATACGATTAGTAAAATTATCAGAAATTACTTTCGGGACTAAGGCAATAAAAAGGCCTTCAGTTTTAAAAATCTGAAGGCCTTTGCAATTAGTTTTCCTGTTGATAATTCAACAAGCTGTTACTCTCCCGTCTTTGCTTCAATATATTCACATACCTCAGCGCCAGTTTATTATTATAGTTTTCATATGCCTTTTGTGCCCACTCTATCGCCTTATCTAACTGTCCGTTTATTTCACAAATAATAGCCATGTTGTAACATGCGCGCCCGGCTATTTTGCCACTGGAAGAGGTGGTCTCTTTTTTCCATAATTCAGCCGCTCCATTCCAATTGCCGGTTTGCGCTTTGCGCTTAGCGATGCTGAAATTGTTAGTACCTCTTACATAATAATCCCTGGTTACTTTGATCCAGTAAGGCACTAACCTGTACGCATAATCCTGGCCCGTTTTCCTGCTTACATCCTTCACAGCTTCTTTTCTGTTGATGATCGCACCTGCTGCTGCCACCGGATTGATGCCTTTACCCGACAGGGTAATGCTACGGGTGATCGGATATTCATCCAGGATCAGCCGGTTTACAGGGTCGTAAATCCGCCAGCCGGTTTTCACTATAGTAAGCATAGAGGCATGGTGTTCCACACCCGGTATATTGCCCAATGGTGTTTTTACAGAAATAGGTACTGCTACATAGCTGATTTTAGAATCTGTATCAAATAGTTCCAATGAGAAAAGTGCATCTACATGTTTCTCTTTGCAAATCTGATCGACCACATCCCATGCAAGTGGAGATGGGAATTGACCTGGTACATTCGAGCGCAGGTTGAGATTGAGGAAAGCTGTTACGTTTGTAAACCGGTTGTTTTTGATCAGTTCATCGGCCAGGCCAATAATGCCTGCCTGGGATGCCTGGGCATCCAGACTATCGCCTTCTAAACTTATTACCTTATCTACAATGTCCAGTGCTTTATTCTTTTCCGTCACAAGACTTCTGTTGATGATACCAACGTCTTTCATTCCCGGGGGAAGGGTGACAGGTGATGGTTGCTGAACGCTGATGTAGACATGATTGGTGGCACTACAGGAATACAGACCGACTGTAATCAGCATGACAATGTACAGTTTTTTCATAGATAGGCAGTTTAAGTACAATGCAAAGTTTACCTGGTGAATGCTACAGGTAGAATGCTATTTTTGAGCAAGATAGTAATTAAATTAATATTTAATACTATATATCTATCGGAGGTGCCTTTGCAATCGTACTAAAATCCCGCCTGGTTTCTTTGGCGAATGGCTTCTTCAGTTGCCAGTACAAACTTCTCCTTTACATTATACGCAGCATCGGCCTGCACTTCTTCAATAAGCGGGCGTAAATTTTTATTGTAATCCCGAAATGCTGATTCAAAGTTTCCATTATGTTTTTCCAGCGCATCAGCCAGTGCTGCCGCTCCATCCATTGCTAACGAACCGCCCCTTCCTGCTGCCGGCGAAGCACAATAAGCGGCATCTCCTACTAATGCGACCCTGCCTTTTGTCCAGCATGGCATTTTTATCTGGCAAAATTTATCGAAGTAAAAGTTTTCCGAGCCGGCTACTTCCTTTAATAATTCTGTGGTTCTCCATCCCTGCCCTCCAAACTGTTCCAGGATGATTTTTCTCTGTTCCTCTACATTACGGTAATCATATGGTATTTCCTTTTCTGAAAGGAAGCAAAATACAATGTCAGTTTTATGCCTGTAGGCATTCAGCATATAAGCCTTGCCCGGAACATTATAGAACTGCATGGTGTTTTGCTTTATCAGCAATTTATCTATGATTGAGATAGAAAAATATGCCCCGAGAAAATGTGCGTATTTATTTTCAGGACCAAACCAGATTCCTCTTACACCTGAATGTGTGCCATCGCATCCAATCACCAGCTCAAACGGGCGTGAAGAACCATCTTTAAATGTAACTGCTATATTATCCACAGTTTCATTTAGTGCGGTAATACTATTGTTGAAAATAAAGTTCACCTCATCTTTCAACTGATCTAATAAAATCCGCACTAATTCAGTTCTTTCTATTTCGATCTCTTCTCCCTCCCGCTCTACTGCAATGAATCCGTCTGTTTCATCTGCAGCATTTTTGAATTCGATCCTTTCCAGGTTCAATGCACTCAATTTTAACTGCTCATAAATTCCCATACGCTTCACTACATCAATGGTAGGCCCCTGCAGGTCTACAGCAGTTCCTCCCATCCTGGGTGCATGAGCAATTTCCACCACTGTTACTTTGTAACCTGCCTTATTCATCCAAAAAGCTGTTGCAAGTCCGGCTATACTTGCACCTGATATGAGTATTTCTTTTTTCATTGGCACAAAATAACTGCGGGTGATCCGGAAAAATAAGGTCTGGAAAAAGTAATTATTGGACTAATCGAGGTTTTTGTTCCGGAAAGTTAAGGGTGTTTTCCCCACTACTTTGGTAAATAACCGGGAAAAATAGGGATAATCATCATAACCTAATTCTGTAGCTATTTCTTTGACCGCCTTGTCAGAATGGGAGAGCAACCGTTTGGCTTCCAGGATTACACGTTGCTGTATGAGATGGGAAACGGAATAACCTGTTGTGTTTTTAACACATTCATTCAGATAGGGGACAGATATGTTTAGTTGTTGGGCATAGTATGCCGGTCGCTTGGCTGTTGTATAATTACGTTCCAATAATTCTTTGAATCCTTTAGTCACGATTTCAAATCGCGGCAGTTGCTGTGTGGGTGTAGTTTGTGCCAGGTATTGCGATATTACTAATGCTACCAGCGCATTGCAACTATCTTTTAGCAGTGAATGATATAGCCTGTCGTTTTTTCGTTCAAAAAAACGCATACTCAATGATACCGCGTCGGCAATAAGGGAAAAGGTTTCTTTCTTTAATAACAGGGGTTTTGCCGGGGTGATCGCTTCTAATAGCTGCAGGTATTCCGGATGCAGGTTTTCATTGTTAAGTGACCAGCAGCTGAGTGTTACATTTTTAAAAGAGAGAATGCGATGTACCTGATTAGGGTGTATGTAGATCAACTCCGAAGGCCTGATGGTATATTGCTGGAAATCTATTTCAAGCCCAACGCTCCCTTTTTCAAGCAAAAAGAAAGAATGTCCATCCTCCCTATGCGATTTTCCGGCCTCTTCCATTTCTGCCGCACTGAATGCCTTCACAGAGATTTTTTCAACAGCTATACCTGAACCAAATTGGTCCGCCATCGGGTTTACCGGAATGGATTTTCTTTTTTTCACCTTACAAATATAATTTTTTGGCTACAAAGTGCCTCAATAGGGCTACAAGTGGAAAAAACCATCTGCCGATCTTTGATCTACAATTAAAACATCAATACTATGGCAGGTAAAATATGGTTTATTACAGGTACCTCAAGAGGTTTTGGACGGGTTTGGACAGAAGCTGCGCTGCAACGGGGGGATAAAGTGGTAGCTACCGCACGCAAACTTCCAGGCATTGAAGACTTTAAGGAAAAGTATGGCGAAAATGTGTTGACACTGGAACTGGATGTAACGAATGAAAAGCAGGTGAATGAAGTTGTAGCCAGGGCACATGCACACTTTGGCAGACTGGATATTGTACTTAATAATGCAGGTTATTCCCTGGTCAGCACCATTGAAGAGGCCAACGCTGATGAGGTAAGGGCACTGTATGAGACAAATGTGATAGGTCCCGTTGCAGTGATTAAGGCAGCACTGCCATTGTTGAGAAAACAGGGCGGCGGTCATATCATTGGCGTTTCCAGTAACCTGGGGCATGTGGTATTGCCTGTGATCGGCTACTACTGTTCTTCTAAATGGGCATTTGAAGCAATACACGAAAGTCTGGCTGCAGAAGTGAAACCTTTCAACATTAAGGTGACTATCATTGAACCTGGCGCCTATGCAACGGAATTCGGCACACAGGAGTCTTTAAAATTTGCAGCAGGGCTTGACATCTATGCCGATTTCAAACAGCAGTTTTTCGGACAACTCGTTTCGTTTGAAAGGGGTAATCCGGCCGCTACGCCTCCATCGCTTTTTAAAATGGTAGATGCTGATAATCCACCTCTGCGATTCAATATTGGCAGTCGCAACCTGGAAGGGGTACGGGCAGTGTATGCTGAGCGACTGGCCACCTGGGAAGCCTGGGACGAGGTGTCTCGTGCTGCACAGGGAGAATCAAACTAACATAATATGAGAATGATAACCGACCTTTGTACCGGTTATCATTCTTTAATGTGCAGAAACATGAAAAAAGAAGAAAATCTCCCTTATAAAATGGGCTCTCTGTCTGATATGCACCGCATGTTTGGGTTACCGAATCCCAGGCATCCGCTGGTGAGTCTTCTCAATGGGCCGAATTCCCAGATTGAGAATATGCCGATTGGCCCCCATGTGCTGAATTACTATAAAATTTCCTACAAGCCAAAGTTTGGTGGCAGAATACGGTACGGGCAGAGTTACTATGATTTTGACGAAGGTGGTTTGTTATTCGCTTCTCCGGGTCAGATTATCGGACAAAATGCCGAACATCCGGCGGTGTGTTCTGCATATGTGTTACTGATACATCCGGACTTTTTACTGAATTACCCTATCGCCAAAAAGATCAGGCAGTATGGCTATTTTTCTTATTCTACCAACGAAGCACTTCACCTGTCTGAAGAAGAAAAGAATACGATCCTTTCCATCTTTCAGATGATTGATACAGAACTCAACAGCCGGATTGATGATTTTAGCCAGGATGTGATTATTTCTCATATTGAGTTATTGCTGAATTACGCCAACCGGTTTTATAAGCGCCAGTTCGTGACCCGCAAGGTTATGCACAACGATCTGTTGCAAAAGATAGAAGACCTGCTGGATGATTATTTTAAGCATGATTATCCGTCATCCAGGGGATTGCCTTCTGTTCAGTACCTGGCAGACCAGCTGAACCTCTCCCCCAGTTACCTGAGCGATATGCTCCGGTCGCTCACTGGCCAGAATGCACAGCAGTTGATTCAGGCACGGCTATTTGAAAAAGCGAAGGAGCTGTTGTCCACTACCAGCTTATCAGCATCTGAAATAGCTTTTCAGCTTGGATTTGAGCATTCTCAATCTTTCAGCAAGTTTTTTAAGGTAAAGGCGAAAGTGTCTCCTTTGCAGTTCAGGCAGTCATTTAATTAATGGGCGCCTGCGGCCGGTTTAAATAAAACACAACTAATTTAAAAAAGATTTGGTAGTGATAATTATTTACATACCTTTGCACCCTCATTGCGAGGTAGAGCAGAGGTAGCTCGTCGGGCTCATAACCCGAAGGTCAGCGGTTCGAATCCGCTCCTCGCTACAAAGTAAGTCCCGGATCAGGCCGGGATTTTTTATTTTATACAATGCCAAAGCGGCCCAGCCATCATTATACAGGCTAACTAATATTATTCCCCGCTCTTCAGCTGGGTATAATCATAAAACCACTTGTTGAGTGGGTGGGGATAAGGTTCTGCATGCACACGCTGATACCAGGCATTGTATTTCGCTTCCAGGTCTGCCGCCACTTCGGGATATTGGCGGGACACATCTTTCAGTTCTGACCGATCCTTTTCCAGGTCATACAGCTGCCATCTTTCAGAACGTTCTGCCACGAGCTTCCATTTACCTTCCCGAATGGCCCTGTTGCCTTCATGCTCCCAGAAGATGGGGTTCTTTCTACCTACATCCTTTCCCGTGAATGCCGGTTTGATACTCACACCTTCTACCGGCTGAATTTTGTTGCCATTATACTCAGCAGGATAATTAGCATGCGCCAGGTCAATCAGGGTAGGCAGAATATCGACTAAGTGGGCCGGCTGGCGCTCAAATTTGCCGTTTCTCTCTTTGGGTATACCTGCAGGCCAGCTTACAATTGCAGGGCTGGAAATGCCTCCTTCGTGCGTATGGTGCTTATACATCCAGAAAGGGGTGCATGCTACCTGCGCCCAACCCTGCCCGATGTAGACATCTGAATTCACAGCACCCGGCTGCTCTCCGTCGTACCGGCCTTCTATGCCCGGTTCTGCATTACCACCATTATCTGACACAAAAAGAATGACTGTGTTATCAAAGGCATTTCTTTTCTTCAATCCATCTACGAGCACGCCTACTTCCTTATCCAGGTGACTGATCACGGCTGCATATATAGCCATCATATCGTCATACCGTTTTTTCTTTGCGTCTCCGAGGGTATCCCATTTATAAATGATCGGGTTATCAGGAGCGGGTTTTAAAGAGGCATCTATTAACCCCAGCCGGATCTGCTTTTGATACCTCGCTTCTCTGACTTTGTCCCAACCCTGCAGATATTTACCCCTGAATGGTGCAATTTCATTTTCCGGCGCCTGCAAAGGAAAATGTGGTGCATTGTATGCCAGGTAGAGCAGGAATGGCTTTTTCTCTGTCAATGCCTCGTCTATGAATTTAAGACCATAGTCTGTAAAGAGGTCAGTGGTATACCAATTCTTAGGAAGTTCTTTGTTCACATCCAGTTCGCGGCCATTTAAAAAGAGGCGGGATCTTTTGTCTGCATGATAGAAACCACCATTAGGCGCTGCAAGTGATCTGTCAAATCCCCTGTTGGCAGGTGTTACACTAAAGTCAAAACTCACATGCCATTTACCGGCCATTGCGGTAAAATAACCTGCGCTCTTTAGTACCTCAGCAATGGTAACAGACTTGTTGTTTAATTGTCCGCGATAAGCTTCATGCTCAGGGCCAAGATCATTCATCATATGCCCAACACCGGCCTGGTGACTGTAGCGCCCTGTTAACAAGGTGGCTCTTGAAGGACAGCAACGGGCAGTGTTATAAAATTGCGTAAACCGGACACCGTTTTGTGCCAGCTTGTCGAGGTTGGGTGTGGGAATTTCGCTTCCATAGCATCCCAGGTCTGAATACCCCATATCATCAGCCAGGATGACGATGATGTTCGGTTGCTGCTGTGCAATGCTCTTTTGCGGGGACAGCCAACCAAGGGTCAGTGCACTGATCGTCATGAGTGCTGCGTGTTTCATATGATTTGCTTTAGTTGTTTAACAGGTATTTGGCCAGTGCCACATCGTAAGTGGCGGATAGCGATTTTAATTTCTCCTGAAATACTGCCAGGTCCGTTCTATCTACTGACTGCAATACATTCAGGGCCTGCAACCTCGCCATATCGTTAGGACTATCTATGGCTGAAAGGAGCACTTTTAATGCATCTTCTTTCTGACCTAGTTTATAAGCAGCTTCTGCGGCAGCGATCTTCACAGCGATACTTTCGTCCTGTAATAAGGGGAGAATATCTTTCTTTGCACTGGCAGCGCTGGCTCCAAGAATAGTAATGCCGGTAGCAGCCCAATAGCGGATAACGGCATCTTTATCTTTTAGTTTTTTCACCAATGCCGGCAGGTGTTGCACATCACGACTGGAAGCTGCTTCTGCAGTTTCAAGCACTTTCGTAATGTCATAGTTGGAAGAATGTGCATACTCATATGGAATAATACCTGTGAGCTGGGCTTCAGGAATAAATCCTGCATCCTTTGTATTGATCAATTCCCGGTGCAATTCCCCGCGCATTTTGACAAGCACCTGTTGGTATTCTTTTTTACCAGCAAGGTTATGAATGTTGTCAGGATCATTGATTACATCATATAGTTCTTCTACAGGCTTCTCTTTCCAGAACCGGGATTGGAGTTCATTCAGGTTACCTGCTTTGTATTCCCTTTCCCATGATCGCATGGAGGCCGCTTTCCACAGGAATTCCACATGCTGACCATAAATCTTATGCGGATAAAAATTTCTTACATACCTGTATTGTTTATCCCTGATGGAGCGAACTTTGTCATCACGCTCATCCATTCTGCCACGAAAATTGAAGGCATAGTCATGTGGTGGTGGCAAATGCGGGCCGGCAAAAGCCCTACCCTGTATATAGGATGGCACCGTTATACCTGCCAGGTTTAATACAGTAGGTGCAAAATCAACGAAGGTGACCAGTTGATCGGTGCGGGTACCGGGCGATAAATGTTTATACTTTTCAGGGAAACGAATAATCAATGGTACATGTAATCCTGATTCATAGATAAAGCGTTTGCTTCTGCCTAATACTCCGCCATTATCAGCATAATAAAAGACAATCGTGTTATCTGCCTGCCCTGATTCTTCCAGCTCTTGCAGTAGCTGCCCTACCCTGTTATCCATCTGTTCTATCTTATCATAGTACAGTGCCCAGTCGTGTTTCATCTCTGTTGTTTTTGGCAGGTAAGGTGGTACCGGGGCTTTTTCCGGATCATGTTTCAGGTTGGGCTGATCACCAAAGATGCTACTCTCGTGAGTAGTAAAGATATTGAAGACAGCAAAGAATGGCTGACCGGGTTTACGATTTTTATAAGTCGCCTGATCGCTGGATTCATCCCAGGCATCTGCCTGATCGATGGTGTTATAATCTTTCTTTGAATTGTTAGTAGTATAATAACCGGCCGCACGCAGGTACTTTGGAAAGAACTGTACAAAGGACGGAACCGGATAAGTACTTCTCATATTCTCCGTACCCAGGGAGGTAGGTAGCATTCCTGTAATTAACGTATTGCGGGAAGGCGCGCAAACAGGTGCGGTGGAAAATGCATTTTCGTACAATACGCCCTGTGTTGCAAACCGGTCAAGATTCGGTGTTGTGGCATATTGATCACCATAACAACCCAAAAATGTGGTGTTGTCTTCACTTACAATCCAGAGAATATTGGGCCTGTCTGGCTTGGTCTGGGCAGCGGCATGCATAACAGGAATTGTCAGCAGCGCGAAAATTGCTCCTATACTTTTCATTCGGTCTGATTGAGATAATTTGATTGGTGGGAGAGCAAATATAATTATTAGTCTATTAATTTTGTAGATTAAACAAAACATTGTATGTTTGTTCCGTTATAAGGCATGTCTCCACCAACCTCCCTTATATTAGTAGACCGTGAATGCCATCTTGTGGTCGTTGATTTCTTACTTTTCTTGTTCAATTTTCATTTAAAGCGGCGAACGCCTCGGGTTATGGCTATGCCCATTACATTGTTCCAATATCAACCTAATAATATTACAATGAAAAAGAATCAGATTATTCATTCCATCCCTATCAGTTTGCCATGCAATAGGACAATTTGCTGCTGCTGTTAATAATCTTCTCTTTTTATTCCTTTTTCAATGAATGATCTACAGGCCATGTGCTCATGGCCCGAAGGAAGCCTTTGTCTTTAATCAAAAATGTCATGTATAAAAAGTTTGTATTACTGGCTTTGCCATTGCTATACGCTATGCTATCGCCTGCACAGGATAAACCACTGATTAATTCTACCGTGAGCGGAACAGTGGTGGATGCCAGGACCAAAGAGCCATTGCCTGGTGCTTCTATCAAAATTGAAGGAGTAACCAATCAGACTGTCACTGATGATAAAGGCAATTTTCGTTTGGTAACGGGGCAGAAGTTGCCCTACCATGTTATAGTCCGCTTTATAGGGTATGATACCTTAAGGGTAGAATTAACTACTTCGCCAGCGAGAATTGAATTGACACAAACATTGAATCAACTAGATGGTGTGGTAGTAGTGGGATATGGTACACAGAAGAAAAGTGATGTAACCGGGTCTATTGCTTCTGTACCACCTGCTGTCAAGGAACAGCCCGTCAACTCCATTGAGCGTCTGCTGCAGGGATCTGTAGCGGGTGTGGTTGTAACGCAAACCAATGGGCAACCCGGAGGCGGTGTGAGTGTACAGATACGTGGCAATAACTCTATCTCTGCCGGGAGTGATCCACTTTATGTGATCGATGGGTTTCCTATCAACAACAATTACAGTGTAACGAATTCGGGGGTAACGAACGGACCTAACATTAACCCATTGTCTACTTTAAACACCGCCGACATTGAATCGATCGATGTATTGAAAGATGCTTCTGCTACTGCGATCTATGGATCGAGAGGTGCAAATGGTGTGGTATTGATCACTACCCGGAAGGGCTCAAAGAACAAGTCTTCTATCAACTATGATGGTTACTATGGGGTACAAAAAGTAATTAAAACAATTCCTTTGCTGAATGCCCGTGAATGGTGGGCATTGAGAAAAGATGCAGCCACGAATTCAGGTAAATCAGTCACATTGCCTACTGTAACCGGTTATTCACTCGATACCAGCGGTGAAGGTACTGACTGGCAGGCAGCAGCATTTACTACCGCACCTATGCAGAGCCATAGCTTATCCATCTTTTCCGGCTCTGAGAAGACACGACTGGCGATTGCAGGCAATTACCTGAAACAGGAAGGTGTGATCATTAAAACCGGCTTTGAACGTTTTTCTGCCCGCTTGAATGTAGAGCATGATTATAATACCAAACTGAAAATAACATCCAGCATTATTGGTACACATACCAAAGCAAATGTAGCGCCTGCCAATATTGTACAGGGTTTGCTGTATACGCCTCCTTCCCTGCCCATTTACCAGGATGATGGTACTTATGTAAAGAACAGCCCTTTTGAAACGGTGTACGCTAACCCGATCAATACACTGAATAACCAGACGAATGAGACGATTACGAATCGTTTTCTGGGTAATGTAGCTGGCGAGTATACCATTGCAGACGGCCTGAAAGCCAAAGTACTGTTGGGTGCAGACGTGATAGACAATAAGCAGAACAGGTACCTGCCTAAATCTACTTACGAAGGATCCAGCTATAATGGATATGCTGCTGTAGGTTCGCTCTTTACTTCCAACTGGCTGAATGAAAACACCATCACGTACGACAGGCAATTCAATGACAAGCACAGGATCAGTACCGTGGCGGGTTTTACTGCACAGCAATCTCAGTCAAAAGGTGTAACGGCAGTATCCTATGGTTATACTTCTGATAACCTTACCTATAACGATCTGGGTAGTGGCACCAGTGCAGGAACGCCGGGTTCTTCTGCCCTGAAATGGTCGCTGGCCTCTTACCTCGCAAGGGTCAATTATGCTTTTGACGATAGGTTTCTCGTTACGTTTTCATTCAGAGCAGATGGTTCTTCCAAATTCTCTGCAGGAAATAAATGGGGGTACTTTCCATCAGGTGCTATCGGCTGGAATATTTATAAAGAGCGGTTCTTTGAAAATGTAAAAGGGATCAATGTATTGAAGCTACGTCTGAGTGCAGGTTCCACGGGGAACCAGGACATTGATGCCTACCAATCGCTGGCCAGGATCGCTTATTACCCTTATAATTTTTCGGGAACGGCCGTGTCAGGATATGCGCCAAAGACGGTCTCCAACAAGAACCTTACCTGGGAAAAAACCTTCCAGGTCAATGCGGGGCTGGATATTGGATTGCTGAATGGACGTATCTCTATTGTGACCGATTACTATTATAAGAAGACGACGAACCTGTTGCTGACGGGTACTGTACCGGGTACTTCGGGCCTGGCAGACCTGAGCAACAACCAGACTTCTACTACTTATCAGAATATTGGGGCTATCTCCAATAAGGGATTTGAGTTGAATATTAACTCCAATAACCTGACTGGTGAATTCAGGTGGAATACCATTTTAAATTTTTCAAGGAATACGAACAAGATCCTGCAACTGACTGAAGGGGTAGAAGAATACATTCCAAGCAGTGCAGCGCCATCTATTGCCAAGATCGGGCATCCGGTAGGTTCCTTCATTGTATACAAAACAGATGGTATCATACAGGAAGGTGAAACAGCTTTGACACCGCAGGCAGATACCGGTCCGGGTGGTCAGCAATATAAAGATATCAATGGTGATGGTAAGATTACTTCTGCCGGTGACCGTATCGTTATTGACAACCAGCTGAAATTTACCGGGGGATTGACAAACTCTTTCAGCTATAAGGGATTTGATCTCTCTATATTCTTCCAGGCTTCTGTAGGTGGAAAATTATACAATACCAACGAAGCCCAATTGGAACTGGGAACAGGTTATACCAATGCATCGCGGGTGATGCTGAGAAGATGGACACCTACCAATACCAACACGGATGTGAAAGAAGCGTACCAGGATCCGGCAATTACCATCTCTGATCGGTTTATTGAAGACGCCACTTATTACAGGCTCAAAAATGTTTCACTCAGTTATTCTTTTCCAAGGTCTTTCTTAACAGCAGCGAAATTAAAGGGATTAAGACTTTATATCTCTGCACAGAACCTGGTTACCTGGACCAATTATACAGGCTTTGATCCTGAGGTAAGCAGTAATGGCCAAAGCCTGATCAATAAAGGAGTTGACAACAACTCTTATCCTAACAACAAGTCATACCAGGCTGGTCTTACTCTCACTCTTTAATCTGTTTAATCATGAAGTTCTATTATATACTTATTGCAACCAGTTTATTGTTTTCTTCCTGCAAGAAATTCCTGGAAGAAGATCCGGAATCATTTGTTTCGGAAGAACAGTTTTACGAAACGGAATCAGATGCTGAAACTGCTATCAATGCGGTGTATTACCACCTGAATACAGGAAGTGTACAAAGCCCTTATAACACTTTGTTTAATACAGGTATGAATATGGCAGATGACGATGAAGATCCGGGACCTGGCGCTACCAATTCAGATGTACGTTCACTGGCGGTATTATCGCATTCTACCAGCAACCAGCGTATTTATGAGTTATGGCAACAGCATTATGCTGGTATCAGAAAAGCCAATGTAGTATTGGCAAAAGTGCCGGATATTACTTTCACTGATGAAACAAAGAAGGCCAGAATTTTAGGAGAGGCGAAGTTCCTGCGGGCGCTGTTTTATTTTAACCTGGTACGGTTGTTTGGAGATGTACCGCTGGTAACGACTTATCAGTCTGAAGTGCTGGCATCTGCTTATTATACTACCAGAACATCTTCTGACTCAGTATATGCAAAAATTGAAGCAGACCTGACAGAGGCGGCGGCTTCCCTGCCTGCTTCCTACTCTTCTCCCGATGTAGGCAGGGCAACTGCCGGGGCGGCAAAAGCATTGCTGGCCAAAGTATATTTATATGAGGCTTCCCTGCCACTGAACATTACCAGCAAATATCAGCAGGCGGTGACTGAGGCGGAAGAAGTACTTTCTTCGCAGGATGGTGGTACGGGCAGCTATGGTTATGATCTGTTTTCTGATTATTCCCATGTTTTTTTACCTGCTTATGAAAACGGTATAGAGCACGTATTCTCTGCGCAGATGCTGGCCAATTCCAATAACCAGGATAACAATGAAACGCAAAGAGCCATCTATTCTTCTATACCGGGGCTGACTGGCAACTATGCACATATGGTACGTTATTATACCAATGGCAATGACAACTATTACAGCATTTATAAAATATTCAGGGCAGACGATAAAAGAAGGGATGTAACATTTGTACGCAGTTTTACCAGTCCTACTAATGGTAAAAAATACGCGTTGCCGCTTTCGAATACTGCTGTTCCAAATGATTCCACGCCTTTCTATAATAAGTGGTGGGATCCTAATTATGCAAGTGCGGGTGAGTCTTCTACCAATGTGACTATTCTGAGGTATGCAGAAGTATTGCTTATTCATGCGGAGGCAGAAAATGAACTGAATGGCCCTACTGCGAAAGCTTACAAATCTATTAACAGGGTGCGTGCAAGGGCTGGTCTGCCGGATCTGGCTACAGGTCTTACAAAAGATCAGTTCAGGGATTCCGTGTACCTGGAACGCAGGTTAGAGTTGGTGTATGAATACCAGCGATGGTTTGACCTGATTCGTGAGAAGGATGCCAGTGGCGGTGGTATTTTGCTGACCAGTCTGCAGAAAGTGGGTAAGACAAATGTGGCGGCCAAGCACTATTTATATCCTATTCCACAAACAGAAATTGACAATAATCCATTACTCACACAGAACCCTGGGTGGTAATAAAATCCATTCTTTCTAATTATGAAAAAGAGATTTTTGCTATTCTTCATGGCAGGAAGTTTTTCTTCCTATTTATTTGCGCAGGATACTACCTATAAGGGCAAGATAGGTAAGACCCTTGCTGATTCGCAGGAGTGGTGGGCGCCTGTTACCAAAGCGCCGGCAGGAGCTCCGAATGTAGTTTTGATTCTTTTGGATGATGTAGGGTTTGGTGCTTCCAGTAGTTTTGGCGGGTTGATTCGTACGCCGGTGCTGGATCAGTTAGCCAACAATGGATTGCGGTATACGAATTTTCATACTACTGCAATTTGTGCGCCGACACGTTCTGCTTTGCTGACGGGCAGGAATAGTCACTTTGTGCATGAAGGCGGATTTTCGCACATTGCAATGTCTGCGGGCTTTCCGGGATGGGATGGGCGGATTCCTTCTTCTGCAGGTACGATAGCGGAGATACTGAGAGATAACGGGTATAATACATTTGCAGTGGGTAAGTATGGATTGACACCGGATGAAGATGCGACAGACGCAGGTCCGTTTGACCGCTGGCCGGGTGGAAAAGGGTTTGAGCATTTCTTTGGGTTCCTTGGGTCTGCTACGGATCAGTATAAGCCTGACCTGGTGGAAGATTTTGAGCATATCAAACCAGATGGAAGACACCTGAATGAACAGATTACGGACAAGGCGATTGCTTATATTGACAGGCAGCATAGAGTAGCGCCGGATAAACCGTTCTTCCTGTATTATGCACCGGGAGCTACGCATGCACCGCACCAGGTGGATAAATATTGGAGTGATCAGTATAAGGGGCAGTTTGATGAAGGATGGGATGTGTATAGAGAGAGGGTGCTGGCACAGCAGAAAAAGCTGGGCATCATTCCTGACTATGCACAGTTGCCGGATCGGAATGCAAGGGTGAAGGCGTGGAATAGTCTTTCTGCGGATGAGAAGAAATTGTTTGCAAGATTCTTTGAGGTGTATGCGGGATATTTGACTTATACTGATTACCAGATTGGAAGATTAGTGAATTACCTGAGAGAGCAGCGACTGGAAGAGAATACGCTGATTTATGTGATCATTGGGGATAATGGGGCGAGTAAGGAAGGTACGGTGGATGGTGTGATTAAACCGGGTTTGAATAGTACTTTACAATCTTCTGAAGCAGAGTATTTGAAGAAGAACCTGACTTTTATTGATTCTATTGGTACTGCGGGTGCGAATACCAATTATCCGATTGGTTGGGCACAGGCTGCGAATACACCTTTTAAAGACTGGAAGCAGGATGCGCATTCAGAGGGTGGTACGCATAATCCGTTGATTATTTATTATCCGAAAGGGATTCAGCAGAAGGGTGGAATTCGTGAGCAGTATGGGCATGTGATAGATATTTTGCCTACTACGCTGGAATTGGTGGGGTTGAAGAAGCCGGAGTATATCAGGAGTGTGAAGCAGGATTCTATTCAGGGGACTTCGCTGGCATATTCTATTAATGATGCGAAGGCAAAGTCAAGACATTTGATTCAGCATTATTATATTTTTGGTGCGCGGGCGTTGTATTATGATGGGTGGAAGATTAGTGCGGCGCATAGGCCGGATGGGATTGATTATAATTTTTCTGAGGGGAAGAAGTTGGAGAAGACGAGGTTTGAGGATGATGTGTGGGCGTTGTATAATTTGAAGGAGGATTTTAATGAGCGGGTGGATTTAGCGAAGAAGTATCCGGAGAAGCTGGAGGAGTTGAAGAGGTTGTTTGAGATACAGGCGACGGTGAATAGGTTGTATCCGTTTATTGATACGTATGATAGGAATAATAAGTTGATACATCATCCGAATGGGAGTGATCAGCAGGGGCCGATAAAGTAAATAGTTCTGAAAAGCCCGCGGGTTCCGCGGGCTTTTCCTATTTTTGGCCCTATGTCACAGGAATTAGATAAGCGACCAGGGGAACTCAGCATCAAAAAGTCCAGTCTTAGCAAAGAACAAAAGACTTTTAATAAGCTGATACAGCAGATAGCCAGTCTCCGGCAGGAGCTGGCCGAGCTAACGGTGGTGCTGGATAAACAACGCCGGCACTATATTAAACATATCTATCCTTTCGTACAGCAGCTCACTGAGCTGCGGGGGCAACTGGTGGTATTGATGAATGGGTTTATGACTATCTCCAAAGGTTTGTCAGACCATGAAAAAGAAGACCTGCGATTGTTGATTCTTCAGCTATTAAAGGATATCTTCAGGTATCAGCAGGGAGATCCGGAGGGGGAACTGCTCGATATCTTCAATGCCTTGTCTGAGATCACCTACCACGACATGAATGAACAGTACCTGGCTAAACTGAGAGCAGCGGCGGCCAGTGAAGAAACTTTACCTGCGCCGGTTAGTAGTACAAAACGCGAACGCTATAAAGAAGAAAAAGAACGGCTGCTGGATGCCTTGCGCCGGAAGAATATTCAACAACTTTACAGACAACTGGCTAAATTCTTTCACCCTGATCTGGAACAGGACCCCGCAAGGATACAATTGAAAGAAGAGCTAATGAAACAGCTGGTGATAGCAAAAGAAAAGGAAGACCTGCTGACGATGTTGCAACTGGAACTACAGTGGATTGAGCAGGAAGACAGACACCCTGATTCCCTGACGAATGATAAACTACACTTGTATAATACCACCCTGAAAGAACAGGTAAAGGACCTGCAGGACCAGATTAATTCGCTTTTTAATCATCCTGCATATGAGTTCCTGCAAGGTTTTGCAAAAACACCTCAAAGTGCCAGGTTCATTGACTGGAAGAGTGAGAAGAATAACCTGGATCATCTGCTGTATGGATTCAGAGAGATTATCAGCGGATTATCGCAGGATACGAAGAGCGCATTGAAGGTGCTGAAAAATGTTTTAAAACATAATACCTGAGAAGATTGATTATTTATTCCCTGTGGAGGGAATAAACATCCGCAATGAGCACTCCCTACATCCCGTTTATCGGCAGATCGATGTAACTGCTGTTGTACCAGTTTATTTTCAGAGGTTCGCCTGCATCCTTAATCGTTTCCTCACTTACATCCTTCCCTGTTCCATAATTGAGTTGTGAAAAGGGATTCTTATTCACATTGACAACGACCAGCAGACGACTACCCTTGTGAAGTTGTTTACTTACGAATTGCGTATTATTCAGGGGAATATGCACCAGTTTACCCGGTTGCAATAACTGGCGCTTAGTGGGGTCAGCTGCATAACTAGCCCTGATGATGGTGTAAGAGAGATGAAAATAAGTACCATCAGGTTGAATTTCGTAAATAGTAACCCCTACGTCTACATCTTTTTTATTGATGGAAAAGGTGAGTTCACCAGAGAAAGAACCGGTGTATACCAAATCCTTATCGAATGGTGCGCTGGTGAAATCATACCCATTAGAAGTATCAATTTCTTTACGGATAATTGGATCAGGGTAATAATCATTGTTGCTCTCATTGCGATTAGCAAAATCTACCTTTTGTTCGATAAAAGATAAACGGGATGGTTTCACAGGTGTCAGGGCACGACTGATAGTGTTCAGATATAATCTTTGATTATGTTGGCTCAAATCCCCCGCACTTGCCCAACGATTGGCTCCCATTACCTCGTAATTAACTTTATCGTGCAGCATGGCCGGTAAAGGACCATTTTTGAAGATATGATCCATCCAGGCAAATGTGAGGGCTTTGGTGTTGATAATGGCACAGGAATCCACTTTATATCCATTGAGAACGGTATCCCCTCCTATTTGTGCACCAAAATGGCTGTAAGGGCCTATTACAAGGTATACATCCTTTTGTTTCCCCATTTGCCGCAGGTAATAAAGGCTTGAGTTCTGAGAGTCATTGTAATACCCATCTATGGCAAGAACAGGGATGTTGATCTGTTTAAAATCATCGCCATAAGGCGCCATGTTCTGCCAGTAAGCATCAAAATCAGGATGCGCAATCC
Source organism: Chitinophaga sp. (assembly GCF_039596135.1). Classification (GTDB taxonomy): domain Bacteria; phylum Bacteroidota; class Bacteroidia; order Chitinophagales; family Chitinophagaceae; genus Chitinophaga. Next base: position 40,993 of record NZ_JBCNKH010000004.1, read on the forward strand.
ACCGCTGAAACCAGCGGTTAGGCGTACCGTCTATGCTATCCATTTTATTATAAGCTACCCCCGTTTTCCACCAGCTAAACATCATGTTGCGAAACCGCCTGCGATCATTGCCGGCGATAGTATCGAGATACTTGTTGTTGCCTACATAAAAGGACCATTCATAGTTAGGATTGATGAAGATGTTGTTCTCCATAGGTAATCCCATACCCGGGCGATTGGCAACGTAGGGAACAATGGTTTTCAGTGCAGGGTGAAGCCGCTTGCAGGCCGCCCATTGACTGAAACCATTGTAACTGCCACCGAACATGCCAACACTGCCGTTGCACCAGGATTGTTTGCTGATCCAGTCAATGACTTCGTAGGTGTCGTTGTGTTCATACTCATAAGGCCATATTTCATCCGGGCTCAGTCTTTTACCCCTGGCGTAAGCGATAACGCCTACGTATCCCCTGTCGGCTATTTCCTGCAGACTACGTAGGTCACGCCCTTTATCACGCACATAGATGGTGAACTGGAGAAGTACGGGGAGTGGAGTAGTGTCGGTCGCTTTTCGCATGACCATGAGAGAGAGCTGTGCACCGTCCGCGGTGTGAACGAGGATGCTGTCCTGGAAGATGTAGCCTTGCTGGCTATAGGCCGTAAGACTAAGGAACAAACAGAAGGCGGTTAAGAGGGCTTTGAACATGGATTAAATATAAGCAAAAGATTGCTTCCGCCATGACCGGAAGCAATCTTTCGATTGATTAAAATGTATAGGAGATAGTAGCCTGCCAGTTCCTGGGCGCCCCCGGGAAAAGACGCAGGTAATCATAACCACCTACCCAGTAAATTTTATTCGTCAGGTTATTAAAGTTCAGTTGCAGTTGTACCTTGTTCACTTTGTAATACAGGGCTGCATTCAGCAATGCATAACCCGGTAATGTCTGCGTTGTATTGAGCGATACATTGCGGGTAGTTACAAAGTTGGCACCAACACCCAATCCCAATCCTTTTACTTTACCGGCCGGAATAGTGTATTTCGTCCAGAGGTTCCCCTGGTGCTTTGGTGCATTTGGTTTTTGACGGCCGATCAATGCCTTATCTGTTCCCAATGCATCGCTGATGATGGCATCATTGTAAGAATAGTTCGCGACTATATTCCAGTCTTTGGTAATCTGACCTGTGATATCCACCTCTATACCTTTGGCAGTTTCCTTGCCTACCTGTGTGAGCAGGTCTGGTTGGTTCGCTACGCCCGCGGGGTATAATGTATTCTTCTGGATGATGCGATACACAGAGAGGTTACCCGTTAGTTTACCCTGTAACCATTCTGTCTTCAAACCACCTTCAACCAATTCGCTTTCGATCGGATCGAATGGACCACCTGTGAGCGGATTGCTCTGGGTAGCCGCATCCTGTGGATTGTACCCCTTTGTGTAAACGCCGTAAATATTGATATTGCGGGTTACGCTGTAAGTCAGACCGAGACGGGGGAGGAATGCATGTTGTTTTACATTCTTCACAGAATCTGTTTTATAGTAGGGTCTGTCTGTGTAGGTTTCAAAACGTACACCTACCAATAGTTGTAATGCACCAAATTTAACCTGGTCCTGGATGTACATACCGCCGAGGCTATTAAAGCTGGGTTGTACGGTGGAATTTTGTGCCACGTATACATACTTGTTCATATCCTCCAGCACATTCTGCCTGGTAATGAGGTTGTAAGATGGTACGTTGGGTTTTGGAATATTGATCACTTCGCCGGTGGCTGTGGTATATTTATAGAATACATAGTTTGCTGCATTGGCGGGATTGTATGCCGCTACCCCACCATTCTTCAGTTGGTAGTTGGCAGCCGTCATCTGGGATGCACCGGGAGAAAGCGTAGCTTGTGAATAGTCATAACCTGCGAGCAACTTATGCGCTACTTTTCCGGTATAAGCATCGTATGTGAGATAAACGCTGGCATTGGCACTGGCCGGATTTTTTTTACGTACGAATACCTGTCTTGCTACCAGGCTGCTAATAGGATTGCCGGCAGAATCTACTGCATATGCATTGGCACTTCTGTGTTCCAGCAGGTCTTCGGTATAACCGGTACGCAGGTAGGCCAGGTTGAATGCAAGACGGCTGTTAAACTGGTGGTTCAGGGAAGCCATTACCGTGTAAGTTTCTTCATTCAGGTAGTCGTTCGTAGCATTGAGTGACTGAGAGATCGGTGTTGAATACAGGCCCTGTCCCAGGAAGATGGATTGACCACGATCCAGGCGGCTGTTGGATTTGTTGTACACTGCATCGAAGTTAATGCGTGTCTTTTCATTCGGAAGAAAGGATACAGATGGTGCTATTACGATGTTCTTGTCGAATTGCAGTACGCGGAATGATTCTGCATTTTCATAACCAAGATTGAGGCGGTATAGTATAGTTTTATCCTCGTTGAGCGGACCGGTAAAATCTAACAGTGCCCGGGTGGTATTGAAACTACCCATGGTGAAACTGAGTGACTTACGATCTTCATCCAACGGTTTTTTGGTGACACGGTTGATAACGCCCCCGGGTGAAGCATTTCCAAATAATGCGGAAGCAGGGCCTTTGATCACCTCTACCCTTTCCAGGTAGTTCACCATTGGTTGTTTCCAGAACCCGGTGAATGTACGCATGCCATTCATCAGCTGTGTGGTACTACCACCATTGATACGGAACCCACGGATGGTAAGATCGTCGTAGAAAGTAAACTGGTTCACACCGCTCATATTCTTTACTACATCACCGATTCTCACTGCTGCCTGATCCTGAATTAATTCTTTGGTAACATAAGCGATGGATTGCGGTACATCTTTCAACGGTGTGGCAGTTTTGGTACCGATAAAGGAGTTGGTATTTTTGTATCCCATTTCTTTTCTACCGGTAATTTCTACAGTTTGCAACTGTTCCAGCGAAGGCAATAGTACGACATCTACTGGCCTGGTAGAATCCGTATTGAAGGATACATCCTGCCCCTGGAAACCCGTGTGGGAAAAATGAATGGTATATTTACCCGCTGGCAGGTCTTCTATGTGAAATACCCCGTTTCCATTAGAAAAAGAACTGTATTTGTGGCCTTTTAGTGAAATACTGACTTTCTCCAGTGGTTGGTTGTTGATATCTTTTACTGTACCACTGATACTGTGCTGCGCATGGGCTGCAAGCGTTGATAACAGCAATACAGATATTAAATAAGTAATAGTCCGAAGCATTGTACAGAATATAGTTTAGGGGTGCAAAGGAAACGACTTAACTAACTAATAGGGATTCAAATGCGGAATTTCATTTACGCAAAAGGAAAAATTTATTTCATGGAGGGTAATTTCAGCTTCACCATAGGAATGGTCTGTTTTACCCGGATTATTAATTTTCTATATGGGAATTTTATTTTCTTTACTGTATAATAATTATTTACTCCCATGAGAATGTTCGTAATCGCCCTGTTATTGTTCTGCTGTAGCTGCAGAAAATCAACAACTTCCCCAGTTACCTATACCGATGATGATCTTGCAGGCCCGGTGTCACGCCCCGGCAGCGGGTACGGTGCAGATGGCAGTTATACCGTAGCCAGTGTAACTTTTGATAGTCCAACTTATAGCGGTAAGAAAGTCACGCTGTTTTACCCCAAGGAAGCAACCGGACCTGTGCCTGTTATTTTTTATTCACATCCATATGGCGGAGAGGAAGTATCTTATAATATAGGACTGTACAATTTCATTGCAAAGAAAGGCTATGCGGTGGTGTTTGCACCTTATCCTACTACGGGTGTAACGGTAGACTCAAGGTACAATACTTTGTGGCAGAGTTTTCTGAAAGCGGTGAATGACTATCCGGGTATTATTGATACTAAGAAGGTCGGATTTATGGGCCATTCATTTGGCGGGGGAGCATCGTATGCACTGGCATATAAAGGATTTGTAGAAAATGGATGGGGTGAAAATGGCCGGTTTATTTTTACCATGGCACAGTGGTATTCTTATAATATTACAGCAGCGCAATTGCAAAGTTTTCCCTCCAATACAAAATTGATAGCTGAGGTGTATAATGATGATGTGACCAATGATCACAGGATGACAATAGATATGTTTAAGCATATCAATATTGTAGATGCAGAGAAGGATTATATTTTAGTGAAGCAAAGTGTGGTAGATGGGTATACGTATACGGCTGCACATGATTTACCAAATACAAGAACGGCATATGATGCGTATGATTATTACGTGGTGTATAGATTGCTGGACGCGATGATAGATTATAGTTTTAATGGAAATGCGAATGCAAAGAACACCGCATTGGGCAATGGTTCAGCTGCACAGGCGAGTCTGCCACAGGGAATGACGGCGCTGGAGGTAACGGATAGTCCGGTGGCAAAGTATGCGCAGAGTAAGTATTTATTTCCGTGTGGATCGGGTGATAATCCAAGGATTGCAAATTGTGAATAAAAAGGGTTTAAGGGTGTAAATTGAGTACATTTGTTCACATGAAATGGTACATCATTCCGGCATTGTTAATCTTTTTACACCCTGTTTCTTTTGCCCAATCAAAATTACAACAGTTTGACGATCGCGTGCTTGAAGATCTGGCAGCTCACCGTACGCCGGGGCAGACGAAGATGTGGCACACTATTTCCAATATGAATGACTATGTGGATGTGGGGATCCCAGTGGTGGTATTAACAGTAGGGTTAATTAAAAACGATCCTGACATGAAACAGAATGCCCTGTACATTGCGAGTAGTACAGCCACTACTTTCCTGTTGAACAGCCTGATTAAAGTGATCGTAAAACGACCAAGACCGTTTGTGAGTAATGTAAGACTGAAAGCAGTGTACGAACCCACCTCTTATTCCTTTCCTTCAGGTCATACATCTTCTGCTTTCAGTGCTACTACGGCCCTGTCCAGGGCATATCCCAAATGGTATATCATAGCGCCTTCCATGGTATGGGCTTCGGCGATAGGATATTCCAGGATGTACCTGGGGGTACATTATCCTACAGATGTGGCAACGGGTGCCTTGCTGGGTGTGGGAACTTCGTTTGCCTTAGGATTTATACGCCCGGGCATGCGTTAGAAATCTGCAACTTTTTTAAATTCTTTATCAGCGTAAAACTTCACGCTTAATTCGTATTGCAATATTTCATTGACGGCAGCCATTGCTTCGCGGGAAGGGTCGTCAGAGAGGTTGTCTCTGGAATACCAGACGATGCCGTTTTTTTCCTTCAATTTTTGCAATTGATTGTCCAATTCGGTGATCGTGACCTGAGTGCCATTGGCGAAGATGGTGCCGTTTTTTTCGACGTACACTTTCAGCACATTTGCATCATCGGCCTGCTGTGTAATGGGAGGTGCAGATTCGAGCGAGAATGTACTGTCACTATTGGCAGTATCTATGGCTTGTTGTCTGCAACTCATCATTAGCATAAATGCTGATGCGAAAAGGGTGGTATATTTCATAGTCTCATAATTCACGTTCATATTAGGCCTTTCGATATGCTAAAATTGGAGGGTCAAATATAGTATATAAAATTTGAATGTGAAATTTTGAGATCAATGATTGAAATTATTTTCTTTTTAAAAAAAAGATCGCTTTTACCTTCGGTAAAAGCGATCTTTTATGCGTGAGTCTGTTAGCGATTACTTTTCTTTTATCAGTGTGAATACCTTTTCACCATAGGTTTCAAACGTGCACGCTTTCGTTCTGTTATTTTCCTGGAGACATTTTGTTTTATAGATCGTTAACGTATCCATAAAAAATTTGTACCCATATTTTTCCTTTGTATTCGCTGATGTTTCGAATTCGATATAATCTACATCATTATTGATATCGGAATACCAATCATCGATGATCGGTATGTAATGTATAAAATCATCCAGACCTGTTATTGTATCATTATTTCCGAATACCACCCGTTTTCCATTTTCCAGGTGATAGGTTCCGCTGAATAACAACTCTTCCAATATTCCCCAATCAGCTTTATTCCTATCTCCTTTCACTAATTTATAGAGATAAGTATCGCGGATTTTGATCCTTGTAGGCGAAAAGATCCGGATCGTGTCAGCATTCTTTTTACTGAGGTCAGGTGTCGTAAAAACGTATTGATCTCCGCTTTTCACGGCAACCATATCTCCGGCTTCTTCATGAAAGCCCCCAATGTACCGGGTTACCATCAGTGTGCGTGCGGGAATCTCAATACAACTGATACTATCCGCCCTGGAAAGTCGTGGCGACTGGGTGATATGCAAATCATTCACATATCCTTCATTCACCCATATACCGGCAAAACTCAGGGCTGTATCCAATGCTTCATAAGTACCTACTGAATCCGGATCTGCCATAGGGGGTGCAGATTCGGTAGCGGTTTCAATTTCAGATTCAGGTTTACTGGCAACTGAGTTTTTACAAGCAATAAACCCCAAGGTAATTCCAAGGATAAATAATGTGTATCTCATAGCGACCTACAAGATAATACATTTTTTTAATATAAAAAGATGTTAATATCAGGAGATCTTTAGGGAGATATACGGTTAATTTTGCTGATAACGGGTAGCGAATTCACCAGCAAATGTCTCCAGGTTGCGGGTGCCTGCTTTCTTCCCATAAGGCATCCACAGGATTCCCGCACGTACAGCCACCCCTACTTCTACCAGCAGGTGGGCTATTTCTTCCCTGACACCACTTTGCATGATACCTGCCAGCGCCTGCTCATCGCTGAAGGCTACCCATGAAAGGTCCGGCTGACCGATGGCCTTGCCTATGGCAGCAGCTACCTGGGCGGTGGTACGGTCATCGCTGACGATGTAAATGATTTCATTACCGGTGAATGGTGCCTGGATAGCAACGGCTACAGCATCTGCAACATCTTCAGGATGCACCATTACAAGCCGGGTATCCTTGTCATAATTGGCACCCATAAAACCCATATGGCGGATCATGGAAATATTGCCATAAAGGTTTGTGAAAATGTATGGCAGGCGCATGTGTTTAATATGGACACCGGGAATTTTATTGAGTGCTGTTTCCATTTCATATGATCCCACTGTCAACCCGGTTCCTTCAGGCAAATGTGCCCCCATACTGCTGATATTTACGATATTAGTCACCCCTGCCTCCTGAATTGCCGCTGAAAATATTTTTGCCAGCGATGCACTGTATGCCCTGTAATCTGCTACGTTAAAATTAGGAGGTACCATTGTATATACTACATCAGCACCTTTGAATGTGTTGACCAGAAAATGAACATCATGCAAATCCCCGATAGCAGGGATGCCACCTATTGCCTGGATAGCTGCTTTCTTTTCCCCGTTGCTACTAATGATAGTTACTTCGTGACCTGCATTGATCAGCTGTGTAGCAAGTGGCTTTCCGATATTGCCTAATGAGCCTGTGAGTGTAATTTTCATGTTTTGATTTTTTACTTTCACAAAGCTACCTTTGTAAGGTTGCTCAAAAAAGAACTTACCCTAAAGTAGGTAGCTATGACTGCTGTAAAAGAAAGCTCGACTATACAGGAAAATAAAAAGACGGTATTCCAGGAATGCCCTGTCACCTATGTGATGGAAAAGATTGGTGGATATTGGAAACCTATTATTCTCTTCCAGCTGTTATCTGGTAAGAAACGGTACCATGAATTGAAGAAGAATATTCCGGGTATCAGTGAGAAAGTACTTATTCAGCAATTAAAACAACTGGAAACAGATGATTTGATTGTAAGAGATGCAACTGAGCATATTCCGCCTGTGGTGCATTATAGTTTGACGCCTTCAGGAATGGCACTGCGGCCTGTTTTGTTCGCGATGGCAATCTGGGCGATTGAAGAAACCAATATGCCGGTTTCAAAAAAGCTGGAAGATTTTCCCGGGGGTATGCAACCGGAATTGTCGCGGAGTTAAGCCCGTATATCTTTTAAAAAAACGGATAAAATAGGATTGATCTGAAAAGTTAAGTCTGTAACAGATTTCTGCTATGGTTAGCTGTGTATGAACTAATAACTGCGCTGCTTCTTTTATAATCCTTTCATGAATATGTGTACCGGGCGTTTTGCCAGTGACAGCTTTGACGGTATCATTCAGGTGATTTTGTGTTACATTCAATAAGCCCGCGTAAGTAGATAATTTTTGTTCAAAGTCTTTATCGATTAAAGCTGTAAAAGCAGCCGTGAGCCGAATGGCGGCATTGCTGCCGGCAATCGGTTCTGTGGCTGTGTATAACTGTTGTGTTTTTTTAAGTATGATGGTAAGAAATGCACTTATTAATTCCAGCTCGTTTGACTGATATTCTTTTTCTATCTCCTGGAAGTAATGATGGAAATAATGTTGTTGTTCTTCGTTCAGTGAAATGACCGGACAACCACCTACCTGGAAGAATGGGTAGGTATTCAGGTTGGGCAGCATATGCTCGTCAAATGTCATGATATACCCCTGGTGGTCATCTACGATAGATTCCCAGTTAGTGACCATACCGGGCGGGATAAAACATAACATCCCTTTGCGGATGTAATATTCTTTAGTGCCAAAGGTTTTGATTCCCTCTCCTCCTGTGACCAGCACCACCATGTAGAAATCCAGCCTGTTGGCAGTAACGACCGGCAGACAGCGATATTCCTCGTCCTCCCTGCGGTAAATTTCGAAGCGCCTGGGTGCTGTGCGCGAGTTCGCAGGGTAAAAGTATTTATCCTGGAAATTTCTGCCTGTCAGGACAGGTATTTTGTTCTTAGTGGATTTCATATTTTATATGATCAAAGATACCATTTATTGATGGTTGCCAGCCTAGCTGCTGACGGGCTTTTTCGGACGAAGCCCTGCTGTTGGAAGCCAGGCCGTAATGGGCCATGTCAGGGCCAAAGATATTGATGGCCTCGTTCATGGGGAGGGAGAGGGTTTGATTGACACCTAGTTTTGCGCTCATGGCAGCTGCTATTTCTTTGAAGCTGGCTTCGCCATTTTCAGCATAGTATGCACTGCCTGCAGGTGCGTTTTCCAATGCTTTGAGGTATAATGCTGCGAGGTCGGAGACGTGTACATTTGACCAGATGCTTTCGCCTTTTTCTACGTAGATGCCGTGCCCTTTTGCTTTGGCTAGTTTCCAGAGCAGGGGAAGCTGAATGCTCTCTTTGTGGAGGCCGGTACCTGTACCGTATACCATGGTTGGGATGATGACGATGGTACGGATTCCCCTGGCAGCGGCTTGCAATACGTGGGTGTTGATGGATGTCCAGGCAATTCTTTCTATTCGGGGGGTGATGGGATAATCTTCTCTGTAGATAAAATCGGAGGCTGTGCCGTATTCTTTTTTGCCTAAGATGCTGGAACCGGAGGTGTGGATGAAGGTTTTGCCGGTGCCTTTGAGTGAATCTAACAGGGTTTCAATGCTATATGGATCGATGTGTGAGGCGGTGTGGATTACGGCATCTGCAGTGGCGGCGGCTGATTGTAATAAGGAGGTGTTGTCTATATTGCCGGCGATGGTTTTGATGCCAAGGGCGGTTAGTGGTGGGATGAGTTCCGGGCGGCGAACAAGGCCGGTGATTTGGTGACCTTTGGTTAGGAGTAAGTTGGCGATGGTGCCGCCGATGTAGCCGGTGATGCCGGTGATGAAGACGTTCATGTTTGTGTGGTTTTGTGTTGTAAAGGTCGGTGGGAGGAGGAGGGGGAAATGGAGGGGTATTCGGAATTTATGGTATTTTATACAGAATTGGGGAATTGGCCTGCGGCAGCAAGGAAGAGGGCTCTTTTTTTTGGCTGACGCCTGAGGAGCGAATTTGTGCTAAGATAGTTTGAGCTTGTGGTAGCAAGGAAGAGGGTTCTTTTTTTGGCTGACGCCTGACGAGCGGATTTGTCCTAAGACAGTTTGAGCCTGCGGCAGCAACGAAGAATAAATAATTTCCTTTCTTACTTTAATAATTTACATATTCCTCTGCAAACGTTCCATCCTCATACAAATCTATCAACCCATACCCCCGCGCCGTCTCCCTCCTATTCCCTTCCCACCACGCACCACTCACCGCACCATTACAGATATAAGTCACATTATTATAAACCACCTTATCTCTTAAATGAATATGCCCACTCAGACACAACTTCACATTAGGATACCTGTAAAAAAGACCAATAATCGCAGCTGTATCCGTATGCATATCTCCTCCCAACATCGTCCATTTATTAACGATGTTATCTTCAATCATTAATGTAGCCGTAAGTATAGGAATATGCGACAAGACACACACAGGCATGTTCCGATCCGTATTGTTCAATTCATTTTCCAGCCAGTGAAACTGCTCCTCCCCCAGTTTTCCAATATACCACGTATTGTCAACATCCAAATGCACACTGTCAAGACAAATGAACTTCCAACCTCCTTTTACAAAACTGTAATAAGGCTTCGCCAGTTCCAGCTGATGCAATGCATACTCCTTTTCATTCTTCTCCTTCCACCAGATATCATGATTCCCCAGCACTGAATACATCGGCAAACCGGATGCTGATTTAAACACACTCTTCACCAGCTTCCACTGCGCTTCGTTAGTAGCCAGATCTTCCTTGTTCATATCAAATACCAGGTCTCCCCCATTCAGTATAAAATCAACTTTGGGTGAATGCGACTGTACATGATGTAAACAATCCTGCAGGTGACGGGGAGCATCAAACTTATCTTTCAAATGAATATCTGTGAGGTGGGCAATGCGCAACGTGGGTTGAGCACCGGAAGCCGCCATACTTTTCAATGGCAGTGCGGGCGCCAGTAACAGGCCGCCCATTCTTTTGAATAAGGTTCTTCTTAACATCTGGACAAAGTTAAAGATCCAACCGAATGCCCTGTGTTAAGTTATTGTTTATAAATTCCTATCAGATGCGTGCGCAGGTAATACGTACCCGATAATACTATCTTTGATGAAGGTAACTTTGGCATGTGACAATCAATACAATTCAACACTGCCACTTTATCAAACTTACACCCCGGGGCAGGTTGCTGCTGATGGCATTGCATACATTTCTTTGAAAATGCCACCGTTTTATTTCCTTCATCCCGATGTGGGTCATGACAGGTCGTACAGTTCATGTGCCGGCTTTCCCTGAAACAACGACTGGCTGTAAATAACTGGAACTGCGTACCATGTATATCCAGTTGCTCCGGCCTGGAAGGGCCGCTGATATCGGGGAAGAAATAATCACCATAGGCATCTCCGGGTTTATACTCAAAGAGTGGTTTTTGTGGTGCTTTCAAACCGGAATGACACAATGCACACATATCCAGTTGCTGCTGATTATCCAATGTACGAACTACTGTCATGTGCATGGGTTTCTTTGCATCCGGATGGGCTGTATGATACGCTACATGATCTGCTGCCGGGCCATGACAGCGTTCACAATCTATACCATAAATGAGCCTTCCTTTTTCAAAAGTTTCATTCAAACCACGCCCTACCATGGTTACACTTTTAATACCGACCGCAGCACTGTGACAGCCAAAACAGGTACTGGGAATCTGCCTGTCAAATTTAGGATGGGACGTAGGGAAACCGGGGCTATTCGCCCAATGGCCTGCACTTACATAGTAAGATACCGGCAATTGAAAATAGTTCTCATTTTGCCAGTATAAATAGGTTTGTGCATGACGCCCCGAACCCACTGATAAATGAAACAGGTGCCCGCCCTGTACCTTGCCACTATCTGTAATAATCATGGAAACCTTCTCGCCATTATCATACGTGAAGGAAGAAGGAAAATTACCCAATACATCTGTACTGGTCGTTTTAAAATGGGTAGTTTGTATATAATGATTGTAAATATCCCTGTGGCAACTAACACAGGTATTCGCACCTGCATACGCCGGGCCTCTCAGGTCCTGAGCCGGCTGTGTGATACATTGGGATAATAACACAATCAGGCATATGATACCTGTCGCTACCCACAGCATTCGTTTATTCATAACGTAGAAAAGTATATTACACGATCCATTCTTTCAGCGTGAGCATACTCAGCCAGCCCATAATCACGACTACTACCCAACCTGCCAGTGACAATACCAAAGGATGCTTGTATCCCTCTATCAACCTCGCAGCTGCTACCAACATCACCGCCAGTGCCACAGGTAATATCAATCCATTGAGCGCTCCTGCCATGATCAGCAATTGAACAGGATTGCCTACTGCCGCAAAGATCACCGTGCTGAATACAATGAAAAAGGTTATGAACCACTTTTCATTTGCTGCTATAAAAGGATGGAATGTTTTTAAAAATGAAACAGAGGTATATGCTGCACCTACCACGGAGGTGATCGCTGCACTCCACATCACCATACCAAAGAAACGATAGCCTATTTCACCGGCAGCAATTTTAAATACAGATGCCGGCGGATTACTGCTATCCAGCTGAAAACCATGTGTGACCACACCTAATGCTGCGAGAAATAACAAACTCCGCATCACACCTGTGATTAAAATACCGCTCACCGCACTCCGGTTTACCTGCGGTATAGATTCACGCCCTCCTATTCCCGCATCCAGCAAACGATGTGCACCTGCAAAACTGATATACCCGCCTACCGTACCCCCTACGAGTGTAATTACAGATCTGGTATCAATATTATCCGGCCACACACTCTGTCGCAATGCTTCTACTACAGGAGGATGAGAACTTACCGCTACATACAATGTCAGTAATACCATGAGTATACCTAAATAACGGGTAAACTTATCCATGGCATTCCCCGCTTCTTTCATCCAAAAGATAAAGAGAGAGATGGCACCACTCAATATAGCTCCGTACAATGTGTCCAATCCAAACAGCGCCTTCAGTCCCAATCCACAACCACCAATATTCGCGACGTTGAAAACCAGGCCTCCCAGTACAACCAGCAAAGCCAGAAAATACCCTAACCCGGGCAACAATGCATTTGCCAGATCCTGTGCACGGGAGCGGCTCACTGTGAGAATACGCCAGATATTTAACTGTGCACCAATATCCAATAATATAGATAGCAGTATTGCAAAACTAAAGGCAGCAGCATGCTGCTGTGTAAAGAAGGTTGTCTGGGTCAGAAAACCCGGTCCTATTGCTGATGTAGCCATCAAAAAGGCGGCACCCAGCAGGATGGAAGTACGTTGTTTGTTCAAGTGTGTTGTATGGTTAGGTGGTGTTCTCGTAAGGTCTTATGCACTGCTTTTGCAAAAGCCACTGCATGGGCACCATCTCCATGCAGGCAAATGGTTTCCGCACGTAGAGGTACGATATGTCCATTTACGGTAGTCACCTCCTGCTTTGTTACCATTTGCAATACCTGTTTCAGGGCATCTGCTTCATTGTCAATCAGGGCATTGGGTTGACTGCGTGGTGTAAGGGAGCCATCGTCCTGGTAGGTTCTGTCTGCAAATACTTCACTGGCTGTTTTAAGGCCGGCAGCGGCTGCAGCTTTGATGAGCCAGCTGTTGCTCAGGCCGAATAAACAAAGGGCAGGATTGGTATCCCTGATGGCTTGTGCGATGATGGTTGATAAGTGTTGATCCCGGGCTGCCATATTGTAAAGTGCCCCATGCGGTTTTACGTGTTGCACCGTGGTACCCCATAAACGGCATACTTCCTGTAAGCTATGTAGCTGTACAGTAATAAGGTCGTAAATTTCGCTGTCAGAGAGTTGTTGTTCTGTTCTGCCGAAATTCGCTTTGTCATTGAAACCCGGATGAGCGCCGATCGCTACCTGGTATTTCAGGGCGAGGGCCACCGTCTGTGCCATGGTACCTTTATCTCCGGCATGGTAGCCGCAGGCAATATTAGCACTGCTGATGTAAGGCATTATTGAGGCGTCGGTTGGCATACCTTCGCCCATATCACAGTTCAGGTCGATGTACATATTTATTTTTGGTTGTCCTGCAGCCATTCCTGCCATCGTAAGTTACAGGCATTTTGTAAAAAATGCAAGTGTTGCTCTGCGGCGATCAGTAGCTCTTCAGCTTCGTCATGAGGAATAATCCGGAAGGTAATCCTGCTGTGCGGTAGTAACTGTGCTAATATGGGGAGGTCGGCACTTACCACGTGGGCGATGCGCGGATAACCGCCGGTGGTCTGGTGATCGGCCATGAGTATAATCAGGTGGCCATCTGGTAATAACTGTACGGTACCCCTGGTAATGCCGGCCGAGAGCCGTTCTTCTTCTTTGATCATTTGCAGTACCGGGCCTTTGAGGCGATATCCCATTCTATCACACTGTTCCGACAGGGTAAAGTGGTGGGTAGTGAACACCGACTGCGAGCTCGGTGTAAGCTCAGGATATTCCAGGCTGGTCACCACCCTGATTTCACTACCGTCGGAATACAGGTCCCGCACATCTGCCCGCCACGGTAATGGTGTGGCCTGTTGGGTAGCGTGGAGGTATTTATTACGCAATACCCTGTCTATTTCTTCATCCACAGGATTAACAGGAATGCGGTCGTTCTTTTGCAACTTTCTGCCTTCAAAACCACCGGCACCGGCTTTGAGATGGGTGCTGTGGCTGCCAAGCCAGGGTACAGTGTCTAAACCACCTCTTACAGCGATGTAACAACGCGCGCCAGAGACTGGTCTGGTAAAACGGAGTATCGACAATTGGGAGATCCAGATGGGTTGATTGATATCTAAAGGCTGTTCATTGACCATAGCGCCAAAGTCGCCACCGGAAAGGGCGATCAGGGTATCCTGTTCAAACAGTAATACAGCTGCAGGAAAATGCAACTCTATTACGGCGGCTTCAGGATTGTTGCCTACGAGAATGTTGGCCACATACATAGCGGCCCTGTCCATGGCGCCACCGGGATTGATGCCCAGATGCTGGTAGCCATATCTGCCCCCGTCCTGTATTGTATCCAGTAAACCCTGTTGGATGACCTGTATCATTTATATCATTTTATGAAATTCACGCAGCGATACAGGAATGAATTTTACCTCGTCGCCGGGATGACAATAGCAGGGGGAATCCAATGCAGGGTCAAACATTCTGACGGGTGTTTGGCCAATGATGTTCCAGCCCCCTGGAGATGCTAATGGGTAGATGCCGGTTTGCCCCCCGGCAATGCCGACACTGCCCGCCGGAATGTGCAGGCGGGGCTTTTTTTGCCTTGGTGTAGCAAGGCGGTCGTCTACTTTGCCCATATATGGGAAACCCGGGAGAAAACCCAGCATGTAAACGGTGTATGTCTGAGACGTGTGCAGGTCAATGATGTCTGCTTCGCTGATGCCTTTTTGAGCCGCCATGGTACTGAGATCCAGCCCGAAGGATGGGTCGTAGCAGACAGGGATTTCAAGCAGGCGGGGAGTTATTTTTTGTATTTCGACCGGAGCTGTAAGCGCAGGTGCAATCAATGACTGAATGGTAGTAAAGGCATTGTTGTTTTGTTCGCGGCGAACTAACAGGATGTCGTATACGATGGTGAGCGAAGCGTAAGCAGGAATGATATCGAGAATGTATGGCAGCTGCATGGTGAGCAGGTGATTATACACGTTCATGACCTTGTCGTGAACTGCATGGGAGATTTCCTGTGACCATTCTATGATCAGGGAGTGATCTCCAAGCGGGTTGATAGTATAATCGCTGTTCATAATTCCGGAATAAGGTACGGGATATTGAGGAAAAAGTGTAGAATTATTTTTAGGATTGCCTACGTTGCGAAGGGAGGAATGTCCTGTTTTATTAAGAAAAAAGCTGACGTGTATATTCCAGTCCTATCGCATAAATCTCTTCAAAGTGCTTAAAATCAAACATCCCATACCGCCCTAAGCCTTCCGGTTCAATAAACCACTGGCAGCGGGCTTTATTTTTCAGCACCGGCTCACGAATAGCCAGGTGTAAGGTACGATCGATATTAGCCAGGTACCCATTCTCAGGATGGTATTCTGTGAGCGGGTTCACATGTACACCAATGATATCATCATACTTCCCCAGCAAAGGTTCGGCTGGCAGATTGCCGGTCAGCCCGCCATCTACATAGGGAATACCATCTATCACTACCGGCTGGAATAATAATGGAATGGATGATGCAGCCAGGATAGCGGGTACGAGCTGACCTTTGTCAAAGATCATCTGCGTACCTTTATTAAAGTCGGTAGCAGCTATGTACAAAGGGGTTTCCAGGTCTTCGAAGGTTGTGTGGCGGAGGGTTTGGGTCAGTACCTTCTCCACTGTTTTTAAGGAGAGCAAACCCGTGCGCCAGTTACGCCACTCCATAGAGAGACCGATCTTATTATGCTGGAATATTTCCCGTACCTCATCTGTCGTATACCCATCACAGATAAAAGCGGCTGCAATAGAACCGGCACTCGTAGCGGCAATGGCCGATGGCGTAATCTGCTGTTCTGCAAAAGCCTTCAGTACTCCCAGGTGGGCATATCCCCTGGCCCCTCCTCCTGATAATACAAAGGGACGTGTAGATGCATTCATGTAGCTGTGCTTATTTTGGCGCCGGTAGTTCTCCTCTCCGGGTCCAGAGATAAATTGCCACCAGCACACTCAAGATAGGAATTACTATCCCAAATTCATCATAGTAATACTTAGTTTTATCAGATGTAAGGGTAAGTGGTGTAAAAATAGCCTGTATAAAGAGATTATGACTGGCATGTAATAATACCGCCGTCCACAAACTACCCGACCTGAGCCTGAACCAGGTGAAGATAAAACTACCACTGATTACCAACAGAGAGAAACAGGAGAAACCATACCAGGCAGGCGTGCCACTGTTATAATCGGCAAATAGCAGGATCGGCAAATGCCAGAGCGCCCAGATGCAACCTGTTATCAGACAGGTTTTTGTAAACCCCAGCACTTTATACATTTCAGGCGCCAGGAATCCGCGCCAACCTATCTCCTCTCCCAGTGCACTACTCACACTTCTCACCATGCTCACCGTCGCCGTCAAAAGTATATACAGGGCTATCACAATACCTTTAGGCTGCTTTTCCATCCCAAAGGAAGCAGCGATGCCGTCTACAAATTCAGGGTCATAAAACCGGCCCCAGCCTGCTGTCCATATAATTAAATAACCTGCAAGGCTATATAATAGTGGCACCAGGTAACTCCACAGCTGGTAGCGGGCCTCCCCCCACTTCCAGGCCATAGCACCAATGGGCCTCTGGATGATCCATGAAGTCAGAAATGCAGCCAATGCAGGGCTCCACATCATACCAGTGACGAAAACGCCCCGGCCGCCCATGATTTTCCCGGTATGAATAATGAAAGCGTAAAAAATAGAACTGATAGCAAAGGTGATCAGCAGGAAGATTACAATTGTTTTGCGTGGATTTTGTTGTTGCGTCATGCACTCAATATACCGAAAATATTAGGACTACCAACTACTTAGACCATCCAATTTTCAAGTCTGTACGCACTGTCCCAAAACATGAATTCCAGTTTACATGCTTTTTCATATGCCCCATGCATCGCCTCCTCCAAAGCAGGTGTAGCGACTGCATCACAAAAGCCGATTGCTTTTTGTACCAGTTCGCCAAATGCCTCCCCGGCATAAGTATCTATCCAGTTGCGATAAGGATGATCTGCAGCAGTTTGCTGTGTATAGATGTAATCGCCTACTCTTTTATAAATCCAGAAGCAGGGCAGTACTGCCGCCATGGCAACTTCCACCGAAGCCAGGGCACAGGTGCTCAATAAATAGCTGGTATAATGATGGCAGGAAGGAGAGATAGCCATCCGGCCTGTAATGTCGTACTGTTTGAAATAGGCAGCATGCAAAGCATTTTCCACTACGATAGCACCTTCTGCAAAACGGGTGTATTGCAATACCTGTTCTACCGTATAAGCTCTTGCTGCTATCAGGGACAATGCACGTCCAAACTGTTCAAGGTACAGTGCATCCTGTGCTATGTAAAATTTGAATTTTTCTATAGGTAATGTACCATCTATCAGTTCTTTAATAAATGGCATGTCGATAATTTCGTCATAAATATGGGCGGTCCGCTGCCACGCACTTTCACTCCAACTCATGTATAATTTGTTTTTCAGGTGCAAAGAAATGGTTCAGGGGGCCATGTCCCTTCCCCGTTTGTACATATTGCCCTTCGGCAATGGCGGTATGTATATATTGGCTGGCTTTGTCAATCGCTGTTACCAGTTTTTCGCCCCGTGCCAGGTAAGCTGCTATGGCAGATGATAAGGTGCACCCTGTACCATGTGTATTGGGAGTATCTATGTGCTGGCTGGATATGATATGCACACCATTTGCCTGATCTTTGTATACATCAAACAATTCATGGCCGGCCAGGTGACCACCCTTTACCAGCACTGCTTTACAGCCTGTTTGTAATATCCTGTCTGCTGCCTCATTCATATCAGAAAGCTGCTGCAAAGGCATTGCTGCCAGGATAGCTGCTTCATCCAGGTTAGGTGTAACCAGTGATACCAAAGGGAACAGTTTTTCTTTCAGTATTGAAATGGTCTCCGACTCTATCAGCCTGTCTCCGCTGGTGGCCACCATGACCGGATCCAGCACCACCGGTACATGCGGGTACAAAACCAAAGTCTCCGCAATTGCCAGCGCTAAAGCAGGTGAGTGAATCATTCCTATTTTAATGGCTGCCGGTTGTATATCATCCATCACTGCACGGATCTGACCAGTCACTATTTCGGGAGGAATGCTATGAATACCCGTTACCCCCAGTGTATTTTGTACAGTGATCGCTGTGATCGCGGATGTTCCAAAGCAACCCAGTGCAGCAAAGGTTTTGAGGTCGGCCTGTATGCCTGCTCCGCCCCCGCTGTCGGAACCTGCGATGGTCAAGACCGGTACATATTTATATTTTGTCATAGTGCTTTTTCTATTTGAAGACGAATGGCGGCAGCTGCTTTTTCAGGATCAGGTGCGCCACAAATGGCAGATACAATGGCCAGGCAATCTGCTCCTGCGCTGATCACATCGGCAGCATTGCCTTCGTGAATAGCGCCAATAGCAACCAGTGGTTTATCTGTAAGTGCACGGATATGCCTGATTCCTTCCAGTTTCCATTCTGTGACGGTATCTCTTTTAGTTGGTGTAGCAAAGATGGGACTTAGTGCAAGGTAATCTGAAGCTGCTGCGTCGGCATGCCAGATTTGCTTTTCGTATTCTACGGAATAGCCTAAAATGCCGCAGGCAGGCCATTGTGCCCTGATCGCCAATGGCGCCAGGTCACTGTTACCCACATGTATACCGGTAGCACTACATTGCTGTGCCACCCACAAGTTGTCGTTGATGATCAGGGGTACGCCGTGAGGTAAGAGTGCCTCCCTGAGACGGAGCGCACGATCTAAAAACGCTGCATTATCCAGTTCTTTTTCGCGCAACTGGATCACGTCTACGCCCCCTTTCACAGCAGCTTTGGCCACTGCAACCAGGTCTCTGCCTTTGCAGGCCGCTTCGCTGATCACCAGGTATAGTCTGCGATTAAACATGAGACTCCTCTAATTTTATCAGGGAAGCCACTGTCTCATCTGTGAGTTGATATAACTGGTCCAGTATATTCACCTGCATACTACCTGGACCGGCAGATACCTTTGCCGCTTTTTCACCCGCTATTCCCAGGAGGGCCATAGCCGAAACGGTGGCACAAAAAGGATCCGTTGGATTCACAGCTGCAAATGCACCAATGAGGGCTGTAGCGGTGCAACCCATACCCGTCACCTTTGCCATCAGCGGATGTCCGTTTGACAATAATATAGTAGTGTCTTTACCCACAATGATATCTACGGCACCGGATATACAGACTACACTTCCAAACTGCTGTTGCAGCAAACGGGCAGCTTCTACTGCGGCAGTGCTTTCTTCTGTGCTGTCCACGCCTTTAGTAGTACCGGCATTTTTACGGGCCAGCGCCATAATTTCAGAAGCATTGCCACGGATGATGGTGGGTTTCAGTTGCAGTAATTGTCTTAATACCTCGTCTCTGTATGGCGTAGCGCCTGCCCCTACAGGGTCCAGTATCCATGGTTTGCCCAGGGTATTGGCCTGGCCGATGGCGAGTTCCATGCTCTTCACCCAATATTCATCGAGGGTACCGATGTTGATAACGAGTGCGCCTACAATTTTGACCATGTCTGCCATTTCAGAATGGGCATGGGCCATAATGGGCGATGCACCTACTGCCAGCAATGCATTGGCAGTACTATTCATGACTACATAATTCGTGATACTGTGAACCAGCGGGGATTGTTGCCGAACAGTCAGGATCTGTTCCCTGATAAACTCCTTCATAATGCCATATAAATTTTATAGATAATGGCCAGGAGTACGCATGCGTTAAGCTGCCGCTTTTCCCTACGCCGGTGCTAACCGGATCAGGTTCGAAGAGTAATTCTCAGTTCCGGTGAAGGAACACCCCTAAAGCCTGCTCAAATTTAGCAAACAACGGGAGAAAATGACATAATTATTTTTTATACTTGTAGCCATGCGGTTATTTGTATCAATGGCAGCTATGGTCTGCCTTTTCCACGGGGGTGTCAATGCACAGACATCAGATCTTCTACATTATGTTCAGCCTCTTTCGGGCACAGCAGCCAGTACTACGGCTTCTTCCCAGAAACATGGCAGTGGCACTGAATCTTATGCCAATACCATTCCGGCAGTGGGACTGCCTTTTGGTATGACGCAGTGGACGCCGCAAACAAATACGACTGAAAACAAATGTTTTCCTCCTTATACTTACAGAGATAGCCTGCTGACAGGGTTCAGAGGTACTCACTGGCTGAGTGGATCCTGTACCCAGGATTATGGTAGTTTCACTATTATGCCTATTGCAGGACATTTTACCACTGACTATGCAACACCTTTTTCGCACGATAAAGAAATAAGCACCCCTGCTTATTATAAATTAACACTCCCGGCTGTTAGTACAGAAATAACGGCGACTGCCAGGTGTAGCATGATCCAGTTCACCATGGAAAAGACTGATAGCCTGTACCTGTTGCTAACGCCGAATAGTGACAGGAAAGAAGGAGTGGTGAATATTGATACTGCCAGACATGAAATAACCGGTTACAATCCTGTGCACCGTATTTACCAGGGATGGGGCCAGCCAGCTGGTTTTAGCGGGTATTTTGTAATGCAGGTAGAGCAGGTCGCCCCTTTGGCAAAACCTGGTTATGCGGCTTATTACCTGCAAAAAGGCGAACAGGTAAGGGTACGTATTGGTACTTCTTTTACCAGTATTGAAGCTGCCCGTAAAAACCTGGAAGCTGAAATACCCGGGTGGGATTTTGCTGCCCTGAAAGCGCAGCATGAAGCGGTGTGGAATAAAGCACTGAATCAAATAAAAGTAGCAACCAGTGTGGAAAAAGACAAACGTATTTTCTATACTGCTTTTTACCACGCCATGCAGCATCCCCGTTTGTTCAATGATGTGGATGGCAGTTATCCACGTTTTGCAGGCGACTATCAGACGGAGCATATCAGCAAAGGAGATTACTATGACGATTATTCTATGTGGGATATTTACAGGGCGCAATTGCCGCTGTTTGAAATATTGCAACCGACCTTGGTGAATGACTTTGTAAACTCACTGGTATTAAAAGGACAGCAAGGTGGATGGTTGCCTATTTTCCCTTGCTGGAACAGTTATACAGCTGCTATGATTGGCGATCATTCTACTGCTTTTATTGCTTCTGCTTTTAATAAAGGCATTAAAAATTATGATGTGAATGCTGCGTATGCGCTGATGAGAAAGAATGCTTTTGAAATGGCAAAAGGTGAGGATTACTTAAACGGGAAAGGCAGAAGAGCACTGGATACTTACATAAAGTATGGATACATTCCCATGGAAGATAGCGTACCCATTGCTTTTCATAAAAAAGAACAGGTAAGCCGTACGCTGGAATATGCGTATGATGATTATGCATTGTCTACAGTGGCAAAAGCATTAGGTAAGACAGCGGATTATAAAATATTGGCTAAGCGGGCACAGAATTATAATAACGTTATTGATCCAAAGGTGGGTATGGCAAGAGGCCGGTATGCCAATGGCACCTGGTATACTCCTTTCAGCGCAGATCATAAAGAACCTTATATTACTGAAGGTACTCCCAGGCAGTACACATTCTATGTACCACAGGATGTAACTGGACTAGCTAAAAAAATAAACCTGGAAGCGGCGTTGGATAGCCTGTTTGAAAAAGACGAATACTGGCATGGCAATGAACCGGGACACCAGGTTCCTTTTATGTACAACTTTACTGCAGCACCTTATAAAACACATGCTGTAGTACAAAAAATACTGCGGGAAGAATATGCTGACGGGCCGGGAGGTTTGAGTGGAAATGATGATGCCGGACAGATGTCTGCCTGGTACCTGTTTGCTGCTATGGGTTTTTACCCTGTAGACCCGGTAAGTAATCAATATGAATTATCCATTCCTATTTTTGATAGCGTCACTATTTTATTGCCTGATAATAAACAGTTCCAGTTGAAGGTAATTCGGACAGGAAACAGGAGGGGTATGGTTTTTAATGGAAAAAAACTGGAAGGACATGCAATTACATATGAACAAATAATGCAGGGTGGTGAACTGGATTTCTTTTTTTGAAATGAAAACCAGGCACATCGGTGATTACGTATACTTATATGGGCTATGCCTTTAGAGTCTGGCATAGTTTATGATTTTTCATACCAGCATATTTTTTTTGAATCACCTAAACCATATCATCATGAATGCACGTTTCAAATTCCTGCTGACAGCAGGAGCAATGTTTATCAGCTACGCAGGTTTTTCACAAGTTAATCTGGGTGTTTCATCCGCAACCAGCAGTTCTGTAGCTGCAAAAACAAACGCAGCAGTGGTTACTAAAACTACCAATAAGGTGGCGAATGCAACCCAGGCTACAGTGAACAAAACTACGACAGCTGCCAGCAATACAGCTGCTAATACTACTGAGGCCGTACAACGCGCAAAAGGTAATACCGGCGTGAGTGTTACTTCGAACACAAGTGCATCCGCAACAGGTACCAATGCATCTACCTCTTCTGCTACGACAGCAAATGCAACTGTAGATACCAAAGCAGCTACCGGTGAAGCGAAGAGCGCAGCAAAACAAACAGCAACTGCAACCAAGACAGCGGCAACTGCCCACGCGGCTGATGTAAAAGCGGCGGCGACTACTACTGGTAGTGATGTAAAAGCAGCAGCAACTACCACTTCAACTGGTGTTAAAGCAGCGGCGACTACTACTGCTACTGGTGTAAAAACAGCGGCAACTACCACTGCTACAAAGGTGAAGTCTACTACTCCCGCTGCTAAAACATCTGCCAGCGCCAACGTATCTGGTCACGTGAATGCCAATAATTAATTTCTTTCTCTACAAGTAACCATCATTTATTCATCATGATTGCCCGCATACAATTCCTTTTGCTGGTTGGTATTGCCATGCCCTTATTCCTCCGTGCGCAGGACTCTACCCAGACGACTAAAACTGACACACGCAGGAATGTATTTACCGCTAACCTGGATTTCCAGTCAAGGATCTCCTATTACGGTCGTACTGACAGTCTAAAAAGTAGTCTGCTCAATCCCAGCATTGGCTATCAGCTGAAAATGGGATTGTATGCACAGGCAAGCATGATCTTTATTAACAACCCGGTCCATACACTGGATTATACCGCTACCGTTCTTGAAGGCGGCTACCGCTTTGGTCAAAACAAAAAAGTATCCGGCAATATCTTTTACAATCAATACCTGTATGAAAAAGATACAAGATTGATTCAATCCGTTGTAAAATCACAAACTGGTTTTAATGTTGCTTTCGAAACAAAGGTGATTACCTTCAACATCAATGGTAACCTTAAGTTCAGTGATAAAACAGACGTAGGTGCTGCTGCCGGATTAGATCACCTCTTCCTGATCCGCTATCCGAAAAAGCATGCTGCTATCGGTATCAACCCTACTGCATACGCTTACTTCGGCACTCAGAATTTCAGTAAGACTTATTACGAGCAAAAGAAGCTCTTCAACATCATTCCAACGCAGCCGGAAGTTGTTACTAAAAACAGTGAACAGTTCAACATACTCTCTTACGAATTTTCATTGCCTGTGGTATTTGTCTACAAGCATTTCAACTGTTCCTTATCGGGTACTTATGTGCTGCCACAGCACCTGATCAGTGGTGTTGAGACTGGTAGTAATATGTTCTACTTCTCTGCCGGACTGGGCCTGCGCATATAAGCAACGCTTTACCCGACATTGTCGCAGAAATTGGTGAAGAAAATACGGAAATTATTGAATGCTGTGCTCCGCGCAGCATTTTGCATTATATTTATCTGGTAAACCCAAATCTACCATATCTATCCACCTCTCTCCCGGATAGATTTCATTCCCGTGATAGCATATGTATGAGTTTCACCAAAATCTGTAACACATGAAAACAACGACAGCACTATTACTATGCGCAGCACTATTCTTATCAGCCTGTAGTAAGAAAGAAAAACCTGTAGAAACCGCGTCAGCCAAAGAACGCAGTTGTGCAACAATGGAAGTATTGAGCGCTAAACTGAAAGAAGATCCCACCCTTGCCGGAAGAATGGCTGCGATCGAAGCAAACACTGCCCGGGTGCTTCAGGACAAATCGCTGAATCGCCTGTTGTCAGACGGTTCTATCCTGATTCCTGTTGTGGTAAACGTATTGTACAAAACCTCTGCCCAAAACGTATCTGACGCCCAGATCCAGTCTCAGATCGACGTTTTGAATGCAGACTACAACGGCACTAACAGCGAGTATTCTACCGTTCCTACACTGTTTTCTGGTGTGAAAGCAGCCGTGGGTGTACACTTTGTTTTGAAGAGTGTGACACGTAAAAGCACGACCAAAACATCCTGGTCTACCAACGATGCGATGAAAAAGAGCTCCCAGGGAGGTATTGACCCTACCACTCCTGATTCTGTTTTAAACATCTGGGTGGTAGGTGCTATGACCGGTGGTGTGATCGGTTATGCACAATTCCCCGGTGGTAGCAGTGCTACCGATGGCGTTGTAATTGCTTATGACTGCTTTGGTAATACCGGTACGGCTACTTCTCCATTCGACCTGGGCAGAACTGCCACCCACGAAGTAGGTCACTACCTGAACCTGCGTCATATATGGGGCGATGCCACCTGCGGTACTGACTATGTAGATGATACCCCGGCTCACAATGCCGCTAATTATGGCTGCCCTACTTATCCACACTACAGCACCTGTTCAGGCACTCCTGTGGAGCAAACTATGAACTTTATGGACTATACTGACGACGCCTGTATGTATATGTTCACTGCCGGACAAAAATCCAGGATGCTCGCTACCTTCGTAAGTGGTGGCGGCCGCTATGGTTTTGCCCATTAAGTAAAACGCCGGGAGAGAGTTTTTACAAACCCAGTTGCTTCAGAAAGTTTTCTTTGTAATTGCTGCCTATGGGAATCTCTGTGGTATTGATAAATGCCCTGTTGCCCTCTATATGTGTAATGCTGGCCTTGTTGATGATAAATGAACGATGTACCCTGATGAATAAATGAGTGGGCAATAATTCTTCAAAACCAGAGAAAGTAATGGTAGGGAGAATGGTACGTTGCTTAGTCACTACCTTAGTGTAGTTGCCACTGGCCTCTGCATAGTAAATATCTTCGTACAGTATTTTATAGATCTTTCCATCTGCCTTGATGAAGATAAAGTTTTCCTTTTTGCTGACGGTGAATTCAGGTTCCGTCAGTTTTTCCAATGCTTTATCTACGGCTACAATGAACCTTTCCAATGAAAAAGGCTTTAACAGGTAATCGGTAGCCGCCAAGTCAAAGGCTTCCACCGCATATTCCTTGTATGCAGTGGTGAAAATTACCTGTGGCTGGTATTTGAGGGTTTTTAAAAATGCCAGTCCATTCAGTACCGGCATGTTGATATCGAGAAAGATTATTTCAATGTCTTCCTGCTGGGCGACGGCCTTTGCTTCCAGGGCATTGCCGCAGGAGGCTACTATGTGCAGCATGGGAAAGTGACTACAATATGTTTGTATTATCTGCCTTGCTATAGGCTCATCATCGACTATCAGACAATTGATCTTCCTCATGTTTCTTTATTTTTAGCTGCAACTGTACCGTGAAATATTTATCACCATCATCTATGTTCAGATCATACTGGTTTGGGTACAGTAAAGATAAGCGCTTCTTTACATTCTCCAATCCAAGACCGCCACTACGCTCATGCGGTGCTTCGCCCCTGGAGTTCTTTACTGAAAAGAGAATGCTATCACTCCAGCGCCGGATCATTATTTCAATATAGATCTTGTCGCTGATGGTATTTTTAGAATGCTTAAAAGCATTTTCTATAAATACGATCAGGAGCATAGGGGCAATCATATCAGCTGTATCATCAAAAGGCTCTACCACGGTGTTCAGGTGCAGGCGCTCCCCTATCCTGATTTTCTCAAATTCCATGTAGTTGTTGATGTACCTCAGTTCCTCCTTTAAAGGTACAAACATTTCCCTGGCATCGTATACGGAGTATCGCAGCAGATCGGATAATTGTAACAGCAGCGCTGGCACTTTGTCCGGCGATGTTATAGACAGGCCGTACATATTATTGAGAGTATTGAACAGGAAATGCGGGCTTAACTGGGATTGCAGGTTTTGCAGTTCGCTCTGGCTATTGGCCGCCAGTATCTGGGCCTCCCGCAGGTGTGTGAAAATCCGGGTACGGAAGAGTTTAATGAGCATGCCCAGGGTAAGACTCATGATGAGAAAAGAGAGTGGGAACAGGAAATCGTGGAAGAAATCCTGGCGCTGAATGGCTTTGGATACAAAGAGACTGGCAAAAAAGCAGGATGTTAAAAAAAGCATTGACAGGACTACCAGTACAATGGCAGGCACCTGCCGCTTTTCATTGATGAATAAGAGCGATATAAACCGGCCTGTATATACTGCTCCTAGAAAGCCTACTGTGAGTGCAAAGGCAATTTCTTCGTCGTCCATGACGGTGATCGTATGTACAAATTGTCTTATCAGGATAAACAACACCACACCGGAAACCATTCCGCCTATGAGATGTATTTTCAGATTTCCCACCGTTTTCATATCGATTGTGTTTCTATGGTACAAATATGGGTAACTACGCCCACTTTGCCAGCTAATAATGACGAACCTGTGAAATTGACTGACGAACCTTGAAAATAAGGTTTTCGTCACGGATATGACGAGTTACATCACTAAAATTTCTCTTCCCCCCGCTACCAGCCAATCTTTGCTAAAAATTACACGCAATGAGACCCATAATCGCCATCTTTATCAGCCTTCTATCCCTGGCCCGGGTACATGGGCAGGATACCACCAAACCCAAACAGGTACAGCTTAAAGGTGTGGAAGTAACCGGCAAAAAGCCCCTGCTGGAACAGAGTATTGACAGAACAATTGTGAATGTAGATGCGATGATCAGTGCCGCCAGCAGCAACACCCTGGAAGTATTGAATAAAACACCGGGGGTGACCGTAGATCATAATGGTACGATCAACCTGAATGGGAAAGGCGTATTGGTATTAATAAATGGCAGAACCACCTATATGTCTGGCCAGGACCTGGCGAACTACCTGAAAGGATTACCCGGTAGCACCCTGGATAAAATAGAGCTCATGGATGCACCACCCGCTAAGTATGATGCAGGCGGTGGCGCGGTGATCAATTTAAGGTTAAAGAAAAATACGATCCTTGGCCTGACCGGCAATATTTCGCTCAGTGGTAACCAGGGTATTTATGCCAGAACCAATGATGCTTTGAACATCAATTACAATTATAAAAAGATGAACTGGTTTGCCAGTTTCAATTATAGCAGGGATGCAGCGTACGATGAAGACAAAACAAACAGGGATTACTTTACGGATAGCCTGCATGTATACTTACTTACACATGTCAAAGGCAGGTCCAATACCAAAGGTATCAGGCTGGGTATGGACTATAATGCAAGTGCTAAGACCGTGATCGGGTTTGAGGTGAATGCACAGCAAAGACCGAGTATTTATACCAGGGACTATATCAGCGAGGCTAGTAATGATAGTACCAGCACAGGTTTTACTTATAGTGATGCCAACTGGAAAAACTTTAGCGGTAACCTGAACTTCCTGCACAGGTTCGATAATAAAGGGCATGAACTTTCTGCAGATGCCAGTTATATTTCCTATAATAATCATGACGAACAAAACCTGAATAATGACAGTGATTTCTTTAATTACCGGTTGGTGTCTGATATGCGGATCTTTGCAGCCAAGGCAGACTATGTACATCCTATTGGTATTGAAGCAGGGGCTAAATCCAGTTTTGTAAAGAATGATTATGATTCCAGGTATTATACTGATAAGTGGATGCAGGTGGATAGTAATTCCAATCATTTTATTTATAACGAGAATATCAATGCGGCCTATATCAGTGCGAAAAGGAATTGGAAACGCTGGGGAGCGCAGGCAGGTTTGCGTGTAGAGAATACCAATATCACTGGCAGACAACCGGGGAATACTGCGTACGCAGCCTCCCTGTTTAAACGGAGCTATACACAGGCTTTTCCTACTGTATTTCTGAGTTATAAATTAGACAGTGCAGGTAATCATACACTGAGCTGGAACCTGGGCAGAAGAGTGAACAGACCTAATTATCAACAATTAAATCCTTTTATTGCTTTTGAAAATAGTTATACTTATTCAACGGGTAATCCTAACCTGCGTCCGCAAACGAATTACAGAACAGAGTTAAAGTACCAGTATAAGCAATGGCTGGGGGTAGGATTGCAATACAACTGGTTCAGGGATATCATCTTTACGCTGAGTGACGTGCAGGATAATATTTACATTTCCAAACCTGAGAATGTGGCAAAGGGATATATTGCCATGGTGATTGTTAACTTAAATTTACACCCGGCAAAATGGTGGGACCTGAATGCAAATATGCTGGCAGGGAAAATGCAGCTGCACGGGCAGGTATTTTCCACAGCCATGAATGCCGGCACCTATTCCGCCAGGGTACGGTTGTATAACCAATTTGATTTATCGCATGGGTGGAGTGCAGAGGCCAGCGGGGATTATTCAGGCAGGAATATCAACGGGCAGGATATCATCAATCCAAGGTTTATTATGTATGCTGGTGTGCAGAAGAAATTGTGGAAGAACAAGGCGTCCCTGAAACTGAATGCAGAAGATATTTTCCGTACTGCGGGGCAGAACAATCATTCTGCCGGAGTGAAGGATAGTTATTATACACACCGGGGCATTTATGATTCGCAAAAAATAGGGCTGGCGTTTACGTATCGGTTTGGTAGAGATACGTTTGCACGTAAACGGAACCATAGCGATAATACTGCTGATCAGGAACAGGAAAGAGCGAGGTAATTCTGTTGTATCTTTAGGGCATGAAGCAGATTACTATTACATTGTTTGCCCTGTTTATTTTTTGGAGTGGGCATAGCCAGACAAGAGTTTTGATTAAACCGGAAGTGGATAAGTTATTTCCGGAGAGTGTACAGCAGCAGCTGGGGTTGAAGTACCCAATCAGGTTGGTGTATAATTATGCAGATAAGACAGGCGATTATTATATGCCGTTGTGCGAAAGTGTGGATAGTGCGACGGTTGAAGATACGCTACACTGGAAGATTAAGGCGGTGAATCTGAAATTGGAGAGTGGGGTTTTTAGTAAGGTGTGGGAGTTGAATGATCATATTCTGACGGTGGAGATGGAGGAGAGTATCTGGTTTTTTACGAAGTATACGACTATTAAGGATCTTGATGGAGATGGAGTGGCTGACCCGGTGATGATTTATGGAAGTTCAGGAGAGAATGGGGTGGATGATGGCAGGATGAAGATTTTGATTTATTATAAGGGGAAGAAGGTGGCAATCAGGCATCAGAATTCAGTGTATGATGGATTAAGGAAGACGGAAGTAGATAAAGAGTTTTATGAGTTGCCGGATAAGGTGCAGACTTTTGTGAAGGGAGTGATGAATAGGTTGGAAGTGGATAATCATGTGATTTATGCTTCAGGATGGTTGCAGAAGATGAATAAAAAGATGACAAAAATAGAATAGCCCAAAAATAGCCTTTTGCCTTCGGCAAAAG
Source organism: Chitinophaga sp. (assembly GCF_039596135.1). GTDB lineage: Bacteria > Bacteroidota > Bacteroidia > Chitinophagales > Chitinophagaceae > Chitinophaga. The sequence continues at coordinate 71,046 of NZ_JBCNKH010000004.1, forward strand.
GCTATTTTTTTGGACATGGGCCTGCGGCCGGAAATTAAGGATGTTGTGCGTAGGCTACGATAGAAGCTTTGCCCAACATTGTCATATTCAGATTGAAACCAACATAAGCTGCAGTTGCACTTTTATCCAGCGTTAATGGGCTTTTTAAAGCATATACGGTGATCAGGTACATGTGTGGCAACCCCGGAACAGGTGCCGGACCACCATAACCTGGCTGACCGAAATCTGTTACTCCCTGGATAGCACCGGCTGGTAACAATTGTTTGGCAGGATTGCCGGCGCCAGCCTTTAATTCCTTTACATCTGCGGGAATGTTGTATACTACCCAATGCCAGAAACCACTGCCGGTAGGGGCATCAAAGTCGTACATGGTAATAGCAAAAGCTTTGGTACCAGCAGGGGCATTTTCCCATGACAGTGCAGGAGACTGGTTTTCGCCGGTATAACCCAATCCATTGAAATATTGTTTGTTAGAGAACTGACCACCCAGGTCGCTGCTTTTCAGGGTAAAGGTCTGTGCCTGTGCGTTGATGGCGAAAATAGCTATCAGTACCAGCAATGTGCTTAATTTCTTCATAGTTCCTCGTATTTGTTTGTGATACAAAGTTAGGAGGAGCCATGGGGGTAGTTTTACAGCTAACAGGTCAGAAGCTATTGCAAAACGGTCAATTTCTGTTGCTGGTATTCGCTGGGGGTAAGACCATATACCTGTTTGAAAGACTGGGTAAAACTGGAATGGTTTTCATATCCTACTTTATGGTATACATCACTGGGTTTTTCGCGGTTGTTTAATAGTAGGGTAGCCGCTATTTCCATTCTCTTTTGTAAATACCATTTACTGGGGGCCACGCCGTAGATTTTTGCAAAGCGGCGCTTGAAGGTAGAAGTGCTCATGTTGCAGAGAAAGGCCAGCTCATCTACGGTAATATTATTTTCTATATGTGCTTCCACTGCCCGGCGAAAGTCGTGCTCCTCCCTGTTGGTAGTGCGCAGACTGAGCACCTGCTGCGGGTATTTATCAGCCATGTACAACATCAGTTCTTCAAACTTGAGTATCCGCATATCTCTCGAAATGGGCCTGCCGGAAGCCAGCATCAGTTCGAGGGAGTGCAGGAAGTTTTGTAAGAACGGGTCCAGCTTGAAGGTGATGAAAGGCTCCTCCCGGGTAAGGGTATTGACCTTACCCTGAAGGATATGTGGATATTTTAAAAAGAAATCATTGAGGATCGTATTGTCAAAGAAAAACAGGATACTCCTGTAAATGCCATTTTCAGGGGCATTTTTCTCGCTCATCAGACAATTGCCACCTGCGAGCAGGATGAACTGAGACGGGTCAATCTGGGCGCTCTTTTCTGCGTAGAACGTTGTTTTTACGCCTGCCAGCAGGAAACTGAACAAATTCGTGTGCATAGTGATTTTGTTCTTCACCACGTTTGATGAAGACTGGTAACTCATGATGTGCACATTGTCGTTTTCCGGTACCAGGTCCATTGGCAGATTGAACGTATTCATGCGGCAAAGATACGATGCTATTTCCTGTATTGATAAAAGATTCCTTTATCAAATGGTGTCCAGAGGCAGGCGCGTTGTCCACAGGCTTTGAGGCCGTTGTTTGCCCAGGTATTGCAGGTATGGAAGAGGCTGTAGCTGCCTTTGGCTTCGTAGAAGGCATCGTTGCGGCCGTAGTTCGCATTGGTCACGATATGCATCACCTGGCCATTGTCATCCCGCCTGAAACTTTGGCGGATGTAGGCAATCAGTCTTGCATACCTGGCGCTGTCAATGCTGGTACGGATACAGTCGTTTCCTTCGCGCAGATTTTTATAATAGGTCGCATGAATGGCAGCGGTGCTTAAGCCGGTAGCGGCTTTGAAGGCGGTGCTGAACTTCAGGTCGGCCCAGGTAGGAGTCTCGAGGTAAAAGCCTTTGTCTCCCCAGCCGAAAGCGATCCATTGCGCAGTAGTATCGTTGCCAATGGTGTTGGCGAACAGGATGCTTTTGCTCCAGTCTATCTGTGCAGTTCTGACAGGGATGACCAGGTCCGTGTGTACACCATTGGTGAGAATGTACATCGGGATGTTGTTATTTGCTGATGGTTCTGCTGCAACTGCAATGCGGGATAGTCCCCAGGCTGAGAGCAGGTAGAGGCCAACGAGTACAATAGGTGTAAGGATGGTGTATAATGTTATTTTCAGTACTTTCCTGATCATAATTTGGAGTTATCTTCCAGTGTTTTTCTTTCTTTTTTAGTAAGGCTACGGAGGCCATTTTTATGGATTTTTTCCAGCAGGCCGTCTATTTCCTGTTCTCTTATTACACGGGCGGAGTTGTATTTATCGTCTATAGTAAGATCGCCTTTGTGGTGACGCCTGAAATACAGGTTGTCGACCAGCAGGAGGTGCGGGTGCCTGATCACCATGTAGATAAATAATATGCCGGGGATTAAGATCAACAGGATGGTGGTATAATTGTATACCAGTGCCAGCGGCTGGAACAGGAGTGCAGTCATCATGCCAACCATGGCACCGCCAAGGTGAGCATCGTGACCAATATTGTCACGTTGAGACCGGATGCCGTAGATGGAATACAATACGTAACCGATGCCAAAAAGCCAACCGGGTACACGGAAAGGCAGGAATAATAATCCTACATGTATGCCCGGTTCGATGGCGATAGAGGCGAAGATGATACCACTCACAGCACCGGAAGCACCGATAGCAGTGTAATCACCGTGGTGCCGGTGGAGGAAGAGAGATAATAAACTCCCGCCCACCAGGCTGGCGAAATAAATGGTCAGGTATGCCCCATAGCTGAGAAAGTAATCTAAACTGGTGCTGAAGAAAAATAAGGCCAGCATGTTCAGAAACAGGTGCGTTCTATTGGCGTGGAGAAAGCCGGCGCCGATAAAACGGTCGTATTGTTTGTAAATAAGGATACCGTCTACGTCGAAGGCGTAGCGGTTAAAGAAGGTAGCATCCCTGAATCCTCTGAACGAGACGATGATATTAACAATGATAATTAACAAACAGGTAAGTCCGATTGTCCCCATTTTTTCCGGTATTGAGATAATCTTAAAATTACAAAAAATTATTTTTTTGTATCATTATGTTAAAATAACCGCCATGATCACGACCAAACCTCAACCAGGAGAATACGTTGACTATCAAATGAATTATATCAAACAGGTGGGCGACGCCCCTGTACAGCAGTTAATACTCGACCTGAAAGACAAGGGATATGCCTTTTATACCAGTATCCCGGAAGAAAAAGGCAATCATACTTATGCCCCGGGTAAGTGGACCATTAAAGAAGTATTAGGCCATATCATTGATACAGAAAGGATCTTTGGCTATCGCCTGCTCTGCTTTATCAGGGGAGAAAAACAAGGATTACCCGGCTTTGACCAGGATGATTATGTGGCACTGTCAGACGCAAATAACAGGACGATCCAGGACCTTGCGGAAGAGATGAAAGCGGTGAGAACTGCGAATGCTTATGTGGTAAGAAATATCACTGAAGAGCAGGGAGCTATTAAAGGCACCTCTGCCGGTAACCCTATTTCAGTAAGGACCATCCTCTATATAATGGCCGGGCACGAATTGCACCATATGCAAATTCTGAAAGAAAAATATTTATAAAAAAAGGGCTCCATGAGCCCTTTTCTATAATTTAAAGAAGATACTTCGCTTGTATAACCAGTAACACAATCCCCATTCTAATCCCCACGTTACAAAAGCTGATAATACCTTTATTGGAACAAAGATAGCCACTACCCCATTCAGCCACTGCCCGCCTACCGTTTCAAAGAAGAGATAAATGAAGATCGCATTCATACCCACTACTACTGCTACCCAGGTATATTTGCTGTGTTCCCTGATATCTATCCACCAATACAGAAAGGCCAATATTAATAATACCCAGCCCACCGATGCTAATACAAACCCTGCCGTTGCAATCCTTTTTATGATCGGAGACAGTTCAAACCAATCTGCCGCAAAGCCAATGATTAAACCTGTTAAACCCGCAACGATCAGGGTCATTGTCTTCTGCCCACCTGTACGGGAAGTTGTCAACAACTTGCCCGCCGCCATGCCCCACAGGGTATGCGCTGCTGTCGGAATGATATTGATCGCTACCCAGCCATCTGTATTGATCTTACCCATTAACACTGTATCCATGTACGCACCAAAGTTGTGGTATTCTACAAATGGCTGATCAAAACCCGGCATCAATATGGTTCTGTAAAGCACATCATTGAGCATGATTAATAAAAAACCTACGATGATCTGTACGGTAAATGAATGGCGGATAAACAAATAAGCAATGATACTGGTGAACGCCAGTTGTGTGAGTACATTCCATAACTCCCACACGGGTTTACCTGCATAGATACAGTGTAAACCTACACCACATATAAACAGTTTCAGACTCCGTATTAATATGTGCCGGAAGTTCTGCGACCAGCTCACCCCCTTCCGCAACTTGCTTTCATACGAAATATACATGGCCGTTCCTGCCATAAACATAAATGCCGGTTGTACCAGGTCCCAGAAATGCAACCCATGCCAGGGATGATGAAAAAACTGCGCTATGAAGGCATTCGGCCACACCTCATGCAAACTATCATACACCCTGCTACTCTCACCTGCCAACAGGATCATGATGATACCCCGCATTACATCCAGTGATAATAAACGTCCGGAAGATTTTAGCATATTATTGGATTGTGATCTTATGATTCAGGTTGTTGTAACCGGTAGTGGACTCCCATACATTGTCGTTCGCCAACCGGATACTATATGCCGGCATATTGCGCAGCGAGGTATATCCATCCGGTAAGTTCAGCAATACTTCATAGGTTCCTGCTGCTATGCCTGCAGGTAGTGTAAAGGATTGCCTTAAAGTAATATCACCCGTCAGCCATTTACGTACTTCTGTTGTGAATGTAAGGGTATCTATTTTCTTACTTTCCGTATTGCGCAACAATAATTGTACAGGTCGTGGATTGTAAGGTGCTGCATAGCCTGTATTTTGCAAATGGATGGTGACGGACAACGGATCGGAAGCAGCCAATCCCGATGGAAGAGTTGCATCTTTCAATACAAGCCTATAACCCAATTTACGCTTTATATTATCCAAACATCCACCCGTTTGCCAATCGTTATTTACATCTGCATTGTAATCTGCATTTAAGAAACTATAATGCATATCACTAAACTCCTGCTCTGCATGTCCGGATGGTTCACAATCATTCTGCGGACTATATGCATCACTACAGGTTTCTCCGCCTACTACTACATACTTACTATCCATCGAGGTGTAATTCCGCATAGCTGTTGTAGCTTCTACAGGAGCGGAAGATGAATTACCATAGTCTGCAAAGGTGCCGTAATCATTTGCACTGGACAGGAAGCAGTCATTGTGAAAACCGATCCTTGCCTTGTCTGTACCTGTAGCTGCTTCCTCCGCTGTCATTGCATTGGAAGATGGCAAAGCACTCACCCCATATACAAATTTCTGCTTTAACTGCGGGAGACGGATCTGCACCATTCTGTCCGCCGGCAATGCATCCAGCATAGCTTTCAATACTTCTGATCTATCTGTCCAGTTATTATCCAGTAATTGCTTTTGTCCATTAGAGGAAGCATCTCCAAAATAGTCGGTATAAAAGTTCTCGCCCCATACACCTATAAACCCTAACTGTACAGTGGCAATCACATCGGCATTTGCCTGCAGGATGGGCTTTAACTGGCTGATATGATTCAGGACTACACTCTTTGGCGCATCGCCATAGGGTGTACAGATCCAGCTCTCCGGGCAACTACCTGCCGTTACATTAATCGTATAGGTAAACCTTGGTATCAGTTTCACCCCTGCGGCACGCGCCGTTGCAAAATCTTTGGTAAGATTAGTCAGGAAGGTAGCCGGCAAAGACTTTCCGGTATACCCACTCATGATAAAATACCGGAACACCAATGTACTCATCACGCTGAAGCTACCGCCCGAAGGTGTCGCACCACTCTTGTAAGTAGCCAGTGTAGTAGCATCCAGGGCAGTGAAGTTATCCACAGTTGTTTCTGAATATCTATAAAAACCTCTTTCAGGATTGGGAAAATCTTCCGTACTCGCAGTATAGGTGATTGTCGTACTGTCTTTGGCTACATTACTATCCCCGCCGCTGGTCTTATCACAAGCTACAGCCAACAATATAATCGGTAATAAGAAGCGCATGCAATTCTCTTTAATGTTAAATAAAAAGGGCAGGTCATGCAATTTACTGCCTCCCTGCCCCCGCGTACCAGCTACGGTAAAAATTTATTCAAATGTGATTAAGATGGATGATTGCTTGCCACCCGGTAAATCACCCAGGGTAGCCGACCAGTCGCTCTTAGTCGCTTCGATACCAATTCTGAAAGCGGTGGCTGCGGCCAGGTTTTTGAGTTTGGAACGGGACAGGCGCATTTCAAATTTATAGGTACTGCCATCCTGGGCTGTGGCCCCTGTTGTATAAAATTCGGAGGCCCCTGAGGCTGACCAGGAAAATGATTGTTGGTTCGCACCTGCAAAGTTGAATGCATCTAACCAACTGCCGAATACTGAACCTTCTAACAATACATCATAACCACCATCCGGGAATGTACCGGTCAGCAAACCAGTGCCGGAGTTATTATCTGTATCCATATAGAAGTCATAAATATTACCTGAATTTGCCACTGCATTTACTTCCAAATAAATGTATATATAGTTCGCATCATAGTCAAACTTCGCTTTCTTAAAGTAGGTTTCTGATGCAGGTGGTGTTACCACATAAGTAGAAATGGTGTCCCAGTCAGACAAAGTATTGTCATCCAGTTTTACCGGTGATGTTTTTGCAATGTTAATCACGGTTGAACCCTCTGACACCTTGCCTTCCTTTGTATATGCATACAAAGTAGGTACGTACTTTCCTTTGCCGGGATAAATGTGCACCGGGCTTTCTTCTGTAGAAGAATCACCATCCCCAAAATCCCATTTATAGGAGGTGGCACCCGTTGTTTCGTTTTTGAAGGTGACAGTATTACCATCTATCGCTACTTCATAAAACAAATCAGCTGATGGTGTGTCATTATCTTTTTTACAGGCTCCTGCTACTACCAGCAGTATCAGGGCTATCATGATATATTTATTGAAACGCATGATCTACGGCTTTAAGTGTTAAGGATTCTGTGTGCACAATGTATTCGTCTGGATCTCATCAATCGGAATATAGTAGATCGTCTTGCTGTTATCCCAGTTGATGATCATGTTATCATAATTAGTCGGCAGTACAGACAGGTTGATATCAGACTCTTTCAACCCCGCCAGGTGATATCCCCAATAGGTACGGTTCAATGATTTTTTATTGCGGTATACATCCAGTGCACGGTGACCTTCAAAAGCCAGTTCTATACGTCTTTCTTTCAATACGACATCCAACACTGTTTTACCTGCAGGTAATGCTCCGTCATACAGCGATCCTTGCAATCCACGGTTCTTACGGATCATATCTACATCAGCAAGTGCGGCAGCAGTATTACCGGCCTTCGCTTCGGCCTCTGCCCTGTTCAGGTACATTTCTGCCAGGCGGAACATAATCGGAGAGCTCAGGGTAGGACTCCCGCCCTGGAAAGAAAATTTAGAGATCATGTACATTTCAATTCCATTCTTTTTCTGCACATTGCCATCTGCATCTTTGAATGGTACGATGTAGTTCCAGCGTACATCTTCGGTATGGTCTGCCATGGTATCACGCAGTGATGTAGTGGCAAATTCCTCGCCCCAGCCTGAATTACCATCGGTGTAGATCATGGAAGCGATAGAACCTGCTTTACCATAATCATCGTTGGTAGTCAGGGCTACGCACAAGATAGTTTCTGTACTGCTGGTGGCGTTTGCAAACATGGATGTAAAACCGGTGGCAGTTTCCAGTGTGAAACGACCTGAGTTGATTACCTGGTTAGCGTAGTAAGTGGTGCTGTCTGTATTATCTTCATACAGGTAAACCCTGGACAACAATGCATAAGCGGCTTCTTTGGAAGCATATTGTACACCCCGGGATGTATTCATGAGACTAGCCCCCTTTTCTGCATCTGCAATGATCTGTGCATAAGTCTCTGCCACCGTAGCCCTTGCTTTCATAGAAGGATCGCTGGTAGAGGTACGCAGAATCACACCCGCTGCTGTTGGGTCCTGTGAATAAGGCTTTGCATAGAATCGTGCCAGGTTGAAAGTACAGAACGCACGCAGGAAGTAACACTCCCCAATCAGCTGCTTTACTTCGTTACTGGGATTCTCAATCGCTGATGCTGCTTCGATTACTGTATTAGCATCACTAATGATCTTGTAAGAGATATACCAGAAATAACGACTGTTCGTCTGCGTAGGCGTATGTGCCAGCGAAAAACTGTAATACAGCGGGTCAGTAGTGGTTTGTCCACACACGATATCATCGCTGGCAAAATCGCTCATCTGGAAATACTGGCGCAGGTACATGTTATTGGCATCTGCTACGCCATTGAAAGTCACATGGTCTTTGAACAATGCATAAGCGCCGTTCAGTGCATTTTGTAAACCGGTAACTGTAGCCGTCAGGTTGCCTGTAGTGAGGGAGTCACTTGGATTCACATCTTTCAGACAACTGCTGAGCAGGATGGGTATGATAAGTATGATATAGAAAAATCTTGTTCTCATGGCCTGATAGTTTTTAACTAAAACCTGATATTGATGTTTAACAGATACTGGCGGTTGTTCGGATATTTAAAGTCCGATACACCCGGCATTACATAGTCACTGGATGTGATAGTCGTGTTTGGATCCTGACCCAGGAACTTCGTAAATGTGTACACATTATCTGCGGTCAGCGACACTGTCACATCGTTCAAACGCCAGTTTTTCACCAATGATTTTGGCAGGCTATAAGCCAGCGCGATATTGCGGATGGAGAAGAAACTACCGTTTTTCAGGTAACGGGTAGAGGTCTCTGTAGCATTTGCATTGTTCTGCGGACTTGGCTCTGTAGCCACATCGCCTGGTTTGGTCCAGATTTTATAGCTGGATGGCAGTTTGATCTGGTTGTAGTAAGGTTCCGTACCATCGTTTTCCACAAAGCGCAGTGCATTGCTGAATACTTTGTTGCCACTGATGAAGTAGGTGTTTACGCTCAGGGAGAAGTTCTTATATTTCCAGTTAGAGCTAAAACCACCCTGGAACTTTGGCAGGGCAGAACCTACTTCCTGGTAAGTAGCACTTGCATAGTCAGAAGTCGCTTCGCGGCTGATCACTTTACCACTGGCATCTTTGTTCACTACCTCCCACTGTGGTGCACCTGTTTCTTTATTTACGCCTAACCATTTAGGCATATAGAATTCATACAGGTTACCATCGTTGCGATAGATCTGTGATATGCTCCAGGTAGATTGTGTACGGGTAATGTCGCTTGGCAGTTCGCGCAGTTTGTTCGTATTGAAGTTGATATTGAAATCAGTGCTCCACTCAAAATCTTTGTGACGGATGTTCACCGTGTTCAGACCTAATTCTATACCATTGTTCACTACCTGACCTACATTCTCCCAGCGCTGTTCAAAACCTACTGACAGTGGTTGGGATACCTGCAGCAACAGGTTTTTAGTGACGTTGTTATATGCATCGGCAGTCAGGTTGATCCGGTTGTTCAGCATGCCCAGGTCGATACCCACGTTGATCTGTTGCTTACTTTCCCAGCTCAGGTTCGGACTTGGCAGCTGAGATGGCGTGGCTGCCGTGCTACCATTGTACTGGCTGCTCAGGGCATACAAACCTAAGTAACGGGAAGAACCAATATCCTGTGTACCGGTTACCCCATAGCTCGCTCTTATTTTCAGGGTATTCACCGCCCTTACATCCTGCATGAAGTCTTCACTACTCATCACCCATGCTGCAGATACTGCGGGGAATGAACCATAACGCTTGTTGGAAGGGAAAGCTGTAGAACCATCTATACGATAAGATCCAGTCAGGAAGTACTTCTCTTTATAACCATAACTTACCTGCGAGATCAGGGACTGGATAATAGACTGATCGTTAGATCCACTTACGATCTGTGTATTGGATACTACATTCAATACGGATAACCCGATGGGTAACCCTTTGCCTGATGCACCCAACAATTCTGTTTTGCTATTCTCAATGGCCACACCTGCCAAGCCTGTGAGGGAGTGGTCGCCAAATTTAAATTTGAATTTCAACAGGTCGTTAGAGATCAGACCATATGATAAGGTGCTGGCTTCATTCAGGTAACCAGTACCGTTATACAAACCGGCTACTACCGGAGAGTAGTAATCTTTGGCCTTGGAATAGGCTACTGCACCACGATTGCTGCTGGTGAAGGTCAACCATGGGGTGATGTTTACATTCAGGCCCAGGTCATAGTTCACATCAAATGACTTGTAAGGATGGGAAGAGTTCTGAATGGTATGTACCGGGTTGGTTTTATCTCTTGACCACCATTTGAAGGTAGAAGTACCATCTACATACACGGGTGAGCCATCTGCATTGTATGGGTTATCCCATGGCATGTTCAGATAAGCATAATACACATCTTCGTAGTTATAGCTCTTACCGTTTACACCACTGATGTTGATATTGTTGGTTACGCTTACATCCTTTGTGAAATGGTAGGTAGAGTTTGCACGCACGTTCACACGCTGGTAGCCTGTGTTCATGAATGTACCTTTTTCATTGTAGTAAGTGAGCGCTGTATAGTAGTCATTTTTCTCTGTGCTACCGCTGGCTGCGATGTATACGTTCTGCATCGGCGCTGTGCTGAACAGGGTATTTAACCAGCTGTAGTTCTGATTGCGCAGGGATTGTGGACGTTCACTATAAAACTTGAGAATGTCAATTTTATAAGAGTTGTCTGTAGTACCCGGAATATAATCGCGATAGTATTCTTTCTGGTGTTCGTACAGTTCACTGCCTGTCATCATCTTCATCTTACCAAAGTCTGGTGTGCGGTAACCGGTGGTTACTTTTGCTTCAAACTGTGTTTTTCCCAGCTTTGCTTTTTTGGTAGTTACGATGATTACACCGGCATTTGCCTGGGAACCATACATGGCAGTCGCACCTGCATCTTTCAGTACGGTTACGTTTTCCACATCGTTGGGATCGTAGTTACCACCGATGATACCGTCTACCACCACCAGCGGCGTTTGAGATGCATTTACAGAGGATACACCGCGCAGCCTGATTTCAGAAGAAGAACCCGGGGCACCGGAGCTGTTCACCACCTGCAGGCCGGATACTTTGCCCTGGAGCATATTGCCCAGGTCATTGGTGGTCACAGTTTTCAGTTTTTCCTCGTTTACTACTGTAACGGCACTGGTCAGTTCTCCCTTCTTTTTATCACTATACCCTACTACCACTACTTCGTTGAACTTGCGGGTATCTTCTTCCATGAGCACGCTGATGGTGCCCTGTACGCCTGCCACAGGATATTCTTTTGTAACGAAGCCAATATTGCTGATCAGCAGTACATCGGTCTTTTTCAGGTCACGGATGGTGAAGTGACCTTCTGCATCAGACTGTGCACCCCTGCGGGAACCTTTTACCATCACAGTGGCACCGGGCAATGCTGCCCCTCCTGCGGTGGTGACCCTGCCAGATACGGTAATAGTGGTATCAGCCACCGGCGTAGGTGCAGGAGCGATACGTGCTTTGTGAATTACGAAGCTGTTGCCTTCCAGCGAGTAGGTTACCTGTTGATTTTTCAGGCACAGGTCGAGTACATCCTGTACGTTGGCATCTTTTACCTGGAAAGATACCGGGATTGTATTGGACAATACCTTTTCAGAATAAACAATAGAGACCCCTGTCTGAGTGATGATCTCAGCAAACACTTTTTGGAGCGGCGCTTCTTTTACCGTTAAAGTTACCTTCTGGGCATATCCTGCTGCGGTGACTTGCAGGCAGGTGACCAGAAGAAGTAGGGCGGTCAAATTCATAACCAGGCAAATTTTGGTTGATAGCCCGCGCACACAGCGGGCCATTACATTACAATCGAAATGCATACTTTTGTAGTGTTTGGTAGTACTTAAATGGTCTTACAGTGATTATGCAAGGAATGCCGAATAACCAGGCCGGGGATGTTGCGAGCATCTCCGGTTTTTACGTAGGTATCCCTCTTAGCGGCTGCTTTTTAGTATTCTTCTGCTGCTTTTAAATTTTGGTTCTATACTAAATTTTGGTTCAGTAAGCTATAAATTTTGGTTTAATTGATTACGGTAATACGATGACCCTTCTTCCTTCTAACTTCAGGTGATTATACCCGCTTGCTTCGAGCAGGCGTAACACGGATGATAATTGCAGGTTTCTGCTGATACCGCCTCCATACAGCTCAGGGCTGGGGGTGGCGGCGTATACGATCTCCACATCATACCAACGGGCTACTTCTCTAAGAATGGCTGGCAAAGCCGTGTTATTAAATACAAACACACCGTTTTTCCACGCGGTTACTTTTTTGATATCTGCAGGTCTGACAGTGATGGCACGGTTAATATTGTCCATCACCGCCTGTTGACCGGGTTGCAGGGTTTGTAGTGTGTTTCCTTCTTTTACTCTGACACTACCGGAAATGAGGGTAGTGTTTACAGTGGCTTCGTCGGCATAGGCCATGACATCAAATCCGGTACCCAGTACCTGTACTTCCATACTGTCCCTGTGTGTGGAAGGTACTTTGACGAGGAAAGGATGAGTGGCATTGGGTGCTACTTCGAAATAACCCTGGCCTTCCAGTTCCACGACGCGGGTGGCGCCGGTGAAAGCAGTTGGATAGCGGAGGGTGGTAGCTGAGTTGAGCCATACTTTAGTTCCGTCGGGTAATACGATCTGGAATTGTCCTCCCCTTGGGGTAGATAGTTTATTATAATGTACAGTACTTGTGTTCCCCTGTCCTGTGTATAGTAATTGTCCGTTTTGCTGGGTGATGGATTGGTTACCCTGGCGGATGGTTTGATTGCCGGCGCTGTCTAAGGTAACGACGGTGCCATCGGCGAGGGTAAGGGTGGCTTTGTTAGAGCCGGGTGTTATTTCCTTTGTGATGGTGGCTACCTGTAAAGGTTGTGGTTTACGGGTGTGGCCAAGGTACCAGAAGGCGGAGCCTGCCAGTAGTAAGATGGCAGCAGCGGCTGCCAGGCGGCGGAGGGTGATGATCCGGCTGCGGGGCTGGATGAGCTGGCTGTATATGTTTTCGTAGTCGATGTCGGGGGCGGTGGTGGCCGATTCAGCGTAGTTGGCGAGGAGATGGTTTAAGATCTCTTCGTTTTGTTCATCTTTGATGTATACAAATAGCTCGTCCAGCTCCTCGCGGGTGCAGGATCTATTCACATAACGATCCAACAAATATTCTATTCTTGACTGCTGCGGCATATAATATAAAGACGTTTGAAGTTTTGGGAAGGACCGGGAAAAGGTAATAATTTTTTAAAAAAGGCAAAAAAACCTGCTTCCGCCTTCGGCAGAAGCAGGTTTTTTTGGGTGGGGGGGGATGGCCTGCGGCCGGCTTTGAAAGGAGATGCCTTTGCAATGGTTCGCTTTCTGTAGACCGGCTTTGAGGGGGGGTGGCCTGCGGCCAATCTAAAAACGTTTATTTAATCCACAGATTCACTGTGTTCACACTGGTTTCCAATACTACTTTATAAAAAGGGCCATTCAAATCCTTTACATCCACCAATGCATGCTCCTGTTTCAAAGGCACCTCCTTTAATAATTTATACTCATCCTTTCCTCCCTCCTTAAAATTATTCGTCGTCGTTACCCATATCTTTACATTCCCCGTTTCTTCCAGCGCTTTCCATTTCAAATCTATATTTCCCTGAATGAAAGTACCAGCTGCCTGGGCAATCGCTACTTTTCCGATGAGAGCAGTACCATCTACCTCACGGGCTACAGAATCAGGAATGTTTACCTGTAAATAACGGGCTATAGTAGGCATGATATCCACAATTCCCGGTTCGTAATATTTTGCATAAGCATTGAGCGGACGATAACTGGTCACCATCCAGGTACTGCGCTGGCGAACAGACTGACCACCATGATCACGACCTGTTTTTTCATCCCGACCATGATCGGTGGTAATGACAATCATCCAGTCTTCAGGGTAGTGTTGCTCCCGGTACCGGATCGCTTCCCACAATTTACCCATCTGGGCATCCATCAGGGATACAGCTTTGTAGAATTCAGGGCTATCGCCATGCATATGGCCCATATCGTCCGTATATTCAAGGTATACCCAGGTAAGGGATGGCGCACTCTTTTTGATACCTGCCACCGCTTCGCTGATAACCTTTTCATCAATGGCATGCATGAAATCACGCTGCTTATCATGATGAAAGTTGAGGGTATCAAGTTCATAACCATCTGCATGTAAGTCTACATATTCAGAAAGGGCGAGTTTAGTACGATTGTCTTCCCAGCTGGAATAAACGGCAGTTTGCTTTTTAGGATAAGCCTCCTTGAATAAGCGGAAGATATTGTGATAGTGGTAATTGGGGGCTTTAATATCATTGTCCGGTACATTGTGCTTATTCACCCAGGTACCCGTGAGCAGGCTATTGTACCCCACCGCAGAGATGGTCGGCGTTTCCGAATAGGTGCTTTTGCCACCACCTACATGCATACGGGTATAGGTACCGGCAGCAATGATCTTATCTATATTGGGGGTGGCTACTTTTTCTATCACATCGGCAGGAATACCGTCTGCAATAACGAATACCACCTTCTTTTCGCGTTTGGATTGCGCAGTAACTGTGCTTGCCAGCAACAGACAAATTAGTAAATGTTTCATGCCCTAAAAATGGAAATTATTCAACGAATTGTATGTTAGCTTTTCATTAAGCATAAAAATGGAAATGGTGCTATGACCTATAAATTAGCTTTTCATTAAGCATGTGAACAGGAGCACACCCAGTGGACCTCCATAACGTGCCAGAAATACGCGGATATGTTTCAACGTCTCTACCTGTAAATTCTTGACCCGGCTTTTCGACAACCCCAGCTGTGTGGCAATCACCTCATGACTCAATCCCTCTACCCTGCTGAGCCGGAAAATAGTCTGTTTTTGCTCAGATAACTGGGCGAGGGCATTGGCAATGAGCTGCTGGCTTTCCCTGGCATCGAGCTGTAGATCCAGGGCGTCTGCCACTTCCGAGATATTGGCCCATACCTGGTCTACCAGCTGTTGCTGGCGGGCCACCCTGCGCAGGTGATCGACCGTTTTATTGCGGGCGATGATAAAGATGTAATTACCAATATGCTCTATAGCAGGGAGCTGTTCCCGGCTGGTCCAGAGCTTCAGAAAGGTATCCTGGAGAATGTCTTCGGCATCTACTGCGGAGTGGGTTAACTGGTATATAAACGCGGCTACCGGCCGGCTATGCCGGTCATATAACTGCCGGAAGGCACTTTCGTTTCCCTTCCTCAGTTGTTGTAGTAATTCCGTATCCGTGGTAGCCTGCATGCGTAAATAAACCCGACTATCGCTCCTTTAGCTGCTTTGAATTGATGTTATCCTGCTAAAAATAAAAAAAGTGAGCCATTGTTTCAGTAATTTTATTCCCGAATTTATTTCCTATGCCCAAAACCCATTACCACTCTTCCGGCAAAATTGCCCTGACTCCCCTGATTATTGCCACTATTCTCGCCTTTTCCGCCTGCATATGGTGCAGTATGCGTTATGGCAACCATACGGCATCTGAGACGAGCCTGGCAGCACAAATATTTGCCCTGACTATCTGGACGGGAGTCCTGTTCTTTATATTTTTCCTGTTCAGGCGCTATAACCATTGCAGAAATGTCAGGGTGAATGTCGGATTGGGGATTTTATTTAGCCTGTCTTCCTGGATCACCAACTGGGTATTTTACCAGGATATGGAAATGAAGGGGTTCCATTTGGTAGAGTTAGTGATGGTTGCCCTCCCCCTGTCCGTATTGCTGGTTGTAAATTATTACTGTGAAAATTGCAGGCAATACTATTCTAAAACGACGATTTATATTTTAGAAGCAGGTAAGTTTTATAAAAAGTTCAGGCCGGGGAAAAATTATCATTTCCTGCTGGAAATGTTACTGGACCTGGATCATCTGCCGGAAAAAGGGCCGGAGCAACCAAAAGAAATTATCAAAATTGATTTTCACTATTGCGACGCCTGCGAAAACAGGCCGGTTGTGGATATTGATTCCTATACCTGGACACAGGCTCCCAAACATAATCGATATATAGAAGAAAGTAGAATGAGGCGTTATTCACACGGCGATTCACGTGTATCGAGGGAAAAAAGTATCGAGCGGGGTGTGTACCTGGATGCTGAAACAGGTAGTAAACTAAGGCAATACCTCGTAGGCTAAAGTAGGCTGAAACAGGTAACGTACTGGCACGAAACAGGAAAAAAGCTGTTGCTCCTGCTCACAGGCAAGAGCAACAGCTAACTATACTAATACGCTGTTTCATCCGCACCCTTATCCACCCTGCTATTCTGTATCCTGCTTTGTTTATCTATATCATACTCCTGGTAACCTAACACAAATGAAGGATCACCCGCATTGATAGCCGGCGATGTACTGCTCAGGTGCAGGTTCGTAGTGCTTACATAATTCGGATTGCCATAAGTAGAATGTGCATCCAATCCGGTAGCAGCTGCAAATGCCGCCAGTGAACCATACGTGGTACTGGTAGGATACCAGTCGAATGTAGAAGATGCAGCACTGCCTGACAAGCCGTAATACAAATTGTAGTCACTCACCAGGTTAGTAGATGAATACCCCCACAATGCAATCATCATTATATCACTTGCAGAATAAACGATGTTGTTTTTGATAGTGAGATAATCTGTATTCTGCAAACTGATTTCTCCACCCCAGCCACCATCTGTATAGTTCTTATACAGGGAGTTGTTCATGATGGTGGAATACGTCACCTTACTGTTCGTCTGGTTAGAACCCACGAGGATGCCCGCATTCCTGTTGTTGTAAATGAAGTTGTCACGAATGTTGATACCGGTAGCAGTGTAATTATTGTTTTCACAACCTGCTGAAATACCTGCATAATTACTATAGCAGATATTGCCTTCGATGTTGATGTACTTACCACCATCTACATAGATACCGCCATTGAGGGCAACCGGCGAAATACAGTTGTACACAATGTTGTATTTCACATTGCCATTACGGGCCATATTCACACTATCATTGGTATTCGCCCATGAATAGTGCCCCGTCATGTCGATACCAATGTTACGAATATGGTGTACTACATTGCTTTCGATAAGGAAGTTCTCCACATTCCCCGCCATGGTCAGCCCTTCGCTATACCCCGTATTGCAACTGTAAATCTGGTTGCTGCCAATGTATACCTTGTTGTAAGAAGCGAGTGCATCGCCCCATACCATCAGCGGATTGGCATTGTCAGTAGAAGAAGGTACGGCAGTAGAATCCGTCGTCCAGCCGATATTGTAGATTTTACAACCGGTCACCTGGATGTCTGTACCACTACCCTGAAAGAGAATACCGACAGCGCTGGAAGTAATGTTGTTCGCGACGGTAATGTTGTTAATCCGGACGTGGCTCCTTGAAACCGCGGCAATCATGGCTTTCTGGTCGCCGTTGGATGCACCTACCCCATCCAGGATGACCGTACCACCATTGTAGTTGGTAAGGGTAATGGGATGAGTAGAATCTGCCCCGGAATAAGGCCACCACAACTTTTCCTTGTAGGTACCTGCGGCTACCCAAATGGTGGCGCCTGCGCCATCGGTGGTTTTCCACAGTGCGGCCTGGATGGTTTTTAATGGCAATGTGTCTGAAGTACCAGCATTGGCATCACTACCTGTGGTACCATTGACATAATAGTTTGTGACTGAGGACGTGGTCACAGCGGTAGTAGTGGTGTTTTTGAGCTTTTCTTCGGCCTCCTTTTTACAGGCAGAAAGGATCAGCAAGCCACTACAGGCAATTAAGAGGGTTTTTCTCATGGTGTTTTAGAGTTTGGTTAACGGGTGTTTTCAAATAAAAAGCTGCTTTTCACTATAAAGACGAAGGGGCGAATAGATAGGACCGCTTATTTCAAAAAAAAATAGCCGCCCTTTTTCAAAGGCGGCTATTACCAGGGTATATACTACCAATTATTTAAACCGGGGTATTACCAGGTAGCGGACAATGGTGTGCGCAGTGAGTGATAATACCACTACTGCACCCAGGATCAGTACCTGCTTGCCAATAGTATCGAATACATCCAGCACAGGAGATACCTGCTTGCCGGCATACAGTGCAGCCATTGCAAACACCAGTATACCCGCAATCCAGAGGGTGAGGTGTGAATAAAAATAGCGTGTTTTCTGGTAACCATTTTTACCAAATGATGTAAATAACAGAAAAACATGTGCTACGAAAAAGAGTAGGGCCAGTACGGCGAGTGTGGTGAACAAGGTCATAACAATCAGTTTGGTTGTGCGTTGCGGTTAATGAGATAAATTTTAAAAACTACAGTGGAACTTGTGTCAATAAAGATAGAATTTTTCTTTTTTCAAACAAGTATTTTGGCGGGAATGTTGCCGGCAGGCAGAACCTGCCAGCACAATTTGATTAATGATTTGCCGGTGGTGGGGGCGGACCATCATGCCCATCGTGACCACCCGGAGGAGGACCCTGCGGACCTTTGTCCATACCACCCGGAGGGGCAGCAACTGGTTCTTTCTGACCATTGTGGCAGGTGTAACAGGTAACAGTCATGATCTGCTTACCATTCTCATCCTTACCGGATTTAAAATACTTTTTGTTGATGCGCATTGTCAACTTCATCATGTCCCTGGCCGTTTCCTTTTCTTCCAATATATCACTGGCAAAATCCAGTTTCTTAGGATCATCCTTGGAATGGGCATGACAAAAATCGCATTTTACACCCAACGACTTATTGAAAACATGCATTGTTTGCATCAGTTCTTCATGACTGATGTTTTTAGGCAAAACTTTCAGATTCTTTGCCTTCTCTTCAGGAGGCAACGAAAGTGAACATAGTGACACTGCCAGTATCAGCGACAATGGCACGACAAGGGACTTTTTGAATTGCATGACCATGGATTTTGTAATAGTAATAAGCTTCCAGAATGGAATTTAGGAAACTACCCAGATATTACAAATTTATAATGACGGATGGATGACATTTCCAGCTAAAAATATAGCCTGCCCCGATGAGCGGAGCAGGCTATGAACAGTTGAAGGTTTAAGAAAAAAGCGCTGGAAAATTACTGTTTTTCACACTTGTAGCCGAATCTCCGGGGCATATTTAACGTTTCGATCACACGGTGTTACCACACATTCCGGGGGCAACTATCATCGTATTTATTGCCAAAAGTAAAGCCCAGCACCAGCTCGTGGGTGCCACGGTTGTAAGACGCCAGCGCTGTTGTTGCATTGTCATAAGAGTAACCCAGGTTCACGGTATTTGAGATATTGAAACCCACCATACCCGCAAAACTGTCCTTATGCCGGTAGCTCGCCCCTATCCAAATCAGGTCCCGGTATTGCAATTTGGTGTTTACTTCTACCTGTATTGGAAGGGGATTGATATATTTGACCATCAGGGAGGGCGTCAGGTTCAGGTCCTCCGTCAGCAAAAAACGATAGCCACCAGTCAGGAAGATGTGAGGCACTGTTTTACCCGTTTCTGTTGTGATGGTATGATCTGCATAACTCAGGGTATTGGGTACGATCTGCTGTGCAGACAAGCCAATGAAATAGTCGGCGGAGTAGAGGTAGATCCCAGCCGTCATATCAAACTTTGTCTTATTCAGTATACCACTGGAATACACCACCGGATCCACCGTGGTATTATTAAAGTTCAGCGCGGAACTGTTCAGGCTAAAACGACTGATGCCTGCACCAAAACCTGCTGACAGACTGGTTCTCGGTGTTAATCCTATATGATAGGCATAGGTGCCGAATATGCTCAGGTTAGTCAGCGGCCCTGTCACATCATTGATCACCTGCATACCTACCCCATGATGTGGCTCTGCCGCTGTATAATTTTCCCAATAACGCTGCCCACGGGGATTCTCGCCCGGTACTGCAAAAGAGGTAGCAGTAGTACGGTAATCTTTTTTATTGATTGGCCCCTGTATCGTTACATAGGTAGTGACAGGACCTCCACTCAGCCCTGTCCACTGATGACGATGACTTACCTTGACATCGATATAGTTCTCGATCCCTGACAATGCCGGATTGATAATATACTGGTTGAGTATATACTGTGTATAGTGTGGCTTTTGCTGTGCATATCCATTCATAGCCAGCAGCATGCTGATACCTAAAATGATAACTTTGTTCATATCGCTGGTTTTCTTATCGGAGGATCACTACCCAACCACCGGGATTTTTACCAAACCCAATTTTCAGATCTATTGTATAATAATAAGTGCCTACCGGCAATGGCTTACCATTGTAGGTACCATCCCATTCTGTACTGTAGCCATGGCTGTGGAATACAACCTGCCCATACCGGTTGAATACATTCACATCTGCTTCGGGATATGTATCCAGCTTCGCTATCTTCCACGTATCATTGATGCCATCTCCATTTGGAGAAAAAGCATTCGGGATGATGATGGTTTTGTACACCCGTATAAATACATCGTCTGTCGCTTCGCCACATCCTAAATTGGAAGTGACGGTCAGGGTATAAGTAGTGTCTGCTGTAGGTGTCACGACCGGGTTGAGGATCGTTGCATCTGTAATATTATAAACAGGGGTCCATGCATAACTTACATCTGTGCCGCCGGCTGTACCAGACAACTGTGCGGACTCTCCTTCAAAGATGCGCTGATCTTCGCCAGCATTGGCTGTAGGCAGTTTCCATACATTGATGGTGACAGTATCATTAGCACTGCAGGTACCATTGCTCACGGTCAGTATATAAGTAGTGGTATCTGTAGGCGATGCATTGGTAGTGGCACTCGTAGCATCGGTCAGTGTAGATGCAGGAGACCAGAGATAAGTACTGCCCCCACCACCTTCCAGCGTCACAGTAGCACCTTCGCACATATTCTGATCTTCCCCTGCATCTGCCGAAGGCGCTGCATTCACATCGATGCTTGTGGTATCTGAATTGGTACAACCTACGGAGGTGGTTAACGTGACAATATAGTCACCATTGTTTGCCGATGTAACTCCATAGATCACCGGGTTTTGCAAACTGCTGGTGAATCCATTAGGCCCCGTCCAGCTATAGGTGGCTCCCGAATAGGTAGATGCACTCAATTCCAGCGTATCGCCCTCACACCCCGGGTTGTTGCTGCTGGCTTCGGGATCCGGATTATCATCTACCTGTATCGTAATGGTATTCGAACTCACACGACATGCTGTTGAACCGATATTTGTCGATGACGCTGCAGACATTCTGTATAAATAGGTTCCAGCCCCCGTTGGCTGACGTACATAAGTTGTACTCGTTGCGCCACTGATATCTGTCCAGGTGGTACCGCCATCTGTACTTACCTGCCATTGATAAGCCGGATCGGAATAACCGCTGGATACCGTGCCTGTGAAAGTGAATACCGTGGCATCGTCTTTACAAACCTCTTTAGATGAAGCACCATCCGAAGTATACGCTGTAACAGTAGGACCACAGGCACGGAAGGTAATATCATCCAGCGCCAGGTCATTGGCCGGTGCACCACCCGGGCTACTGTTGCTGATCTTGATTTCTACATCTGTAACACCTGTAGGTGTGGTGAAGTAAAAACCAAACTGCTTCCAGGTAGCTCCTCCACTCGTGAGAGGAATGGAGCCGGTGGTGTAAGAGCCGTAAGTAGTGGATTCGTCGGTTGATAGAATGGAGAATGTAACGTTGGGCGGATTATTGTCCTGTGAACGCAGCAGGTTTACAATCCATGCCGCAAATTCATAGGTAGTGCCGCCACATAATCCCGTCACTGTTTTCTTGTAAAAATAATCCTGTACAGAAGTGGCAGCGTTTACCACCATCATATATCCGCCACCGGTGTGGTCGGTAGTACTCCACCAAACAGAACCAGAGGCAGCTGTTGAATTTTCTATTGTATAATAACCATCGCTGGGAAATGCCTTTGCTACATATGTATATGTAGTGGTGCCCGACGCCAGTGCCCCGGCAAAGGTCGAAGTACCAGTTCCGAAGTCAATACTGACTACGGGATCGCCGAGGCTGCCAGTACACAACTGGGCCTTCATTTCGTGTGAGCATAGTAGTAGCAGCAACATCGACAGCAAACACTTCAAACAGGTGTTACTTACACCCTGAAGTTTTAAGATAGCAATGATCATTATAACAGGTATAGTCCTTGGAAATTGCTTTGAGATTAACAGAATGCTAGGTCGAGTGGCAAGACAAAAATATCTTTATACAATTAATGGGGCAAAATAATATGCAGAAAGGCAGATTTTATAGACGAAGGATTATTTAAAAGCCATTGCCCTCACCGAAAATTTCAGTGAGGGCAATGGAAAGCAGGCACCGTAGTAAGGTTCGCCCGGTAGAGTGGTTATTAGAATGACGGATCGTCCGGAGTATTTGTATTGTCGTTCCGCTCCACGAATGGATAGGGGAAGTAAGAACGCTTGCGCTCTGTAGTGGGTCTGCCAAACCGACGCTCATCTTCCAGCGCCAGACCACCCATGAATAGTTCTATACGACGATGTTTATAAATCAGGTCCAGCAGTTCGCTCTCGGTCGTTGCTACTTCGGCCGGTAATGCCGCACCTACGCCAAATGCATCTTGTGCTGCCGTTTTAGTCACTACCTTATTCAACTCTATCAAACCATTGGCAATATCATGCTGACGTGCATAGCACTCTGCTTTGATGAGGGTCATTTCACCAGGCAGGTACACAGGAATCGCCTGTGTAGTAGCATTGTAGAACCCTTTGATGCGGAAGCGCGGGCTGCTGCTGATCGTTACATAAAATGGATAACGCTTGTCGTCAGCATCCGGGCGTAACCCCACCGGCAAACTCATGGTAGAGTCAGTCACCTGGTAGATATTGTTGGTAGACGTAACCAGTGTGAAGATCGGATTCGTGGTCAGTGCATTGTAATTGTAAGTAGATGTAGTACTCAATGTTACCTGGCTGGCTGCTGCCAGGGCAGTGGTATAATCGCCTGCAAACAGTGCGTAGCGTGCTTTCAGCGCATACAGTGTGTTTTGCAGATCGATACCGGCAGGAATGTTTTTGGTAAATGTGCTGCTCACCGCATTGGCACTGATGGCTGCCAGGGCATTGTCAATAATGGCAATGGCCTTGGTATAACCAGCAGTATTGGTGATGAAAGATACGTTGGTACCTGTTGTATCCGGCACCTGCTGCCAGAACTCCGCCATATCGCCAATGGCCAGCGCCTTCCAGATGGAGGTGTAGGCAATGAGCCCACTGGCATAGCTTTTATCGGATACCACACTGTTCACATTATTCAGCACATTGTTTGCATCGTAGATGATTTTGTTACTCACCGTCCAGAGACCTGTTACAATGACATTTGTGTTTTGCACATTGGTACCGCCCAGGTACAGCTGATTTTCGTCTGTATTACCGGCATTCACCACATAGGTTTCACCAGTGAGCAGGCTGGCAGCAGCTACCTTAGTGTACACATTCCCTGTTCTTGCAGCAGTGTACCAGTTTTGCAAACCTACTGCTACATCCGTCAGTGCATTGGCAGTGTTGAATGCATTGCCGGCAGAAGGCCCGGAAGGATCTGTATATTCCTTTTTGCAGGATGCAGCAGTGAACAGTAGGATCCCTGCCATGATAGACCTGCTATAGTTATTGATATACCTTTTCATGAATCTCCTTTTTGATGGTTTAGAATTTGGCACGAATCGCTACGTTGTAAGTTCTTGGAGCAGGTACTGAACCGAAGTCAATACCACGGAGTATTGTACTCTGTCCTGCTGCATTCACTTCCGGATCGTATCCCTTGTAATGATCCCATGAGTAAAGGTTTCTACCGCCTATGCTCACTGTCAGATCTCTGATTCCCTTTACCTTGCCAATATTATAACTCAATGATAATTCTCTCAGTTTTACGAATGAACCATCATCAATTCTCCATTCCTGAATGGCATATACCCCTGCGATGTAACCACGTGGTAACTGCCCCCTGTCTTCCTGCTCTGCTACTTTACCATTGTCCACACCTTGCCGGGTTCTGAAGTCAGCATTGAATACACTGCCACCCTGTACGGCATCCAGCTGTGTATGCAGGTTCCATCTTTTATAACGGAAATCGTTCGTCAATGTTCCATTCCAGTCTGGATTTGGATCACCGATCTTCTTTTGCAGAGAAGAACCTGTTGGCAATCCATTTGCATCACGACCTGCTGTATAGCTCATGGCTCCATTCTGTGTACCCAGCTCTGTGAGCGGAATACCTGCTGCATTGGTGATCTGCTTGCCACTTGCATCTCTTGCGAAGAAGGTGCCATAGAAGAAACCTATAGGCTGACCATTTGCAATAGCTACCGGTGCACCACTGTTTGTGCTGTACAGGATGAGGCTCTGCCCGATGTTCAGGGCTTTGTTTTTATTGTGGTTCCAGATAGCTGTGAGGTTCCACTCGAAGTCTTTTGTCTTCACAGGTGCTACGTTCAGCAATACTTCCACACCTTTGTTCTCAAGAGAACCAATGTTGTCCAGGCTGCTGGAGTAACCCTGTGTTGGTGCGATTGCACGGCTGATGAGCAGGTCATTTACACGTTTGCGATATACGTTCACTGACACATTCACCCGATTGTCCAGAAAGCCGAGGTCTGTACCAAATTCCAGCTCTTTCTGCCTTTCCGGTTTTACATTCGGATTAGTGTATGTGGTCGGTGATGTGAAGGAAGCTGCACCTACAAATGCAACTGCACTGTAGGTATTGTAACGGCCATAGGCAGGAATACCGGTCAGGTTACCAGACTCACCGTAGGCTGCACGCAGCTTGAACAGGTTCCACCATTTAGATACACCCAGGTTATTCCAGTAATCAGTACCGGAGATCACATAGCTACCACTCAGTTTGGTATACAACTGGTTTCTTTCTGACTCACCAAACACAGATGAACCATCTAACCTCAATGCACCTGTTACAAAGAACTGATCCCGGTATTTAAAGTTCTGCTGAATGTATTCACCGGAAATGGAAGTTTCTGTACGCTGATCATAACCGGTGATAGGAGTAGCCGCACCACTTACAGTGGTTACATAAGGAGGCAGACCACGACCCTGCTGCAGGGAGTAGTGCATCCGGGAATATTGCTGCGAGAAACCCACCTGTGTTACAGAAGCCAGGCGACTGCTGATCTGTGCATTGTAAGTTGCATTCACATCGTGATTGATCAGGAATGAATTGTTGTTACCAGCACTGGCATAACCATTCTGTGTAGGATCGAGTGAAGCACCACCACCGAAGAAACCGGAACTTACATTATATGCATAAGGCGGAATGAGAGTTGTACCATCCTGGCTGTAATTGTCAATACCCATATGATAGTCGACAGTCAGGTTCTTCACGGGTTTGAGTTTAATGCCCGCCCCCGCGATGATCCTGCTCGTTTGCTGCTGTTGTTTGATGTCTTCTATTACAGAAACCGGGTTTACACGTCCACGCTCGCCTACTGCCTTTATATTCCCCTGCGCATCTCTTGCCCAGATGTCGTAGTAGTTACCAATGATGGTGACAGAGTTGGTAGGTGAGAAGAAAGAGTTACCATCGGGTTTCTCGTTTGATTTGCTATAGATGTAGTTCATGCTGGCATTGAAGCTGATCCAGTTATTCAGTTCCTGGTCGAGGTTTAAGCGGAAGCTGTAACGGTTGAAATCAGTATTTCTTACAATACCCTGGTTGTAGAGATAACCGGCAGAAGCGTAGTATTTGGTTTTATTCTGGCCGCCGGTAACGGAGATATTATTGTCAGAACCTACACCAGTACGGAAGATATAGTCCTGGTAATCGTAACGTTTTACATCGGTGGTAGTGGTGATAGTAGGCGTCAGGATCGTTTGTGTAGAGGTAGCCGGATCGCCACCGAACTTGGTAGGCGCCTGGTTTACATCCAGTTTTTTGCGCAGTTCGTTTACATTGAAACTGGTGGTGAAGTTAACGACAGGCGCACCACCGGAACCACGCTTGGTAAAGATCTGCACCACACCGGCATTGGCACGGCTACCATAGATGGCAGATGCCGCTGCACCATTCAGTACTTCCATGCTTTCTATATCGGCAGGGTTGATATCCACCATACGGTTCTGACCTACACTACCTACAGATGTACCGCCATTATAGCTGGCATCGGCATTGGTAACACGGGTGGTAGAGTTGTCGATGATCACCCCATCTATGATATACAGTGGTTCTGTAGAACCGGAGATGGTACTGATACCACGCAGTTTTACAGAAATACCGCCTGCAGGATCACCGGAGTTCTGGGTTACCTGTGCACCCAGGGTTTTACCCTGCAATGCAGCCAGTACGTTGGCAGTAGCACCTTTTGACAGTTCTGCTGCTTTGACGGTGCTCACATAGCTACCCAACTGTTTGCGGGTAGTACCTGCCGATGTACCGGTAACAACCACTTCGTCCAGCTTGGAAACTGAAGTACTGAGTTGTACATCTAATGTATAAGTTTTACCTGTACCAATTACCAGGTCACTTTGTTTAGGAGCAAAACCAATTCCGGAAAAGCTCACGGTATAAGTACCTGGTTTCAGATCGGCATTGATCACAAAGTTTCCATTCACATCAGTCATGGCACCGGATGTGGTGTTTTTGATGGCTACCGTGATCCCTGGCAGTGGGGCGCTGGTTTCGTCTGTTACCTTACCTGTCAGCTTTACCTGTGCAAAGGCTGCTGCTGCGGTGAAACACTGCATGACAAAGAAGAGTAACAGATACCTGCACCTGACGTGCCGGAATAATTGATACATTCTCATAGCTAATTTTTAAATGTGAAGACGATAGATCCTGGCATACTATCCCCATGTCCCGTAGGGATAAATGTTTTTTTTGTTTAAAATTTGATTACAGGTTGTTGGTTGATGGCAATAGTTTCCCCTCGCCAATTTTCAGGCGATACACTTTTCACTGTTTACGACAACGATCCTGCAAAATGAATTACTGATTTCCTTAGCGCGTAGCTTCCATACTGAACGACGATTTTGATTCCGGGGCAGCTATGCTACCCGTAGTTTATTCACAACTTGTACTATAGTATCTGTATACCTTTCTTTTTGTAAGGCTGTAGTTTTTTGGAATTCGGTGGCAGTTCTGTGATGAGAATATCTATTTCTTCCACATCGCAGATCTTCAGTTGTTCTGCAGCATCCAGTTTTTCCGAAATGGATAATACGACAACCTTTTTGGAGGTACTGATCATAGCGCGTTTTACCTGTACCACTTCCCAGTCATTGTCTGTAAGACCGTCACTGGCATCCATTGCATTGTTTCCAAGGAAACAGAGGTCTGCTTTGATCATTTTGATTTTCGATATCGCCTCTCCTCCTACTGTGATCTTGGAACCTTTTGCCAGCTTATCTCCTATCACGATAACTTCGATGTTGGGATGGTTGGCATATTCAAAAGCTGCCGGTAAGCTTACCGTGATAAAGGTGGCCTGCAGGTCTTTGGGCAGCATACGTGCCAGTTCTGCAATGGTGGTACCACCTGTCGTCAATACAAACATACCATCCTGTATGAGCTGTACGGCCTTTAACGCAATGGTCTTTTTATCTTCTACAGCATATACATCCTGAGAAGTGATACCGAGATGAAAAGAATTTGATAATGCGCCACCATGTACTTTGATGATCTTACCTTCCTGCGCCAGTTCTGCCAGGTCCCTGCGGATTGTATCTTCAGATACCTGGATCTGTTCACTCAGATGTGAAGACAGCACCTTGTTATGTAAATTCACCTGGTGAAGTATATAGGCGTGACGTTCTTCTTTTAGCATCCCCCTATGATTAGTTTGGTTGAAAAAAATAATTTGGTGCGATCTGGAATTGAAATTCAGCAAAAAAACGCACAAATCCAAATATAAATCCGCATTTTTTTGCTGGTTCCCGCCATTATTTTTGAAAAACCTGCCGGTTTATGCAGGAAACGAGTACTTTCCCATAGTGATGGCGGGCATTCCGGGCTTTCCGAAATTGATTCCTTCTCCCATTACCGCTTCATTTGCCAAGATAGCAAATAAAACCGCTTCTTTCGCATCGCCGGCTATTCCGAGTTCACTGGTGGTTTTTATTTTTAAATGTGGCATGCGGGCTTTGATCAACTCAACTAATAATGGATTGTGTGCACCGCCGCCACTCATGTATACTGCGTACGATTTGTTGGCATCCAGTACACTCAGCAATGCATCTGTAATCGTATCTGCACTGAAGCGGGTGAGTGTAGCCATCATATCAAATGGGTTGATATCGGCTCCGGCCAGCGCCTTCCATACATATTCCTTATTGAACAATTCAGGGCCTGTGGTACGGGGAAATCCTTCTTTGAAAAAGGAGTTTTCTTTCAGGGCATTCAATAACTTTTCATTCACTGTTCCCTGTTTTGCAAATTGTGCATCTGCATCATATTCCACCTGGAAGTAATGACGGGCAAAGGCATCCAGCAAGGTATTGCCAGGTCCTGTATCTGTAACGAATACCGCCTTTGCATCCAGCGATCCGGGCAGGAATGTGAAGTTTGCAATACCCCCCATATTCAGCATGATCCTGTCTTCGCCCTGTTGGGAGAATAAGCAGTAATCGCCGTACAAGGCAAGTGGTGCCCCCTCTCCTCCTGCTGCAATATGCTTTTGGCGAAAATCACTCAGGGTAATGATGCCTGTTTTTACAGCAATGTGATCACCATCCCCGATCTGCAAAGTAGCATTTGGGAATGCAGCCTGCTGGTGCAAAATCCTGGGACTATGATATACTGTCTGTCCGTGCGATGCAATCAAATCGACTGCTGACGGATCTATATTCCATTTTTGTAAACATTGTAAGATCCAGGCTGCATGATGGTTTGCAATCCATGGATGGAGCAGGCAAAGCTGCTGAAAGGAGATGGTTTCCTTTGCGAATATTTTGCGGATTTCATCTTTCACTGCGGGTGGATACGGTACTGTTTCAAATTGTTCCAGCACTACTTTTGTATCCATACCACTGCCACTGATAGCGCACAAAGCCACATCCAGTCCATCGAGCGATGTACCCGACATCAGGCCAATAACCCGTCTTACCGGCTTTTGTGCGATGGTAAAGAGTCGTTGTAAATTACTGTTCATGCATCTTGCTTTCAATGGCGGCTCTTACACTGCCATATTTTGCTATCAGTTGTTTTGCTTTTTCCTGGTCTACTGCCAGTTCACTCATCACCATCCTGATGCCCCTGTCTATCAGTTTATGATTGCTCAGTTGCATGTCCACCATTTTATTTCCTTTTACCCTGCCCAGTTGTATCATGACGGTGGTAGAGATCATATTCAATACCAGCTTTTGCGCAGTACCGGCTTTCATACGTGTACTACCTGTCAGGAATTCGGCACCTACAGGTACTTCCACCGGGAATTCCACAGCTGCAGCCAGCGGACTGTTAACATTGCAGGTGATACAACCCGTTACAATGCCTCTTGCCCGCATTTGCTGTACACCGGCTATTACATAAGGAGTAGTACCTGATGCCGCAATACCGATCACTACATCATTTTCATTGATGTGATAAGCATCCAGGTCTTTTGCTGCCTGTTCCTGATCATCTTCTGCAAATTCTACTGCTTTGCGGATGGCCGTATCACCACCTGCTATCAACCCGATTACCAGATCAAAACCTACTCCAAATGTGGGCGGACATTCTGATGCATCCAGTATACCAAGACGACCACTGGTACCTGCGCCGATATAAAAAAGGCGCCCTCCTTTTTTCATCCGTTCTACAGTAGCCGTTACCAGCTGCTCTATTTGTGGCAGCGACTTTGCGACTGCCTGCGGCACAGTAGCGTCTTCACTGTTTATCCCTTCCAGGATGGCTTTTACGCTCATCTTTTCCAGGTTGTTAAAACGGGAAGACATTTCAGTAATAAGCATATTATAAAAGTGTTTTTTCTGCGGGTTTTGAATTGATCCATAAGCCGGCGAACATAAGGAGACCGTTTATCAGTAATAGCTCCAAACCTATTTTAAATTCGCCCAGTAATGCTGATTGGTAAGTATCCAGTAACAAACAAACCAATGGTGCCACGACGGCAATAACAGGCACAGCCTTGTCATCGACCCGGCGCTTCGTGAGTATACCAAAGGAGAATAATCCCAGCAGCGGACCGTATGTATAACTAGCTACCGTAAGGATCACACCGATCATACTGGCACTGCTGATCCACTTGAAGAGGAGTACGAACAGCAGGAAGATAAATGTGAATACCAGGTGCACACGCTGCCGGGTTGATTTTCGTTGTTTCTCAGACAGATCAGCATTCCGGTTGATACCCAGGATATCTATACAGTAAGAAGATGTCAATGCCGTAATCGCACCATCTGCACTTGGGAATAAGGCAGAGATCAATGCCACGATAAAGATGATAGACATATATGCAGGCATATGGTTCAATGCCAGTACAGGAAACAGTTTATCGCCCTTTACATCTACATGCACCTGCTCTGCATACAGGTATAATAAACCTCCTAAGAAGAGGAATAATAACAATACCACCATCAGGATGAGAGACAGTGTTACCACATTCTTCTGTGCATCTTTCAGTGTTTTTACAGAGATGTTTTTCTGCATCATTTCCTGGTCCATACCTGTCATGGTGATGGTGATGAATGCACCCCCCAGGATCTGTTTCAGGAAGAACAGTTTACTATTTGGATCACCAAAGAAAATCCGGGTCATGCCCTGCTGCGACATCCTGTTGATACTTTCACCCATGCTGATATCCATACTGTGCAGGATGTAGATGGTACAAAGCACCAACCCCAGCAACATGCAGGTGGTTTGCAAAGTATCTGTATAGACGATGGTCTTTACCCCGCCTTCGAAAGTGTAGAGTAAGATCATGAGCAGGATCACCAGCGTGGTCACCCAGAATGGCACACCGAACTGGTTCATGATAGCCTCCTGCAGGATATTCACCACCAGGTACAACCTTGCAGTAGCCCCCAGTGTTCTGGATAATATAAAGAAGGAAGCACCTGTTTTGTAAGAAGCCACGCCAAAACGGGTGGCCAGGTAATTGTAAATAGAAGTGAGCTTTAACCTGTAATACAAAGGCAACAGTACAAAAGCAATGACCAGGTAACCTATGAGGTAACCAATGGTGACCTGGAAATAGGAGAAGGAATTCTTAGCGACATCCCCAGGTACACTGACAAAAGTGACACCACTGAGGGAGGTACCAATCATACCAAAGGCAACCAACATCCAGTTACTGTTGCGGTTACCAATAAAAAAAGATTCGTTACTGGAATTACGGCCGGTGTACCAGGCTACTACCAATAAGACAATAAAATAGACGACAACAATTGAAAATAAAAGCACTGGTGACATAACCGATATTCAATTTTGGCAGATAAAACCGCATAAAAACGCATTCCCGCAAATAAACTTACAGAGAAAAACGCAAAAAAACTAAAATAATATGCAAAAAGACGAATAAATTTACATTCATCCTGATTCCACAGACAAAGATAAGTGTATGAAAAAACTATCCATACTATTGCTACTGCTGCTTTTACATCATTCGGCCACTGCCGGCTGGATCCGTATTAATCAACTCGGGTACCGGCCTGCAGGGATGAAAGTAGCCGTTTGGTGCAGTAAAGGCCAAGATACATTAAAATTTTTTGAGGTAGTGGAGGTGCATTCTCAAAAAGTGGTGTACAGGCATGCTGCCGGAAAAGCCGCAGGGGCGTACGGTCCGTTTGCTCAGACATGCAGGCTGGATTTCTCCCCCCTGCAGCGGGCAGGGCTATATTATATACAGACAGGCGATACCCGGTCACCACAATTTGTGATTAGTGATTCGGTGTATGGGGGTGCGGCCGAGTTTTGCCTGCGATATATGCGGCAGCAAAGGAGCGGGTTCAACCCGTTTTTGAAAGATAGCTGTCATACCCATGACGGGTTTACGGTGTATGCACCCAGGGATACGTTTGTACAGGTATCTGGTGGCTGGCATGATGCCACAGATTATTTGCAATATGCTACTACTTCGGCCAACGCCACTTACCACTTATTAGCCGCTTGCAGAGACTTTCCCAACGTATTTGGAGACACTGTGCAGGCGAATGGTTTAAGTGGCAGTAATGGCTTCTCTGATGCCATGGATGAGGCGAAGTGGGGACTGGACTGGTTATTGAAAATGTACCCTGCAGATGACTGGATGTTCAACCAGATCGGCGACGACAGGGATCACCAGGGAATGCGCTTACCCAAACAGGATACGAACTTTTACCAGCATGGACTGGAACGCCCTGTGTACTTCTGTTCCGGACAACCACAGGGATTGCTGAAGTATAAGAACAGGGCTACAGGCATAGCTTCTACTGCTGGTAAGTTTGCCAGTTGCTTTGCATTGGGATCGCAATTGTTTTCCTCTGCTTTGATGCGGGATAAAGCGCTGGCTGCTTACCAGTTAGGTTTGAAATATCCCGGTGTGTGCCAGACGGCGCCCGGTCGATCCCCTTATTTTTATGAGGAAGATAATTATGTGGATGATATGGAACTGGCGGCAGCCATGTTGTCAAAACCTGCGGAAGCGATGGCTTTTGCAAGACAGGAGCCGGTTACACCCTGGTTAGGTAAAGATACTGCCCGGCATTATCAATGGTATCCTTTTATCAATCCCGGTCACTACGAACTGGCAAAACAATTGAAGGGTGCACAAAGAGATAGCCTCATTCAATTTTATAAAGAGGGTATTGAACGTGTTTGGCGCAAAGCAAATCACAATGCTTTTTATCGCGCAATTCCCTTTATCTGGTGCAGTAATAATTTAACGACGGCTTTTACAATTCAATGTTACTGGTACAGGCAACTCAGTGGTGATAATACTTATCTGCCACTGGAACAGGCATGTTTTGACTGGTTATTTGGATGTAACCCCTGGGGTACTTCTATGGTGTATGGCCTGCCGGCAAATGGGGATACTCCCGCTGATCCGCATTCTTCTTTTTCACATCTGAAACAGTATCCTATTGACGGCGGACTGGTAGATGGGCCTGTATATACCAGTATTTACAAGGGTCTGATCGGTATTCAATTACAGAATGAAGATGAGTATGCACCTTTTCAGAGTGATCTGGCTGTGTACCATGATGACTTTGGTGATTATAGTACGAATGAACCTACGATGGATGGAACCGCAGTGCTGATTTATTTATTGGCAGCGCAGGAAAGTGCACTGAAAGGCATTGTGAGAACGGATAGCACTAAAAAAGAAATATCATTGGTATTTACTGCCGATGAATTTGCAGATGGCCTGCCTACGATTACACACGTATTGCAGCAGCAAAATGTAAAGGCATCGTTCTTTTTTACAGGCAGGTTTTATGAGCGGCATGATGTGCGTGCATTGATTAAACAGGGACATTATTTAGGACCACATTCTGATCAACACCTGTTGTATTGTGATTGGAAAAAGAGGGATAGTACATTGGTGACACAGGTTCAATTTCGGGATGATATGTTGCAGTGTTTGTCTAAGATGTCACGGGCAGGAGTAGATACTTCTATTGTACGATATTTTATTCCTCCTTATGAATGGTGGAACAATACAATTGCAGATTGGGCTGCTGATATGGGATTACAAATAGTAAACTTTACGCCGGGTACAGGCAGCAATGCTGATTATACCTATCCGGAAATGGGCGCTGCATATAAAAGCAGTGCGGCTATTCTCCAATCCATTTCTCAGTTCAGGGGTGGATTGAATGGTGTGATCCTGCTGATTCATGCAGGCACTGATCCCCGGCGTAAAGATAAATTGTATGATCATCTGGGTGAGCTGATCACCTTATTGAAAAAAGAAGGCTATACCTTCCGGAAAATTAACGAACCTGGCCGTCTCCCCTGATGAACCATTTTTCTGTCACCAGCTTTTCCAGTGCGAAAGGTCCACGGGCATGGAGTTTTTGTGTAGAGATCCCAATCTCTGCACCGAGGCCGAATACACCACCGTCTGTGAAACGGGTGCTGGCATTCACATACACCGCTGCTGCATCTACTTCATTCAGGAACCGTTCACTGATGGCCGCATCGCCGGATACGATGGCTTCGGAGTGTTTGGAAGAATATTCCTGGATGTGTTGCAGGGCCTCATCTACACCATTTACCACTTTGATGGAGCACTTAAAGTCGAGGAACTCACGTCCAAAATCTTCGGGTGCTGCATGTTGTAAATGAGGATAGGATAAACTTTTTAAAATATTGTAAGATTGTTCATCTGCAAAGATCTCTACATTATACTCCGCCAGTGATGGTGCTAATAGTTGCAATAACCCTGCTACCACCTGCTGATCTACCAATACCGTATCCAGTGAATTACATACGGATGGACGGGTCACCTTTGCATTGGTCACGATCCTGCTGGCCTTTTCCAGATCGGCTGTTGCTTCTACATAGGTATGGCATACACCTGCACCGGTTTCGATTACTGGCACTTTAGAATTTGCACGTACATACTCAATCAGCTGCTGGGAGCCTCTTGGAATGATGATATCGATATATTTTACTGCGGTGAGCATCTCGCCTATGAGGGAGCGATCTACCGGCAGTAATTGTACAGCGTGTACACTGACGTTAAATTCCTTCAGTACGTCCTGGATGATCTTGACCAAAATGGTATTGGTATGAAAAGCATCGGAACCACCTCTTAATACACACACATTCCCGGAACGGATACAGAGCGCCGCTACATCGATCGTAACATTAGGCCTGGATTCATAGATTACGCCAACCACGCCCAATGGTACGGTACGTTTTTGCACATTGAGGCCATTAGCCAGCGTGCGCTCCAACACCAGTTCATTGGCCGGATCGGGTAAGGCAGCTATTTCATGGAGGCTATCGGCAAGTTGCTGTATACGCGCTTCATTGAGCAATAAGCGATCTTTCTTGGGGTCTTCGTCAGACATCTTATCCAGGTCCTTCTTATTTTCAGCTACAATAGTAGCCATGTGCGCAGTGATTTGCACGGCCAAACGGCGCAGCAGTTGCTGCTTCTGCTCATCGGCCAGTGACTTTATAGCACTGGTAGCCTGTCTTGCATCTACCAGCATCTGATGTATATGCTGCATTGTAATTTCTTTTTCAATTGCCTACAGCAGTACGATATCGTCTGCATGAGCAATCTCAAGGTCATGTAGTTTATTATCTTCCGACAATAATTCAGAAGATATTTTGGCGCGTGCCACGGCAATTACATTGTGCTCTTCGTCTACTACTTCAAACACCTCTCCTCCTTCAAACTTTTCCAGCACAGATAGCACACCTACTGCCAGCAGGCTACGTCTTTTTTGCAAGGCAGTCAGTGCGCCGGCATCCACCAGTACCCTGCCCGTAACCAGGCTACCGCTGGCCAGCCATTTTCTTCTGGCGGGCATGCTGCATTCCTGTGGTAAGCAAAGTGTACCTGTTTTACCAGCTATTGCATTGAGGATGCCATCGGTAGTATGGATACCAAAGATGACTACTTTGATTCCCATCCTGGTGGCCAGGCGGGCAAAAGTCAGTTTGGATACCATGCCACCAAGGCCTACTGATGATTTCTTTGTATCTGCCAGTGATAATATTGACTCGTTTATTTCCGGGATTTCCGGGACTACCTTTCCATCTTTATCCAGCAATCCGCCTACGGAAGTACTGAATAACAGCAAAGAAGCGCCAAAGCCTACGGCGATCAGGGTAGCCAGTTCATCGTTGTCAGAAAATTTCAATTCCAGGTCGCTCACTACGTCATTTTCATTTGCCACCGGGATTACATTGCTGGCCCACAGCTCTTCGTACGTTTTTTTCAGTTGCAGGAACTGTTGCCTGTTACTGAAGTGACGGCGTTCGCAGAGACTTTGGGCAATGGCGATGTTGTACGGAGAGAAATAACGGGCATATTTGCTGAGCAGCAAGGGGTTGCCAATGGCAGCCGCCGCTTTGCGCTCGCTAATAGTGCCAGTGTATTCGTGCAGAAATTTTTTACCTGCAGCTACTGCTCCTGAAGAAACTAACACGATATTGTACTGCTCCTGTAATTCTGCCACCTGACGGGCTATTGAAGCTATGATCGTCTCATCCAGCTCCCCGCTATCGCGCGTGATAGAAGCTGATCCAAATTTAATTACGAGTATCGGTTTAGTCACTGTCCCAAAAAATTTGTTGCCAAAATTATTGAAAATGCTGAGTATATTTTAAAAAAGTATTTTTATTGCCACGTCTAAGAAGGGTTTCGGCCTGCAGCCACCCAAAAAATGAAACATATGAAAAACTGTAGAATTCCTAAGTTAGCCCTGCTGGCGATTATCAGCCTGATCGGTGGCAGTGCCCATGCTCAACAGGATACCTTGCACTGGTATACGCCTGCTCAAATTGAAGGTCAGGCTTTTCCGGTTGCCGCCAAATATGACAGATTACCCGCCAAAGCGGAGAAAACAGTGCCACCTAAAGTCTGGACCTTATCCCGGATGAGTGCCGGGCTCTCTGTGCGTTTTCGTACTTCGGCACCCGATATTATAGTGAGGTATGTTGTAACCGGTAAACAGGAAATGCCACACATGCCAGCTACCGGAGCCAGTGGTGTGGATCTGTATAGTATAGATCCAAATGGGGAATGGAAATGGAGCGCGGGGAAATATAATTTCGGAGATACGATTACCTATCGTTTTTCAGGTATGAGCAAGGATGTGGGTGAATACCGGCTGTACTGGCCGCTTTACAACGGCGTCAAGTGGCTGGAAATAGGGACTACGGGTAGTGACAGTATTCATTTTTTACCCCTGAGACAGGAAAAACCCATTGTTGTTTATGGCACTTCTATCGCACAGGGTGCCTGTGCCTCCCGCCCGGGACTGGCGTGGGCCAATCAACTGGACAGGATGATGGACAGGCCGGTGATCAATCTCGGTTTTGCCGGAAATGGGAAACTGGATCCGCCTGTAACGGAGTTATTAACAGATATTGATGCGAAGGTATATGTGTTGGATTGCCTGCCAAATATTTCCGGTCTTCCCTATAGCGAGATTTTTGCAAAGGTAATTGCCGCCGTTGAACAAATCAGGAAAGCAAGGCCCACTACACCCATTTTATTAGCAGAACATGGGAAAACCAGCGGGAATGATGCCCTGGAAAATGCTTACGCCCGCCTGCTGCAGCAAGGAGTAAAACAGTTATACCTGCTCCCTGCCGAACAACTGGGCCTGGGTATAGAAAGTACGGTAGATGGTACTCATCCCAACGATATTGGTATGCAACAATATGCCAATGCTTATGCGGGGATATTGCGCCAGATTTTTCATGAGCCCATTGGCAATATCAACACCACTATCCCCTGCCGCCAATACCGGGAACTGATTCGGTATGACTGGGATCTTCGCCACAATACCCTGCTGACTATGAACAAAAAAGACCCACCCAAAATTGTAATACTGGGCAATTCCATTACCCACTTCTGGGGCGGAACACCTGCCGGCCCTATAGCAAGAGGTACAGATTCCTGGCCTGCAGGCGCCCGAAATATGGGTTTTGGATGGGACAGGGTCGAAAATGTACTATGGAGAGTGTACCACGATGAACTGGATGGCTTTGAAGCAAAGAAAATACTCATCATGATAGGCACCAATAACCTGCAAATGAACACAGATGCCGAAATCATAGCAGGATTACAACAACTGGTGATGGCCATCAGGGAAAGGCAACCGAAGGCGGAAATCCTGCTGGCAGGCATACTGCCACGCACCAATATGGCTGATAGAGTGGCGAAGATTAATAAAGGCATCCGGCAAATGGCGGGTATGCAACAGGTACAATTTATAGATCCGGGAGTGGTACTGCTGGATAACCAGGGCGTACCTGACAGCCAACTGTTCACAGATGGATTGCATCCAAACAGCACCGGGTACAGCAAACTGGCTGAGTACCTGAAGCGCTATCTGCAATAGATTTAAAATTCATTTAAACTCTTTGACCCAACTGTGACACGTGTTTTGAACTGTGCCTGTACTTTACAACGCTTAAAAATCAATATATACAATGGGTGCACGTTTTGCTTTTCACCTTACAATGTTGACCGCTGTTACGCTCTTTGCTAAGGAATCTTCACAGGCACAGGAAAAAGACCTGACCCGTTATGTGAAACCAATTATTGGTACTGCCAAAATGGGACATGTGTATCCCGGGGCTACTGTGCCTTTTGGCATGGTACAACTAAGCCCTGATACGGATACCATTCCTTACGAAATGAATGGAAAATATAACCCGGATGTGTATAAGTATTGCGCGGGTTATCAGTATTCGGACAAGACTATCTGTGGATTTAGTCATACCCACTTTAGCGGCACCGGCCACTCTGACCTGGGTGACTTTCTCATTATGCCGACTACCGGCCAGCTGCACCTGAACCCGGGTACAGCAGATCACCCGGAGACTGGCTACCGCAGTACTTTCTCGCATGACAATGAAACCGCCGCTGCCGATTATTACAAGGTAAAGCTGGATAAATACAATATCACAGCCGAACTGACAGCTACCAACAGGGTGGGTTTTCACCAATATACTTTTGCCGAAGCCACTGATCAGGCACATATTATTCTGGACCTGATGGCGGGTATTTATAACTATACTAACAAGAACGTGTGGACTTTTGTAAGGGTGGAAAACGATACACTCATTACAGGCTACCGCCAGACGAATGGCTGGGCAAGAACACGTATTGAATACTTTGCCATGTCGTTTTCCAAACCCTTCTACCAGTATGGTCATCAGAACCAGGCGAATGATGTGTACAGGGGTTTCTGGCGAAAATTTGACACGAACCATAACTTCCCTGAAATGGCGGGAAGACAGATCCGCGCTTACTTTGACTTTAAGGTAGCTGCCGGTGAAAAGGTAAAAATCAAGTTTGCATTATCGCCTGTGAGCACTGAAGGTGCACTGAAGAACCTGCGAGAAGAAGCACCGGGATGGGATTTTGAAAAAGTAAAACAGGATGGCCAGGCATTGTGGAACAAAGAACTGCATAAGATCGATGCGCAGCTGCTGAATGACGATGAGATGGTGAACTTCTATACAGCCATGTACCATGCATTCATCAGTCCTACCACTTATATGGATGTAGATGGCAACTATCGTGGGTTAGACCAGAACATTCACCAGGCAAAGGATTTTACGAACTATACGACCTTCTCCCTCTGGGATACGTATCGGGCATTGCATCCCCTGTTCAATATCATTCAGCCAAAACGCAATGCGGATATGGCACAGAGCATGCTGGCACATTTTGATCAGAGTGCACAGCATATGCTACCGGTATGGTCACATTATGCCAATGAGAACTGGTGTATGACGGGTTATCACAGTGTATCGGTGATCGTAGATGCGATTACGAAAGGCAATGCACCTTTTGATGCGAATAAGGCACTGGATGCCTGTGTGACCACAGCACGCCATCGTACCTATGATGGTTTGGGTTATTATATGGATAACGGGTATGTACCTGAAGATAAGAGTGGGGCTTCTGTATCCAAGACGCTGGAATATGCGTATGACGACTGGTGCATAGCACAGCTGGCCAGGAAGCTGCACAGGGATGATATTTATGCTGAGTTCATCAGGCGTTCTGAGAATTATAAGAATGTGTATGATCCATCTACAGGATATATGCGCCCTCGTTTGAGCGATGGCAATTTCAGGAAGGAGTTTGATCCATTGAAAACCGATAACCAGGGTTTCATTGAAGGCAATGCGTGGAACTATAGCCTGTATGTACCGCAGTATCCTGCAGCTATGATTGCATTGCGTGGGGATAAGAAAGCATTCTCCCGGCACCTGGATTCATTGTTTACCATGCACCTGCCGGATGAGTTCTTTGCCGAGACGGAGGATATTACCAGGGATGGTATAATTGGTAACTATGTGCATGGAAATGAGCCTTCTCACCATGCGGCGTACCTGTATAACTGGACGGGTGAACCCTGGAAGACGCAGGAGCGGGTGCGGATGATATTGAAGAAGATGTATAAGCCGGCGGCTGATGGTTTGGGTGGTAATGATGACTGTGGTCAGATGAGTGCGTGGTACATTTTTACTTCCCTGGGGTTCTACCCGGTTTGTCCGGGTTCTACTGAGTATATTTTGGGTAGTCCGGCGGTGAAGCGTGCAGTGTTGCAGCTGGAAAACGGGAAAACCTTTACAGTAGAGGCGCCTGATCAGAGTGAAACGAATGTGTATGTGCAGAAGGTGGTACTGAATGGGAAGCCGGTAGTGAGTAATTCCATTACACATGCCGATATTATGAATGGGGGTAAGCTGGTGTTTTATATGGGGGCGAAGCCTAAGAAGTAGGTTATAGCAATAGTATAGCTATAGTATAGCCTTAATGCTACCATAGTACCAAAAGGGCACTAAAAGGGCACCTCAATATCCCAGGGGATATTGAGGTGCCCTTTTAGTGTCGAATAAGCGTCGAAGAAGCAGTGAAGCTTCACTATAGCTTTGCTGAAGTTTTGCAGGGTGTACTCATGATAAAAGGATTTCGTAAATTTATGATAACGAACCCTGCACATATGAAATCCGCCTCTCAACCAAATCAATTCAGGCTGCATAACCTGGGTGTCGGCGACATCCAGCTGGGCCGAAAGCCGGGACATATTCCAGGCATGTTACCTTTTAACCTTTATACTGGCAAACATCATTTTTCAGTCACTCCACATGCCAGTCTTTACCATGTATTCAACAGACCTATTAAATGTACAATTGAGCACAAAGACAGTGGTATTGCCCTGAGTCACCTCTTTGCAGGTGTGAATGAAAACGGCTTTATCAACAGGTTGTTTATTTATCCGGATCATCCTGGTTTTCAGCTGGCTGCGCGGCTGAGTCATTTATACGGCGAGCCTGCTACCCCCAATAACTGGGTGACAGACAGTGACACTGAAATCACGCTGCAAACATCCAATGGGGTGTTGGAAACGGTGATTGCGTTTCGCTTTCTGTATGATATGGCAGCGCTAAAGGAGTATGGTGTACAGGGTGTAAAAAGGGTATGAACAGTTGCAGATAAATTGCGGGAAAAGAAAAGGCCTGCTAAAAAGCAGGCCAGTTATGGTACTTTGGGGGGGACAATACAATTTAGGGTTTTCAAAGGGTACAATATTTTAAATCAGCATTCAGGCTAATTGCCTGCTCAATATTATTAAAAATAAAGTTGACGTAGCATGTTTGATGGACGAATATGTTACTTGCATTTGTTATGTTTGGATTAACTGTTATAACATCCGAATAAACACGCAATGGGCAAAATGCCTGTCAGTCATGCTGGTAGAGGGTTTTTGGTGGATAAATTACTGATAAACAGTCTCAGTTTTACGATTTCGTGGGGATAAAAAACCGGCATTGAATCAACGCGAAACGTACCTATGCGCATTCATAAACTGCGTGAATCACGGTCTTTCAAACACCGTGAAATCACGGTATTCAAGATCTCCATTCTAAAGTGTAATCGTAATAGCCCTGATCAGATCGAAGGAGTATCCCAAAATCCACCTGTGTGCAGAAAAAAATAACCCTCACCGATAATTACCGGTATACATGCACCGTTATTAACGCAGAAATTACTGCGCCTTTACAGGAAAATTGAGCATAAAAGGGCGGTTTTTGCATTATATAAAATTATATATGAACTGATTATACAGTAATTACGAATTTATACACATTGTAATGTTATGATTATTAATAACTTACAGTGATAACTGTATTTGTTTTAAATTAGTTTTATGATGTCAATGAGATTTCAAAACCTAAAATAATATCTTATGTCAGCCGCTACAATAATGAAAGCCGGTCAGTTTGTTAACGATAAGCATGTTTCCATGCTCCGGAATAATTACAGGGAAAACAGATGGAAAGCTAACTCTGAACGTCTGGGCAAATTGGATTCTCTGAGTGTTTGGTATAGCCTGGATGAACTCAAACATTATATCGAAACAGCTGAAGCTGCTGGTGCTGATGGTATTAGAGTATATTTTGGGGTTTATCCTTCTTCCTTCCCTGAAAATATTCTGCTGGAAGACAGGCAGACTATCGTTTTCGTGGCTACTCAGCAAAAAATAAACGAATCCGGTAAAACTGAAAACAAAGATCTGTATGTTTCCACACCTAATGGTGCTGAGATCGTAGCGTTCAACTTTGGTTACCCATGCCCTCCGGCCTGTATTGGTCAAGCTGGTAACGAATTGAGAGGCGTTAAGATCGATGCAGCTGTTGCCAGCAAGATCTAATTTTATACCCCATCTATATATAGATATCATTTTATGCTGCCGGATTACTCATCCGGCAGTTTTTTTTCCGGTTAAAAATTTTTACTGCGCTTTTGCTAACTTACCACGACCAATAACAGTTAAAAGCTATCGTATCTATTTCATATGTCCTGTGCACTACTGAACGTATTAACGTTATCACATTTTTCGCTTTATCAACAACCGGTAATTGTCATGACGATCCTGTTGTGCTTCATTGTTGCTTTATTGGCTAAACTACAAAAGAGACCTCCCAGCTACCTAAACTCGTTTCTCATTTATATATCTGTCACTATATCGGTGGAAGTGATCACCTGGTGGTACAGCCTTCATAATATGAATAACCTGAAATATTATAATGGATACGCCATCCTGAACTTTCCCTACCTGTTGTACCTGCTCCGCTCCTTCCTGTCCACACCAAAGGTGATCCGGGCGCTGAGTTATACGATTGTGCTCTTTCCCATTTTCGGGATCATCAATATGCTCTTTTTACAGGGTACCGGTACCTTTAATACGTATACATATATGC
Organism: Chitinophaga sp.; assembly: GCF_039596135.1. Classification (GTDB taxonomy): domain Bacteria; phylum Bacteroidota; class Bacteroidia; order Chitinophagales; family Chitinophagaceae; genus Chitinophaga. Next base: position 114,115 of record NZ_JBCNKH010000004.1, read on the forward strand.
TGGGCTGCCTGCTGGTGGTGATTACCTGCATCGTTTATTTTTATGAACGTATTAAATTTCCGGGCCCTCACAGCCTGCTCCAGGATCCTACTTTCTGGACGGCTACCGGGCTGCTTTTCTTTTATACATGCAGTCTTCCCCTGAACGGGATTCTGAATTTTATTTCAAATATGCCATGGTTGGTGTTTACTACACTACATGTAACAAATATTATGATAAATATTATTCTATATTTATTCTTTAGTATTTCGTTTATATGCAATCTGATTTTCAGGAAATCTTCCCTGTAGTATTTACTTCTATCTTCCTGCTGGTATTACTGGTGGGATTCATAATCATTATGCTGATTCTGAATCAGAAAGGCCGCCTTGCGCAGGCCCAGGAGTTACGATTGCTCAAGGAGCGCTATGAACAGGAATTACTCCGGTCACAACTGGAAATCCAGGAAAACGTGTTTGGACACCTATCCCAGGAAATTCATGACAACATCGGTCAGTCCCTGACATTCGTGGCCCTCTCCCTCCTGACTGTGCCAGTGGAGAATAACAGTGAAGCACATGAATATATTGAGGAAAGCCGAAAGGCCCTGCAGAAAGCCATTACAGAGCTGCGCGACCTGTCTCGCAGCCTGCATACTGACAGAATTACGGAAGTTGGTTTAGGACAAAGTATCAATTTCGAACTGGAAAGGCTTAGACGAACCAATTTGTACGAAACTTCCTTTAATTTTGCAGACATCCGGAACCTGCTTGATCACCAGACAGAAATCATTGTCTTTCGCATTGTACAGGAAATGCTGAACAACATTGTAAAACATGCCAAAGCAACAAAAGTGGAAGTCAGGCTTTCACATAACGTAGACTTTATTGACCTGGAAATAACTGATAACGGAATTGGTTTTGACCAGGAAGCCCTGTTTGCAGACTCAAACCAGCACAAGGGCCTCGGACTTAGAAACATCCGTAAAAGAGCCAGTCTTATTGGTGGAACCTTTCAGATCAACAGCGCTAAGAACAGCGGAACTGCTATCCGAATCACTATACCCGTAAACAAACAATCATTCCATGAGCATAACCAGGAAAGCGAAATATAGTGTTGCCATTGCTGATGACCATGTACTTGTCAGAAAAGCCCTTGGGCGATTAATTAACACTTTTTCAGATTATTTCATTCTCTTTGAAGCCAACAACGGAGAAGAAGTTATCAAAATCATCAATAACCGGGAAATGCAGCTTCCTGATATCCTCATTCTCGACGTGAATATGCCGGGTATGAACGGATATGAGACTGCCACCTGGATCAATAACCATTTTCCCCAGATCAAGGTATTGGCCCTCTCCATGCTGAACGATGAATCGGTGATTATTAAAATGCTGAAATCGGGTGCGAAAGGATACATTATGAAGAATGTAGAACCAGATGACCTGAAAGAAGCCTTTGATTCCATCATCAAAAAAGACTTCTACCTGCCCGATTATATCTCTGGCAAGGTGATTTCCGGTCTGCAAAAAGATGTACTGTCGCTCAGCGAAAAAATCGAACTCACGCCCAAGGAAAAAACCTTCCTGCAATACCTCTGTACAGAACTGTCTTACAAAGAAATTGCACAAAAGATGTTCGTGAGCCCGCGCACCATCGACGACTACAAAAGCAGCCTTTGCGATAAGCTGAAAGTAAAAACCAGGGTAGGTTTAGTGATCTTTGGCATCAGGTACGGCCTGATCGATATCAACACTGATTGATGATTCAATAACCATTATAAGGCATGGTCCTTCATGACCGGCTTCCCTTTCCAGGCTTTTTGCGCTGTCCATTCTTCCGGGGCCCCGGTCCAGAAAGTGTGTTCCGGAGGCAACCCTAATGCGAGAAATGCTACCGTACACAGGTAGGAACTACCTGTAGAGGTATACACATCTGCTATTTCCGGCTGATGGCCACAAAAGCCCAGTTGCATCCAGCCCTTTTGATCAAAGGTATCCGGCGCTTCGAAAATGCGCTTCTTAACCGCTGTCAATGCACACCGCACCTGTGCAGGTGTGAGACTGGCCGGCAGCTGATCGTATAGTGCCAGTTGTACAAGGGGCTGGAAACCTGCATTTCTATAAGCCATAGAACGACCTACTACAGGAAATGTACCTTCGGGAGAGATCAGTCTTTCCTGGATTACTGCATAGCGCTGCATGCGCTGCAGTGCCTGGTCGTATTCTGATTTACCGGCTTTGCCTTTGGCGACCAGTACTTTTAATATATCGACCAGCATGGGCTGTATCACAAAGCCATTGTAATAGTCAAAGTGAAAGTCAGCGCCATCGCCATACATGCCATCTCCTTTGTACCACTCCTGGTGTTTCTTTATGGCAAAGTCCACCCGCATGGGATCCCAGTCTTCGCCGAATTGCAGTAAGGCGGTTTCTATCATGGCAGCGAAGAGCAACCAGTTATTATAACCCGGTTTAATGCTGCGCAGGCTTTTGAATGCGGCTACCACCTGGTGTTTGACTTTGTCTGACAGGGGCTCCCACAGCTGTTTGGGTGCACGGATAAATCCATGGGCAAGGAAAGCTCCGTCTACCAAAGGCTGCCCATCGTACTTGCCGGTGAAGTTCATGTAGTCAGAGCCGGAAGGGTTCACAGCCTGTGCGGTAGCTAGCTGCGCCAATTTGATCATACGGCCCCGAATTTTGCCTTCTTCTGTTTTGTCAGCACCGAGTTCCAGCCAGGGGGCGATACCCGCCATAGTACGGCCAAAAGCCTCGAGGTAAGTGACTTTTTCTACCGGCTTGCTGTAGGCAGGGGCCACTTCCAAGGGCATTGTCTTTTTTAACTGTCCTTTGCTCAGGTTGTACAATACGGGCTCGGCGATGCGTACCATCAGCGAGGACCAGTATTCCCTGTCATTCAGGGTTGCTGTAGGGGTTGTAATGGATGAGGGTAACATATCACTTGCTTTTACGGCGGTGGCCAATCCGGCTAAGGGTACTGCCTGTATGAAACGCCGCCTGTTCATTTGTTATATTTTTTATAACGGAGTAATGCTTCTACAAAGTAATAATCTGCATAGGTCAGTGGCACGTCTACTTCTGAATTGGCGGGCAGGTGGCCTACGCTGTGTTTGAGTATAAAGTTATTGTTGGTGCCTGCTTTGGCCAGGTATTCGTCGCTGCAGAGTGTGTGTAAGATCTGTACTGCCGTTTGCCAATAAGCCTGGTTCTTTGTATACTGACTCAGTTCCAGCAATGCGGAGGCCATTACGGCACCTGCAGATGCATCACGTTTTGCATCTGGAATACCTGGTGCATCAAAATCCCAGTAAGGTACTTTATCTGCCGGCAGGTGAGGAATGATATAGTTTGCAATTTGCTTAGCCTGTTCCAGGTAGGCTTTATCTTTTGTTTCCCGGAACATCATGGTGTAGCCATATAAGCCCCATGCCTGACCACGTGCCCATGCAGAACTGTCTGCAAATCCCTGTGCAGTGTTTTTTGCCACGACGGCACCTGTTTCGGGATCGTACCCGATTACATGATAAGAGCTGTAATCAGGTCTGAAGTGGTTTTTCATGGTGGTGTTTGCATGTGTGCGGGCGATGTGTGCAAAGGAGGTATCACCTGTTTCTTTAGTGGCCCAGGTGAGCAGTTCCAGGTTCATCATATTGTCGATGATGACAGGGAATTTCCATTTACCATGATCCCATGATTTGATGCAACCTACTACCGGGTTGAAACGGGTAGTGAGGGTACGGGCACTGGTAATAAGGACCTGTTTATCTTTTGGATTTTTAGTGAGGCGATATGCATTGCCAAAGCTGCAATACATCATGAATCCAAGGTCGTGGGTCGTTTTGTTATATTGCTCTTTTTCCACCTCAGTGGTGCGTTTGCGCGCTTCTTTGAGGATGGTTTTATCTTTTGAATATTCATAAAGGTACCACAGTGTACCGGGGTAAAATCCGGATGTCCACCAGTCGGTGCCGGCGGTGACCAGTTTACCTGTTTTATTGTCGGTCGTGCGGGGCAGCAGGCTATCCGGCACGTGGGTCATCATTTGTTTGTATTGCTGAATAGCCAGATTCAGGGCTTTGTCTGCCGGTACCTGGGCACTTACGGGAATTATGAGCAGTACGCTGCCCAAAAGGAAGAGTAATCTTTTCATACGTGACTAACTTTCTTTTATACTATTAACTCTTTTTTCGCCTTGTTGCTTTTACTTCGGATGAAGCACGTTTGATTAACTGAATAGGTACCATCTCAGCGGCATGTCGCTGAGGGGTTCGCCTGGGTTGTTGCATCAGATCCAGCAGTGCTGCGGCTACCCGTTCTCCCATCATAGCGGGGAACTGGTCTACTGATGTGATGCCCGGGTTGATAATCTCTGCTCTCGGGTCGTTGGAGTAGCCGACTATCTTCAGGTCTTCCGGCACCCTGACATTGATCATCCTGCAATATTCCAGGATGGTAATAGCAGTTGTATCGTTGGCAGCAAAGATGCCGTCCGGGTAAGGTCTTTGTGCAAAGATCTTTTCGCATGCCTGCCATGCATTGTCACGGGTTAACTCCTGGTAAAAAATCCTTGATTTCTTAAAAGGAATTTTGTGTTGCTTTAAGGCATGTTTGAACCCCGCTACTCTTTCCACATACAAGCTGCAGGTAAGCGGGCCGGAGATGTGCACAATATCTTTACAACCCTGTTCGATCAGGTGCCGGGTCACGGTCAGTCCACCCAGGTAATCGTCGCCTTTTACTACGGTGACATCGTAGTCCTTTGGCACCCTGTCGAAGAATACCAATGGTATATTGTTATCCTTGAAGATATCGAAGTGAGAGAAATCGGTGGTATATAATGTAGTGGATACCGCCAGTGCATCTATTCTTGCTGAATACAGGGTATTGGTCAGGGCGACTTCCTGTTCATAAGAATCGTTGGACTGACAGATGATCACATTATAACCATGTTCCTGTAGTTTGTTTTGTACAACGGTACTGATAGTAGCAGGGAAGAACATGGAGATACGCGGCACGAGTAAACCGATGGTTTTACTCCGGTTGTTGCGCAGACCAGCAGCCATCGCATTTGGGCGGTAGCCCAGTTTGCGTGCCATCTTCTTCACTTTCTCTTTGGTGCGTGCGCTGATATTGGGGTGGTCATTCAATGCCCTGGACACAGTAGACACGGAGAGTCCCAGTTCTTCCGCAATATCAACGATCGTTTTTTCTGTTCTTTTACTCATATATCAGTATGTAGCCAATACTATCGCCCCATCCAACCTCCATCTACAGTCAGGATGGTACCATGCACATAGTCCGAAGCCGCGGAGGCCAGGAATACGGCGGGTCCCTGAAAGTCTTCAGGAGTGCCCCAACGGCCGGCGGGGATACGTGATAAGATAGCCGTACTGCGTTCTTCATCTGCACGGAGGGCGGCGGTATTGTCTGTAGCGATGTACCCTGGGGCAATGGCATTGACATGTATCCCTTTTCCTGCCCATTCGTTGGCAAATGCTTTCACCAGTGATCCTACGGCGCCTTTGCTGGCAGCATATCCCGGCACATTGATGCCTCCCTGGAAGGTGAGCAGCGATGCTGTAAAGATAATCTTTCCACGGCCCCGTGAAAGCATCTGTTTACCAATTTCGCGGGTGAGTATAAATGGTGCATCGAGGTTAATGCCCAGTACTTCGTCCCAATATTCATCCGGATGCGTGGCTGCCGGTGCACGGAGGATGGTACCTGCATTGTTGACCAATATATCAATAACTGGAAAACGGGTGGTGACTTCTTTGATAAATGTATAGAGCGATTCCCGGTTCCCCATATCGCAGGTGTAGCCATAGAATTTTTTGCCTGCTGCCTGCACTGCTTTTTCCACTTCGCTACCAGTAGGTTCCAGGGAGGCAGATACACCTATTATATCTGCCCCAGCTTCGGCCAGTGCTACGGCAATACCTTTGCCAATGCCTCGTTTGGCACCGGTTACCAATGCCACCTTGCCTGTGAGATCAAATGATTGCAGTATCATAATGAGTTATTTTTCTGGTTAACGTAAATCGGGTACTGCACATACATCCATGTCTCCATAGTCAAGGTTTTCACCGGCCATGCCCCAGATAAATGTATAGTTGCTGGTACCGGCGCCGGAGTGAATAGACCAGGGTGGTGATATCACCGCCTGTTCATTCTGCATCCAGATATGGCGGGTTTCCTGTGGCTGGCCCCAGAAGTGACAAACGGATTGGCCCTCGGGTACTTCAAAATAGAAGTATACTTCCATACGCCTGTCGTGCGTATGTGCAGGAATGGTATTCCAGATACTACCTGTTTTGAGCTCGGTCATGCCCATCTGCAACTGGCAGGTAGGCAATACGGAGGCCACGAGCAGTTTATTGATAGTACGGTGATTGGCGGTTTCGGGGCTACCCAGGGTAACTATTTCTGCCTCCTTCTTAGTGACCAGGCGGGTAGGATAGGTTTGGTGAGCCGGGGTAGAGTTGATATAAAACTTAGCCGGCTGTTCGCTGTCGTTGCTGCTGAACAGTACTGCCTGTTTACCTCTGCCTATATATAATGCTTCTTTGAAGCCTACTTCAAATATCTCTCCGTCTATCTGAACTTTGCCGGGAGCGCCTACATTGATAATACCCAGTTCTCTGCGTTCCAGGAAGTAAGTTGCTTTCAGCTGATCGGGAGCTTCCAGTTTCACAGTTTTATTCACAGGCATGATTCCACCTGTGATAAAGCGATCATAATGACTATAGACCAATACTGCATCGTCGGCAATGAAGAGTTTTTCAATGAGCAGTTCTGTCCTGGTTTCGTCTGTCGTCCAGCGCAACACGGAGGATGGGCTGGTGGCATATCTCGTTTCGGCAGTCATATGGCTGACAATTAGTTTTTAGAAATGATAATAAATAGAGGGTGATGCGTATCAGTGCATCTTTTCATAACTGAATGGAAAGATAGTGCTTAATGGCCAAAAATGCAAACGTTTGCATAACCTACATACTGATACTTTTTTAGCACCAACCACTTGTTTTTTGGCCAATCAGCCTAATTCAGGGTGTTTGGGGGGTGTTAACAGCGTTATATCACATTATAAATATTTGCATTAACAGAGGAGTGACTATCTTTGGGTTCCCTTTTCTGACAAGGATTTGGGAGGCACAGGTTGGCTAAAAGGTTTTAGCCAACCTGTCAAGTGATTTAGCATCATTCTAAAGTCAAAATCGCATCAATGATTAAGATTTTAGTATTAACAGGGGGTAAGGGAATTTTATACTTTAGCTTATATGAATAAGTATCTGCAAATACATCCCGGCGACAACGTACTTGTTGCTTTACAAGACCTTCAACAAGGTACGGAAATCGGGTTCAATGGTTCCACTATAACCTTATTAAAAGATGTTCCCGCTAAACATAAATTCATGATCGCTGATGTTCAGGAAGGCGATCCTATCACTATGTATGGTGTACTGGTTGGTAAAGCCAATGCCGCTATTGCCAGGGGAGAACTGATTACTATTACAAATGTAAAACACGATGCCAGCTCTTTCCACGAAAAAGAAGGGACCATAGAATGGAAACAGCCTGATGTGAGTAAGTGGGCGAACCGTACCTTTATGGGATATCCCCGTAATGATGGCCAGGTAGGTACCCGTAATTACTGGCTGGTAATTCCGATGGTGTTTTGCGAGAACCGTAATGTGAGTGTAATCAAGACTGCCTTTGAAAAAGGATTGGGGTTTGCACCGGCAGAAGTATATAATGAGCAGGTGCAGGATCTCGTGTCTTTATATAAGAAGGGAGATCTGAATGCGATCAGGACTTACACGGCAGAGGCAGTAACACTGAGTAATAAACGTCATACCGTATTTAACAATATAGATGGTATCAAGTTTTTGATGCACGAAGGTGGTTGTGGTGGTACAAGGCAGGATTCTGATGCACTGTGTGCACTGCTGGCTGGTTACATTCACCATCCGAATGTAGCAGGGGCTACTGTACTGAGTCTGGGTTGTCAGCATGCGCAGGTATCCATTCTGCAGGAAGCATTAAAGAAACTGAACCCAGATTTTAATAAACCAGTGTTGGTGTATGAACAGCAGAAGAGCGCTTCTGAATTCTCTATGCTGTCTACTGCTATTAAAGATACTTTCCTGGCGCTGATTGAGGCGGATAAGGAAGAGCGTAAGCCTAGTCCGCTTTCCAAGCTGGTGATTGGTTTGGAGTGCGGTGGTTCTGATGGGTTCTCTGGTATTTCTGCAAATCCGGCGGTGGGTCATACTTCTGATTTGCTGGTGGCACTGGGTGGTACTTCTATCCTGTCTGAGTTCCCGGAATTGTGCGGAGTGGAGCAGGAGTTGATTAACCGTTGTGTAGAGAAAGACGTGTCTGATAAGTTCATTCGTATTATGCGTGCGTATGAGAGCCAGGCAGAGTCTGTTGGTTCTGGTTTTTATATGAACCCTTCTCCGGGGAATATTAAAGATGGTTTGATTACAGATGCGATCAAGTCAGCAGGTGCGGCGAAGAAAGGCGGAATTTCTCCGGTGCGGGATGTGCTGGATTATACGGAGTATGTGAAGAAACCGGGGTTGAACTTGCTGTGTACACCGGGGAATGATGTGGAGTCTACCTCGGCAGAAGTCGGGTCGGGTGCGAATATCGTGTTGTTCACGACTGGCTTGGGTACGCCGACAGGGAACCCGATTGCGCCGGTGGTGAAACTGGCAACGAATACAAAGCTGGCTCAGAGAATGCCGGATATTATTGATATTAATACGGGTACAATTATTAGTGGAGAGGTGAGTATCGAAGAGATGGGTGAAGAGATATTAGAGTATGTGATAAAGGCAGCGAGTGGGGAGGTGCATACGAAGGCAGAGTTGTTGCACCAGGATGATTTTATACCGTGGAAGAGAGGAGTTAGTTTATAAATAAAACAAAAACGCTTTTGCCTTCGGCAAAAGCGTTTTTGTTTTGGGTGTTATTCGAAGGTAACCCGTTCCATTTTGGGGGCGAAGATGTGCATCATCAGCCAGGCTACGAGGTAGATACAACCACATATAACAAAGAGGATGTTATAACCCACTGTGATGTTGCCCATTAGTTTATAATGATCTAATAAATATCCTACTATAAAGGGGAAGAAACTCCCTCCTACTGATCCCGCCATTCCTCCTAATCCAACTACAGAACTCACTGCATACTTCGGGAACATGTCAGATGCTGTTGTAAAGATATTGGCAGACCATGCCTGGTGTGCCGCGGCTGCGAGTGCAATGAGGCCCACTACTACCCATATACTGGTGGCATATTGTATAAAAATAATCGGTGTAACTGCTACCGCGAAGATGAACATGGATGTCTTCCTCGCTTTGAATACAGGCCAACCACTTTTTATCAGCCATGAAGACAAATAACCTCCGCCTATACTACCTATTGTAGTAGCGGTATATATCAGCATCAGCTGCGGATTAGGCTTGGTAAAATCAAGATGATAGGTGTCTGCAAAATAAGAAGGTAACCAGAAGAGGAAGAACCACCATATAGGGTCTGTGAGCAGCTTTCCGAATACAAATGCCCAGGTCTGACGTATTCTTAACAGCTTACCCCAGGATACACTTTTAGGATGAGGATCTACATCTTTCACGGGTGCTTCTACAGCATCGTCGCTATGAATGTAATCGTACTCTGCCTGCGTGAGTTGTTTGTGACGTGCAGGAATTTCATACATAATCACCCAGAAGATGAGCCATATAAAACCAATCACCCCTGTCCATATAAATGCCTGTTGCCAGCCATACCTACCATTTAACCAGGGTACTACTATGGGTGCTAATACCGCACCGATATTGGCTCCCGAATTGAAGATACCAGTAGCCAGCGCCCTTTCTTTTTTAGGGAACCACTCTGCCACTGTTTTGATGGCTACGGGGAAGTTGCCGGATTCTCCCAATCCCAGGAAAACCCTTGCAAAGCCGAAGCCCAGCGTTGTTTTGGCCAGTGCGTGTAAGATGGCAGCTATACTCCATACTACAATGGAAAGAATGTACCCCATCTTTGTTCCAATCTTATCTACCAGGCGGCCAAAGAACAACAATCCTACAGCATAGGCAGCAGAAAAGGCGGTCATGATATGGGCAAAGTCAGTTTCAGTCCAGTTAAAAGACGCAGATAATGTGGGCTTGAGCAGACCAATCACCTGACGGTCTATATAGTTGATAGTGGTAGCAAAAAACAATAACGCACAAATGCGCCAGCGATACCTACCTATTGTTGTGGAATCCATGCCTGTTATTTTGGAATTTATAAAGTGGACTTAAGATACAAAACCGGCGCGAATAATGCAAACGTTTGCACAAAATTGACGGTAATTTAGCCGATGCCTGGTTACAGGCTTTTTACGATGTCGACTACTTTGGACAACTGGGCTTTCAGTCCGTCCCAATCCTTTTTCGCGATCAGGTCTTTGTTCAATAAGTTTGAACCCATGCCTACACATACCACGCCTGCATTCAGCCAGGTTTGTATACTTTCTTTGGTAGGTGCTACACCACCTGTTGGCATAAACTTCATGTCAGGGAAAAGAGGCTTGATGGTGGTAACATAATCAGGGCCCAGCAGGCTACCTGGAAACAGCTTTACAAAACGCGCCCCTGTTTTTTCTGCGGTAGCTATTTCGGAAGGTGTCATACAACCCGGCACCCATACAATATCTTCCGCCTTGCAGGCATCTGCAATACTGACATCAGTAATGGGACTGATAATAAAATCAGCGCCGGCGCCGGCAAATGTCTTTGCATCTTCTGCATTCTTGATAGTACCAATGCCCAGGTACAGATCAGGCATATCTACCAGCTTCCTGTCGCGCATGGTGGCAAAGTTGCGACGGGCATGCGCTCCCCTGTTGGTGAACTCGAACACCCTGATGCCAGCGGCATAACAGGCGGCCATGACCTGGCAACAAACTTCTTCATCATCATGATAAAAAACCGGGATGATTTTGCTTTTCTCGAAAGCTGAGACGATGGTAGATGCGGCTATTGCCATATTAAATCAGTTTTAGGATATCTGCTTTGTCTGTTAAATTGAAATCTCCTTTCAGGAAGAGTTTTGACCATGCTGCAGCTGCTGCAAATGAAATGGTTTCCTGTGCACCCATACCACTCAGGCGGGCATGAATCAACCCTGCCATAAAACTATCTCCACTACCGACCCTGTCTACCACTGCGTTGGTTTCATATTGTTTGGATACACTCAGCGTACCATTCTCATACCAGGTAGCGTAGTAAAGATTATGGGTAGGGGCATGTGAGAAACGGTAGGTAAATGCCACCTGCCTGCAACGGGGAAACTTCTCTGTAATTTCCATGGCGACTGCATGGGCCTGTTGCAGGTATGCTTCCCTGGTGTTGGCTTCGAGCGCTACGGTATCCAGGTTTGTATCCAGCATGGTATGTGCCGCCCAGATATTGCCCATTACCAGGTCGCAATGTGCCACCAGTTCAGGCATTACAGCAAAGGGTTGTTTACCATATTGCCATAGCCTGCTGCGATAGTTGAGATCTGTGGAGATGAACAATCCTTTGCGGGTAGCTGCTTCCAGTACTTCTTTGCAGATGATGGCCGTATCTTCATTCAGTGCCGGTGTGAGGGCACTCCAGTGGAACCATTCTGCATCGCCCAAGAGGCTATCCCAATCTACCGTTCCCGGCTGTAACTGGCTGAAGGAAGAATATTTACGGTCATATACGACGCCTGCATTTTTCAGGTCCTTGCCCTGTTCCAGGTAATAGATACCAATGCGATCCCCACCTCTTAACATACGATCGGTGGTGACACCTAATGATTGCAATTGTTGTTCTACTTCGTGTGCAATACCATTGTCTGGCATACAGCTGATATATGCTACAGGTGTGCCCCATTTGGCCAGGGCTGCTGCTACATTGGCTTCCGCACCGCCCACATAAAGAGCAGTGTTGTGCTGTTCCCATTGTGGTGACAGGCGGAGCAATATTTCTCCAAAGGAAATGACTTTAACTGGTTTCATATTGTTCGGTTAACTAAAATCCAAAATACGTCCTGGCATTGTTATAACAAATATCCTGCACCATTTTTCCTAACCAGTTGATATCGCCGGGCAACTCTCCATTTTCCACATCATCGCCCAGAAGGTTGCACAAAATACGGCGAAAATATTCATGTCGTGACCAGGAGAGGAAACTTCTTGAATCCGTAAGCATACCTACGAAACGACTCAGCAGGCCCATATTGCTCAGGGTGTTCATTTGTTTTTCCATACCATCTTTCTGATCCAGGAACCACCAGCCGGAGCCAAATTGCATTTTTCCGGGCACAGTGCCATCCTGGAAGTTGCCGGCCATGGTAGCAAACACTTCATTATAAGAAGGGTTCAGGTTGTATACGACGGTTTTAGCCAATTTATTTTTCTTATCAAGGCCATCCAGGAAACCAGACATTGCGATCGCTACCTGCCAGTCGCCGATGGAATCCACACCTGCATCTGCCCCAATTTGCTGTAAGAGACGGCTGTTGTTGTTACGGATAGCGCCTACGTGAAATTGCTGCACCCAACCTTTTTCATGATTCCATTCACAGATTAAATGAAGGGTACCGGTTTTGAACTGCAGGGCTTCTTCTGTGGTGATTTCTTTGCCAGCCCGCAGTTTGGCGTAGATAGTTTCAAGACCAGTGGCGGTAAATGCTGCGCTGTAGAAGGTACTGATACCATGATCAGACAAGCGCCCGCCGGCTTCATGAAAATAATCATGCCTGCTGCGCAATGCCTCCATAAACTGTTGATAGCTGCCTGTGGGCATATTAGCCACCATTCCCAGCTTATCTGCATATGCATTGAATGCTTGCGTATCTTCAACTGCTATCGCCTTATCGGGGCGGAAAGTAGGCAATACGCGGATATCGAAACCAGATTGCCTGATAGCTGCATGATGTTCCAGGTTATCGCAGGGATCATCGGTGGTGCAGAGGGTCGTTACTTTAAAATGTTTGAGCAGGGTCTGCGTACGCCAGTGCGGCAATTGTTCATTGCAGTGGTTGTACACCCAGTCAGCATTGGAGGCATCCAGTAACTGCTTTACGCCAAACGGGTTTTGTAGCTCCATATGCGTCCAGTGGTACAAAGGATTGCGCATGGTATAGGGTACTGTTGCTGCCCAATGTCTGAATTTGGTCAGGTCATCTGCATCGCCGGTCACGAATTGCTCTGCCACGCCATTGGCGCGCATGGCTCTCCATTTGTAATGATCGCCTTTCAGCCAGATGGCTGTCAGGTTTTCAAACTGCCGGTTATTTGCTATTTCATCGGGTGGTAAGTGATTATGATAATCGATGATAGGCATCTCTTTTGCATAATCGTGGAATAACCGCTTAGCTGTTTCCGTTTTCAACAGGAAATCAGCATCCATAAAAGCCTTCATAACTTGAATTACTTAATTAACGCTGCTTGATTCTCCAACATTTCCTGTAAATGCCCTGCCACAGTTGCTGTGAACCCGGACAATGCTGACAGGTCAGCTTCCCATAATGTGGTATCGGCACTGATGGCTTTTACCAGTTGTGGTATATCCCTATACTGTTCCCAATAGCCGGCAAAGATGGCGGCGCGGTCATCGGTAATAGGGTATAATTCTGTACCTCTTGCGCCAAAGTACTGGCCATTTTCATTTTTCACAGGGCGCAGGAACAGGATCATGGCGGCAAAGCCCTGGCACATGGCGGGGGGAACTTTGCCTTGCTGTTCATAATACCTTACAAAGGTGCGCACATTGCGGGCATTCATCTTGCTGCTCTCCTGGAAGGTAATGCTCAGGAGCTTATGTGCAATGGATGGATTGGCAAACCTGTCCAGTACATCTTCTGCAAATGAGGGTGCCTGCGGGCATGTGTCCTTAATAGTAGGCAGAATCTCGTCGATGACTACAGTTCTAAAGAATGCACGCATGTAAGGGTCTTCCATACATTCATATACGGTATTCAGGCCTCTCAGGTAACCTAGCGGCACAGATGCTGTGTGACTACCATTGAGGATGCGCAGCTTCTGTTCCCGGTAAGGCGTGATATCCGGGGTAATGAGCATGCGGGCATCGGTCTTGTGGAAGTTCAGGACCTTGCTGATTTGCTCATCGCCTTCAATGGCCCAGAGCAGGAAAGGTTCTGCATTGATCCAGAGCTGATCGGTGTACCCGGCAGGTGGCAGTTCCTTTGGTTTGCCAGGAACGATTCTGTCTACCAGGGAGTTGCAGAATGTGTTATCCTGTGAGATCCAGGTCTGGAATTCAGCCGGCATGTCGTTGTAAGCAGCCAGTTTCAGGACGGTTTCTTTTAATAAGTTTCCATTGTTCACCACGAGTTCGGTAGGTACGATAACAAAACCGGTATGGGAGGCACCTTTGAAACAGCGGTAGCGTTCCCAGAGTACGGCGAGTAACTTGCCAGGATAGGATACGGGGACAACGCCTTCAATCTTTTCAGGAACGTACTGAATGCCTACTTCGGTGGTATTGGAGATAATGATCTGTAATGCAGGCTGGTGGACGGTTTTGAGCACTTCGCTCCACTCTGCATTCGATTGCAAAACGCGACTAATAGAAGCGTTTATTAGCTGTTGATCCACCAATTCCCCCTGGGCTACGCCCTTGATGTGGGTAGTGAAGAGATTGTCCTGGGAGGTAAATTCGGTAGTTTCTCCATCCGTGGATTTTACGACTACGATTCTTCCTTCGAACTGACCGGCTTTGTTGGCTTTGTCAACAAGGTAGTCGACAAGGCCACGCAGCAGTACGCCGGTACCGAACTGGAGGATTTTCTCCGGGAAGGTAAAGTAGCGTTCGGTGACACCCAGCTCGGGGTGTTGCAGCAGATATGCTTTATTTAATGTTGGTAACATGTTTAAATTTAGCTAAATCCGGGAATTTGTTTTAATTTTTTTACATAACTGAGACAGGTAATTTACAAATCGAAAAAATTCGATCTATCAGGTCCCCCTCTTTTTCTGTAATTTTGCATTCTTAAATTAACAAAAATGAGCAGACATGGCAAAGTGCTGGTAGCAATGAGCGGCGGTATTGATAGTACTGTGACCGCGCTGATGCTGCACGAGCAGGGTTATGAAGTGGTGGGGATCACCATGAAGACCTGGGATTACGCTTCTGCCGGCTCCAGTAAGAAAGAAACCGGGTGTTGTAACCTGGATTCTTTTAATGACGCACGGGCTGCGGCTGTACATCACGGCTTCCCCCATTTCGTCCTGGACATCCGGGAAGAATTTGGCGACTTCGTAATTAACAACTTCGTCGAGGAATATATGGCTGGGCGCACACCAAATCCGTGCGTGCTGTGCAATACGCATATTAAATGGCGGGCGCTTATGAAACGGGCGGATGCGATGGATTGCGCTTTTATTGCTACGGGGCATTATGCACAGATTCGTGAAGAGAATAGCCGGTGGGTGTTGAGTAAGGGGCTGGATGAGCTGAAGGACCAGAGTTATGTGCTGTGGGGGTTGGAGCAGGATGTGTTGGCACGTACTATTTTGCCTTTAGGCAGATACAGGAAGACGGAGATTCGGAAGATGGCGGAGGATTTTGGGTATCCTGAGCTGGCGAAGAAGGCGGAGAGTTATGAGATTTGTTTTGTACCGGATAATGATTATCGGGGGTTTTTGAAGCGGAGAGTGGAGGGATTGGAAGAGCAGGTGAATGGGGGGAATTTTGTGTTGAGTGATGGGACGATTGTGGGGCATCATAAGGGGTATCCTTTTTATACGATTGGACAGCGGAAGGGTTTGGATATTGCGCTGGGAAGGCCGATTTATGTGACGGAGATTATACCTGAAACTAATACGGTTGTGTTGGGGGATGAGGAGGAGTTGAATAGGACGGAGACGACGGTAGCGGGGATTAATTTTATTAAATACGATCATATTCCCGAGGGGATGGAGGCGATTACTAAGATTAGGTATAAGGATAAAGGGGCGTTGAGTAATTTGTATAATGTGGAGGGGAAGGTGAAGGTGAATTTTTATGGGAATGTGAAGGGGATAGCGCCGGGGCAGTCGGCGGTGTTTTATGAGGGGGATGATGTGATTGCAGGAGGGATTATACAGAGGAGTATATAATTTTTTAAAAAAGGGTTTTGCCTGGTGGCAAAACCCTTTTTTATTTAAGCGAAGTTGGCCTGCGGCAGCAAGGAAGAATTTTTCTTTTTTTGGCTGGCGCCATTGGGACGGGATTTTGGATGGCGCTATTGTTTTTCTTGGAACGGCGCCATTGGGATGTCTTTTAGCCTTAGGCCATTCTTACTGCGAACATACTGTCTGCACCTTTTTCGTAGCCGGGGATTATGCCTCCCTCCTGCTTTTTTAAGCTGGTTGTATTCTCTAAATGAGCGACTACGTCTTCATTTTCCCCACGAAATACGGAGCAGGTAATATAAATTAAGGACCCACCTGGCTTCAATAGCTTTACTACATTGCCGGCAATGGTTTGCTGTAAATATTGGTATTCTTTGATCTGCTCTTCTTTGAAGAAAGAGAGGTTTTCCGGCGTACGGCCCCAGGTACCAGCGCCAGAGCAGGGTGCATCTAAAATGATATTATCAAAGCGACGCTCAAGGGCAATAGGCGCAGTCAGGTCCATGACCATACTGGTGTAGTCCCTGATGCCTGCTTCCTTAAAACGCATGTGCAGATTAGAGATGATAGATGGACGAACATCACTGACAAGGAGTTTTACCTTTGGTTCCTTGTCCAATAGCAAGATAGATTTTCCCCCGCTGGCAGCACAACTATCCCACCACTGTTCTCCTGGTTTAGGATTGAACAAATTACCTACCTGCTGGGAAGAAGCATCCTGAATTTCGTACCAGCTCTTATCTGTTACGATGGTATCGATCTTCGTACTATTGGGCAATGCGAGTGTGGTTGGGCCCCACTCTTCGAAAGTGATTTCTGCACGCTGCAGGAGTTTTTTGATCGCTTCCTGCTTGCCTTTGCGGGTACGAATAAATAAGTAGGGTTGCCTGAGGAATGATTGTGAAAAACTAATGGGATCTATTTCATCTGATAAGTATTTTTTAAAAGGGAAAATACTATCCAATGGTATTTCTTCAGGAGGGGTTATTGCAAAATTCTCCGCTTCTTCTGCTTTGCACAAATAGCTGCCTAACAGGATACGTTCCTGCACGGATTTTTCTTCTTTATACAGGTACCCCAACCGGTAATAGGAATACACCAGCTGCGAAATATGCCGCCTATCCCGGCTTCCCATATACGGGTGCTGCTTAAAAAAACCTTTCAGGAAATGATGCAAAGGCAAACCGCCATCATATTCCGCTATTACTTTTTCTGCAGCCGCTAAATAATTCTCCCATCGGGTCATATCACATTATGTAAAAAAGCAAAACGCTCAATGCCCTTAAAAGCAGCATTGAGCGTTGAGCCAAAGGTTTATTAAAAATCTGATTAGAGTTTCAGTAATGCTTTCAGCGGATCTTTACCGAACAGCAGTTGCTCAGGATTTTCCAGCATTTCCTTTACACGCACCAGGAAGCTTACAGACTCACGACCATCGATGATACGGTGATCGTAGCTCAGCGCAATGTACATCATCGGACGGATTACTACCTGACCGTTTACTGCCATTGGACGATCCTGGATCTTGTGCATACCCAGGATGGCAGACTGAGGAATGTTGATGATTGGTGTAGACATCAGGGAGCCAAACACACCACCATTGGTGATGGTGAAAGTACCACCGGTCATTTCATCCATTGTCAGTTTGCTGTCGCGGGCTTTGGTAGCCAGTTCCACTACTTTCTTCTCAATCTGCGCCATATCCAGGCTCTCTGCATTGCGGATCACCGGTACTACCAGGCCCTTAGGTGCAGATACCGCGATAGAGATATCACAGTATTCGTGGTACACCAGCTCTTCCCCATCGATGTAAGCATTTACAGCAGGGAATTCTTTCAGTGCAAAGCAACAAGCTTTGGTGAAGAAGCTCATAAAGCCCAGGTTCACCTCATGTTGTTTCTTGAACACTTCTTTGTATTTAGCACGCAGCTCCATGATATTGGTCATGTCCACTTCGTTGAAAGTGGTGAGCATAGCGGTGGTATTCTTAGCTTCTACCAGGCGGCGGGAAACTGTTTTGCGCAGGTTGCTCATCTTTTCACGACGCTCGCCGCGGGTGAAGAGTTCCTGGTCCAGTGCTACGCCCGGGTTTTGTAATGCAGCCAGTACATCGCCTTTTTTGATCTTGCCATGAGCGCCGGTACCCTTGATGGTAGCCGGATCTACATGTGTGTCTGCAATAACAGCGGCAGCTACAGGTGTAGTTTTCACATCGTTAGGAATAGCGGTTACAGGTGCATTCTGCACCTGTGGGGCGGCTTTAGGTGCTGGTGTAGCAGCAGCTGGTTGTGCTTTGCCTGCAGGGCGGCCTACGCTGGTATCGATTTTAGCGATTGGATCGCCTACTTTCAGCACATCGCCTTCTTTGCCCAGGGTGATCAGCGCACCTGCTTCTTCTGCATTCAGTTCGAAAGTAGCTTTCTCTGATTCCAGTTCGCAGATCACTTCATCCCGCTCTACATATTCACCTTCTTTCTTTATCCATTTGATCAAAGTAACCTCACTGATAGATTCTCCCACAGTTGGCACCTTCATCTCAATCGTTCCTTTATTTACAGCCGGAGCAGCAGGTGCAGCTTCCGCTACAGGTGCCGCAGGGGCTTCAGGAGCCGGCGCTGCCGCAGCAGCTGGTGCAGTGGCCGCAGGGGCAGCTGCATCTGTATCAATTGTACAGGCCACATCTCCAATTTTTAATGTAGCACCTTCAGGAGCAGCTATCTTCAGGATACCTGCCTTCTCTGCGTTTAATTCAAAGGTGGCTTTTTCAGATTCCATTTCACAGATCACCTCATCCTGTTGCACATAATCTCCGTCTTTCTTCAACCACTTTGCAATTGTTACCTCGCTAATAGATTCTCCTACCGTAGGAACTTTGATTTCGATAGCCATATTTCTAATTTCTGTGTGCGATTTGTATAAAGTGGATTTCTCCACTTGTTCTAAACTTCCCTATATGTTAAATGCTGTTTCAATTATCTCGAGCTGTTCGCGGGCATGCACCTTTGCATAACCAGTAGCGGTAGCAGCGCTTGGATTGCGGCTGATCACGCCATAGTTGATCTGCTTCAGGTTCATTTGCAGGTAAGAAGCAGCACCCATGTTCAGTGGCTCTTCCTGTACCCAGAACCAGGTAGCAGCTTTGTACTTCTGGTTCAATGCTTCCAGCTGAATTGCTGGCAGCGGATACAATTGTTCCAGGCGAACGATCGCTACATCTTTACGGTTATCTTTCGCCTGCTTTTCAGCCAGTTCGAAGTAGATTTTACCGGTACACAGCAATACTTTCTTCACTTTTGATGCATCGTCTACATATTCATCGTCCAGTACTTCCTTAAAACCACCTTCTGTAAATGCGGAGATTGGGGAGTAAGAACCTACGTGCCTCAGGTTAGCTTTTGGTGAGAAGTTCACCAGTGGCTTGCGGAACGGCCAGGTCAGCTGACGGCGCAGCGCATGGAAGAAGTTTGCCGCAGTAGTGATATTGGTAACGATGATGTTGTATTCAGCACATGACTGCAGGAAACGCTCAGGACGTGCATTGGAGTGGTCTGGTCCACCGCCCTCATAACCATGAGGCAGCAACATGACCATACCATTCTGGTTTGTCCATTTTTGCTCTGCGCTGGTGATATACTGGTCGATTACAGTTTGCGCACCGTTGGCAAAGTCACCATATTGCGCTTCCCAGATAACCAGTGATTTTGGATTGGCCATTGCGTAGCCATATTCAAATCCCAGTACAGCAAATTCGCTCAGCAGGGAGTTATAGATACGGAATTGACCCTGTTTTTCCTGTAAGTCACCCAGGCGGCTGTAAGTAGCGTTGGTATTCTCGTCGAACAGGATGGCATGACGGTGAGAGAATGTACCTCTCTTCACGTCTTCACCGCTCATACGCACGTCTTTACCTTCGCTCAGCAGCGAGGCGTATGCCAGCAATTCGCCGGTTGCCCAGTCTACCTTACCTTCTGTTTCATACAGTTTGATCTTATCCTGCAGCAGTTTTTCTACTTTACGCAGTGGCACAAACTCTTTTGGCCAGGTCATGAGGCGGCCGATCAGCCTTCTCACATCTTCTTCTTTTACTGCTGTAACCGGTGAAGCCTCGAAGTCTTCCGGTTTGGATTTGCGGAGTTCCTGCCACCATTGTTCAGGTGTCTGGTAAGTGTAAGGCAGCGGGTTCTGTCTTACCTCGTCCAGGCGTTCCTGCAATTGTGCCCAGAAAGTCTTTTCCATTTCCTTTGCCAGGTCCTGTACTTCAGATTCTCCGTTTTGCAGGAGGTACTGGGTGTACACTTCGCGGGGGTTAGGATGCTTATCGATCAGTGCATACAGGCTTGGCTGGGTAAACTTAGGCTCATCGCCTTCGTTATGGCCATGCCTGCGGTAGCACAACAGGTCTATGAAAATATCGGAATTGAACTCCTGACGGTAGCGGGCAGCAATTTCTGCTACTTTCACCACAGCTTCTGCATCGTCTCCATTCACGTGGAATACAGGAGCCTGTACGGTAGCAGCGATAGAAGTACAGTAGTCAGAAGAGCGGGCATCGTCAAAGTCGGTAGTGAAACCAATCTGGTTGTTGATAACCAGGTGCATGGTACCACCGGTATAATACCCTTTCAGGTTGCTCATCTGGATGAGCTCATATATAACACCCTGACCAGCTACCGCAGCATCGCCGTGGATGAGGATAGGCAGGATCTTGTCATAATCGCTGTTGTAAATTACATCTGCCTTACTACGGGCGAAACCTGTTACCAGCGGGTCTACCACTTCCAGGTGAGAAGGGTTGGGCAGCAACTGCAGGTTTACCTTTGCACCACCCGGGGTGTCCACGATGGAGCGGAAGCCCAGGTGGTACTTCACGTCGCCGCTGCCCATGGTCAGATCTGGTACGGCATGGCCTTCAAACTCGTTGAAGATCTGCTCATACGTTTTACCTAAGATATTGGCCAGTACATTCAAACGGCCCCTGTGTGCCATACCGATCACTGCTTCCTGAACACCTTCGCCGGCAGCAGTATTGATGATGGCATCCAGTGCAGGGATGGTGTTTTCACCACCTTCCAGACCGAAACGCTTTTGACCTATGTATTTTGTATGAAGGAATTTTTCGAAGATAACGCCCTGGTTCAGCTTGTTGAGAACGCGTTTGCGCTGTTCCAGTGTGAGGGTTCTTTGCAGGGTGGTTTCCATTTCACGCTGTAACCACTCTACTTTTTTTGCATCATTAACGTAAGCATATTCCAGGCCTACTGCCGCAGTATAGACCTGTTTTAACCGGCTGACAATATTTTCAAGGCTGGTTTTTCCCAAACCTAATTCCTGGCCGATGTAGAATTCAGTCTTCAGGTCGGCTTCGGTGAGTCCGAAAAAAGAGATGTCTAAGTTGGCCTGACGATCTTTGCGCTCCCGGATCGGATTAGTTTTCGAAATAAGGTGACCTTTTTTGCGATACGCCTGTATCAGCCTGTAAACGTTCAGCTCTTTTGTTAACTGATCACTGCTAACCGGTGCCCCGGCACCTGCCGCCTTACCATTTACATTGTTTACCGCGAAGTCAAACCCCTCAAAAAACTTGCCCCATTCCGGGTCAACAGCACCAGGGTCTTTTCGGTAATCCTGGTATAAAGATTCAATGTAGGCAGGATGTGAGTTGGTAACAAATGAGAAGTCCTTCATTTACAACGAGTTTTGCTAAAGCTTCGATTCAAATTGCTATTCTGTTGAATGCACCCATATATAATATATGGGTTTGCAAATATCGTTCTTCTTTTGTGAAAAAAAATGGAAAAATGATATACGTAAGAAAGAATAATGAAGCAACGGAACTACCTTTGGCGGGTGCCCCTCCGGGGGCTCTCCGGAGCAGGAACGGAAATTCATTTTGAATTAAAAAGATTCATTTCGAATTATTTTGTTTGTAAAAAAGTAATCCCTACCTTTGCAGTCCGAAACTTGAAATTAGAAAAATGGCAAACCATAAAGCAACGAAAAAAGACGTTCGTCAGAGCAAAGCGAGAAATGAGCGTAACCGTTACTACGGTAAGACTACCCGTAACGCGATCCGTGATCTGAAGAAATTGACTGACAAGGCTGCTGCTGGCGAGAAACTGTCTGACGTGATCTCTATGATCGACAAGTTGGCTAAACGCAATATTATTCACAAAAATAAAGCAGCCAACCTGAAGAGCAAACTTTCTAAGAAAGTGAATACACTGGCTTAAGCTTCTTCAGATTAAAATATTCATGAACAGCTCTTCCTGCAAACAGGAAGGGCTGTTTGTTTTGCATTCAAGTCAACCAAAGTCGTCCTTATGAGAATAATCCTTGCCCTGATGGCCATGATCTGGGCTTCTCCCCTTTCTGCCCAGGATCTTACCTCCCGCTATGAACGTACCCAGGGAAAAGAAACTGCCACCTACACGGAGTGCATTGCCTATTATAAACAGCTGGATAAGCGTTATCCACAGATTAGTATGCTGGAAATGGGGCATACAGATGCCGGATTTCCGCTTCATCTGGTGATTTACTCTACCGATGGCGACTTCAATTTTCCCAGCCTGCATCGAAAAAACAAGCGTATTATATTGATTAATAATGGAATACATCCCGGCGAGCCGGATGGCGTGGATGCCAGTATGCTGCTGCTAAGAGACCTGGCCCAGGGAAAAAAGAAACTACCTGCCAATGTTGTACTCGCTGTTATTCCGCTTTATAATATTGGCGGCGCGCTAAACCGTAGTGAATATTTCAGGGTAGACCAGAATGGGCCCGATGCCTTTGGCTCACGTGGTAATGCCCGGAACCTGGACCTGAACAGGGATTTTATTAAAACTGATTCTAAGAACAGCTTCACCTTCCAGACTATTTACCAGCTGACCGATCCGGATGTGTTTATTGACAACCATGTGAGTAATGGCGCAGATTACCAGCATATCATGACATTGCTCAGTACAGAGTATAATAAACTGGGTGGCCCGATGGGTGAGTTTATGCACAATACCTTTGAACCTGGGTTGTACAAACTGATGCAGGAAAAAGGGTATGACCTGGTGCCTTATGTGAACCATTTTGGAGAAACACCTGAAAATGGCTGGATGACTTTTGCAGATGTGCCCCGGTTTTCCAGTGGGTATACTACCCTCTTTTCCACATTTGGGTTTGTGCCGGAAACACATATGCTGAAACCTTATCCGCAGCGGGTAGCGGCGACTTATGCACTGATGGAATCTTTTATCAGTTTTGTGGGTGCACATGGTGAGGAAATTCATTTGCTAAGGGAAAAAACCAAGGAGTCAGTAAAAACGCAACAAGCGTTTGCACTGGAATGGAATGTGGATACAACCCGGTTTTCTTATATCAATTTCAAGGGATACGAGGCTGGTCATAAATCCAGTGGGGTTTCCGGCTTGCCAAGATTGTATTATGATCGCTCTAAGCCTTTTGAAAAACAGGTGAAGTTCTACAACTACATGACTGCCGGCAACTTTGTGAATAAGCCGACGGCTTATATCATACCGCAGGGTTGGTGGAATGTGCTGAATATTTTGAAGAACAATAAAGTCATCATGCACCCGCTTGTACATGATACGACTATTGATGTGGAGGTTTATCACATTGCTGATTTCAAAACTGCATTAAGACCTTTCGAAGGGCATTACCTGCACAACCATGTGCAGGTAACAACTACACATGATAGCATTCATTTCAGGAAAGGAGATTACTTTATTCCTATGAACCAATCTGCCAATCGTTACCTGATAGAAACATTAGAACCTACAGGTGGTGATTCTTTCTTTGCATGGAATTTCTTTGATGCGATTCTCACACCCAAGGAGGGTTATTCTGCTTATGTGTTTGAAGATACTGCGGCAGCTTATGTGCAAAGACATCCGGAATTGCGGGCTATGATTGATGAAAAGAAAAAAGCAGACAGCACATTTGCCAACAGTGCAGACGCGCAATTACATTTTGTATATGAACATTCGATTTATGGGGAACCGGGTTATTTGAGATACCCGGTATTCAGGGTCAGCAACATGTAAACATGTTGCTCGCCAAAGAAGTGATTGTAAATAAGAATATTCTTATAAGGTCCGGTCGGCACCTGCATCATGGGAAACCATTGTGCTGGTATCTGCTGGGCCTTTAATATTTGTGCGCCCAGCCAGAGTGCAAATGCGCCAGCGGTATCGTATTCTCCGCAGAGATGTTTGAATGGCAGCTCTTTGGGCAGACCTTCGTAATAATGATCGAAATTGCTGTCTCCATTACGCCCGCTGATCACCAGATCAATATCTTCGAGGCGTACATCATGAGCTGCTAAAAACTTTTGGAGGTAAGATTCCTTAGGTTTATACACCATCTTCAGTCCTGCTAATTGCACAGCACCGGGTGTATCAGACAAGACAAAGAATGTAGCTCCTTCGCCTGATATTGTACCCGGTGTAGAATGTTTATACAGTTCATTGCTGGAGATCTTTTCTTTCTTCCAGAAACCTATTCTGCTTTTGATATAAAAATGCTCCGCCGTAATTTCTTCAAATGCACCCACCAGTATATCCTTATTACCTTCTGCTATTAACAACATAGCATCGAGTAGTGCATTCTCAAATGAAAAACCACGGTGTACAAATGTATTGTTGTACTGCGTACATTTTTGTTGCAATGCGATCAATCCATTTACTGCATTGTAAGTAGACTGTATGAATGGCGTTGCATTCAATGCAGTTTCCTGGTACTCCCTGATCTCTTTCAGGAAACGTTCTGTATCAGACAGACTTCCTTTTCCAGTACCCGTTACAATCGCGCCAGGCACGGTGATACCTGCGTTCTGCATGCATTGCAGCGCAGCTGTTAATCCTACTTTCAATATACGCGTCATGCGGCGTATACTATTTGGTGGCATGTAAGCACGATAATCTGGCTCTACACAGGCAAATACATTCTCCTGCACCGTTACCAGTGGCTGAGAAAATATATCCTCTCCAAAAGAGTGTTGCGGCGAAATAGCCGACATGCCTTGTATGTAGTATTTACCCTTCATATTTGCTGATGAGCAGGGAAGCATTGTTGCCTCCGAAACCGAATGAGTTGGAAATAACGTTGGATACCGGTACTCCTTCTTTCAACTGAGTTTCCGGTGTGATATACAATTCCTCCATTTTCTCTGAGAAATGAAGGTTGGGAAAAATTGTAGCATGCTGAATAGCCAGTACCGCATAGATGGCCTCAATACCACCAGCTGCCGCCAAAGCATGTCCTGTAAAGGGTTTCGTGCTACTGAACGGGGGTACTTTATTGCCAAACAGTCTTTGCAGGGCATGGCCTTCAGCGAGATCATTGCTCAGGGTAGCGGTACCATGTACATTCACGTATTGCACATTCTCTGGCGCGACGCCCCCCATGGCCAATGCCTGCTGCATGGCAGCAAAAGCACCATCCCCTTCCGGCGAAGGCGCTGTAGGGTGGAAAGCTTCGTTGGTATTGGCATACCCTTTCAGCTCTGCTTTTACACCCGCGTTGCGTTCTTTGACAAGTGACTCACTTTCGAGTACCAAATAGGCGGCTCCTTCGCCCAGGTTTAGCCCACTACGCTGCTGATCGAAAGGACGGCAATGTTGCCTGTCAATATTCTTGAGTGAATTGAAACCATTCAGGGTAAAGCGGGTCAGGGCTTCTGTACCCCCACATATTACACGACGTACCAGCCCTGCTTTGATGAGGCGTGCGCCAAACATCAGTGCATTGGCAGAGGAAGAACAGGCAGTACTGATGGTAGCGATGTATTCACTGATACCAACAGCGTCTGCTATGCGCTGTGTACAATCTGCACAATCCAGCGTATCGATATACTGTAAAAAGTCTCCTTCTTTTTCAGGATTGATTACATCGAAATATACTTTTTCTGTATCACACATCCCGCCTACGGTCGACGCATTGATAAAACCGGTTGGTTCATTGCCGGCATCTGCAATGCCTGCGTCTGCCAGTGCTTCGCGCATTGCGATCAGGCCCAGCAGGGTAGTACGGGTATACCCTTCCTTACCTGCCATACCTGCCATTTGCTGCAAGGTCGCTGTTGAATGCTTTACCTCTGCTGCTGGCAGCACATCCTTGTAAATAGTGTCTATATGTTGTGTAAAACCAACACCACTCCGCTGCATGCGCAGGCTTTCCAGGTTGCCCGCTACATCATCGCCAATGGCTGTCACCATTCCAAGGCCCGTTATCAATACGCGTTCTGCCATACCTGCTTACGCCGGTTGTTTGGATTGAATGAATTCAGCCATAGATTGTACAGACTGCAGAATTTTTCTGCCTTCACGTGGATCTTCCACCTTGATGTGATAGTATCTTTCCAGCAATACCATCAGCTCCAGTGAATCAATACTGTCCAGTCCCAAACCCTCTCCGAACAATGGTGCATTGTCATCAATATCTTCAGGATGGGTATCCTGCAGGTTCAGTGCCTCAATAATCTGTACTTTCAATTTCTGTTTTAAATCTTCCATAGTAGTCGTAGGTTTATACTCTCTATTTTATTGGGAAAGCTAAGCCTCTAAAGCAATTTTGTTGCCAAGTGGCCGTAAAAATACTGTTTTACATTTAATTATCGCCATCAGCTCATCCTTCTTTGCTCCACACCTGCTGCTATACACAGCATGAGCACGGCGCAACCAACCAGTTTGCCTACATGTAACCAGATGTGTTGTACACCACGATTACGCAGGTAGATATCATTGATGGCATCCAATCCCCAACTGAGCGGAGATAAATGCCCGATCAGCTGCATTTTTGCAGGCATGATTTCCAGTGGGATCCAGATGCCGCCTATTGCTGATAAAATTACAATAGAGATAGCGCCGAAATTCAGTGCCTGGTTAGGTGTTTTAAACACTGTACCTACCAGTATACCATATGCAGTGGCGGCCAGACCAATGCTCACTGCGATGATGAAGGTAGCCAGGTAGCTATTGCCCAGCGCCAGTTTTGGTAATCCCAATAGTGGCAGTAAATAAATACCTACCATCATCATCAGGTAAAACTGCACCACGGTCACTGCCATAAAGAACAGCAGTTTACCAGCCAGGATATCCAGGAACGAGCCAGATATGAGCCGGACACGTACCAGGCTTCCTTCTTCCCGCTCGCGTATCATATGCCCACCTATTGGTATGGCGATAAAGAACATGGCGAAAATGCTCCATGCCGGCACATTGTGCTGCACAGAATTCGAGATCACATCCAGTTGTTGCGAAGGCCCTGTGAGCTGCTCTTTCAGCCCTACCGCCTTCAGCTGAATCACCATCGAATCCTGTTGGGGAAGATCTTTATTTTTCAATTGCTGTTTGATCCGTTCTAACAGCAAATCTGTTTCTACCTGTGTGAGAAAGTTATCGATGGCCTGGTGGATGGCGCCCTTGAATGCCTTCTTGGAAGCAGGGTCAAAATATACCAATACATTCAGTGAATCTTTGCGCTGGCTCACCGGTAGTATAGCAGGTACCCCCATTCTTTTGGACAGGTCATTTACTATACGATTGGCGTTGCTTACAATTGCACCGGTAGCCCCCTGTGGTATGATGATACAGATTTTATAATCACCTGCATTCACCATTTCGAGTGCCTGTGTTTCCTGCACCGGTTGTCCTTTCAAGGTATCGATAATGTTGAACTGCCCGGTATACTCCAGGCCTTCCCTGATATATTTGCCTAAGCGGCCATGATCGTTATCTACTGTCAGTACATCGAACTTCAGTTCCTGGTAGTCTCTGAAGGGGGCATCTTCTATCAGGGCCATTACCGTAATGAGCACTACAGGCATGGCAAATAGCAGGGTCAAACCTGTTCTGTCACGCAGCAGCAACAGCCATTCTTTCTTTATGGTAGCTAATAGCCTTAACATCAAATTCTATTAATCTCTTACCGCATGACCGGTATAATGTAAAAAAACATCTTCCAGGTGCTGACAATTGGTGTGTTGTGCCACCAGGTGTGCTGGTGTTCCCTGTACAATCAGCCTGCCTTCGTCGATGATTGCCACTTCCTGGCAGATGGTCTGTGCTTCATCCAGCAGGTGCGAGGTATATACTATGCTTGCACCCTGTGCATTGAAGTCGCGCAGGAATTGCAGGATCATGCTTCTCGACTGTACATCCACACCGGCAGTCGGTTCATCGAGTATCAGCAGTTGTGGCTGATGCAGGATGGATGCGATGATGTTGGCACGTCTTTTCATACCACCGGAATAGCGGTGTACGGCTTTGTTTCCGTTCTGTTCGAGGCCGAAGATCTGGAGGTATTCATCGATACGGTTGCGCAGCGGTTTTCCTTTCATTCCATACAGGTTACCGAAGTATTCCAGGTTTTCAATAGCTGTTAGTTGGGGAAACAGGGCAATCTGCTGTGGTACGATACCGATTAGTTTCTTTATCTCCTCTCTGTGGGCAGCAGTCTGGGGCAGATCGAAGATCTTAACCAGTCCGCTGTCAGCACTTACCAGTCCGCATAATATTGAGATGGTCGTTGTTTTGCCGGCACCATTAGGGCCTAAGAGGCCGGTGATCATACCTTTTTCAAAGCTGAATGATAACCCTTTCAATGATGGTTCCAACGCACCTTTATAGGTTTTATGCAGATCCTGTACAAGTATGCTGGTCATAATTTCAATTAAAGTTTCAAGGCCGCCAGTTTCCTGAAAAACACTTCTTCCGAGGCCGCACATTGCATCATCAGGTCACTCAGTTCGGCATAGCCATTGCCGCTGGAAGTTCTGCTTTTACACACTCTGCCGGCAGTAAAGGCAAAGTTTCTCCAGATGTCGCCTACAGCAGTCAGTTCCTGTGCCAGCTGGCCCAGGTCATCTCTTTTCAGAATGTCTGCT
This sequence comes from Chitinophaga sp., assembly GCF_039596135.1. Lineage (GTDB taxonomy): Bacteria > Bacteroidota > Bacteroidia > Chitinophagales > Chitinophagaceae > Chitinophaga. Next base: position 143,174 of record NZ_JBCNKH010000004.1, read on the forward strand.
GCCTCCTGCAGGAAAGCAGCGTACATGAACCGGAAGCCGGCGCCACCGGTACCGATTTCTTCCTGCATACGAATGATGTTTCCGAGGTACAGTGTGGCTCTTCTATCGCCTACTTTCTCCGGATAATGACGCAATCTTTTTGCCAGGAAGCGAATGCCTTTTACTCCAAACCAGGGCAAAGGTATATTGAGCATATCGCTGCAGGTTTGTTTGATACCTGCTTTGATGGGGGCTGCAAAGTCTACCTCCCCGGGTATTACCACTGGGTAATACATTTTTCCTTTTGGCGCCGGAAAGCCTTTTGCAAAGCGGGCTTCTGCCAGGCTGGCCGGATCTATTTCCGTTACGTGTTCCATGATAGGATCGCTTACGAGATAGTTCCCGTCTTTTTTTCCATAGATCACGAGGTTATGTGCATTGAAATGAAAACGGTAGGATGGAGGAAAGTAGGGCAGGTAATATACGCTGCTCTGCAAGCCTACGGGCATGCCTTTCTCCAATACCCTATCCAGTTCAGCCGTTGCTTTTTCCACGCTGGAAAAAGTATGTGATTCCATTTTCACACCCAGTCTTTTACATACTCTGCTGAAGATGGCGCCGGGCACTACGCGGTAAGTGGTACCGGGTACACCGTTTACCTTTACGAAAGGCAGGTGTCCGAAAAAGAGGCCGGCACCGATGCCCAGTGCCATGGGTTCACTGATTTCGAGACCATAGAACCTGAAAATATTTGAAATCACCCCACACTCACAATGTGCTGTCTGCACGTGATTGAACTGAATGTCGCTCATGTTGTTTGGTATATATTACTTGCCAGCCTTTTTAAGTTCTTCAAGACTGATTTTGAAAGCAGCTGCGTATCTTCTTAAAGTATCGTCACCCAGTTTCCTGAATACGGAGGGTTTAAGGTGACGTTTCACCTGCCATTGGAACTTATTCACATAACTGGCTAAAAGGGGCAGATCCATAATAGTCTTTTCCATATAGTACAAAATAGGGCTGGCCTCTCCAGCCTGCATACGCTTGCGGGCGTCTTCTATTTTTGCATTCACTTCGTCCCATGCCTGTTGCATGGCAATGTTTTCGGGTTCCCAGCCTACGCTGGTTACTGGTACATATGCGCCTGCATCATCTGTTGCGTAAAAAAGCTGTTTGAATTTCCCATCATGCATGTTATTGCCATCCTGGGGAACTTCTTCTTTTTTCATTTGACAGGTGTTTGATTATTGAAAAAATCGCTTCTGCCGCTGGCGGAAGCGATTTTTTCAATGGCTTTTATGAAAATGAAATTTAAACAACAGTCAGGTGCGCATATGCATAAGAGAATCGCGCACTCTCCGGCACCATCATCACGATTGTCTGTCCTTTTTTCAGCATGCCGGTGTTCATCAGTTCTTCCAGCATGAAGTAAGGAGAAGCGGTACCTACGTTTCCTACTTTCACCAGGTTGGTAAACCATTTTTCCTGTGGAATAGGTACGCCCAGACGGGTAATTTCTTCATCTATTTTAAAGCGGAAAAATTCAGAAGACAGGTGAGGCAGGAAGTAATCCAGCTTATCCAGGTCTAAATTGTATTTTTCCACCAGTTCTTTCCACATTTGTGCACCGGATGGTACGATGTTTTTACCCAGCAGGCGGGTATCCTGTTTGAAGGAGAACACGCTATCCTGGGCCCATTCTTCAGGCGTCATATCGATCCAGCCTTTGGTAGTACCGTCTTCGTTTTTAACAGCCCCTGCATACATACAGGTTTCCAGTTCATTTGCGTAAGAAGCAATCTCCACCCAGTCTACGCGAAGGGAGAGGCCGGTTTCATTCGGTTTGTTCTGGAACAGGGCAGCACTGGCACCATCGGAGAGCATCCAGCGGAGGAAGTCCTTTTCAAATGCGATGATCGGGTTATCTTCCAGCAGTTTTACGCGGTCAGTTTCAGGCTCGAATTTCTCTGCCAGCATCCAGCTGGAGAATTTTTCGGAACCGGTGCTCACAGCGTTTGCACTGTTGCCACATTTAATGGACATCCAGGCATATTTGAAGGCCTGCATACCGGCAGCACAAGCGCCAGTAGCAGCGATCAGTTCTACCGGCTGACATTTGAGCAGGCCATGTACCATGGCAGCATGGTTAGGCAGCAGCTGGTCAGGAGAGGTAGTACCACAAGCTAACAGTTGCAGCTTGCCGATCGGAAATTTATCATCAAAAAGACCTTTTACAGCTTCGGCCGTCATTTCAGCGTTGGAATGGGTCGATTTACCATCCTTATCCAACGAATAGTAACGGGTTTTGATTTTGTTATTCCCCAGGATTCTCAGTCTGGCACGGGAAGGCTTTCCATCCACCAGGCCCAGAATGCTTTCCATTTCATCATTCCCAACAGGCTCATTCGGCAGAAATTTAGAGAGCCTTGTAATATAAACTTCGTTCATTTGAAATATGGTTCCTGTTTTTTGTTATAAGTTGATGACCTTCCGTCTCTGACGGCAGGTATTGTGTACCTCCTGGCTTGCAGTCATTGCTCTCTTTCTTGTCCCATTTTTCGCTTGCTATATGCTCAAAGACAAATAAAAGCGCCCGTAAATATAGAATATAAAATGCTATGCTATTGCTTATCCCTGATTGAAAATAGTATCTGCCTGTGGCAGAAGACTTTCCGGGGGAGGACCTGCAGCCTGTTGCCTGCAAGCTTATTTGTTAAACAAACACAATAACAATGCCTTTTATTCTGATTATCCGGTATTTAGCTGTTATTCCCCCCTTTTAGCGCAGGTGTATGCCTTTATAATATTCCACCCTTTCGGCCAGTTCCTTTTTCTTAAAAGTCAGCTTGATTAGTGAAGAAATCTTGGCGATAGGCGATAAAACGAATATTCCTATTAGCAGCAATCCCCTGTACATGCTCACCCTACCCTGACGCTCAGGAGCACCTGGCCCCCCTTTGGCACTGATAAATTTAGACCAGTAGCGGAAGGCTTTAATCCCCCTGTCTTCCAGCAGAATGAGAGCGGGTACTAATTCCACAGCTTTCAGGTCAATCAGTTCCGGTTGCAGTGCATCCCAGGAACGGGAAGTTAACACTTTACGGATTGGGTTAGCAAATCTTGCTGATGCCACGATGTCTGCTTCCTGTACGCCGGCTGGTGGCAGTAAGGCTGTCGCTTCCTTTTTACCTTTGAACTGCCAGCGCAGTACAGTAATCAGGGCTATCAGGTTCGGTGATTTGTCTACCAATACGATATTTCCTACCAGGTGCGCGCCCGCAGCCTGTAAGTAGCCTTTTACGGTTTCCTGGGCACTCAGCCACATGTTGCGGCAGCCCATCAGGGTAATTACCGGTTTGCCACTGAGCAACCGTTTTCCCTGCTCGCTTTGCAGAAAAGCCGCTGTAGGCTGGGATGGAGACAGGAACCAGGGTTGATAAGCCAGTACTACCAGGTCAAAATGCGCATTCACATCCACATTCAGGGCCTGTATAGCTCTGGGCCTGCCTAATACAGTCTCCGGCATTGTATCATAGAAGGTTTGCTTCTTCCAGGGGAATGCAAATGGCTGCACAGGTTTCAATTCTTCGTATACTATATCTGCCGTATCCTGCAATGGGCCAATTACAGTATCTACTATCCGCTTTAGTTGTCCGGTCTGCGTAAAATATATAACCAGGATTTTAGGTCTTTCGTTCATATTCAGGAATAGGAGTTAGAACAATTGAAATCGTAAACTTACGAAAAACAACCGTAGAGTAAAGATATATTTTTATTATATGACGGGAAAGGGGAAAGAGAGGGGGGATGTAATTGTGCCTTAGCCAGGTACTGCCATAACCTCTGCATTTGTTTACAGCAGTACCGTGGCCAAAGGACTTAATGAGTTGTTTTACAGGTGCAAATATGAGGTAAGTACTATAAAGAAAGTGTTAAATACTACTTAAATTTTTTAACGTCGCCCATACAAACGTTCTCCTACTCACGTCAGCAGCGGCTTTCGGTAGTTAATTTGTTTGTTTCAATTAATCTCTTTTATGTACGGAACCTGAACCGGACGTGCTGGAATTTACCTGTGGGTTACCATGGTAATCTACACTGCCGGAACCTGCTACATGTACATCCAGTTTTACACTGGCATGCACCTTTGCATCGCCGCTACCGCCTACATGTACATTTGTAGTTTCTGTGTGCAGGTTATAGCCGTCGAACGAGCCGCTGCCTGCGATATCCACATTCAGGTCTTTGGTTTCACCTTTCAGTTTTACATCGCCGGATCCTGCTATGGCTACGCTCACCTGGGGGCTGTTTACAGCACCAATTACATCGCCGCTACCGGTCAGGGATAACTTCACCGGGTCATCCTGCTCCCAGTCATTCATGAGGCGAATGGTGCCGGAGCCGGAAAGACTCAGTTCTTCTACATCGGGAGCAGTCACCTTTACCTTTATTTTTTTATGCAGGTTAATAGAGGTATTTGATTTCTGCTTCACGATAAGCTCCCCCTCCTTCACTTCTGTGACAATCAGGGGCAGGATATTGTCTTCTGCTTCTATGACTACGTCTTCGGCCGGGCCGTCGGTATACTCAATATCCATAGAGCCACGTAAGGATACTGCATGAAAATCGCCCAGTTTCCTGGATTCTGAACTGAGGGTACCACTCCCGTTTATTCCATGATGGTCACATCCGGTGTGGGTAAGCACTAACAAGACAAGGGCTGCGGAGCCAAGAATTTGTTTCATAAGGTAATTGTTTAAATGGCGGAATTATCAATTGGGTTCTGAACGAAAATACCATAATAACTTGGGATTTGCTCCAAGCCCTTTATCTTTGCACCACCATGACAGAAAAGATTCTTATCCTCGACTTCGGTTCCCAGTATACGCAACTGATCGCGCGCAGCATCAGGGAACTGAATATTTATTGTGAAATCAAACCTTGTCTGCAACCAGTACAATGGGATGATACAGTTAAAGGCATTATTCTTTCCGGCAGCCCGTTTTCAGTAAACGAGCCAAACGCACCATCCGTAGATATCGCTGCCATGGCGGCAAAGGTGCCTGTGCTCGGTGTTTGCTACGGCGCCCAGCTGATGGCTAAGAACTTTGGTGGTGAAGTAGCTAAAAGTAACATCCGGGAATATGGCCGTGCCTTTATGGTACACGATAATAAAGAAGAAAAGGCCCTCTTCGACATCTCAGGCCGCAGCCAGGTATGGATGAGCCACTCTGATACTATCGTACGTATGCCAGAAGGCTTCCAGGTCATTGCACAGACAGACAGCATCCCGGTAGCCGCTTTTAAATGCGACACCAGGACCCCGTTCCCCATGGTAGGGTTCCAGTTCCACCCTGAAGTAACCCACTCCCTGGAGGGTAAGACAATGCTCCGCAACTTCCTCGTACACATTTGCGGTTGCAAACAGGATTGGACACCTGCGGCTTTTGTACATGAAACTGTAGAAAAAATCAAGGCACAGGTAGGTGATAAAAAAGTGGTAATGGCCCTCAGCGGTGGGGTTGACTCCACTGTAGCTGCAGAGCTGATTCATAAAGCGATTGGCAGCAACCTCTACTGCATTTTCGTAGATAATGGTTTGCTCCGCAAAGACGAGTTTGAAACCGTACTGGATTCATATAAACATATGGGCCTCAACGTGAAGGGGGTGAATGCAAAAGACCTCTTCTACGGCGAACTGGCAGGTGTAACTGATCCTGAAAAGAAACGTAAGATCATCGGTCGTCTCTTCATCGAAGTATTCCAGCAGGAAGCTACCCTGTTGCAGAACATCTCCTTCCTTGGTCAGGGTACCATTTATCCTGATGTGATTGAGTCTGTATCTGTAAACGGGCCTTCTGTGACCATTAAGTCGCACCACAACGTAGGTGGTCTGCCTGAGAAGATGAATATGGGCCTGGTTGAACCCCTCCGTTTCCTTTTCAAAGACGAAGTAAGACGTGTAGGACGTGAAATTGGTATCAGTGAGATCTTCCTGGGTCGTCATCCTTTCCCGGGTCCTGGTCTGGCTATCCGTATTCTCGGTGATATCACCGCCGATAAAGTAGCTATGCTGCAGGAAGCTGATGCTATTTATATTGAAGGTCTGCGTGAACATGGGCTCTACGACAAAGTATGGCAGGCAGGTACCATCCTCCTTCCGGTACAGAGTGTAGGTGTAATGGGTGATGAAAGAACTTACGAATTCACCGTGGCCCTGAGGGCAGTCACCTCCGTGGATGGTATGACTGCAGATTGGGCACACCTCCCTTACGAATTCCTGGCTCAAATGTCTAACGACATCATTAATAAGGTAAAAGGTATCAACCGCGTGGTATACGACATCAGTTCCAAGCCGCCGGCTACCATCGAATGGGAATAATTCCAGGCAGGCTGTAAGTGTAATACTATTTTAACTTACAGCCTGTTCCTTTTTTAGGAGGGCTGACCAACATCATTTGCCATAGGAACCATATCTCCTGGTGCATTTGCATGATTTTTGTATTTTAACGATCGCTATGAGTAAATCCATTCTATGCAGGCCATTGATCACTGCATCCATCGTGGTTATACTGCTGTCTGCCTGTACTACTTCTAAGAAGAGTAGTTCAAAGACGGCTACACCACCGCCAACAACTGCGAAACCTGTAAAAGACGAAAAACCTAAGGATGACGCTAAATCTCCCAGGGAAATTCCGTTTAATGTACCAGCTTTTGCCCGGGAAATAAAAAAGGACACCTATAATATAGCGTTGTATGCCCCACTTTACCTGGATTCGGTTAGTACAGATATGCCCACCCGCTCCCTGCCCCGCTATATTCTGCCGGGCCTGGATTTCTATGAAGGTGCGCAACTGGCACTGGACAGCCTGCAGAACCAGGGTGTAAAACTGAATGTAACTGTCTATGACAGTAAGAATAAGCAGAACCTGTCGGGTGCAAACCTGATTAATACAGACCTGATCATAGCTGCCGTAGGTACGCCGGAGATCAAGGACCTGAGCGATATAGCCAAAAACAAACAGATTAACCTGGTGTCGGCTACTTATCCAAATGATGCTGGTGTAAGCGGCAACCCGTTTTTCATCATCACCAACAGTTTGCTGAAAACACATAGCGAAGCCCTACAGCGCTACCTGCAGGAAGGCTTTGCGACCAAGAATATCCTTGTGATCCACCGCGATACCCCTTTCGAAAAACGTATTGCTGCAGATATCAAGGCTGAATATGAAAAGATGCAGAGCAGTAAAAAGACCAGACCTAAAGATGTAGTATGGGATGATAATATCACTGACCTGGCACTTTCTCAGTACCTGCTGAATGACCGTCCGAACCTGGTGATCGTGACTTCGCTGGATGAAGCGAATGCAAAGGCCATCATCCGCAGGCTGAGCACTCAGATGGCTACTTATCCTATCCAGGTGTATGGCATGCCTACATGGGATGTGATGAAGTTTAAAGAACCTGAATTCAAAGGACTACCTATTTATTATACCACTCCTTACTTTAATGATAAGACGGATGCTTACAGCCGTTATATTACAGATTACTGGAAACGTATCTATAAGTCGCGTCCGTCTGACATGGCGTTCAAAGGATTTGAGCTGACCTGGTACTTTGTGAAACAACTGAGCACAAATGGTGTGTACTTTAACAAGGATATCAATGATCCGAATAAGAAAGTATTCAGCAGCTTCAATTACCAGCCTATTTACCTGAAGGAAGGGGATAAGGAACCTGATTATTTCGAAAACAAGAATATTTATATCATACAGAAGGGAGATTCGAGTGATATAAAAATGAATTTTCAATAAGTTTTAAAAAGCCTTGCATGAGCGCAAGGCTTTTTTTCTGTGCATGATAATTGTACATACTCTTTCATGCAGTTACTTCAATTCACAGATAAGGGCATTTATTGTCCGGCAGGCGATTTCTACATAGACCCCTGGCTGCCTGTGCAAAAGGCTGTTATTACCCATGCACATTCCGACCATGCCCGCGGGGGCAACCAATCTTACCTTTGTCATCATGATAGTGTACCTATATTGAAACTCCGGCTGGGAGCAGATATCAGTGTGCAGGGAGTGGGGTATGGAGAAAAGGTGCTCCTGAATGGGGTGACGATTTCCCTGCATCCTGCCGGGCATGTGATTGGTTCTGCACAGGTTAGAGTAGAGCATGCCGGTGCCGTATGGGTAGTGAGCGGAGATTATAAAACTGAGCATGATGGCATCTCTGCCCCTTTTGAACCAGTGCCTTGTCAAACTTTTATTACGGAGTGTACTTTCGGCCTGCCTATTTATAACTGGCAACCCCAGCAAGTTGTATTTGATAACATCCGGAAATGGGTATATGAAAACCAGCAGGCAGGCAAAACAAGTGTACTGTTAGGTTATAGCCTGGGAAAAGCACAACGGTTATTGTATCATTTAAGGGATATCAGTACTGAGATCTGGGCGCATGGCGCGATCTATATTACCAATCAGCTATTGCGGGATAATGGATGGGACTTGCCTGAATTGCACCGTATTACACCTGATACACCCCATAGCGTGTTTAAAAACAATTTAGTGATTGGCCCTCCCTCTGCTGCAGATACCACGTGGATGCGACGGTTCAATCCTTATTCACTAGGTGTGTGTAGTGGCTGGATGCAGGTGCGGGGACATATGCGAAGAAGGAATGCAGATGCAGGATTTATTTTGTCGGACCATGCAGACTGGAATGGATTGTTAGCTGCCGTGAAAGCGACAGGCGCGGAAAAAGTGTATGCAACGCATGGTTTCAGTAGTGCATTTGCACGATACCTGCAGGAGAACGGCATTCCTGCAGAAGAAGTAAAAACTGAATATGGTGCCACCGAAGAAGAAGAAATGAATCCATCATGAAAGCATTTGCAGACCTGGTAAAATTGCTGGCCAACAGCACGAAAACGAATGAAAAACTGGATGCGCTGAGTCAATACTTTGCAAGTGCAGATCCAAAGGATAGTATATGGGTGCTGGCATTGTTTACCGGCCGGCGGCCAAAGAGAACGGTGAATGCCACACAACTGGCTACGTGGTGTTTGCAGATGACTCATTTGCCGGGGTGGTTGTTTGAAGAATGTTATCATACGGTAGGTGACCTGGCAGAGACGATTGCACTGTTATTGCCACCGGGGAAAAATGTTGCTACGCATCCCCTGCATTATTGGCTGGAACAGTTGATAGGGTTGGAAAAAGCACCTGAAGAGGAGAAGCAAAAATTCATTCTCAATGCATGGGATGAACTGGATACCAGCGAGCGGTTTGTGTTTAATAAACTGATAACGGGTAGTTTCAGGATTGGGGTATCGCAAAAGATGATGGTGAATGCATTGGCAAATACCCATGCTATTCCGGCCCCTACCCTGTCGCATATGATCAGTGGGAACTGGGATCCCAGGCTGATCACACTGGATACGTTATTGAATGAAGATGTGACGGGGGCGGACGCGTCGAAGCCTTTTCCTTTTTATCTCGCCTATCCATTGGAGACAGCGCCGGATGTACTTGGAAAACCGGAAGAATGGCAGGCAGAGTGGAAATGGGATGGCATACGCGGGCAGGTTATAAAGCGACAGGGACAATTGTTTGTGTGGTCGAGAGGAGAAGAACTGATTACAGAAAAGTTTCCGGAATATGGGCCTTTGCTGGACCATCTGCCCGAAGGGATGGTGATTGATGGGGAGATACTGACTTATGCGAATGATTTTCCGTTACCTTTTCAGACTTTGCAGACAAGGATCGGGAGGAAGAATGTGACGAAGAAACAATTGCAGGAGGCCCCGGTGGTGTTTTTGAGTTATGATTTGCTGGAATGGGAAGGAAAGGATATCAGGACTGCTCCTTTGTCTGAACGGCGGCAGTTGTTAGAACAGGTAGTGGAGCAGGTGAACCACCCTGCATTGAGATTATCGCCGGTGATTACTTTTCATAGCTGGTCAGCGTTGATTGAGTTCAGAACGCAATCGCGTGAAATGGGGAGTGAAGGCTTAATGCTGAAAAGGCGGGATTCCCCCTACCAGGTGGGCCGAAAAAGGGGCGATTGGTGGAAATGGAAGATAGATCCATTTACAATAGATGCGGTGATGATTTATGCGCAAAAAGGACATGGCCGGCGATCAAATTTGTATACTGATTACACATTTGCGGTCAGGGATGGGGATCAGTTGGTATCGTTTACCAAAGCGTATTCCGGGTTGACGGATAAGGAGATCAATGAAGTGGATAACTGGGTGAAAAGGAACAGTATAGAAAAATTCGGGCCTGTGCGGACAGTGAAGCCGGAACTGGTATTTGAGATTGCTTTTGAGGGCATTGCGGCTTCTAACAGGCATAAGTCAGGGGTGGCATTACGCTTTCCCCGGATTAACAGGTGGAGGAAGGACAAGCCCCCTGAGGAGATTAATACCCTGGAAGATCTTCAATTATTATTAAAAATGCATCGGTAGGGAAAATTTAGTATATTGTACTTATTTTCGTAGGTTAATTGGAATATTATTCTATACAATATGAACCCGGGTAACAACACAATTAAAAAAGATATCGCAACCGAAATTGCGCTGGACGAAAAAGACATCGCCATCCTCCAACTGCTGGAAGAAGATGCCAAGATGACCATCCGCGACCTGGCAGCGCGTCTTAACCTGAGCGCTACCCCGGTTTACGAACGCATCCGTAAGATGGAACAGGCCGGCGTTATTCGTCAGTATGCTGCCATCGTAGACCCCAGTAAGATCGATAAGGGCCTTACCGTATTATGCTACATCTCTCTCAAAGAACATGGTAAAAAAGCGGGTAGCAAATTCATCAAGGAAATCACTTCCTTTCCGGAGGTGCTGGAATGCCTGAATATCTCCGGCCAGTTTGACTTTATGCTGAAAGTACAGGTAAAAGATATGATCGCTTACCACGACTTCAATGTGAACAAACTGGGTGAGCTGGATAATATCGGCCACATGGAAAGCGTGTTCGTAATGTCTGTGATTAAAGCAACGCATCGTGTTGTATATTAATTCAGCACCATGATTATCCGTTATCCGGAATATACTAAAGACTTTAACTGGACTGTATTACAATCCGATACTTACACCTATGCCAAATACAAGAAGGCGATTGGTGCACATAAGCGGATCATCTTCCTAAAAGAACATACTATTCTGTTTGCGCTTGCGGGAAATAAAAATATCTTTCTTGGAGATGAAGTGCTGCATGTAAATCCATCCAGTATTGTTCTGTTGAAACGGGGCCTCTATGGTATGACAGAGGTGGTGCCGGACGGGTTTGAATACGAAGCCCTGCTTCTCTTCTTCCCGGATAATATTCTGCAAAATTTTCTTCGTCAGCACCAGCTACAACCTGATAAAGTTATCTCCGATCCACGATCGTATGTAATGCTGCCTACCAGCGATCTGCTGCATAGTTTCAGAGAGCAATATATGCTGTTCTTTCAGCATCGTGCGGAGAACATGGAGGCCATTTTACAACTGAAAATACAGGAAGCGTTTTTATTGTTGCTGGCGGGAGAGCACAGAAATACCATCCTGAATTTCTTTCACAGCATCACGCATGCACAGCCTGCAAATATAGAATACATCGTTAATACCCACCTGTTACAGCCCCTTACATTAGCAGAACTGGCGCAGCTTTCAGGCCGTAGCCTCGCCTCTTTCAAGCGTGATTTCCAGCAATATTTCAATTGCTCCCCCAAGAAATGGATCAATGAAAAAAGATTGGCCCATGCCCGTATGCTACTGCTCAATGATGATATGAATGTATCCGAAGTAGCATTGGCCTGTGGCTTTGAAAATGTACCGCATTTTATAAAGATCTTCAAACAGGAATTTGGAGATACCCCACACTCCCTCCGAGCTAAAAAAGCAATAATCTGAGCTTTTAACGTTATTCCTTCCCTCCTCTTCCGGACTAATTTTGCTGATATAAATTAAACATTATGTCAAAAGCAGTCGTATTAAGATTCAATGAAGAAGTCCTTGTAAAAGGCAATATGCAGGTATTTGAAGAAATAGTGTCTCCGTCATTTACCAATCATACCGCTCCTGCAGGTACAGACAAAGGGAAAGCCGGTCTGCTGGCTTTTTATCACAATGTGATGAAGCCTGCATTTCCAGATATGACGATAGAGATTCATGAGATGTTTGAAGAAGGTGATACCGTTATTACAAGAAAAACTATTCGCGGCACGCTGGGTATTCCTTTTATGGGTTTTGAAGCTGGTAAAAAAGTAGAGATGCCGACTATCGATATTGTGAAAATAAAGAATGGTCAATATGTAGACCATTGGGCAGAAAGGCATATTCAAATTGCAGATTAATGCTTACATTAATAACATGAATCGTAAGCATTTTCTTTCTTCTCTTGCCATCACATCGCTGGGGCTTTCCGCATTTTCTCATCTTCCTGCTGCTGTTGAGGAAGATGAGAATCTTACTATACTGCCACCCTATCTCAAACCCGGTGATACTATTGGTATTACCTGCCCGGCGGGGCACATTACGCAGGAAGAAATTATACCTGCTATCCGCATTATGCAAAGCTGGGGGTTCAAAATCCGGATAGGAAATACGGTTGGGAAAAGTGATTTTAGTTTTGGTGGTACAGATGCGGAGCGGTTACAGGATTTGCAGGAGATGCTGGATGATTCTTCCATCCACGCGATCATGTGTGCGAGAGGTGGGTATGGCTGCGCCCGTATTATCGACCAGGTTAATTTTAATAATTTCCGGCAGCATCCAAAATGGGTGATTGGATTTAGTGATATCACTGTATTGCACTGCCATATCAATCGCCTGTTTGGTATTGCATCTTTGCATTCTAAAATGTGTAATAGTTTTCCCGATGATTTTGCAAAGGCAGAAGCTGTGGTACAGGAAACGATTCTTTCTATTCAGCAGGCGCTTACAGGTAAACCTATGCAATACCTGACACCTGCGGATGCGAATAATCGCATTGGTACAGCAAAAGGGGTGCTGATTGGCGGCAATCTATCTATGCTGGCAAGTGTATTGGGGACCAATTCAGAGCCCAATACGATTGGTAAAATTCTCTTTGTGGAAGAGGTGAGTGAATACCTCTATTCCATTGACCGTTATTTCAATAGTTTGCAGCGTGCGCATAAGTTGGATAACCTGGCAGGGCTTGTTATCGGTGGATTTAATAAGCTAAAGCCGGATGATCCGGGAGAGGAATTTGGGAGAACTGTATATGATATTGTGAAAGAGAAGGTGAAGGATTTTCCTTATCCTGTTTGCTTCAATTTTCCGGTAGGGCATCAAAGAGGGAATTATGCGTTGAAGTGTGGGGTGATGCATCAATTGGAGGTACAGAATAACCGGGTATCTTTGAAGGAGATTGTTAGTGCATGAAAAATACAACGAGTGGATGGAAAGTGATTACAGACTGGCTCGCCGCCAGAGACCGGCAGCCTTTTGCTTTCCAGGAAGAAGCCTGGACTTATTACCTGCAAGGCAAATCCGGCCTTGTCAACGCCCCTACCGGCTACGGTAAAACATTTTCTCTTTTCCTGGGTGTGGTGATCGACTGGATCAACCGCCACCCGAAAGACTACTCATCCAAATCTAAAAACGGGCTGCAACTACTATGGATCACGCCGCTACGGGCGCTGGCCAAAGACATTGCGCGTGCTATGGAAGAGGTTTTACAGGAGCTGAACATACCCTGGCAGGTAGGTATCCGGAGCGGTGATACACCTGTATCTGCCCGCGCTGCTCAGAAAAAGAATATGCCTGAAGTACTGCTGATCACCCCTGAAAGCCTGCATTTGCTGATGGGACAAAAAGAATATCCAAAAGTCTTTACCTCCCTCACTACTGTGGTGGCAGATGAATGGCATGAATTGCTGGGCAGCAAACGTGGCGTGATGATAGAATTAGGTCTCAGCCGGTTGAAAGGATTAGCGAAAAAAGAAGGACGTGGGCCATTGAGGATCTGGGGTATTTCGGCCACTATTGGTAACCTGGAAGAAGCCATGGATGTGCTGCTCGGTACGCCTGATCCGGAGGCGGTCATTGTACGCGCAAAACTGGGTAAGAAAATAGAGCTGCAAAGTATTCTCCCCGATGAGATAGAGAAATATCCCTGGGCAGGGCATTTGGGTACCAGGCTGCTCTACAAGGCACTGCCCATTGTCAATGAGAGCCGTACTACTCTGATCTTTACAAACGTACGTTCACAAACGGAGATCTGGTACCAGGAGATATTGCGACAATGTCCTGATCTCGCTGGTGCACTGGCACTTCATCATGGCTCTATTGACATGGAGTTGCGTATCTGGGTAGAAGAAGCTCTTCATACGGGTACGCTCAAAGCTGTGGTATGTACTTCCAGCCTGGATTTAGGAGTAGACTTTCGGCCTGTAGATACGGTGATCCAGGTAGGAAGCCCCAAAGGCGTAGCCCGCTTTTTACAACGCGCAGGCCGTAGCGGACACCAACCCGGTGCTACCAGCAAAATATGGTTTCTACCCACACATAGCCTTGAGCTGGTAGAAGCTGCAGCCCTTAAGTCAGCCATCGCACAACAGGTGGTAGAAAGCCGAATGCCTGTTATTCTTGCCTACGATGTATTGCTACAATACCTGATGACGCTGGCTATTTCTGACGGCTTCCATGCGCCTGAAATATGGGAAGAAGTGACGGGCACCTTTTGTTTTCGGGATATTACGGCGGATGAGTGGGAATGGATCCTGGCATTTTTGAATACTGGTGGTGAAGCGCTTTACAGTTATGACGAGTTTAAAAAACTGGATAGAGAGGGTGACTTTTTTATTTGTCGTAGTCGTATGCAGGCCATGCGTCACCGTTTACATATTGGGGTCATCGTCAGCGATGCTATGTTGAAAGTAAAGTTCATGGGTGGCGGGTTTATTGGCATGATTGAGGAATGGTTTATTGCACGCCTTACGGCCGGCGATACTTTCAGTTTGGGTGGGCGTATCCTGGAGTTTGTTATGATCAAGGATATGACTGTATTGGTACGCAAGTCCAATGCGAAAAAAGCAATTGTACCCAGCTGGATGGGAGGACGACTGCCCCTTTCGCCCAGCCTGGGGAAAATATTGCGGGAAACTTTTAACGAAGCACTTTCTGGTAATACAACTGAGCCTGAATTACAGGTATTACAACCCCTTTTCAATCTACAGGAATATCTCTCACATGTGCCCAGGGCCAATGAGCTGCTGATAGAAATGATTCATACAAAAGATGGTTATCATCTGTTCGCCTATCCGTTTGAAGGAAGACTGGTGAATGAGGTAATGGCTACATTGCTGGCTTACAGGCTGAGTAAACGTACCCCGATTACTTTTTCCATTGCTATGAATGATTATGGTTTTGAATTATTGTCTGACCAGCCTATCCCTCTTACTCCGGATGATGTATATGAATTGTTTTCGTTAGATAACCTGAACATCGATTTGCAGGCCAGCGTGAACTCTACCGAGATGGCCCGTCGCAAATTCAGGGATATTGCGGTGATAGCAGGACTAATATTCCAGGGGTACCCGGGCAAACATAAACAAAGCCGGCATCTGCAATCGTCGGCTTCTTTGCTGTTCAATGTATTTACGGAATACGATCCACAGAACCTCTTGCTGAGACAGGCTTTCAATGAAGCCTTTTTTTACCAGATGGAAGAAGCCCGATTAAGAGAATGCCTCGACAGGATAAATAACAGTAAAATTGTGATCACTTACCCGGAAGAGCTGACGCCTTTTTGTTTTCCAATAAAGGTGGATAGTTTGCGTGAACAACTGACCAGTGAAAAACTGGAAGACAGGATAAAAAAAATGCGCCCGGAATTTTAATAAAATCGGAACTTGCAAAGATCTATGGACGAAGTGATTTATAATTTCAGGAATCAGACGTGGCTGTTATCGGCCCACCGCGCTGTTTTCTGGAAAGAAGAGCGGGCTTTGATCGTATCAGATCTGCACCTTGGTAAGTCCGCACATTTCAGGAAGGCAGGTATTGCCGTTCCTTCCAATATCGGGCAGGAGGACCTGTACCGTTTACAAAAACTCATTACTGTTTATCATCCTGCACAGGTGATTATTGTGGGCGATATGTTTCACAGTAGTCATAATAACGATGTGCCTTTGTTCAAGTTGTGGAGACAGCAGTTTCCGCATATCCGGTTTAAGCTGGTGAAAGGGAATCACGATATCATGGCGGAGCAGGTGTATACAGATATTGATGTGGAGGTGTATGATGAATTGCAGATCAATGAAATTCATTTTGCGCATGAGCCATGTGCGGAAGGAGATGATTCGAAATATACTTTTTCCGGTCACATTCATCCGGGTGTGGCGGTGTCAGGTGCTGGCAGGCAACGGCTCCGTTTGCCTTGTTTTTATTTTGGGCGTAATTGCAGTATTCTGCCTGCATTCGGGCGGTTCACAGGCTTAGCAATGCTGGATGCGGAGGAGGCTGATGCTGTATTTGTTATTGCCAATAACAGTGTTCTAAAGATTAGTTAAAACAACATGCTGATTGCTTACGATCCCATATTTGCACACCCATTACCTGAAGGCCACCGTTTTCCTATGGCAAAGTATGAACTGATTCCTGCACAGTTGTTGCGCGAAGGTGTTGTTACTGCAGGTCAGTTTCATCAACCTGCGCCTGTGAGTGAAGAGACGATCCTTTTAACACATACTGCTGCATACTGGGATAAGTTGAAAAATCAGCGATTGAGTGAAAAAGAAGTACGTCGTATAGGTTTGCCGCAATCACCGGAGCTCGTGATGCGGGAGCGGGTGATTTGCCAGGGAACGATTGACTGTGCACTGCATGCGCTGGATCATGGCATTGGTCTGAATGTGGCGGGTGGTACGCATCATGCATTTGCGGATCATGGAGAAGGATTTTGCCTGATGAATGATTTTGCGGTAGCTGCCAACTACCTGTTACATCACAAACTGGCAGGTTATGTGATGATCATAGACCTCGATGTACACCAGGGGAATGGCACTGCTGCTATATTTAAGGGCAATAAAAGGGTGTTTACATTTAGTATGCATGGCGAGCATAATTATCCATTTCATAAAGAAGAATCTGTATGGGATGTAGGGTTGCCTGACGGCACTACAGATGAAATATATCTTCGAAAATTGGCTGATTGTTTGTCATTTTTATTCGCCAGAGAAAGGCCTGATTTTGTTTTTTATTTATCTGGTGTGGATATCCTGGCGACGGACCGTTATGGCAGGATGAAAGTAACCGAAGATGGATGCCGCTGCAGAGATGAATTGGTCTTAAATACGGTAAAACATTATGGAATTCCCTGTGCGGTTGCAATGGGGGGAGGGTATTCACCGCAGCTGAGGCATATTGTAAATGCGCATTGTAATACATTCAAAACAGCGGCAGCCATCTTCTGATATTCTCTAAGAACGGCGGTATTTAGCTTACGATCTTCCAAAGCATAAAGTCCTGGGTGGCGTTGATGAACCTATGCCACGTTCCTGCGGGTACAAAGAGATAATCACCTGAGTCGATGTCTATGACGCTATCCTTGTACTGTACTTCTGCACATCCTGACATGACGATGTACGTTTCATTTTGTGAATCCGCCTCCTGTGTGTAAACATCCTCAGGCGATAACAATACTACCCTCATTGTATTGTGTTCCCATAGGGTCACAGCTGCTTCTCCACTGTTTTCCAGTTGGCGCAATGCGTCAACGAATGCTATACGCATAGTTCAATCTTTGAGATAATTAAGAAAAGGGGGTTGGAGTAAGTAGTTATTTAAAATTCTTTACCTGGTTATTTTGATATCCTTTTTAAGTTGATTGGATTGGATTTGCTTTGTTAGTTTGATTCATTTGGCAGCGACATGCGTCTTCCTGTGCATAGCCTTCCCAATGCTTAGAAGTCTATGCATGTTATTTTTGAAAAAGTAAATAGCGGTTGTAATTAATTCCGGGCCTTTTTCTTCAGCAAGTTCACCTGGTCCTGGAGATGGCTCACCATATCTGCGAGGTGGTTCACGCTCAGCCGGCTTTGTGGAGCGGCTTTGCTGATCACTGCGTCGGACTGCCAGAGTTCCAGCACTTCTTCCATTCCTACGGAATAGGGTTCAAATTGCGGGTTATCAGATACCAATGTCAGTTTGCCTTTATTGCGGTTGCTCTTCAACAAACGTTTATACACAATTCCTTCCCTGCTTGTCACCACAATATAGGCTTCATTGTTACGGATATCTTCCCAACCGTCTACTTTGTGGCATACGATAACGGATCCGGAGGGTGTAGGTAACATAGAGTCACCAGCGATTTCGAAAGCCCTGTAGCTACCGGCGCCCATCATAGGGAGGGTAAAGGTGTTCAGTTCTTCGATGAATTCATCATCATTATACCCCGCCAGGTAACCGGCTGCTGCTTTTACAGGTACAAATTCAATGACCTGGCGGCTATTGCCCAGTTTTTGCTGGCGGCGCTTTTCGAGGAATGTATCTTTTTGGGAGCCAACATCACGGCGGAGCAGATCGTCAATAGACACCCGGAACATATCGCTGACCAGTTCCAGCACTTCTGTACGGGGCTCTGCACGCTCTTCTTCATAAGCTCCCAGGAGGGAACGTTTGATCCCTAATTTATCAGCAAACTCCTGCTGCGTCCATCCTTTCTGCTTACGCAGAAACTTTAAATTGCGGCATACAACTGACATAATCTAAATTATTTAGTAGAATTACTAACAAATTTAGTATATAATTTTTGGAATAACCAAATAAATCCGGTGATTCTCACTTATTTTTGTCAGGAAAATCCAACTCAAGATTTATGTATACCACATTGCTGATTATTCACTCGCTGTTAAGGTGGGCAATTTTACTGGCTGGCATTTGGGCCGTGTTCCGTTCATGGAAGGGCGTTAGTGGCAAAACACCTTTTACAGGTGCCGACAATAAGGCTGGTTTATTTTTTATGATTTTCTTTGATTTGCAGTTACTGGTAGGTCTCGTGCTGTATTTTGCAGCCAGTCCGCTGGTGAAAACGGCCCTTTCTAACATGGGTGCTGCAATGAAAGACAGTGTTCTTCGCTTTTATGCTGTTGAGCACATTACCATGGGAATATTAGCATTTGTGCTGGTACACATTGGTCGTGCAAAAGTAAAGAAAGCATCAACTGATGCACAGAAACACAAGAAAGGATTGATCTTCTTTGGTATCGTGCTGGTTTTGGTATTGCTCCTTACTCCATGGCCTTTCCGCCAGGTATTCACAGGTCAGGGATGGTTGTATTAACCGATACGATTCTTTCAAAAAATACAGAGGGGCTGATGTGATTACATCAGCCCCTTTTACTTTCGTCGTTTTTTCATCATTGTCACCCCTGATCCGTATGATATAAACGGAATGAATAGATATACGGCAATGCTGCCAGTATAGCTCCTATAAAAAGCAATAAAAATACCCCCGTTACGACAGGTAAAAAGAACCCCATCCCGAAGGTGGCGATACCCGTCCACATCCATAGATTGCCCGCCATCAGATGCGTTTGCTGCCATATTTCCGTGTTTTGCAGCGTCCACGGTGTACGTACCCCCACAAAATAATTCGGTTGTAATCTGCGTAAATAGACCCCAATTATGGCGATTAATATACCCACTCCTGTAAACACCCAACGCTCCATTATAAATGACCTGCCCTGGCTGACCATCCAGATAATTGCTCCGGTGAATACTGCGAGGTATATGTGAATAGAGAAGCGGATACGATAGTATTGTTGTCGCTGCAGGCGCTCATTTGCTTCAGGAAAATCTGCATGATCCACGTGGGGTAAATAACGAAATAGGAAGTATAACATGAGATTGGTGAGGAAAAGGAAGGTCATCAGCAACAAGAAATCACTTTTAGATCCTAGCCGTTCCGGTACGCCTGTGATGCTGTAGTTGTTAGGAAAGAAGTCTGGCAATGAGGGCCAGATGATTCCCAGGTATGCCATCGGCATCAATAGTAAGAGTAACAATAATAGTTCCTGTCCTAAATCCGTCTTTTTCATAACAACATGGATTTGGTGTAAATGAAATGCGACAAATACTATACCGTTGACATATATATTACAACTGTAAAGAGCGATTGTTGTATTTGCTGTTGAAAAACTCATTCGCTTTCGGCAAATGAGTTTTTCAACAGGACGGAGCTCCTGCGGAGACCTGAATTTACCACCGGGGCTTTCCCCTCACAATCACCATAAAAAAAGGTCGTCCCCTTGGCTGGAGACGACCTGTTCCTTTATAATTCTTTCTAAGACTATTCCAGATCAAACAAACCTTTGTTCAGCAATTGGAGTGTTTTCTCCTTATGCTGACCACCAATCAGGATCGAAATATTATGACGGCTACCGCCATAAGATATCATTCTCAAAGGCACTTCATTCAGCGCTTCGAACAGTCTCTTCAGGATAGAAGGCGTTGCTGCTACTTCATTACCCACGATAGAAACGATGGTCTGATGGTGATCCAGTTCCACAGAACCAAACGGCTGCAGTTCTTTCAGCAGCTGATCCAGCTGTGGTGTATTTTCTATAGTAAGGGAAACTGCTACCTCTGAAGTGGTGATCATATCAATAGGTACACGGTATTTCTCAAATACTTCGAAGATTTTACGCAGGAAACCATATGCCAGCAGCATGCGGCTGGATTTGATCTTGATCGCGATGATACCATCCTTGGCTGCTACCGCTTTCACCCCATCGCCACTTGGTAACTCGGTGATGATAGTACCATGTGCCTCTGGCTGCATAGTGTTCAGCAACTTCACCGGAATGTTGAAGTGCTGTGCAGGCCAGATGGAGGCAGGATGCAGAATCTTGGCGCCAAAGTATGCCAGCTCCGCAGCCTCGTCAAATGACAGCTGATCGATCGGGAAAGTTTTCTTTACTACACGTGGGTCGTTATTGTGCATACCGTCGATATCTGTCCAGATCTGTACTTCTTCTGCCTGAATAGCAGCACCGATCAAAGATGCAGAATAGTCACTACCACCACGTTTCAGGTTATCTATCTCCCCTCTGTGATTACGGCAGATATAACCCTGTGTAACGAATACCTTTTCTCCTTTATATTTATCCAACAGGTTGCCCAGGCGGATCTTGATCTTTGGAATTTCCGGCTCTTCATACTCGTCAATACTCATGAAATCCAGCGCTGGCAGCAATACGGATTGAATACCCGCTTCTTCCAGATATACACTGAACAGTTTGGTAGAGAGTAATTCACCCTGCGCCAGGATATCCTTATTCAAAGCCTCGTTGAAGCTAATCTTCAGGATGATGTTCAGGAACTCAAAATGCTCGTCAATAACAGCACCAGCCTTTGCGCGTGCTTCAGGCTGCTTCACCAGCGCCTCAATAAATGAGCGGTAGTGAGCTTCCAGCTTATCTATCTGCCCCTTAGCCTGCTCCTTTTTACCTTCAGACAAGGATTGTCCTATCTCAACCAAGGAATTGGTGGTACCGGATAATGCAGACAACACCACGATTTTGGGAGCGTCATCAGCAGTCACCAGTTGGGCCACGGCATGCATGCGTTCAGGTTTACCTACCGACGTGCCGCCAAATTTTAAGATCTTCATTACTGTTGTATTGTTATGTGTTTGACGTAACTCTTATAAAAAAGCGCAAGTTCGCGCTTAATTCCTGACTTTAAAAGCTCAATTTAAATTTCCCCCCAACTTCTCTCAGATCTTTTACCACCGGATCCAGCAATGGAATACCTCCCTGGCGGCGATGTGCTTCCATTTCACGTTCAGGATCGCCAGGAATCAATACCTGCTCTCCTGCTACCGGTTTTGCATTTCTGAAGCGGGTAATCCACTTGTCCATATGCTCCTTGAACTCGTCTGCAGGCCGGAATGCGTCGATGCGCATGGCCCCCAGGAAGTGGCCCAGCCCCTCTCCTACAGGATCAGGTGCCAGTGGCAGGAAACTTACGAACGGTGGCGCCCAGGGACCATAATTGGCACCTGACAGCACTGCTGAAAATATATCTACGATTGCTCCCAGGCAATATCCCTTATGGCTACCGTGTTCACGGTCGCCCCCCAGTGGCAGCAGGGCACCGCCATCTTTGAGTTCATGTGGATTGGTGCTGGAATGACCTTCTTTGTCCTGGATCCATCCGGTTGGTGCCTCCTGGCTTTTGCGTTGCAAAATTTCCAGTTTGCCATTGGCTGCCGTAGTAGTGGCGAAATCCGCTACAAAGGCAGGCTGAGTTTTGGCAGGGATCGCCACGGCGATAGGGTTGGTACCCAGCATACGCTCTGTGGCAAAAGTTGGCGCTACCAATGGACTGGCATTGGTCATAGCCATGCCAATCATATCTTTATCCAGCGCCATCATGGCATGCTGGCCGGCGATGCCGAAATGGTTGGAGTTTTTTACGCTCACCCAGCCACTACCCACATTGGCAGCTTTGGCAATCGCTACTTCCATGGCGTAAGGGGCTACGACCAGGCCAAGGCCACGGTCGCCATCAACTACAGCGGTACTGGGGGTTTCATGCACTACCCGGATGTTTGGAGTAGCATTTACACGACCATTTTCCCATAGGCGTACATAACCGATCAGGCGTGCTACCCCATGAGAGTCAATCCCCCTGAGATCTGCTGACAATAAAACTTCACTGGCTGTAGCTGCATGTTCGTCTGAACAGCCCATGCGTTTAAAAACTTCCTGGGTAAATTCCCTTAAATGAGGATAGGAGAAAATCTGGCTCATGATGGATTTCCGTGCTATTGATTTTTGTATCAGTTGACCTGGTCCTGTTTTATGCCTGGGCGGTAGGGCCTCCAAAGTTCATAGGGAGGGATACCGGCTCCTGGTCCTGGATAGGGCCGTGAATCGATTCGTATTTCTTGATATTATCCAACATTGCCTTCATAAAGCGTTTTGCGTGCTGAGGGGTAAGGATAATGCGGGATTTTACCTTTGCCTTGGGCATTCCGGGCATTACATTCACAAAATCGACTACAAATTCCGCATTGGAGTGGGTGATGATCGCCAGGTTTGCGTATACACCTTCTGCAATTTCCTCGGTCAATTCTATGTTGAGCTGGGCTTGTTCGTCCTGCTGATTTTCCATGTTCAGTTAAATTTTCGGTACAAATGTAAAAAAGAGGATGTAAAATAAATTCTAAAAAAGAAATTGGCCGGGGAGGTGGCCTGCGGCAGCACGGATTTCTCTAACAAAAAAACCGGTGACTACCGTTCGGTAGCCACCGGTTTTGCCAGATAATTATTTCCCAATTACTGTGCATCCCACCAGACTCTCCTCGTCAAAGTCGTATTGGATGGGGTATTTGTATTATACCTCACCTCACTGCTCGGATAAAACAGTGACCTTGGCAGTGCGCCATTCAGCACATTCCCGGTAGGGGCAGTCAGCGCAGGATAACCGGTTCTGCGCCAATCTGTCCAGGTTTCGGGGCTTAAGAACAATGCAATGTACTTTTGTACCATAATATCCTGCAGGGTAATATTTGCAGCTGTCTTTTGCACATTTGCCAGATAATCTGTACTATCTACCGTTCTCAACAGGTTTGCTGCCACCGCATCATTGTAAGCCGTAGCTGCGGCGGCCTTGTTGCCATTACGGAATTGTGCCTCCGCCTCGATGAACTTCAACTCATCATATGACATAAAATACACAGGAGAACTCTCAGAACCATATAGTGCCCCCAACAACGTACTGTCTGATGTATCAAAATACACCCCATACCTGTCGTCTTCCGCGGCATACATGAGATCATTCAGGTAACCATCAAATGTGATATCCGCACGCTGGTCATTGAACTGAAACCAGGGACTCTGTGTCGTTACCGCATTACTACCCACAAATGTGATATTGGCCCCCTCACCTGCCGCAAAACCACTAGAGATCTGCGCCAGGCAATTAGTCAGCGCTGATGTATTCACTTTTACCGTATGCAGGTAAAACTTTGCTTTCAGTGAATGCGCGAATTTAACCCACAAAGTCAGATCACCTTCATACATCAGGTCATCCGATTTGCTGGGTTGAAATTCTGAACCATCGTCTGCACTTAAATAGGTGATGGCCCTGTCCAGCAAACTCTGAAGCGTATCATACAGCTGCTGCTGTGAATCGTATTTAGGTGAGGTATTACTCAATCCCTTAAACGCCTCCGTATAAGGTACATCTCCCCAGAAATCAGTTACCTGGCCCAGATTCACTGCCATCATGATCATCCCGATTCCTGCATAGTGCAATTGCCCATCTGTCAGCGCAATTTTGATCAGGGTATCAGTATTCGACATGATACTAGCATAAAATCCTGCGTTCCACATATTGTCCACATCATCTGGTGTCAGGTTGTAAAGACTGTAATTCGCAGATTGGTTGGCGGCACCTGTCGTTTGCTGCATAAAGAGAGAAGCAAACCTGGAAGGATCGCCGCCCCAGTTATACGCGGAGGCCAGTTCCACACCCGCTAAAATGGAAGAAGGGGTGGGATCGTGCAGCTGGGAAGGATCTTCATTGATTCCATTATAAAAATATGCCCGTTTACAGCCTCCCGCCACTATTATCAATATCAATGCAGGTATGATAAAGTTTATTGTACGTAACATGATCTTACTTTTTTTCGGTTTAGAAATGGAACTTCAAATTCAGACCAAAACTGGCTGTACCAGGCATATTGAAGTAATCAATACCCTGTGCATTTGTAGCACCTGTCAAACTTGTTTCCGGGTCAATTCCCTTATAGGGTGTCCATAAAATGATGTTACGTGCAAACGTACTTACCGTGATACCCCTGATAAATTTCGATTCCCTGAATCCTTTGAAATCATAGGATAAGGTCACTTCGCGCAGTTTTACATAAGAACCGTCATCGATGAAGGTTTCTGTCTGTGCACCGAATCCACCGCCATTCCCCAGGTACCAGTTTTGATCCAGTGGTACAGCTGTGGTATTGACTGCACCTGCACCCGCTACCTCTGAACCACCTTCTGTATGCACTAATTCACCTGCATCATTCAGGTGGCCCATCACGCCGCCAAATGTATGTTCAGTCTCCCTGTTCAAGGTATATTTGGATGTGCCTATTGCCATGAGTGATCCACGGGTACCGTCCCAAATGTCACCCTTGCATTTCCAGTCAATCAGGGTATACAGTGTAAATCCTTTATAGCTGAAGGTATTGCCCCACCCCATCAGGAATTTAGGGTTAGGATTACCGACTGCCTTTTGTTCTGTAGATACTACCGGGTAACCGAAGTCATCACTCTTATCGCTGATTACCACACGTCCCTGGCTATCCCTGAGCCATCCATATGCATAGATGATACCTGCAGGTTGATCAGGCAGGTGTGCGATCACGGTACCGGTAAAACCATTGACGGTTATCTGGCTGATGCCGGGCGCCAGTTTCAGTACTTTACTCCGGTTCATGGAGTAGTTAATGTTCATATCCCAGGTAAAGGGCCTGTCTGCAAGGATCTTACCGTTTAATGTAACTTCCACTCCATTGTTCCGGATACTGCCCGCATTCAGGGTCACGAACTGGAAACCGGAGGTACCTGCAATCGGTGATTGTACAATCAGGTCAGTACCTTTTGAATAATAATAGGTCGCATCCAGCCCCAACCTGTTGTGGAAAAACTGCAATTGTAAACCAGCTTCGTAGGATGTTGTTTTCTCTGGCTTCAGATCTGGGTTGCCCAATACATTGTCAAGGAAGAAACTACCTTTACTATCATAGGGGAAAGAGATACCTGATGTATAACCATCTGCAAATGTAGTAGGTGCAAAGAACGACCGGGTACGGAACTCACCGGGGTCTTTACCTACCTGCGCTACTGATACACGGACCTTACCAAAATTCAATACATCATTATCCTTCAGCCCTTCCAGCTCTGTGAATACCCAACCTAAGCTGGCAGAGGGATAGAAGAAGGAATTACTATTTTTGGGCAATGTAGAAGACCAGTCATTACGTCCTGTTATTTCCAGGAACAACATAGATTTGTAATCCAGGTTGATATCAAAATAACCGGAGACCCTTCTATAGGGCGTCACGAAATTATATGACTTCTGTACGGTGGCATTGCTGATATTGTCATACCCCGGGGCTGTCAGCCCATCGCCTTGTGTATACAACTCATCCAGCTTACGGGAGTAATAGTTGTTACCCAGCTTTACATCGAGCCTGAAGTCTTTGGAGAGTTGTTTTGCCCATGTCAGGATCGCATCTGAGTTCACACTCCTGTAAGTATACCTGTCGTCAAATACACGACCGCCGGAATAGGCACCAGATTGTATTTCATAATACTGGTGACGGTTATCCTGGTATACGTCCGTACCTACCCTATAAGTAAGAGAGAGGTCTTTCCAGATATTCCAGTCTACCTGTGTACTACCTATGAGACGATTGACTGATGTGGTATATGGGTTTTTATTGATGGTCCAGTATGGATTATCATATATGCCATTCCTATATGATCTGACTAACCCGTTTGACAATAAATAGGTCTTAGGATCATCCGCTTTTAGTCCGCCATTGGAGTTATCAAAATCGATAGGTGTTCTGGTCAGACCCAGCATAATACCAGAGGTGTTACTACCGTTCTGTGGCATATTACCCCCATCGTTTGTGTAGTTCAGGTTGCCGGATACTTTCACCCTGTCAGATATCTTCAAAGTACCTGCCATGGCGATGGAAGTACGGGAATAGCTTTGGACTGGCACGATAGAATTCTGGTACATGTGAGAAACAGACATGCGGTAAGTAGCTGCATCTGTACCACCTGTAAAGGAAAGCGAATTGTTGTAAGTCGCCCCCGTACGCCAGAAATCTTTGGTATTATCATAAGGCACGAACTTCGTTTTTGCAGCAGCATTAGATGCACCTACCACATTACCATGTCTATCAAATTCGTTTGCATTACCATCCCAGAAAAGTGTATCGATATTGGCGCCCCAGGAATAACGGGTGGAAGAAGAGAACGGTGCAATGGCGCCACTTAATCCTTTTACATATTGCTTTTGAATACCCGGCAGGCGGTTCACTACATCAAAGGAAACCCCTGTGCTGAAATCAACCTGCATCCTGCCGGCCTTTCCTTTTTTAGTAGTGATGATAATAGCACCGTTCGCTGCATCTATACCATACAAGGCAGCAGCGGCAGGACCTTTCAGCACAGAGATGCTTTCGATATCTTCAGGGTTGATATCTGCACCACGGTTCGTATTGGTAGCACCCTGCAATAGATTGTTTGTACCGTCAGACGGGTCACCGGAATAGTTTTGCCCGTTATCCACAGGAATACCATCTACTACAAAGAGTGGTTGGTTGTTACCTGTGAGGGAGTTTGTACCTCTTAGTTTGATGAAGGTAGCGGCGCCGGGTGTACCACCAGAACCGATGACCTGCATACCGGCTACTTTGCCTGACATTGCCCTGAGTGCGTCACCCTGGCTGGCTTTGGTGAGTTCATCTCCTTTTACATCCTGTACAGCATAGCCGAGTGCTTTCTTTTCACGCCTGATGCCGAGACCTGTAACGACTACTTCCTGCAGATTCTGATTGTCCTGTGCCAGGGAAACGTTGATGACCCCGCCACTACCTGCGGGAACTTCTTTCGAGGAATAGCCGACGCTTCTTATTTGAAGTATCGCATTGTCCGTGTTGAGGGTTAACCTGAAATTACCTGACTGGTCGGCGGTAGTCCCCTGGTTGGTTCCCTTTACCTGGATGGTGGCAAAGGGGACGGGGCCTCCATCAGGACCGGTGATTTTACCGGTTACCACACGTTGTTGTGCATGCAGTCCTGTGGTGAGAGAAAAAATAATGAACAAGGTCAGTAAGTGTTTTAACATAACGATGCAGATTTATTATGTTCACCATATGGCATGAAGAGGACGCATACCGCATAGCGGTATGGGTTCACACGGTATGGCCTAATGAAAAACTTACAAGTACAAGTACAAATAGAAGTATCCTGACGGCTTTGTATCAGAATATGGTCGTTCCTTTAGATTTTTAGTTTCCGTAAAGCATTAAATTACTATTATAACATACGGTAATTATAAATGGTTCAATTGCGGGGATTGCCGGGTCGGTTGAGGAGATGATTTGCCTGGGGCAGGGCGCTTTAAGCAAAAAAAGGTTACCGGTAAAAACCGGCAACCTTTTCTTATTATTAGGGTATTGCTTATTAATATAAATCCCAGAACAACTTCGTCTCAACCACATCACCACCAATGGCAGAAGCTGCCTGGTTATAGTTCGTGGTGTTCAGGTTCTGCTCTGCAATCGGATATGTGAAACGCACAGGATATCCGGACTGTGCCTTTGGCGGAGGATTCAGTTGCGGGTAATCCAGGTGACGCTGTGCAGTCCATGCATCGAACCCACGATTGTACAATGCAATCCATTCCTGCATACCAATCTTCTGCTTCCAGTCACCCGCAGCAGTCAGATAATTTACGTCTGTTCTTAACAGGTAGGTCGTAGCATCCTCTTCTGTACCACCCCAGTAAAGGATAGAATTGGTAATCGCATTGTTATAATGTGTAATTGCGGTGCCACCCACAGCCCAGCCTCTTTCCACAGCTTCTGCCCGGATGAATTCTACCTCTGAGTAATCAATGAATACACCAGGCAGATCTTTCTTTTCCATCAGCTCACCGGGATGTGAATAGTTTGCATAAGGGCTCTTCACACCATTGGTACCCCCTTTATAAATACCACCAATTGTAGTGAAATAGAATGGTCTTCTTGGATCTTCTACTGAGTTGATATAATCAACAAAGGTATTTGAACCTACGAAGTCCTGACGTCCGCTCTGCACCAGGTCTTCCCACAGTGGGTTGGTATTTGGGGGAACCGTTGAATAAGGGAATTTTGCATATTCACCCTGTGTATCAAATGCACCTGCAGATGCTGCTGTTACAACAGTCTGTGCTGTAGCAGGATCGATATCTGCCAGCAAAATACCCAGGCGTAGTTTCAATGAGTTTGTAAACTTTTTCCAGTTTGCAATCTCATCGCTGCTGAACAGCATATTAGATGTACCCATACCTTCTGCACTTTCATCGAAAGCAGCCAAATCTGCATCCAGACGGGCTAACAGGTCAGTATAGATGGTATGTGCATCATCGTATTTGTTGAAAATATTATCAGAGTTCAGTGATTCTGAATAAGGCACATTACCAAATGTATTTACCAACACCGAAGTACCATATACTGACATCACATCAATCTGTGCCAGCATATTTTTCTTCACGGCAGCATCGGTACTTTCATCAGCTTCCAGGATAGTTTTGGCTTCTTTCAGATCCATGAGTGCATCTGTGTAGAAAGCATCCCAGAAGTTATCAGGAATGGTCCTGGTTACAAGGTTATAGTTACTCTCATCGATGTAAGTCGTTTCTGTCCATTGCTGCACAATCAGCCTGAAGATGCCCAGGTTTACGTTTGTGCTGGTGATCGCATCTGCCATTTCTTTGGTCGCACTGGCATACAGGGCAGATGCACTCACGGTGCTGGGTTTATTTGGGTTTGTATTTAAGTCGGTAATGTTCTTTGTACAGGATACCGTAGACAGTATACCCATTGCAGCAAAGGAACCGTATATGATATATTTTTTCATGATTGCTTTTTTACTTTTTTTAAACATCTGATCTCACTGTTAGAAACGTAATCTCAGGTTAGCACCAAAAGTTCTTACAGAAGGGTAGCTACCCACCATAAAGCCCTGTGCGTTACCGGAGCTCATTGCATCATCAGGATCTGCGTAAGGCATGTTCTTGTGGATAATCCACAGGTTACGACCTGTCAGTGAAAGATCTACTCCTTTGAAAGGATTGATGTGCCTGATTACAGATGTTGGTAAAGAGTATGTCAGCGATACTTCACGCAGTTTTACATAGCTCGCGTCGTATACGAATGCTTTGTCAGGATTGTAGTAGTAACCATAAGTACCGTATTCGTTTGCAATACGTGTAGCATTTGGTTTACCATCTTCAGTTACACCAGGCAGGATCACACCACCACCTTCGCTGAGTGGTGCTCTCGACTCATTGCCCAGATCGTTGAGTTGTGCGGTTTCAGGAAAGAGACCTGTAGCCAGACCGTAGTACATATCCATATTGAACATGTCGCCACCATGACGTACATCTATCAGGAAGCTCAGTGCTATATTCTTATACTTGAGTGTGTTGGAGATACTACCAATCCAGTCAGGGTTTACGTTACCGATGGTGTGGTTGGACGTACCAGTTATTTCATAGTAACCATCTGCATCTACTACCTTCTGACCATCTTTGTAAATGAAGTCAGAACCAGTGATGGTACCGTAAGGTTGACCTACTACTGCATTCACAGTAATACCGCCCTGGAAGTCACCCAGCTGCAGCTTGTCAATACCAGGCAATGATACCACCTTGTTGCGGTTGCGGGACCAGTTTACATTAACTGTCCAGGAGAAGTCTTTTGTTTTTACAGGTGTACCGAATACAGACAATTCAATACCCTGGTTCTGGATGTCGCCGGCGTTGATTACTTTATAATCATAACCAGTAGATGTGGATACTGGTAATGGTACGATCTGGTCAACAGTATTTTGTTTATAGTATGTTGCATCGAAACCTAAACGGTTATTCAGGAAAGACATTTCCAGACCGGCTTCGAAGCTCCTTGTTTTTTCTGGTTTCAGATCAGGATTGTACTTGGTACCACCTACTGAACCTAATGCTACCCCATCGATACCGGTTGGTACGTCGTAATAGTTTTTAGTATACAGTGGAGGTGCGGTGTTACCCACTTCTGCCCAGTTTACCCTCACTTTACCATTGGATAACCAGGTAGCTTCAGGGATCAGCTTGGAGAATACAAAACCAAGAGAGGCAGAGGGATAATAGTAACTGTTGTTGCCTTTAGGGAGTGTGGAAGACTGGTCTCTTCTCAGTGTCAGATCCAGAAATAATAATTCTTTCAGACCGAAGTTAGCCGCAGCATAAATACCATCTACTTCTTCCCTGGTAGAGATTTCGGTAGGTGCTTCCATCGGGTTAGCAGTATTCAGCAGGGCATACAGACGAGGGATGAGGAGACCGCCGTTAGTAGAAGATAAGATAGAGCTGATATTAGTCTGTCTTACGTTTCCACCCAATATACCTTTGAAGGTCAGGTCCTGGGTGATATTTTTATTAAAGTTCAGCATCAGGTCGTAGTTATACTCGCTGAATGTACGTTTGAATTCGCTGAATTTGGATACGTCGATAGAACCGATGGCAGATCTTTCTTCCTGGTGTTCATTGTAGTTATCCAGTGATACACGACCAACGATGTCTAACCAGTCAGCTGCTTTATAGTTCAGACTGATGTTGCCGAAGTTACGGGTACGACCATCAGTTTCATAGTTTTCATACCTGGTCCAGTAAGGGTTATCCCAGAAGATAGGATTCAGCGCACCTACATCTGCCTGGTTCCAGGTGATGTTGCGCTTTTCAATAAAGTACATGTCTTTTTGTTCCTTCACATCTACGTTGGTTTCCCACCATTCCCTCACGTTTGTCATCAGGTTTTTGGAATCATAACCTGTACCGTAGCGGCCCAGACCATCGATGATAGAAGAGTTGACAGAAGCGCTGGCGGTTAACTTGTTGGAGATGTTGTAAGATGCACCGAAGTTGATGAGATCTTTTGCGATACGGCTATTAGGCATAATACCTTTGTCTATGAATTTGGTATAGCCGAGTTTGAAATAACCTTTATCGCTGGCACCATCTACAGTGATACTGTTGTTAGTACCTACTGCTGTTTCGAACAGTGCGCTTGGATTGTTGCTGGCAGCAACCCATGGACGGGTCTGCATGTAGTAAGGAGACTTGTTATAGAAAGCATCCCAGTGGTACACCTGTAAGTTCGGATCGAACTTACCACCATAGGAAGCATCTTCTGTAACGGGTACTACGCGGTCATCTACACCATCACCGTTTACATCGGTGTAGTAGAAGTAACCATCAGGAGAACCGTAACCAGAGCCATAACCCGCACCATATTTATTTTGATATTTTGCAAAAGTAGAAGGGTCGTATTTGCCTATATTCACCCCACTGTTGAGGGTGACACCCAATCCTCTTGTACCTTTTTTGGTAGTGATCATTACCACACCATTTGATGCACGGGAACCGTACAATGCAGTAGCAGCAGCACCTTTCAGTACGCTCACTGATTCTACGTCGTCAGGGTTGATGTCTGCAGCAGCGTTACCATAGTCATAACCACCAGCACCTTCTTTCTGATCGGTAGTGTTGGTATTAGAGTTATCGACAGGTACACCGTCTACCACGAAGAGGGCCTGGTTGTTGCCCGTAAGGGATTTGGCGCCACGCAGTACGATATTGGTGGAACCGCCCAGGGTGTTATTTTTACGGATTTCAAGACCTGAAACTTTACCTGCCAAGGAGGTGGTAATGTTTACATCTCTTGTCCTGTTTAATTCTTCAGGAGCAACTGTCTGTGCAGAGTAAGGCAGTTCGTTTTTGTTTCTCTTTACGTTGAGGGCGGTTACTACTACTTCCTGGAGGTTCTGGTCATCAGATTTCAATGCGACGTTGACAGTACCGGATGAACCTACCGGAATGTTCTGTGCTACATACCCTACGCTGCGCACAATCAATACGGCATCTGGTTTTGCGTTCAGTTTGAAAAATCCATCCTGATCTGTAGTTGTCCCAGTGTTTGTTCCTTTGATTTGTACAGTAGCAAAAGGTACAGGTGAACCGTCCGGGCCGGTGACTTTTCCTGTAACCTGGCGCTGTTGCGCATACGTCAGGGTTACACTCACCATGAGCATGGTGAAAAAGAGTAACGCTCTTTTCATAAACGATTTAGATTTTAGTTGACAATAAAATTTTTATATAGGTACCCCTAGTTCAATGAGTTTTTCAAATCAATAAGTTTTTTCAGAATACAGTTTAGCTGTTGTTATTACGATTTAGTTGTTATTACGATTTAGTTTTTGTTTTAAAAATACCATCCGGGATGAAGGCGGCAAGAACCTGGATGGTAGTTTGAAGCGTAGCGATCAGATTATCCTTGTTTCATAAGCAAAAGCGTACTGTCGTATGCTATACCACTGTACACAGGTTGACAAATTATTCTCAAAATATAAACAGGATAAAGAGTTACTGGCCTCTTTCATGATTACGATTTAGATTTTGGTTGAAGAGCACAATTTAGAGAAAATTTTTACTCACCACCAAGAAAAATTTAACCTTTTTTTAAGAGGGTAATTTTTTTTCATATGTATACAAATTATTTGCAATATTCTATAGACGAAAATTTAACATTCAATAACACTTCTGTTTCTGCAATATTTTAGCGTTTTAATGCAAATTTTTTGATTTTATAATCAGATTTTGGTCGTTTTTTAAAACATTATGAAACTTTTTCCTTGATAAGAAGGTGATATCTTTTTGTTCTCACCAGATGATATATGTCATGTTATACTATACAGTATAGACAACCTGTATAGTCACAGGCCCCTTTATTTCAATTCTTGCCCATGCCTGCCAATGTTTCTTTTGTTTCCACCTGATTGTACAACTTTGCTTCGCTCCTTTGCCATATAGTTGTGATAAATTAAAATCGTATAGCACGCTTCTGTCAGGAATGTAAAAACGGGTAGCTGTACCTCCGGTGCTGTACCAGGTGTAATTCAGTGTGCAGCGTAGTGGCCATTGGGGTAGTTGCCAGATCATTTCCTGCTGATAGAGTCCTCCATACTGGTTACCGCTATCATCCTGCCAGGTGTTTGCTTCTATGCGTGTTTTCCAGGTCCAGCCTTTGGCTGGAGACAGGGAGAGTTGAAAACGGTAGTTTTCATGGCGGGTTTGAATCATGGGGGGAATAAATGCATCGCCTTTGGATTGCTGATATTTTTGTTTGTATTGGTACCTGAAGAAGAGTCGTGTTTCTTTGTCAGGCGTATATGTCAGGGATGCAAATAATTCCTGTCCATCTGCTGATGCGGTGGTTTTATATTGCAACCAGGGAAAGTGGAAGATGTCTGCATAGGCATCCAGTTGCCAATGTTTTATAGTATGGATGCTGATGCCTGTGTATAGTCCTTCTTCATTGACAGGGTTTGAGTTTTCGCCCATGGCACTGGCGTGAATGGATTGATAGGCAGTGTTGTATTTTCTGTAAAACAGGGCAAGGTCTGCGATCTTACCAACACTTGCCAGCATGCCAAGGATTGTAGATGTGCTGTGATTGATAGCAAGCTCGCCGAATAGATGATAGTTACGCAAAGAAATGGCATAATCCATGCCGATATTATGATTTAACCAATTAATACCAACGTGGGCTTGTGGCAAAACGTAAGATATATTTCCGCCATGCTGCTGTAAAGAAAGGATAGCTGTGGTTTCCCAATGGCCTTGTTGCAAAGTAATAGCCGCACCTCTGTTGTCAGTAACAGAGGTGGATGGCCTGATTATTTCTCCTTCTCTTTTGATGTGTGTAATCAGGCTGCTTTTGCCTGGTGCGTAGGCTTGCCAGTTAATCAATCCCTGCCCCATGTTTATAGTGAAGTCACCAATAGCTAATGCTTTTATTTTTTTATAATTCTTAATGAAATAGTAAGCACCATAACTATCTTTTTTCACCTGTATGCCTATGGTGGAACTACGGTATCGCAACAGATCATTTCTTACTAAGCATGTCATTGAACTTTTGTCTGTCTGGCTGCTTTCCGCTACCGTTATATAAGGTAATATCAGCTGAATAGTCGCTTCATCAAACCCAGGCACCGCCTGCAATTCATAGATACTTAACAACTTCCCGAATTGCTTTTTATAATTGATCAACTCATCAATTTGCAGGGTCGTCAACAACCCTAATGAAGTCAGTTGAGCTACATCTGCATTGTTCAATGACAAAGGATGTTTTCGGTATACTTCCAGCTGCTGCCACTGCATATCATCATTCACAATATCATCTTCCTGTCTTGCATATATTGACAATGGTATGCACATTAATATCAATGTAATTATTTTCACACTTGCCATATGATCGTTGTTCCGGGTGAAAAACCTAATTGCGGATGATGGGCTGCATATACTTTTACAAATAGTTTCTTTAGTTCAAATGACACTGCCATATTCCTTTGCATGGGGTCACTACACCAGTCTAATTCCATCAGGAACCGGGGGATAAACGCGTACTCGCACATTACCTTCAATGCAGGTGGTAGTCCATTCTGTTGGATCATAGCCGTGCTTAGTAAGAAGCTTTCACTGGCTTCATAGCCTAATCCTGCGGAGAAGATGACAGGTACATCAGGTGTATTGACCGGGTTAAATGCATGGAGCCCTAAAAATAACCGGGGCATAATTTGCAGCAATGTACCTGTTTCTGCCGTCAGCGCGTGGGTACTGCCATAACCCATCGTCGTAGTATTCAGGTAATTCACCTGCATCCCTACACTACACTTCTCTCCCATATTGTGACTGTAAGCCAGGCCGAATAATTGTTCATGATAAGCACGAAATCCGGTCTGCTTCAGCATGCCTGCAAAGGTGCCGGAATGGGTAGGCCACGCGCCAGCGAGCGTGTGAATACTGAGTGCATTTAGTAAAAAACGCCTTTCCGTATTCACCCCGATAGCAGCGCCCTTCAGCCAGGTAAGCCCCGCCTGGTTTTGTAGTGCTGTAAAGAGTTGTTGATGGTGTTTACTATAAGTACCTGCAATAGGTTGGGCACAAATGGTGAGCATGCACCAGGTGCAAACAATGGTAACAACAATGGATTTCATATATAGAAGTTACAAAAAAAATGTCTCACACTTTCGGTATGAGACATTTTTTTTTGCAAAGCCCGCGGTGCTGAAATTGTAAATCAGCCTGCAGCTTTCTTATCAAAACAGCCCGTGTAGCTGTGAATCTATCTTTGATATAATCTCTCCTAAATCTTCATCACTCTCCGGAAACTTATTCTTATCGATATCAATGATCAACAAAGGTCCTTCGGTATATCTCTCTATCCAGTTATTATAATATTCATTTAGTCGCTTCAGATAGTCCAGCCGGATATTCTCCTCATATTCCCTACCTCTCTTTTGAATCTGGGCTACCAGGGTAGGTACAGAAGCTTTGAGATAGATCAGCAAATCTGGTGGTTTCACCATCGATTTCAGCGTCTCGAAGAAATTAAAATAGTTGTCAAAGTCGCGCTTTGTCATCAATCCCATTTCATAAAGGTTAGGGGCAAAGATGTGCGCATCTTCATATATGGTACGATCCTGGATCACAATGTTATTGCCATTCTGAATATCCAGTAGTTGTTTCAATCTTCCGTGCAGAAAATATACCTGCAGGTTGAAGGACCAGCGGGGCATATCTTCATAGAAATCATTAAGATATGGATTATGCTCTACATCTTCAAACTGGGGGTCCCATTTGTAGTGCTTTGCCAGCATTTCAGTAAGTGTGGTCTTACCGGCACCAATGTTCCCGGCTATCGCTATGTGTTTGAGCTTGTTATTTTTTGCCATGATGTATCGAGGTCACTAATCATTTATTTGAAGGCAGCGAGCAGCAACTACCATTAGATGATATCCCATTAATTTACAATTTTATCCGGTTATCACCCTAAAAATGTTGCCGTTCCTTCTTTTGATCAGTAGTAGTTAATGCCGATGAGTTTTCTCGCTTGCTGCAAAGTCTGTGCCGCACTTTCTCTTGCCTTCTCAGCTCCATGGCGCATAATTTTGTTCAGATAGGCCGAATCGTCCTGCAATGATTTAGCTTTTTCGCGGATGGGAGCTATAAATTTCACCATATCCTCGCCCAATTGCTTTTTCATGTCGCCGTAACGGATGCTGCCATCCTCGAATGTTTTCTTAAAGTGCTCGATTACGTCCGGGGTAGATACCTGCTGCATAAGGTCGAAAAGGTTTTTCACGGCTTCCGGCATGCCTTCTCCTTCATTTGCACCAGTGGCTGACTTGGCCGCCTTTAGTTTCTTCATGATCAGCTCATCGCTGTCAGACAGGTACAAAGTAGCCATCTGGTTCTCGCTCTTACTCATTTTACCATTGCCATCCAGGCTTGGGATCCTGATCAGGTCATCGCCGAAGTTAAATGGAAACGGCTCAGGGAATAGCTGGCCATAGCGTTTGTTAAAACGCTGTGCATAATTGCGGGCCATTTCCAGGTGTTGCTCCTGATCTTTGCCCACAGGTACCTTTACAGCGCGATGTACGAGGATATCGGCACTCATGAGCACAGGGTAAGTGAGCAGGCCGGCATTGACGTTGTCCGGGTTCAAACGTACCTTATCTTTGAATGTAGGTACTTTTTCCAGCTCGCCTTTGTAGGCCAACATATTGAGCAGCAGGTATAATTCTGCAATCTCAGGGATATCGCTCTGTACATAGAGCGCTACCTTTTCCGGGTCGAGGCCCGAAGCTATATTTTCAGCCAGTACGCGGTAAACGTTGCCACGCAGGTCTTTGGGATCAGGATGGGTGGTCAGGGAGTGCCAGTCTGCTACGAAAAAATAACAGTTATAGGCTTCCTGCATCTTTACATAATTGCGGATCGCGCCGAAATAATTACCTAAGTGTAAAAAACCGGTAGAGCGGATTCCGCTTACTACTATCTCTTTGTTTGCCATAATGGGGTGCAATTTAGGAAATTCTTAGGAGCTACCTTGCCCGGGAATCGCATTTTTCGAGGTGGGAATGGACCTGCGGCCGGCTTAAAGTGACCGATAGCAATACTCTCTTCAGTATTTAGTAACTTTAACGCCGGTTTAATAAATATTTTATTATCTTTTCATCTAATTTGACTTATGGAAGTGAACGAACAACTGGTAGATCAGTTAGCAGACCTGGCAAGACTTGAATTTACCCCGGCGGAAAAAACATCCATCCAGGGAGATCTTCAGAGAATGATCACCTTCGTGGAAAAACTGAATGAACTGGACACCACCGAGGTCAAGCCATTATTGCACATGACTGCCGACCGTAATGTGTACCGGGAGGATAAAGTTGTTGCTTCCATTTCCAGGGAAGAAGGCTTACAAAACGCACCTGCTGCTAATGATCAATACTTTAAAGTTCCTAAAGTGATCAAAAAGTAATCCTTATACCAGACCTGCAGAAAGGCATTCACCTTGTTTTTAATACTGTTTGCGTATGCGCCCACAATCCGTCATCCATTTAGAAGAAATCCGTAAAAGCTATTTCATTGGAGCCAATGAATTGCCTGTGCTGAAAGGTATTAATATGGACATTTTAAAAAATGAATATGTAGCCCTCATGGGGCCTTCCGGCTCCGGAAAGTCTACGCTCATGAATATGCTGGGGGCATTGGATACCCCTACCAGCGGAAAATATATTCTGAATGGCCATGATGTGAGCACGATGGAAGATGACGACCTGGCCAGGGTGCGGAACAAAGAAATAGGCTTCGTATTCCAGCAGTTTAACCTTATGCCCCGCCTCACTGCCTATGAAAACGTGGCTGTGCCACTGATCTATGCAGGTATCGGCAAAAAGGAAAGAGAGGAAAAAGCCATATATATGCTGGAAAAAGTAGGGCTGGGCCAGCGCTACAAACATAAACCCAACGAGCTCTCCGGTGGTCAGTGCCAGCGTGTGGCTATTGCCCGCGCCCTGGTAAATGATCCCTCCCTGATCCTGGCGGATGAGCCTACTGGTAACCTTGATACCAAAACCTCTGTGGAAATCATGGAGATTTTCGGGCAGATTCATGCCTCCGGCAATACGGTTGTACTCGTCACCCACGAAGAAGACATCGCCGCTCACGCTAAGAGAATTATCCGCCTCAGGGATGGCCTGATCGAGTCAGACAGGACTGTAGAAGAAAGTGTATTGGTAAAAGCCTAAACCCTCGGCGTCCACTTAATCTCCTCCACCTTCAACCGGTGACCTATCCATCTTGTCAATACGAAAAGATGATCGCTCAGCCGGTTCAGATATTGTAGCACCAATGGTGCTATAAATTCCTCGTTTTCCTGCAATCCCACACATAACCGTTCTGCCCTGCGGCATACACAACGGGCCACATGTGTCGTAGAAACCGCCACATGCCCTCCCGGCAGAATAAAGGACTTCATTTCGGGCAGCTCTTCGTTCATAGTATCAATGCTGGTTTCCAGGGCCTGCACGTCTTTTTCATACAGGTCCGGAATACGCATTTTTATATCCTTTTCGGGATCACAGGCCAGCGAAGCACCGATGGTAAACAAACGATCCTGTATTTCGCGCATAAAAGCGACCATATTTCCATCGAAGGTAAGGTGATCACTCACCAGGCCAATGTAAGAATTGAGCTCGTCTACAGTGCCATACGCATCTATGCGCAGGCTGCTTTTGGATACTTTAGTCCCCCCTATCAGGGAGGTCTGTCCTTTGTCGCCGGTTTTGGTGTAAATCTTAAATGACATAAGATGGGGTTTTAGAGCATCTTCCCGTCTTTCATGACCAGCTGCCTGTCACTCAATGGCGCCAGCTCTTCATTGTGGGTAACGATGATAAACGTTTGCTTAAACTGGTCCCTTAACTGGAAAAACAGCTGGTGTAGCTCCCGGGCATTGTGCGAATCCAGGTTACCGGTTGGCTCATCGGCCATCACGATATCCGGGTTATTGATCAGCGCCCTGGCTACTGCCACCCTTTGCTGTTCCCCGCCCGACAATTCGTTGGGTTTATGATCCATCCTCTCGGCAAGGCCCAAAGTTTCCAGCAAAAAAGCGGCCCTCTTTTTGACCTCGTTTTTATTGTGACCGGCTATAAAACCCGGTACACAAACATTTTCTATCGCGGTAAATTCCGGTAAAAGATGGTGGAACTGGAAAATAAAGCCCATGTGCCGGTTACGGAAATCAGCCAGTGCATTGCCTTTGAGTGCTGTCAGGTTCACGTCCTTCAGCCATACCTCCCCGGAGGTAGGCGTATCCAGGGTACCCAGAATGTGCAGCAGGGTGCTTTTCCCGGCTCCGGAAGATCCTACTATGGTAACGATCTCCCCTTTGTTCACAGTTACATCCACTCCCTTCAAAACGGGTAAGTTGGAATAATTTTTGGTAAGATTGCGTGCGGTCAGCATACTTGAATAAAAGTAATTCACCGTTAAGATAGTAATAGTTGTTTATTTCAAATTAAATAATACTTTTGCCAAAATTTAAGACAGTAAAAATTTCAATAACATGTACTGGACCTTAGAATTAGCTTCATACCTGGAGGATGCTCCATGGCCAGCTACTAAAGACGAATTAATTGATTACGCCATCCGTTCCGGTGCACCGATTGAAGTGATAGAGAATCTTCAGGAACTGGAAGACGAAGGTGAAATTTATGAGGGAATAGAAGATATCTGGTCTGATTATCCGTCTCAGGATGATTTCTTCTTTAATGAAGACGAATATTAGCGCATAGATATTCCATTATTGTTGCCTCAGCAAATTTGCCTATGCTAAAAAATTTCAAGCCGCTCCTTCACTGAAGGACCGGCTTTTTTTGTGTAAAACTTCCGGAAAAAATCGGCGCAAACCCACGCCAGTTAAAGCAAATGATATTTTTGTGGGATACCCCTGCCGAAAATGGAAAGCCGTGAAAATGAATAGTTAATATTCACTTTCACGGCTAATTATTTTGGATTGTACGATCTTATTTTTCCATCTGCAGCATCACGTCCATTGTTACACCGGTAGATGAGAAACCACCGTCATGGAACAGGTTCTGCATAGTCACCATTCTTGTCAGGTCAGAGAACAGGGTTACTGTATAATCAGCACATTGTTTTGCACTTGCATTGCCCAATGGACTCATTTTCTCAGCGTAGTTGATGAAACCATCAAAACCTTTCACACCGCTACCGGCAGTGGTACGGGTAGGTGACTGAGAGATCGTGTTGATACGTACTTTCTTGCTGACACCATAGTGGTAACCGAAGCTGCGCGCTACTGATTCAAGCAGTGCTTTTGCATCGGCCATTTCGCTGTAGTCAGGAAATACACGCTGTGCGGCGATGTAAGTGAGTGCTACTACTGATGCCCACTCATTCAGTGCATCCAGTTTGTAAGCTGTTTGCAACACACGGTGAAGAGACATCGCTGAGATATCGAAAGTTTTATGGGAGAAGTCGTAGTCGAGGTCAGTATAAGGCTTTCCTTTACGCACGTTGAGGCTCATACCTACAGAGTGCAGTACGAAGTCGATTTTACCGCCAAAATGCTCCATGGATTTAGTGAACAGATTGTTCAGGTCTTCAAGGTTGGTCACATCTGCTGGTATTACAGGGGCGTTCGTAATTTCTGCCAACTTGTTGATCTCCCCCATACGTAAAGCGATAGGTGCATTTGTCAGTACGATTTCAGCGCCCTCTTCCACACAGCGAAGTGCGGTAGCCCAGGCAATGGAATTTTCATCCAATGCACCAAATATGATACCCTTCTTTCCTTTTAATAAGTTATAAGCCATTGGGTTGATAATTATTTTGGGCAAAAATAGGCGTTATAGTTGAAAAAAAAAGATTAATTGAAAGTGGCCTGCGGCAGCATGGAAAATGCTTTTTTCTTTTTGATTGGCTATCCGATAGCAACAACCATTTTGCAGCATGAGCCCCCCTTATTCCACTTACTTCACCAACTCCCGCGCATTCTCCAGCGCTGCCGCTGTCGGCTTTTCCCCACTCATCATCTGTGCTATGTGGTTAATCCTTTCCTCCCGCGTGAGCAACCGTACATTCGTTTGCACCTTGCCTGACCTCATATCTTTATACACAAAGTAATGCGCGTCGGCCTTGCCCGCAATCTGCGGCTGGTGTGTGATACAGATGATCTGATGCCCTTTGGCCATACCTTCCATAATAAAGCTTACCTGGCGGGCTGCCTCCCCAGAAATACCTGTATCTATCTCATCAAAAATCAACGTAGGCAATGCTACTGACTGTGCTACCAGCGATTTGATACACAGCATCAGCCTACTCAGTTCACCACCAGACGCCACCTTCCGGATAGGGGCAAAGTTGCCGCTCTTATTTGCATCAAATAAAAACTCAATGGTATCCTGCCCAAAGGCGTTCAGGGCACCTTTTACAATCGATGCCTTTAATCTTGCATTCGGCATACCTACCTGTGCCAGCAAGGCATTTACAGATTTTTCAAATGGTCCTGCCGCCTTTTCACGGGCAGCGGTGATACCTGCCGCCTGTGTTTGTAACTTACCCGTTAAGGTTTCCAGTTCCTTTTCTAACCCTTCTAATTGCTCATCGAGGTTTAGCACGCCTTCTACCTTGCCGGTCAGTTCTTCCTGGATCTTCAGCAACCCGGAGGTATTCTGCACCGCATGTTTTTTCATCAACCGGTACCCGAGAGATAAACGTTCATTCAGCTGTTCCAGCCTGGCGCCATCCGTCTGTACCTGGTCGTTCATGTGACCGATCTCCCCGGTTATATCCTGCAGCTCTACATAGGCTGATTGTAAGCGTGCAGCAATTGCCGGCGCCTCTTTATGAAAATTAGCCAGTCCCTGTACAGACGATTGAATCTGCTTCAGTTGCTGCAGTAAAGGCTGTTCATCTTCTTTTAACTGGAAATACGCCCTGCTCAGGGTATTCCTGATTTCCTCCGCATGGCTGAGTACTTTCAACTCTGCATCCAGCTCCTCTATTTCATTGTCCTTAAAGCTGGCCTCTGCCAGTTCATCCAGCAGAAATTTATTATAATCCAGTTCCTTGTTTGCATTGTTGCGCATGTCGTGCAACTGCCTGAGTTCCCGCTGCACAGCTATATACCTGCCATACCCCTGCTGGTATTGCTGCAGGGCTGCCGGTTGGTTCACCAGGGCATCCAGTACTTCGCGCTGAAAATCGGACTTTTCCAGTTCCAGGGTATCGAACTGCTGATGCAGGTCTACCAGGTACTGGCTCAGTTCGTGGAGTTGGGACAGGTTCACCGGGGTATCATTGATGAATGCACGGGATTTACCAGCGGTACTGATCTCACGACGAATGATCAGCTGATCTTCGAGGTCCAGTTCATGCTGCTGGAAAAATGCTGCCACCTGCGATTTCTTCACCTTAAAATTCCCCTCTATCACACATTTATTATCCTTGTTGTGCAATACCCCCGGATCTGCACGCTCCCCAAGAATCAATGACAATGCGCCCAGCAGAATAGATTTACCTGCACCTGTTTCGCCCGTGATCACGTTCAGGTTCCCGGAAAAATCTACTTCCAGCTGTTCAATAATAGCGTAGTTCTTAATTGTTAGTTTTTGTAGCATATGGGAAAAATATTCCGCAAATTAAATTTCACATTACGAACTGTATCTGCGTAGCGACTACCTCAACCTCCGTTCAATCGCTGAATGCCGGCCTTTGCACGCTGATCCAGTGAGTTTTTATAGTCATGCCCCTTCATATCCAGACAAGTCTGATAACATTGTTGTGCTTTCGCCCTGTCATTTCTCTTTTCATAAATATAACCCATTTGCAGGGATGCTCTGGCTGCAAAATATTCAGGTCTGTTCGCGCCTGCTTTTACGGTTACTTCGTACATGGCAATGGCACTATCATCCATACCCATTTCATCGTAAATTCTTCCCAGCCGATAGGCATATTCCAATTTATCTTCCATGCGGGCATAGTCTGCCGCCTTTCTCGTTTGCAACATTTTCAGGGCTTCACCGAAGAAACCACCGTCACTGAGCAGGCGTGCCTTTAGCAGCACTGCATCCGGCCATTTACCACTCTTTGCATCTTTAAGTGCCTGCTTATCTGCATCGGTTTCGGTATTGCCCCGGGTCAGAATCTGCGCCCGGTACTTATTGGCAGCATCCATATTGCCATGCAGGTAATAGTACCAGCTCAAGCGCTGAAGGCATTCCTTGAGATAGAATTTGCCCCTGAAGTTGTCAGTAAATCGCTGCAGGTACACATTTGCATCTTCATCCTGCCTGTCCAGCTTCAAAACCCCGAGCAGGTAATTGCTGTATTTTATATCCAGGTACCCACCACTGTCACTTCTGTCGGAGAGTGTTTTGATACCTAGTGCCGCTTTCTGGTTGTTCATAGCGATATTCGCCACCATGAGGGCAAAGAGGTAATTATTTTTTGTGTCCAGCTGATGTTTCTGAACGAATGCCCATACATCGTCCGGCTTATTTTCAATGAACAGTTTCAGGTAGCAAAAGTAATAAGAAGCTTCGGCCCGGAATATTAACGCTACGTCATTATTACTTTCTGCCGACTGATGTACCTGGCGCATACCTTCACGAATATTTCCTTTCATGCCCAGGATATTGGAAATCCAGCGATAGCCTTCGGGGATGGTACCGAATACGGCCTGCAAAGCGCCAATCATCATAGTGTTTGGCTGGAACTGCGGAAACCTGCGCTGGTTGTCTTTGAACTGTACAAATGCTTTCCGGATTTCCCACACGGCATCCCACTTTTCGCTGAACTTGATGCGGATCATAGCCCACTGAAAACGAATGGCTGCCTGGGTATACAGGTAGTAAGGACTATTCTCCGGACCCGAAGCCATCATATCCAGTCGC
The DNA here is from genome assembly GCF_039596135.1 of Chitinophaga sp. Lineage (GTDB taxonomy): Bacteria > Bacteroidota > Bacteroidia > Chitinophagales > Chitinophagaceae > Chitinophaga. The sequence goes on from NZ_JBCNKH010000004.1 coordinate 187,781, forward strand.
TGATCCCGAAGGTCCTTTCGTTTAGCATATACAGCAGGATCTTCGTTGAAAAAAAGGTTGAAAAAGTCGATATAGTTTTCGAGAAAGTAAGGTATCAGGTTATCGGGATGCTCTTTCTTTTCGGCCTCCAGCAGGGCGGTACCTGTGGTGACCTTCAATTGCATAATGGCATCATAGGCTTGCTGGCAGCGGGGATTAAAGTCATATACTTTTTGCCTGGCTACAGCAGGGGAAAAAAGGGCGAGAAATAATCCCAACAGGAATACGGTACGCATGGAAACAAATATATTTACAACTGCCGGCTTTACGTCAAATTCCAAACCAAAAACGCCTGCAATGAAAAAAGGTTGTACCATAAACGATACAACCCTTTTCAAAATTATTCCTGGACTTATACTAATTAAATAGTAACTGTTGCTTCCAGATCATTGTCTACCAGCACGCGACCGCAATGCTCGCAAATGATGATCTTCTTGCGCTGACGGATTTCTGCCTGACGCTGAGGAGGAATAGCGTTAAAGCAACCACCGCAGGAGTCACGCACTACAGTAGCTACAGCCAGACCGTTACGGTAGTTCTTACGGATTTTTTCGTAAGCTGCCAGCAGGCGAGGCTCTACTTTTGCACGTGCTTCTTCGCTCTGTTTGTAGAAAGCTTTCTCTTCTTTTTCAGTTTCACTGATGATCTTTTCCAGCTCTCCTTTCTTGTGTTTCAGGTTCGCTTCCTTTTCAGCAATCGTTCTCTTTGCAGATTCCAGGGTACGGCTCTTGTCCTTTACCTCGTCATTTGCATCGCGAATGTGTTTCTCAGCCAGCTTGATTTCCAGGGACTGCATTTCCAGTTCCTTGGTGATAGCTTCGAATTCACGGTTATTCTTTACGTTATCCTGTTGCTTCTCGTATTTCTTAATCAGGGCTTCTGATTCCTTGATCGCTGCTTTCTTGTTGGATATGAAGTCCTGAATGCCACGGATTTCGTCTTCCACATGGGCCAGACGTGTGTTTAACCCTTCGATCTCGTCTTCCAGATCTTTAACTTCCATCGGCAACTCCCCCTTCAACACCTGGATCTCGTCCAGTCTGGAGTCCATCTTCTGTAGTCTAAGTACAGACACCAATTTTTCCTCTACGGAGTAATCTTTATTTACAGTAGCCATGTAATGTGTTTATAAATAATTTACCGGGTTTGTTCGAATGGTAGATTTAAGAGGCGCAAAATTAGGAAATTTTTCAGTCAATATATGAAAAAATAAGTCAACCGTAAACTGCTCGCTCTCGAAATGTCCAACATCCGCTATAACTATTTGATTTTCAGCATCAAAAAACTCATGGTATTTAAAGTCTGCCGAAATATATGCATCGGCTCCAGCGCCAATTGCCCTTTTTAAGAGGAAACTTCCGGCCCCACCGCACAGCGCCACCCGTTTTATGGGCTTTCCCCTAAGCGGGGTATACCGAACGCAACCGGTATCGAACTGCTGCTTCACGAACTTCAAAAATGCCATCTCGTCCATCGGCGCTTCCAGCTCCCCTATGAGACCAGATCCTACCTGTGCATACTCATTTTCCAGTTTCACCACGTCGTAGGCCACTTCTTCATAAGGATGACTGGCTAATAACGCCTTGATCACATATTGTTCCAAATATAAGGGAAAAATAACCTCCAGTTTCGTTTCTGCTTCCAAATGACGGTTGCCGATCTCCCCAACATAAGGCTGGGTGCCCGCTCCGGCTTTAAAAGTTCCCTCTCCTGCCGCATTAAAGCTACATTCACTATATGCGCCAATATGTCCGGCACCAGCTGCAAATAATGCAGACCTGACATTTTCGGCAGATTCATGCGGTACAAAGGTGTATAATTTCCTTAATAATTCCTTTTTAGGGGCCAATACCCTGGTATTTTTCAGGCTCAGCCGCTGCCCCATCATTTCGCACACCCCATTTCTCACATTATCCAGGTTGGTATGGGCTGCATATATAGCGATGTCATGCTTGATAGCTTTAATAGCTACCCGTTCTACATAATTATTACCATTGATCTTCTTCAAACCGCCAAATACAATAGGATGATGCGCCACAATCAGGTTACACCCCCTGCTGATCGCTTCGTCTACCACCGCTTCTGTCGTATCCAGGGAGAGCAGTACCCCCCTCACTTTCCAGTCGCCACTGCCGAACAGTAAGCCGGCATTGTCATAGCTTTCCTGGTATTGTAATGGTGCAAATGCGGCAATAGCCGCTGTGATATCTTTGATTTTCATGACAAGCAAATATGATGGGAATTATTTAAAATTGCAAAAAACTAACTGGCATGACGACACAATCCCCGGGAGAATTGTACGCTTCTTACAAAACGAAAATGCAGCAGATCGCCGATATACGCAATGCTATTGCTGTGTTGGGATGGGACCAGGAAACTTACCTGCCCGAAAAAGGTGCTGCCTTTCGCGGGCAACAGATTACTACCCTCAGTACCCTGGCCCATGAGCTATTTACTGATAATCAGCTGGGCGAATTATTGACGACCCTGCATACCCGGCAGGATCTGGACATCATCGCTACCAAAAATATCGCCCTCTCCCTGGAGGACTATCAAAAGAATAAAAAATACCCTGCCAGTTTCGTAGCCGAACTGTCTACCACGACCAACGAATGCTATCATGCATGGATCAAAGCCAGGAAAGCGAATGACTACAGCGTATTCGAACCTGTGCTGGCGAAAATGGTCGCACTCAAAAAACAGGAGGCAGACATACTTGGGTATAACGGGCATCCCTACAATGCCTTGCTAAACGAATATGAAAAAGGCGCGAATACCGCTATGCTGGATACCATCTTTGCTGATGTGAAGGCTGCACTGGCTCCTTTGTTAAAGAACATCGAATCCAAACCACAGGTCAATAAAGATTTCCTGCACCTGCATTACGACAGGAATGCACAGTGGGAGTTTGGTATTGAACTCCTGAAAGCCATGGGGTATGATATGAACGCCGGCAGACAGGATATTTCAGAACATCCGTTTACTACCAGCTTCAATCCACAGGATGTAAGGGTCACTACCCGCATTGATGAAAAGGATTTTGGCAATATGACCTGGAGCTGTATCCACGAAGGCGGCCATGCCCTGTATGAACAGGGACTGCCCGTAGATGGATATGGGTTACCATCCGGCGAAGCGGCGAGTTTAGGTATCCATGAATCCCAGTCAAGACTGTGGGAAAACAATGTAGGCCGTAGCCTTCCTTTCTGGCAGCACCACTATGCAGCTTTGCAGGCACGCTTTCCTGACAACCTGCAACAGGTAGCGCTGGATGATTTCTATAAAGCCATCAACCAGGTAAAGCCGTCCCTGATCCGTACAGAAGCAGATGAGCTGACTTATCACTTCCATGTGATGATCAGGTATGAAATTGAAAAGGGATTGCTGGATGGAACCTATTCTACCAAAGACCTGAATGAAGTCTGGAATAGGTACTACCGGGAATACCTGCACGTACACGTACCTGATGATAATCAGGGAGTACTGCAGGATATTCACTGGTCGCATGGCAGTTTCGGTTACTTCCCCACCTATTCATTGGGTAGTTTTTATGCTGCACAGTTTTTCAACGCTGCACAAAAACAGATACCGGGGTTGATAGCGCAGATTACCAAAGGAGATTATCGCCAGCTACTCACCTGGTTACGGGATGAGATTCATCACCATGGCAGGTATTATACCAGTAATGAATTGTGTGCAAAGGTAACAGGAGAACCATTGGTGTTTAAGTATTTCCTGGATTACGCCACAGAAAAATACCATCACATTTACAATGTATAGTAAAAAACAAAAAAGCTTTTGCAGATTGCAAAAGCTTTTTTGTTTGGATAATGGCTTGCTGGTATAGGGATAAGGTCCAGCTAATAGCAAAATAAATTTAATTGGCCTCGGCTTGCCATAGATGACGTTAGTTTAATTCAACGACGCCTGTTTTTCTCCAGACTTCTTTCCCCTCTTTGTAAAGGATAAATGTAGGTAAGGCAGTAGCACCCAGCGTTTTAATGACGTTAGTATCCTTGCTGGCATCTACTTTCAACAGCTTTACAGTTGGATTGGCTTTTAAAAATGCAGCTACCACTGGCTCCATCTTTTTACAGGGAGGGCACCAATCAGCACCTACATCGATCAGTACATCTCCATCAGCAATCTTGCCTGTAAAGTCAATTAGTGTAAGCTGCGGCGTATTTGCGCCTCCTTCCACTTCGAGACCCGCCTGTTTCCAGGCATTCAGCCCTCCTTCCAGTTCCACTACATTTTTGAATCCATCCTCACGCATGCGCTTTGCTGCCGCAGCACTACGGCCACCACTCAGGCAATACACATACACTGGCTGCTCCTTATTCAAGTATTTTATTCTCTCATTAAATTCTTCATCATGTGTAAAGTCAGCTTGCAGGGCATGCGGCAGGTGCCCGCTGCTATACTCTGCCAGGGTACGCACATCAAATACCTGAACGCCCGATTGTTTAATTCCAGTCTGAAATACATCAGGTTTTACCACATTGTTATTTTGGGCATATACAGCTGTACTCACACATAAAATGAAAATGCATATAATATACTTACACATCGTAAATTTGCTGTATATTGTTGAGCTTGTGCCAACAGGTATAGATGGAATAACTTTTGTGTGATTTTCTTTTCTACTCTGAACCATTAATAATTTGTTTACGTTAAATTAACGTTACACCTATACCGGTTTAACGTTATAAAATTGAATCTTTAATTTTTATAACCTATGCTATTGTCGAGCCGAAACGACATTAGCCATATCCGGAGAATGAAACACCAACGCCTAAGCCTTCATGTCCGCACCTGCTATGCTGTTGCATATACATGTGTGATGATCCTGCTCTCTGCCTTTAGAGTCCAGGCACAAAACACGGCAGCATTTACTGCTGATAACTTTACGGGATGTGGGACTGCCTATGTACAATTCATTAATCAGTCAACTACAGGAGGCACTGCTTCCTGGGACTTCGGGGATGGAGGCGCCAAATCGACCCTTTGGAATCCTACCCGATCCTTTACTAAACCTGGTACATACACTGTAACTCTTACAGTTACGTTTGCAGATGGTACTAAAGGTACCGCTACCCATACTGTAAATGTATACAAAAAACCGACAGCACAATTTACCACTGATGTAACCAGTGGTTGTACACCCCTGCCGGTTAATTTTACAGATCAATCTACCGCTGGTGATGGTACGATCAGCAGTATCAACTGGGACTTCGGGGATGGTAACGGGACTTCGGGAAGCACGGCTAACTATACTTATACAGTAGGGGGTGACTATGCTGCTACGACTATCGTGACCAACAGTTATGGCTGTACCAACAGCTCTTCACAAATTATTCATGCAAATGCTACCCCTAACCCGGCGTTTACCAGCAATACACAAGGCAGTTGTAAAGCACCCCTGACTGTGAACTTTACCAATAATACGACGATCAATACAACTGGTAACCCGGCAGTTACGTACCTATGGGACTTTGGAGACGGCAGCACAAGCAGTGACCTGAACCCCATTCATACGTACACAGCAGAGGGGAAATATACCGTTTCACTAACCGCCACTTCCGCTGATGGGTGTACTAAAACGCTCACACAAACGGAGTACATTCAGATTGCCACTATCGCAGCAGACTTTGCCATTGCAGAGAGCCTTTGTAGAGGAACTACCCTTCATTTTACCAACACTACTCAGCCGGCTCCGCAAACCGCCACCTGGACGTTTAGTGATGGCGATGTGCAAAATACAATTGACGCCGTCAAGACTTTTAATACTGTAGGTAACTATTCTGTCACTTTGCAGGCATTGACACAGGATGGTTGTCAGGCAAATGTGACAAAGACCTTCACCATTTCTGATATTCCAACTGCCTCGGTTACAGCATCTCCGACTACTGCATGTAGCGTTCCTGCAAATGTGAACTTCACAGGGGTAACCACCGGAGCTACCAGCTGGGCATGGAATTTCGGTGACGGCAGCACTTCTACTTTACAAAATCCTACACATACCTTCAACTCCGAAGGCACGTTTACAGTGGTACTGCAAGCCACCAATGCTGCAGGTTGTACAGCAACTGCGAACAACACCGTCACTATACAGAAACCTATTCTAAGTATCGATGGTACACCCAATGGTTGCGTGCCGCTGGTAGATGCCTTCACTCCTATCGTTGCTTCTGCCGATCCGGTGGTAAGCTGGGCATGGAACTTTGGTGATGGCAGCACTTCCACTCAAAAAGCACCGACACATACTTTCACCACACAAGGTGATTTTATCGTGACCTTAACAATAACCACCCAGGGTGGTTGTACACAAACTGCTACCTTTCCTGTAGAAGTAGGCGATCCGGTAAATGTAGATTTCACAGTAGACCAGACAACCGGTTGCCAGCCTACTATTTTCCATTTCACCAATACATCTACCCCTGCGGGTACTGGCTGGCAATGGACTTTCGAAGAATCCGGCACCACCGGTAATGGTTCTTCTTCCCTGGAAAATCCAACTTATGTATGGACAAGTATTGGTACACATACTGTGATTCTAACGGTAATCAATAATGGTTGCCGGCAAACACTTACCAAAACTGATCTGATTACCATCTATCCACCATCTGCTGCATTTATAGTAGGCACCGTGGATTGTGCTAACATCTATCAGCGTTCTTTCACCGACAGGTCTGACTTCGGTTCCAGCACCACTAAATTATGGAACTGGGATTTTGGTGATGGGACCACTTCTACCGCTCAGAACCCAACACACGTATATACTGCAGGGGGTACTTATACAGTGACACTTACTGTAGACAATGGTAACTGTCAGTCTGTATACAAAACAACTGTCACTATCATTGACGAAACACCAAAGATCTATTCTGATGTAACCACCATTTGTAAAAACGGTACGGTGAATTTTTCGATGGATCCGGTGACCGCCAGCCACTTCGCCAGCTACCTCTGGAACTTTGGCGATGGTAATACTTACAGTGCACCTGCACCAGGGCCTATCGGATATGTATATCCTACTCCCGGCGATTATACTGCCAGCCTGGTACTGACAGATGTTTATGGCTGTCTGCATACGTCCAACACGATTCCGATTTCAGTAAATGGCGCCAATGCAAATTTCAGCATCGATACCAAACAGTGTAAGAACGTACCGGTGAGCTTTACTGATCAATCTACCACCAGGGCAGGCAATACCATTGTATCCTGGACATGGGACTATGGAGATGGCAGCACACCGGAAACGTACACCACCGCACCTACCAATATTACGCATACCTATACAGCTATCAACAACTATCCTGTAACACTTACCGTGAAAGACAATACCGGTTGTGAAGACAGTTATACAGCCACCGTGCGTATTGCAAATATGATTGCGGCATTTGGTGGTCCGGATAGCATTGCGTGTCTGAATACACCTTACCAGTTCTCTAACTCTTCGATCACGACGCCACTCACTTACCAGTGGGACTTTGGGGATGGTACTACCAGCACAGATGCAACGCCTGGACATACTTATACTACGCCAGGCAAGTATACTGTATCGCTGATCATTGCCAACACTACTGGTTGTAGCGATACGATTACCACTGTCGACTACCTGCGTGTACCTAACCCGATAGCTGACTTCAGCTTTCCACCGGTAGCGGCAGATGTATGTCCGCCAGTAAAAATTCAGTTTACCAACCTGTCATCTGACTACGTAAGTTCAGCATGGAGTTTTGGTGACAACAGTTCTTCTACTGAACAGGATCCGCTGCACAACTATATCAAGGCGGGTACTTTTGGTATTACCCTCACTGTTTATTCACAGGGTGGTTGTGCAAGTGCGGTGGCCGGACCTAAAAATATTTCTATTGATGGCCCGACGGGTAGCTTCACGGTGACACCTGAAACAGGTTGTTATCCACTGACGGTGAGTATGAGCGCCTCCTCTACAGCTGCTATTAAATATATCTGGGACTTTGGGGATGGTCATTCCGCAACTACGACTACACCTACATCTCCATCTTATACTTATCCACAGGAAGGTGTGTACTACCCGGTGGTGTTGCTGGAAGATGACAGAGGTTGTCGTGTGGCAGCAGATGGTACTTCCAAAGTGATTGCTGATAAAGTAACTGCTAATTTTGGTACGGATGTAACCCAGGCTTGTGATGGCGGAACAGTATTCTTCACTGATTCATCTACCAGCGTATCTGCAGAACTGGGCATGGATATGACCTATGCATGGGATTTTGGTGTCACTACCAAAACAGATGATGTAGGCACCGGTCAGACGCCTACTTATATATACGATGCACCAGGTACTTACAATGTGACGCTGACTACCACCAGTACTTATGGTTGTGTGAACACCATTCAAAAACAAATTGTTGTAGAACCCAAACCAGTAGCTGTGATCGATACACTGGGCCCATTGTGTACAGGTGCTACCGTGCAGATAGTGGGGCATGAAACGAAGAACATTCCGGATACTAAATGGAGCTGGCAGATACTGGGACAAAACTATTTAGTACAATCACCACCGGCTACTACCTTCAACCAGGCAGGCGACCAGGTAATTACATTAACTATCTCTACCGCCAGCGGTATTTGTAGCAGCACGGCAACCAGAACGGTGAGTGTAGTAGATTACCCAGCACTGAATCCGAACCCGGCGAGCGCCAGCATATGCCGTGGTGCTTCTATTACACTCAATGCCAATACAGATGCCGATGTGACCATCAACTGGACAGATTATAAGATCAATGATATTCATAGTGCAAGCCCGGTAGTGAGCCCTGACATAGATACTACCTATCATGTAAAAGTGGAAAACGCTGCAGGTTGTGCACGGGAAGCAGATATACCGGTGATGGTATCTCAGCCATTCCAGGTAGCAGCTTCAGATACTTTTATCTGTAAAGGTGGTTCTGCACAGCTGCATGCTTCCGGAGCAGTTACCTATTCCTGGTCTCCTGCTACAGGTCTGAGCAATGCTTCGGGTCAGAACCCGATGGCTTTCCCGGATACGACTACTACTTATACGGTAACAGGGTATGGCAAGGATGCCTGCTTTACTTCTCAGGCAACTGCATTGGTAACCGTACATGCACTGCCGGTAGTGAATGCAGGTCCGGATCTCACATTGGCTACAGGCACCAGTTACCTGATTCCTACCACAGGCAGTGATGATATTACAGACATTGAATGGTGGCCGGTGAACTACCTGGATTGTGTAGATTGCCTGCAACCTACTGCCACGCCTAAAACCACAACTACTTATACAGTAACGGCTACCAATGCGTATGGCTGTAAGGGGGTGGATGAGATCACGATCAAGATGGTATGTGAATCGGGCAATACCTGGCTGCCAAATACATTTACGCCTAACAATGATGGACAGAATGATGTATTCTACATCAGGGGTCGTGGTATTAAAACTGTAAAATCATGGAGAATATATAACCGTTGGGGACAACTGGTATTTGAAAGGACAAACTTTAGTGTGGAAGACCCTACGAGCGGATGGGATGGAAAAGTAAGAGGGGTGCCTGTAAACCCGGATGTGTTTGTATATGTAGCAGAAGTAGTGTGCGATACAAATGAGGACTTTACCCTGAAAGGTAACGTGATGCTGTTACGATAAACAGCGATTACCATACTCTTTTTAAAATCTGCCAAGCATGAGAAGGAATTGTAGAAAACTGTTTGTGGCACTTTGTTTATGTCTGGGCTCCAGACTGATGGCACAGGATATTCACCTGTCGCAATTTTACGAAACGCCCATTCTGCGCAACCCTGCGCTGATAGGGATTTTTAACGGAGACTACCGGGTACAGGCGGTGTACAGGAACCAGTGGAATAGTGTGACCATTCCCTACCAGACCGGGGCTGTGAGTGGAGAACTGAAATTTCCGGTAGGCCGTGGGGAGGACTTCCTCACAACTGGTGCACAGTTCACTTATGACAGGGCGGGTACAGCCAGGTTACAGGCCGTACAGATTCTGCCGGCGATTAACTATCATAAATCGCTGAGTGAAGTGAAGAACATGTTTCTCTCGGTGGGTTTCATGGGGGGATTTGTGCAAAGGCAGTTCGATGCTACCAAGCTGACTTTCAATAACCAGTATACCAGTGGGCGCTATGACCCTACAATTGCCAGTGGTGAAGAAGGCAGACTGGCGCTTCGTGGATATGGTTACTGGGATGCTGGTGCAGGTATTAGTTTCAACAGTACGATCGGTGAAGACATTAATTATTATATAGGAGCGGCGTTGTTTCACTTTACCCGTCCCCGGGTTTCCTTTTATAAAGACAACAGTATTGTGATGGATCCAAAGTATACATTCAACGCAGGTATTACCATTCCGATGGAAGACAGGCTGAAGCTGATAGCACAATACAACCAGATTCATGAGGGAGCATATGCAGAGTATAATGGTGGCGCGATTTTAGGGTATATGTTATACAACGAGGGGCTGGAAAGTACCAGGGGAATATATGGCGGTTTGTTTGTGCGCTGGGGAGATGCCATCATCCCTACCATGCGCCTGGATATGGACAAGTACGAGATTAGTATGACATACGACTGTAATATTTCAAAACTGAAGACGGCGAGCCAGAGTTTTGGAGGGTTTGAACTGGCATTGGTATTCAAAGGGTTCCTGAACAGCCGGAACAGTACTTTGGATGCAGTGCATTGTCCAAGATTTTAATTCCCTTATTAATCCTTTACTATATTTGCCCGTCTAAAAAAATATAACAATGAGCATTGCAATCGGCACAAAAGCACCAGCATTTTCTCTGTATGACACTGAGAAGAATAAAGTAAACCTGGAAGATTTCAAAGGACAAAACCTGGTCATCCTTTTCTTTCCATTGGCATTTACCAGTGTATGTACAGCAGAACTGTGCAGTGTAAGGGATAGCCTGGCTACATATAACAGTTTGAATACTGCGGTAGTAGGTATTTCTGTAGATACTCCGTTCACACTGGGTAAATTTAAGGCAGAGCAGCACCTGAACTTCCCATTGCTGTCTGACTTCAATAAGGAAGCATCTCAGGCTTATGGTGCATATTATGACACATTTGTACTGGACCTGAAAGGGGTATCCAAGAGAGCGGCTTTCGTAGTAGATAAGGAAGGTATTGTGAAATATGCACAGGTACTGGAGTCTGCCGGCGATCTACCTGATTTTGAAGCAATTAAGAAAACACTGGCTGATTTGCAATAAAAGCTGCCAAAAAGCGTTAATTTTTTTCAAAAACTAATGGCAGTGCTTCCTTTTTGGCCTGCCATTTGTTATTTTTACAGTAGAAAGATTTGTAAAAACGGGTCTCGATGTAATAATTTATTATCTAATATGAAAGATAATTTTTATTGTGCCGCCCTGCTATTTTAGAACGAAAAATTATAGATATTCGAAAAAATCTTTATCTTTACGGGTATGTTGAAAACCTTTACTCTTTTACTTACATGCCTTATACTCCTGACGACCTTAGTTTCTAAGGCGCAGACGTATAAACCTGCTTCATCAGGCACTGATGGAGGGAGTAAAATTGTGAAGTTGTACCCTAACCCGGCATCCTCGAGAATTAATTTTGAATTACAGCATAATAACGAGCAGGTTTATGATCTTATTGTATTCAATTTTCTCGGAAAGATGGTAGACCAGGTAAGGAATGTGAGCAGTAAGACTACAGTGGAGCTGGACAACTATTATAGCGGGTTATATATTTTCCAGTTGAGGGATAGGCAGGGAAACCTGATAGAGTCGGGGAAGTTCAATGTCGTCAAGTAGTGAAAGATATTATATTAAAAAAGGCTGTCTTACGACAGCCTTTTTTATTTATTGTACTTCTACGATTAAGAACTTCAGATACGTTGTATTCTCGATATTCCATAAAATCGGGTGATCCTGTGCCTGTGTCTGGAAGGTGACCTGTCTCAGTTTCTTCTTGGCATCTTTGGCAGCCATATCAATGATTTCCAGGAACATAGATGGTGGCACCAGGTTGGTGCAGGACGCTGTTACCAGGAACCCACCTGGTTTCAGCAACTTCATTCCCCGCAGGTTGATTTCTTTATAACCGGTAATTGCCTTCTGGATGTTCTCACGGCTCTTGGTAAAGGCTGGCGGATCCAGAATCACCACATCAAATTTCTTTTCTTCCCTTGTCCACTGTTTCAGCACATCAAATGCATTGACAGCCTGAAACTTACATTTATCTTCGAGGTTATTCAGCTGGGCGTTTCTGCGTGCTGTATTTACCGCATGCTCGGAAATATCCAGGCCTAATACGCTCTTTGCGCCATAGTGCCCTGCGTGGCAGGAGAAAGTACCTGTGTAACAGAAGGCTTCCAGCACATCGGCATCTTTTACAATATGTTGTATTGCCCTGCGGTTATCCTGCTGATCCAGGAAATAGCCGGTTTTCTGACCATTTTCGATATCCACATGGAATTTTAATCCATTCTCATTCAGGATGATGTTCGTATCAAAAGGTGCACTCAGGAAACCTTTTTGCTGTTGCATACCTTCCAGTTCCCTCACCGGCACATCGTTTCTTTCATAAATTCCTTTAGGAGAGAAAATCCTGTTCAGGGCATCTACAATAGCGCCCTTCCACTTATCCATACCCAGTGCCAGGGTCTGCAATACGAAGTAATCATTGAACTTATCTATGACAAGCGCCGGCATTTCGTCAGCTTCCCCAAATACCAGCCGGCAGTTTTCTACATAACCCAGTTGCTGGCGGTATTTCCATGCCTTGAGCAGACGGCGGTAAAAGAATTCTGCATCGATCGTCTCTTCTTTGTCACGGGTCAGCAGGCGAACCAGGATCTGAGATTGGGGGTTGATGTATCCCCTGCCCAGAAAGAAGCCCTGATGTGTGAATACGTCTACAATATCCCCTGCATCTACCGGTCCCTGGATTTCTCCGACTTCATTTCCGAAAATCCATGGATGTCCTTGTAGTACGCGATTCTGTATTTTTTTCTTTAAAAAAACTTTGGTCATTATCAATAGTTCGAAGGCGCAAAGGTAAAGAAAAGGGGGATTATAAGTATCGAAGCAGCGAACTAGCGGCGAACTAGCAGTATAGAAAGAGTATAGAAGAAGTATCCAACAAGTATAGAACGAGTATCGAAGAAGTATCGAAGAAGCGTCGAAGACAACGTGGACCTGGAATATTATAAAACGGGCTCAACTTGCAAAATGGCACCTTTGGGGTTAGTGTTTGTCATTTTGGCGGCATTTCAACGCTTGGCAAGTAAATTGTCTGACGTACCTTTGTAAATTTACAATTAATAAACGAAAACACTACCATATGCAGACAAACGGACAGGACACCGAAAACGGTAAAGGCATGCCAGATATTAATGCAGATGAGAACATGGCCGGCACTACCCACCTTAACGATGCCTTGGCGGATGAAAGCGAATTCGACAAGAAACAACAGGAGCTGGATGAGATGAAAGACAAGTATCTTCGTCTGGTTGCTGAGTTTGATAACTTCAGAAAGCGCAGTGCCAAAGAAAGGATCGAGTTGATGCAGACTGCCAACAAGGAAACAATCATCGCCCTGCTGGACGTGCTGGATGACAGTGACCGGGCGGCCAAACAGCTGGAAAACACCACTGACATTAATGCCATTAAAGAAGGCGTTATGCTGGTTTTTAATAAACTGAAATCAACACTACAAGCCAAAGGCCTGAAACCTATGGAGAATTTGCATACCGAATTTAATGCGGATCTTCACGACGCTATCACAGAAATTCCTGCACCCACAGAGGAACTGAAGGGGAAAGTACTGGATGAGCTGCAAAAAGGCTACATGCTGAATGACAAATTGATCCGTCATGCCAGGGTTGTAGTAGGGAAATAAAGTGACTTTCTGACAGAATAGTTTTTCTTTAACCATGCCGGCGCAATGCCGGCTTTAGTGCGATATATGTCTACCAAAAGAGATTATTACGAAATACTGGGCGTCGCTAAGTCTGCCTCCCAGGATGAAATTAAAAAAGCATACCGTAAGGTAGCTATGCAGTACCATCCTGACCGCAATCCCAACAATAAGGAAGCAGAAGAAAAATTCAAGGAGGCAGCTGAGGCCTACGAGGTATTGAGCGATGCGGATAAACGTGCCCAGTATGACCGTTTTGGTCACGCAGGTATGGGTAACCGTGGTGGTTACGGTGGCGGTAACATGAACATGGATGATATCTTCTCCAACTTTGGAGACATTTTCGGAGACGATATCTTCGGCAGTTTCTTTGGTGGTAACCGTGGCGGCGGCGGTGGTGGCAGGCGTGGCAGAGGTACACGTGGCTCCAATCTCCGTATTAAGATCCGCATGACCTATGAAGAGATCGCCAAAGGTGCCAATAAAAAGATCAAGGTTAAAAAACATGTACCCTGTCAGCATTGTGGCGGATTGGGTGCGAAAGATAAAAATGCTTTCCAGACCTGTAATACCTGTCATGGTTCCGGTCAGGTAAGGAAAGTAACCCAGACTTTCCTGGGTCAGATGCAGACAGTAGCCACCTGTCCAACCTGTCATGGTGAAGGCCAGATCATTACCAGCAAGTGCGGCCACTGTAAAGGCGAAGGCCGTATGTATGGAGAAGAAATGGTAAGCATCGACATACCAGCAGGTGTTCAGGAAGGTATGCAGCTGAGCATGAGCGGTAAGGGGAATGCCGGCGAAAGAGGCGGTGCTCCCGGAGATCTGCTGATCCTCATAGAAGAGGAACCACATCCGGAACTGCAGCGGGATGGGCTGAATGTAGCCTATGACCTGTACATCTCCTTCCCCGATGCGGTATTTGGTACTTCGGTAGAGGTGCCGACAATCGACGGGAAGGCAAAGATCAAAATCCCTGCAGGAACACAATCCGGGAAGATCTTCAGACTGAAAGGCAAAGGTTTCCCTTCCGTGAATTCTTATGAAAAAGGTGATCAGCTGATCCATGTGAATGTATGGACACCGCAGCAGGTGAACAGCGAAGAGAAGTCCTTCCTGGAAAAGGTGCAGAGTTCAGACAACTTCCAGCCAAAGCCGGAAAAGTCTGAGAAAGGCTTCTTTGAAAAAGTAAGAGATATTTTTAGCTAAGCTATAGCCGTGATTTATCCGGCCCGAAAAATCCGTTGACCACTATGCGGTCAACGGATTTTTCGCTTTTTAGCCATAATTTTACTCCCCATGTTCGATCCTTCCAAATTACAAATGCTAGAAAACCGGCTGGTAAAGGTTTACCGTCATATTGGTAAAATGGCCCGCCGCCAGAACATCACCTGCTTCAGGGTGTATGATGACGATATCAATGAATTTCCATTCAGTATTGACCGCTATGACGACCACATCTATGTGGCTGAATATAACCGCCCGCATGGTATGGACGAGGAAACCCATGAAGCGTGGCTGGATAGCTCACTGGAAGTAGTAGGCAAAGTACTGGATGTGCCACTGAACAAGATCTGGGTAAAGCAAAGACAACGAAAAGCCAGCAGACAGGAACAGTATGAGAAGCTTTCTTTTGAAAGCCATGAAGTAGTGGTGCATGAAGCCGGACTCAAATTCAAGGTGAACCTTTCTGATTACCTGGATACAGGGCTTTTCCTGGATCACCGCATTACCAGGGGGATGGTTCGTGATAGCGCTAAGGACATGAAAGTGTTGAACCTCTTTTGCTATACAGGTTCGTTCTCTGTGTATGCAGCTGCCGGCGGTGCCAGTGAAGTAGTGTCTGTAGATTTGTCTAAAACCTATCTGGCATGGGCGGAAGAGAATATGCAACTCAATGATCTGAAAGGGAATTTCCAGTTTGTGCATGCTGATGTATTGCAATACCTGGATACCCTGCCTGCTGATTATTTTGATTTGGTAGTACTGGATCCCCCTACTTTTTCCAATAGTAAGCGTATGAAGGAATTTCTGGATATCCAGCGGGATCATGTTTCTATTCTGAACAAAGTATTGCATGCTATCAAGCCCGGTGGTGTGGTGTACTTTAGTAATAACTATCGTAAATTCCAGCTGGATACGGAACAGATACAGGCGAGTGCCATTAAGGATATTACCGGACAGACAATGCCGTTTGATTTTCAGCAGAAGCTGATTAGAAAATGTTACAAGATCACCAAATGAGAATATTGGTAGCTGGAGATTTCGAGCCGGATTATAACCGTACGAAAATTATCCTGGATGGATTACGTACCATTCCTGCTGTATCCCTTTCTTTTTACAATTACAAGGAAAAGAGCAAATGGAACTTTGCAGCCCTGCGCAAAGCGTGCAGGGATGCAGATGTCATTTTTCTGCCTGCTTTTACACACCAGGATGTAGCGATGGTGAAAATCCTATCCGGCAAACCTATATTATTTGATCCACTTATTTCCCGTTATCTGTCTAAGGTATTTGACTATAAGAAGGTGAACAGGTATTCTCCGAGAGCATTGAAGAACTACCTGAAAGATAAGGTGTCTATGAGTATAGCGGACCTTGTTATTTGCGATACAGCGGGGCATCGGGATTATTATCACAGAACTTTCAACATTCCATTCAGGAAACTGCATGTAGTACCTGTAGGGGTAAATACAGATGAATTTCCGCCGGCGCCTTCATTACCTGGTAGTGCAACGTTTGTAGTTGGGTTTTATGGTGGTTTTATTCCTTTGCAGGGCACCCGTATGATCGTGGAAGCCGCTAATGTGTTAAAAGACTATGCAGACATTCATTTCAGGTTGATTGGAAATGGATTTGAGTATAAAGTAATACAGCAGCTGGTAGCGCAATATCAATTGAATAATATTAGTTTACCTGGTTGGGTGGCTTATGATCAACTGGCTGGGGAGATGAATAATTTTGATATCTGTTTAGGGATATTTGGGGAGACTTTGAAGGCGGACCTGGTGATACCTAATAAGATATTTCATTATGCTGCTCTGGAGAAGGCAATTATTAGTAAAGCATCGCCTGCTATTAAGGAAGTGTTTGAAGATGGAAAGGATATTTTGTTGACAGTAAATACACCGGAGGCAATTGCTGAGAAGATTTTGTTATTAAAAGAGGATGTAGTGCTGAGAAAGAAACTGGCGCAAGGTGCTTACGAGGCTGTTTGTACAAAGTATAATCATCGGGCAATTGGGCAGATGGTATATTCATTAGCGAAACAGCTGATGCATGGGTAGATTGTATTGAGATGAATAAAATTATGCTTGCGTAACTGCATTGAGAGAAATTATATCTGCGTAGATTGCATTGAGATGAACTAAGATTACATGACTGTATTGAGATGAATATTTATGCTTGCGTTGTCTGCATTTTCGGTGCTATTTTTTCAACAACATTCAGATCAATCCGGGTTCCCATTTCATGCAGGAGTTCTAAGTAAGAACGGGTAATACAAGTGAGGCTATGTCTTTCAGTTGTATATGCAAATGCGCGTCTGGCCACTGACTCTCTCTTTAAAGGCTCTTCCAGTAGCGACTGTATTCCTGCAGCCAGCTGTTCAGGTTGATGGATTTCGCAGGAAACAGCTCTCCCACCCTGTACCAGGTCCGACAAGCCACCTGCATTAGTAGAAACAACCGGCACCCTATACATAAAAGCATCCAACACACTACTACCCAATCCCTCCTGTTCCGAGCTCATAGTAAAGATATCCAGCACAGAGAAAATATCCTCTACATTTTCATAAAAACCCATCAGTTTGTATACATCTTCTAGTCCGTATTCCGCAATTTTATCACGCATTTGTTGTTCCAGTTCTCCTTTTCCAAAGTGCAGAAATACAAAGTCACGACGCACAGTAGCCAGCTCACGGATAGCTTCGATCATAGTGAGTGGATCTTTGTGTTGTACGAGCGCAGCAGTGGTACCGATCAGGTGTAACTCCGGGTTGACGCCTGCATCTCTTAAGATTTCCTCTGCCCGGGCTTTATCCAGCTTTTTAGCCATAATGGCGCTGGATATAAGACGCACATCTTTAGCACCAAAATCTGTCAATATACGTTTGATCGCGTTGCTGATAGCAACGACCTGGTCAGTAAGTTTATATTTGAACAAGGTCATTTTGCCGTGGGGAACAAAATCCACGCGACGGGTGAAAATGATCTTTGCCCTGTGGAAGGGCTTGGAAAGAATAGCATAAGTCAGGATATGGGAAGATTGCGCATGAAGTACATCATAACGGTTTCCCTTGAAGATCAGGAAGAAAAGTGCGCCAAAAATATTTGCAAATGATTGCGTTTTAAAACCCTTTTCATTTGCCTTCTTTTCCAGCGGGTAGTTTTTTCTACAAAGCAGTTCTACATTAAGGCCCGCATCTCTGAATCCGGACATGGTATACATAGTCTGCCGCTCTCCACCACGCCATCCACGCTCGAAGTTTAGTTCAAGAATCCTAACTGACTTGCTATGCATAGGTTTCCAAATTTTTTTAGTTCGATTCCACAATAGGTTGCATTTCTAGAAGGTTAGATGCACATAACGTGCAAAGTTTAAACCGATATATACACTCTTAACACTAAATAACAGTTGAGGCAATAATCCCCCTTTTAACTGACACGATAAGTCAATATAAATCAATCAGATATCAGTAGAATGCGGGGCTAATTGATGTTTTTGTTCTTTTTCAGGTCTTTTACCAGCCTGATGAATTCTTTTCGATAGTTATCCGGATCATTCCCTATTGCTTTTTTTGCAATCTCTAATACCATTTTGCTGTCACCGTCTCCCTTGTATGCAGAATGCCTTAAAAGCATGCCACATAATGCGACTGAGGACGCAAAACGAAAATCTTCATCTGTATCCTGGAAGTCGACACAGAAATTGGATACCTGGTGCCAGATGGTATGGAAGGAGGAATCGGTGGGGATTTGGTAATTGATCCTGATTTTGGCTAATAAGCTGTCCTGGGGGTTAAAGACGACATCAGTGTCGCGGAGGGGCAGGGCTTCTGTATTGAGAAAAGCGGAGGTATCCGTATTGGGGATGGAGTAGCTTTTAGTGTTGAAAACGGATTGGCTTTCAGTATTGAGAACGGGGCGGCCTTCAGTGTTGACAACGGACTTATTTTCGGTATTGAGCAGGGAGTGGTCCGCAGTGCTATAGAGATTGCGGAGTTCGGTACCGGGAACTATTTCATACATAGCGAGGGCACAATGCCCGGCGCCGACGATACCTCCGGAAACACGGCCGCCGGTGGTATCTGCATTACTAATTACTTTATTTTCATACCCAATCAGGCGGTAAGACTTAACCATAGCTGGGTTGAAGTAGACTTCTGCCTGAACATCTTTGGCCACGGTAAATAAAGTACCGCCAAATTCCTTGGCGAAGATTTTACTGGCTTCTTCCAGGTTATCAATGTAGGCGAAGTTGCCATTTCCTTTGCTGGAAAGCGTTTGGAGTTTACTGTCTTTGTAATCGCGCATACCGAACCCCAGGCAGGTGAGCAATACGCCACTTTCTTTTTTGCTGACGATGAGTTGTTCCATATCCAGGTCGCTGGTCTGGCCTACGTTAAAATCACCGTCGGTGGCCATGATGACGCGGTTGTTGCCACCCTTGATAAAGTTGTCCTGTGCTAACTGGTAGGCGAGTTTGATGGCGGCTTCTCCTGCGGTGGCGCCTCCGGCGCTGAGGTTGTCGATGGCATTGAGGATTTTATCTTTCTGATCGCCGGGAGTGCTGGGTAGGATAATGCCCGGAGCGCCTGCATAAGCGACGATGGCAACATGGTCGTTCTTTCTCAAGTTATTGACGAGAATGCGGAAGGCAGCTTGTAGTAAGGGCAGTTTATTGGCAGGAGCCATGGAACCGGAGGCATCGATGAGGAAAACGAGATTGCTGGGAGGCAGAGAATCTGTGTCTATCACTTCACCTCTGACAACGATTTGCAATAAGCGGTGTTCCGGTTTCCAGGGGCAGGTGGCGTAACTGCTGTAGACGGCGAGTGTCTGATCTTTTTTGGGAGGGGGATAGTGATAGTTGAAGTAGTTAAGCATTTCTTCAATGCGAACGGCATCCACCGGGATCTTTTCTTTGAGGTGGATAAAGCGGCGGATATTGCTATAAGCGGCCCTGTCTACATCTACGGCAAAGGTAGAGTGGCTGCGGATCAGGGTTTTCATGAATTGATTTTCGTAGAGGGCGCCGTAGGTCTCATCGAAGAATACGCGGGTGCCCATGCTGGTGTTGCCATAGTTTGGATTGGAGCCGCTTGAAGAGCGGTCACGGGCAATGGCTTTGGCTTTGGCGATGGCGTCCTGGGGGTTGTCTAAAGCGTCGAGTTGAACGAGGATACGGTTGTACACACCAACGGGAACTCTTTTAGGACGGTATTTGTCCAGTTGGAAGAGTAATATAGCGTCCTGGGAAGGCACCGCAATCCGAAAAAGACCGTACTGATTGGTAGCGACTTTTGCGGTATCATTGATCACTGAGATTAATACACCGGGTAAGGGATTGTGTGAAATACTGTCCTCTACGGCTCCGGTGACGTAAATTTTCTGTGCATTCGCAGGTACAAGGAGTAGCAGGCTGGCGAGCAGCATGAGGAGCTTTTCCATGTGGATCTTGCATCAGTTAGTGTAATATAAGCAAAAAATCTCTTCTGTTTTTTAGTCCGGAAGAGATTTTTGCTTTATTATTTGGCCTGCGGCAGCATGGAAGTGCTCTTTTTTATTTGGCTGACGCCTTGAGGGCGAACTTTTTTGCTGCAAGGAATGTGTTCCTTTGGAATTTCTTAAGCTTGTTATGGCTGAAAGGAATTTTGCTCCCTTGGATTGTCTTTAAGCTTGTTATAGCTGAAAGAAATTTTGTTTCCTTGGATTGTCTTTAAGCTTGTTATAACTGAAAGGAATTTTGTTTCCTTGGATTGTCTTTAAGCTTGTTATAGCTGAAAGGAATTTTGTTTCCTTGAATTGTCTTCAAGCTTGTTATAAGATAACTGAAGGAATTTTGCTCCTTTGAATTGCCTTAAGCTTGTTCTACTAGCTGATAGATTTCAGGTAAGTTTCTGCCTAAGCCATCGTAGTCTAAGCCATAACCGAGGAGGAACTTGTTAGGCACGCTAAAACCCAGGTAATCAATTTTTATGGGATACTTCATCGCCTCTGGTTTAGTGAGGAGAGAGGTTACCAACAGTTTCTTAGGTTGCTGATGTTCTAATTGCGGGAGGAACTGACTCAAGGTCTTTCCTGTATCTACAATATCTTCCAGGATCACAACCGTACGACCAAACAGATCTTCATCCAGACCTATTGCCTGCACTACATTTCCGGTCGATTTCATGCCTTTGTAAGAAGCGAGTTTGATAAACGAGATCTCCGCTTCTATGGTCAGGTATTTAAACATATCAGCGGCAAACATGAAGGAGCCGTTGAGAATTGCTATGAATAATGGTTTTTCACCTTCCAGGTCTTTGCTGATAGCATTTGCTAATTCCTGAATACGCGCCTGTAGCTTTTCTGCGTTGATGTAAGGTGTGAATTGTTTGTCATGAACCTGTATAACAGACATGTGTTTCCTTATTTACGATTATTTAAATTTTTCCTACTAAAAGCCTTTGACCGATTTTGATATCATAGGCTTCCAGGTGATTCCATTCCTGTAATTGTTCTACGGATACGTTATAGCGTTTGGCTATGCCATATAGTGTTTCTTTGGAAGTGACGTCGTGATATAACAAATTGCCCACCTGGATAGTTCCTTCAGGTAATGCGCCTGTATTTGGGGTGGTGGCTACTGGCTGCGCAGGTGTCTGCGTGGCGGGTGTAGCGGGGGCCCCAGCAGGTGTAGTAGCTACCGGCGGTGCTGGTGTGGTGGCTACAGGTGGTGCCGGCGTAGTGGCTACCGGAGCCGCTGGTGTGGTGGCTACTGGCGGTGCCGGATTGTATGTTGGTGTAGTCGTCTGGACAGTTGGTGCTGAAGCAGATGTGCCTACATTTGCTGATGCATTTACCGCAGGTGCTGACGGTGCTGTAGCTGTAACTGTACCTGTTGCTGCCGGTGCCGAATTGTAAGTCGGCGTTGTTTTAGCTGGTGCTGAAGCAGATGTACCTACACTTGTTGATGCATTTACCGCAGGTGCTGTTGGAGCAGTAGCAGTACCTGTGCCTGTTGCAGCCGGTGCCGGATTGTAAGTCGGTGTTGTTTTAGCTGGTGCTGAAGCAGATGTACCTACACTGGCAGATGCATTTACCGCAGGTGCAGCCGGTGCCGTAGCTTTTACTGTACCTGTTGCTGCCGGTGCCGGATTATAAGTTGGCGTTGTTTTAGTTGCTGTCGTTGCGGGCTTTGATGATGTACTGGTCCCTGCTGGTGTCACTTCTCCAATCTTTTTCAAATCATCCACCATTCCATCTGGCAGTTTATTCACCTGCTGTTGTTGTGCCTGTTGCTGTTGCTGACGTTCCATTTCAGTTTTCACATCATCTACTATCTGCTTTGGATTCAGGTCTCCTTCAGTCGGATCTTCCACAGGTGCATTCTTCGCCAGCTCAGGCTTTACACTTGCATACCCCTGCAGCGCCAGTCTTTGACCTGCTGCCGGCTCCTCTCCTTCCTTCATCTTGTTTCGACGGCGTAGCCAACGAAGCTGTATACCTTCTGCCTGAGAAATATCATACATGGTTTCGCCCTGTTTCACCACGTGATAATCATTCTTCCCTGACTTTCCTTTCTTCTCCAAAAAGATATAATTACTCTTTGGCAAAGGGTCATCATTTTGCAGGTCATTATACTTTACAAGATTACGCAGCTTCACATCTTTTTCACTCGCGAGTTGAATCAATGCAGTTCCTGCCTGCGCATAAATTACTTTGCGACCATTGATTTCAAAGATACCAGATGGAATAGGTTTATCAGCGGCTGCTGTATTGCCTTTTCCGGTGGTAGTGGAAGGTTTCGTGGTGGTATAGGTAGACGGCGCTGATCTTGGTACCAGCCCCTCTCCTTCCATCGTATATTTCTGTAAGTTATAATCTTCTATTACCTTGATCAGCTGCTGCGGATAAGTTTTACTTGTTGCATAACCTGCCTGTTTCAAACCATATGCCCATGACTTATAGTCTTCCATCTGAAATTGGAAGAGGAAAGAATAGCGGGGGTTATTCTTCAGGAAGTCAGAGTGATCCTTATAAGATTCAGCTGCTGTATTGTATTTACGAAAACACTCCTGGCGGGCGTCGTCGTCATAGTTCACTGTAGCACCAGTCCAGTTGTTTTTACACTTGATACCAAAGTGATTGTTGGAATTCTGTACCAGCCAGCTGTTGCCTGACTGAGTTTCCAATACGCCCTGTGCAAGGGTGATGGAAGCCGGAATTCCACTCCGCTTCATTTCATCGATCGCGATATCCTTATACATCGCAATGTACTGCGGTGTCGACGTGGTCTGTGCTTTCACCAATGGCATGCAGCCAATTAGAAAACTGACCGTGAAAAAGCATCTCCTTAGTTGCATGTATATGAATTTAATGGGTTAGTCTTTGTCTTAACTGCGTTTCCTGATGATCAGCAAACCCGATTTCAGGGAAAGGAATGTTTGCTTTAGTTCTTTTTCCTGATGATTAGCAAACCGTCTCTCAGAGTGAGCAATAACTGTTCCGAACGCCCATCTGCAGCCACTTTCTCACAAAATTTCACCATCGCCTTTGCATTATTGCTCTGCTGTGAATTCTCCAGCAAGGTCTCTCCATGAAATAGCACATTATCTGCTAAAATGATCCCGCCGGGACGTAATTTTTCCCACACGAGATCATAATACTTCTCATACCCTACTTTATCTGCATCTATAAATACCAGGTCAAACACATCGTCAAACTGCGCAATAATATCCGCAGCTTTGCCTATATGCATTTTGATCTTATCTGAAAGACCTGCCTTCTCAAAGTAACGCAGGCACATATCTTCCCTTTCTTCGTTAATGTCAATTGTATGCAATATACCCGCAGGTGTAAGGCCCTGCGCCAGGCAAATGGCGGAATACCCGGTATATGTCCCTAGTTCCAGTATCCTTTCCGGGCGCAGCATATGGCTGACCAGGCTAAGGAACTGACCCTGCAGGTGACCGCTCAGCATATGTGGCTGTTCTACCTTCAGGTTTGTTTCCCTGTTCAACTGTCGTAACACCTCACTTTCCGGTGTGGTGTACTTCTCTGCAAACGCTTCGACATTGGCTGGAATTATATCCATTACGCTTAATTTTTGCAAACCTACAGAAAATACCGGGAAGGATAGCGCTTTTAGAAGTTCGGCCGCAGCTTGTTGGTAGTGTAGAATACCCTAAAATACTCCACTACCTCGTCGGCTGTGTCGAATAACTTCAAAAGCCCCAGGTCGTCAGGTGATATATTGCTTTCCTTTTCCATCATTGTAGTACGGATCCATTCGAGGAGCCCACTCCAATATTCCTTACCTACCAGTACCATTGGCGTTTCTGTCATCTTTTTGGTCTGGATGAGGGTTGCTACTTCAAAGAATTCGTCCATGGTACCGAAACCGCCTGGCATCATGACAAACCCCTGGGAGTATTTGGTAAACATGACTTTACGAACAAAGAAGTAGTCGAAATGGAGATTTTTGTCGTGGTCTACGTATGGGTTGGGGAACTGTTCGTGCGGCAGCGTGATGTTCGCGCCTACGGATTTACCTTTGACCTCCTGGGCACCGCGGTTGGCGGCTTCCATTACGCCGGGGCCACCGCCGGTGATTATACCAAAGCCTTCGTCGGCAAGGCGACGGCCTATTTCGTGGGCGAGTTCATAGTATTTGTTGCCTGGTTTGGTTCTGGCGGAACCGAAGATGGAGATGCATGGGCCCATTTTTGCCATGGCTTCGAAGCCTTCTACGAATTCGGCCATGATCTTGAAGATCTGCCAGCTGGAATGTGCTTTGGTTTCTGTCCAGTCCCTTTCTTTCAAATTCATTAAACGATCGTTCATTATAGCTATGGATTTTTTTATATAAGCTAAAGTACGGAGAATTGGCCTGCGGCAGCAAGGAAGAGGGCATTTTTTTGGGCTGACGTCCGAGATGGGAACCTACTTTGGCAGGATAGCCTACGGCAGCTAGGAAGAGTTTTTTGCTGACGCCTGACGAAGGGAACCTATTTTGGCAGAGCGGCCCACGGCAGCATGGAAGAGTTTTTTAGGCTGACGCCCGGAGATGGGAACCTACTTTGGCAGGATAGCCTGCGGCAGCTAGGAAGAGTTTTTTGCTGACGCCTGACGAAGGGAACCTATTTTGGCAGAGCGGCCCGCGGCAGCTGGGAAGGGCTTTTTTAGGCTAACGCCCGGAGATGGGAACCTACTTTGGCAGGATAGCCTACGGCAGCGTAAAGATCTTTCCTGTTTAAATGAAGATCTTGGCTTACATGAAGATCTTCCGGCTTAAATAACCTACCCAGGAAAAATAACAACAAACTTAAAGAAGCAGGTAACTTGAAAGAAACCCGCTTAACATTTAACACGTTATGAACATGCAGCAGCCATAAGGCCCACCGCATTATCTTAAATATCTTTATGCTGGATTGACACATTAACTAGTTATATAGCATAGCAAAAAAACAGCACAGGTGCTGGTCACTTCAGGTTTTCATCATATAGTAATTTGCTCTCTGCCGCAGCAGCTTTGTGCACAGTACAATGCCTTCATCTAACGTGGTTTATCCTTTTGGCCAGGCAACGTGGAAGGCCAATTTTTACAAAAATTACAGATAATAACCCATAAAAACAATTATGACACTGAAATATTCATGATAGCTGTGGTAACAAATTTAACAACCGTGTCAATTTTACAATTTATATACGTTAAAACACAGCTGGTAAAGGGAAATAATACAATTACGAAAGAAAAAATTCACCAACGGGGATGAAATCTATTGTCAAAAAAAAAGGCTGACCAGAAAACCGGCCAGCCCTTCTTAAGAAACTAATAGGATTAAAACCCTAACGTAGCACCTACGCGCAGGATCAAACCATTTGAATAAGGTGATTGCCTATCCTGAATAACATCATACAACGCCATTATATTGATCGCCGCCCTGTCACTGATCGGTTGTACATAACCACCCCCCATCAGCAAACTCATTACGCCATAATGGTCTGAGTATGTCTCCTTCGGATCACTATACATGGTAGTCTTTACATTGATAAAGTTATATTCCGGCTGCACATGGATAAACATAAAGTCAAAAGGATAAAAACGCCCCCAGAGCCCGCCACCTAATATAGAATATTGGTTACGCTGGGAAGTAGTACCATCGTAATACCTGAAGCGCTCTGAACCATACTGGGCATTAATAGCGACACCTGCTGCAAACATCTGGTTGATGCGGAGACCAATCAATGGAGAAAAATCAATATTGGTATAATCCCCAAAAGCAAGGCCTATCGAACCACCGATCATGAGACGGGATGCGTCGAATTCTTTCTTTCTTGCGGTGTCTGTTTTGTAGTACTGTGCCTGCGTGAGGTGCACGGTGCCTAACAGGAATAAGCAAAACAATAATCGTTTCATAGTATACTTTGAGTATTATTTGATTGTTGAAACCACCAATAGTTTAACGTTGGTGGTATGCAGCAAGTTACAGATTTTTGGGCCTGCGGCAGCAAGGAAGAGGGCATTTTTTTAGGCTGACGCCATATAGAAGAATACCCCGGGAATAAATAGATTAAAATGGCCTGCGGCTGCAAAGAAGTATCCATTTTTTAGGCTGACGCCATATAGAGGAATACCCCGGGAATAAATAGATTAAAATGGCCTGCGGCTGCAAGGAAGTATCTATTTTTTAAGCTGACGCCATACAGAAGAATACCCTGGGAGTAAACAGATTAGAATGACCCATGGCGACAAGGAAATATCCATTTTTTTAAGCTGATGCCATATAGAAGAATACCCCGGGAATAAATAGAACGACCCACAGCAGCAGGGAAGAAAGCTTTCCTTCAAGCCTGTTTTCAAAAACACTGGTTTGGCCTGATAATGGCCAAACCAATATTAAAATATCATTAGAAACTAGGGCAGATCGTCATGCGCTTCGCATTATTAAATGACCTGTTCGGATACAATCCCGTATATACTATCCCTATCTCATACGCTCCCCTATGGCTATTCGCCGCTGACAGCGACGACATCGTCGCATCATAACTAAACATCAACTTCACCCCTTTCAACTGATACCCTACCAGCAATACCGCCGCATCCTTTACACGATAATACACTCCACCATACAACTGTGTTTCTCCATGCTCTGAAAGATTATACGCCAGGTTCCCCCCCATCACCACCTCATTCGATCCCGCCTGCCTTGCATAATAAGCAGAAGGATTTATTATCACCTTATCGCTCATCTTGATACTCGCATTGATAAAACCTGTATAGAGCCTTGGAATGACTGTATTACCCTCATAAAAAGTCTCCCGAGGTTTATTTATATGCTGTGCAGATACACCCGCATTGATGTAGATATTTTCTGTAGGAAAATAGGCATAATTCATACCCACCTGCATATCATAGTACGTCACACTCGTTGCACTGAAAGGCTCTGCTGTAGGCACCTGTGCATCAAAGAACTTTCCATTCCACTGATCACCAAATGTCAGCTTGGTTACATCCACTCTCTTGTTTGCACTTCCCACATTAAAACCCAATGACAACAAACTACTCTGCCCCAACAACTGGTGATACGCTATAGACGCGTACGCCTTGGTAGAGGTCAGATTGCCCGACCCTGCCACATCACGGAGAATTACACCCCCTACACCTACCCAACCATACTCCAGCTTGTCACGAAACAACTGAAAGTCGCCAAATGCTGACATGGTCCGGTATGGCACAGGTATACTCGCCCACTGATCACGGTAAGTAACTCCTAACCGGTAGTTACCATCGGGAATAAAACCCGTATTAGCCGGGTTAGTCAGCAACGGCGCATTGAAATACTGTGAGAAGTGCATGTCCTGCGCATTTCCCTCTAATGCTGTTCCTAACAGCATTGTACAACCCGCGATAAATTTTACAAACTGCTTCATGTACGTCATCTTAACAAGGTTACACTACCGTTCTTTGTTGCCGATGTGCCATCGCTGAACTGCACATTGATGACATAGGCATAGGCATCCATTGGCTGAATTGTTCCAGCGTATACCCCGTTCCAGCCAGTATTCGCATCGTTCGTTTCGAATACCAACCGGCCAACGCGGTTATAAATTTTCATGTTAAACTTAGCTATACCAAAACCCTTCACCAGGAACACATCATTCACACCATCTCCATTCGGAGAGAAAGCTGAAGGAATATCAAATAATGGTATCACGATCGCACTTACCTGCTTCACAGCTGTATCCTTACACCCCGCTGCATTGATAGCAATCAGGGATACATCATACACACCTGTTGCATTATACTGATGCACCGGGTTTGCCAAAGTAGAACCACTGCCATCCCCATATTCCCAGTCAAAATTAATCGCGTCTGCAGAGGACTGATTTGTAAACGTAATCGGTGTGTTCTCTATTGGCGTTGTGGGTGAATAAGTGAAGTCTGCCGTCGGTGCATCGAATACGTGAATTGTAATGGTCGTATCGTCCTGCTTGTTACAGGTGTTGTTATCTACTGCATGCAGATCGATGATATAATCACCTGCTGTATAGTAAGTGTGTGTCGGATTTACATCTGTCGATGTACTGCCATCACCAAAATCCCAGGTGAATGATTCCCCACCGGCACTTGTATTATTAAATTCAAGTGTTGCTGGTACACAACTACTGTCTGGTACAATGAATGAAGCTTTTACATTCGCAGCTACGCGCAATGTCACGGTATCGATATCCGGTGCATTACAATAGTTCGTATCTACGAGCGTCAGCGTTGCATTGTACACACCTTCTGCTGCATACGAATGCGCATAAGGGAAATCTGATGGGCCGACAGTCACCGCAGCCGTACCATCACCAAAATCTAATTTAAATGAATTGCTCTGGTAAGGTTTAGGCGGTGTGCTCACCAGGTCAAACAGGTAACTCAGCGATTCACAGGGTGGCTGCCTTGTTGCTGTCATGCTGAATACGGCTTCGTCCGTTCTGATACGCAGATCCAGCGTTGACGTATCACAACCATTACAACTGGCCGGATCACATTTAATCAGCGTCACGGTATAGTTACCTGAATTATTGTAAGTATGTGTAACGGTATCATCTGTACCGGTAACGGTTGTACCATCCCCAAAGTTCCATGTCCAGGTCACTGCATTTGTACCTGTAGTATCCACAAATGTAATGGTAGCCGGTACGCAATAATTTGTTTTTCTGTCTTCTGTTTTGATACCTGCTCTTACACCATCGAGGTTGAATGCGATTTTCAGACAACCCAGGTTACACTTGTCATCCGGTGGCGCTGTCGTAGCATATGCTCCAGGTGTAGTAGGATACCTGGGTCTGTAGCCGGTACCTGTACCACACCATGCACAGATACCCTGGTAGATCACCCCATTTCTGTCGAAACGGCTGGTACCACCATCTACGTGCTCATATGTACCATTTCCCCCAAAGTAACTACCGAAGAGGATACCTAATGCATTTTTTTCCAACACGAAGAAGTAAAAATCCTGGCTATCCGTAGTACGCTGCAATGCGTCTTTGATCGGCATGCCACTCGTATTCGAGTTGGGATAACGCAGACTCACATCGATACCACCACCCCATCCGGATACATACACATTCTCACACCGGTCTACCAGGAAGGCTACCGGCGAAATGCTTGGTGTGGAAGCTGCTTTACCAAATGTGGTACTGTATACAAATGCCGACAGATCTGGCTGCAGCTTTGCAATGAACTGCCTGGAATTATCATTGTAAAAAGTGGCCGTACCTGTAGGTTGTACTATCGGCCAGGTACCTTCTGTAGTACCCATGATGTACACAAAACCGTTGCCATCCATCTGTACACCATACACCTGGTCGGCAGCAGCTGTTGTAGCACCCATGTAGGTACTTTGCATGATGGTCTTACCATCTGTTGAGATGTGTGCGATCCAGCCATCACATGCACCACCTTTGTAGGAAGTGTACAGTGTACTTCCCCTGATTGGAAAATCGTTGCTGGCTGTACCACCGGCCACATACAGGCTGCTTGTACCATTCAATGCCAGTACGTATGCTGCATCTTCATTACTACCCCCTATATATGTAGCCCATACCAGGTCAGTACAGGTAGGGTTTATTTTCATAATCACACCATCCTGTTTACCACCAAAACTGGGCTGAAGTACACCTGATGTAACCGGAAAATTACTGCCACGGGTACAGCTGGCTACATAGATATAACCCGCATCATCAATCACAACTTCACTACGTGCATCATCACCATAGTTACGCAGCAGTAAACTGGCACCCTGTGTTCTGTCTTCACGGATATTCACACCATCATCTGAAGATGATCCGATCATGAGGGAACCGATGTAAGCAGAACCATCTGCATTTAGCTTTGTCACTACGATATCCCAGCCACCCTGTGTGCCAATCAGTTTGGAATAAGGATAATCCGGCGAGGTCGTTCTGCCTGAAATGACGAGGTTATTATTTGCATCTACGAATAAGCTATGTGGTTGTTCCTTGCCGCTGCCACCAATATATGTGGCATATATTAACTGACGGCCATTGGAAGAGAATTTACTGATACCAATGTCAAAGGCACCGTTATGGTTATATTGTGTCTGGAATGCACCGGTAGTAACAGGATATCCTGTTCCGAATACGATACCACCGCCATAGAAATTGCCCGCACCATCGTAGGTAGCAGTAAAGCCCCAGTTGTCAGCAGTAGAACCGGATACAGTAGAGAAGATATAACTCGGATCGATGATGAGTGGATAAGCGGTATTGTAGTCACCGTTGATTTTATATTTCAGCTTATTGCCACTCAGGGAGTAAGATACTTTTACGGTTACACGTTCGTTATCAATGTATTGGTAAGCTAGTGGCATCTGTTCTGTCACGGTACCTACAGAGGTGGTGATGATCAGGTTGCCTTTCTTTACTTCCACTTTATTGGCACCTGTATATTGCAACTGCACCTGTGAAGGATCGGCACCTGGTTGCACAATCAGGTCATATTTCAAAACGCCTGCATCTGAATATACCTGCATATCAATACCGGTGTACAGGGATTTGTAATTCACCAGTCCATAAGATTTAACATGAGAGGCCCATTTGGACTTATCATTTCCGATCAGGTAATTGGAGTAGGTGTCTGCTGCTTTATCTGCGGAGATCTCAGGATTATTGGCATTTAAGAAGGTCACTTCGTAGGCATGGCTCCTGATTGCCGGGAGGGAATCGGGGGTACTGCCGGAAGAAGATGAGGAGGAGCGGGATACGGAGTTGGTGCCGGTAGTCACAGTACCCGGAACGAACTGCCAGGTGGTATCGTTGGTGCGGGAGTGACCATGCATTTTTTCAGCCAGGGCAAACATGTCATCTTTGTTCTGTAATAAGAACATAAAGCTGGTGCGCTTCAGGAATACGGCGCCACCACCCATATCTGCCTTGTATAGGAAATCGCCCGTCCATTGCCCTTTATTCTCAGTGAATTGCAGGGCTCTGCTATAATACATTTCCTGCGTTGTCGCCGTCTGTGCCATTACACGTCCGCCTGCAAAAAGCGAAATTATAAAAGCTAAGCAGCCTATAGGGAAACTACATTTCATCCGTGTTGTATATTTCTTGTTTTTATCCACTGGGATATCAATGGATAAGGAGTATTGTTTCTGATCAATGTCACTAAACTTTAACGCAGACGTCGGTAAATATGTT
The DNA here is from genome assembly GCF_039596135.1 of Chitinophaga sp. Lineage (GTDB taxonomy): Bacteria > Bacteroidota > Bacteroidia > Chitinophagales > Chitinophagaceae > Chitinophaga. The sequence continues at coordinate 219,653 of NZ_JBCNKH010000004.1, forward strand.
ACCGCAATAACAGCGCCAACCTTTAGCATAGTATTATCCCAACCTGCCTGCTACGGGAATTAGATTAAGAAATCCCGAGGGAGTTTAAGTTGCCCCTTCTTTTATACCAGTAAACCGGGGCGCATCTATAGTTAAACGTAAAACCCCGGCAGGAAATTTTGCATTCTCAAGTTATTTTCCCGGGTAACGATTCAGGAGATTTTACTCCACTGTGATTTCCCTTGCTGCACGGCCAGATAATGCTGTAATGGCTGATTTTCAGGCAATGTGAGGTCGGGATCCTCCTGTAAAATTTTCTCTGCGCTGGCACGGGCGGCTTCGAGGATGGCTTTGTCAGCTACTATATCAGCCAGTTTCAGGTCCAGTATCCCACTCTGGCGGGTACCTTCTATATCACCGGGTCCTCTCAGTTCCATATCTTTTTCTGAAATAATGAAACCATCGTTGGTCTGTACCATTACATTGATACGTTCTTTTGAGTCAGCCCCCAGTTTATTGCCTGTCATCAGGATACAGTAGGACTGCTCTGCGCCTCTTCCCACACGGCCTCTCAACTGGTGTAGCTGGGAAAGACCGAATCTTTCTGTGCTTTCTATGACCATTACCGAGGCATTGGGTACGTTTACCCCTACTTCTATCACGGTGGTAGCCACCATGATATGGGTGTCGCCGGTTACGAAACGCTGCATATTGGCTTCCTTCATATCCACCGGTTGCTTGCCGTGTACCATGCTGATATAGTACTGTGGCTCGGGGAAGAAAGCTTTGACCTCTTCATACCCTTTCATGAGGTTCTCATAATCAAGGGTTTCGGAGTCTTCGATCAATGGGTACACGATGTACGCCTGGCGGCCTTTTTTTATTTCATCTTTGATGAAATTCATGACTGAAGGGCGCTGCCATTCTGTACGATGTACAGTGGTGATAGGCTTACGGCCAGGAGGTAGCTCATCGATGACAGACACATCCAGGTCACCGTAAACTGTCATGGCCAGTGTACGGGGGATGGGTGTCGCTGTCATGACAAGGATGTGCGGCGGCATGCTGTTCTTTTGCCATAGCCTTGCGCGCTGTGCTACCCCAAAACGATGTTGCTCATCTACAATAGCGAGTCCCAGGTTACGGAAAACCACCTGGTTTTCCAGCAGGGCATGGGTGCCGATGAGGATTTGCAAGTTTCCTTCTTCTGCATCTTTTAAGATCTGCTTCCGGGCTTTGCCTTTTACATTGCCGGTGAGCAGCGCCACTTTCAGGTCCATTTTTTCAAGGAGGGCAGCGATACTTTTGTAGTGCTGCTGCGACAGTATTTCGGTAGGCGCCATGAGGCAGGCCTGAAATCCATTGTCGATGGCGAGGAGCATGGTGAGCAGGGCTACCATGGTTTTGCCGCTACCTACATCTCCCTGCACTAAGCGGTTCATTTGCCGGCCGGTGGCGGTGTCCTGCCTTATTTCCTTAAGTACTCTTTTTTGTGCGCCGGTGAGGGCGAAAGGCAGGTGTTCGTTGTAAAAAGTATTAAACGTATCACCTACGCTTGTGAACAAAAACCCGTGTGAGGCGGCTTGCCTCCTGATTTTGAGCCGGCAGATGCGGATCTGGGCCAGGAACAGTTCTTCAAATTTCAGTCTTCTCCTGGCTTGTGCCGCATCGTCTTCGCTGGCAGGGAAGTGAATTTTGAAGAAGGATTTTGCCCTGTCCATCAGCCGGTATTGTTGAAGGACCGGGACCGGGATATTTTCAGGTATTTCCTGCGGAGACAGTTGTTCAAGCAGGTTTTTAGTGAGCTTGCCAATAGCCTTTGCAGTTAACCCCCTGGCTTTCAATTTTTCGGTGGTGGAATAGACTGGTTCCAGTGTAGCTTTGCCGGTGGCAGTTTCTTCTGTGACCAGGTCCATTTCCGGGTGAGACATTTGCAGGTAGCCGTTGAATACGGAGAGACGTCCGAATACAAGGTAATTGGCATGTTGCTGAAGGGATTTTTCCATCCATTGGTGTCCCTGAAACCAGACGAGCGGTATTTCGCCGGTGTCGTCGCGGAGTGTGGCGACGAGGCGTTTTGCACGTTTTTCGCCTACGGTTTCTATCCTGGTGATGCGGCCCCTGATCTGCACAAAATCCATTTGAGCGTGGAGACTGATGATCTTTTCCACTTTGGTACGGTCTACGTATCGGAAGGGGAAATAGTTCAGCAGGTCCCTGAAGGTGTGGATGCCGGTTTCTTTGCGCAGGAGTTCCCCCCTTTGAGGGCCGACACCTTTCAGGTACTCTATTGGATTGGATAATATGGCAGTTCGAATGGAGGCTTCCATGATGAAATACAAAAATAGCGGAAGTCCCTGATTTCTGTTGCCGAAAATCTTGCATTTGCCTTCGGCAAATGCAAGATTTTCGGGGGGCGAGCAATTGGCCTGCGGCCGGCTTTAATAAAAATAAAAAGCGAACTAATTGAAGTGTGACCTTCATTAGTTCGCTCCTTAAAAAAAGATATATGCCTATTACTCAGCTTCTACTTTACCTTCTACAAACTGCTTCATCCACTCAGTTGTAACACTCTTCGGTCTTTCGAGAGACAATCCAAGTGCACGATCCCAACACAGCGAGGCTAATACACCCAGTGCGCGGGATACACCGAACAATACAGTATAGAATTCGTATTCAACCAAACCATAATGTACCAGCAGTGCACCAGAATGTGCATCTACGTTAGGCCATGGGTTCTTTACCTTACCCAGGTCTTCTAAGATGGGCGGTACAGTTTCATATACATTCCATACGATGTTCACCAGTTCATCATCAGCCAGGTGTTTCTTTGCGAATTCCATCTGGGCAGTAAAGCGAGGATCTGTTTTGCGCAGTACGGCATGACCATAGCCTGGTACTACCTTACCATCGGCAAGGGTCTTGCGTACATACTCTTCAATCTGCTGTTTGGAAGGATTGGTTGTACCCAGTTCCTCCCGCATATTCAGAATCCATTTAATTACTTCCTGGTTAGCCAGACCATGCAGCGGACCAGCCAGACCATTCATACCAGCTGCAAATGACAGATACGCATCGCTCAGTGCACTACCTACCAGGTGGGTAGTATGCGCACTTACGTTACCACCTTCGTGGTCAGCGTGTATCACCATGTACAAACGCATCAGCTCACGGAAAGCCTCATCTTCATAACCCAGCATGTGAGCGAAGTTTCCAGCCCAGTCCAACAGACCGTTTGGCTGAATATGTACATTGTTTTTGTATTTACGACGGTATATATAAGCAGCTATACGAGGCAGACGGGCAATGAGATCCATTGCATCGTCATACATATAGCTCCAGTAATCTTTTTTATTAATGCCCTCTGCATATGCTTTGGCAAAGGCAGATTCTGTCTGCAATGCCATCACCCCAACAGTGAACATGGTCATTGGGTGGGTGCTTACCGGCAGGGCATCGATCGCAGCAAATACATGGGTCGGCACATGCGAACGACGTGCAAACAGGCTGGATAAATACTGTACATCTGCTTCGGACGGCAACTCCCCTATTAACATCAAATAAAACAGTCCTTCCGGTAATGGTTCCTCTCCACCTTTCACTTTTGGCAGTTTGTCGCGCAGCTCAGGAATGCTGAAGCCGCGGAAGCGGATACCTTCATTTGCATCCAGTAATGAAGTTTCTGTAACTAAACCAGTGATACCGCGTTGCCCCTGGTATACCTGTGCTACTGTTACATCCTCAATCTTTCTGGTTCCGTGGTTTTTAACAAGGTCTTTAATTTCAACATTCAGCTCATCGGCCTTGACCTTAAATTTTTCTTTTATATGACCCATTTTAAACTGTTAATTGGTAATGATAACAAAAAGACGATCAATTGTCAAAAGTAATGATTTGTTAATGAACTTAACACTAATATGATCTGCCTGGGACAGGCGTAAATTCATGCGCAAGAATGTAACCTACTGGCTATCAAAATACTAATAAGTAAAGATTACTAAATTCACTAAATATTAAAGAAATGTGAATTTTTTACTTCGGCGCTCTCAGATACAGGTAGAATCCCAGCGCCCCGAATGCGAAATTTGGAATCCATACTGCCAGTAAAGGGTTCAGGTTCGCTTTAATTGAGAATACGGTCGAAAACTGCAACATAATAATGTAGGTAGCACTGATTACGATACCTACAGCCAGGTGCAATCCACTCCCGCCACGAACTTTTTTGGACGCAATGATGCCCCCGATCAGGGAAAGGATCACCACTGCTGCGGATGATGCGGTACGACGATACTTTTCCACGTAGAATACGTTCAATCCTTCAGCCCCGCGCAGGTTTTCCCTGTCAATGTACCGGGAAAGCTCCGGGGTGGTCATCGCTTCCTGCATGTTCTTTTCTTCATGCATTTCAGCGGGATTCAGGGCTAGCTTGAGCGTGGTATCCCTGGTTTTCATCCAGGTCTCGCGGAGGCCATCAATTTTACGAATCGTTACAAGGTTAAGTTTCCACACTTTATTAATGGAGTCCCATTCTACCCGTTCAGACCTCAGTTTCATACGCAGGTCCTGGCCGTGGATATCTTCGAGTTCAAAGTTACCGCCAGTCTTGTAATTAGGGTCATAAGATCCGAAGGTGACGTAAGTAAAGCTATCAATACGAATGCTCTTGTCGTACATGCTTTCTGACGCCTTCTTTTTGTCTACGTACGTGTTTTCAAACTTGGTACGGATCTTATTCGCAATGGGTACGGTCCAGAAGTTACCCAGCCAGAGGATGCCACCGAACAGGAATGCCCCTATCCAGTATGGGCGGAGGAAACGTCGGAAACTCACACCACTGCTCAGGATGGCTATGATCTCTGTACGATACGCCATCTTGGACGTGAAGAAAATTACGGAAATAAATATAAAAAGTGGGAATAAGAGTGCTGCAATGTGGGGAATAAAGCCAAAATAGTAGTCGACAATGATCCTGTAAACAGATAAGTTACTGTTCATGAAGTCGTCCACCTTCTCAGTAATATCTATCACAACAGATATTACGAGCAGGATACTGAGGGAATAAATGAAGGTACCTATGAACTTACGTAGTATATACCAATCTATTTTAGTAATCATATGGCGGCAAAATAATAAATTCTAAAGTCTTTGTTTCAGCTGCGGCACCATTCTATTCTTCCACTGGGCATAATTTCCTGTTAAAATTTGCTTCCGGGCTTCTTTCACCAGCTCCAGGTAAAAGGCCAGGTTGTGGATACTGGCCAGGGTCATACCCAGTATCTCTCCGGCTACGAACAGGTGGCGGAGGTATGCTTTGCTATATTGGCTGGAAGCAATGCAGGGACTGTTTTCGTCGATTGGCGAAAAATCGTCTGCCCACTTTTTGTTTTTGATATTGATGACACCGTTCCAGGTGAAAAGCATGCCGTTACGCCCATTGCGGGTTGGCATCACAC